>NZ_JACJTT010000051.1 GCF_014698825.1 Richelia sinica FACHB-800
GTTATGTTCATTGGCTTGAGGAGATAATGTTATGTTGACTATTTTAGGCTTTTTAGAGCTACTCTATCTAAAGATGTAAAGTTTTGTATCGACATTCAACATTTCTGAGTCAACAGATTTTCCCCAGCAATAAATTCCTGAATTAAATACAGTCTTCCTTCTTGAGCAAAAAAAGCCAGTAAATCGGGAATTTGCGGATGTTTACCTAAATCTCGCAGTCTCACTGCTTCCCGTTTAAATAACTCTGTAGCTTTTTCTAACTCAGCAGTTCCCGACTGTTGGGGTAAAAATTGCTTAATGACACAGGGAGTATCTAATCTATGTTCATCCACTGCTTGAAAAGTCCTGCCAAACCCACCTGCACCTAAAAAACCCACAGGACGATATCTATCACCTAAAAGTATCTTACTCCCGCAACGCTGACAAAACGCAGTTCCCGATGGGTTTTGATACAAGCAATTGGGGTTAAGACATTGACTCATAGGTACTGGTAAGCACAGATAGACTCAGTATAATTGTAAACTAATTCACTTTTAAAAGCTACAGTAGAGACGTTCCGCCGAAACGTCTCTACAAGGGTTTCCAACTATGCACATTTAATTACCACCCAATGTCTAGTGAATCTTGTTACCATTGACATTAAAAGTGAGAATTTTTTTGATGCAGTACCTCGCAGTGATCAGTTTTTTGGAGTACCACAAATCATGAAGCTGACAAGAAATATGGTTGCCAGAAAATTATTTTTTGCTATGGTTTTACCAATATTTTCTGCTTGCAATTTACCCACAACTGAATCTGCGAACATTAATAATCAACAAACTCCTACAGCTACATCGGTCAGCCAACAAAATTTGACCAAAAATCTAGCCTGTACCTTAGTGGAAAATGGCTTCGGTGCCCCAGGAAAGGTCAAACTACAAGTTGAAGAAGTGGTAACAGGTCTAGAAGTTCCTTGGGGAATAGCGTTTCTACCCAATCAAGATATGCTGGTGACAGAACGACCTGGACGAGTTCGTCTTGTGCGGAAGGGTAAACTGATTCCTCAACCAGTAGCTACTGTCAATGTCACAGAAAGCGGTGAAGATGGTTTACTTGGCATTGCTACTCATCCTAACTTTGCTCAAAACCGATTTTTCTACCTTTACTATACTGCTGATAAAAATGGGGCGCAGGTGAATCGTGTTGAACGATGGCAATTAGCCCAAAATGGACTCACGGCCTCACCAGATAAAGTAATTATTGATAATATCCCTGTAGCGCAATTTCATAACGGTGGTCGCATTCGTTTTGGCCCCGATGGAATGCTTTACATTGGCACTGGTGATGCTAGAGAACCGCAAATTTCTCAAGATGTGAAGAGTTTGGGTGGTAAGATTCTGCGTGTCACTCCTGATGGACAAGTACCACCAGATAATCCCTTTGGTAAAAATCCTGTTTATATCACTGGGATTCGCAATACTCAAGGATTTGATTGGGTTAATCAATCAACTTTATGGGTAACAGACCATGGCCCCAGTGGAGATTTAGGAAGAAGGGGTCACGATGAACTCAGTTTAGCAAAAGCAGGTGATAATTTAGGCTGGCCGAATATTTACCGTTGTGAATCCCAGCAAGGGCTTGTAACTCCATCTATTGTTTGGCGTGAAGCTTTACCGCCTGGTGGTGCAGCAATTTATACTGGTAATTCTATTCCTGAGTGGAGAGGAAGCTTAATTATTGCTAGTCTCCGTTCCCAACACTTGCAGCGAGTGGTTTTTAATTCCCAGTCTCCTCAACAAATCGAGATGCATGAGGTGTATTTGCAAGGTGAATATGGAAGATTACGAGAGGTGATTATGGGGACTGATGGGGAATTATATGTGACTACCAGTAACTGTGATGGTCGCGGGAGTTGTCCTTCACAGCAAGATAAAATTCTTCGCATTACTCGCAGGAGTGGAAGCTGATTTCTTCCTTTTTATCTGCGTCTATCTGCATTCAATAAAAATGAAAAAAGCATCTCACCTTTTACCTTTGGCTTTTTTCAGTGCCGCTTGTCGTATTTCTGCATTTAGTAAATAACCAAAACCTACATTTTCCAAACGCAAGACAAACTCCTCTCTTGTATGACCTAATTTACTAGCTGTAGCATCCAAATTCCAATTATGTTTTGCTAATTGACTGAGTAAATAAACTCGCCGAGTCTGCATTTTTGATAAGCGATAAGTTTTTAAATACTCTAATTCACCATTATCACGAATAATTGCTTCCCCAATATGATTTTCTGTTTTAGGATTTAGGTCAGTAATAAATCGTTGTAATATAAACGAGCCAGCAGTATAAACTTTTTGTGAGTTTAAACTACGTCCTAAAAGTCCCTCTGCCATAAAACCTTGAAAAGATGCCCAATCTGCGCGCATATTTTCTACTGCAACTCTCAAATCTTGTAAATTATTGATTTTTGATTCATCTAAAGATACATTCATGGGAAAAGTTGTGTCGTGCAGGAGGGCATACTGATACAACAATTCACCATAGAAATCTTCTAGTAAACTATTGTGCAAAAGGCGATAATCTTCTGGTGTGGGGACGACAAAAGCTGATGCTAAGGCTTCAGCAACAAATACTAATACTCCAACTTGTTGGGAATGAATTTCAAATACCCGCAAAGCATCTTCTAGTCCAGCAATATAACGTCCAAGAACAGAACTTTCTACGCGGGAACCTAGACCGTAAGAAAGGGCATATTTGGAATATTCACGCCAAGCGATATCAGGGCCAGAAAAAAACATTGATAAAAAGCCTTCCATTGCCAGATGCAATGGTAAAAACCTCAACTGATTATGAGATTCCCGCTTGACCATGCGGTGCATTAATCGGACACTAACACAACTATGGTTTAGCTGTTTACCATCTGTTTTAAAAAGCTGTCCTCCATAAGTGCCCACAGGACTACCGTTATCAGTCCAAGATAACACTAATCCATGGGGAACATAGGAGCAATAATTCATTTCCTTATCCAAGGAAATTATGGTTAAATCTTCATCATAGCGACGACGTAGTAAACGCAAATCATTACGCACTTGATGGCGCAATAAGGGGACTATTCGCACTGAACCCCAGACTTGAGAAGGAGCGATTTCTAGTCCTTTAAGTGAGATGTCTGCTAATAAATTCCTTTTGGATACCATAGAATGGTGTGTCTAGGATTTAATATTTATCTTTATCAATGATTCTCATCATTGTGTCAAAGTTTTTTCAATTCTGCGGTCAGGAATAAACCACATAGCTGCAACTAAAACATATATGGCACAGGCAATCCAGGAGTTAACAAAGGCGAGTAAAATTGCTAGCACATAGAACACAATTGATATTTTTCCCTTGAGGTCTTCTCCGAGGGCAATTCCTAAGGTAGAATCCTCGCCATGATGGGAAATGAGGGTGCGGGTGAGGATAAAATAAGCGATCGCTGCAAACAAAAGTACGGTACCATACAATGCTACTGGTACTGCTGCTAAGTGGTTTTCACCCATCCAAGCTGTCACGAACGGAATTAGTGACAACCAGAACAGCAAATGTAAGTTAGCCCAAAGGATACGACCATTAACGTAACGAATGGCTTGTAGTAAGTGATGATGGTTGTTCCAATAAACCCCAATAAATACAAAACTCAGCACATAGCTGAGAAACACAGGAATTAGCGGAACCAAGGCAGCTAAATCATCACCGTGGGGTACTTTCAACTCCAATACCATAATGGTGATAATAATGGCGATGACACCATCACTGAATGCTTCTAATCTTCCTTTGCCCATCTGTATACCCACTCTTTTTTTGCCTAATCCACTGTAAATTATATTACCGCGAATTTGATTGGTAAATTACTCAAACAAATGTATCAAGGTGCTTTTTTACGACATCAATTTGGCGAAATTTTTCCTTGGTTAATGACTCATCCTGAAGGATGAGATGTATTAGTTCATCCAGAAACAGGAGATGACATTCAAGACCAGACAGAACATTCTTTGTGGTTAGGAGAAAAACTACAGCTAAATATTGAATTCTTACAAAAGTTGAACAATATCTAAATTCAGCGATATACTTGCCCGTGCGGGTTTCTTCGATTAAATAGAAAGATGATTAGCTCAATTTATCGCTAGAGTAAATCTGGATGAATCGCTAATTTTTCAACCATTGGGGCAATTCGTACATACGCATGAGTATTACATAGGTTAATTGGTTATATGAATTTTGAAAACTTATTTACACCCTCATTAGAGGAAAAAATTATTCCTTCTATCATTCGTCAACCTCGCAAAGGAGTAATTATTGGTGCGGGTCAGGTAGGTATGGCTTGTGCTTATTCGCTATTGATCCAAAATATTTTAGATGAAATTGTAATTGTTGATATTAATCAGCACAAATTAGCAGGGGAAGTCATGGATTTAAATCATGGACTACCCTTTCTTGAACCAACATTAATCAGGGCTGGGACTTTAGCAGATGGAGAAAATGCAGATATTGTCATTATTACTGCTGGAGCCAAGCAGAAGCCAGGAGAAACCCGTTTAGATTTAGTTAACAGAAATGTAGAAATTTTTCAAAGCCTAATTCCAGAAGTTGTGAAATATTGTTCAACAGCGATTCTGCTAATTATTACGAATCCAGTGGACATCATGACTTATGTCTGTCTCAAAATTTCTGGGTTGCCTAGTTCTAGTGTCATTGGTTCGGGAACAGTTCTTGATACAGCACGGTTTCGCTATTTATTATCTGAAAAATTACAACTTGACCCCCGTAGTTTACACGCTTACATTATTGGGGAACATGGTGATAGTGAAGTTCCTGTTTGGAGCAAAGTAAATATATCGGGAATGCACATTCTAGATGAAACAAGAGAAGAAGACGAACAGATAGAGCCAGAATTAGACAAAATTTTTGCACAAGTCAAGAATGCTGCTTACGAGATTATCCAGCGTAAAGGGGCAACTTCCTATGCGATTGGTTTGGCTGTAGCCCAAATTACACAGTCAATTTTGCGTAATCAAAACCGAGTTTTAACTGTCAGCAGTCTCATTAATAATATTCATGGTATTCAAGATGTGTGCTTGAGTTTACCTGCTGTAGTTAATCGTCAAGGTGTTACAAGGGTTTTAAATCTGTCACTGAATCAGACTGAGTTGCAACAGTTACAACTGTCTAGTCAAATTCTCCGTCAAATTATTGAACAATTGGATCTTTAATTTAGTGATGGCTGGACTTGTTTATCCTTGATGACAAGAGAGCGATCGCACCATTGTAGCTGTAGATCACCAGAGAGCCGGAAAAATGCTGAATAAGTAATGTTGACGGCGTTAGTAAAAACATCATGTTGGGAACCCTAAAGGTTAAGACAACTTGGGGTATTTCTACTATGAGAGTAATTAGCAGTTGGCAAAAGGGAATTTTCGGCACATTGATCACTTGTTTATTCACTTCTGGGTTAGCATTACCCACATTTGCCCAAGTGACATCAGATGGTACAACCGGAACAATCGTCAACCCCAACGGCAATAACTTCACGATTCTGAACGGCACAGCAAAAGGCCAGAACTTATTTCACAGTTTTAGTAATTTCTCAGTACCAACAGATGGTTCAGCCACCTTTGATTTAGTCAATACACCCAACATCAAAACCATATTTAGTCGGGTGACAGGTGAAAATATTTCTCATATTGACGGCTTGATTCAAACACTCAATAGCAGTAATCCTGTCAGTTTATTTTTAATGAATCCCAACGGCATTATGTTTGGAGCTAATGCCAGTCTCAATATAAGTGGTTCTTTTGTGGGTACAACTGCGGAAAGTATCAAATTTGCCGATGGTACAGAATTTAGTGCTAAAGATACCAGCACCAGACCAATATTAACCATGAGTGTCCCCGTAGGCTTGCAATTAGGAGTCGATGCCGGGTCTATCAAAGCTCAAGGCAAGCCAATATTGAATTTCTTACCCGATCCTCAGAATCCTGAGAATCCTTCAAATTTTCCACAAATATTTAAAGCGCAAACAGTGGCATTAGTAGGTAAAGACATAGACTTCAATTCTGCCATAATTAGTAATCCAGATGGCAGATTTGAGTTATTGGCACTGAAAAATGCAGAGTTAGGGTTAAATAATCAAGCTGGATTGCAAATAACCAGTCCTATTTCTGCTGATTGGGGAACTATCACCTTACGTAAATCCTCACACCTGGATACTACAGGGTTTAATGGGGGAGCTATTAACATTCGTGGACGAGGTTTGACAATCAAAGAGGGTGCGGGAATATCTTCTGCTACTAATGGTTCTCGTGGTAAAGGAAAGGGTATTACTGTCACAACAACAGAATTTGTAGAGTTGTTAGGTGTCTCTGACCCGTTAAATTATGCTACACCAGGAATATTCACCAGTGTATTCGCGAGTAATGCCCAAGCTGGAGACATTACTGTTGAGACTCCAAGCTTACGTATTGCCAATGGCGGTTGGTTACAGTCTGTCAACTTTGGCTTTAACTTCTTCAACGGTACTCCAATTCGCAATTCTAAGACTGGAAATATTACTGTTCGTGCCCAGGATGTGGAAGTCAAGGGCTACAACCCATTTCCCTTTGATTTTTTTGGTACCCAGTCGTTTCGACCTAGCGCCATTACTACCTTGGTAACTGGTGGCGAAAATAATAATAGTGGCAATATCACCATTGAGGCAGATCGAGTTCGTGTACTGAATGGATCTCGTATCAGTACCGATCTACTTGGTTCTGCCTTTGGGTTGACTACTGGTAAGGCTGGGGATATCTCAATTAACTCAACTGAGAGCTTAGAAATCTCTGGAACTACACCAGTTAATTTTACTAGTGCAGTCATCAGTTCTATTCAGCCGTTTGCTCGTGGTCAAGGTGGGAATATTTCTATCACAACTGGACGTTTAGCAGTATCCAATGGTGGTGCAGTGTCCAGTGCTTTAGGTGGACAGGGTAAAGCTGGAAATCTAGATATTCAGGCTACAGATGTAGAAGTTAGTAACCCAGTGATTGATAGCGTTAGCAATTCAGTGAGTGGGATCACGGTTGCAGTAGTTAAAGATGCCATTGGTCAAGGTGGAAATATTCAACTGACAGCAGATAATCTACGGGTATTTAATGGTGGACAAATTATCTCTTCTAGTTCCGGTCAGGGAAATGCAGGTAATCTAGACATAAAGGTGAAAAACATTGATGTGCAAGGCGTTTCCCCAAATTTAGTGAATGGACAATATCTCAAGAGTGCTATTTCTGCTTCTTCTACCACTGACTTTGATGCAGGAACGGTCAAAATTACTGCTAACAACTTACTTGTACATGACGAGGCAGAAATTACTGTTAGCAATACTGGGATGGGAGATGCAGGTAACTTGAGGATTGATGCCAAAAATATTGTTCTGGATCATCATGGTAGTCTGCGTTCGGAAGTTAAGGGTGGTAACCAAGGCAATATTATTATCCAAGAGGCTGACACTCTGGTATTACGTCGCAATAGCAACATTACAACTAATGCTAGTGGCAGTTCTACGGGGGGAAATATTAATATTACAGCGGATTCTATAGTGGCTGTTCCTGGTGAAAATAGTGATATTTTTGCCAATGCAGTGTTAGGACGCGGTGGCAATATTCAGATCGCTACTCAAGGTATTTTTGGTTTAAAATTCCGTGCTCAACCTACGGGAGAAAGCGATATTACTGCTAGTTCTCAATATGGTGTCAATGGTACTGTTGATATTAATAATGTTGGTGTTGACCCCAATTCAGGTTTAATCGAATTACCCAGCAACGTCACAGATCCATCCCAACAAATAGCTAGTGGTTGTGCTGAAAATCAAAGCAGCAGTTTTATTGCTACAGGTAGGGGAGGAATACCAGAAAATCCTAGTTTAGAGACAGGTAGCGATGTCTACGACAGGCTAAACCTACGCACTTGGTCTGATATCCGTGATATCTCTACATACCGAAAAACAACAGCCCTACAAGTCCCAATACACCCATTACCAGGAACTTTGGTTCAAGCTACTTCTTGGCATCGTAATGCCCAAGGTGAGGTGGTCTTATTCGCTGATAAATCTTCTAATCATGAGCAACCATTTGTTACTTGTGCAGCTTTAGCGAAAATTGAGTAAATGCTTTTGGTTGTGTTCGTAAAAATATGATTTGGGGAACCATAACGGTAAGACAACTTGGGGTAATTTGGCATGACAGTAATTGACAGTGGGCACAAGGGAATCTTCGGTATTTTGGTAACTTGGTTTTTCACCTCCGGGTTAATACCACCTACATTTGCTCAAGTTTCATCGGATGGTACAACCAAAACAATTGTCAACTCGAATGACAAGAATTTCACCATTACAAATGGCGATCGCGTCGGCAATAATTTATTTCATAGTTTCAGTCAATTCTCAATTCCCAGCCACGGTTCTGCATTCTTCAACAATGCTTCAGATATACAGAATATTTTTAGTCGTGTGACTGGTGGTAGTGCTTCCTTAATTGATGGTCTAATTAAAGCCAATGGTAGTGCTAATGTATTCCTGCTCAATCCCAGTGGCATTATCTTTGGACAAAATGCCAGTCTGCAAATAGGTGGCTCCTTTGTGGCTACAACTGCCGAAAGTTTATTATTTGCCGATGGGTTGAAATTCAGTGCTAAACATCGAGGGAATTCACCTTTACTCACCTTAAGCGTACCCATTGGCTTACAAATGGGGAGCAGTTCCAAGTCCATTAAAGTTGAGGGGGCAAAATTAGAAGTGCCAGTGGGAAGGACATTGGCGCTGGTGGGAAATAAATTAACCTTTGATCAGAGCGTAATTACTGCTAGCGATGGCAGAGTTGAATTAGGGAGCGTGGCTGTAAATAATCTGGTGGGACTGTCTGCAAATACTGCGGGGTTCAGCTTAAATTTCAATAGTGTGACTCAGTTCCAAGATATGAACTTGATTAACGCTGCTAAAATAGATACTAGTGGAAACCAAGGTGGTGCGATCGCTCTCCAGGGGCAAAAAATTACCCTGTCTGGCTCTTCAACTCTCACTTCTCACACTTTAGGCACAGGTTCAGGACAAGGCATTCTCCTCAAAGCCTCCGATTCCCTAGAACTAATTGGTCAGCCAGCCCTTTCTAACACTGCAATTACAGCTTACTCTCAACCCACAGCTGGGGGAAGGGGTGGAGATGTGACAATTGAAACGCCTATTCTTAATGTTTTAAATGGGGCACAAATTAACACCCGTGCTTATGGTCTTGGAGATGCGGGCAACATTCAAGTCAAGAGTAAAACTGTCAATGTGATTGGGGAAGCAATCCATACACCTACAAAACAGCGATTTAGTGTCAGTACCCTAGCATCTAACACGATGAATGGTTCCCAAGGTCACGGCGGTAATGTCTCCATTAATGCCACACAAGTCAACATTCGGGATGGGGCTGAATTGCGAGCTACCGCCAGAGGTACGGGTGATGGTGGCAATATTCTTGTCACAGCCGATAACTTGAGTGTGACAGGTGAGACGGCCACAGGTGAACCTGCATTTTTAACGGGGATGAGTACCAGTAACCGTGAATATGCCACAGGTAAGGGTGGAGATATCATTCTCAATGTCGGCAAACTAGAGGTATTAAATGGCCCCGGTATTCGGACTGGTACTTATGGTGAAGGTACATCGGGAAACATTATTGTTAACGCTGACGAAGTAACTTTAGGTGGCAGTTCATCAACTGGAGTGGCAACCAGATTTTTTGCATCCACAAATGGTAACTACAATTTTGCTACTAACGAACTGATTAGTTTAGGTAAGGGAAAAGGTGGCAACATTACTTTTACTGTTGGTAAGCTCAACTTACTGGACGGAGGCAGAATTTCTACCTCAACTGAAACCTATGGTCAAGCTGGAAATATTTCCATTCAAGCTAATTCCATCAATATTGCAGGTGTGAGCCAAGTACCCAGTGGTCAGTTGCTTTACTCTTTGGATGCCACAGGCCCAAGTGGGTTGTATGCTTCTTCTACAGGCCCTGGTATTGCAGGTTCAGTACATGTTACCACGAAGAATTTGAGTCTGAGCGATCGCGGCGAAATTGTAGTGAGCGGCAAAGGCACAGGAAATGCTGGTAATATGCTCATTCAAACTAATGATCTGAAGTTGGATCAAGCTAGCAAACTGCGTTCTGAAGCCAATGCAGGTGAAGGAGGTAACATTGACCTACAGCTGCGGGATGTCTTACTGATGCGAAATGGCAGTATCATCAGCGCACAGGCAGGTGGTAATGGCGGTAATATTACGATTAACGCCCCCAACATTGTCGGTTTAGAAAACAGTGACATTATTGCCAATGCAGTCCAGGGAAGAGGTGGTAATATTCACATCGCCACTGAGGGAATCATTGGACTGAAGTATGGCAATCTTCTCAATCCTAGAGAAGTTCTGACAAATGACATTACTGCTAGTTCCCAATTCAATGTCAATGGCACTGTGCAAATTAATAATGTTGGTGTCGATCCCAATTCTGGCTTAGTAGAACTACCAAACAATCTCACCGACCCCTCTCAACAAATAGCCAGCGGTTGCTCTGCTACTAGTAGCAGTAGTTTTATTGCTACGGGTAGGGGAGGAATACCAAAAAATCCCACTGGAGAAATGAAGAAAGATGGCTATGATGGTTTAAGCCGACGCACCTGGTCTGACTTACGTAACATCTCTGCATATCGAAAAAATCACCCGGTGATGACACAAATACCCCAATCTTCAGAGATTATAGTCCAAGCAGTCGGTGTACATCGTCTACCTGACGGAAAAATTGAATTAGTAGCAGATAAATCTCCTACTCAGATGCAACCATTCGTTACCTGTGCTGCTGTAAAGAAAAGTAAATAAATATTGTTGATTGTGTAAGTCAAAATATCACCTTGGGAACCCTAACTGTTAAGACAGCTTGGGGTAATTTGAGATGAAAGTAATTGACAATTGGCAAAAGCGAATTTTTGGTACATTGATCACTTGTTTGTTCACTTCTGGACTGACATTACCCACATTTGCCCAAGTGATATCAGATAGTACAACCAAGACAATTGTCAACCCCACTGTCAATATTTTTACAGTTATTAATGGTACTGCAAAGGGTAATAATTTATTTCACAGCTTCAGTAATTTCTCTGTGCCTAAGGGTAGTGAAGCAAGATTTGATTTAGTAAATACGCCTAATATTACCACTATTTTTAGTCGAGTGACAGGTGGAAATATTTCTAATATTGATGGATTAATTAAAACTATTAATAATAATCCCAATAATGCTGTCAGTTTATTTTTAATGAATCCCAATGGGATTATCTTTGGACAAAATGCCAAGTTAGATATTAGCGGCTCCTTTGTAGGGACGACAGCAAATATTATTAAGTTTGCTGATGGAGTCGAGTTTAGTGCAGTTAATGCTACTGCTAACCCCTTGCTAGCCATGAGCGTACCCATTGGCTTGCAGTTTGGTCAAAACTCAGGAAAAATTGCCTTACAAGGAACTGGACATCATCTCACCTCTCAAAATCCACTAATTACATCCTATATTCCTACAGTATTAGAGGCTAATTTGGCTGTGAAATCGGGACGTACATTAGCACTTTTGGGTTCTTCTGTTGACCTTAATGGTGGGATTTTGCTTGCTCCGGAAGGACGAGTTGAACTCGGTGGTGTAGCTGAAGGTGAAGTTAAACTCAATGCAGTCAGTCAAGGATTTAACCTAGATTATCAAAACACTTCTAGATTTGGTGATATTAATCTTGCACAGCGATCGCTAGTAAATGTCAATGGCATTAATGCAGGTTCTATTCAAGTACAAGGTCGCAAAGTTCGCCTCACAGATGGCTCCGTATTATGGGTACAAAATCGAGGAGTGCAAAAGGCTGGAGATATCGATGTTTTTGCCTCTGATACTCTGAAATTGTCTGGTGCTACTACTAACCTGAAAATCCGTACCAGTATTATCAACGAGACCATCAACAATGGTATGAGCGGTAATATTCGCATTGTCACACCAAATTTAAGCGTTAATAATGGTGCGATAGTCAGTAACCGTAATTACAAATCTGCTGATAGTGGACATCTCAGCATCACAACCTCTAATCTCGATGTCAGCGGTTATATTCCTAACGACCCTTCAGCCTACGCAGCAATCGGAACACTCACATTCTCTACAGGCAAGGCTGGTGACATGACAGTCACAACACAGAATCTATCTGTATTAGATGGTGGTTATCTCGGCTCCACAACCTTTGGACTTGGTACAGGTGGTGAAGTAACAATTAATGCCGATAGTGTGAATGTCATTGGCGCAACTCCCATCAGTATTGCTAGTGTTATTGGTAATACTACTATTGGGAATGGTGGTAATGCCGGGAAACTGACACTAAATACTCGCACCCTTACAATCAAGGCAAGTGGTAGTGTGACAACTGCGAGTCTGGGAGTAGGTAATGCAGGTGATTTAACCGTGAATGCGACGGAATGGATTAATATCAGTGGTCGCTCACCAAATATTAGCTATGGTAGTAATATTTCTTCAACAGTTAGCTCTCTGAGTGCCAGTTATTATTCCCAATTAATCAATGTGAGTAAAATTCCGAGAGGTTCATCCGGACAAGTGACTGTTAATAGTCCTATCCTCAAAATTAGTGATGAAGCCAGAATTAATACTGGTAACTATGGAATTGGGAATGCAGGTACGCTGAATATCAATACAGAAAGGCTGGAGTTAAATAAGGGCTTTTTAGCTAGTTTTACAGCTTCAGGACAAGGCGGTAATATGAATATCCAAAGCGACGCGCTCATTCTTAGAGATCAGAGTCTGATTATAGGAACTGCTCTCGGTTCAGGAGATGGTGGCAATATTATGATTAATTCGCCAGTGATTGTCGGATTTAATAATAGCGACATTACGGCTAATGCAGTCACAGGTCATGGTGGTAATATTAACATCACAACTCAAGGTATCTTTGGACTGAAGTTTCGCCCCCAACTAACTTTAGAAAATGACATTACAGCCAGTTCTCAATTTGGTGTTAATGGTACGGTTGATATTAATAATGTTGGTGTTGACCCCAATTCTGGTTTAATCGAATTACCAGCAAATCTCAGTAATTCATCTCAACAAATTGCTAGTGGTTGTGATGTCAAGCAAGGTAGTAGTTTTGTGGCTACAGGAAAAGGGGGAATACCAGAAAATCCTAATCAAGATGTCAGGAGCGCTCAACCCTGGTCTGATATTCGTGATATTTATACATACCGCAAAACCCAACCAGCACAAGCCAAAATCCTCCCATCCCCAGAAACCCTTGTCCAAGCCACATCCTGGCGAAGAAATGCCCAAGGGAAAGTTGAATTAGTTGCAGCTAAATCTTCCACTCCAGTGCAAACATTAAGCTGTTCTGGGATATCTAAATAACCTCAAAACCTAAATCAAATTATCAGTATTTTATCTCTGAATTTAGCAGTTGGAGGAGAAACAACTTTCCCTGTTTCCCCAAAAATCATTGTGTTATAAATCATGGGATTTAGGGAATTTTAAATCTAAGGAAGTAAAATCATGAAAGGGAGGATTAGGTGATGGGGGGAATTACGATAGAAAATAACTGGAAAACTAACATATTCGTATCTATATTAACAACAGGACTTCTCTCATCAGGAATGATTTTACCTGTTGTTGCACAAGTAACGTCAGATGGGACAACAAAGACCGTTGTCAACCCCACTGGCAATATTTTTACAATTATTAATGGTACTGCAAAGGGTAATAATTTATTTCACAGCTTCAGTAATTTCTCTCTGCCTAAGGGTAGTGAAGCAAGATTTGATTTAGTAAATACACCTAATATTACAACTATCTTTAGTCGAGTAACTGGTGGAAATATTTCTAATATTGATGGATTAATTAGAACGATTAATAATAATCCCAATAATGCTGTCAGTTTATTTTTAATGAATCCAGCAGGGATTGTATTTGGTAACAATGCCAAGTTAGATATTAGTGGCTCCTTTGTAGGAACTACAGCAACTAGTATCAAATTTGCTGATGGAACAGAATTTAGTGGAAAAAACCTCAGTGTATCGCCATTATTGACGATGAGTGTACCCATCGGTTTGCAGTTGGCTCAAAACTCAAGAGATATTGTTGTACAAGGAAGTGGACATAACATCACCATAGGATTTTTTGCTCCCGCTGATCGCAGCAAAAATCCCATCGGGTTACAAGTGGGATCTGGCAATACCCTGGCATTGATTGGCAAAGGTGTGAATTTTTCCGGTGGTGTTGTTACTACCAAGGGAGGAGGGCATCTAGAAGTAGGTAGTGTGAGTGATGGGTTTGTCAAACTCAACTCAACATCTGCGGGGTTGGTTGGGAATTATTCCGCTGTCAGTCAATTCCATGACATTCATTTAGCACAACAATCTTTGTTAGATGCTAGTGGTAGCGGTGGATCGATTCAACTGCAAGGACGGAACATTAGTTTTAGTGAAGGTTCTGCTGCTTTGCTACAAAACACGGGACTACAAAAACCATCTCAAGGCATTACCATCAAAGCCACTGGAACTGTTAACCTCAGCGGCAATACATCGGATGGTAAATTAGGAAGTCTCATCCAAATTGATAACTTAGGCATTACTCCAACAGGGGATATTAACCTTTCTGCCCAGGATTTATTCATGACAGAAGGGGCAAATATCCATAACTGGACATTTACACCAATAGCTAGTGGTAATATTACAGCCAATGTAACAGGTGTGATCGCCCTTGATGGATTTGCTCCCGCTAATCCCGTTGTCGTGACTTCCATTACCTCCATCACATTAAACTCTGGTAGGGCAGGTGATATAAACGTCTCAACCAGTAATATGAGAGTTCTGAATAGTGGCAGTCTCAGCACTTTATCTGCTGGTTCAGGACAGGCTGGAATCCTACGATTTAATGTGGCAGACTTACTGGAAATTGCTGGTAATAACCCCTTCACAACATTATCAAGTGCAGTCATTTCATCGACGAGTAGCACTGGAGATTCCGGTAGCAGTTTTATCAACACATCCAGATTAATAGTTAGAGACAGTGGAATACTAGGGTCTAGCACCGTGGCTTCAGGTGCAGCAGGTAGCGTGACAGTCAATGCTTCAGAGTATGTAGATGTTAGAGGCAGATCCACTACCTCGATTCTTCCTGCCCGTATCGCCTCCAGTGCCGAAATTGTTGATCCAGCCACTCAAGCTGCCCTTGGACTTCCAGCCATTCCTACTGGTAAAGCGGGTTCTCTCACGATTAATACCCCTTTGTTACGTGTCACTGATGGGGCATTTGTCACTGTCAAAAATGATGGGCCGAACAGTGCAGGGAACTTGCAGATTAACGCCAACTCCATTTTTCTCAACCATCAAGGTAGCATCAGCGCATCTACTGCTTCTGGTAATGGAGGTGATGTCAGATTAAACTTACAAAATTATCTACTGATGCGGGACAATAGCTTAATTTCCACTACTTCCGCTGGTCAAGGTGATGGTGGCAACTTATCAATTTCTTCACCTGTGATTGTTGGTCTAGAAAACAGTGACATTATCGCTAATGCCATTCAAGGTCGGGGCGGCAATATTGATATGACTAGTCAAAGTCTGATTGGTCTAAAACTAGTTGATACCATCACTCCCAGAACTGATCCCACCAACGACATCGCTGCCAGTTCCCAGTTTAGTGTTAATGGTACTGTGCAAATTAATCATATTGGTATTGACCCCAATTCTGGTTTAATTGAATTACCTGCAAATGTCACTGACCCATCCCAACAAATAGCAAGTGGTTGTGCAAATAATCGGGGTAGTAGTTTTATCGCCACCGGACGTGGTGGAATTCCACAAAATCCTACAGAAGAAACGAGGAGCGATGTTTACCAAGGTTTAAGTCTACACACCTGGTCTGACATTCGTGACATCTCTGCATATCGAAAAACAGTGGATGCACAATTACCTTCTTCTCCAGACATCCTCATACAAGCGACATCTTGGCGACGCAATAGCCATGGTCAAATTGAGTTAGTTGCTGCTAAAATTCCTGCTCAATTGCAACCATTCGTTACTTGTGCACCAATTTCTAAAGAATAATTGGAAGTTAGAGTTTGATTTAGAAACTAAACTCAGTCACAATTGCTTTGTTAACGGATAGTAAAGCCTATAAAGTGATTAATTACAGCGTATGCTACATAAAATAAGGGCGATCGCACTTCATTTTCCATAAATACAGGAAAGCGATCGCTCTTTTGATGTGAAGGTGGCTAGAGAGCGATCGCAATAGGTGTAAATAAATATTCAATTTTTAACTTGCTACCACTGGTTTTTTACGGTTTCGCATTACCCAGCTACCAGCAGCACCAAAAAATACTAAACCTAAAGTTGCTGATGATTCTGGTACAGGCTGTGAATCAGGTATAGTATAAGAAAGTGTGCCTTTGAAATTTGTCCAAGCTAAATCCCCTGCTTGGCTAGATAAAGCTTTTGCAGGTGCATTTGGGTCTGTACTAAATGTGTTATTGACCCAGAATCGTAAAACATTTATCCCACCTACATTAAATAAATTTTGATTATTGAATTTAAAACCTTCCCATCCATTCCCGTCAAATTGTTTAGGAACATAATTTTTATTTCCGTCCATCATTCTACCTGAAGCTGAACTATGAGCAGGAAGCGCAAAAGCATATCTACCGACTTCATTACCATTGATATCTAATACCACACGATCATCAGCAGCAATAGCAGTAAAATCTAGTTTGATATCAGTAGCATCTTTGGGTAGCTCAAAAGTATGATAAATATGTGCAACACCATAAAAACTGGGCATATTACCAGGAACATCAGAACCATAATCATTATTTGATCCAATGTTATTTTTCATAATCCAACTGAAATCATCATTGAATCCATAAGTTGGATAACGTGGATCTTGATAATTACCGGAATAGTTCCAAGTAAAACTTGAATCAGGATTGCCAATGTTCATTCCTGTTTTACCTGCTATTCCTGTATTTATCGGAACGGTAATTGTAGCGGCTTGAGCAGAATGAATAATCGTCAATAATGATGCAAAAGTAGCAGCAGAAATTGTCAACTTGATTAAAGTCTTCATGATCATTACCTAAATATTTGAATTGATCAAAAACTGAATGCTGAAAGAAAGGCTGGTATAAGCAAAATAACCAGCCATACAAAACACAGAATTTACAGTCCAATTTGTTTAATGGGAGGGTTGAAAATAATCGGTAATGCAACTGTTAAAGTTTTACCCGTTTGCTGGTCTTGGACTTGTGCTAATCTGTATAATAGGTTTGGCTTTTTCTTCTGACCTGGTAGCGGCTCAATTTCTTTCTCCTGAGTTAAAGCAGGTAAAAATCTCAGTATTTTATATCTGTTACCATTTTGATTTACCTGCATTGGTTGTTCATCAATTGATTCTCTATTAATGACAATCTTGATATCATCAATAATTTCAAATGATTTATCACCTACTTGTAGAGACTCTGCAAAAGCAGGAGAAACAACACTGGAGAAAGTGAGAAAAAAAGGAAGTACAGCAAATGCTGTTTGGGTAAACCTTCTGATTGGTTTACCAACAAATGTAAAGCGTGTCATACTAGCCTGTAGAAATAATTTACAATACCTAACCTTTAGGGGTTGGGTTTTTTCTTGCGCTTCAGTTCAGTGTCTAGATTGATTAGTTCAGTTTTTTATACTGCTTTCTCAATCAATATCAAGACTATACTTGACCCTGAAATTCTTGTCAGTAAGAAAAAGTAATGGGTTAGTATAAAAAAGTTGGTAGGAAAAAGTAGGTTTTCGTTGGTTTGGTGGCTAAAAAATGCTAAATTTGGTGAATATGCACTAAATATCGGCTTAAAACTGCTCTATAATGAATATTAATAATGCTGTAAATTTCACTCAAAGTCTGATTGCAAAACATACTCAAAAACCCCTCAATGATTCACAGATGGCTGTATTGAGGGGTTCTTTAGAGGGTAAAACTTATCCAACTATAGCCGTGGAGAGTAACTTAAGTGATGAGTATGCTAGAGAAATAGGTTCTGAATTATGGGCAGCACTGTCTACAGCATTAGAACGAAAAGTTACAAAAAATAACCTCATAAGTGTCATCAAGCAAAATTTACCTCCTGACCAACAGAAAATATCTAATTCTGAAATCTTAACCAAATGCAACGAAGAAGCGCGCAATTTTGTCGGAAGAAATGCAGCAATTAATGATATTAATGACCGCATTAATGAAGGTATAAAAATCATCGTCATTCAAGCATCAGGTGGCGTGGGCAAGACGACTTTAGCCAAGCAATATTTATATAAAAATTTTGATTTAGTTTTACCGCTAGAAATGGCGAAAGATACAGAAAATATTACTGCTGTTGAAAGTGAAATTGAAACTTGGTTAAAACAATATTTTCACGAAGAACCAGGAAGAGACTTTAAAACTACTCTAACTAGGCTAAAGCAACAATTACAAAATCGCAGAGTTGGCATATTAATTGATAACCTAGAACCTGCATTAGATAAACAAGGTAGGTTGATTGAAAAACATAGTCTGTATGTTGAATTATTACGAGTTTTAGGTGATGAAAAGGTGCAGTCTCTTACCCTCATTACCAGTAGAGAAAGGTTATGTGATGAGCGTATTGATTGTAATATCTATCATTATCCTTTAGCTGTGTTGACTTTGGAAGCATGGGGAGAATTTTTTATATCTCGCAAAATTAAACTTGATATCCCATCATTAGAAGCAATGCACAAAATTTATGGGGGTAATGCCAAAGCTATGGATATCCTCTTTGGGGTGATGAGAGAAGATTATGATAGAGATATGGCTGCTTATTGGCAAGAAAATAGTACCTGTGTAGAAACGGAATTAAAAAATTTAGTTGCAAGTCAGTTTAACCGATTGCAAACTTTAGATATTGACGCTTATAAACTGCTTTGTCGGTTGGGATGTTTTCGTTATCAGGATGTACCTAGAGTTTCTTGTAATGCACTTTTATCTTTACTTTGGGATGTTCCAGAAGATAAGAGAAGAGATGTAATTAAGGCTTTGCGAAATCGGTGTTTAGTGGAATTTGATAAGGGGGAATATTGGTTGCATCCAGTTATTAAGCAACAGGGCATAGAGAGGTTGAAAGCAAGTGGAGAATGGGAGGAGGTAAATCGTAAAGCGGCAAAATTTTGGAACAACGAAGTTATAAATATTATAACGCCTATTGACGCTATTCAAAAGTTTGAGTCTTATTACCATTTTTTAATTATCGAAGACTGGCTTAATGCCAGTAAAGTAATAGTGAAAAAAATCGGTGATACTGAACTTATTCCTAAATTGCGTGGTTTTGGTTACATACGAAAATCCTCTGAAATTTTAGATTTTCTGCGGGATAAACAGAATATTCCAAATCGTATGAAAGCTTCAATATTTACATATCAGGCAGATGCAAATTCTATAGTTGGGAATACAAAAAGAGCTATTTTTGAATATAAAAAATCAATTGAATTTTTGGATTATTCAATATCAAGCAAAGATTATTTAAAGGCAGAATCATATATTGATATTCGTGGAGCTTTAGGTTTACTATACATGAAAATAGGAGAATATGATATAGCAATTTCTATTTTTGAAGAAATTGCTCATGTAGCTAAAAGAACTGGTGAAGGAGGTAAAAAATTTTTAACTTACATACATTCTTGCTTATCTGTTTTATTCTCTTTTAATAAAGAAAGTAATTTCTCTCTGAAACATTTGCAGTCTGCATTGGATTTTAAATCATATTTAGAAAATACGAATAAACACTGGATTAAAGGATACGGATTTTATAACTTAATAAAAGCATTAGTAGCTCATAATCAACTTAAAGAAGCAATTCAATTATGTGAATTCTTGAAAAAATATTCTGAATTAACTTACTTTAGACAGGGTGAAGGTTTTTACCTGTTTAGCTTAGGAGATATTTATAGAAAACATAATAAAAATCAATACTCTCTTGAATTTTACGGAAAATCTATACAAATTTTTGAAGAAATCAGTGCTAAATGTGATTTAGCGGAAGCATACTATCAACTAGGTTTAACATATCAAAAAATGGGTGAAATTGAAAACAGCAACACCAATTTTAATGAAGCTATCCGACTCTATCAAGAAATAGAAGCACCCAAGCAAGTTGAGAAAGTAGAAAAAGCAAAAAGAGAAAATATTGATTCACAAAATGTAGGGGTTTAGCATTGCTAAACCCCTACTGGTATTAGTTAATATCTAATGAAGTGCAAAACGTCACGCAGTACACTATAGCCAGCTAAATCCCAAAATAGATAAGCAAGAAAACCAATCATTGCCAAGCGTCCGTTCCATAATTCGGCTTGGGGATTCCAACCAAAAATAAAACCGTTGCGATCCACACCATTATAGGCTTTAGCAACTGGTGGGATATCAGTAGAAGAGCGAGTTTCCATTTTTCTTCCTTTACATTTATTTACGACTTAACTTCAATGTAGCTTTTGGTTATTCACCTGCTTTCCGTCCCTAGACACAAACTCTCAACACTTCTTGTGGATGAGAAATATACAGGTATAACTCTAGACAAATCCACCTGGGGATGATGAAAAAACGGTAATTGTAAATAAATGTAAACACAAAAATTTTCTATGAGATGAAATGCTGATTAACCGTAAGCCCTAGAGACAAATTTGAGAGTAATTATCTTTGCTTGGTTCTTTCTTTGGAGAGATGTTATCAAGGCATAAAGTTTTGGATTCTGGGAGCTAGACCTTGAGCTTAGTCTGTAGCCAGACGAAAAAATTAACTGCTTAAAGTTACACTTAGTTGTAGGAAATGCAAATCATGCAGGTACTCTACAAATCTTTCTTGATATTGTCCCAAATTCCTGGGTCAGCATCAAATATTACTCCAGCCCAAGCATCGGTGCTGACATCTGGTCCTCGCTTTTTTATTGCTTTAATTTCTGGTGTGATCCTAGCTTTTGCTTTTCAATTAGTTTTAACGAATCTTTCCATTGCGGCGGGTATTTCTTATTTAGGAAGAAGTTCCCATGATGGTAGTAGTGAAAGTGGGGGCATTCGGAATATTGGTACAAAATTGGGAGTTTGGACGGTAGTTACAGTCACTGTTGCGTTATTAATCGCTTGTTTTTTAGCGGTAAAGTTAAGTTTATTGATATTAGACCCTAGATTAGGAGCAATTCTCGGTTTAGTCATTTGGGGGGCATACTTTTTATTATTAATGTGGGTGAGTACAACTACTGTTGGTTCCTTAATTGGTTCGGTAGTGAATACTGCTACCTCTGGCTTTCAAGCAATTGTGGGCACAGCAATGGCAGCTTTGAGTGGTAGGAATGTGAATCAGCAAGTAGTGGCAACAGCGGAAGCTGCTGCGTCAGTTGTGCGTCGAGAATTGAGTAGTGCAGTTGACCCGGTGAGTATTCGGAATAATTTAGAAGATTATATAGAAAAGCTGCGTCCACCAGAGTTAGATATATCAATGATTCGGACGGAGTTTGAAAGGTTATTGAAGGAACCGCAGTTTCAAAATATTGCCAATAGCCCTGATTTACAACAAATTGACCGTCAAAGGTTTGTGGATTTGGTAAGGAGTCGCACAGACCTTTCTCCAAGGGATGTGAATCGAATTGCTGATAGTTTATATCATGTGTGGAGACAGGTGGTCAGTCAACAAGCCCCAAGTACGAACCGCTTGCATGAGTTAATTGATTATTTGCAATCATTACCTCCAGGACGAGGACAAACGGCAGAACTGAATGCCAAAGTTGACCAATTAATGGCAGAAATTCATGCTAACAAAGATACAGCACAAAAGCCTGGGGTGATTCAACAAACTATCTCTGCATTGACTGGGGTGGTTTTAGGTAGGGCTGATTTGCCAGAATGGGATGTAGAAAAGATTTGGCAAGTGCTAACTAATGCCAAAAATCAGGTTACAGAAAAAATTACGGCACAATCTTATAGTCCCATTCGGGCTGATATTGAAAACTATTTACTCAATACCTATGTTTGGCAACTGAGTTCAGATAGAATGGCTCAGGAATTTCGAGATGTGATTTATGACCCTGCTGCTGACCCTGGTGTAGTGCGAAGGGAGTTAGAGCAAATTACCAGACAGGATTTTGTGAATATTCTCCAACAACGGGGAATGTTAACTCAAGCTCAAATTAACCAGGTTGTTGACCGCTTGTTAGGGGTGCGGGATGAGGTGTTAATTACGGTGACTGCGGCTGAGGAAAGGGAAATGGTCCAAGATTTGCAACGCAGGGTGGAAAGTTATCTGTTGGTGACTCCCAAGGCTGATTTGACATCAGAGGGAATTGAGAGGGATTTTAAACCTTTGTTAGCAGACCCAGAGGCTAATTATCAAACTTTGTCGCGCAGACTAACGCAGTTGAATCGGGAACAGATGGGGGAAATACTGCGAGAAAGGAATGATATTCAAGAGTGGGGAATTAACCCCATTGTGACTGAGTTGGAGACCCAGCGCGATCGCTTGTTGGTAGAATCTTTAGGTATAGCCCAGCAAGCCCAGCATCAAGTAGAAAGTCTGTGGTTAAACATCGAGTCATATCTGCGTAACACAGGCAAGGAGGAATTAAACCCTGATGCCATTCGTGCTGATTTACGCAGACTGTTAGATCATCCCCAAGCTGGTGTAGCGGCTATTGGGTTGCGCTTATCTCGCTTTGATAGAGATACTTTGGTGCAGTTGTTGAGTCAACGTCAAGATTTGAGTGAAGCCCAAGTTAATCAAATTATTGATGTGGTGGAGGAATTATGGCGTGGCATCCGTCATACACCACAAATAGTAGCAGCGAAGGGCAAAGAACAACTAGATTCTGTTACCTCTGCCATTGCTGATTATTTGAGGAACACTGGTCAGGAAGAGTTGAATCCTGAAGGTATTCAGCGCGACTTAAATCGATTGTTTGCAAATCCGAGAGAGGGAGTAATTGCCCTACGTCGTCGTTTGTCACAAATTGACAGAGAAACTTTGGTACAGTTACTTAGTCAACGACAAGATTTGAGTGAAGCCCAAGTTAATCAAATTATTGATGCGGTGCAGACTTCAATTTTTAATATTATTCGGGCACCAAGGCGGTTAGCAACCCGTACACAGCAACGGGTACAAAATTTCCAAACCTATTTAGAAGAATATTTACGGCTGACGGGTAAGGAAGAGTTAAACCCAGAGGCAATTAAACGAGATGTACAGTTATTATTGCATGATCCGCGGGTGGGGATGGAAAGTTTGAGCGATCGCCTTTCTCACTTCGACCGGGACACAATTATTGCTTTGTTGAAAATCCGGGAAGACATGACAGATGAGGAAGCAGCCAGAATTGCCGATAATATCGTTATCGCCCGTGACCAATTTGTCGCCCAGGTGCGGGGAATTCAAAGGCGTATTCAAGACGTGATTGAGGGAATTTTCACCAGAGTTCGTAATTATCTCAACTCCTTGGAAAGACCAGAATTAGATTACGACGGGATTAAACATGATATTCGCCAATTATTCTCTGACCCCCAAGCAGGATTTGAGGCTTTACGCGATCGCCTTTCTACCTTTAATCGTGATACCCTAGTGGCAATTTTAAGTTCCCGTGAAGACATTTCCGAGGCAGATGCCAACCGCATCATTGACCAAGTAGAACGGGCTAGAAATACCGTCCTCCAACGGGCAGAAAATCTGCAACATGAAGCCCAACGTCGGCTAGAACTAGTCAAGCATCAAGCCCAACGCCAAGCAGAAGAAACCAGGAAAGCTGCGGAAAACGCGGCCTGGTGGTTGTTTGCTACTGCTTTGGTTTCCGCCTTGTTTGCGGCCATTGGTGGTGCGATCGCTGTAGTGTTGGTTTAGTTGAGGTAGGATAGGTATAGCAGGTGACAGAAAGAGAGGGGGAGTAGAGGAGGGGAAGGAAAAAGAAGATTTCCTCCTTGTCCTCAGTTTCCCCCACGCGCGACTGCTGATGGTCTTTATTCCTCTTCATTTCCACCTTTTCCCTACCTTCCTATCTTCCCTACCTCTTTCCACACAAATAACTTGCGGAATTACACATACTTCATATAGTTTCTATAAAACTTTCATTGCTGTACTGTCAATATTACGGTTATCTGGTTAAGATGAAATGAAATATTGAACATGAATAGCTTCAGCATCAGGGTAACCAAATGTATAACAATAAAAATAAAACGATTTCAACACATACATATAATCAAACGGTAGGAGATGTGAGAGGATATAGGCGTTTAGTTACAAATATCACTGGGTATTTATTCATATACAAAAATTTTGTCACCAACAGATTAAGAATAGAGGACTGTTATTAACCCGTTTAATCTCTATCCTGATCAGCAAAAACTCAACTTGGTGAGTGATATTTATTTTCAATAACATCAGTCTGTTAATCTAGGAAACTCAAAAAACCAGCAATTATGTTGCTTTATGATTGATACTTCTATATCTGCGCCTACCATACCCGGTTATAGAATTACTGAATTAATTAAAGTTAGTACCAAAACTAGCATTTATCGTGGTATTCAAGAAGATACAGAAAATCCAGTTATTATTAAAATTATCAACGCCGAATACCCCCATTTTAGTGACTTAATTGGGTTAAAAAATCAATTGTCACTCACACAAAATATTTCCCATCCTAATATTATTAAAACCTATAAGCTGGAACAATACCGCAAAGGTTACGCCCTGATTCTCGAAGATTTTGGCGGTATTACTCTCAATCAATATGCCAATTCCCAACCTTTGAGTTTAGATGATTTTTTTTACATAGCTATTGAAATTACCTATGCCTTAGAATGTTTATATAAAAATAGAATTATTCACAAAGATATTAAACCTAAAAATATTCTCATTAATCCCAAAAATAAACAAATTAAAATCATAGATTTTAGCATTTCCTCTGTCTTGCCCAAAGAAATAGCCGAAATTAAGCCTGTCAATGTATTAGCTGGCACCTTGGCATATATGGCCCCTGAACAGACAGGAAGAATGAATCGCGGCATTGACTATCGGACTGATTATTATTCTTTGGGAGTTACCTTTTATGAATTGCTCACCGGTCATTTACCTTTTGACAATAGAAATCCTCTTGAACTCATCTATTGCCACCTAGCGAAAAAACCCAAAAACCCAAGAGAATATCATCCTGAGATACCACCACCAGTAGCAGAGATAATTCTCAAACTAATGTCCAAGACTGCTGAAGAACGATATCAAACAGCAAGAGGCATCCGTCATGATTTAGAACTGTGCCAGGAGATGTGGCTACATCAAGGAGAGATACGTCAATTTAAGTTAGCACAGAAAGACCGGAGCGATCGCTTTTTAATTCCCGAAAAACTTTATGGTAGAGAAGCAGAAGTCACAGCTTTATTATCTGCCTTTGATAACGTCAGTCAGGGACACAAAGAATTAATGTTAGTAGCTGGATTTTCCGGCATTGGTAAAACCGCAGTTGTTCAAGAAGTTCATAAACCAATTGCTCGTCAAAACGGTTATTTTATTGCTGGTAAATATGACCAATTTCAACGTAATATCCCTTTTTCTGCCCTATTACAAGCATTTCGCGGATTAATCAAACAACTACTGACAGAAAGCACATTTCAATTATTAGATTGGAAAAACAAAATTCTTTCAGCTTTAGGCAATCAAGGACAAGTCATCATCGATGTAATTCCTGAATTGGAAAAAATCATCGATAAACAACCCCCTGTCCCAGAACTCGCAGGTAATGCTGCCCAAAATCGCTTCAATTTACTTTTTAACCAATTTATTCAAATCTTCGCAACCGCAGAACATCCATTAGTGATTTTTTTAGATGACTTGCAATGGGTAGATACAGCCTCATTAAAATTAATTCAATTATTAATGAGCGAAGCAGAGACGAAATATCTGTTACTAATTGGAGCATATCGAGATAACGAAGTTGATACTGGACATCCTTTGATGATGGCACTAAATCAACTGCATCAGCTACCAACAGTCATTAATCAAATTTCCCTCCCACCATTAGCAGCAAATCATCTCCAACACCTTTTATCGGACACCCTTGCTTGTCAACCATCTCAAATCACAGAGTTAACAGAACTTGTTTTACAAACAACCCAAGGTAATCCATTTTTTACCACCCAATTACTTAAATCACTGCATGAGGAAGGATTGATTACCTATGATTTTTATCTTGGTCACTGGCAATGCAATATAGAAGAAACTAAGGCTTTATATCAAAATGATGATGTTGTCCAGTTTTTGACCACACAATTAAATAAATTACCCCAATCTACCCAAAATATTTTAAAAATAGCGGCTTGTCTTGGCAATGAGTTTGATGCTCATACCTTAGCTATTGTCTGTGAAACTTCCCCAATTAACACAGCATCTGACCTATGGCCAGCTTTACAAGAAGGGTTAATTATTCCTCAAAACGATAATTATAAACTATTTACTGATGCCAATATTCAATTAGCTGACATCGGCAACATTCCTGTTGATCTGAAGACAGAACTAGAAATTGATGTCTGTGAAGAATTAAATGTTAGATATAAGTTTTTGCACGACCGAGTGCAGCAAGCAGCCTATTCTTTAATTCCCGAATTAGAAAAAAAACATACCCATTTAAAAATAGGTCAACTTCTTTTCAGTCACACCCAATCTAGTGAATTAACCGAAAACATTTTTGAAATAGTTAATCAACTCAATATGGGCGTTGATTTGATTACTAATCAAAATGAAAAAAATCAACTATCTAAACTCAACCTAATCGCGGGACGTAAAGCTAAATCAGCCACAGCTTATGAAGCTGCTGTTAGATATTTTCAGGTGGGATTAAAGCTTTTATCTGGAGATAGTTGGCAAAAACAATATGAGCTAACCTTAGATTTATATGTAGAAGCAGTAGAAGCCGAATATTTAAACATTAACTTTGAACAAGCAGCAATTTATATAGATACCGTCAAAGTAAATGCCAAAAGTCTCCTGGATAGTATCAAGGTTTATGAATTGAAAATGCAAATGTACATGGCACAATTGCAAATGCAATTAGCTATTGATACAGGACTACAACTCCTAGCTATTTTAGGAATTGACTTAGAAACCGGACTACCAGCCAATTTAAATAATTTAAATATTGAAGATTTAATTAACTTACCCACCCTGAAAGAAGCAGACAAACTAGCTGCAATGCGGATGTTAATTCGCATGAGTGCCGCAGCATATTTTGTCAACCCTGGTTTGGTATTACCAATTATCTATACGATGATTCATATATCTGTGAAATATGGTAATTCCTCAGCTTCTGCTTATGCTTATGTAGTTTATGGTTTGTTACTCTGTGGTGCTTTATCAGATATAAATGGAGGATATCGTTATGGTCAGTTAGCTTTGAATTTATTAGAAAAATTTGATGCTAGAGATATAAAATTCAAAGTTCTCTTTTTCTGGTACTCCACCATTAGATGTTGGAAAAAACATATAAGAGAATCTATTTTGCCTTTACAAGAAAATGTGCGGAGTGGTCTAGAAGTTGGTGATTTAGAATATGTTGGTTACTGTTCTACCAATCATTACTTCAATTTACTGTTTGCAGGAGAAAACCTGAATCAAGTATTTCAACTACTTGAGCAATACACAGCTTTGATGGAACAGTTAAAACAACAGTGGAGCGTCGATAATCAAAAAATGTGGAAGCAACTAGTATTGAATTTACTAGAACCTACACCAGAAAATGGGAAATTACAAGGTGTCTTTGTTAATCATGAGTTATTAACAAATTTTATCGAGACAAATAACTATAATTCTTTATTTAATTTTTATCTAGCACAATTAATATTATTTTATTTATTTAATCAACCCAAAGCTGCCGTTAATAGTGCTAAATTAGGAAAACCCTATACAGCATCAGTCACTGGTCAAATTTTGGTCAGTCAGCATAATTTCTACTACTCTTTATCTCTGTTAGCTGAATATCCCCAACTCTCACCCCAAGAACAAGAAGCACAAATACAGGAAATTTTAGCTAATCAAGCAGAGATGAAAATGTGGGCAGAACATGCTCCCATGAATTATCAACACAAATATGATTTAATCGCAGCAGAATTAGCCAAATTGTCAGGTGATTCTTGGCAAGCAGTCGAGTTGTATGAGCAAGCCATAGCAGGAGCAAGAGCAAATAAATATCTCCAGGAAGAAGCCATTGCCAACGAACTCGCAGCTTTATTTTTCTTGGCATCTGGGAAAATGAAAATTGCTCAAACTTACTTAATTGATGCTTACTATTGCTATTTAAATTGGGGTGCCAAAGCTAAAGTAGAACTGTTAGAAACATCTTATCCCCAACTACTTGCTCCCATCTTTACTCAGAAGCAATTAAATTGGCACAATCCTCATGCTTCGACAGTAATTAGTAATGGTACAAGCGACTCCAGTCATGTGTTCAATATGTTAGATGTGGAAACGGTCACCAAGGCTGCTTTGGCCATTTCCTCAGAAATTCATCTCGACAAATTAATCCAGACTTTAATGCAAGTGATATTAGAAAATGTGGGAGCGCAAAAAGCTGGATTGATTTTGTCACAAGGGGGAGAGTTAATCTTAGTAGCTCACTGTATTCACGAGCAGGTATGTACTCTACAAAGAACTGCTCTACAAACTAGCCAAGAAGTCCCCGTCAGCATTATTAACTATGTTGCCCATACTCAAGAGCATGTATTTATTAATGATGCGAGAATTGACCAGAATTTCGGCATTGACCCTTATATTCAACAGGAAAAACCTAAATCTATCCTCTGCAATCCTATTATCAAGCAGGGGAAACTAATTGGCATTGTTTACTTAGAAAATAACCTGACTGTTGGTGCTTTTACTCCAGAACGGTTGCAAGTTTTAAAAATGTTAGCTGCCCAAGCAGCTATTTCCTTAGAAAATGCCCAACTATATGCAAATCTAGAGGAAAAGGTTGAGCAAAGAACTCAAGAATTAAATGAAAAAAATCTGCGCTTAAAACAAGCCTTTGGAGAATTAAAACGCACACAAACCCAACTTATTCAAACAGAAAAAATGTCTAGTTTAGGGCAAATGGTGGCGGGTATTGCTCATGAAATAAATAATCCCGTTAATTTTATTTATGGTAATATTGACCCTGCTCATCACTATATTAACTCCCTGTTGGATTTACTCGCATTGTATGAGCAAGAATATCCTCATCCTAGTGCGAAAATTCAGGCAATGAAAGAGGATATTGACCTAGAGTTTTTAATTGTAGATTTGCAGAAAATTCTTACTTCTATGCGGTCGGGTGCAGACCGCATCTGTAATATTGTCGTAAGTTTACGTAACTTCTCCCGTCTTGATGAAGCACAAATGAAATCGGTGGATATTCATCAAGGTATTGACAGTACACTGTTGATTCTACAGCATCGCTTACAACCGCGAATTGATCTACCAGGGATTGAGATTATTAAAGAATATAGTGAATTACCTTTAGTTGAATGTTATGCCGGACAATTAAATCAGGCTTTAATGAATATTATCAGCAATGCCATTGATGCCTTAATCCAACGAGATGAGGAACGCTCACCAGCAGAAATTCAGGCACAACCTAGTCAGATTAGAATTCGGACGCAGGTAAAAAATCAACAATTCGTTAGGATTATGATTAAAGATAATGGGCCAGGGGTGAAGGAGGAAGAACGAGCCAGATTATTTGATCCATTTTTTACGACTAAACCCATTGGACAGGGAACAGGTTTGGGTTTAGCTATTAGCTATCAAATTGTCGTGGAACAACATGGAGGCAACATTGAATGTATTTCTAGTCCAGGGAAGGGAGCAGAATTTGTGATTGATATTCCTTGGCGACAGAGAACTTAATCAAATAAGCATTAGCATTATTTAATCATACTAGTAAATAGGTCAGCACCTTGCAGGATTAAGATGACATTTCCAGAACAAGCCCCAACTTGTACAAATTATCAATCTCCTTTGATTACGACTCCACAGAAAGAATTTACCAATTTTCTGTGGCAGATTCTCAACGGAATGACTGACCCAGTTTTTGTGAAAGATAGAAATCACAATTGGGTATTTTTAAATGATGCTTTGTGTAGTTGGATTGGCTACTCTAGAGAGGAAATGATTGGTAAGTCTGACTATGATTTCTTTCCCATAGCACAAGCTGAAGTGTTTTGGCGGCAAGATGAACTGGTGTTTAGCACTGGTGTTACCCATGAAAATGAAGAGATTTTGACTAATTCTCAGGGCGAAACCTATTTAATATCTACTAAAAAAAATCTATTTTATGATGATAATAACCAGGCTTTTTTAGTTGGTTTAGTGCGAATAATTTCCCGTCGCGGCAAAATCGAACAAGATTTACGTGATTCCAAAAATTTATTGCAGTTAGTAATTGATAACGTTCCCCAAGCGATTTTTTGGAAAGATTGTAACTCGTTATATCTAGGTTGTAATCAGAATTTTGCTCAGATTGTGGGTGTCAATTCACCAATAGATGTGGTTGGTAAAACTGATGCAGAATTACCTTGGCCTAGTGGAGATGTTCATTGGTGGCAGAATTTTGAATGTCCAGTGATGGATATGGCTGTTACCCCAGAATACGGAATTTTAATTAAAGTGCGATTGGCAGACGGCAGAGAACATTGGCTAGAAACAAATAAAATTCCACTGCGTGATACCAATGGCAAAATTATCGGCATTGTTGGCACCTTGCAAGATATTACAGAACAAAAGCAAGCTGAGGCAAGATTACACAGACTGAATGAAGAACTAGAAGAGCGAGTAGAAGCGCGAACAGCCTTACTCAATCAAACAGTGAAGCAATTAGAGCAAGAAATTAGCGATCGCCAACAGGCAGAAACTGCTATTCTCAACAGTGAAAATCGTCTACGTCAACATAGCACCGCATTACAGCAGTTAGTTCAAAGTAAAAGCTTACAGTATGAGCCATTTGCCAAAGCCATTCAATATGTGACAGAAGTAGCTTGCACTGGATTGGATGTGGCAAGGGTGAGTGTGTGGTTATACACAGAGGATAGAACTCGAATTCATTGCGTTGACTTATATGAGCGCTCTAGCGGTAGCCATAGTGGAGGATTGAAATTATCAGTTTGTGATTATCCAGCTTATTTCCAAGCTTTAAACGACCAACAAATTATTGCGGTGACAGATGTCCATGATGACCCCAGAACCGCAGAATTTACCGCTAATTACACAGGTCCCTTGGGCATTGCCTCGATGCTGGACACTAGAATTTGGTCAAGGGGTCAAATTATCGGTGTACTTTGCTGTGAACATATCGGTCGTCCCCGGCAATGGACATTAGATGAAGAAAGCTTTATTGCCTCAATTACTGATTTTGTCAGGCTATTAATAGAGTCAGGCGATCGCAAAAAAGCAGAAATTGCCCTGACAGAAAGTGAAGCAAGATTCCGCCTAGTAGTCGAACAAACAGGACAGCTAATCTATGACTATGACATCCTTTCTGGTCGAATTCAATGGGCAGGAGCAATTACCGAAATTACAGGCTATGCTCCCCAAGAATGGCAAATCATAGATGTAGCACAATGGACTGACCGAATTCATCCAGAAGACCGACCAGCAGCGATCGCTTTACTCACAGAAAAAATGCAAACTGGTGAACCCTATTGCTGTGAATATCGGTTTCGCAAACAAAACGGTTCTTACATTGACGTAGAGGATCGAGGTAAATTCCTCGTCAATGAAGCCAATCAAGCTTGCCGGATGCTGGGCACAATGAACAATGTGAGCGATCGCAAAGCTACCCTAGAAGCACTTCGAGACAGCGAAGAAAGATTCCGTAGCTTAGTAGAAACCGTCAATGATTGGATTTGGGAAATAGATGAAAATGGCGTTTACACTTACGTCAGTCCTCAAGTACAAGGATTTTTAGGGTACACACCTACAGAAGTCTTAGGCAAGACATTTTTTGACTTCATGCCTCCCTTAGAAGTGGAACGACTAACCTCAATTTTTCAACAATGTGTACAGCATAAATCACCCATAATTGACTTAGAAAAAAGCAATATCCATCAGTTCGGGTCAATCGTTATATTTGAAACTAATGGCGTACCAATAGTTGATAAATCAGGAAAATTGCGTGGTTATCGCGGCATTGACAGAGATGTGACCGAACGCAAACGAGCAGAAGAAATCCTGCGCCAATCAGAGGCACAACTGCGCCTCCAAGCCCAACAATTAGAGCAAGCATTGAAAGAATTACAACTCACCCAATCACAGATGATTCAAAGTGAAAAAATGTCCTCTTTGGGTCAATTAGTAGCCGGTGTAGCCCACGAAATTAATAACCCTGTTAACTTCATTTACGGTAATATTGCTCCTGCTGATAACTATATTAAAGATTTACTCAATTTAATTAATTTATACAAAATAAATTATCCATCTCCTGCCCCAGCAATTCAAGAAGAAATCGAAACAATTGATTTAGATTTCATCATGCAGGACTTACCCCGCTTATTCTCTTCCATGAAAATAGGCGCAGATAGAATTAGACAAATAGTTTTATCCTTAAGAACATTTTCTCGCCTCGATGAAGCAGAATATAAACCTATTGATATTCATGAAGGGATAGATAGCACCTTATTAATTTTAGAAAATCGCCTCAAAGCTAAATCTGAAAGACCAGCTATTAAAATTATCAAAGAATATGGAAAATTACCCTTAGTAGAATGCTATGGTGGACAACTCAACCAAGTATTTATGAATATTATTACTAATGCCATTGATGCCTTAGAAGAAAGAGACGAAAAACGTACTTGGGAGGAAATGAATCAAAATCCCAGCCAAATTACCATTCGCACCGAACCGACTAATAATAATCAGATCATCATCAAAATTGCTGACAACGGCCCTGGCATCGCAGATAAAGTTAAAGAACGCATCTTTGACCCTTTCTTTACCACCAAACCCATTGGTAAAGGCACAGGTTTAGGAATGTCTATCAGCTATCAAATTGTCACAGAAAATCACGGTGGCATCATCGAATGTAATTCCGCACCCAATCAAGGCGTAGAATTTACCATTACCCTACCTTTAAAACAAGGGTGAATCCTGCCTATTTGCCATGGTCACAACTGCATTTATTCTCTACCTCTGGCACGGGATCATAACCCCCTGGATGAAAAGGGTGACAGCGTAAAATCCGCTTAATTGCCATCCAACTACCACGAATAGCACCGAAACGAGCGATCGCTTCTATCGCATACATAGAGCAAGTTGGTTGAAACCGACAAGTTGGGGGATATAGAGGCGAAATAAACAGACGATAGCCTTTTATTAGCCAAATTAATAGAGTTTTCATGGTTTATTAGAGTATTTTACTATAACTTTATTACACTCAAGAATAAATATAGCGTTCCGATTTGATTTATGAATTGCTTTATTTTGTTGAGTTAGGACGTATGCAAAATTATCCCTGTTCTGTCACTCTCCGAAAACATTTGCCATTTCTGAATTCTAGAGTCTTTAGACCTCTTGCAAAAGTTAGTTAAATAGATTCAGTTTGAGAGAGACGAAGCTCATAGTTGTACAAACCAGCTATAAGATTAAATCGGTTCTTTCGGATATTTTATGGAGGAAGTAAAAAGTAATGAAAATTAATGGAAGAAATTTATCGAGATTGAAGCCTAAACGAGAATAGATACAATACTTTACAGCTTTGAAGGTATGTTTAATTAACGAAAGTGAGATAATTATATATTCAAGAACAGGCATTAGCGGCGATAGTTATGAAATTTCCCGTAGAGCAAATCCTCAACCTACTAGAGATAAAAGTGTTAGATTGTCAAGAAGTAGAAGGAGCGGGAATAATCATCACAATCGAAAAAGCCGTCAACCATTGTACCTGTCCAAATTGTGGCAATATTACAGAGAGTATACACCAAGACCATTGGCGAATGATTCATGATTTACCGTGGAGCGAAAAACCAGTTCTGTTAAAAATCAATCGTCGTCAATTTAAATGCCATAAGTGCAAAAAAGTGTTTAGTGAGAAACTAGAATTTGTCGAGAAAAACAAAGGATATACAAAAAGATTAGCCGCTAACATAGTAGAGCAAGCATTGAATAGCAACATTCAGAGCGTTGCGAAAAGAACCGACCTCAGTGATGAGGAAGTCGAATCCATGTTAAAAAGGCAAGTAGCGCAAATACAGAAGATAAATTTAAGAGGAGTAAAAAGGTTAGGGATAGATGAAATAGCCTTAGTAAAAGGGCAAGGAAATTATCTAGCAGTAATAGTAGATTTAGATACCCGTAAACCAATTGAAATAGTGAAAACAAGAAGGATAGAGGAAATCCGCGAAGTCCTGAAAGGATGGGGAGTGGAGGTACTCTCTCAAATCCAAGAAGTGAGTATAGACCTGTGGTCTCCTTATAAAAGTTTAGTCGAATAATTAATGCCCAATGCAAATATAACCGCTGATAGGTTTCATGTAATGAAACAGGTAAATGATGAATTAGATAAAATGCGTAAAGCTGAGAAAAAAGCGGCAATGTCTTTAGAAGATAAATCAAAAAAAGAACGAATATTAGCCGGATTAAATAAAAGCAAATATAGCTTGATTAAAAACGAAGACTCGTTAAATGAAGAGCAACAATCAAGATTGAAAGCTGTCCAGGAAGTATCACCCACACTCGCCAAGATGCACTCGTTGAAAGAAAAATTCAGACAAATCTTTGAATCAAACATGTCTTGGGGAGATAGCATTATTCAATTATTGGATTGGATGTACGATGGGATGTTATTTTTTCCCAAAACAATCGGGACTATCGTTAGGTGGTTTGGCGAAATAGTTGGTTATTTTGATAGTAGAACTACCAGTGGGACTGTGGAAGGCATTAATAATAAACTTAAGCTGATTAAACGACTTGGATATGGTTTTCGTAACTTCAACAATTTTCGTCTACGCAGTTTATTAAACTGGCACTTTAGTATTAATTCTCCATAAAATAGGCGCAAGAACCGAAAGTTTTTTCTTCCCAGGTAGCGAGAACTCTCTTGAATTGATGAGAATATCTTCAATTTTCCTGATAGTACGATATGCTGTTGACTCGTTTACTCCCCAAGATTGACCAATATGAAAATAGGTGCGATACTCTCGCCAATATTCCAATGCTATTAACAACTGGTCTTCTATGCTCAGTTTCCCCGGTCGCCCTGCTTTCCGCTTTATCCCTGTTCTGTCAAAGTGGGGAATGAAGGAAGAAGAAAAAATAGGATTATCCAGAGGGTACGTACACATGAAATTGATTCATCAAAGCCACAAGTTTTGACAAGTAT
>NZ_JACJTT010000052.1 GCF_014698825.1 Richelia sinica FACHB-800
CCTGCATCTCCACCAATTACCATGTCATTCCCACTGCCAGTGGCGATGATATCTACTCCACCATTGGTTTCATTGAGGCTTTGAATGGTATCTGCGGTTGTTGCATTTCCATCTGTTCCGTTGTAGGCAATTGATCCACTATCCCCGATGACGATGTTGTTGCCGTTGTTGACATTGATATTGTCTATTCCGATTCCGCCAATTACTACATCATCACCGTTTCCTGTGGTAATTGAATCATTGCCACCCTGAGCCGTATCAGTGCTAGTAACTGTTTGTATTTGGTTATTATTTAACGAAATACTGCCGTTATCGCCCAAAATAACATTATTGCCACTGCTGGATGTAATTACATCATTACCAGAACCACCCAAAACAATGTCATCACCTTCGCCAACAGTAATATTATCCTTACCTTCACCACCTACTACTGTTGTTGTAATACTTGTGAGATTACTGTTATTGTCGAAGGTTGCTGAACCATGATCACCGACAACAACATCATTAGCTCTATCTCCTAAGCTTGACCCGGAGTCAATGGTATCATCACCACTACCACCAAAGATGACATCATTACCTTCTCCTGTCGTAATTATGTCGTTGGTTGAACTATTACCCACTAGAGAAGACACTACTAGAGCTTGTGGTAGATGGCGTTGAGTTAATTCGTTACCCAATAAGTCTTTAACTGAACCGCGATCGCCAATAACTATATCATTTCCAGCCCCTGCATCAATTACGTCGTCGCCGAGATTACCAATGATCAGATCGTCTTGTTCATTACCAAACAGAGTGTCATTCAGGTTACTACCATAGGCAGTGTCTTTCCCTTCTTGACCATACACTGTAACGGCAACAGGTGATTGAGAAGCATCTATAACATCATCACCTGTTTCTCCATAAATTGTTAGAGATGCTAAAGGATTAACTACAAAGGAATTGACAGTAATATCATCATCACCTGAACGAGCATAAAGCCGAGTATGATCACTGCCATGTAAAGCATTGATGGTAATATCATCATCGCCTGAACTGGTGATGATATCTAAGCCATTGCTGAAATTACCTCCATTAGCGACATAGTAAATTTCACCTGCGGCCATGCCAGTAATTTGAATATACTCATCACTGTATTGTTGAAAAATGGTATCTCCTGTCGGATCACCTTCATCATTGATCATCAGTTGATTATTACCAACTCCTGCGTCAATTCTGACATCACCGAGGAAATCATCTACAGATAGTTCATGGGTGGAAATTGGATCAATGGGGTTTTCTTGGTTGGAGAGGATAATCTCATCGTTACCTTGTCCTGTGATGACGGAAACTTCGCTATTAGCTTGACCTAAACTGTCATAAACTTTAACAACATCGTTATTGCTTCCTGTGTAAACTGTCAATTTTTCAACAGTATTAAAATCGGTGTGAATTCCGCCATTGTTTAAACCAGTTAGGGATAAGACTTCCCAAGACTCAGTTTCTCGAATTTGAGCAATAACTGAACTGCCCCCATTATTAGATGCAAAGGTTTGAGTTTTGACGTTTTCGGGAGCAATTTGATCGTTTACTTCGTAATTATTTAGATAATGTTGGACTTGAGAAATTAAACTACTAACATCATCAAAGCCTTCTGCTGCTTGATCTTTACGAGATTCACTGAGAACTTGTATAGCTACTTGGCTCAAGTTTCTCAGGAACTTGTATTGTTGACTTAAGACGAAGTTTAGATTTTCTAAGGTTGAACCATCAGGTAGTTCTCCTAACTTGGTTTGTAAGTCAGTAATGATGGCATCTAATTCGGCTTTGTCTGCGATCGCAGTTTGACTCGCTTCCAGAGCATTTTGATAGTTAGTCGTTGCTGTTTGCTTGCTATCTAATGCTTGCAGATATTGAGGATCATTACTGTAATCAAAGGTGACAGTAAAGCTGAGAGTACGGAAGAAGAACCAATTAAAGACGATTGTATAAGCGGAGCTAAGACTATTGTTAACATTGGTAAATTTAGTTTCTGCTTCAGTTTTCAGGTTGTTGAAGAAGTTAACAATGGCTGCATTGCTATTAACAATATTTTCTAATTCCTCTTGGTCGTACTCTAGGGATTTAAGCTGAGAACTATATTTTGCTTCTAGTCTTAGATCATCTAAGACACTTAAAACCGCATTGATTTGACTGAGATTATTTTCATATTCAGCTTTGAAAGCCTCAAAATCAAATCCATCCTCTAGGTAATTCTTTGCTGTTTCAAATTTGAGAATATCTCGATAGACAGCGCGGAAGTCATCATATTTATCATCCCTATAGTTAGTGAAGTTTTCAGCTAATTCCTGTGCGTCTTTATAACTATTAACAACTTTGATGAAATTACTGTCACTATTGTATAAGGTAATGGCTTCATTCCAATTGACTACATTATTAAATTTACTGACAGTTGGTAGGTTATTCCAAAGGTTGCCAGCTTCTACTAGGGTCGCTTTTTCTTCTGTGAATAAGACATCCTTTAAGATTTGTAGCCGTTCTATTCCTACCCAATTATCCCAAGAATTTGTATTAGTAACTTCTGTATTTAAGTTACTATTTAATGCCGTTAATTTCGTTTGTAATGCAGCGATCGCACTTCCTAGATTATTGGTGGTCGTTTCCAACGTATTAGCGGCGCTAATGGCTTGATCTAAAAGATTCTTAGTAACATTAGCCGAATTATTAATCTCTGTCTCAATCGTAGTTAAAACAGTTTTAACACCGCTACCATAAAGGTCACTTTCTATCCAAATGACTGCGGTATTACTGGGATCATCTGTGCGGGCTGCCTCATTATAATAGGCATCTATTTGGGAATCATTAAAGTAATCACTCAACAGGGATTTGGCACTTGCTTTTTCAGCTTGTAATCGGCCAATTTCTTCTTGTTTTTGTTTTGCTGATGCTTCTAAGCTGACAATATTATCAACTGCCGTTTTTAATGTACTATCTTGATTGACATCAAGAGTAAAGGTATCCGTAAAGGTTTGTTCCTCTGTTGTAGTAATAGGAAAACCAAAGACATAGGTTGTGGTGACTTTAACTTCTTTGATATCGACTGAAAGGGTTAATGTTTGATTAGTCGCATTATACCCGTCAAGAATATCACCAGCATCAATATCACTCAATACTGTATAACTCGCTTTTACATCCTGACCAAATAAACCCCCGAAAATCAGATTAGACTGCTGGCTAATACTGTTCTTGATACTATCAACGATGATATTAACAGCGTCAACATTGTTATCTCGTTGTACTATTAGTTGATCGTATGCAGTTTGGGCATTAGCTTCTCCTTCACGAGCATTGAAATAGTCAACTAAACTGGTTTTGACAAATGTATTAATCAGTCCCTTTTGTTCAGCTATTAACTGAATAATACCTTGTGCAAAGTCAGTTTTGGCTAGTTCTAAACTATCACTAATATTTTCGCCGATTTCATTGCTGGCTTGAATGGCTATTGCTTTCAGGTCATTCAGATTTAACTTAGCCAGGATTTCTTGAACATAAACAATGGAATCTTGTTGTAAAAGTTGACCCATTGCTTGATTTTCTGCATCGGTAATGTTAGCAAATTCTAGAGCATTGGTAATCTTGCTTAATTTATCCTGTTCAAACTGATGGACAACGGTGGATTTTTCTAAAGTAATCTCTGATTCTGTATCCAGTGCGTTACTATTAACGTTAACCTGATCTTCCCCTGCGTCACCTATTAAGAATAAATTATTATTGACTTGGTTAACCGTCCCGTCACCAACTTCAAAGGTATCATCACCTGAATTACCATGAACAAAGGTTTGACCAGCAATACTCTTAATCTCAAAGACATCATTAGCTTGTCCACCTTCAACATAGGTCTTACCTAAATAAGACTCATTATCTAGTAATAAGTTATTAGCATTATTACTATTGAGATTGATAGTAATTTCTTCAAATTTTGGCTGTAATACCCCAGTTTGACTATTAACTTTTTCGGCTTCAAAGTAAATTAAAGGTGCATGATCTTGTTTATATAAGGTATGCCATGTCTCATTCTTGATGATTTCAACTGATTGAATATATCCTGCTTGTACTTCCAACTCTATGGGATTAGCAGTAATTAAACTGACACCGATAATATCCTTATAAACAATATCATCTTTGATGAGTTCCCGATATTGTGCTTCAAAGGCTAATTTCTGTCCTTGACTATTGGTAATGCTAACTAATTCGTAGAGTTTATCACTGCGGCTAGGATCTGGATGATTGGATTCAATATAGTTAGCAGTGTAACCTGTACCAGCTAAGAAAAGACTTAATTGCTCCCTAGCTGTGACAAGGTTGCCATTATTATCTAAGAGAGTTTGGAAGACTGCATAAGATACCTCACTAGGAATAGTAATGGTTTCAGTTTCATTTCCTGTTAAGGCCAATAACCGGTTAATTAATTCCCGGTCGTAGTATCGGTCATTAAATACAATTTGATTTCTGAGATAATCATTGATAATTTCCTTAACCGCAGCACTTCCGACCTCTGATAAGGAGGATAATTGAGCGATTAAATCAGTTGTAGTTGTATTGGTACTACTACTGGGATAAATGACTTTGGTTAGATCGGTGTTAATGCCTTTCTTGTATAAGGTTGCTGCATCAAATGTCAGATTTGTTGAACCAGTCTGATTATTGAAGACTATGGTATCAATTAAACCATCTGTATCTTGAATTAAAACTGGTGAGGCGATCGCATCAAGATTAGTAGATGCTTGAATAATTTTACGTTGAGTATTAGCAGGTTCGTTAATATTAAAGGGAACAACCCGATCTAAATTATCAGTTAATTCAATTCCCAATCCATAATCAATCTCAACCTCTCCAGCACCTTCATAACCGTTGACTGTAGCGTATTCGGTGCGACTACGAGAGGGGAAATTCAGGTTAATGGTTAGTTCTTCACCACCGACATAAATGGTATCACTACCTGCACCTGTGTTAATAACTAAGTCACCAATGTTCCCTAAATCAACACCGTAAACATAAACACGGTCATCTCCTCGACCTGTAACCAGTTGTATTCTTTCAATATTCAGTAATTCTTTTAACTTAACCCCAGCACCATAAATCCGTTGAATTGTCTCACCATTTTCCTCTTCGGTAAAGACATAGAAGGTATCACTTAAGACTGTACCCACAATGGCAACGGAATCAAAACCTGCCCCTCCGTCAATACTAACGTTAGCATTTTCTACATATACAAGGGAATCTACATCTACCTCACGAGTATCATTTTGTTTTTGATCTGATTCGCTATTTTCACCTGTTGTTCCACTAACAGTAGCGACTTTATTATTTAACTCGATTAAATCCTCATCCTCGCTAAAGGTTAAGAGGGCTTTTACAAAGAAGAGGTCGTCACCGTTATCCCCAAATAACTGAATATCAGCACGATTATGATTCACCTCAAAATAGTCATCATCTGCACCACCATAGAAGTTCATTTCAAAGGATGCACCATGTGTGACTTCTGTGACTACTACTACTTCTTGACCTTCGACTAAGACTAATTCTGTGGCTAAAATTGAACCAACATAGAATTGGTCCTTTCCAGCATTACCAAAGACATCAATTTCTTGGGCAGTATCATCACTAACGATCTTGTCATCCCCATCGCCAGCAAAAACAACCACTTGCTCGATGGTCGAATAATTTAAGACCTGGTAATTCTCTCCTGATTGTAAACTGGCAACGGAAACATCAGTTAAACTATCCGTATTGTCTAGATCCTTCGCTTGATAGGCTTGAGCATCGCCATCGAAGTGAGAAATTAATAAACCCTCTCCATGATTGCCATAACCTAACCATCTGTCTTGACTAAATTCTTGATTGGGATCTTCCTCAGCAATATAAACGGTATCTAACTGAATTAAATCATTTTGACTACTGCCCAAATAAGTTAATTCATCTATGCCGGAAACCCCTCGATCCCATAATTTAATAAAACTACGACCTAAATTAGAAGCGGCAATCGTTACTTGATAAGTATCACCATCTTGACCACCATCAATTTCTAAATAAGCGTTTAATCCTGCAAAATCTCCGTCTCCATCAAAAACGGTGATCTGATCACCTCCATCATCCGTAGCAAGATAAGTTTGACCATTAAAGGCTTCTACTTTCACTGCATCTGCGCCATCACCAGTGTTAACGTTCGTAGTATCAACAATGGTACTGAAAACGGTCAAATCATCATCATATTCTCCTAAGGTCAGATTAACTGTTTCAAAGTTTTGGTAATTGATCGGACTTGTCATACCAAATCCGGTTAATTGTTGGTCTGACAATTGACCACTTTGACCTACGGGCGCACCACTATTATAAATAATCAGGGTATCTTGCTCACTACCATCCCCATTCAGATTCAGGATAGCTTGAATGCCAAAGAGATCGTTGTTATTACTGCTAACGGTAACTGTGTCTTTTCCACTTTCACTATCAATATTAGTTACTCCAGAGATGGTTTTCACTCGAATCTGATCATCTCCATCGTTACCATAAAGATTAGTTACCTCAGTGTGGGTACTATCAACGGTAAAGTTATCGTTGGCTTGACCTAAATAGATATTCAGGATTTCGGCAGTATCGTATTGAATGTATTGTCCTAAATCTAAGCCGTAAATCTTATCAGAGGTAAGAATACCACTAGATTCGGAAGTAGATAACTCATTATCAATGTTGATAATATCGTTATCTCCACTACCTTCTATGCGTAAGATGGCATTTATATCCTTAATCTTGCGATTGTTATTGCCAACATTGGTGACATCATCTCCTAAACCGCCAACAATCAAGGAATTGCGATTAATCTTCTTAACGTTGACCAGATCAGCCCCTGCTTCGCCATAAATATTGGTTTCACCGTCCGCTGTTTCGATGGTCAAATTATCATCCCCTGCTCCTAAAGACACATTGGTGGTTGCCAGGGTATTTTCAATGGTAACTGTATCATTTCCACCGCCTAGCAGAACGTTCAAGGACTCTATTCTGGTGTATTGGAGGGAGACATCCATACCAGTTACAGACACTGTATTGCTGGTGATAATGCCCGTATTATCTTCTCCTACGGTAGCACCTGTATCATCAATGTAGAGATAATCGGTAACGCCTAAATCATCGCCGCCAGATACGGTAATTAAGGCATTGATGGGACTTACATCACGGTTTAATTTGCCAATATTAATGGTATCGCTGTCTGTTCCTGCGTCAACGGTAATGGCTGCGGTATTAGCTTCAATATTGATCGTGTCGCTACCACTACCACCGTTAATATAGGTTGCATAGCCATTCGATAGGACATTGATAGTATCGTTATCACTATTTCCATTAACGGTCAAAAGTGACTTATTACCCTCGATATTAATGGTGTCAAGACCGACATCACCATTGACAATGACCGTACTATCAGAACCAGTATCTTTTACTAAAACGGTATCGTTGCCACCTTGAGCATTAACTGTCAGGTGATCGGACGCATTGTTAATGGTGACTACATCAGCACCAGCACCCGCATTAATGGTTGTTGTTTCAGTAGTCCCAGTGGCTGAATTATGGGTATTGTTAACGGTGAAAGTATTGTTACCACTACCAAGGGATATATCTAGGTCTTCAAAGTTTGCATAGTTAATGCCAGCAGTTAGCCCTAATCCAGTGATGGTAGTAGAGGTAAGTGTACCAGTATTGGCAGTGTTGTCTCCCGTATCATCCAAGCTGAGGATGTCGCGATCGCTGCTGGATGTTCCACTATCAATAGTTAGCAGGGCATTAATGCCGTTAAGTGTTCCATTGGTATTAGATCCATTAGCATTGCTACCAATACGGAATGTATCCGCCATCGCACCACCATTGATGGTTAACAGACTACTGGTAGAAAGGATGTTAAAGCGATCTGCGCCTCCATTGCCCAAAATGGTTGTTTGGCTGACACCCGCGTTGGTGCTGGCGACGGTGAAATGATCTGTATTGCTTCCTAGTGCTACATTGAGGCTGGCGAGACTGCCATAGTTGATACTGCCTCCCATACCGAGGCCAGTCAGTTGAGATGAGGTGAGGTTTCCAGCAGTGGTGTCTATGTTACTAGCGTTGTCGCCAGAATCATCAATGTTGAGAACATCGTTACTATCAGAGGCAACAGAGAGAATACCATTAATGGCATTGAGATTACCGTTGGAGTTGTTGTTGGGATTGGTGGTAGTACCTGAAGCATTCGAGCCAACATTGATTGTATCTAAATCAGCCCCACCAACAGTAGTAACGTTGGCAACAAGGCTCTTGACATTGATGATATCAGCCCCGCCCAGTGTGTTGAAAATAATGCGATCGCCACTATCAGTGCCAGAGATAACGGTTTCCTGTCCCTGATTCCAGTTAGCCGTCGTGGTTGGAACAACCTCAGAGCTAGTTAAGGGATTGGGTGATGAGATGAGTATCTGATTACTTGCTGGGGATAGGGTCTCACTACCTACAACAGTAAGCACATCAGGACTATCAAGTAGGTTGACAGTAACAGTGTCATCAAACTGATTATTTTCTGCTAGATCGACGGCAACGCTATCAATGCCAATGGAGCGGAAATTACCAATTAAGGTGACTGTATCATTGCCTTCTGCGGGAACTACAGATATTTTCTCGAAGGTAGAAGCATTAAATAAACCATTGCCATCTCTGATCTCAACAATCTCATTAATGACTTCCATAGTAATATTATCTGCGCCTGATGTTCCTCGGATTTCCAAGGTGTCGAGGTCTCCATCACCTTCTATGTCATCATTCCTGAGATCACCAATTGTTCCAAATATAACATCATTGCCAATACCACCGCGGATTTGGTCAGTACCACCTTGGCCTTCTAGATAATCATTACCTGTATCACCATCAAGATCATCGTTACCGTAACCCCCAATCAGTATATCGTCACCCTCGCCACCACTAAAGGTAACTTTCCCATTACCTGCGGAAGCTAGGATATCATCGTCACTGCCACCCTGAGCATTAACATCAATGCCAAATCCCGCAGTCAGGGTCAGAGAATCATCATCATCGCCAAAGTCAGCTTCAACTCGTGTTACACCTTGGTAAACTTCTGCCCTGCCGAAAGCCTCTACTAAGACTGCACCTCCACCATAATCAGTTAAGCGGTAGTCTTCAGCAGTTATAGCCCGTCCAACATTACGATTGGATGCTTTGTCTCCAACATTTAGGGAAAGGACGCCATCATTCACGGAGGCTAGTTGTGGGGGAAGTTGTGGGAAGATACTTCCTGGTATAGCGATTGTAGCGATCGTGCCACCTGCCTTCACTTCCCAGAAAAGCACACGCACGCGACCTTCTGCATACAGTGTCAGGATGGTTTGATCAGGGCCGAAAGTCGCACTTCCTCCCAGAGTCACACCAGCACCCAAGGGGATGCCAATGATTTCCAGGGTGACATCACCACTGACCAATACGGTTAGGGTATAGGTGTCGTCGGGGTTGTAAACATAATTTGTGCCTGACTTGATCAGTGATATTGTGCCACCGACCTGACCAGAGATCGAAAAGCCCGGAATACCGAAGTACAGACCACCGTAAGCAGAAAGACTGAATTGACCATCAGATTGAATCCAACCATCAGCCCCAAGAATAATTGGTCCAAGTCTACCATCAAGGTCTATTCCTACTCGCCAGGTGTTATAACCACCTGTACCAACTTCGATGTCGAAACCCCCACTCAGTGAGAGAATCCCAGCGATGGTTAAAGAACCATCTAGATCAAGGGTGAAGATATCCGTAGCTCCCCTTGTGTCAATGAGCAAGTCCCCTGAAGCGTTAACGTGGAGCAGAGAGGTCAGGGAAGCATCTAATTCTACATCTGTTTTGAGATATAATCCCGCCTGGGAAATATCTAATACCCCAGTGGCATTGAAGTCTAGGTCTATACCCTGCACACCAATTTCAAATCCCAAATCTGCATAAAGCTGGAAATTAGTGTTCGTGACAGCGATACCACCTGTGATGGAAGCCTCGGCAAAACCAGCAAAGTTCGCTCTACCTCGAACCACAGCAACAACGTAACTATTTGCTGAAGTGTTGTATAGAATTTCACCTTCTGCATCTGGATCTAGTAGGTTGTTCACTGTGATCACATCAGCGATATCAGGTGCGTAGGCGGCGATGGTATAGGTATTGCCATCTAAACGCTCAAGAAGCTCATCAGCTAAGGGGCTATTGGAATCCTCAAGGAAGTTAATAATCCGATCCGGTAGAGTTATTGATTGCTCTTTACCAGTCGTATTAATCAACACTCGTGCGCCAACTTCCAGGTCTAGTACAGGGATGTTAACATCTAGGTCAACGTCGAGATCAGCAGCAAATCCATCAGCAGTAATTACAAAAGCACCCAAGGCACTAATGTCAAGCAAGGAATTATCAGGAGATGAGATATCTGCACCTAGTCGCAGATCAGCTGTAGCGAGAACCTTAAAGGATTCGTCATCAAGCTCAAGGAAGAATGTACCCAGCAGAGCAGCGATCGCTTGACCATCTGGTTTAACAATGACTTCGCCCGCAAATTCAACATTGAGCAAGGATTCATCAAAACCAAGGATGACGGGATAGTCTGGATCACCCGTATTCACGGCAAAACCGTTATCACTTTCGTCATCGGGATCATTGGGAAAACTTGCTTGGAAGTCAATGGCAGCTAAAGAAGAATTCTCTAGGTTTTCTGTATCTAATCGAGCGCCAAAGTTAATTTGAGTGCTTAGGGTTGCATTGATTTCTAAGAAATCTAAACCAACGGTCTCTAGAGAATCTACGGAGAAGTCGAGAGCAAAATAGACCGCTGGATTTAGGAGATCCGTCGATAAACCCACGAACGCGCCAAGGTTGAGGTCATTGAGTGCTAGACCTTTCGCATTGGGATTCACCTCTCCTGGTAAGGGATTTCCGGCAATGTCACGATCAAGATCCTTGTTACCATTGCCATCTAAGAAATAAGGACCATCCCAACCAATGAAACCAAAGACGTTGGAAGCACCGATGGTCATTGTGGTAACTGTATCAGTTGTTCCATCAGTGAGGATGACATCTTCTTCAGGCCCAAGCTCGAAGGCAACATTACCATAGAGTGTCACCACACCTGAGACATCTAGTTCGACAAATCCCTGGGCGCGGATCAGGGCAGAATCCATACTCAGATAAACAGGTACATTACCTGTATTGACCTCAAAGCCCAGAGGATCGATCTTGTCATCACCATCACGATCAGCATCTCGAACTACTGCTTCATCACCGTCAAACAGGACTGCTGCTTCCAGAATTTCCAGCTTACCGTTCTGATTGGTATCCAAGATATCGAGCAGCATCTCATGATCAACTACTGTGGCATCTGTAGTAGTAATTGAACCCAATGCAGAGATGAGTGAGGCAGAAGGATCGGTCAGATTACCATACAGCGTTGCTAAATCACCCAAAGTGAGTTCACCATCATCATTGGCATCAAACAGAGCGACCTGTTCACTAGCAAACTGCTCAGTGTTTGCAAAGTCAACCACAGGGAATAATGGCAACCCAGAAATAGTGGGACTTGACTGATTCACTTCAACAAGTAACCGTTCAGCTTTGAGTGTGACATCTTCAATGCCTTCCAAGCTAATTAATTCTGCACTGGCTTTCAGGGAGAAATACTGAGATGGATCAATGGTATTGGTTGGGCGCATCACTGCCATACCAAAATCAAAATCTTCAATTACCAGACCAACAGCACCAGTATAGGAATCATCACGGGTCACATTACCGTTTTCATCGTACTTCCAGTATGGACCGCCCATACCAACAAAGGCATTTACATTTGATGCACCGATGGTCATAAAGGATAGTTCGGTCTTCTGACCACCGAGGGCAGGGAAAGCCTCTACTAATTCCTCAACTGTGTCAATTCCGCCGTCGGGCAAGATATTCAAGTTTTCAAGATAATTTAGGGCATCATCTAGATTTTCACTAATCAGATCAGTGAGTAATCCACCAGTGACATCAACCGTTTGTACCTCACCTTTTTCAAATGCCAAACTACCAGTTATGTAGACAAATTCAGATACCTGAACTGTGGCTCGCTCAACACTAGCTAGGATTGTCTCCCTGTCAAAGTCCAAATAGATAGGCGGACTGGATTCGGTTGATCCTGTTTCTACTTTAAAACCAATGGGTATTTCTGGATCTGCATCTGGATTATTGGAGAAGTTGCTGGCTGTGAAGTCAATGACGGCATTATTGAGGAGAGGTCCGACCGCAGGGATGAGTGTGCCACCTAGATTAAGTTGAACTTCTATATCCTTGGCGGTGAGGTCTAGAATTTCAGCGCCGCCATCTGTGAAACCTGCTTCATCAATGTTGAGTTTGGCTGCGATGAAGGTAGGCAGTGACGGACTAACAATAGGATCAAAGATACCTAGTCCTAGATTGACATTACTAGCATACAGACCAATGGCATCTGGGTTATCAGTGGCAAAGTTTGGAGCATCGATTCTACCGTTACTATTGACATCAAATTCAGTGATATCGACTTCATCATTGAAGAGAACAGAAACTTCACTGATTTCTAGGAACCCGTTATTATTATCATCCAGAATATCTAATAACTTCTGATGATCCACAACTGTCTTATCGTCGAGTTCGATATTCGAGAGGTCTAAGTCAGGTGGAGTATTTGTTAGCTGACTATAAAGGGTAGCGAGGTCGCCGAGGGTAATAGTTCCATCTTGATTATGATCAAATAGCGCTCTCTGTTCACCTCCAAAATTCAGTTTTTCTGCGGGTGGCAATCCGACAAAGGCGTTGGCTTCACTGACACCCACAGCCATCACATCCACATCTAATCCAGAGATGGTGGCAAAATTCTCTCCAAACTCCAGTCCAGCTAGGGGTTGCAGTTGAGCAAAGATTGGTGCAAGCTGGTTATCAACGGTTTGGGAAAGGGCTGTGAGACTCTGACCAAGGCGAATGATTTGAGGGGTAAGGGCTGCGCGGATTTGGAGCTTGATTTGACTGGCTGCTGTGGCGGTGGCAGATTGAATCGCTGAAGATACTGAACCAGCTAAACTACTAACGACGCTGGAGATGGCACCTTCAAGTAAACCACTCATCGCCTCACTGATCAAACTGCTGATGGGACTGAAGACGCTTTCGAGTAGATCCTGGAGTGCGGTTGATGGTAATTGGCTGAGGATCGGACTGAGTAACTGGTCAATGAGAGGAGCTATTGTAGTGCTGAACAGCGAACCAGTTGACTCGTTGAGAGCTTCTGTCATCTCTCCTGTGACGGCTGCTTGGGCTGCTTCTAGTCCTGCGTTGATATTGGCAAAAATGCTGTCAACTACCACATCAATTTGGCTGTTGACTGTATTGAGGATGGTGGCGATCGCATCCTCAAATGCCTGACGTACATCAGCCCGTAGATTTTCCAGTCCACCGTCTAAGCTGGCTAGAGCAGTATTAATCTCATCTCGCACTGACTCACCCAGCTGACCCAAAATAGGAGGAATGCCAGTTTTAATGGTGACCGTTTCCCGACTGCCCAAATCCAGAGCCAGATTACCTTCTACGTAGAGGAATTGACCAAGATCCAAAAGTGCATTATCCGCAGAAGCCCGGATGCGGCGACTAGTAAAGTCGAGAATTTCCGAGGTGTTAGTTCCCGTGGCAATTTCATAACCCTCGCCATCAAAGGAAGAAAAGTCAATTACAGGCAGTGGAGTAGTCGGTGTGGGATTAGGACCAGTTGCTAGATTAAGCTCGACAATCACATTATCGGCATTGGCTTGGACATTATCCACACCAACGAGACCGAGATTATCTGCCGAAGCTTTCAGGGCAATATAGGTAGGTCTACCTGGTGTCACCACTCCCAGAGGTGAAGTTTCACTAAATAAAGCTAGAGCGAGGTTGGCGTTACTGATACTGACACCAACTGCATCGGGATTTAACTGACCCTGCTCATCATAGGCTGGTCCATTAGCACCAACAAACAAATCAAGATCACTGACACCAACATTAATTGCAGACAGAGTTCTTGTACCGCCACCATCAGTCAGTTGCACTCCTGTGATCAGATCACCTTTTTCAAAGGCAAATGCACCCTTGGCATAAACGTAAGAACCAATCTGAAGTTCGGCATCTGAGACAGATGCACGTAGCAGTCCTTTAGAGTAGTCAATATTGAGCGTGCCATTGCCAAGATCAAGGTCATATCCTGCTCCTCCATTCATCTTGGAGAAATCAATCACGGCTGGACCACCGATGACTGCGTTATATTCGACCCGGATATCCGAAGCAGAAAGTTTGAAGTCATCTACCCCAACAACACCGAAATAATCGGCGGATGCTTTCATGGCAATGAAACGGTTTGTAGGTAGGGCAGTGTTACGCATCAACAATAGTCCAAAGTTGGCGTTTTCAATCGCTACTCCCACCGCACTCTCGTTGCGTTTATCATTGAAGTCAATGACTCCATCTTCATTCTCGTCTACAAAGTAGGGTCCATTACCAACAAACATATCAACACTACCTGCTCCCAAGGCGAAGGCATCAACTTGGATTAATTGTGCAGGTGCGTCAGGTAATGAGTTATACAATGGAACAGAAAGCGCATTCTGACGGGTAAAGGAGAACCCACCATTAAGATAGACATAATCCCCTATGGAGATGAGTGCGTTCTCAATCGCCACTCGCTCAGTCTTAGAAGTAAAGTCGAAATCAACCGAGCCACTACCAGTATTTACCGTTAATTTATTGTCCTGGAACTTGGTAAAGTTGATTGCTCGATTCAGTAAGTCACCACTATTAAGCTCGATGCGATAGCCCGATGCCTCGATCTTGATTGAATCATTACCAGAAGAATTGAGTCCCGGCAATGAAATGGATTCAGCCGAAGCACTTACTGCGTAGTAGCTGCTTGCACCAGGGGTGGGGATGGTAGGACTGAAGAGGGCTAGGGCAAGTTGTCCATTTTCTAGTAGTAAACCAGTGGCATTTGGGTTGATGTCATCCTTATCACTATCTGTATCACTATTGTCATCAATAAAGTAAGGACCAGCACCCACAAAAGCATTCATGTTATCAAAACCAATGGTTAGGATATCCATTGTGGTGACTGTGCCATCAGATAGGGTGGTCTGCACTGCCCCTGTTTTGGAGAAGGCAACTCCACCTTTGACTTGGACGAAGCCAGCGATATCAACAATCGCGGTATCAGCAGAGACAGCAATGCTCTTCTGGGTGAAGTCAAGATCAATTGTGCTATCCGTCCCTGTGATAATTGTCGTTACCCCGTCGGCAGTTCCATCTAGTTCATCGAGGGCGCTCTGGGTGAAATCAACAAAACGTTTTGGATCGGCGGCATCAGAACCACCATTGATCTCTACGTTCAACTGATTCAACTCAAATTTAAAGATATTCGGATCTATACCGACGAGCCTAATTTCGTCAGCACTGGCTTTTATCCCGTAATAACTGCTTCGATCTGCTCGGTTGGTAGACTTGAGGAGCATCATACCAAATGCCACATCTTCAATCACCAGACCTGTTGCTCCCTCCTCAGCGCGGACATCATACTTGTCGATGTCACCATCCTCATCGCTATCAACAAAGTATGGTCCTCCCGTACCTACGAAGATGTTGACGTTGTCAGCCCCAATGGTCATTACGGAGAGGTTCTTGGTAGGCGTATTGTTGGGGTTGGTGGGGTTAGTGATGTTAACATCTACAGTCTGTCCTTGACGGAAGGCCATAGAGCCACTCACATACACATATTCATCAATTGCCAGTGTGAGGTCAGCCATCACCTCCAGATCCATACCACGGTTCAGGGAGGCGAGTTGGGTGCCATCTAGACCATAGACATCCCCTTCTTGCTCGGCTAATGCCTTCCAGTCAAGCTTGGTGGTACTGGTGCTATCTGGAATGTTATATAACACATTCAGATTGCCCACATCTGCTGTTATCTCAGATGGAAGACCTAACAGGTTAACCTCGGCAAAATTAGCAGCAACACCCATCCATTTGCGGCTGCCTTTGGTGGGATCTTCTGAAATGGTGGAAAGAGTGAAACCGGCATCAAGAACTTCAAACCCAACATCAGGGGTGCCAATTTTCAAATCAACATCGGAGAAACTAATCAGTAACTGGGAGGCATTTGTTAGGTTGATTACTCCATCATTGACTGATAGTCCTGATACTTTATTGATGCTGAAGTTAGCATTAGCGATCGATAATCCAAAATCATTGTTTTCATCATTATCTAGATCATCATCGTTGTTAACAACAACATCAAATTCTCCTGTTTTCTGCCCAATAAAACCTGTGATTTCTGTACCATTCAGGGTGAAGTCTCTGACTCCATTTGTCAACTTAGAGGCAAACTCCAAAGTCCCACTTAGATAAACATAGTCGGACACAATCAGTTTCGCACTAAACGCCCCTTCAACTGAACCAGCCATACTGTCAATGATGATGGGGGCAACTATGGATGCTTCTACTTCTACCTCATCTATGCCAGCTAATGCTATGGTTCCTGAGTTCAGTGAGAAAAATTTCGTGCTGGTATTCAAGGTAAAGGCTAAATCTTGAATCTTTAAGCCGACATCATCGCTTTCTTCTGTGTTGTTATATTCTGTGTTGATGATGCCTTCATAGCTATCAACATCGAAGAATTCTCCATTTTTCTGCCCCACAAAGGCGTTGATGTCATATCCTTCTAACCCAATGTTTCTGACTCCGTTGACTGTGGCAATATCAATGGCTAATGTGCCACTCATATATACATAGTCTGATACGACTAGTTCGGCACTAAATGACCCTTGAACTGTGCCTGCGGTGGTATTAATGATGATGGGGTCAACTATGGATGCTTCTACTTGGACTTCATCTATGCCTGCTAGTCCAATCGTGCCTGAGTTGAGGGCAAAGTTGCCTGTTCCTGTATTAATCTCAAAGGCTAAATCTTGAATCTTTAAGCCGACATCATCGCTTTCTTGTGTGCTGTTATATTCTGTGTTGATGATGCCTTCATAGCTATCAACATCGAAGAATTCTCCATTTTTCTGCCCCACAAAGGCGTTGATGTCATATCCTTCTAACCCAATGTTTCTGACTCCGTTGACTGTGGCAATATCAATGGCTAATGTGCCACTCATATATACATAGTCTGATACGACTAGTTCGGCACTAAATGACCCTTGAACTGTGCCTGCGGTGGTATTAATGATGATGGGGTCAACTATGGATGCTTCTACTTGGACTTCATCTATGCCTGCTAGTCCAATTGTGCCTGAGTTGAGGGCAAATTCTTTATTTCCTGTATCAATTGAGAAGGCTAGATTGGTTATACTTAATCCCACATCATTGCTTTCGTTATTGCCCGCATCAGCATCGTTGTTAACAACAATATCAAATTCTCCTGTTTTTTGCCCGATAAAGGCAGTCAAACCTTGCCCTTCCAGTGAAAATGTTCGCTCGTTGTTAACAATTTGAGAACCAAAGGTAAGACTTCCTCTCAAGTAGGCATAATCATCAATAGTAATTTCGCCCTCTAAATTAATCAGAAATCCGTTCTGATTCCCTGAAATATTTAGCGGTGGAGTAGATAACGATACATCACTGATGCCTACTAAGCCAATTGTTGCGTTATCCAAATCAAAATTATATGTCCCATCGCTGGAAAGGGCAAAGGTAAAAGCAGCACCCGAAAGAGCAAGTCCTAAATCATCCTCTAGGGTTTCAGTAGATGCTCCTTTTCCAATAAATCCATCTATATTTGTTGCGTTAAAAACAATTTGCTCATTATTATTTATACTTAGGCTGAATTCTGCATCTAGTTTGATAAAATCTTTAACATCTATGTCATATTCTGTTGCTAGTTGATCGAATAGTTTTACGCCATCAAAGCTGATTCCCTCAAATGTTTCTGTCGTTACAATTCCCAGCTCAATTGATTTAAAAAGACTACCTAAGCTAGAAAGTGCTTGACCAGTAGAGATATCACTCTCACTGATACCGGTTACTCCAATTGCACCTAAAATTTGCTCTTGAGAAGCAACATCTTGAACTAATTCTGAGTGACCAATGTTAGGACGTTCATTAATGGTTAACTTGGCGTTAGGATCTCCTAAAAATTGACCAACAGTAGATTCCTTTGTCAGTGTTCCATCACCTTGATTGATAGAGGGTAAATCCTCATACCATACCTCTCCGTCATTAGGAGAGCGTCCTAATAAGGGAGTTGTAAAACTCAAAATTTCATCTTTGAAAAAGCCACCTTCTAAGAGGGGAGCTGGACCTACTCGCTTCTGCACTAAACCAGAAGTTTCCACTCCTGAACCATAAATGACAGATGTGCTAACAGTGCTGTCTATAAAAGCATTACCATTAACATTGCCATTAAGATCCAGTATTAACTCATTGGCATTAATTCCATCAAAGTTGCTATCAGCAGTTAATAATTCATAATTAGAAGGATTTGAAGCATCATCATCATAGAAAGCAAATGTAGGTAATAGATCGTTTAATGTGCGAATATAATTAGTAACAAACTCTTCTTTAGTTACATCAGAATCGATAATATTATTGGCATCTAGAGAGTCAACTAGGGTTAACTTATCAGATGCTGTATCCCAAACGAAATTAGCATCAGGACCGGTAATTGGATTACCACTGATTGCTAAGTCATAGGACTTATCAACCAATAACGCTAAAGCACGGGAAGCGGGTTTGCCACTCCAATCATCCTGAAGAAAGTTAAAGACCTCTGATGTTCCTTCGTTGGGAACGCCTACAAGCACCAAATCTTCTACAGTGGGCAAAACAAAACTATCCGATAGGGTTGCTCCATAGGCATCACTCTGAATATAACTCCGTGCGACTAATCCCCCTGTACTATGGGTGATAATGTCCACTACATCAGATCCTGTTATATCCTTAGCCTTTTGCAGCCAGTAACCTAAGTAATCTACTCCAGACTCAAAGATATTATCACCAACAATATCTTTAACTCCCGTTACAATGCCATCAGCATTGCCATCATTAACCCCAGCTACAGGAAGTCTCCAATCCCAAGCAGCAATGAATAAGTTAGCTCCTGCACTAATATTTTCAGCATCCGTTAGGCTATTGTCATAGGGAGTATAACCCACATTATCCAGAGATTGAACAATATCATAATACGCTTGCCCGAATGGTTCTAGTGCTAACCTGTCAGGACTAAGACCACGATTTACATACCAATCATCTATATTTTTTCTTGCTGCATCATCCGTATTATCAAGGGTTAACTCACCAGGGTCTTTGACAAAACTACCTCCAAAGCCTGGAATAAAGATTACTGGGGTGGTATCTATAGTGGCTAAAGTACCTTGATAATTATCAAAATCTAAACTCTTTGACTCGATCTCTCCAGTTTGTACTTCTAACTCACTATCGCCTCCCAAATGCTTATTCCCTGTCAAGTCATCAGAAGCAGCAATATCTGCATTGGTCAACTTTGCTAACTGCTCAACAAAAGCTTTACCTACAACATCACCTGCTAAGTTGCAGGCATAAATCGAAATGTCTGCATCTTTACTTAAAGCTTTTTCCCAACTCATTAAATGAGACTGATACTGAGAGAGGGTTTTTTGACTCAATTCAGTTGAACCCAGACGTACCAATCCTTCTGCACCATGAGCAACAATATGAACTGCATCAATTCCTTGGCGTTGAGCCAGCACTTCACTAATTTGTGAAATACCATCTTCATCAGATTTTAGAATTATAACTTCTTGATTTGAACCTACTCCGCGCAATAAATTCTCATAATCCTTAACCGTCGGATCTACAAATACAATCTCTTTTCTGGAAAATTCACCCGATCCGTTAAATTCTTCAGTATTGACAACTCCAGCACCCAATAAAATCCCATGCTCACCAACTCCAGTGAGTGAATATATATCAGTAGGGTTACTACTCGGAGATTCATTAAAAACAAACCCTTTAACTAAGATAGAAGTATCATCTAATAGTTGATTTATTAATAATGGTTTGATAGGAGGTATTTCTTCTATTGATAAAATCTGATTATCTTGTTTATTTTCAAATCCCTTTTGCAAAGGATCATCCAGGTCTATTCCAGGAATATTACTTTGATTTAGATTATTATCGTTATTTAAATTAGAACTATCCATAATTTCAATCTCCATTTCACCGTGTCACTTGATTGATGTTGTTTTATATATTTAATTCAACAAATTAATAGAGGAAATCTACAAAAAGCTTACCGATAGTCAACGCCTTGCTTTAAAGAAAGCCGATATTCGCCAATATTTAGGAAGGCAAAAAATAATAGATATATGTCTATGTATTTCATAGTATTTCAGAAGTTTTCCCGAATCGATAGAAAAATGAATAAAAGAAATTTTGCTCACACCGAAACATGGAGCATTAAGTTTTTATGTATTTTGATATATGAAGCAGTGTTTTTAAAGAACTCCTATTTGATTTATTGAAAAAACCTAGTATATTTTTTATTATTAAGAACTAACAACTACTGGCTTTTGCAAGTAATCGTAGCTAGGGTAATTGAAGTTTCAAGGCATAAAATTGCCTTTATCCAATATAGTATAATTCAGTAAATACCACAAGAGGCTTTCATGGAAATTACGTAAATATACTGAAATATGGTTTAGTTAAGGCTGAAAGACTGATTAGTGATATAAAACTGTAAGAGTTTCAACTAGTTCTCCAGTACCTCTGTGTTGTGGCTCTTTAGGTATTATCCATCAAATTGAAGATATGCTTGTGGCTGGAAGGTGAGTTATTCTATCCTCTACAGTTACTAAAAGTGTAACAGTGTGCGATCTAACAATGCTCAGGACTATTCTAGGTGAGTACCACAGGGAAAAATATTGAGTTTGAGTCTTATCCAGACCAACAAAGCACAGTTGATCGCTGTGCCACTTGCGTAAGTCTTGAATTATGATGGTGCTATGTGAAGTTAAAACACACAGCACCATTTTTTAAGTATTAATTTGAGGCCTAAAAGAAGGTAAATTGTGTTGTATTGTTCAGATTGAGAATACCAGGGGCATCCTGAACAATTCCAATCAACTCCAGAGGTTGTAAAAATCCTGTGTTCTTAAAGATTCCTATATCTTGGGTGCTACTTCCTCCCTGAAGGGAATTGGTAATTGCTTTCAATTGATAGTTACTGCGTGAGCCACTCAAGCGAATAATATCCTCACCTGCTTTAAAATCTATGATGCGAGCAAAATCTCCAGTGCCATCAATACCATTGAAAAAGTTAATTGCATCACCATCTGCAATGATGTTGCCATCATCATAGAAGTTGTTCAGCACAAAAGTATCTCGACCTGCACCACCTACTAATACATCAATTTCGCCCCGTCCTAGATTGGTTCCTGTGGCACCAGTCAGGAGATCATTCCCAAATCCCCCTGCCAGAATATCATTTCCTTGATCACCAAAAAGTTGGTCATTGTTGTTACCACCGGAAAGCGCGTCATTTCCGTTACCACCACCAGCATTGAAGACAGAAGATGTAGAACTTACTACCAGGCGATCATTTCCATCACCACCAGTGAATTGGATAAAGGAGACACCACTGGATAAACTCAGATTGCTAACTGTCAATAAATCATCGCCACCTAGACCATTAATAGCGTTGAAAGTTTCGATACTCTGTGTTCTCAAGGTAACTGGAGTGAGATTGGTGCGTTGTAATAGAATTTCTGCACCCACCTGGCTGAGGCTAATTTGGTCACCTTGGGTGGCTGAACCGTTGAATAACAGGTTATCGCTACCTGCATCACCTTGAATGATATCACTGCCATCCCCATCCACCCATTCAAATGCGTCATTGCCATTGCCACCAATCATGGTGTCATTGCCTTTGTCACCTTTGAGCAAATCACTGTCATCGCCACCTTCTAGTAAATCCACCCCATCACCGCCCAAGAGGACATCGTTGCCAATTTCTCCCTTGAGGACATCGCTTCCTGCACCCCCTAACAGGCGATCATTTCCTGCACGTCCAAAGAGGAAGTCATTGCCAAAGCTGCCATCTAGAGTATTAGCACCATTGTCGCCCGTTAAAATATCGTCGTTGTTACTGCCTGCTAGGTTTTCAATGTTAAAGAAGGAATCGCTGCCGCCAAAGAAGGTAGCTGTTCTGGTTTCTAATGAAGCGATAACGTTGTTACTGGAGCCAGCATAACTAGCAGTATCGATGCCGATGCCACCATCCAGAATATTAACCCCAAAACCACCAAATAGAGTATCGTTACCACCTGCACCGCTGATATTATCGTTGCCTGCAAATCCATTGATAATATCGTTCTCTGTAGTACCTAAGAGAGTCTCATCATTGTTAGTTCCGTTGATGATTGCCATGTTCGTTTGTCCTAAATTGAAGTTAAAAATTGAGCGAAATTTCAACTTTTTTGTTCAGTTCGCTATGTCACAATCCTAAGAAATTGCTTTGGACAAACCATCTGAAGAAGGTCGCGATCAAATATCAACGAAATGGCCATTCTTGAAGTTACGATCGCTCAATTCACTATCCAAATCGCTTCTAACTTTAGTCATACTCCAGGGCAAGAGCATCAACGAAAGTTAGAAATTTGCAGGCTGATCTGGAAATTCCATCTAACTTGCAGTATTTGTTGAGAATATACATACGCAACTACAAAAAATACTGTTATGACTGCGATCGCCTCCATACTTAAAACACAGCCTCAGCCGTTTCGCTTTCTGCTATATACCGAATGGACAATGTTAGGCTGTTGTGGAGTGATGGCAGCTATCGAGGCTTGGCAACGTCAAAGCTTGCCTTTACAGCACATTTTTATCCTGGTATCACTGGCTTTGATGGGATGGATGTTGCCACGGGGTAAAACTTGGTTTCGCTATTTGTATACAGCGATGGAAATGGGTCTGATATTCTACGGAACCACCTTAGGATATTTACACATTCTGCCGACTCTCTATTTGATTGTCTTAATTCGTAGTTGTTTTTTATTTGAAGCTCCGGGTCGATGGGTTGTAGCGGGTCTTTCCCTGTTGTTGTATATGGTTCATCAGATTCAATATCTTCAGACCGTCATTCCCTTGATGCTACCAAACGTGGAACAACAGAAAATTTGGATGCATCAAACAGCAGAACTATTGATGTTTGGGTTGGGGTTGTTTTTTGTGTCACAGTTAGTTAGTACCCTAATTGCCGAGCGACGAACACAGGAACAATTATCACTAGCCCATGAACAGTTGCGAGAGTATGCCCTACAAATTGAAGATTTAGCAGCCGTTCAAGAGCGCAATCGCATTGCCAGAGAGATCCATGATTCAGTGGGACATGCCCTGACGACACTCAATATCCAGTTGCAAACTGCCTTGAAACTGTGGACACATGACCCGTCCGAAGCAAAACCGTTTTTAGAACAAGCGCAACGACTGGGTAAGGTAGCTATGCAAGAGGTACGGCAATCAGTCCATACCTTAAGGGCAGATGTGGTGGCAGAAGAGCCATTAGAACCAGCGATCGCATCTTTGGTCAAAGAGTTTGAGCATAGTACAGGCATTAAAGTTGTAGCCCACATCAGATTGGAAACTATTCTGCCGGCCCAGATGTCAAAAACTATTTACCGAGTTGTACAAGAGGCCTTTACGAATATCTGTAAACACGCACAAGCTACTTCTGTACAGTTGCAGTTAACCCAAACAAGCGATCGCCTTCATCTCAGCATTCGGGATAATGGGTGTGGTTTTCAGGCTCAAATCAAATCTAGCGGATTTGGGCTACATGGAATGCAAGAAAGAATTGCAGCGATGCAAGGCAGTTTTCGAGTGGAGGCAGAGCCACAAGCGGGTTGTTGTATTCTAGTAGAGTTACCGCTACAAGAGGGACTGCAATGATTCGTCTGCTGTTAGTGGATGATCAGAACCTTATTTGTCAAGGATTAAAAGCGATGCTATCGCTGGAGCCAGATTTAGAAGTTATTGGTACTGCCAATAATGGTGAAGTAGCAATTGCACAAGTGGCAGCCTTGCAGCCTGATGTAGTGTTGATGGATGTGCGAATGCCTGTAATGGATGGAAGAGAGGCAACCCGCAGGATTACCCAACAATATCCTCAAGTGAAAGTCTTGGTGTTGAGTACATTTGATGACGACCAGTATATTGCAGATGCCATGCGGGCAGGTGCCAAGGGATACTTATTGAAAGATATGCCATCGGAAGAGTTAGCCCAGGCTATTCGATTTGTGCAATTAGGCTACACACAACTAGCTCCTGGCCTAATGGAGAAACTGATGGCAGGATTTTCAACTACAGCGATCGCTCCACCGATAGAATCAACCTCACTAGGACAATTAACACCCCGTGAGCAAGAGGTATTGCAATTGGTTGGTCTGGGTTTAACAAATCGCGATATTGCCCAAAAGCTGTTTATTTCCGAAGGAACGGTGAAAACTCATGTTACCCATCTGCTCAATCGTTTGAATCTGCGAAATAGATCGCAATTAGCAATTTATGCCCATTCTGCTGCTACACCACCTCACTGAATTTGGAGCTTTTGCATAAGTCCTGATTTTGTTTCACGCAGAAGAAAGCAGAAGGTGGGACTTTTGCAAGAGGTTTATCCTATCCTCTACAGTTACTAAAACTGTAACCGCGTCAAATCTCACAATGCTCAGGACTATTCTAGGTGAGTACCAGAGGGCAAACATTTTGAATGTGAGGATTGAGCAATGTCTTACCCTATTCCTTCCAAAACCTGGCAGCGCATCAGCACTTTAACACTTCTATTATTACTACCTACACTAGGAATTACGATTTTCAATCAGTCTCTGACCAAAGCCGTTCCCACTAATCAAACTACCGCAACCAACTCCATAGCAGTCAATCACCCCAACTATCAAGCACTGCAAGCATTAGCCAAAAAATATAGTTGCGTTGTCTCAGTGGCTAACTTTGGAATTTCTTCTGTTACACCCACAGAATTTGCTACGGTCTTGAATGCCTGTGCAAATCAAATCAATAAGTTAATAGCAACTAACTCTACAACCGTTGCTCAAGCAGACTTACAAACCCTGCAACGTCTACAAACAGAATTTGCCCTAGAAATAGCAAATCTAAGCCTTCCCCAAAATGAATTAGACATTAAAACTGAGATCGCACCCACTCAATCTAGCAGAGAAAATCGTCAAAATCAGGCTCATCGCATAACTCAACCATCAGGTGTAGTCACAACAAAACCTCTGAATTTACCAGCTAGTTCACCTGTCGTCAACGATTTATATCTTGCTCCCCCAATTGCTCAACGTACTGTTGGAGGTGGTGTCAATCCGATGATTACCCCCGAACCACAAATTGTTGAAAACTTCAACACAGAGAACTACAACCGAATTGATGACAATCCTTTTCGTAAGGTTAGTCATGACCCTCTCTCCACCTTTTCCATAGATGTAGATACAGCATCCTACAGTAATATTCGACGATTTATCACCCAAGGCCAATTACCACCCAAAGATGCAGTACGTATAGAAGAATTGATTAACTACTTTACCTACAATTATCCTCAACCAACGGGAAATCAACCTTTCTCTGTCACTACTGAAATTACAGATGCTCCTTGGAATCCTCAACATCAATTAGTACAGATAGGTTTGCAAGGTAAACGCTTGGCAACTGAAACCTTACCACCTAGTAACCTAGTATTTTTGATTGATGTCTCCGGTTCAATGGACGAACCAGAAAAATTGCCCTTAGTACAACAATCTTTAAAGTTGTTAGTCAATAAACTACGTCCTGAAGATAAAGTCAGTTTAGTTGTGTATGCAGGAAATGCTGGTTTAGTCTTACCTACTACTCCTGGTAGTCAGAAAGCCAAGATTATTGCAGCCATTGATCGCTTAACAGCTGGAGGTTCTACTGCTGGTGGTGAGGGGATTGAACTAGCTTACAAAATTGCTACACAAAACTTGCTTAAATCTGGTAATAACAGAGTCATTTTAGCCACTGATGGAGATTTTAATGTTGGCGTTTCCAGTGATGCAGAATTGACTCGATTAATTGAAAAGAAACGCAACCAAGGAATTTTTCTCACAGTTCTGGGATTTGGTACTGGCAATTATAAAGATGGCAAAATGGAGCAATTAGCTAATCATGGTAATGGTAATTACGCCTATATTGATACTTTATTAGAAGCAAAAAAGGTATTAGTTAATGATATTCGGGGCACTCTATTTACTATTGCCAAGGATGTAAAAATTCAGGTGGAATTTAATCCTGCCCAAGTCCAAGCTTACCGTTTAATTGGCTATGAAAATCGTCTCTTGCAAAATCAAGATTTTAATGATGATCAAAAAGATGCAGGGGAAATTGGGGCTGGTCATTCTGTAACGGCATTATATGAAATTATTCCTCCTGGAATTAAGAGTGATGTAAAAATTCCAGAAGTAGACCAGTTAAGATATCAACGTCAATCTGCAATTAAATCGGATGTGGGAAATGATGAGATCATGTTGGTAAAATTACGTTATAAATTACCGCAAAATAGCGATAGTCAATTAATTACCAGCACGATTAAAAATAGCGACTTTCAGACGACTCAAATTCCTTCCGATAATTTGAGATTTGCTGCTGCTGTGGCAACCTTTGGGATGTTACTGCGTGATTCGGAATACAAGGGGAATGGTAACTATGATTTGGTTATGAAATTAGCGACTCAAGGAAAGGGGAAAGACCAGGAAGGTTATCGGGGTGAGTTTATTCGCTTGGTAGAGCAATCAAGAACATTGATGGCAAGAAAGTCACGAAATCCGTAATTAAGCGATATCACTCAAGCTTGTATAGCAGGTGACAGATAAGCCAGCGCGGTCTTGGGGGTTTCACCTTCTGCCTCCTGTCTCCTGCCTCTTAATGAATAACTGTTTCCGCAAACCCTAAATGCCAAGTCGTTGATAAACTTGTTCCAAATGCCGAAGATGGAATTGGGGGTCAAAACAAGCTTCTATTTCTGCTGGTGTCAAGTTTTGAGTTACACGGGTATCTTGGCTAATGAGGTCACGGAAGTTGCCTTCTGGTTTGTTCCAAGCAGTGTGGGCACTTTGTTGAACTATGGCATAAGCTTCTTCCCGATTGAGTCCTTTTTCGACTAATGCCAGTAATACTCTTTGGCTGAAAACGACACCACCATAGCAGTTGAGGTTGCGTTCCATGTTTTCGGGATAAACCAACAAGTTTTGTACTAAGTCGGTTATTTCCACGAGCATGAAGTGAGTTAAAATACACGCATCTGGTAAGATGACCCGTTCTACGGAACTGTGAGAAATATCCCGTTCATGCCACAAGGCAATGTCTTCCAAAGCTGCACCCGCATGGCTTCTAACTAATCTGGCCATACCTGTGAGACGTTCGGAGCGGATAGGGTTACGCTTGTGAGGCATGGCACTAGAGCCTTTTTGCCCTTTAGCGAAGAATTCCTCTACTTCCAAGACATCTGTTTTTTGCAGGTTGCGAATTTCAACAGCGTAGCGTTCAATGGATGCAGCTAGTAATGCTAACTGTTGGACAAAATCAGCATGGATGTCCCGTGAAACCACCTGAGTAGAGGCCGTATCAGGCTTAAGTCCCAGTTTTTCACAGGTTAAAGCTTCTACTCTTGGTTCAATGTTGGCATAGGTTCCCACCGCACCGGAAATTTTACCTACAGCAATGGTTCCCCGCAAAATTCGTAGCCGTTCTTGGTGTCGCAATGCTTCAGCTAACCACCCAGCTAATTTAAAACCAAAGGTAATGGGTTCGGCGTGAATACCATGCGATCGCCCAATCATCACTGTATCACGGTGAGCTTTGGCTTTTTGGCGAATGGCCTCTATTAGGTCTTGCAGCCGTGCTAACAATACATCCAAACTGGCAACTAATTGTAGTGCCAAGGCTGTATCTAGGACATCAGAACTGGTTAACCCCAGGTGAATATATCTTCCTGCACTACCAACATATTCATTGACGTTGGTCAAAAAGGCAATCATATCATGGCGGACTTCAGCCTCTATTTCTAGCACCCGCTTTGGGTCAAAGTTCGCCTTTGCTTTAATTTCTGCCACCGCTTCCGAGGGAATGTAGCCTAATTCAGCCTGTGCTTCACAAACAGCAATTTCTACTTGCAGCCAGGTTTTTAGCTTATAGGCTTCACTCCACAGATTGCCCATTTCGGGCAAAGTATAACGCTCAATCACATTCGGGCATATAATACAACCGTCATATTTTACAGTTTTTCCTGCCCCTGAAGTTGCTGTCCTTAACTTGTAGTTAAAGGGGGGGTGTTAGTATTTGGTTGCGATCGCACTACTAATACTAAATTTTTGGGTTTGCTAGTGGTATTTCGTCAGCTGATTATGACTGAAACCATTGCTATCACATTGTTTTGGACAGGCGATCGCAAAATTTCCGGTTTCCATGATCTCAGTTCTGCCATCACACCTCAATTTATATCTTGCATGGCCACTTTATTTGATGATTTGCCACTAGACTTTGGGAATAATAGCTTGGGCGGTGATAATATCCCTCATGGTATTGCTACTAACCATACATTGCCATTACAGGTCAAGGATAAACAAATGCTGGCTGTGCATAGCATGGACAATGCTGATGAGTTAAACCTAAAACTAGAGTCTACTTTGCAAGAACTACCTGTTTGGAATGTTCAAATCGAGTTAGATCGTCCTGGTCATGAATTAGGGAAAATCTTTGAACAACAACCATTGTTACCTGGCATCATCTTAACGAAAAATGAGCAATATGTAGGGATGATTTCGCGATCGCTATTTTTTGAGCAAATGAGTCGTCCCTATGGTTTGGGATTGTTTGGTGGTCGTCCAGTTGAATATCTTTACAATTTCCTGCACCCAGAAGAATTTATCATTAAAGCCGATACATCCATTGTCGCAGCCACTCAATTAGCCTTGACTCGTTCACCTCAACAAGTCTATGAGCCGATTTTAGTCCATACCCAACCTTGGCAGTATGGATTGCTAGATTTTCATCAATTACTCTTAGCTAATTCCCAAATTCATGTTTTAACTTTAAATCGGCTCCAAAAAGAAAAAGAGAAGGTGAAAATAGCTAGAGCCGGATATCGTGACCTGCAAGAAAATTATAGTCGTCTTGTCCAAAATGAGAAAATGATTGCCTTAGGACACTTAGTCGCTGGCATTGCTCACGAAATCAATAATCCTATTAATTTTATCTATGGCAACCTCAATTATGCCCGTGAATATGTAGATAATTTACTATATTTTTTGGAACGCTATCAAAATAATCAACCCTATGCCGAAGTTGCTGACTTAGCTCAAGCGCAAGGAATAGAAATTGAATTTATTATGGATGATTTGCCCAAATTAATCGCTTCTATGAGAGTTGGGGCAACTCGCATCAAAGAAATTGTTTTATCACTTCGCAATTTTTCCCGACTAGATGAAGCAGAAATAAAAGCTGTTGATATTCATGAAGGGATTGATAATACCCTAATTATTCTCCAAAATCAACTGAAACCTAAACCTAATCGTCCAGAAATTCAGGTGATTAGAGAATATACCAATTTACCGAAAGTAGAATGTCATGCCGGGCAATTAAATCAAGTTTTTATGAATATTATTGCCAACGCTATTGATGCTTTATCGGAACAATATGAATTATCAGATGCTCTTCAAGAAATACCCAAGGAATTCCATTCTAATCTGATGATTTGGATTCGGACAGAATTAACAGATGATGAACATGTAGTAATTCGTATTACTGATAATGGCCCTGGTATTCCAGAAAATATTCAACAACGATTATTTGACCCATTTTTCACCACTAAAACCGTTGGTAAAGGTACAGGATTGGGACTATCCATTAGTTATCAAATTATTGTCGAAAAACATGGTGGTCAACTATCCTGCATCTCGAAACCAGGACAAGGTGCAGAATTTATTATTAGAATTCCTCTATTTTCTGAACTCAAAAATTGCTAATACCAATTTTATGTAAGGCTGCACAGAATCTGGAAATTCATTGATTGTCATAGATTATCTGTGTTTATTTGCGTTTATCTGCGTTCCATTAATTAAATAGACATCTGGTGAAAATGAATGTAGAGACGTTCCGTCGGAACGTCTCTACAAGGGTTTCAAACCACGCATATTTATTTAATTACTACCAGATGTTCATTGTGTTTATTTACACCTATTTACTTACGAACTCTATATAGCAATATGCAGAAAATGGTAGCTATCTGCATATCTGAAACTATTTTCTGTGCCACTATACACATAACTTATCACCAATCAACCCACGAATGGACTTGACCAATTCACCGTATTTACCATTCGATAAAACAGGTTCTGAATTGGTGATGTCTATAGGTTGTTGAAGGTCAATCCATGATTTACAACCACCGTATATAGGTAAATAGGGAATTTCTTGTGCAGCAGCTAACCTATGAACCCGCAATAAGAGAATATATAAAGGCTGACGTGGCTTCCATTTTAAGCGATCGCTAATAAAATACTCATTCCAAATATGGAAAGGCAATATATCACTAACAATAGATTCATCCACCACAGGCAAAATATCTGTAATATCTGCCCAACTACTGATGGGAACTGTTTCAGGATGCCAACCGGAAGTCACTGGATGAACTAGATGACTATACTCAGTTTTGAGCAAGAAACTTTGTTGATGTTCATAGGTCGGGTAGAGTAGAACCCTATCATGGGCAACTTGGAAGCGTCCCCCTTGTTCATGAATCCCCCCTTTACGCAATAGCATAATTGTTTTGCCGCTTTCCAAAGCATTAACGGCAACAGCCCATTCTTTGAGGGCATGAAAAGTGGTAGTCAATTCCATGAGCATCTACTGTAACTCAGATTTAATTTTGCTTACAAACCGTTAAATTATCAAACAAAACACAACATACTTTCAGGAAAATATGATCGAAAAGCGCCAACTTGGTCAATCGGATGTGCGGATAACTCCCATCTTAATGGGTACATGGCAAGCTGGAAAAAGAATGTGGGTAGGAATAGAAGATGCTGACTCTATTCAAACTATCCGTGCAGCTTATGAAGCTGGAATCACTACGATTGATACAGCCGAAGTCTATGGGGAAGGACACTCAGAACGAATTATAGCTGAAGCTTTATCACCTGTGCGTGACAAAGTGGAATATGCTACTAAAGTTTTCGCCAATCATCTCCAATATCAGCAAGTAATTACCGCTTGCGATCGCTCCTTGACAAACCTGAAAACTGATTACATTGACCTGTACCAAATTCACTGGCCATCTGGGGCTTTTAATAGTCAAATTGTACCCATAGAAGAAACCATGAAGGCCTTAAATCATCTCAAGCAACAAGGCAAAATTCGCGCTATTGGTGTTTCTAACTTTTCCCGTGACCAGTTGGCACAAGCCTCACAATATGGACGCATTGATAGTTTACAACCTCCTTACTCTTTATTCTGGCGACAAGTAGAAACAGATGCCATGACCTATTGCATCGAAAATCAAATTTCTATCCTCGCCTATTCTCCCCTAGCACAAGGATTGTTAACTGGTAAATTCCCCCCAGGACATAAATTTCCACCAGAAGATAACCGTGCCAAAAATAAACTCTTTCAAGGTGAAAACTTCCATCGTGCCCAAAAAGCTTTAGACAAACTACGCCCTATCGCTGAACGCCATGATTGTACCTTAGCTCAACTAGCCCTAGCTTGGTTAATAGCTCAACCCCAAACCCATGCTATTGCGGGGGCCAGATATCCAGAACAAGCCAAAGATAATGCCCAAGCTACCACAATCCAACTCAGTACCGCAGAAATTGCCGAAATTGATAGTATCGGACGATTAGTGACAGATCATCTCGACCAAAACCCAGTTATGTGGGAATGATAGGTGATGAATAAACCAGAATTGACTGGTTAACAGTTCTTTATGTCTATGGCTTGAATATTGCTAAATTCAACAAAACATCAACTTTAGTAAATAACAGAGTTCATCACCCAAAAGGAGTGATAGTTTAATAGGTAGGACACAGAAAGAACACAAAACAAGTGAAAGGGCAATTGACCACGTGTCCCCCGTCACCAGCCCGAACAAACATCAGCATATAGATAAAGAAAGTGGTAAGTAGCCGAATGCAAACGGCAAAGCCAAATCCCAAAGCGGAAAAACGTCAAAGTGCTGAGTTTGTGAGATTTAATATCCACCCTAGTTTTTGACTGTCAATTAATTAATCTAGCTTAACCATTTGATACCTGTAAATTCCAAAAAAACCTGGTCGCCCTCGGCCAGGTTTTTAGGTTTTAGTTGTAATTAATTTCCTCACTGCCTTCATCACAAAATCTTTACTTTGCCAACGGAAAAATAGAAAAGATACTGTGTAATTAATTTTGTATCTAGAAAAATTTTTCTAACTGTAGTGATGATGAAAAAATATATTTTCGGCAGTATGGTAATTACAGCTATTGTAGCTAGTCTTGTCGTTGCCTGTGATTCCAGAGGTAATCGTCAGGTAGAAGCTGTGAAAGCAGAGAATCAGCCCAAAAGCAAAGAAAACCTGAGCTATGGTGACTTAATTATCAAAGAAGAGTCTTATTATTTGATGATTCCAGTATATTTAGGCTTTGGTGAGCAGACTAAAGACGATAGTTTAAGTATTTCCCGGTCTTATAAACAAGAAGCCAAAATTAATAACTTAATTTTCTACCACAAGCAAAATGGTGGCAATAATGTTTTATTAAATAAATCAGCAGTAATTAATTCTTTTGATTTGTTAGAAGTAAAAACCGAAGATAAAAAAACTCAAAGAGTCTGGTTTTACCGAATTATTGATCAAGATACCAATCAAGATAAAGAATTGAATGAACAAGATGCAATAGGTGGTTATATTTCGGATTTGTCAGGGCAAAATCTCACACAAGTCACACCAACCAATAGCCAAATTGTCAATTGGTTTATCCTTCCTAGCCAAAATGCCATTTTGATTAAAATTATCTACGATACCAATAAAGACAAAAAATTTACTTCAGAAGATAAAAGTAACTATTTGCGAGTCAGTCTAGGAAAACCAGAAATGGGTAAGGAAATTATTAATGAGCAAGTAGAAAAGCAACTCAAATCTACTAAATCGCCAAGTGCAAAAAATTAGTCAATATGTTCTATATTGCCACTTTTGTCATGCAAAATGCTATACTTTAGCTTAAAGTATCAAGTCTAGTATGATTGATTAAAAATCATATTTAGTGAAGTTTCTAAGCCATATAAAAAATGTTGATGTAGGTTGTGTTGTCGCTTTGTACAACGCACTATTACAGCAAATTTCATTCAAATGAATTATAACTATAGCGGGCAAGATGCTCGCACCACAAGAGTTAGATTATTCATTAGACATCTCCGAAAAAGAATGAAATTATGATATAACCAGATAAAATCGCGTATCTACCCTGGTATTATGAGCAACATAGTCGAGTATATTCATAACAATCCTGAAGAATCTCAAAGATTATTAGGACTGCATTATGAACAGTTAAAACAACTTA
>NZ_JACJTT010000053.1 GCF_014698825.1 Richelia sinica FACHB-800
ATTTCTGCGGTTTGAGAAATTGTTTGACCATGCCCTGTTTTGAGTAAATATAGTAGCTGCACTCTTTCTTTAGCCATCGCAGTTTTTTGTATCGCCAGTAAATCTTTTAGTTCTGCGACAGTCTCTTTAATTTCTAGCTGATATACCCCTGACATTGTTTACCTTTTATCTGGTTTAATCTTATTATCGCATCTGTAGGCTTATTTTAGAGAATTGGTATAAAATATTGTTGTGCTATGGACGAGTTGTTAATTCAGAACAGAGAAATATAATTGTGATACCAATATTCTTTAAGGCTATTTCAAAATTTTTCCAATCAGAATCCACAGCATTTAAAATTGGTGGTTTTTCAGGATGAGTTAAAGCAACTGCCACAAATTTTCGATCTGATTTATCAAAATTTGCAAGACTTTCTTCTTCTGGGAACTCTTGAAACCCATTTTCAGCAGTGGGTGTAATTTTCACTTGTTGGCAGCGTTGCGGATTTGCTTGATTGGTTAATACCCATTTGAAAAAGGCATCCCCTACTCCTGGCTGACCTGAAGGCGATAATTTATTTTTATATTCATTAATAATTAACCATGTATCATCCAATACAATTATATGTTGTTTTTGAATTTCTCGGAGCTTGTTGGCACAGTTTAAAACACAAGCAGGTGAGGCTTGATTTGCTTTTTCATTAGCTACTATAGGAACATTGGTATCTACTACAAAATAGGACATTATTCTGATTGATTCCCATGTTGACGTTTCATGGCTGCTTCTGTCATGGCTAATAATTCTCCCATTTCATCACCAAAGAATCCTACAGGCCAATTATTAATGTTGCCATAAGCATCTAATTCTAAAGGAGTTAATTCAGAGTTTCCTTGCTCATTTAATTGACAAAAATACAATGCAGCATCATTTTCTTGGAGTTGTTCTTCAGCAATACGTCTTTGTAAGCGACGCAGTAAATGTTCGCTATGACTTTCAAGGATAATTTGCATATTTCTATTCTTAATCACATCAATAAATACGTCTGCTAAACCTGCTTGCACTGATGGATGTAAATGAATTTCTGGTTGTTCAAAAATCAATGTCGAACCTTTAGGTGCATAATAACAAAGCACTAAAACTGGTAAAATTTGAGAAACTCCAAAACCTACATCTGTAATTAATACTTCAGAAGAATTAGGAGTACGTCGTACACTCAGTTCATATTCTTGACGATTTTCGGCAATTGGCTTTAACTGAAAATCATGTATTAGTCCTAATTCCCGTAACCATTCTGCTATCCTTTGTTCTATGTTTTCCTGATTATTTTGATTTCTAGAAGCTAATAAAGCAGGAACAGCTTGTTCTCCTTTTTTTCCTACATCTTGGGGTTGATAGCCAGCCCACGTATAGCTACGACGTGGATAATCTCGCAATGGTCCAAGATAATAGATATTTTGAAAAATTCCTTCAAAAGCTAGTACAAAATCCGCTAAAAAAGAGGCATTTTGATAATAAGAGTTTACCTGATCTGGAAAACCATAACTCTTGATTGGTTGTGGAAGTGGCCATGCTCTGCCTTTAAAGCGTTTTAAATCATAACTTGGTGACGATTTTAATCTATATTCAGGTTTACCTTTATTATTTTGATTATCTTGTCTTTCCATGCCAAATAAATAATTTTTATTGTCATAATCAAAGCTATAGAACAAATTTTGTACAGTCAGGCTTTCTGCTGTAACTTCAATATTGGCATTAAATGACAAAGATGAAATTGAAAAAATAATATCCTCTAATTCACCCTCTGGATTAATAACATCCAGGGTTTCTGGTAGTTCCCAAGCTAAAGAAAACTCAATTTCTCCAGGTATTTGATGCTGATAAATGACATCAGTGATTGTTCCTAAATCAATATAAGTTTTATCATCACCTGTATGTAATACTCTTTGTCTATCAGGAGATTCTACAGTTTGTTTGAGCATTAATAACAGTTGGATAATGCCAGTTTTACCTGAACTATTAGTACCAAATAATCCTGTTAAGGATGCTAATGGCATTTGCCCTGTATTCTGCCAAGATTTAAAGTTATGAATAGTTAATTGTTTCAACATCTTTTCACAGTTATAAGTAAAAACTGAAAATTATCAATTTGGTTGAGCAACCGTAAAACTCAACAATTTTGTTCACAAGCCCCAATACTTACCCAAGCCCCAAACAGGTTACCATCTTTACCGTCATACCATTCTTTTTTCCAAATTGGAGCATTGTGTTTGAGTGTATCTATGGCATATTGACAAGCTGCAAATGCTTCACTGCGATGAGGACAACCTACAGCGACTAAAACACTAATTTCTCCTATTTTTAACCTGCCAATGCGATGATAAATGACTACTCGATTCACATCAGACCAATGAGAGCGAATGTCAGCAGCTATTTGATAAAATACCTGTAATGCCATTGGTTCATAAGCTTGATATTCTAAGGCAACTACAGATTGACCATTAGTTTGATTACGAACAGTACCACTCATAACCACTACTGCACCATTAGCAGGGTCATCGGCTTTAGCATAAATTTCTTCTAGAGATATGGGTGCAAATGTGATGCCAAAGCTATCTTTTTGATGAGGTTTGAGAGGAAAAACAACTGGGTTTACCATAGTAAATTGATGATTATTTATTCAGGAATTAAAAATAGATGTAGAAAAATTGATGAATGATCAGTTATAAGTAAGGTTTTATGAGTTCTGGACAGATGGAAATAGTTATTGGTTGGCTCTATCCTACCTTGATGAGCACCTATGGCGATCGCGGTAATGTAATTACTATCGAACGTCGGGCCCAGTGGCGGGGATACGATGTCAAAGTGGTTCCCCTAGACCAAAATGCCACAGCCGAAGATATCAAGGCTGTTGATGTCATTGTTGGTGGTGGTGCACAAGACCGTCAGCAAGAAATCGTGATGCGGGATTTACAAGGCGCGAAAGCTGACGCAATGCGGGAAAAAATCGAAAATGGTACACCTGGCGTGTTTACCTGTGGTTCCCCTCAATTACTAGGACATTATTACGAACCAGGCTTTGGACAAAGAATAGAAGGTTTAGGCATCTTAGATTTAGTCTCTATCCATCCAGGAGAAAATACTAAACGTTGTATTGGTAACTTAGTCATAGAAGTTACGGCCTCACGCCTAGCTCAGGAGTTAGAGGCGATGATTGGTACTAAACCCTATTTAGTTGGGTTTGAAAATCATGGGGGACGTACCAAACTAGGAAAAGTAGAAGCTTTGGGACGTGTGGTTTATGGCTTAGGGAACAATGGCGAAGATGGGACAGAGGGGGCTTTTTATCAAAATGCCATAGCGACCTATTCCCACGGGCCTTTGTTACCCAAAAACCCCTTTGTTGCCGATTGGTTGATTCAAACAGCCCTGCGGCTAAAGTATGAGCAGGAAATCAAACTGACACCGTTAAATGATCAGTTGGCGATGGAGGGACGAGAGGCCATGTTTAAACGCTTGAAAGTGAATGTCCCAACCATGGCTGTGACTCCAGTCTGATGAAAAGTTACAGAGGGTGTAGAACAATCTGCCATATACCCTCTCACCCTTTCACCCTGTTAGAGTGGCACACTGCATCCTCATCTTTAATCCAGACGTTAGGATAGAAACGAAGTTAACTTTCACAACAAATAAACCCTACTTTCCCTCTAGGTGATCAACCTGAGGGATTTTTTTTGGCTAATCTATTTTATATATTCTCAACAATTTGTTTCTTTAATTCTTTCCTCATCGGTAGCAACTATACCTGATGATTGTCCAAGAAGCCCCTTTAATACTAGATACTAAAGGGTGAGCTACCTTCGCTATCTATAGCGGCAATTTTAAACATGTCCTCCATCACTTTTGAAATTTTAATCATTTTGGTTCTCATTATTGCCAACGGAGTATTTTCGATGTCCGAGATGGCGATAGTGTCAGCGCGGAAAGTTAGGTTACAGCAGTTGGCCAATCAGGGAGATGTTAACGCCAGAGTGGCTTTGAAGCTGGCTGAGTCTCCTAATCACTTCTTGTCTATCGTTCAGGTGGGCATCACACTGATTAATATTCTTAATGGTGTGTTTGGGGGTGCAACAATTGCCAAAAGATTAGGGGAGTATGTCAAGCTAGTACCTTTCTTGGCTAGTTATAGCGAACCGATCGCTTTTAGTGTTGTTGTTTTAGTCATTACCTATTTGTCCTTAATCGTCGGTGAACTGGTTCCGAAACGCCTAGCATTAAATAACCCGGAAAGAATAGCGGCTTTTGTGGCGATTCCCATGCGTGCTTTAGCGGCGTTGGCTTCACCAATTGTGCATTTGTTAAGCACCTCCACAGAAATGGTGTTGCGACTCTTGGGGATTCGACCTTCTTCTGAACCCCAGGTGACGGAAGAAGAAATTAAAATTTTAATTGAACAAGGTACGGAAGCAGGAACCTTTGAGGAAGCAGAACAGGATATGGTAGAGAGGGTGTTTCGATTAGGCGATCGCCCCGTAAGCGCCTTTATGACCCCCCGTCCTGATATTGTTTGGTTAGATTTGGAAGATTCCCCAGAGGAAAACCGTCAGAAAATGTCTGACAGTGGCTATTCTCGTTATCCTGTGTGTCAAGAAGGATTGGACAACGTACTGGGAATAGTTCCAGTCACAGACCTGTTAGCGAGAAGTTTTCGTGGTGAATCTCTAGATTTGACGATTGGATTACGTCAGCCTGTTTTTGTGCCAGAAAGTACCAGAGGCTTGAAAGTTTTAGAATTATTTAAGCAAACTATCACTCACATGGCCTTAGTTGTTGATGAATACGGCGTAATCCAAGGCTTAGTTACCCTCAACGACATCATGAGCGAAATTGTTGGTGATGTACCCGCAGAACCAGGACAGGAAGAACCCCAAGCAGTTCAAAGAGAGGATGGGTCTTGGTTATTAGATGGGATGTTACCTGTAGAAGAATTTTTGGAATTGTTTGATATGGAAGAGTGGGAATATGACGAAAGGGGCAGCTATCAAACCTTAGGTGGTTTTGTCATCAATCATTTAGGACGTATTCCCGCTGCCGCAGACTATTTTGAATGGCAAGATATGCGAATTGAAGTCATGGATATGGACGGTAATCGAGTGGATAAGGTGTTGGTCGTACCAAAGTTGAATCGAGAGAGTGAGTAGGTATAGAGAGAAGAATACAGGAGTTACAGAAGTTCAGGAGTTACAGAAGTTAAGAAGTTCAGAAGTTGCAGAAGTTGCAGAAGTTACAGGAGTTACAGAATAGAATTCTTGCATTTTTAAACTCTGTTCGCGTTCACGTAGTGTGCCGGAGGCATCAACCATACTTCTGTTCGCGCAGCGTGCCGTAGGTATACTCCTGAACTTCTGAACTCCTGTTCGCGCAGCGTGCCGTAGGCATACTTCTGAACTCCTGCACAGCAGCTTACTCCCAATTTTGCTTGATAAGCTAACGTGGGAAGTAGGCGCAGAGGAGTAAGAGAACATGAATATAGCTAAGGTAGCTGTTGTGGTTGGTGCGGGGCCTGGTTTGGGCGCTGCTATTGCTCGTCGCTTTGCTAGTGAAGGTTTTGCTGTGGCGCTGATGGCGCGGAATTTAGAGAGTTTGACTCAGATTCAAAATCAGATTTTAGCTAATGGGGGAAAAGCGATCGCAGTTTGTGCTGATGTGACTGATGTGGAATCGCTGTCCTCTGGCTTTAGTCAGGTATTTTCTCAGTTGGGACATCCAGAGGTTTTAATCTATAACGCTGGTGCTGTACAAATAGCGAGTATTTTGGAATTGACACCAGAACAGTTTACCTCTGGCTGGAAAGTTAATTGTTTTGGAGCCTTTTTAGCTGCACAGCAGGTGTTACCGAAAATGCTGGAACGGGGAAGGGGAACAATTTTGTTAACTGGTGCCACTGCGGCCTTAAGGGGTTCAGCAAGATTTGCTGGTTTTGCGGTGGGTAAGTTTGGCTTAAGAGCATTAGCACAAAGTATGGCTAGGGAATTTGGCCCCCAAGGTATCCATGTGGCCCATGTGGTGATTGATGGCATTATTAATACGCCCAAAATTCACATCCGGGAAATGGAGAAAGAAATATATACTTTATTATCGCCAGATGCGATCGCTCAAAACTATTGGCACCTCTATCAACAAGATTCTACAGCTTGGACTCTGGAGCTTGATTTACGTCCGGCTGTGGAAAAATTCTAAATTGCCATCTACGTAAAAGCGGCAAGGAAGGAAAGGACTTCCAGGTTTATAGCTAGCCAATAGAAGGGTCTAGTCTCAGCCCTATGTGGTGTGAGTAGCCATTGCCGTTTTTTGCGATATATAGCCATAATTGCTACCATCCAACATTGATGTTGAAGATGGGACTGAAGAACCTGAATTTTGGGTTTTTTTCGTGTTGATGCCTACATTTCGCTTGTTCATCACTACTATTCATTTATTTAGGCTTGATCACAGGGGATTAAACAAGATGGGTACATTACAATACAATTCCTGAGAAATTGATGAATATTCCTAATTCCAAATTGACTTTAGCGGCTTTAGCAACACGTATTTCCCAAATAGAAACAGAACAGGAGCTTCGGAAAAAAAATATTGCCTGGCTAAAGCATCATTTTGACCATCTCAAAAAAGATTTACAAAATAAGGCTGAAGTAGATGCAATTGACACTATTCATGTAGAAATTGCCCATTTAAAATTACAAATTATCGAATTACAGGAATATTTAAATCCTTCAGTTGCTCCATCTTCTGAATTGGTTGATTATCAAGAAATTAGCCAAAAAGATAACAAGGAAAATAGCGATATTTTCCAGACATTTATTAATTTAGAACTCCAAAAAAATCAAGTACATGCTTTAGAGCCACAAACTGTCAATACCTATTTTCCCCTTGTACAACCAACCAAAACATATGTGAATGATTGGCAGGAAGAACAAGAAACTGATCATCGCTCTTTTAGTGACCTAGAGTTTAGAACAGAGCGGGCTATGTGGATAGTTAACTGCATGTATACTGTAGATTCACCCAATCAAGAACCACCTCTAAAAGCTGAGGAATTTTGGTTACGTTATCAAGCTGGTGAACGGGATTTTTCTGGTCTTAACTTATCTGGGATAAATTTAAGTGGCAAATATTTAGCTGGTGGAGTTAATTTCAGTCAAGCTAACTTAACTAATGCCAATCTCAATAATGTGACATGGAGCAATGTCATTTTATCTGGTGCCATTATGAGAGGAGCAGATATCCGCAAAGCTAACTTATCCCATGCCAATCTCATCGCTGCAAATTTAGGCTATGCTAATCTCACTGGTGCTAATTTAAGTTGTGCTAATCTCACAGATGCCAACTTAAGGGGGGCAGATTTGAGTGAAGCTAATTTATCCAATACAATTTTGTGTGCAGCTAATTTAGATTATGCCTACCTACATCAAGCTAAACTAAATTTAGTCAAACTAGAGAAAGCATCATTGAGAAAAGCAAATCTCAGTCAATGTATTTTGAATGGAGCTTATTTACGGGAAGCAGATTTGAGTGAAGCTAATTTGAGTGAATCTAGCTTGCATAATGAAGTCAATTTAAGTTTAGCTAACTTGAGTGGTGCTAACTTAAGTAATGCGAATATGAAAAAGGCTAAGTTAATGCGGGCAGATTTAAGTTATGCTAATCTCAGTAATGTGAATTTATTAGCCGCTAATTTGGAAGGTGCTAATCTTCAAAATACCAATTTTGAACAAGCAATTTATGATGCTAATACTATCTTTTCTATTGGTGTTGTTCCCATTCGATTTAGAGCCTACTTTTTAGCACCGCGTATTTCTTTACCCAATGCTAATTTAGCTGGATTAGATTTGAGTTATATAGATTTGAGTGATGCCAATTTACAAGGTGCAGACCTCAGTAAAACCAATCTCAGCTATGCTAATTTAAGTGGTGCGAATTTAAGTAAAGCTAATTTGAAGGAAACTTATTTAAGTAGTGCCAATATGAGTAGTGTGACTCTCAATGGTGCGAAATTACAAAATTTAGATTTAAGTGGCGTAAATTTGAGTTGTGCTAACCTCAGACAGGTAAATTTAAGCCATGCAGACCTGAGTAAGGCTAATTTAAGTGCAGCTGATTTAACAGAAGCAGATTTGCGGGGAGCAGATATTAGCCATGCAGACTTACAAGGTGCAGATTTAGCTTTTGCTGATTTGCGTGCTGCCAATTTATTGGGTGCAAATTTATCAGGAGCAAGTTTGCATGAAGCCAAATTAAATGGTGCCAATTTAGAAGGAATAAAATTGAGTGGTGCAATTATGCCAGATGGAAAGCAAGCAGAAATATAAAATATTGAATTTTTCTCACCGATTTACTTAAACATTTGTAGAGATATTTCATGGAATGTCTTTACAAATGTCATAGAAAACAAATATTTTTTTCAATTATTGGAGAGCAATTTAACACAAGAATGGGATACTTAATTCAAAACCCTCCTCTTAACTCTCTATTACCTGCTTTATTGATTAAATACTCCCACAGAACCTGCTGCTGACCATGTATCTTGATGATAGGTAAAGTAATAGATAGTTCCACATTGAGGTACACCAGCAAAGCAATACATACTGTGATACAACAAAGCTTGTTGATAATTAGAGGAGAATCCTACTCTAGAAAAATAATGGTATATATTCCATCTATGTTCATCTTGCCTCATCAATATATCAGCATCATCCTTAGATACAAGCATAGGTAAAAATTCATCATTTAAGATATTGGCTAAATAGGAAACCTCTTGATTGGCTAGCAGAAAATTTTCATAAGTAGAAATGTGCAGGTTAGAGATTACCTTCTCAATTTGTTTTAATGAAGGAAACCATAGACTTGTAGATATAACTGTAGATTCATTAATGATGTAATCGCTGCCTTGAGTAGATAAATTTCTGGATAGATGTACAGAAAAGATTTCATTTTCATGTTGTTTTTGCATAAAATATTTTACGTAATCACTATTTAAGATCCAAAATGGAACACGCCATTTCTGCTATAGGAGTTTTAATATTTATTGGTATTTCCTATGGTTTATCTGTCAATCGTCATGCAATTCAGTGGCGAACAGTCGCTTGGGGTTTAGGCTTAGAGTTTATCTTGGCGTTAATTATTATCAAAACTCCTTGGGGTTTAAATATATTTAAATCTTTAGGTGATTTTTTTAGTAATTTTTTGGCTTTTTCTGATGTCGGAGCCAAGTTTGTATTTGGTGACAATTTTAAAGACCATTTATTTGCTTTCCAGGTTTTACCAACAATTATATTTTTCTCTGCATTCATTAGTGTTCTTTACTACTATGGTATTTTACCAAAAGTAGTAGGCTTCCTGGCTTGGGTGATGATGAAAACCCTGAAAACATCAGGTTCTGAATCTTTATCCTGTGCCGGAAACATTTTTTTAGGCCCCACAGAAGCAGCATTAATGGTCAAACCATATGTGGCAAATATGACCCAATCAGAACTATATGCAGTGATGACGGGGGGGTTCTCGACTATTGCAGGTGGTGTATTAGGCGCTTATCTTTCTTTTGGTATTCCACCAGCACATCTCATAGCAGCTTTTTTTATGACTGCACCTACTTCTTTAGTGGTTTCAAAATTAATCTATCCAGAGACAGAAGTATCCACAACGGTGGGAACAGTTACTGTAAAAGTTGAGAATAATTATGTGAATGTGATTGATGCAGTAACTACAGGTGCATTAGAGGGTGTGAAATTAGCTGTCAATGTCGGAGTAATGATTATCGCTTTTTTAGGTTTGTTAGCTGCGATTAATGCTGGTTTGGGATGGATGGGTAATCTGGTGGGTTTATCTCAATTATCTCTAGAATGGTTGATGTCTTTAATTATGGCTCCTGTTGCTTTTTTAATGGGTGTACCTTGGAGTGACTGTGGACAGGTGGGAGCTTTATTAGGGAAAAAAACTATTGCCAATGAGTTTCTGGCCTATTTTGATTTGAGTAAATTAATTGAAAAGCAAGAAATTTCCCAACGCGCAGCGATTATTTCTACCTACGCTTTATGTAACTTTGCTAATTTGGGGTCTATTGGCATCACTATTGGCGGTATAGCTGGAATGGCTCCCAACCGTCAACATGATTTAGCCAAGATGGGAGTTAAATCGATGATTGGTGGATTATTAGCTGGTTTTATTACTGCTGGTATTGCAGGGATGTTGATTTAAACAGGGGAAGAGAGAGGAGAAATTTTAAATAGGCGATCGCATCAACCAAATTTGTTCTACAATGATTCTTAAATAGTTATTTAGCTTTATAAGCAAAGAACTAAAAATTAATCCGTGCTGGATGTCCCTCGAACAGTAGCTAGCCACAGTTTCACTCTTCGTTAAAAGAATTTCGTAAAAATTTTTCAGCTTTTTTTCAGCTTTACAGGTCTTCCATCGTCTTATTGTTAGGTTAACTTTTACTCCTAGCTGGTGTCACCTCACCATAGGAATAAAATTTGAAAATTTATTGACTAGTTGTTGAGATTGGTGGCTATAAATTATTTCTACCCACTTCTCCAACTGAAAATTCTATGCTTAATATCAATTACCTCCTATAAGGCAATAGATACAAAAACTAGAATTCAGTATCAATATAATTTTTTAGTTTTTAATTATTAAATTTTAATTAAAATTACTGGTTTTACTTAAATATATGCAGGACAACCAGGCAGAAACAGAAATTTATAATAAATTTAATCTCCTATCTCAGCTGAGTGATGTCATCATCGCTGTTGATCAACAGGAATTGGTAATTTATTGGAATTCAGCCGCAGAAAAATTATATGAAATAAAGGCAGAACATGCTATTGGCAAGCCATTACAAGCATGTTATCAGTATCAATGGCTTAATCCAGAAGATGAGCAATTTGCCTACAATTCCTTAGAGAAAAATGGTTGCTGGCGTGGTGAAAATATACATATTAAAGACAACGGAAAAAGAATATATGTAGAATCATCTGTAAGCATTATGAAAGATCAAAATGGTGTTGGGATTGGCTATGTAGCTGTAATTAGGGATATTACTCAACGTAAAAAACAAGAAGAAATACTCAGAAAAAATGAAGAAAGATTTGAACTTTCACTGTTTGCTGGAGATTCTGCAACTTGGGACTGGAATCTTCAAACTAATGAAGTAATTTGGTCGAGTAATCTTTATAGTTTATTTGGAATTGCTCCTGATTTATTCGATGGAAAATATGAAACCTTTCTGAGTTTTGTCCACCCTGAAGACCGCGACTTTCTTCATCAATCAGTCATCGCAGCTATTCATCAACAAGCACCATATGACATTGAATTTCGAGTAATTTCCCCTGATGGTAAAGTGCGCTGGAGTGGTTGTAAGGGAAGAGTTTTCTATGATGATACTAATCAACCCATTCGTATGATTGGGGTGAATATGGACATCACAGAACGCAAAGAAACTCAAAGATTATTGCAAACTCAGGAAGCACAATACCGTCGGATTGTCGAAACTGCTTCCGAGGGAGTTTGGGTAATAGATAGAGAAGGAAAAACAAACTTTGTTAACCAACAAATGGCAAAAATGTTGGGTTATGAAGTAGAAGAAATACTAGACAGGTCGTTTCTGGAATTTATGGACGAAACAGTAAGAGACAGTGCCTGTCAACTGTTAGAACGTCGAAAACAAGGTATTAGAGAACAACATGATTTTCAATTTCGTTGTCGAGATGGTTCCCAACTGTGGGGAATTGTTTCCACTACTCCTATTTTAGATGAGCAAGGCCAATTTAATGGGGCTTTGGCAATGATCACAGATATTACCAGTCGCAAACAAGCAGAGGAAGCCTTACGAGAAAGTGAAGCCACCCTCAGAACTTTGTTTAATAGTGCTTATATGATGGTAGGCATTACCGAATTGGTAGAAAACGATATACGCTTAATTACTTGTAATTTAGGGACAGCCAGGTTTTTTGGTTCTACACCGGAAGCGATGGAGTATACCCTAGCTAGTGAAATGGGCTTACTAGAGGAGTATATACGAGATTGGCGCGAGCGCTACTTGGAATCACAAAGAATTCAAGCACCAGTCCATTTTGAATATACCCATCCCACACCCAAAGGTAACAGATTATTATCTATTACAGTTTGTCCCATTGCTGAACATATGGGACAAAATCCCAGATTTGCCTTTGTGATTGAAGATATCACCGAACAAAAAGCAGCATTCATGGAACGTAAACAAACAGAACAAAAAATTCGCGAACAAGCTGCTTTAATTGATATCTCCACCGATGCCATTTTTGTCAGAGATTTAAATAATCGAATTCTCTTTTGGAGTAAAGGTGCTGAACGCTTGTATGGTTGGACAGCAGCAGAAAGCATTGGTAAAAAGGCAACTGAGCTTATCTGTGGCAACAATCAATCTCTGATCACAAAAGCTTTTAACACTACTCTAACCAAAGGTGCTTGGTATGGAGAATTAGAACAACAAACCAAAAACGCTCAAAAAATTATAGTTAGTAGTCGTTGGACATTAGTAAGCGATGAATCTGGAGCACCAGAATCTATTTTAGTTGTCAACACCAATATTACAGAAAAAAAACAACTAGAAACCCAAATTTACCGCGCCCAACGTTTAGAAAGTGTAGGTACTTTAGCCAGTGGTATAGCTCATGACTTGAACAATGTTTTTACTCCCATTGTCATGATTGCTCAGTTATTACCTTCAAAATTTAAGAATGTTGATACTCGTACCCAAGAAATGTTTCATGCCTTAGAAAATATGTCTAAGCGGGGAGCTAATTTGGTACAACAAATTCTCACCTTCACCCGTGGGTTAGAAGGAAAACAGACACTATTGCAGCCAGAACATTTATTAAAAGCAGTCATTCAAGTTATTAAACAAACCTTTCCTAAATCTATTGATATTGTCGCAGAAATTCCCACCAATTCCCTGTGGATGCTGAAAGCAGACCCCACACAACTTGATCAAGTATTGATGAATTTGGCTGTAAATGCTCGTGATGCTATGCCGAATGGTGGGGTATTAAAAATTTCTGCGGAAAATATTTTTATTGACCAAACCTATGCTCAAATGCACCTTGATGCTCATTCTGGTCATTATGTACTGATTAAAATAGTCGATACGGGTACAGGAATTCCTCCAGAAATTTTAGAGCGAATTTTTGAGCCATTTTTTACGACCAAAGAAGTCGGTCAGGGTACAGGATTAGGTTTATTCACAGTTTTAGGGATTATTAAAAACCATAATGGCTTTGTGCAGGTGCGGAGTCAAATTGGACAAGGGACAGAGTTTCGAGTATATTTGCCCGTTGATGAAGGAACAATTACTGAAGAAACAATCAAAGAGGAATTACCTCAAGGTAATGGAGAGTTAATTTTGATTGTCGATGATGAAATTATCGTTCAACAGACGACTAAATTTTTATTAGAAGAATATAACTATAAAACTCTCATTGCTCAAGATGGGATTGAAGCCGTTACTCTTTATGCTAAATATCAAAAAGAAATTAGTGTGGTATTGATGGATTTGATTATGCCCAATTTGGATGGGTTAATCACTATGCGTACTCTCTTGACTATGAACCCAGATGTCAAAATTATTGCTACTACTGGATTACCTACTAATCATCAACAAATATTGGCAGCTGGTGCCCAAGAATTTTTACTGAAACCTTATACAACTTGTGATTTATTAAGAATAGTCGGTAAATTATGCGGAGTGGTGCATTAGCTGCTGGCATAACACCACATCCTACAACTATTGGATAATTTGTGGTTTGGGTTATCCCCAATCATCACAAATTTTGACTTATTTACCAAATACAGTGGTTAAAGAACGAGCAATATTTTGTGGCTGCATTGCATCCATAGCTGCGGTGGGTTCATAACCACAATGAACCATACAATCAGCACATTTAGGATTACCACTAGCGCGACCGTATTGACTCCAATCTGTTTTTTCTAGCAGTTCCTTGAAGCTTTGATAATGTCCTTCATTGAGTAAATAGCAAGGTTTTTGCCAACCGAGAACACTGTAACTAGGACTTCCCCAAGGTGTACATTCATAGTCTTTTTCACCAATGAGAAAGTCTAAAAATAGGGGGTTGTGATTGAAGTTCCAGTTTTTCTGACCAGAGGTGTAAGGGGCAAGAACTTGGCGGAATAAGGCGCGGGTTTGTTCCCGGTTGAGGAAATGCTCTTGGTCTGGGGCCCATTCGTAACTATAGCCAGGAGAAATCATCATACCGTCAGTTCCCAGAGTTTCCAGGAAGTCAAAAAACTCCTGCATTTGTTGCGGATCACAGCCTTCAAAGATAGTAGTGTTAGTAGTAACTCGAAAACCTTTTGCTTTAGCTGCGCGAATGGCTTGAACTGCGACATCAAACACACCTTTGCGGTCAACGCATTGATCATGCCATTCTCGCATTCCGTCTAGATGTACACTAAAAGTGAGATAGGGAGAAGGCTGAAACTTGTGTAAGCTCTTTTCTAATAAGATACCGTTTGTACACAAGTAAACATATTTTTTTCGTTCTACTAAACCCTGGACAATTTCGTCAATTTGGGGATGTAATAGGGGTTCTCCACCAGGAATGGAAACCACAGGTGCACCACATTCTTCTACAGCTGCAAAGCATTGTTCTGGGGTGAGATTTTGCTTGAGGACTTCTGTAGGATGTTGAATTTTCCCGCAGCCAGTACAAGCTAGGTTGCAACGAAACAGGGGTTCTAACATCAAGACTAGGGGAAAGCGTTTGCGACCCAAAAAACGTTGAGTCACTAGATATTTACCAATATCTATTGCTTGTTGTAGGTTAATGGCCATTGTTTACACTCCTCTGTTGATTACAGCACTGAAATTGGCACAAGCTGATTTTGCACACAGATAGGCAATTTCTGTCACCTGTTTCCTGTCACCTATTTGTGACATATCCGTGAGATATAAACCAATCAACTGCATCTTTCAAGGCTACGTTCAGGGGGGACTGAGGTAGACCTAATTCGCGGATGGCTTTGGTAGCATCATAATACATTGGTTGGGTTGCCATGCGGACACCATCGAGGGGAACGGTAGGAGATTTACCGACAGGTGCAAGTATTTTTTCTTCAAACCAAGCGACACTGAGTGGTAGCCAAGCAGGAACAGAAATTTGGGGTGCGGGAATATTGGTAATTTGAGAAAGCTGTTGGAGTAGTTGCTGGAGAGTCAGATTTTGATGGGCTAGAATGTAGCGATCGCCTGTTTTTCCCTTTTGTAAAGCTAAGAGATGTCCCTTTGCCACATCTCGCACATCGATAAAATTTAACCCTGTGTCCATATATGCTGGCATTTGTCGCCGCAAAAACCGCAAAATAATATCCCCTGTAGGTGTGGGTTTAATGTCTAAAGGCCCTATAGGACTACTAGGATTGACAATAACTATATCTTGCCCTTGATTAGCGGCAGCGATCGCTATTTGTTCTGCTAAAAATTTCGATTTTTTATAATCTCCCACTAATTTTTCCACAGGACTTTGATGGCTTTCATCAACTACTTGACCATTTGGCCCCACACCTATTGCTGCCACCGAACTAGTATAAACTGTACGTTCGATTCCCGCTTTTTGGGCTGCGGCTAAGACATTCTTTGTCCCTTCAACATTGTGTAAATAAAGTAAATCGCGGTCTTTTTGCCACAAAGAATAATGGGCAGCCACATGGAACAGATATTTACAGTCTGCCATGGATTCCCATAGCTTGGGGTCATTTAAATTACCTTTTACAATATCTATGGACAAGCCACGCAAGTTATCTAAGCTGCTGGTGGGACGAACTAAAGCTGTTACTGCATATCCTTCTTGTAACAGCAACCTGACTACATGGGAGCCAATAAAACCTGTGCCTCCTGTGACAAAAGCCCGCATTTAATAACCTCTGATATTATGTCTGTCTGCATAGTTATCATAAAACCGGTTAAAAAGAATTGTTCACGCAGAGACGCAGAGACGCAGAGAAGAGAACACAAAGAGGACTTTTACAACATGTCTCTGAAACTCTCTGCCCTTCGGTTCCTTCGTTCCTATGCCTTCGGCACGCTTCGCGAACGTGGTTCATTGGTTCATAACTTGTGCGTAAGTCCCACAGATATGAGTTCGTTGTAATGATTGATATATTAGTCTTGAAAAAATATTATAAGGAAAGTTTCCATATAATAAACAATTATGCAGCAAATTTAGTTCAGCTTTATTTTTTTCTCAATCATTGTGAGTTCCCAATATGGAGTTAGATGAACTTAAAAAACTTGTCAGGGCAGGGCATTTTGGGGCAATTACTTTAGACACATCAATTTTTGATGCCCATGGTTTAAAGTTAGAGTCAGGACTAATCAGACAATTGGAGCAATTTCGAGATAGTTCTATAAAGTTAATCATCTCTGAAGTGGTTAAAGAGGAATTATTGTGCCACTTGATTGAAAACACAAAAGAGGCAAAAAAAGAGATTGAAAAATCTTTAAGACAGGCTAGAGATTATTGGCAAGTTGAGGAAAATAAAATTGAAAAAATAAAAAAGCTAATTTTTGATGGAAATGAAGTTCAAGAAATTGTAAATGAGCGATTTAATCAATTTATAAAAGCTACGTCACTTGAAATTATTGAACCTAATAATTATTTAACAGTCAGCGATCTGATACACCAGTATTTCCATTCTAAACCACCGTTTTCGGAAACTGGTAAGAAAAAAAGTGAATTTCCTGATGCAATTGCTTTAATATCTCTTGAGGTATGGGCTAACAAGAATAACACAAAAGTGATTGTTGTCACATCTGACAATGACTGGAAAAGATTCTGTCAATCTTCCGATAAACTTTTTGCTATCAATGATTTTGCTGGAGCTTTGGGACTATTTCAGTTTCAGGATGCTGAGGATGTATGCAGATATTTATCGGAAAAGTATGAGTTGGGGTATATTGAAAATATACAAGAAGCTATATGGGATGCTTTAGAGCTTCAGATTTATAATTTCGATATTTATATAGAAGCAGATTCTTATTATCGTTATGAAGAGGAAGTAACAGAAATTAAAGTCAATGGATTTCAATTTAAATTGCTTGAATCTCCAAACATAATATTTAGACCTGTTAATTTTGATCATGATAGCTTGACTGTTGAATCAATATTGCTTGTTGATATCAACGTTGAGTGTAATTTTTTCTTTGCTGTCTATGATTCTATTGATAAGGAAGATGTGGGAATAGGAGGAAATACTGTAAAGACTCAAGCTGATTTGGATGTAGAGGTTTTAATCACATTTGTAGGTGATTTGAATAAGATTGGTGCAGAATTTGACGTAGATGACATTGAAATCGAGATTCAAGCACCCCTTAGCATTAATTTTGGTTTCATTGAACCAGATTGGGGAGATGGAGGTGATGATTATTGAGAAACGGCATAAAACTCCTGCTACACCGGAACGAAGTGTGATCGTTGTAGGCTAGGTTGACAACCGCAAAACCAGCATTGTTTTTACTTAGCAATCACGAATTTGAATGTTGATCCAGGATATAGCAATGGACAGAGCAGTTAAGACATTAACTCAAACTAAAACTTAGACAACCAAAGGCTTTTAGCACTGTCACCTGTCACCTGTTACCTGTCACCTGCTATAAAATCCCCGACTTCTTGAAAAAATCGGGGATCTCAAACTGTCACCTGTCACCTGTTCCCTGTCACCTTCTGACGAGGAAACCAATCATCTAAAATTGCATAGACAACTGGTACTACAACCAGGCTGAGGATAGTTGAACTAACCAAACCACCAGCAATTGCTACAGCCATAGGCGATCGCAATTCGGAACCAGCACCTAAGCCCAAAGCAATGGGAACCATACCTAAAATGGTGGCTGCGGTGGTCATCATAATCGGTCGGAGACGAATGGGCCCAGCTTTCAAGATTGCTTCTGTTTTCTCTAAACCTGAGTCACGTAACTGATTAATGCAATCAACAATCAAAATGGCGTTTTTGTTAGCAATACCTAGCAAGAACACAAAACCAATGAGAGATATCATGCCAAAATCGCTCTTGGTTAAAAGTAGTGCTAATAAAGCTCCCACTAATGCTAACGGTAGAGAAATACCAATTACGATGGGATCAACCCAGCTTTTAAACAACCAAATCAGCACCACGATAATACAAAGTGCAGATAATCCTAAGGTGATGCCAAAGCTACCAAAAACTTCACTTTGATAGGCAGAATCTCCCCCTAAATCTAAGGTGGCATCGGCTGGCATTAATGCTTTAGCCTCAGCGGTAATTTTGTCGGTGGCTTCTCCTAAGGAGAGATTTTGTCCGAGATTAGCACCAATATAAGCAACTCGCTGACCGTTCAACCTTTCTACATGTAAAAACTTACCTTGTTGATTAGATTCACCAGTCACGGTGACATCCACAAAACCGGGCTGATCCTCAATTTTTTCTTTAATTGCTTTTGCTGTTTTATTTAAACTATCTAAATCATTGCCTCGTAAAGCTAATTGCAGAGTTTTCTGACTGCCTGTGTCCACAAATTGAATATCTTCTACACTGGTAGTAACACCAGATAAAGTTGGTAGTGAACTGCGGAGTTGGTCTTGAAACTCTGCGGTTTTAATATTTCGGTCTTGCTTGAGCTTAACGTATAACGTACCTTTATTCGGCTCACCTTCACGAGAACCCACAGTTGCAAACACAGTTTCCACTGCGGGTGACTTTCTCACAACTTCTTCCAGTTTTTTGGCAACCTGCAATGAATCATTTAAAGGATTTGGAAGCTGAATTTGAGATGAGGAAGCAAGAACAGAAGCAGCCACAGAATTATTTTGGTTTCTTTCTATCGTGTCTCCTTCTCCCCCTTGTTTTTCTTGTCCTGCTTGTCCTACTTGTCCTGCTTGCGCCCCTGGTTCCAAACCGGGAGGTAGACTAGGTAGGGGTGCTGTGTAGATAATATTAAATTCGCCTCGGTCAAGTTTGGGAATAAAGCCTTTAGGAATCAGAGGAATCGTCACTATTCCGACAATTAAACTGATCATCCCCAACCCCACCACAATCCGACGATGTTTTAAAGACCATGCCAACAAATCACGGTAAGCAAGGTCAAATTTCGCCCAAAGTTGGCTGGTGCGCTGGGGAGAACGAGGGGGAGTAGGTTTGAGCCAGTAAATTGCTAATACAGGAGATAAAGTTCTGGCTACTAGTAAGGATGTGAGCATGGCTGCGGAAACAGTGATGCCAAAGGGTTTAAAAAACTGACCAATCACTCCTCCCATAAAACCAATGGGTAAAAATACAGCTACAGCTGTGAAGGTAGCTGCTGTAACTGTTAACCCAATTTCCTTAGTAGCAATAAAAGCGGCTTGACGTGGTGTTGAGCCATTTTCCACGTGTCGCATGATGTTTTCGACATCAACGATCGCATCGTCTACGATACTACCAATTACCAAAGCTAGGGCTAATAGGGTAATTGTTTCTAAGTTAAAGCCATAAATCGCCATGACGATAAATGTCCCTAACAAAGAAATGGGAATCGCTAAGGCGGAAATCAGGGTAGCTTGCCAATTCCATAAAAATGGGAAAATGACTACCACAGATAAAATAATGGCTTCAATCAGGGCATCAATGGTGGAATGGGTAGCTTTTTGAATATATTCGGCTTGGGTAGAAGCGAGGGAAAGGGTAACATCCTTGAGGTTAGACCGGAGTTTTTGAATTTCTTTCTCAACTCGGCTAACTACTTCCAGGGTGTTAGCATTTCCTTTTTTAATGACCTGAATGGCTAGGGCTTCTTTCCCGTTAAACCTAATTAAAGTCCCGACTGCTGGTAGTCCTGTGGGATTGGTGGAAGGTGGTGCTACATTCCCGTCACCTAGCAGAGACACCTTGAGCACACCTGGTAATTGAGCGATCGCTGGAATAATTTTATCCTTTGTCAACTTCTGCAAATCAGCAAGATTCCGCCCAGAACTTTCTATCGCATAACTGACAGCAGCTGATTCGTTTAAATTCAGGGGAATGATTTTGTAAGATGCACCTTTGGGTAAGGTTAACTGCTTGAGTGCCTTTTCGGTGTTATTTTTAGAGGTTTCTAAGTTGGTTCCCACCACAAAGGACAAACTCACAGCGGTTTGACCAGGATAGGTGGATGAGCGAATATCTTCTAATCCTTCCAGGGATTTGAGGCTTTCTTCTAGTGGTTTAGTCAGTTTTGCTTCTGTGTCCAGTGCTGTACTCAAGGGTGCTTGGGCATTCACCACTACTACCGGAAAGGTAATATCGGGAAATAACGCATACTTGAGAGAACTGAAGGCCAGTAGTCCAGCTACTACTACTGCGATCCAAAAACTTACCGTCAACCACGAAAACTCAATCGCCAATTTGGAAATATTGAAGCGTTCGCGTGCGGATTTTGCGTGATTAGGCTGTACCATGTCGAAAAATCATCGTGTGGCTGACACAATTTATGTAGCTATGCTACAGTCAATCACTGCTATTTTGCGAACTCATACCAGGTGAAAGGGCTAAAAGCCTTGTGGAGTTTAAGTTATTGATGCTCGATGACTGCTGGTGGTAATGAAATTTGCATACATCATCTCAAATATGCAATTACAACATAATTTTCCGGTAAATGAAATTAAAACTGAATCTCAAATCCACACTTCCTGCATCATCTTATACTAACCATAGAAGAAAGCAATTATGACACACAACAAAATTGATCAATGAAAATTGGCTCAGTGGAACACAAGAAATTATTTTGTGCCACCTTTATGGAGACATATCAGGAATATAAACCGGAAAGTCTGCCTTGGCCAGATTTAGATGAGCAGGGTTTGCAACTTCTACAAGGCATTCCTTTTTGGCAAAAGGCGTTGGATATTGAACGGGAAGCGGGAGCAATGGTCAGTGGCTATGCTGCTACAGTTAAAGATCGTCTCATTCAAGAAGCGATCGCTCTCCAAGGTCGGGAAGAAACCCGTCATGCCAATTTAATTAAAACTCTCATTGACCGTTATCAAATTGAGATGCCACCGCGGCCACCTGTGGAGGTTCCCCAAAATATTGAGCCAGCTTTCACGACTTTTGGCTTTGAAGAGTGCCTAGATTCCTTCTTTGCCTTTGGACTATTTGCGATCGCCCGGGAAGCTGATATATTCCCAGAACAGCTATTTACTATTTTTGACCTGATTTTAGATGAAGAAGCAAGACACATAGTCTTTTTCATCAACTGGTTTACCTATACCCAAATTGAAAGAGGTCACGGTTTACCATTACTTCGCGGTGCTAAAACTCTTTGGTACTATAGCAGAGCCATGAGTAATTTAATTGATACTTTTGGTGGTAGGGATACTAGCGGTACGGGGTTTACAGCCACTAGTGCTACTACCTTGACTAATGATTTAACGGCTGAAAAATTTCTCGCTGTCTGCATTCGAGAAAATGAATACCGGATGAGTAAATATGATTCCCGACTTTTGCAACCACGATTTTTACCCAGATTAGCCACAACTGTTTTGCGTACAATTCAATTACTACCCAAGCGTAAACCGCAAACACCCCAAGGAGCCAGTGCCTAAATTATCATCTATTGACTTCGTTTTAGTGCCGCAGGGAGCAGAATATCAAGCGGTGTGTCGTGGTTTAAGCCGTGTTCAAGACTCCAAACCCCAGGTAATTGCTATTCCTGTGGGAATTCACCCGTTGCGGCATTTCTTACCTAAATTATCTCTGCAACCAAACCAGCGATTGTTACTCATGGGTTTATGTGGCAGTTTAAATCCCCAATTGCAGGTAGGAGATGTAGTTGTCTATGAAGAGTGCGTTTATCAAGGTCATCTGCGAAAGTGCGATCGCACCCTGACCACAGAAATTAATTCTTACTTATCAAATAAATCTAAATTTGTCAAGGGATTAACTAGCGATCGCGTCATTTCCTTAGCAACAGAAAAACAAGATTTATTTCTCAAGACTGGTGCTGATGTAGTGGATATGGAAGGCTTTGCAGCCTTAGAATTTTGTCAGCACATAGGGGTAAATTTAGCCATGGTCAGAGTTGTGAGTGATGATTGTCGCTACGATATCCCCAACCTCGCATCAGCTATTAGCAGTGATGGTTCTCTTCAACCCCTATCCTTAGCGTGGGAATTTCTCCGTCAACCTATACCAGCATGGCGTTTAATTCGCGGTTCCTTAACTGGATTAAAGATTTTAGAGCAAATTACCACACTCCTATTCAACCTTTCAGCGTAAAATGTCCCGATAAGTCAATTGAGCCACGAATTCAAGCTAAAATTAGTCTTTGCAGGAATCACTCACCTATGCTGACTGATATATTGCCTTTCGACATTCAAATAGACAGAATAGCGATCGCTGGAGCAACTTTATGGTCTTTAGCGCTATATGTCGCCTTTTCCTCAGTCAGTCAATGGGTTATAGAACAACTCAATCGCTGGTTTAACTTTGCTGAACGTTCCCTTTACACCAGTCAAGCAGAATTTGAAAAAACCCGTCGCGCTAGAGAATCCCAAAATGCTTTTTACGCCTCACTATTTAGTATAGTTCCCTTCCTAGTCGTTGGTGCTTTATGTAACTGGACATTGGAATTAGGCTTAGGTCGTAGTTGGGCTGTAAGTATGGGTATACTAGCTTGTATGGGTGCTGGTGTTTATGAACTGGGACGCAGAGACGGAGAATCTGACTAAATTCGCGTCATTTTCGCCCCAATATCCGCAGGTTTACCAAAATATGTGCAACTAGTAACTAAAATATCTACACCTGTGCTAGCGTAATTTTTCACATTTTCTAGGTTAATTCCCCCTGCGGCCGCTAATTTTAAAGTGGGGTATTGCTGTTTTAATTGTTGTACTAAAGCAGTCAATTCGGAAGTGGGAATTTTATCAAATTGAATTAAATCTACCCCAGCCTGTGCTACCATCCAAGCATCTTCTACTGTTTCTACTTCTATACAAATTTTTTGTTCAGGAAATCTTTGTCGCAGTTGATTGATACGCTCAATTATTCCTGCAATTGTATCGATAAATATGAGATGTTGCTTAAAAATTAGCACCGTTTCTGATAGTCCCAACCGATGGGGAGATGCACCACCAGCTAAAATGCTTTTCATCGAAATCATTCTGGTTCCAGGAAAGCATTTGCGAGTGGTGACAACTGCAATCTGAGGATTGACTGTTTTCGCAGCATCTACTAAAGCTTTAGTCCGGGAAGCGATACCAGAAGCATATTCCATTAAGTTTAATCCTACTCGCCAACCAATGTGTAGTGCTTCCGCTAAACCTGTAGCTTTGAAAATTAATTGCTGTGCTGGTATATGAGTTCCACTTTCTACTAAATATTCAACTTTCGCACCACAATATTCAAAGACCTTTTTTGCTTCTTCCGTGGCACAAACGGTCATGGGATGACGGGTAGAAAATTCTATTACCCCTGATTCTTGACCTATTCCTAATCCATAGGTGGTCAAGTCGAGGAATGGTACATCTTCTTGGACTAATTGAGCGATCGCTTGATCAGAAAGAAATACTCTCATTTGCTGTTTTTTATCTGTAGAGATGGTAATTTCACAGCAATATTAATGGTATTTTATCTGCTTTTTTGTGCCTGTGGGTGAGATTTTGGGATTTTGTGGTGGTTTTTTCGCGTAAAGACGCAAAGATGCGGAGAAAAACGCAAAGATTAGGTGATAAAAAAAGATGCGAAGCTGGTCTTCGCATCCTCTGATTACGTGGAAGTTTAGAAGCTGAATGTAGTTCTTACAGAACCAATTACTACATCATCATTACTATCGTTGTGGTCTGGAGAAGTTAACCAAATCACACCAGGGGTAATGGTGATATTGTCATTCAGTTTGTATTGATAGAATGCTTCTACGTGGTAGGAATTATCTTTATCTTCTGCAACTAAAGCAGTATTAGAACTGGTAACTTTTGGTTCCATACCCACAATAATCCCTGCTAAGTTACCTTTTTTCCCTAAATCGGGGAATCCTAAGGTAACAGCATAGTTCCAAATGTCTGCATCTCCGCGGGGGCCTGTTAATACTTTGCTGTTGGTAAATCCGGCCCAACCACCTAAGACAAATCTACTGCTGATGCCAATGGAAGCTTGGACACCGTAGGAGTTGCTGGAAAATCTTTGACTGGTGATGTCTGTGGTTGCAGCATTACTACCAGTGAGCAGGGGCATGTTATAGGAGTTGATGTATGTTAAACCTAAGGTAATGCGATCGCTTGGTTTCACTGTCAACTGTGCCAAAGCACCGTAAGCACCATCAAACAAACCATTGCCAGCAGTAGGGTTACTGGCTGAAGCTGCTAAATAACCTAAACTCAGTGCAATTTTATCCCCAAATTGGTGGTTTATGCCTAAACCAGTACCAGCAATTTGTCCATAAATGGGGTTACGTGTACCAAAGGTTGATAACGCACCAAAACCACCATCTCCGTCAAACAAGTTGACTGTACTAGTGATGTCATCTGCTGCACCAGCATTGGCAATAAGTTTCACTTGGGTATTTTTACCAAGAGGGAAACCATACCACAAAGCATCAATGAAAGCATCGTTAGTACCGGAAGTACCTGCAAAGAACAGGTTCCCTTCTGGGGTGTTAATATCAGGACTCTTGATGTTATTGCTCTGAATTCTGGTAAATAATGTATCTTGACCAGTGAAGCTGCTTACCAATTCTACCCGCACTCTTGCACCCAAAGCTGGTTGGGTTTCTTGCACTGTACCATTTACTTTAGTGCCAGAAATCACATCACTTGCTGCTACCACAACTTGTCCTTGTAGTTTGGTAGTGGTGGAGAATTGATTTGCTTCTAATTCAGCAGTTCGCGCTTCCAAAGCATCTACGCGGCCCCGTAAAGTGGCTAATTCTGCTGAAAATTCTTCTTGCAGTTTTTGTAATGTTGTTAATTCTTCTTTTTTGACAAAATCTGATGTTGAAGCGCCAATTACTTCATTAATTCTATCTAAACAAGCATTTAAACCCGCGGCGAATTCATATCTGGTTAATGCTCTATTACCACGGAAAGTACCGTTAGGATAACCTGCTATACACCCGTAGCGTTCTACTAATGATTGTAGAGATTTAAAAGCCCAATCAGTAGGTTGTACGTCTGATAATTGAGATACGGAGGTAACTTGTGACATTACCTCTTCTTGTTGGGTATTATCAATTTCTGCTACTGCTGGCTCTGGTAGAGACGCTTCAGATTCAATAGCTTGAGGTACTTCTCCTGCCCAACCAGCGGTATTTAGAGACAGTAATAAAGCACCAGCTGAAGGTATATTCCACAGCAGTTTACTTAATTTTATCATGCTACTCTCACACCCATTTTCTACTTAACTGATTAATTTTCTGTGTTGTTACTACAACACAGTGAACATTAAAAAGTATTGTCAATATACTAACAAGAGTCAGGAGTTTTTGTAATCCAGATCACAAAAAATTCTCTGGAGTTTGTAAGTTTAGTGTCTATGAACTAGCAATATTTACTGTGATCATACATTTTTGTCAAGTTTTTTTGAGAATGATAATTATTATATTATGCCGATGTAAAATTTAAGTGCAAATTCTCACCATGGTGGGGAATTAGCTGAATTATCTTTGTGAGGGAGGAAAATCAGTAGTGGAGACCAGAACGAGACGGTTAAGCAGATATCTAACCGTGATGGCTTTATGGGGGTTAACTTTAGCTTCTGGATGTCAAGAATCAAACTCTCCTCAACAGACCATTACTTCACCATCACCCAGTGTGACAGCAGAAACATCTAAGATTAATAAAACGAAGGTGGTGGTGACATTTCTGCCGATGTATTTATTTACCAAGGCTGTGGCAGGAAATTCGGCGGAAGTGGATTTATTAGTACCACCAGGTACGGATATACATGACTACCAAGCCAAACCAGACAACGTGAAAGCGATCGCTACAGCTAATGTTTTGGTGAAAAATGGGTTAGGCTTAGAAGAATTCTTGACTGACACCATTAAAAATGCTGAAAATTCCCAACTAAAACTCATAGATGCGAGTAAAGGTATTAAAACTCTCAAGGAAATTTCTGCTGTTGAAGAAGTAGCAGATGAAAAAGACCACGACCATGATCACAGTCAAGGTAATCCTCATGTGTGGTTAGATCCTCTATTAGCTAAACAACAAGTAACAAATATTCGTGATGGTTTAATTGCTGCTGATCCCAGCAATAAAGCAACCTATGAGGCTAATGCTAGTGCATATATTCAAGAATTAGACAAATTACATCAGGAATTTCAACAAACATTACAGACAACACCCCAGTGTAAATTCATCACTTTTCATGATGCCTTTCCTTATTTAGCTACCCGCTATAACCTCAGTCAAATAGCAGTAGTAGAAATACCAGAAGACCAACTGTCACCTGCGGATGTGCAAAAAGCTGTAAATGCAGTGAAAAAGTACAAAGTCAAAGCTTTATTTAGTGAACCAGGGATAGATAATAAATTGCTGAAAAGTCTAGCTCAAGATTTGCAGTTGAATGTGCAGACTTTAGATTCTCTAGAAACAGGTGATACCAATCCGCAGTATTATTTTAAAGCGATGCGAGCTAACTTACAGACCTTAGCCACAGGTTGTAAATAGCTTTTTGATCTAGCTTAAAGTTGTGTAATCTCCAGTCATCAATTGACTTGGTCGGTTTTAGATTTTGGATTTTGGATTGGGTTTTTGGCACAACATCTATCCCCTGTTGATAGAAAAAATCTACACTTTCCCTGCTGCATCCCCAGGTACAGTTAATCTAAAATCGCAAATCTAAAATCCAAAATTGTTTTACCTTCCCATTTCTTCGCCCAATTTCAACTGCAATGACTAACGACCAACATCCATTTACATCACCTATCTTAAAAGTAGAGGGATTAACTGTCTACCAAGGCAGTTATTTAGCTGTACGAGATGTTTCTTTTGAATTGTTACCAGGAACAGATACAGCTATAGTTGGCCCCAATGGTGCAGGTAAAAGTACCTTAGTCAAAGCACTCCTAGATTTAGTTCCCCGTAGTGCTGGAAAAATCGAAATATTCGGTCGTCCTTTAACGAGATTAGGACATTTACGTCAATTATTAGGCTACATGCCGCAAAATTTTATTTTTGACCGCAGTTTTCCTATTTCTGTGAGTGAATTAGTTGGTTTAGGTTGGTCTGCCACTATCAAGAGAAAACAGAAAATTTTCACCAAATTTTGGCAAGAAAATCGCGAAAAATCAGCAGCAGTCGCAGCAGCTTTAAATCGGACAGATGCCTATCATTTGCGAAATCAAGCTATTGGCACTCTCAGTGGTGGACAATTCAAGCGAGTATTACTTGCTTATTGCTTAGTTAGTCCTCGTCAACTGTTGATATTAGATGAAGCTTTTGCTGGAGTAGATGTTCAAGGTGCAGCAGATTTTTATGCCTTATTGAATGAGTTGAAGCGAGAAGAAAACTGGACGGTTTTGCAAGTTTCCCATGATATTGATATGGTAAGCCGTCATTGCGATCGCGTGCTGTGCTTGAACCAAACCTTAGTCTGCACTGGTAAACCAGAAATTGCCTTATCACCACAAAATCTGCTCGCTACCTATGGGCCTGGTTTCAGCCGCTATCAGCATCACCACTAAGACATTAAAAATTAAACATGGTATTTGTCAACTTGTATCATCTATTCACTCATGAACAGAGTGTTTGGTTAGCTATTGCCAGTAGCCAAGATTTACTCAACTTATTAAAATTCCCGTTCATGCAGCGTGCCATTATCGGTGCAGTGTTGATGGGGATAATGGGGGGTTTACTGGGCAGTTTTGTAACTTTACGTCAACTATCCTTCTTTAGCCATGCTGTGGGTCATGCAGCCTTAGTTGGTATTGCTTTAGGTGTACTACTCAATTCCAATCCTACTTGGACATTAGTACCATTTACCCTGATTTTTGGCGTAGTTGTCCTATATTTGATCGATAAAACTGATTTAGCTAGTGACAGTGTTCTGAGTATAGTTCTTTCCGGTGCATTAGCCATTGGTGTGATTCTCACTAGTTACATCAAAGGATATCGGGGTAACTTAATGGCTGTACTATTTGGTGATATCTTAGCCATTGATACTACCGATTTAATTTTGACTATTATCGTCCTAGTAAGTTGCAGCATCTTTTTATTATCTACCTTGCCCCAGCAAATTTTGTTGACCCTCAATGCTGATGTTGCTCAAGTGCAAGGGGTTCCTGTGCAATTATATCGCTACTGTTTTGTTGTCTTTTTATCCTTAGCTGTAGCTGTGGCTATTAAAGCCGTCGGTATCCTCCTAGTGAATGCTTTTCTGGTCATCCCTTCTTCCACAGCCAAACTCATTAGCCACCATTTTAGTCGCTTCTTGGTCATCTCCGTCATTGTTGGTTCTAGTAGTAGCATCTTCGGTATTCTCATTTCTGGCATTTTCAACTTAGCATCAGGCCCTAGTATTGTTTTGGTGCAATTTATCTTCTTCATTGCCGTGTTTGCATGGGTAAAACTCAGCAAAAACCCAGGATAAAAAATTTTTTTTCGCAACCTATTGCCAAATCCTTTTTCCTTTGCTACATTAATTAATCGTGGCGAGAATAAAGCCCGCGCCGGGATAGCTCAGTCGGTAGAGCAGAGGACTGAAAATCCTCGTGTCACCAGTTCAAGTCTGGTTCCTGGCATACCTTTCACAAACTTAAAATTCAACCTTGCCTAAATTTTGACTATTTTAGCCAAAATCTAGGCTTTTTGATGTATGGCAGGTGACAGGCTTCGCCGTGAGCGTCAGCCGAACGGTGAAGTTGCTAAAGGCCTTTGGTTAACGTGAGTTCTACGGAACTAAAACCTGGCAGCAGGTAGAGCAGACAAATCTCTTGGGTCAATGTCAATCATGTTTAATTGCTACTTGCACAGGTCAGATTATTTTTTCGGCACAGAAATATTCAATGCCATTTTAACCCGCGCAAAAAGTTGGGGCAGATATTTATAGAATCGCTCATTCCGCAGAAACATTGCATCGATGGTACAGCTACCACAGTGTTCTCCAGGGGGAGGAACGGCAACTGACTGCACAAGTGCGTCCGAAACACCAGCCCAGGGTAAGTGTCCGACAGAAGCGGATTGCAGTGAATAATTGAGTTCGGACTCATTCAGCCAGTCGCTGCTAATAAAATCGTTTTCAGTTCGAGGAGCTTGGAGTTTCCAACCGACGCGATCGCGAAAAGCATTGACTGCTCTTTCGGAATTTTTCGGATGGGCTGCAACTGCTTGTTGCCAAATCTTGGCTTGGACGCTAAATCCAAATCGTCCACCACTAGCCTTTAACCAAGCTCTATCAATCTCTTGAATTAAATTTAGGGGTATTTTCGCAGGGTTGGGTCCGTAGGGGTCTTTTTGAGGGGATAGGAGACGACGGGTTTCTTGATCAGCAGCCTTCCAGTTTTTGGCATTGAGTAACTGCTGGAGTTTTGCGGTTGCTTTGGTTGTAGTTGTTCCACCACCAGAGGATTTTTTCGTGGCAATATGGCGCTCCAACAAATTAATAATTTGGGTTTTATTAAGTTGTCGAGCCAAATCTAACGCGGTTTTCCCTTGCTTATCTTTGAGGTCAACCCTGGCATTTTTACTAAGAAATAGTGTGACTAATTCGGGAGCAAAGAAACTTTGTTCTTCCAATACTGCTTGGTGTAGAGGTGTTCTGCCTAAGTTATCTTGAACATTTAAATATGCCTTAGCTGCCACTAGTTGTTGAGCCACTTCCAGACTGACATCATGCAAAGGAGTTCTACCTTGAGCATCCCGCAGGTTCACTTGTGCTTTGCGAGCTAGCAGCAATTTCACCAGAGCAGGTTTGAAACGATGAACGTGGAGTGGTGTTTGTCCCTGACGATTGCGTAGATTCACATTTACTCCCCGATCTAGCAATAGTTTTAATACTGCTGGTTCCAGATTGTTGGAGTGAATCACAGCCCCATCACGATTTTGGATCGTGAGGTTTGCTCCTGCTTGGATGAGTTTTTTGGCAACTTCTAGGTTCGATGCTCCGTAGTGCAATGGTGTCCAGTTTTGATTGCTACGGGCATTTATATCCGCACCACTGCGAATCAATAGCTCGGTAATATCTGCTTTTCCTGAATTGGCAGCAAAATGTAAGGGTGTCATTTGCTCCTGATTTCTAGCATTAACTTCAGCACCCTGATTGATTAAAAGTTTGATGACAGCAGCCGTTTTTTGACCAAAAACATTGTGCAGTGGGGTACTACCATTTTGGTTGCGGACATTGACTTTTGCCCCTCTACTTAGCAGCAATTGGGCATTTTTTGTTGATGCTCCTAAATAATGCAGGGGAGTATCTCCCTTGGTGTCTTTTGCATTCACATTCGCTCCAGCTTGGATTAAACGTTCAGCCAGTGCTTCGTTGTTAGATAGAAAAAAGTTGAGCGGTAGCCACTTTTCGCCATATATCTCGCAGGGTTGATTCAAATCACCACCTTTGGCGATCGCCTGTTCTAATGCTGCATATAAATCGGGACTATTCCCCATATTCCCAAAAGGACTAAATTTCTCCGATAATGTTTGACAAAAAGGAGAGATGGAGGTTTCTTTGGGTGTCTGAGATTCAACAATACGTGGCATGATGACCACTGCACCCACAGTAGTCAGGGAAATGAGAAAAATTGTCTGGAACAGAGAAAGAGATGATTTGTAGTTAAATTTTGCCACTATCTGTAATTTCATATTCGCTTTCTATTCACTTCTACACTCACAGCACCGTCAAAATCGGGAATAGGTGCGGCAGGTTTTCGGACTATCACTCGTATTTGGGTAACAGATTGGCTGTCCTCTAGAATAGCGTCAGCGATCGCACCAGCTAATCTCTCTATCAGCGCAAATTTCGATGTTTTGACTAAGTTTTGCACCAAAGTAATGGTGCGGCGATAATCTACAGTATCTTCAATTGTGTCATTTTTGCTGGCATTGGTCAGATCCAACCATAATTTCACATCCACTTCAAACCATTGCCCTAACACCCGTTCTTCAGGTAAAAAGCCAATGTAACCATAACAGCGAATGTTTGTTAAATGAATACAGTCCATAAGCAGTGAGTGACGGACAACAGATGATAGGTGACAGGTGACAGGTAGTTAGTTATTCTCAGAATGACTCTACTTATCCCTCATCACCAATTCGCAATAAATGCAACTAGTATTTAATAATATTAATCAACTTTGGTCTTATGTGTTAACGGAAACTCTCAAGCGTCTGGGTATAAGTTGCGTTGTCATTTGTCCCGGTTCCCGTTCAACTCCTTTGACTGTAGCTTTTGCAAAACAAGTACCAGAGATTGAAGCTATTCCCATTTTAGATGAACGTTCTGCGGCTTTTTTTGCCTTAGGACGAGCAAAAGCTATTGGAAAACCTGTGGCAATAGTTTGTACTTCGGGGACAGCAGGAGCAAATTTTTATCCCGCAGTCATTGAAGCTAAGGAAAGTCGTGTACCGTTATTAATATTGACCACCGATAGACCACCGGAGTTGCGAGAATGCCATTCTGGCCAAACTATCGATCAAGTGAAATTATATGGTAATTATCCCCATTGGCAAACGGAGTTAGCAACTCCTATTGCGGAAATGGGAATGTTAAATTATTTACGTCAAACTATAATTCATGCTTGGGAACGTTGCCAATATCCTGTAGGTGGTGCAGTACATATTAATGTTCCTTTTCGCGACCCCCTTGCACCCATTCATGATGGAACAAATTTTATTCTCGATACAGAGAATTTCTTTGGTGGGATAGTTTCTCATCCCTTTCCCGTTCCCCGTTCTCTGTTTCCTATACCTCCACAATGGCAACAATGCCAACGCGGTATAATTATTGCTGGTGTAGCTCAACCTCAAGACCCTGAAGAATATTGTAGAGCGATCGCGTATTTATCCCAAACTCTCCAATGGCCTGTTTTAGCTGAAGGACTTTCTCCTGTTAGAAATAATGCTGAATTAAACCCATATTTAATTTCTACATACGACTTGATTTTACGCAATCAGCAACTTGCTCAAACATTAAAACCAGAAATAGTTATTCAAATTGGGAATATGCCAACCAGTAAGGAGTTACGCAACTGGTTAACAACCAATCGACCTCAACATTGGGTAATTGATAGCAGTGATCAAAATTTAGATCCTTTACATGGGCAAACTACACATTTAAGAATATCCGTGGAAGAAATAGAGAAAAATATTGAAATAGAAAAATGGGAAGTAAATCAATATTTAAAAACATGGTGTGACGTAGATGCACAAGTTAGAAATAATGTTGATAATATTTTTGTCAATATAGAACCATTAATTGAAAGTAAAGTGGCTTGGCTAATTTCCCAAACCCTCCCACCAGCAACACCATTTTTTATTGCCAACAGTATGCCAGTGCGGGATGTAGAATTTTTCTGGAAACCAAATAATCTGGGTATAAAGCCTTATTTTAATCGTGGTGCCAATGGCATTGATGGTACAATATCCACAGCTTTAGGAATAGCTCATCAACACCAAAGTAGTGTGATACTAACAGGTGATTTAGCTCTATTACATGACACCAACGGTTTTTTAATTAGAAATAAATTTATCGGACATCTGACAATAATTTTAATTAATAACAATGGTGGAGGAATCTTTGAAATGTTACCCATTGGCAAATTCGACCCTCCATTTGAAGAATTTTTTGCGACACCTCAAGATATTGATTTTGCTCAGTTATGTGCTACCTATGGGGTGCAGCATGAGTTAATTTGTTCCTGGGAACAGTTACAAGATAAATTAGAGGTTTTACCAAATACAGGGCTTAGAGTTTTAGAATTAAAGACAAATAGAAAATATGATGCAAAGTGGAGAAAGGAGAATTTAGGTAATTTTGCAAATAATATTACAGTTTGAATATCGATTTAATTCGCAGTTAATAGGTTTATTATATGCACATACAACAAGATCAGGATAGTATAATAATTCGTTGTGAAAATTCCCTAGACTATTTAGATATATCAGAAATCAATACATTAGCTTTTTCTAGTCCAAATGAAGCTAAATTAGTTGAACTAATTCGTAAGTCTGACCGTTATCTTTCTGAACTTTCTTTAGTTGCAGAGCGTGATGGTAAAGTAGTTGGTCATATTCTCTACAGTTACATTGATTTAGTTGGTCAAGAAACTTTTACGGTCTTAGGTTTAGCACCCCTAGCTGTTCATCCCCAATTTCAAAGACAGGGAATAGGTACTGCATTAGTGAAATCTAGTTTAGAGATAGCAAATGATCAACAAGAAGCTCTTGTGATTGTCTTAGGAGATCCTCAATTTTATAACCCACCTTCCGCACCCTAACTGTCACACATCAAAAAAAGCCACCAAAATAGTACACAAGAACTAAAGCTTATTTAAGTCCTAAGAGAGTTAATGAAAATAAGTATCA
>NZ_JACJTT010000054.1 GCF_014698825.1 Richelia sinica FACHB-800
CTTTCCACAATTCCTTTTGTTTTCCTTTTTACTTCATCTTGAGCGAAGGCGTTCTTTCTTACTTAGTCAAGGAATTAACATTCATATTTCCCGGTGCAAGATATAAGTTAAGTTTATGTTTTTGTATGTAATTTCTTACGATATTCCTTGCGATAAACGTCGTAAAAAGGTGGCTGATTTATTAGAAGGATATGGGCAGCGTGTGCAGTATTCTGTATTTGAATGTCAGTTAAGCACAGAGAAGTATCAAAATTTACGCCGTCAGTTAAGGAAAAAGCTGAAGTTAGAAGAGGATAATGTGAGATTTTATCCGCTGTCTAGACATACTCTGTCTCAGGTGGAAACTTGGGGTGTGGGAATACCTGTGATTGAACCACCAAGTTCAATTATTATCTAGTTGTTTCCGAAGTAGGACTAAAATGGCTGGAGTCTTGATTTCTTGGTTGTGACCTTCGATAGCTTGCCGAATATAGGTTACAGGGTTTTAAATGGTTGCTTTATGGGCTGTTTGATGGTGGTTTTCCTGACCTTCGGAAACTGTCTCTAGATTCGTTACAGAGTAATGGTTTAAAATCTAGGTATTCCCACTCGCTGGGGATATTAATTGAATGGAAACACTTTTTAGTTAGTGGTACATCTGGATAGGGGTCTTTTATTCCCACTCGCTGGGGATATTAATTGAATGGAAACGAGATATTACTAGCTGCTTTGGTTCAGTCTTTGTGAATTCCCACTCGCTGGGGATATTAATTGAATGGAAACGTTGGGCTCGCTGAGGGCTAGCTCTATCCCGTAGGTCATTCCCACTCGCTGGGGATATTAATTGAATGGAAACTTGTATGCAAGTTGAATATCGTAGTTCACCTTGTTAGATTCCCACTCGCTGGGGATATTAATTGAATGGAAACACCCTGCATCGGGGATGTCTTTGGTGACTTCCAAGTGCAATTCCCACTCGCTGGGGATATTAATTGAATGGAAACTACCTCCACCTGTCATGACGTTGAACAACTGTTCCGGGTATTCCCACTCGCTGGGGATATTAATTGAATGGAAACTTTTAAAGTGTGGGTTGGTTTTATCCTTTTCAATTGGATTCCCACTCGCTGGGGATATTAATTGAATGGAAACCTTTTAGCTTCATCCGAAAGCAACGCATTGCAGATTGATTCCCACTCGCTGGGGATATTAATTGAATGGAAACTGTTAAGCACTTGTTGAGCGGCTGCTTGCATAGCAATTCCCACTCGCTGGGGATATTAATTGAATGGAAACCGCTATACCCCAATCATCATGAATGCTGAATAATCTGATTCCCACTCGCTGGGGATATTAATTGAATGGAAACCAAACTCTGTTTCTGCCCCATTTTCCCAAGCTAAACCCACATTCCCACTCGCTGGGGATATTAATTGAATGGAAACTCGTTGCGTCTGTCTACGGTGCTGATTTTCAAAGTAACATTCCCACTCGCTGGGGATATTAATTGAATGGAAACCTGAGTGATAACCTGGGGGTTTACACCCGGGGCGAATAAATTCCCACTCGCTGGGGATATTAATTGAATGGAAACTTGAACGAGTGAGATGTTTACAGGCTGCACCTGCAATATTCCCACTCGCTGGGGATATTAATTGAATGGAAACGATTCAAGCCCGGTAAACCCGGTATGCTTACAGTCTGATTCCCACTCGCTGGGGATATTAATTGAATGGAAACGGGTTAGGCTTAGGACAAGCGTTAATCAAAGGTTTCAAAAATATTCCCACTCGCTGGGGATATTAATTGAATGGAAACTGCAATAACAGGAATATTCAGGGGTGTTTGCGCTACTGTAGAATTCCCACTCGCTGGGGATATTAATTGAATGGAAACACAAAAATATCTGATTCAAGTCTCGTAATAGAACATATTCCCACTCGCTGGGGATATTAATTGAATGGAAACCTAATATCTGTGACTTTATCAATAATTTCGTCTAACCATTCCCACTCGCTGGGGATATTAATTGAATGGAAACATCTCCTGAGTTTTCAGGAGACCCATAAATCTTTTTGATTCCCACTCGCTGGGGATATTAATTGAATGGAAACCATACGGGTCAACCTCGTTCATGTCTTCGATAAGTAAGTCCATTCCCACTCGCTGGGGATATTAATTGAATGGAAACCACCCACAAAGCCGATTGATTGTGGACAAGGTACAAAACGTAAAGATTCCCACTCGCTGGGGATATTAATTGAATGGAAACAGAATCCATTTGGGCTGCTATAGATAAACCTTTTTGATAATTCCCACTCGCTGGGGATATTAATTGAATGGAAACTGCTTAGTCTTATTATGTAAGGCAAAGTAGTATCTAATTCCCACTCGCTGGGGATATTAATTGAATGGAAACATTCGCCGCCGAGGGCGAGGCCCTGCACGAGGCGCAATTCCCACTCGCTGGGGATATTAATTGAATGGAAACTCGAATTTAACGTGCAGACGTACATGTTGACTGCCGTTACCATTCCCACTCGCTGGGGATATTAATTGAATGGAAACAGGATGGACAAATGAGCAATTACTTCGCTTTCCATTATTCCCACTCGCTGGGGATATTAATTGAATGGAAACATTAGCTGACCTTGGGAGGGTATGTTCAAGATTGCGTATTCCCACTCGCTGGGGATATTAATTGAATGGAAACTCAGCTTCCTGTTAGACCAGATGACAGGAAGAGGCACAAATTCCCACTCGCTGGGGATATTAATTGAATGGAAACAGAATTTTCTTGAGGCTTTGGTCGTCTGTTGAAAAACATTCCCACTCGCTGGGGATATTAATTGAATGGAAACGTGCTGGTCTTACCGGTCGCTACCTGCACTATGTGGTCAAATTCCCACTCGCTGGGGATATTAATTGAATGGAAACCTCTAGGCACTGCTCACTCACAATGGAAGTGATGTAATTCCCACTCGCTGGGGATATTAATTGAATGGAAACGGTGCTGTTTACAGCGGCAACTCCCTTGGCCAAATCATTCCCACTCGCTGGGGATATTAATTGAATGGAAACCACACCTACCTGAGGAGGAGCCCATCTACTGTGGAATTCCCACTCGCTGGGGATATTAATTGAATGGAAACTGTACTGTCCGCAGTCGGCTCCTAATGGGTCACGACCTAATTCCCACTCGCTGGGGATATTAATTGAATGGAAACACCTCAATGATTTGCTCACGACCCTCTTTGGTTTGCATTCCCACTCGCTGGGGATATTAATTGAATGGAAACGTGTGAATGAACGGATATAAAATCATGTTCCTCTGATTCCCACTCGCTGGGGATATTAATTGAATGGAAACTCTTATCCTTGTACCAACTGCAATTAACTCACTAATTCCCACTCGCTGGGGATATTAATTGAATGGAAACGTCGGGTTGCACTACTCTAGCCAGTGCCCCATTAGCAGAATTCCCACTCGCTGGGGATATTAATTGAATGGAAACAGCATAAACTAAGTTTTGTGTTACCAACTGACGGTGATTCCCACTCGCTGGGGATATTAATTGAATGGAAACAGCAACCTTAGTCGCAGCTTTAGGAGCTGATTTAGGTATTCCCACTCGCTGGGGATATTAATTGAATGGAAACGAGAACAAGTGTGCCGGGGTTGTTAAACCACTCATCCCTATTCCCACTCGCTGGGGATATTAATTGAATGGAAACGGTTTTCTAGCTGATACTGATAATAAGCCTGAAGAAATTCCCACTCGCTGGGGATATTAATTGAATGGAAACAAGATCCTTGGCACATTCTATAGAGCTCTTTACCACATTCCCACTCGCTGGGGATATTAATTGAATGGAAACACTAACTGCTGCATCCCGTGGCACAGCCCTAGAAGGAGCGCAAATTCCCACTCGCTGGGGATATTAATTGAATGGAAACTAAACCAATTAATCCGGAGAAGGCTATTTGAGCTTATTCCCACTCGCTGGGGATATTAATTGAATGGAAACTTCTGTAGTAACCCCTTGGTCTACCTTGACTACAGGATTCCCACTCGCTGGGGATATTAATTGAATGGAAACCCTGGTTAACTATTCCTGATATTCCTCACTATCACTGGATTCCCACTCGCTGGGGATATTAATTGAATGGAAACATTAGAAGTATAGGTTGAGAGGGCTTCAAAGACTACCCATTCCCACTCGCTGGGGATATTAATTGAATGGAAACGCTAATTGTCCTGAGGGATAGCTTTCTAATCCTCTATAATTCCCACTCGCTGGGGATATTAATTGAATGGAAACCAATATTTGCGTCCCAAATCCAAAAGGCCCTATCAATTCCCACTCGCTGGGGATATTAATTGAATGGAAACGGCATTGATTCTTCTAGCATCAAAGCGCAGTATGATGGAATTCCCACTCGCTGGGGATATTAATTGAATGGAAACCCATTCCTCACTAACCACTTCAGAGATCAGTAAACATTCCCACTCGCTGGGGATATTAATTGAATGGAAACGAGTCAAGCGCGAATTTGCACTATTTCCGAAGAGGAAATTCCCACTCGCTGGGGATATTAATTGAATGGAAACAATTGTCCTGATGGATACTTCTCTAGTTCTCTATAGATTCCCACTCGCTGGGGATATTAATTGAATGGAAACGGTGGAATGTCTCCACAGTTCGCAAGGTAGATAACCAGGTCGATTCCCACTCGCTGGGGATATTAATTGAATGGAAACAAAATGTGTCGAGAGGGATTAAAAACAGTATTCTTGCATTCCCACTCGCTGGGGATATTAATTGAATGGAAACATTACCCCATCTTGATAACCCAGAGGGTCTTCAAACACTAGATTCCCACTCGCTGGGGATATTAATTGAATGGAAACTCTACCTTAGACTAGGTAGCCAACTCACCTCTGATTTATTCCCACTCGCTGGGGATATTAATTGAATGGAAACTGAGGTGCTACACGAACAGTTAAAGCTAGGTTCTCTTATTCCCACTCGCTGGGGATATTAATTGAATGGAAACAGTTTATAAGATAAAGATTTATTATTTGTTTGAAAGTATTCCCACTCGCTGGGGATATTAATTGAATGGAAACTTTTAAAAGCGTGACATGTGTTTAACCTTGTAAGATTCCCACTCGCTGGGGATATTAATTGAATGGAAACTTAAGTAGACTAGACTAAGACTCAAACCTAGTATAAATTCCCACTCGCTGGGGATATTAATTGAATGGAAACCAACTTTTACTAACTAAATGTGGGATTAGAAGTAGCGTTATTCCCACTCGCTGGGGATATTAATTGAATGGAAACTGAATGCTTCCCCTGGATCGCCCTTGCGTAAATAGATTCCCACTCGCTGGGGATATTAATTGAATGGAAACGACAATGCTCAGGCAGTTTACTAGAGAATACAGTAAAATTCCCACTCGCTGGGGATATTAATTGAATGGAAACTAATTCTCTCTTCTGAGAGTATCAATAAACTCTATATTCCCACTCGCTGGGGATATTAATTGAATGGAAACGAAAACGCTGAGAAGTTTCAGAACTTGTTTGGTATCATTCCCACTCGCTGGGGATATTAATTGAATGGAAACTGGAATACCGTAAGCAATTAGCACTTGACTTAAGGTATTCCCACTCGCTGGGGATATTAATTGAATGGAAACTTTTTTCAAAAAATGGCTATTTTTTACAATACGCTCAAAATTCCCACTCGCTGGGGATATTAATTGAATGGAAACCCCCGGCATACCCTGTCATGAGATTTGGGTATTAGAGTCCAGATTCCCACTCGCTGGGGATATTAATTGAATGGAAACCAAATCTGCAAAGAACGGGGAATAGTTCCTACCGGTGATAAATTCCCACTCGCTGGGGATATTAATTGAATGGAAACTTCTGTAGCCGTTCGCGCTCTTTAGTTTGTTCCTTATTCCCACTCGCTGGGGATATTAATTGAATGGAAACATGGTAAACCTAAATCATTACCTCTATCGTTAGCAACATAATTCCCACTCGCTGGGGATATTAATTGAATGGAAACTTACCCATTAAGTTAGTATTAACGTTTTTCTGAATACCAGATATTCCCACTCGCTGGGGATATTAATTGAATGGAAACGATTTTCCTCCTGATTCTTTTGGCATGAGCTTTCAGATTCCCACTCGCTGGGGATATTAATTGAATGGAAACTGTATTAGCTGATTTTCTGGGCATAAGTCCCTTAAGAAAATTCCCACTCGCTGGGAATATTAATTGAAACGATGCCTTTGGCACGCCTATGGAAACTAGCGATCTGATCGCCATTCTTACGTGGTAACTCCCACCATCAGTTAAATTAAATTTAGTGAATTTATACTATAAAAAGCTTGCCAAGCAAAACACAGCCATTTTAAACCTGCATAAACGATAACAGATGTCAAAAACAAGAAAATATTTGTAATAAAATCCTCAATGTGAAGAAAAGATTACAGAGTAAGAGTTATAGACAACCTTACAAAATTCTTTAGATATTTTTGATTCCTAGACAAACACTGAATTACGCCATTAAGATTTACCTATAAGCTACATAGGGATATTACTGATGACAGCGGAATATTGGCGGGCCAAAATCTGGGGGTTGCTGCATGACCCTGTATTAAAAGCATTACATAATAATAGTGGACGGGGGGGTAAAAGCTTTTTTGAGCAACTGAAAGTAATGCAGCCTTGGGTTGAGACGAAGAAAATCCCTGGTACATCTGATGGTAAAGCTCTAGAAAATATATTATTAGCTGACTATATCGCCTCAGCTAGTGATAGGTCAGCCATAGGTAGTGTCACCGCTAGTATAAATTATGCTCCACGCAAAAACCGTGATAAGGGATTAGAGATTATACATTTATTATCCGGTGCAAGGCAGGAATTGAAAATTAATTCACATGATGAACTTATTAAAAGTAAACGTAAAGATTATTTAGTACAGAAAGAACAGAAGGAATTACTTGCAAAAATACCTGAAGAATTACAAGATCCAAGTATTAAAGATGATATTAAGAAAATTAAGCAACTATATTGGTGGTTATGGCGTTGTTTACCTCAAGCAACCTGTCAACTATTTAATGATAGTTCATTAATGTTAATGCCGGCAGAAACCAGGATTCCCGATGCTTCTATTTGGAGTCATGCTAGTATGACATCAGCATTAGCAGGTTCATTAGCAGGATATGATTTAACAGCAGAACAAGTACAGCGTTGGACAGGTGAAGAATTATCTCATCCTTACTTAGCAGTATTTAGTTTCACCCCAGTACAGGAACTCATCAAATCCAGTCGTAAAATGCGTGATTTTTGGGCGGGTTCTTGGCTATTGCATTATTTATCAGCTAGAGTTTGTTGGGTTTTAGCAAAACAATATGGACCAGATACATTACTTTATCCTAGTTTGTATCAACAACCATTAATTGACCATTGGTTATTACAAGAAATTGAAAAATTGCAAAAGGCGCAAAAGATAAAATTTGACTTTTCACAATGGGTAAAACAACCATCTATAGATTCATTATTAACCGCCGGATTCCCTAATGTTTTAGTATTAGTTTTACCTAAAGACAAAGTTCAATCTGCAATGCAGACAGCCCAGCAAACGCTATTAGAAGAATGGTTAAAGATTGGAAGATTAGTATTTGAAGAACTGCATGATAAGCGTCATTGGATGCCAGAATTACAATATAATGATACAACTTGGCAAGGATGGTTAAAATCCCAGTGGCAATTTTATTGGACAGCAGTACCAATTGGTAAACTAGGAATAGGTCTGAAAAGTTCCGCAATTGATGAACAAAAAGATGCAGAATTTCAAGATTGGTTAGATATCCAGAACGGGACATATAATTTAAGAACAAAAGAAAATCAACTTTTTAAAGATAAAGAGTTAGACTTACTAAGAGAAGCACATAAACGACGTTGGAAAAAATATCAAAGAGGATTTAGTGCCAACATAGGTTCATGGTGGGGTTATATATTCGACGCTACCCGTGCTAGTTTAGCATCAGTAAAAAACGCGAGAAACTGGGAACTCCCCACAGCTTTCGGACCACGTTCTACAATTTCCGGTATTGGTCCGGTTGTGAATCCTGGTAATAAAGACAAGGATAAAAAAGACTGGATAACAGAAGGGGAAACTCAGAATTATTGGAAACAACAAGCAGGGTTATTTGATGGAACAGAACAACTAAATGCAACAGAAGTATTAAAACGGGGTTTACATAAAGTATTACCTCACTTGTTGGAAATCCCAGAAAAAGATATTGCAGCATCTTATCCAGACTTAACTTCTGGGGTTGCGGGGTATTTGAAATTTAATGCAGAAAATCATAAGCATCAAGAAAATTTTGATAATGTCTGTCAAGAAATATTAGCAACATTTCCTAGTGCTAAAACCATAATTGATGAAATGTCTGAGAAATGGGGTATTCCCTGGATAGACAATCCAAATATTAATCATCATTTGCAAGAATATCATTGTCGCCTATTAAATGCTGGTTGGTTAGTAGAAGATTTACAAACTCCAGAATTAAACATATTACAAGTACAATTAGATAAAGCCAATGAAGAGAATAAAGAGGTGATCAGAAAAGAAATCATTGCTAAGAAGCGTGATTATCGCGAGGAAATTCAAAAGATACTTACTAAACATTACCCCAGCAATAATCCATCAGATTGGTATGTATTAGCCGCAGGTGATGGTGATAGCATGAGTGAATGGCTAAAGGGAACAAAGCTCAAAACCTATGGTGATTATATTCCTTCAACATTATCAGTGAAGTTAGAGAATTTTCCAGATTTCTTAGCCATCCAAAAACGTATGGGACCTAGTACCCACAGTGCATTAAGTCGGGCATTATTAGACTTCTCCAATCAATTAGTACCTTACATCACTCAAACCCGTTACGCTGGTAGATTAATTTACGGTGGTGGTGATGACGTTTTAGCCTATACGAACCTGTGGGAATGGGATCAATGGTTGTGGGATATCCGCCAATGTTTTAAAGGTGCTGAAGACCCCCACAATGAATTTAATAGCGAGGGTGATTACTGGAAATATTCAAAAGATAACTTTCAGGAAGTTGGTTTAGTTGACCGCCCCCTATTCACAATGGGAAGTGAGGCCACCATCAGCTTTGGTATCGTAATTGCCCATCACTCAGTACCGTTGGCGATCACATTAGAAAGTCTCTGGGAAGCGGAAGAAAAAGCCAAAGACCATGTTTATGTAGATGACAAAGGTGGAAAGCAACCCAAGGATGCAGTACAAGTGCGGGTAATCTACGGAAACGGTAACACCCTGAAATCCACCGCTAAATTTGATGTTTTTTATCAGTGGCAACAATTAATTGAAGAGGACTTAGAAAGCTCCATTTTTGAACAAGCAGCGAATCTGTGGAGTCAGCACCCAGCACCGAGTCAGGAGGCCATAGAACCCTGGACCAAATTGTTTTGCGATCGCCGTGATCAGTTCCAAAGTGATGAACCCGCGAAAACAAAGTTCCAGAAACACCTTGCAGACTTCCTTAAAGCATTGTTTATCACTACCCAAACCAAACACCTGGATACCGAAATTCAAAACTGGCTCAAACTTGCGGCTTTCGTTAAACGTAACCGTCACATCGAACTAAGAGGTGATAAATGATGCACTGGTACAAAATGACACCATTGGATATTTTAATGCTGAGGGATGCCAAACCATTTTCACCACAGCAGAGGGCGTGGGCGGGTAGTGTGTTTCCTCCCAATGGACATACCATAGCCGGAGCATTGCGGGGATTGTTGGGTGGTGGTGAATTTGATATTACTGGTCCATTTTTGAGTTATGAAAACACCCTATATTTACCTCGACCTTTGGGGTTTGTGAAATCCACTGCTCTTGTACCTTTAAAATGGGAAAGCAAATCTCATATCAATAATGCCTTATGGGATGAAACCCAACCTTGCCCATTGGTGAAACCTCATAATGCTAAAGATGGAGATGACGAAGAGGAAGAAAGTCAAAACAATCCATTACAAAAATGTGTAGGGAATTCCGAAGCAAAGTTTAGACAGTATTTACCTTATGAAGTTGTCAAAGAATATTTAGAATCTGGTAGAATTAATAAGGAAAATTGGCAAGCCGTTGAGGGTAGATACGAGGATAAACCATACACCATAGAAACCCGTTCTCATAATAGCATTGAACCCGGAACGAAACAAGTCAAAGATGCTGATGGTTATTTTGTAGAAAACGCTATTAGACTACATCAAGGTTGGGGGTTTGCTATAGGAATTAAGGACAAAGAAATTACAACACCTGCTACAATCAGATTGGGAGGAGAAGGACACAGAGTAATTGTAGAATCTTGTCCAGAATTGGGGGAACAGTGGGCTGATTTACAAAACATTTCTGATAATAATTTTCAACAGGATGGTAAAACAATAGCTTATTTAGTAACTCCTGGAGTATTTGAAAGACCCCATACAGACAAGCATCAAAATAGAGTTAATTTATGTCGTCCTTATCCTTGGGAGTGGAAAATCAAAGACGGTAATTTTGTGAGTATGTCCACAGAAAAAGCCGTACCCATTGGTTGTAGAATCAGGGAGAAAGAAACCCAAAAAAATAGCATTCCTGCACCCCAAGTATTTGCAGCACCACCGGGGAGTTTATACTATTTGAATAAGCCTCAAGGGTTGTTTCAGGATCAAGAAAGACTAGAAAGGAATGGAACTAATAAAGATAATCGTGTAAATAACTGGCGAAAACTGGGTTATTCAGAAATGTTGTGGATTAAGTATCAAGAAATAGGAGAAAAAGAAAATGCCTGATTTTAGAGTTGGTTATATGTACAGTCTTGCACCTATTCATTGTGGAGGTGAAGGAGACTTAGGTAATATTTTAGAAATTGCCCGTGAAGTACATACAAATTTCCCTTATGTACCCGGATCTTCCCTACGTGGTAGCTTGAGAGATGGAGTAGAAATATTAAATAAAATAGCAGCAGAAACCCTATTTGGAAAAGAATTAGACAAACAAGGTCAAATGGGAGTTCATCAAGTTTGGTTTGGAGATGCAAGATTGCTATGGATTCCTATGCGAACCATGTCAGTTAATAATAGAGATGTTTTTACTTGGGTTAGCTGTCATTCATTAATTCGTGATCATGCCCTAGTTTCGCGCCAAAAAGCAGCAATATTTCCTAATCATGCCGTGGGTAATCGTGCAGGAGTTTATTCTGTGGCTGATGCTCAAATTCAAGTTTCATTATTATCTCCAGATCAAAAACAAGCTATTTCTTTAACAGGATGGCCAGATTCATTAAAAGATGCTGTAAAACCCACTTGGGACAGTAATTTAATTGTTTTACCTGATGCAGATTTTCAAGTATTAATGGAACATTCCCTCTGGACACAAGTTCGTAACAAAATTCAGGATAAAGAAGGAGTAAATCCAGAAGGTTCTGCTGAGATTTTTTGGACAGATATTTGTATTCCCAGAGACACTATTTTTTATTATCCTTGGGGTTACAGTTTACTTAAAGATAATCCCATAACAGAAAAAGAACACAACCTATTAATTAGTGTTTTACAAGAATTATTTCAAGTAGGTGGACAAGCTAATGTAGGACGGGGTTGGGTTCAAGGTTGGACAAATCATGTTACATCACCCGTTAAAGACCAAGTTACAGCCTAAAGGAATATAAAATTATGTCTAAGAAGTATCCACCTAAATCTAATCCTACAAAACCAGCATCAACTATTACGGCAAAAACTCCAACTCCTTCTGAAACTGTGAAGGTTGCAACTGTTAAGAGTGATAATAACTCTTCTGTAGTTTTACCAGAACAGATGAGTTTATCTGCTCACGAACATATTCAAAAGTATTTACAATATTGCAGAAAACAGAAGTTAGATAAAAATGATTTAACTGCTGTTTTAAGGTTATCTCAACATTTAAGAGTTTTTGGTTTACTGTCTGCGGTTGGATATCTAAATCAAGCAAATGCTCAGGATAATAATGAGGTGCGAAAACGTACTGTACCAGTATGGGAATCATTACTAGGTCAGATGGTAGCATTAGATAAAAATAAACCACCTAATAAAGAAGAATTAATGACACAAATAGTAGAGATGACTGGAAAGCAGCCTCAAGAATATATGTTGACTTGGCGGAAATCTTTGTTATTAGCTAACCATTGGAATTTTTGGGCTAGAGCCTATCAGGAGGATTAATGTATACAGGTATTCAATTGATTAATTTACTGGAAAAGCAACATCAGAAGCGATCGCAATCTGGATTATTTAAAAAAGATACTTTTACTATCCAGTGGCGTGCTAAAGTTGGTTCATTTCCCCATCCAGATGTAGAAACCATTGTTTCTGCTGGTGAACCTTGCGGTGCATGGCTGCCAACTCAAGGACGACCAGAATCTAAACGCAATGTTAGTGAAAACTGGGAAAGATTAAGAATTCTACCCCTCAATGGTTACATTCCAGGGGCTTCTATCCGAGGTTTGGTAAGAGCATGGGCAAAACAAAGACCCGAAATTTTACCCAGAATGCACGAACTTTTAGGTTATCAAGAAAACGACAAAATCACTGCTGGGAAAATAGAATTTCTCGATGCTTGGCCAGAAACAGCAACTAAATTAAGTTTAGATATTGTTAATCCTCAACAGGAATTTCAGGTATATCATCAAGGACAATGTACACCATTGTCTCTTTACACTTTAGGTAATGGTAAAGATTCAATTCCTGTGATAGTTGCAATTAGAGGAATACCCGGAAAAGCTACAGAAGAGGAAGTTAGCGAAGTTTGGGAATGGGTACAACAGGCATTAAGTTTATATGGTGTTGGTAGTCGTACTGCTTCAGGATATGGGACTCTAAAAACTTCTCTTGCTGCACAAAATCTTACTCCTGACCCTAATTATGCAGTTAAACAATTTGATTTTAGCCTTTACAGTCAAGGTAATGCAGGTCCACATACTCAAACAATGGAATTACGTCCTTCCCACTGGCGGGGTTGGCTGCGTTCTTGGTTGATGCGGTTTTTCTTGGGAGTAATGCCGGAAAATCTCGCTAAATTGACTGTGGCTGAACTCATGGGAGATATAGATGCTGGTGATGGCAAAAGTCGCAAAGGTTGTGTACGTCTGCAAATGATTCAAGGTAAAACATGGGGAGAAAGGTCTGATAATCAACCATCTTTTTATCTATGGAAAGGCAAGCTGCAAATTAGCGCACCAAAAGATATCCTCAATAAAATCATTTTGCCAATAATTCGCTTTGCAGTAATGGTTGGTGGTGTTGGTCGTGGCTGGCGTAGACCATTACATATATTTTGTATGAATAATGGCCATGAAGCAGCGAGAGGTACAAATTTAATATTGACTCACAAAGTTAGAAACCAAAATACTGGTGAACTGACATCTAAAAACTTTGGTTTACCAATAAAACCAGACGCTTGGAATCAAGAGTATAATACTTGGTTAACAGTAGTCAGAAATCACTGGCAGGACAGAGTATCAACAAATAACCGTAATATCAAAGCAGAGGTTTTTTCACCTACCACTTGTGAAATTTATGTAGTTCCTAGACCGAATATGAACCCCATAGATATTCATTCATTGGAATGGAAAGACATAGATGCAGTTGAGACTCGTGGGGATGGAATGGATTTAATTTATCAGAATAATGAAGAACAAAGGTATAAACGTAATCCAGATTTAGGTGGTAATGCAGGTGGTGGTGGTGCTTACTGTTCCTGGGCAAGTATTAAACGGGTAAATATTCCCAATAAAGAAGAAGAAACCGACTGTCAAGAGATTGTTTGTTTATTTATGGGTGGACAAACACCAAATGCTAATCATGTGCGATCGCGCTTTCTTCGTGATTTAGGAAATATACAAGGAAGTGTACATTTATTTGGTGTACAACCTCCAAAAGAAGTTTAATTTTCTAGAATAATATTTCTGGGTATAAATAGTTATGAAATCAGTTTTAATAGCCACCATTGGCACTAGAGATTTAATGTTTCAAATCGCCTCCGGCGAATGGTTTAATGTTGGTGATGATAGAATGCAAAATGGGGAAATTATTGGTGAACAAGCGGAAGTTCTTTCTGACTTAGGATTACATAATGTTTCTTTTAGAGAGTTAACTAAATATCTATTAGATAATATTGATACATACATAGAGCGTTTAGAACCAGCAATTACAGGAAATATTTTTAACAAAAACGCATCAGAAATTGAGAAAGTATATTTAATTGCTACTGACCAAAAACCAGAAGTAAAACAGAGAGAAAAAGATACATTATATACAACAGAGATAATCAAAAAGTGGATTATTCGTAAATTCCAAAATCTGAATAATGATAATATCTCTATTCTCTATGTTGGACAGGATGGTACTAACCCCTCTGATTTTGAACAGATGTTTAACTGGTGGAGAAAAACATGGAGAAAAGAAATTCATATTCAACCTCATCAACCCATTTGGGTATGTGTGAAGGGAGGAGTAGGTCAAACATCAGAAGCTGCAAGAGTTTCAGGACTTAGTTTCTATGGCGATCGCATTTTATTTTTTGAAGTTCAACAAAATACACGCGCAAATCGTAATGGTATCCCATCAGATTATAGTGGTCCATTTTTAGGTACTAACTATCTTTGGGATAGAAACCAAAAACAGGCTTTAAAACTATTAGAAAGCTATGATTATACAGAAGCTTATGATTTACTAGAGCCTTATTTTCAACAACCATCTGCTAATTTTGGACTAATACCTAATTTATTAAAAGCTGGTAAATTATGGAATCAAGGACAATTTGAAAGATTCTTATCTCTTGCTAGAAGTTCTACACAAATATCTAGCGTACAAGGCAGATTATGGATGGCTTATGAACAGGCTTATTTAGGTGTAATTCGTCTTCGCCAAAAAAATACCACAGAAGCAATGTTACATAGTTATCGAGCTATTGAAGGTCTATTATATTGGTGGGCTGCTGATTCTTTTCCTGATTATGTTCAAGAAAGAAAAAATCAATATCCATTAATTAAAGATTCTATTTTGCAAAAATATCCATCTTTGAAAAATTATTTTACCAAACCAGAACGAAAAACAGAAGTAAAATTACAGGGATGGTTATTAGAAGACCTATTAAATGAAGCTATTCCTGAAACAGCGAATAGTATTGATTTTCAAAAATTTTGGAACTCAGCTAAAGATGCGAGAAATAATTTTTCTCATCGTTTAGGTGGTTTAGCTGAAGAAGACGTTTTTGAGGCTTGGGGTGAGGATATAATCAACTCAGAACAATGGCAAAAAAGGATTCTCAACTGCATTAATTTAGTAACAGGAAAGTCCTTTAAAAACCTATCACAAGCTAGTATTTTTTCTCAAATTCATACGCAAGTTTTAGAAGCAATAGAAAAACAGGAAATCATTAATCATGACAACAACAAACACCAATCAAGTTAGCACTCTCATCATCACTGTAGGAACTAGACAAATAGGCTGGCGATGTAAAGACGGTGTAATTCGTTCCTTTGGTGCAGATGGTAACATTGGGTATCCGGCTCATATCAATGAATTATATCAAGAATTAGGAATAGAACGGGGTCATCATCAAGATGGTGATAAAACCTATCCTTGGAGTGGCCGGGATTTAGGTAAACGATATTATGATCACTGTCAAGAATGGCTTGGTGGGGATTTTAATAATGTTGAATTATTACTGGATAAAATTATAATTGAAACCGCAGTCACCCAAGGTTTAAAACATATTATACTATGGGCAACTGACCAACCAGAGGATGTATCATGGTTTTATCGTAGACTAGATACATTGTGGTTAGCAGAATTAATGAAAGGGAAAATTAAAAGTTTATTCCCTGATATCCGCGTAGATATTCATGCACCCAAAATTAATGCTAATGATACTTCAGGAATTCGCGAAGAATTAGAACAGCTAGTTTTAAAAGAAGCTCTGGAAGCTTTTTATCCCAACAATAACGAAGAATTTGTACTGTGGATACAAAACAAAGGTTGTGCGCCAGCAGTGGCATCCTGTGTAGAAATTTGTGCGGCTGCTTTAGTACGCCAATGCAAGGTTTTTAATGCCAGTCCTGATGAACCACCGGAGTTTTTCACCACACTAGAAAATGGTACAGTAACCGCTAATTATTCCCAGAGTTTTCAACGCATTCCAATGGGGGAATATTTCTGGGCATTAGAAAAACTGCGAATCAAATCAGCTTGGGAACGTGGTGATTTTTCAGAAGCACAAATTTGGTTAAAAGTTCATGAAACTAGGCATCCAGTATCATATAAATTAGCAGGGCTTTTAGCAAAATATAGTAATGGGGAATCTAATGATGATTTTTACCGAAAGCTCAAAGAATGGGTAAGTTCTAAGGATGTTAGTAAAGTAGTTAATTCTGCACAAATTGAGACTTGGAAAACCCAACTTCAAAAGCTGCAAGATAATAAAATTACTAATCTATGGGAATCTACCCTGGCATTGCAATTAACATTAAACAGAGAAAACTACACCACAGCATTTATACAGTTTGTGCAGATTTTGGAACAATTATTATATCTGCAATCTATAAATCAAATATGGTATACCAAAGGTTGGATAGTCAGAGATAAAAATGAACCGACGTTAGCAGAATTAATCCAAGGGTGGTGTTTATACAAGAAATTCAAGGAAGATAATAAATGGTCAAAATTAATGGGTGATATTAGGAAAAACCGCAATCAAATCATTCATGAAGGTGAATCAGTAAATGCCAAACAGGTTGGTGATATTTGGGCTAAACATAACTTTGAAGGAGTTAAAATACCAACAACCCCAGAAATCATTAAAAAGCTGATGATCAATACTCTCAAAGAAATTAGCACTCCCCCCAATTTTCATAACCTATTAATGCGTTCTTTGTATCAATGGGGACTGCAATACTTAGAAGATGCAAGTTAACGAATGATGAGCAATTGCGCGGAGCGCAGCGCCAGAGGCGATGGTTACGGCGAGTGAAGCTATCACATAATCAGCAATGCAGTAAGCCGTTTGAACACGATTATCAATCCAGCCAAAATAAAACTATATGACTGCCAAATCCTTAAACTTTGCTCATAAATCAGACCGTCAAGAATTAGATATCAAAATTTGGTTTATCCTCATTTTAGGATTAATCGTTACCTTTGGTATCTATGCTGCGGTGTTACCTATTAAAAGCACATTTTTAGGTATTCTGTTATATGAACGAGGATTCACCCAAATTCTCGCCATATTCTTTGGTGGGATGGTAGTCACGATCACTGTGTTGAAATATGGTAAAATCCAAAGTGAATCCAGGGCATTTAGAAAAGATTTATTACCGGAAAATATTACATTTGATAACCCCACATCTATTCAAATAGAAAAACTACAACAAACTTTATCTCAAGAAAAAAGTTTATTAGCTCGTCGTTGTAGTCGGGTAATTGCTGCTTATATAGCTTCTGAAAATAAACAAGCTGCTACTGAATTTGCAATGGAAGACTCTGCATTTTATAGCAGTACCGCAGAAACTTCTTATTCTGTAGCTCGCATTTTAGTTTGGGCAATTCCCCTTTTAGGATTCATTGGTACAGTTGTTGGTATTAGTGGTGCAGTCAACGGTTTTAGTGGCTTCTTACAACAGTCTAGTGATATCGAACAAATTAAACAAGGTATTGGTACTGTCACCAGTGGTTTAGCCGTAGCTTTTGATACGACACTTTTAGCTTTATTTGTTAGTGTTTTGGTGATGATTCCTCTGGTGTTAGTCGAAAGACAGGAATCCCGATTACTATTGGCAATTGATATTTATATTAACGACAGACTTTTACCACGTCTCAAAGCCGCAGAAAGTTTAAATAAAACCATTGTTGATGATGCCATTTCTCAGGCATTCCAAAAACATCTTCCCTCACCAGAAGTTTTGATTAAACCTGCCCAAGAATACGCTAAACAAGCCGCAGATGCTTTGGCTCAGGGGTTTTTAAGTGAAGTTGGCAAAATTCAAGGGGCAACCAATAAACTTATACAGCAGATGAATTATATTAATCAAATGGCTGTTAAAGATAGAGAGAATTTCGTTACCACTTTAGCTCAACAACAACAATCGAGTCAAGAAATTGTTATAGAAATCCAACAAATTAATACTGCAATTCAAGAAAATTACCAAACTATTAACCAAGATTTTAACACACATACAGAACAAATTTCTGAAGGACTCCAGAAAGCTGCTACAGCTTTAGATAGTCGCATTGCTGCTTTAGAAAATTGTGCCAATCAAATCACTAAGATTGTAGAACTACAACGCAGTTTAGAGCAGAGTTTCCAAACTTTAGAAAAAACCGCACAATTAGAACAAGTATTAGGAGAAGTCCGCACCAATTTGTCATTATTAAAACCAGTCTTGGAAAACCTGAATAAACCACGTCGGATTACCTTAGTTGAAGCTGAAGAAAAGCGTTCATAAACTTATGCCTAAACGAATCACTAAACGTTCTGCAACTGAAATTGAACTTTTCCCATTTTTATCAGTTTTGGCTTGTACTATTGGTGTGCTAATTTTATTGATTATTGTGTTAATGGCACAAACATTCAGCAATCAAAGGCAAGTTACTATTGTTGCCAGAACGGAAAATGGACAAAATCAGAGTAAACAACCTCGTTATATTGAGTGTCGTAGTGATGGTATTATTATTTATCCTGGTGAAAAGTTTGTTAGTATAAATACACTTAATTTTTCTTATTCTTTATTAAAAACATTGCTTGAAGAAGTAAAAATAAATCGAGATAAACAATATCTCATTGTCGCCATAAGACCTGATGGAATTGAAGTATTTAAACAGGTTAGGACATTAATTGAATCCGAAGGAATCGATATTGGTTATGAACCTCTTGATGAAGGATGGACACTAAAAATTCAAGATAATATCTGATATAATTTAATGGTGCGTGCATATATGAGAAGAAAACGTAATTTTACATCCCAACTTCCCCAACAAAATTTAGATTCTTTTTTAGACATCTTAACCAACACTGTTGGGGTGCTAATGTTCATTAGTCTTTTTATTACATTGGTCGCAGTACAGTCTAGTACAATAGTCAGGACTCCATTAGTGAAAGAAACTGATAAACAACCGATTTTTTTTGAAATTAGCGGTAATCGGGTTATTTATTTAGATACTAAATCAGTTAATAATCAAATTCAAGAATTTATTAAAAATCTACCTATTTGTACAGAGCCTAATTATACTCCGGAAATGTTAGATAGTTATATAAATGAGATTAGAAATTATCAAATTTGTCTGCAAAATAAATTACAAGAATTAAAAGAGTTTAGAGCAGAAACGCAATATTATAAAATTGAATTATTAGATTTAGAATCTGCCGCATGGCAATACAATCTTAAATCCATCAATAGTGGAGAATCAAGTATAGATTTAAATCGCAGTAATTCTGAATATATAAATATTTTATCTCAGTTGGAAACCCAGAAAGATTATATAGCATTTTTGGTCAGGCCCGATAGTTTTTCTACTTTCCGTCAAGCTAGAGAAATCGCTTGGAAAGCGGGGTTTAATGTAGGTTGGGAACCGCAAACTCCTGAAAGTCCAATTATTTTTAGTTCTCAAGGACGCAGTGTAGGTGTGCAGTAACAATGGCATAAACCTCACTATAGGCTATGCTCAGAAGAAACCACCAAAAGGTGATCGCTGCCATATAAATATCAGCGTCAACTCAAATATAAATAAAAATCTGGTTTTGAATCATATCATGGTCACTTTGAACCATATCTGAGTACGAAAGTTTGTGACTTAAAGGAAAACTTTGCCGCAATGGCAACCTTATACTTGAATTAGGCTCCGGCAAATTTAATACTGGAACAGCAGACTGGTACTTTAAGAGATAAAAACAGCAACAGTGGGTCTTGTCATACCTGCATCCCCTGCATCCCCTGCTTACTCAACGAGTGGATATTTTTTTATTTGGAAGTCCCTTAGTGATTAAATTTCCCAATCTTGGGGGTGTGGTATTTGGTTATACTTGGGTTGTTTTTTACCATCAGTTAACAGCTTATACCAACCAGCTTGGCCAGGAAAAACTCGTTGGGCATGTGGTAGTTCAGTCAATATCTCAGATACCAAGTCTTCATTCCCATTATCTTTAAAAGCGATGATCACTGTATCAAGTGAGCGTAAAAATTCTAAAGGTATTTGAAAGCGATTTCCTGGGGCAGTTTGCAAAGCATTATTAACACTGGACAAAGTGCGATCGCCTCCGGCACTGCGCTTCGTGCAATCACCTACAGTGGGCGTTTCGCCATCGCTTACGTTACTGCTTTCAGACTGCTCGCCTACACTCCAACTCCAATACAATGTCGGTAGTCGCTTTCTTTTTTTAATAGCAGATTCCAAGGCAATAACAGAGAGAACTTCGATAGGGTCACTCAGTAAAACTGCTCTTTTGACTGTAGTGTCCGTAGCAATCCAAAAACTACCATTTTTCGTAGGTTCAGAGTTGAGAGGAATAGCAGTAAAATCACCAGTTGGTTCTAGCTGTTTGGTAAGAGTGGGAACACCATCAAGTGTGCGTTCTACAAATACTGGTTGACCTGTTTGACTGGGATAGAGCCAACCCTTTTGATACAGTTCGTTGAGCAGAGAGACAGGTAACTTGTACTGCTGGTTTAAGTTTTGGCGTATTTGCTCCCAGTTTTCTAGGTCGGGTGTTGGTAAAGAATTTGTTTGTTTGAGAGATGGTGTTGAATTATTAACAGTTTGCACCATCGGTTTTGCGACAAGTTGATTATCCTGCTGTACTTCTACTGTTAATGTTGCGTACTTAACAGTGTTTTGGTTTTGAAGATGCTTGTCATCCAGTGATGAAAAAAGTTTTATTGTGCTATTTTCAACATTCGACTCAGTTTGAATGCGCTGCTCATCCAGGTTTTGTTGATTGTCAGTAGCGTTTTTAACATTTTGCTTCATAAGTTTCTGGATACGCTGATCATCCCGCTTGGAAACATAGCTGACACCTCGATACTTTTGTAACCCAGGAAAGGTATAAGCTTTACCAAGGTGCGTACCACTGAAAGCCACGCCATCAAGTTGGTAGCTGATGCCTTTAACTTTGCCTGTGCGAGTGTAGCCAACGCAGACATTAATACCTTTTTGTTGCGTTGGCGAAGCCGGCCAAAGGCATCGCTTGATTAACTCTGGCATAGTTGGGTGGTCATGAGTTAGCTCATCAAGCGATCGCTGAAGTTTGACCCTTACACTTTCTTCTCCAGTCCTCGCAAGTTGTCTGCGTTCCCCAGTAGTAGGACTACGATCCTCTTTACTCTTACTTGGTTCTACTGATTGCAGACCATATTCTTTCTCTAAGTTACGAATCACAGCTTCGCTTCTGGGATAGTCCCAGCTATCAGAAACGGTAGTTCCATCTAAGCGAATACGACTAGCAACAATATGTGCATGGTCATGAGTTCGGTCAGTGTGCCGCACCACGATATATTGATTCATGGTAAAGCCCATTGCTCGTAAATATTTCAGGGCTATTTCGTGCCAAGTGTCATCATCTAAACTCTCATTGTGGGGCAAACTCAGAGAAGCATGATAAACAGTTCTAGTAACTTTTGGGTTAATGCGCTTAGACAAGTGTAACTCAGCAGCTAATGAACGAGGAGTTGTTTCGTCCATATTGCCACCAATTTGTCTTGCTCCTTCCTTACCAAGAAGGTATTTGAGCAATTTGATAAAGCTTTTACCTTTAACCTGTTTAGCAATCAATCTTCCTCGTCTTGTAAATCAGTAATTAAATCAACTTCCGTAATTTCTCGTCGCACTTGTCTTACCAAATTTCTCACCTCTTCTAGTAATGCTCGATCTACAACCACTGGTTCACCCATAAGTACCGATGTATTGATAGCTTTAGCGATTTGGTTGAGATTGTTACCTATTTTTCCTAACTCCCAGTAAGTTTGGCCTGCAACTTTAGTAACACGCCTGGGTAATCTATTTTTGATAGTCTTGGCACGGAATAACTCTGCCATTGTCAAGCTGTTTTCCTCTGCCATTCGTTGTACCTGTTCTTTTTCTTCTGGTGTGAGGCAAATATGAAACCTAATTGTGCGCTCTTTTTGAGGCATGGTTGAATTGCTGACAAAGATATCCTTTATTTCCAGTTTGGAATAAGCAAGCTCATCAGTCATTAACCAAGTGGATATTTTTTGTATTTTACAGCCGCTATTTAAAGTGAATCTTGGTTTCGTTGAACTTGATTTTTTTCGTATTATCTCCCCCTCCGTCACGGTGGTTGACCTACTGAAGTAGGGGAACCGTGAAAGGAGGGCAAGCTTGTCGCTCCTTCCCTGAAAATTACAAATTTTTTGCATCATAGAGATGCACATTGCGACATGGCTTGCTATGCCCCAAATGTTTTTTTGGACTACTCAAATCCAAAAATTGAGTGCTGTTCGATGGTTGTTCAATGGTTGTATGTTGGCAGTTCGATGGTGGTTCGTTGGCAGATTTATTGTCAATAAGGCTTTTTATTGAATATCAATACTTATACAAAGCATACTGAGTGGCGGTTAAATGGCTGTGCAATGGTTGTTGTCTGGCAGTAGTATGGTAGCTCAATGGTTGTTTGATGGTGGTTTAGTGGTGGTTCAATGGCGCACTTTTTGGAATCAAATTTTTTGAGCATAAAAGCAACGACTTGATCAACGCTTGTGAAAAAAATAGCCAACTGGATAAAAATTTTGGCAAAAAAATAGTCAGTAGGTAGATAGGCATAATTTTTATTTGCACTTAACTTAAAAAGAAGTTGTTAGGCAAACCAGAATCAATGTCAAACTTGATTGTTAGTTTTGACCCTGGTGCTTCCTTGACCAAGATTGTTTATGAACTAGCAACTGAAGGTAAACCATGTTTAATGACAATGGAACCAGAAATGCTGAGGTTGCCGCAAAGTTCGATTGACGCTTATATGTCAAGTCGCAAGGGTCTAGAATCTTCTAATCCAGTAGATGAAGCCTGGGTATCTTGTACAGCAGATGGTGATACACAATGTACAGTAGTGGGATTTTTAGCACGTCAGTTTTCAGCATCCGCCAGACTAGATAAACTCAAGTACGAAACTTCAATTGATAAAGCTTTAGCGGTAGTTGGTGCGATCGCTCAACACAATAAACTGCCCAACAGATTCTCGCTATCGCTCACCTCACTACTACCCTATGGGGAATATCAAAATCGCCAAGCCTTTGAAGAACAGTTGCGGGTTGCACTCAAAGATTTTAGATTTCGTGGTCAAAAGTTGCGGGTGAAGCTGGAAAGATTCGAGTGTTTACCTGAAGGTGCGGGATTGGCCATGATTCGCCAACGCCAGAACGGTAAATCATGGTTCAACGCTCAAACCATTGCGGTGCTGATGTTTGGACATCGCAATAGTAGCCTTCTCTTATTTGAACGGGGCAAGATGACGGCGGGTTATACGAATGGGCTGGGCTTTCACCAAATGGTAAAACGAGTAATTGAACGCACATCTGGACAAGATGCCACTACTTTAACTGCTGCTATCTATGCTGCTGGTGCAGATATCACAGCAGATAATCAAGCAATCCGCGCTTTGGTCAAAAGCAAAGACCCAAAAAACATTGACTATGAGTTGCAGATGATTGTTAATGCCATTGCTACTGCCAAAGCAGAGTATTGGTCTAGGCTTTACGACTGGCTGGAATCTACTTTACCTGCGGTAAATGAAGTGATTTTAAGTGGTGGTGCAGCTTTGTACTTAGAGCACGAATTACAGGAATGTTTTGAAGAGATTTCCACTTACTGGGGTACTGATTTACAACAGCAGGTACAGGAAGCATTCAAGAATGCCAGTAATGATTATCACCATACATTTCGAGAGCAGGAAACTTTGTCCTTTAGGTTAATTGATGCCTTTGGTTTATTTATGCGATTTAGAGCGCAAATGGAGAAAGTCGCATGACTGGAAATAGAAAACAGTCCCAAAATAATTCCAATAACACACATCCCAATAAACAAGACAGTAATAGGAAAAGGTCTAAAAGTATTGATGAAAGATACCGTAAAGATTTCAAATTTCACTGTCGTCCTTACTCAAATACAGTAGATGGGGTGTTAATTACATATCTGCAACAGGGAGATGAAGTGCGTTCTAGCAAAGAAATGGTATTGCAAGCATTAAGAATGTGCTGGTTGCCATTAGCATACAAAGCACAAGTAGATGCAGGTGTAGGTATTAATGATCAAGAAGTACGTCGGATAAGTTTAATTTGTTGTCATGCTTTGGAGCAACACTTGGCTTATTTAAGAATGGAGTTAGGACTACCAAATAAATCAAGCGATGTTTTGCCTGTCAATCTAAGTACGATTGCTAATCCTCAAAACCTGGCTAATATGTTCACTTTGGATATTGGTAGTTCTAGTAAAAATGCTAATGAAAGCAGCAAATCTCAAGTGAGTAGTAATAATCAGCCAAATAATCGGATTGACTCTGACTCTTTCATTCCCGGAAGAGGGTCTTTTCATGATGACAATGATGATATGTTCGCAGATATTTAATTATCCATTAATGCAAAATTATTTAAAAACAAAGGAGCAAGTATAATGGCGGCAATTCACTTTATTGATGGTGAAAAGGGTGGTGTTGGTAAATCTTTATTTGCCAGGGTAATGGTGCAATACTGCATTGACAATAAAGTGCTTTATGAGTTGGTGGAAGCTGACCGAAGTAATCCTGATGTCGGTGCATTTTACCCTGATAATCATAAAACAGCCGTTTTTAGTGAATCAGAACGCAAAGCTTATGAAGCTGATGAAATCTTTGATTTAGCACTGGAAAATTCTGTGATTGTTAATTTACCGGCTCAAGTATACCCAGCAGTAACAGATTGGATTGAGCGTAATCAAATTTTAGAAATTAGTGGTAAAAACAAGGTCAAGATACATAAATGGTTTGTTTGTAGTGGAGGATATGACAGTCTACAGTTATTTATGCAGTCTTTAGAAAGATTTGAAAAGAAAATTAAACATATCTTTGTCCGTAATTTTGGTTTATGTGATGATTGGAAACACATAGATGAAAATCAGGAGTTACAGGAGTTAATCAAGACTTACAAAGTCCCAGTAATTGATTTTCCTAAGTTTAGCTACCGAGAGAGGAATATCCTTGATGCCAAACGGATAAACTTTTCTGAAGCTAAAAATTATAAAGATTTAGGAATATTAGGTAGACAGAGATTACATAGATTTCTCAAACAAGCTTTTGAAGAAATTGAAAAAGCTAAGATTTGGAATCCACCAGCAGCTTCAATTACTCCCCCTTCTGACAAAGTTGATACTGCTAATAGTAATGGGAAAGTCGCTACCAAAAAATAGGGTTTTGTTGGAAATTACCCTTCTTCTGTCACTCTCCGGGAGGGCAATCTCTGGAAAAGACATCACGCAATCAATACAAGCTATCCTATTAGAAAAAAATCGATATTGGATTTTTGATTAGTAAAAAATCCTTCGATTGTCTACAGCATTAGTAGTAGCCTGGTGTTAGGCATAGCCAATCGCTTAGTAGATAAAAGCTCTAAAATTCAGAAATGGCAATTGTTTTCGGAGAGTGACAAAGAAGGGATATGTTCATAAATCAAATAGGAGTCCTATAGTTCAATTCTTACTTAAACTCTTTGCTTGCTGAAAGTTAAATTCTCAGGAATTAATCTACATGAAACCCAGTAAAGATATGACTCACTATCAGACTGAAGAACTCGATTTAGATGATGATTTTTTGGATTCAGTAGCAGCTAGAGGTAAAGGTTTAAGTCGCATTCCTTACCCTACTTTATTAGATTTAGCCATTCGCGGTAAAGATGATAATTTCAAAGCGAGGGTTTGGGAAATAGTTGTTCAAACTGGACTAGATCCTGATGATCCAGCATTTTTAATGATGATTGCTACTGGCAGGTTACAAGTGCTGTTAGAAGACAGTCCTCAAGAAATGGAGGCCATGTTTGACCAATGGCAAACTCAACTGTATGACCATCTTCAAAGCTATGAAAAAGCAGCAGTCAAAGGTCAACAGAAAGCGATCGCTCACGCAGTTACAGCATTAATCAAGCGTACAGAATTTGAGCGTGCCATTCATTCAGTTCCATCATTAATTGCTGCTGGTATTTTGTTATTGATTGCATCTGGTGTAGGTGGACTCCTGGGTATAGGTGCAATGCTTGGGTATCAATCTAGCAATTTAGACCCAACTGGTCCACGTCAACTGACTCAACAAGAAGCTAATGCTTTAGCATGGGCAACTACTAATGAAGGTAAATTTGCTCGCAATTTTATGGAATGGAATCGAGATTTATTGAGCAGAGATAGTACAGGTCAATTGGCTTGTTCTAGAGAAGTAAAACGTTTGGGAGTGACATTAGAAATAGGACAAAGTAACAGGAAAGCTGTATCAGGTTTTTGTACTCTTTGGGTGCAACCTCCTAATCAACGCAAGTTTGTTTCTCAGTAAGTATTCAGCCGTCAGCAATCTTGTTTTTTAACGTATTTGATATTAGTTGTTCAATTATAAAATAGGAGTAAATCAATGTTGAAGAGAAAAGTAAACTGTTTTTGGTTAATGATAACAGGAATAATTCTAGCAGCTTGTACTCCTGATACTTTAGATGCAAATAGCAAAAGCAAAAGCAATATTGCCAAAGCACAAGCTCCCTCTATACCTGATTATCCACCAATGTATAATGTTGAAGTAAATATTTGTGGTAATATCATTGCCCCAATTAAAGATGGTAAACGCTGCATCAGGCATAATCTACGTTTGTGGGGTCCAGTAGAAGAAGCTAAATTAGTTCAGACTGGTATTCCTCTGGGAACAATGTCTGCTGTAGATCATAAATTAGCAATTAGCTCTAAAGGTTGCTATCCTGAATATTCTCAACCTTCTAATCAGCAGTTTTATTGGGCGGATCTCCTGATTTATGTGAATAAGACAGGAAAAAAACCAACGATTGAAGTAAACACAACTCAACTATCAAACCAAGAAATTTCCAGTTTAATAAATAGTCGTTTTTCTACTCCAACAATTGCTACGTTTGGTGGTGTAGGCTGTAAACCTCTACCTGTTCAAAAATAGTTACACAGGATTCTTTTGTTATCAATTGATAATTGTTTAAGTCAAGGTTTACAACCTTCCATTTCAAGAGGAAAAACAAAAAAAAATCGGCTTTTCAATCCTCTGATTTTAAGGTAGATGTCAATCAATTTTGGATTGACGTTAGCGAAGCGTACGCAGCGCAGCGAGTATTTTGGATTATCCTCTCCTTTAAAGAAGAGGCTTGAAGGCGGAAAAACATTTGTATTTTTCTCTATAAATGGAGAGGCTTGAAACCTTGTTTTTAGATTTTAGATTTTGGATTTTAGATTAAAATCAAAGTCTAAAATCTAAAATTTTTCGGTCATTGTTAATTGTCCATTGTTAAACTGTTCTTTGTTCTTTTTTTGTAACAGGATATTCTGTTTTTGAATACTTGCCGACAAACATCAAAACTCAAAACTGCTTTATTTTCAAGGCAATTTTGAGTTTTTATTTGGAGAATTGAAGAGACTATGCAAATTTTGTTTGTACTTTCTTCTGAAGTAAGTTGATAATTGCAGCTTTTTCTAAAATTCCGACTAACAACCCATTTTCACGAATTACAGCCAGTGCGGATAATTTTTGTGTTTCAAGTAACCGTACTACTTCTAGCAACGGTTGATCCGATTGTACAGTAGTAGACTGTTCAATTGGTTTCATCACTTTGATAACTTGAGTTTCTGCCCATAGTGTATTTGGAATGGTTCGCAAGTCATCAACTGATATTGCTCCTAACAATTGTCCTTGTTCATCTGTTACCAAGAAACGACGGTATTCCTGAGTATTTAAAAGCCGTTGATCTGCAAACTCTCTTAAACTCAAATTCGCTTTGACAATTGGACTATCATTGGTTACAACATCCGCTGCTGTTAAACCTTTGAGTTTTTCTTGGACTCTAGCAAATTGGGCAGCATTACCAGCATTTTGTAGTAAAAAGAAGCCAATTAACAAGTTCCAGAAGTTAGCAAAACTACCAAACAATAGTAGAGGAATTAAACCAGAGGCGATCGCCAACCAACCAAAGATTTGTCCAATTCGGCTGGCAACAACCACTCCTTTATAGGATTTACCAGTGATTTTCCAAACTATTGCTTTGAGGATATTACCCCCATCCAAAGGTAAGCCAGGAATGAGGTTAAATAGAGCTAATGTCAAATTAACAGAAGCCAGTAGACCAAGGATAGCAGCCAATAGTCCAGATGCAGCAGTCGCAACACCAACTGCGGTCGCTGTAGCGAATAGCATCAAACTAACTATGGGACCTGCAATAGCTACCCAAAAAGCTGCTCCTGGAGTTGGCGATTCTTTTTCTAAGCTTGCCAGTCCACCAAATATAAATAGTGTAATTGATTTGACATCAATTCCTTGGCGAATAGCAACAAAGCTGTGTCCTAATTCATGGGCGACAACTGAACCAAATAATAACAGTGCTGTCATCAATCCCAGCAATAAGGGTAATCCTCCACCTAGTTGGGGAAATTGTGCCGCTAGTCCACTGCTATAGCTCCAAGTTACCAAACCTAAAACTAAAAACCAGGAAGGATGTACATAAAAAGGTATTCCGAAAAGGTTGCCAACCCGAATTGTGCTATTCATGGTGTTCACCTGTGATATGAGCATTGAGAAGTTTGTTTTTGCTTCTCTTAATGTTCTTATAGTAACGAAATATTAAGGAAATTTAAGTTTTGTAAAGGTAGTAGTGTCCGTCCGTTAAGGTGTGGTTATGCGAATTTAGCCTCTAAAATAGAGTTTTTATGGGTGAGGGAGGGTGGGCAAAAAAGTTACCCCACTTAACCCGGATTTCTCACCAAAATCCTCAAACCCTTATAAAATCTGGATTCTCGGTTTTCACACTGTGTCAAAAATCAGCACCGTGAAAAATGCCCGAAACCGTCTCTCCATAAGGATTATATAGATTGCGATTGCGCGGAGCGCACTGCCGTAGGCAATCGCATTGTTTGTAAGAAATGCGGGTTAAATGTGGGGCTGCTGTTTTCAGTAGTAGATATAGCTGTAGCTATTCAGAACAGGACATTATTGATCCTTAAAACCTAATCATAGCAGGGGTTTCACTCTCAAACAAAATACCCCGATTTTAGATAATTCGGGGCTTTTCAAGAATTTACAATTACCGCTGCCTGGAAGAAAGAGTATTGAATTGAGAAATGGAAAACTTTTATCTGTTTCCTCTTAAAAATGGGAGGCTTTAAACCTTGAATGGGTCAATTGTCAATTATCAATTGCTAACTAATCTTCGATTTCTAAATCTTCGTCATACTCATCTGATTCAAAATCCTCATCAGCTACATCATCAAAATTGCCATTTAAGCTATTTAATCCTTCGATACGTTTAGAACGAGCAGCTTTATGAGCAGCACGTCTATCTCGAATTTCATCCAAATTATTCAATCCGTAAAGTTTGCGTGCATAATTAACCAATTCTTTTAATGGTGTATTCACATAATCTTTGCGGAATTGGTAATTATGTTTCTCCCAATCAAATTCTTGTCCATTAAATCGGGCTGCGGCTGCTAATTCTCTACCCGATTCTTCTCGTAATACTTCAATTACCATCAGGTGTACTTTTTCCTGATAGGTAGTTACTCGCTCTAAAGCTGGAATGTGCTTTTCAATTTTGCGTACTGTTTTGGATACTTTGCGAGCGTTTACCATGAGAAATACTCCTTGTTATTTTCTATTTTTCTCATAGAAACCGCATCGAAAGATGCCATTAAAAATTGATAATTGATAATTGACAATTGTTTCCATGATTATCCCCAGTTATGCTCATACAAAGTAAGAGTTATCAAAAGAAATTTTGAAATTTTAAAATACAAAAAATAACCTGTATTGTTTGTGGAAATACATGGTTATTTTATATAATTATTCTGTCAATTTCTGAGAATCAATTATTCGTCGTCATCATCTTCATCTAAGTCGTCATCTTCGTCCAAATCTTCATCGAGTTCTTCTTCGTCATCCTCATCTAAATCTTCATCTTCGTCATCATCCTCATCAAGTTCATCATCTAAATCATCCAATTCTTCCTCTTCTTGTTCTTGGAAGGAATTGCGACGTTCTAGTGATGCACGATTGAATTCGACTAAATCAGCTATTGCTTGTTCTGGGTCAGTGCTAATTGTATCGTATAGCATACTCATGAAAATAGCAACTACTTCTGGTGGATATTTCATTGCATCCGGTTGTCCAAACAATTTAGGAAATAATTTGCTATTCCATTTCTGCCAATCAAACTTTTTATTACCGCCTTTCTTTTTTACTTGGGCCGCAATATCAAGTCCAAGTTTTTCACGGGCTGCATGACCAACTTTAGTAGAAATTCTTGAGTCCCGTAGTTGTAATTTAATCCCGTATTCTTTAAAGATTAAATTCCGCAATTCTTTCAATAAAGCTGATGCTTCTTGTTGTGGTGAAGCGGTTACTGCTTTAGATTTAGTTGTGGAAGCTGCATTATTTGTTTTTGCTGATGGTTTACCGTTAGTTGTACTGCGAGTGTTGCCGTTAGTACGAGTTTTGGCTGTTGCCATTTAACAAACTCCTTTCAGAAAGTGAAATTTTCACCTCCTTGCCGCAATCGCGGCTTTCATCTCCATTTACCCCTCTTCTGTCACTTTCCGAAATAAACAAGCAGTAAATACAGTAAATTATGCAGAGGAATAAAAGGGTTTGAAGCCATTCATAGCACTAATAAGTTGGTTAAA
>NZ_JACJTT010000055.1 GCF_014698825.1 Richelia sinica FACHB-800
CGGTGTAACTCCTTTCTAATCTTCAGTTCCCCCGCTGGGGGAATTTACCACACCACAAACTAGATAAGGACTTACACCAATGACACACACCGAACGCAACCGGATCAAACAGCTACTCAAGGATACATTCTGGCAATTCTCCAGTGAAGACCCCAAAAACATCACCCCTAAGCTGGTGAGACATTGGGCATCACGTAACCTGCACCCTGACATCATAGAAGCTACCGCGATCAATTTACCCGGTCGTAGTTTTTGGGTGAGAGTTGAAAAAACTTGTAACCTGTATAAGCATCTCGAATACTGGTTAACACTCGAATAAGATTAACTATCCTCACAATCCCTATCAAGATGGTAGGGATTATTTCACTGTTCATCGTTGTATTCTTAGGGTCATTAGAATACAACACTATGAAAATCAAAGGCAGGGGAGAAACAATGGCACGTAGTAAAACAGTTAAGAATGATTTAGCAGTTGTCATCTACGCTAGGGTATCAACTGAGGAACAGGGTAAAAGTCATCTGGGATTAGATGCACAACTAGAAGCGTGTAAACGGATGGCAGAATATGAAGGTTTAGAGGTAGTTGGTATATATGAGGAAAGCATCAGCGGGAAAGTTGACCCGATGGAACGACCTGTATTTACAACTGCTATCAACGACGCTATCAATTCAGGAGCAAGGTTACTGATTGCCAAGTTAGATAGGTTTAGCCGTGATGTTTACCATATAAGTAGCTTTCTAAACGGTTATATGGTCAAGAATTGTCCCCGGTTAATTGTTGCTGAAACTCCTAATGCTAGTGAATTTGAATTAAACCTGAGAGCAGCTTTAGCACAGGAAGAAAGACGGCTGATATCGGAACGAACCAAAGCGGCCTTAGCTGTGAAACGTTCTCAAGGTGCTTCCTTGGGGAAGGTTGGGAGAGCCGCTGCTACTTCTAACAAGAGAGAAGCTACACAGGATGCTTTTCAATTAATGCTGGAATTACACAAACAAGGCTACAGTTACCAGACCATAGCAGATAAATTAAACCAGCAAGGTTATACCACTAGCAGGGGTGGGCAGTGGGATAAATCAGTGGTGTTTCGTCGCATCAAGAATTACCAAAAAGAACAACTTATTGGTTAAATAAAATTGGAGTTAAACCTCTACCTCTGTTTTCACTTCTAGATTTTCAGTGATGCTTTGGAACAGTTCTAGGGCTGCTTCTAAATCCTCAGCAATTTCTAAAGCTAAAACATCCGGTGTTGGTAAATTTTCAGAATCTTCTAAACTTTCATCCTTGAGCCAGAAAATATCTAAACTCACCTTATCCCGTTGCGTTAATTCCTGATATGTAAACGCCCGAAATCGCTCTGTTTCTTGGCGGTCATGGCGATTTTGAGGATTAAAGCAGCGAATAAAATCTTGTAAATCTTCATTACGTAGGGGGTTAGTTTTCAGGGTGAAATGTTGGTTAGTTCTAAAATCATAAATCCAAAGTTTCTCAGTCCAGGGGGTAGCACTAGCGGGTTTACGGTCAAAGAATAAAACGTTAGCTTTCACACCTTGAGCGTAAAATATTCCCGTTGGTAATCTCAGCAAAGTGTGTACATCACATTCTTGTAATAACTTCTTACGAATAGTTTCCCCAGCACCACCTTCAAACAGGACGTTATCAGGAACAACCACCGCAGCTTTACCGTTAATTGTCAGCAGAGTTTTAACGTGCTGGACAAAATTTAGCTGTTTGTTAGAAGTGGAAGACCAAAAATCATCACGTTGATAAACTACCTTCTCTTTATCTGTTTTACCGTCTTCTTTAATTACAGTAATACTGCTTTTTTTACCAAAAGGTGGGTTAGTTAACACTAATTCAAATCTTTCTCCTGCATCTCCTTTGAGACTGTCTTTAGCTTCTACTAAACTTTCATCTTCACCAATACTATCACCAATACCATGTAGATATAAATTCATGGCACATAAACGGGCGACATCATCAGCTACATCTGCACCTTTAAAAGTTTTATTTTTGAGAAAGTTACGTTTATCTTTATCTAATTTGTAATTATCAAGAATGAATTGATGTGCAACTAAGAAAAACCCACCAGTACCACAAGCAGGGTCACAAATACGCTGTCCTGGTTGGGGTTGCATCACTTCCACAATGGCTTTAATTAATGGTCTAGGTGTAAAATATTGACCTGCACCACTTTTGACATCTTCGGCGTTCTTTTGTAATAGACCTTCGTAAATATCGCCTTTAACGTCAATATCTAAACCTATCCAAGTTTCTGAATTAATTAATTCTACCAGCCGTTTTAATTTAGCCGGATCTTGAATTCTGTTTTGAGATTTACGGAAGATAACGCCTAAAAGTCCTTTTTGTTTTCCCAGTTGTTCTAAGGTGTGACGATATTGAATTTCTAAGGCATCTCCATCTTTAGACCGTAATGCTTCCCAGCTATATTCAGGGGGAATGGTGGATCGTTTACCCAATGGGGGAGGAAGTTGATTTTGTTCCTCTACCATTTTTAAGAATAATAAATAGGTAAGTTGTTCTACATAATCACTGTAACTCACCCCGTCATCGCGGAGGACGTTGCAGTAATTCCAAAGTTTTAGGACAATAGCAGAAGATTGATTAGACATCCTGATTATTTAAGTTTAATTCTAATTGGGTAGATGATTTCTTTGTTTTACGAGGTTGAGTAGATTTTAGTTTAGTTGTGCGTTGAGTTTTTTTCTCAGTTTCTATGGCTTCTTTTTCGGCTTTGATGCGTTCTAAAAGTTTTTCTGCGGGTTCATCGTTGGAGTCTTGGGGGACAAGTTGACCTGTAAATGCTTGTTTTAATATGCTTTGTCGAAGTTTTTCTGCACGTTTGATGTTGGTGTCTACAGTTTTTTCAATTTGGTCAATAACAGAAAAACAGTATTCTATTTCTTTAACTATTTTTTCTTGCTCTAATAAATTAGGTAAGGGGAATACAAGCTGTTTTATTTTTCCCTGAAATATATTTGCTTGTGCTGTTTGAGTTTTCTTTTCATTGATTTGGCTTTGTAACAGTGGCGTTCTAATAGAATATGATAGGAAACTACCCATTAAAAAAAAAGGTTTCAAAACTGCTACACTTCTTACAAGTGCAAATTTTAAATTTTCAGGTGCAACACAAGAACGTCCAACACTACCAGAACAAGACAATAAAACGTCTCCCGGTTCAACTACAAGTCTTTTAGCTAAGATTTTATAAATATGTTCAGGAACATAATCAACTTCTTCTAGTGATAGCCACCCATTTTGTACATTGCGTGCTGACAGAAGAAGTACGCCACTTTCTGAGCGTTCAGGTGTGATATGTTCTCCATCAGTAATAAGACTTGTACATTGTTCTGCACTTACCCAACACCACCCATTAGGTAACTCAGGTAAATTAGAAGTATCTGGTGCGATCGCTTCCTTATATTTCAACTTCCATTTATCATCCTTGGGAGTTTTACCCTGTGCTTGCATTTTCGCTAGTTGTTCAGCTTCCCACTTCTCCCGACGCTGTTTAAGGATGCGTTCAAGTAACACTGATGCGGGTTCTAATTCTCCTTGATGTGCTTCCCTCCATTCCTTAGTTAAATTTCCTTCAACTGCGGCTTTTAGCACAGTTTGACGGTAGCGTTTTAATTTGGCTTTTACCTTTTTAAGTAACTCTACCCCTGCATCAAGTTGGGTGAATAATTCCTCAATTTTGGCAACGATGCGATATTGTTCAGGTAGTGGAGGAAGGGGGATATCAAAACCACGTAAAACATCTTGACTTATGTTGGTTATTGTTACTTGAGAACTTCCAGCAACTATTTTTTCTCTAGCTAAACTGCTTCTAAAAAAATATGTAATAAACTCAGGGAATATATTTGAAGTATTAAGTCTTGCTCTGATAATAAAACCGCAAAAAGTTACATCTTCTTTGATAGGTTTAAATAGCGATGCCCAACCGACACCCTCCCGTTTAACAGAAGACCTTACAAATAAAATATCTCCAGATTTTAGTAAATACTCATCATTAAGATTAATGTTTACTCTATATAGATTTTCAGTATTTATCAGTAGACTATGAGAATACATATTTAAGACATCAATTGTTAAAATGCCTTCTTCACCTTTCTGGGAGCTTTGAAAGTTGATTCCATTTTTAAAGCTACATATATCTCCTAACTTTACCCACACCCAACCCTTTTGCAATTCATATAAATCTTCACCCATTACGCAGATAAAACCCCATTCAACTAATTTAGAATACCCATTAAATCATACCTTTGTCATAAAAAACAAAATAATAAAACAACCTCATAAAACAACATTCATATATTTATCTCAAACTCCCATACCAAATTTACATGAGATTACACATAATTCTAAAATTCAGTGATTTATCTGCCTTTATCCGCGTTTATCTGCGTGCATCCGCGTTCAACAATAATTCTCAACATCTTATTCTATACAGCTTCCTATTCATCTGGTATTACCTCTCTAAATCTCCACCTCCTTGCGTGAAATAAAAACAATAAATCATGCAGCTAAAACCTCATTCAACTCATCTAAAATACCCATCAAATCATTCCCAAACAACTGATAACCCCTAAACGCCTCTTGAGGCATTTCCTGTAAATCTTCCGCCTCAATTCTCACATTAGTAGCAATATACTCCTTAATCTTCTCCAACCAAGCCACCTGCTGAGAATTAAACTCTTTCCCCCCTAACCACTGCTTAAACTTCTCCTCCACAGATACCGCATAAGGTTCTAAAACCTCAGCCTCTCCCATAGCAAAGCGTACCAGAGAAATGATATCAGTCAACAACTTTTCCACCCCAGCACCCCGCACCTTATCCGCTTCCAGTTGACTGTAAGCATTCCATAACTTTTCCGGTGTCAAATTACGCGGAGGACGGTTTAAAGCATTAGCTAACTGCTTAATCTGCTCATAACTTAACTGACGCTGACCATAGGGCTGATTATACAGAATTTCCAAAGCTGTAATTTCATCTTTATTCGCTGCAATAAACTCTCTAAAACTGTCAACAGTCCCCCGTGCTTTATCCCTAGCAGTAGTATCAAAACCTGCCTGTAACACCACATCCTGACTAACATTATCTAAAACCTGCTCATTCTTCCCCTTAATTTCTGTTAACAACTTCCTCAACTGGGGATTATCAAAAGGTTGACAAGCTTGATTAATTAATATTTCTCTAGCTGCCCTTTTTTCCTCCTCAGTTGGGTTTAAATTATTAAACTGCTGCTGTGCTTGTTTAACTTGAATATCAGGGTCAAAAGCATCAATTAAATCTCTAGTAATTTGTTGAATAGACTTACCAGCTAAAGTTGTTAATTCTTGCCGTTCCTCTGCACTTAATCGCTTTTCTAACTTTGCCAACCTTCCCGCTAAAGATAACAGTGTATTCTCATCTCGTACATCTGCGGCTACATCTTGTAATAACTGAGGAAAACTGACAGTTCTTTTTCTCTCCAACGGTCGAGAATCAGTTTTATCTGATTCACACACCCCCACAGCATCCACAATAATAAATTGTTCCTTCACCTTGGCATCTGGTGTCACCCCATTAAAATCAGTGGGGTTAATAGTGCGAGTTCCCCGTCCTTTCATCTGCTCAAAATAAACCCAGGATTTGACATCTCGCATAAATATCAAACATTCAAGCGGTTTGATATCTGTTCCCGTAGAAATCATATCCACAGTCACAGCAATACGCGGATTAAAAGAATTACGGAAACTAGCAATTAAATCTTCGGTTTTTTCTCCTGTCACCCGATAAGTAATTTTTTTACAAAACTCATTCCCCTTAGCAAATTCCTCTCGCACTATCCGCACAATATTCTCAGCATGAAAATCATCCTTAGCAAATATCAAAGTTTTCGGTACTTGTTGACGACCGGGAAAGATTTCTGTAAATAATCGCTCTCTAAAAGTTTTAATTACCGTGCGGATTTGGTCATAAGCTGTAACAGAACGGTCTAAATCTTTGTTTTGATAACTTAAATCATCATCTAACCTTTGTCTGCGTTCTGCACCTGTTTGACGGTTTCTCACATCAACATAAAACCCAGCCTCCACAGTGCTTCCCTGTTCAGTGATTTGGGTACGGATACGGTAAACCTCAAAGCCAACATTCACACCTTCTGCTACTGCTCTTTCATGCAGATATTCCATCACCAGATTTTGGTTAAAAAATCCCAATGTTTGTTTAGAAGGTGTGGCAGTTAAACCAATAATAAAAGCATCAAAATATTCTAAAACTTGTCGCCATAAATGATAAATTGAACGGTGACATTCATCTGTGATAATAAAATCAAAGGTTTCAATGGGGATTTTAGCGTTGTAAACTACATCCTTGGGGTCTTGATTTTCTGACTCTTGGTCAAATAAAGATGCTTCCTCATTTTCTGCCTCAAAATCAGCATCTCCTTTTAATAGCGAATAAAGACGCTGAATAGTAGTAATACAAACTTTATTAACTGGGTCTATATGATTAGATTTTAACAACTGCACATTATACAATTCTGTAAATTTACGCCCGTCGTCTGGGGTAACATATTGCTGAAATTCCTTTTGGGTTTGTTGACCTAAATTCTTTCTATCAACTAAAAATAAAATTCGTTTTGCCCCAGCTAATTTAATTAACCAGTAAATAAAACTCACAGCCGTGTAAGTTTTACCCACCCCTGTAGCCATTTGAATTAATGCTCTAGGACGGTTTTCTTGGAGGGAATTAAATAAACCAGCAATGGCTTCTTTTTGACAACCGCGTAAATCTTCCGTATCAATTGATGGTAACTGCTGTAAACAACCTCTGAGGGTATTTGGTTGTTTTAACCATTCCTTTAAAGTGTCCGGTTGGTGAAAACTAAACACCCGTCGAGAGCGATATTCAGGGTCACGGTTATCTCTAAAATATGTTTCAGTGCCTGTACTTTCGTAGATAAACGGTAAGGGTTTACGGTGACAATTTAACTTGCTGGGAAGTTGAAAGGAATATTTATCAGACTGAATTTCTACACCACTGAGGGTTACACCTGCTTTTTTAGCTTCAATTACACCTGCGGCTTTGCGGTCAATTATCAGCAGGTAGTCAGCAACACCAGACTTGAGGGGATATTCTCTGATGGCAATTCCCACAGCAGCACCAAGATTGATTTGTTTGTAATCTTGAATAGTCCAACCTGCGTCAGTGAGTAGTTGGTCAATTTTGAGTCTGGCTTGTTCCTCTGGAGTCATGACTGAGTTAGTACACGCTTGTACAAATTGTCTCGTTTTTGACTACAAAATGCAAGTGATATTAAAGACAATGTAGTGGCAGGATTGCTGTGTTTGTAAACATAGGAATAATATCAGCGATGCCGATGGAGGGGATTTAGCGATCGCATCCCAAATCACTTGTTCCTTACATCTCAATTCAATTGGCGTATCTCAATACCTATACTCTTTAATTGGTAAAGACACTGTGCTGTTAAGTTAAATACACCTACTTCTTTCATCGGTGCTTACAATTCTATTTAACACTTGGTATATTGTATAAAAGTATATATGTGTTAAAACTAACGAAAATGAGAATTTACACTGACGAAAGTTGTACTAGAGCAGACCAAGGCCCTTATATGTTAATCGGAGGTATAGTTTGTGATGCTGAAACAGCAAGAGAAATACGTAAGGCTATTCAAATATTAAAGATAAATAATGGATTAAATAATGATTTTGAATTTCATTTTTCTCAAATTAAACCTAATCAAGTACAAATTTATAAAAACTTGTGTGAAATATTTTTAGAATTTTATAATCAAAAATGTTCTTACAAACGTGGTATTGATAACATTAGAACCTACAGACGTGTTTGCTTTGAAGGAATAATAATAACCCATGACAAAATAGATCACTATAAATTTAATCAAGGGGATGCTGAACTAGGATTTTTTAGATTTTATTATACGTTTTTAGCTCATGTTCTTAGAAAACATTATTTTTCGGAAGATCAATTCCATATAACTATTGATGCAATTACAACTAAAAATCCTAAAATGGTTCCTAATTTGCATCAACGTTTAAAGGATTCTTGCCTACCAGAAGTTTCAGACCCAATGAAAACTATTCATCGTCAAAATTCCAAGGCAGAACTACTTTTACAAATGGCAGATGTAATATTAGGTTCTGTCAGTTTTGCTTGGAATAAATTACCAACAGAAAGCAGTAGAAATATTGATGCTAAAAGAGAAGTAGTTCAGTATCTAGAAAATAAGTTAGGCATACCACTATCAAACCCTACTTATTTTGCTAAAAGTTTTAATATTTGGGAACTAGATATGAAATAAAATATTGGAACACAGTGGGCCTAGGCTTGAACAGCCGTAGCATCGCAGAACGACGTTGTTCGGAACCCCAGTGTGTTCTATCTAATTATCTCTTAGTTAGACCAATATTGCAACGTAATATTGCTTTATGAATATAAATATATTTTATGTATTTTTTAAAATGTTAATTAACAGTTAAAAGCTGTATAACTAATGCTTAGGCAATTTCTGAGAAATGTAATAATTTTCACAAGAATGAGTAGCTTCGTTAATTGCTTATTTTCTTGAGTCTGTAGTGTCGTTTGAAAAACATCTTGAATAATCCAACCTGCATCAGTAAGTAGTTGGTCAAAATTGAGTTAGGTTGGAAGCAATAAAAGTGGTAACAACCTAGCAATTGCCTTTGGCGAGTGGGATGGGTGATTAGAGGTCATTGCCCCTACCTCCTCTATTCACCATGAATATTTGAGTAAATACTCAAATGAAGCTTTACTCATTTATTGTTAATTGGGGTATCTAGATATGCTTCTAACGCTTTAATCACAATACTTGTAATGCTGCTACCCTTACCTTCTTCAACGGCTCGAATTTTGATTTTATTATGCAAGCTCACGGGAATTTCTGCATTGAGGCGGGTAGTTTCTTCCTTACTTGCTTCCTCAATGGCCAGGTTTTTCATTTCATGTTCCCGGCGTGTTTTCTTAGCTTTAAGCACCATAAAGAACCTCCAGCACTTCCTTTTTAATGGCATCAATTTCTTTAGCAGCATCACCACTGGGGTCACTAAAAACAGTTAATCCCTCTGCGGCTGTAGTGGGATAAGCTACCCGTTGGCTAGTCATCGCCTTAAGTACAGGTAGGTTATATTCTGCTAGGGCATTACTAATTTCTGTACTGAGTTTGGTATTTTTGATAGCACGACTCACCACAAATACAGCCTTGGGCTTACCCTCAGTAACTTCATGACGTGCAGCGATGATATCAACTAAATCTGCACAAGCCCAAATATCATAAGGGCTGGGTTGTACGGGAATGAGAACTAGATCAGCTGCTTTGACTGCGGCGGCACTCAGTTTAGCAATTTGCGGCGCACCGTCAATCACAATCAAATCATAGCCTTGAGAAATGGCTTGTAAATCCTTAGCCAGTGTTTCTCTGTCCAGTCCCACTACCGGAATGATATTACCGCCATTAGCCTCATTCCAATCTCTCGTACTGCCTTGGGGGTCAGAATCAACTAGCAATACTTTATACCCATCCCGTTGCAGTGCATGAGCTAAATTAGTGGCAATGGTCGTTTTCCCTGAACCGCCCTTTTGATTAAGAACGGCGATAACTGTTGCCATTTAAGGACTCCAGTATTTGAGTAAAGCTTCAATTGAGTAAATACTCAAATCATCAAAACATGAATTTGGTTATAGGGCAAGGTGTAGGTTAATACAGGCGATATAAACACAGTTGGCTGTACTTAGCCAAGATTCTTGCTTACTACCCAAAGGTATAAAAAGAGTATTATTTTCTTACGAGTTTAAAAGTTACGACAGATACTTATGTATAATCCAACCAGTACGGAATTTTCTTGTTTGTAAAAGGTTATTACAGATGCAAGCGTCAGAAACTAAGTTAGAACAGATTATTGAAGGCACAAAGCAGTATCTTGTTCCCTTATTTCAACGAGTTTATAGCTGGAAAAAAACAGAGTGGGGGATGCTATGGAATGATATTGAAGAATTATATAGCAGGGATAATCCCCGCCCTCATTTCATGGGTTCTATTGTCACCATGCCAACTATGGCAGTACCTGAGGGAGTAAGCAAATACTTACTAATTGATGGACAACAGCGTTTGACCACAATTTTTATACTTCTCTCTGCTGTACGAGATAAAGCTAAACTATCTGAAGAACCTGAATTAGCAGCAGAAATTGATAATACTATCTTAGTTAATCCATATAAAAAAGGCTCAGATTATTATAAATTACAGCCAACACAATCAGACCGCGCTCCTTTTCATAATATTATTCATAACCAATCTTTAATTGATAGTAATATTTCAGATTGTTATTTATTTTTTGAGAAGAAAATTTCTCGAAGTAAATTAGATTTACACAAGATTAAAAAACTTATATGTAGTAATCTTTCAGTTGTAAGTGTTGTACTAGGTAATGATGATGACCCCTACGTAGTTTTTGAGGGTTTAAATGCAAAAGGAAGACCTCTAACTCAAGCAGACTTAATCCGTAACTATTTTTTTATGAGAATTCATGCAGATGAGCAGGAATATGTATATTCTCAATATTGGCAACCGATGCAGAATCTTCTAGGAGAGAGTTTAACAGAATTTATTCGTCACTATCTAACTAAAAGTGGCGTAGAAATAAAGCAAAATGAAATATATTTTGAAATTAAAGAAAGAATTAAAAAACATGATGCAATATTTTATTTAAAGGATTTATCTGTATTTGCTGAATACTATGCAAAGCTATTAAATCCAGACCGTGAAGTAAATGAGCAAGTAAGTAAGTATCTTGAACGTCTAAATCGCTTAGAAGTAGCCACAGTCTATCCATTTCTTCTTAACTGTTACCATGATTGGATGCAATCTCTAATTACAGAGCAAGAATTTATCTCTGTACTGCAAATTCTTGAAAATTTTATTCTTAGACGCTTCATTTGCAATATTCAAACAAGAGGATTGAATAGAATATTTGCACTACTTTATTCACAAATTAGTAAAGATACTAATTTAACTTCTGATACTTTTGTCGGAAGATTGAAACTAGCACTTCAAAATCGTGATTATCCAAAAGATACAGTATTCAGAGATAGATTAAAAGATGTTCAGTTATATGGCGGTAATCGTTCAGAAAAAGCAAAACTAATCCTAGAATCAATTGAAGAATATTTCAATCACAAAGAGCAAGTACCTTTTAAAAAGCTGTCAATTGAACACATTATGCCTCAGACTCTAAATGATTGGTGGAAAGAACATTTAGGAGAAGAGTGGGCTATAATACATGAGCTATTAATTCATTCACTGGGTAATTTAACACTTACAGCCACAGAATATAATGCTGCAATTTCTAATGCCGATTTTATAACTAAAAGAACGCAGTTTCAAAAGAGTCATTTGGAATTAAATAAGTATTTTTTAAATCTAGAATCGTGGCGGAGAGAAGATATTGAAGCAAGAGCAGAAAATCTTGTTGATATTGCTTTACAAATTTGGAGCTACTTTGGTGATGATTTGACACAATTTCATCAACCAAGTGACATTACTGGTAGCAGACCTAAACTTCTTCGCGTATTTGGAGAAGAGTATTCTGTAAAAACCTGGCGAGATGTTTTAGAAATTACATTAAGCAAAATAGCCGATTTAGAACCAGAAAAATTTGAAGATATTATCCAAAAATATCCCCATTTAGTTGGCTGGGATGAGAAAAATTTTCGTGATACTCGAAAATTAAAAAATGGAGCATTTGTTGAAGTAAATTTATCGGCTAAAAACATACACGCTTTTTGTCTAAAAGCAATAGAAACAGCAGAGCTATCAACTGAAGAATGGTATTTAGAAACAGTTACTTCATAATAACAAGCCATTTTAAACACCGATAAATTACCACCCTTTTTTATCAAATTTCAGCTAGTAGCCCTTTAGTCTCTGTTTGTAAATGTTCTATATATCCCTGTAGTGCCTGCTTGACATTTTCTTCAGTGCTTTTTTCTCCAGACCCGAAAGCTGCTCTTAATGCCGTGTCACAATATCTAGCAGGTAATACTCTATTTAAAACTTTATCAAAACCTTGACTGTCAATTGATTTTAAAATCAGTTGCTCAAAACAAATAACTCTCCCAATTAGTCTCTCTCTAATTTCTCCTAATTGAGGAGCATTTGTTAAGGCAGTAGTCCATCGTTTATCTCCTGTAGTGACATAAAACGACTCTTCAAACCTAGTAGCTGTAATTATAATCTGTTCACCAGAGTCAATTCCTTCAATTGTTTGCAGTTGGCCAATTTCGTTTAATCGTATTTCTTCCAGTTCTTCATTAGGTGCAATAAGTTGGATTTTCGGACATTTTTCTATAATTGCAATTGCACTGTTTATGACGTTTTCAGGATGTGTTTTTCTAATCTCTTTATTTTTGCGTAATACATATTTTGCATCTGGTAAGACTCGCAAGTCTGTCTCATCAAGCTCTAGACTGCTGATTGCTTCTGAGAACAGACTACAAGCCACTAATTTGCGAATAACATCATTATCCAAAAAACAGACGGGGCGCAAAGACTACTCCTCTAGCACTAATTCTAAGTAATCCTGACTATCTCCATCTAGTTTATCTAGGTTTAGGTAATTTCTGGCGTAGCGATTTATTTGTTTGGGAGCATCAGCAGTACCTTCAATTATTTTTAATGCCTTACGTGCTGTTGCCCAAATAATTTGCTGACTCTTTTTATCTGCTGTTTGGTTAGCTTTACCCCAAGCATAGTTTAATGCTACTACCCCTGGATCTACAGCATCTCTATTTGAGATATTTTGAGCATAATTAGCCAGTTGTTCCCCAGTGAACCAACGGGGTGAGTAATACGTCATATCTGGTCTACCTAACAGAAGCTCTACAGCAAATTCATTGGCTTCTATTTCTTCAGTGTCCTGATTTTCTGGATTAACTTCCTCATCTACAATGGCATTACCATTTAAATGACCTTTGATGATATGCCCCAGTTCATGTCCCAGAATAAATAGCAACCAAGCTGGGGAGTGGTGAGAGGAGCTAATGATAATAACAGGGCGTTCGTAAGCAAACGCCACCATCCCATCAAACTTGCGTACTCCTTGGGAATTGGGAAATTCATCAAAGTGAACAACCGGAATTCCGTAATTCCAGCAAAATTCTAATAACCCTTCTAAATCAACGTACCGCCGTTTTTGCACGATTTCATCGCGTACAGACTTTGCTGAATTAGGCAATGGTTTAATTTCTGGTACACAGGCATAAGCAATCATTTCAGCAATACGCACTGCCATGCACTGGGCAACTAAGATATTTTCAGGTTCCGTCCCCTGTTTTGTCTTAAACTTAGGCTGACATGATTGCTTGAAGGTGGGGATAGCTTCCGTTTTTAGTAAAGATTTAATTTCAAGATTTAATCGCCGGGAAACATAAGCAGCAGCTTCCAGAACTGCCCCTGGTGTGGCTTCAAATTCTTCATCCCACCAATCCGGTAGTGCTTTTTCTCGAACAAACTTCTTGGGAAAGCCTACGTCTGACAGACGCTCATAGAGTGTTTTCATTTCTTTTATTTGAGTTTGTGTCATGGAAACACCTCCTCTGATTCGTGTCTGACGGGATAATCTGCACCTTTCAATTTACATCAGAGCTTGGCAGCATTTGAATTAATTTTATTTCAGGGTCTTGCGTCTTTTACTAGTTCAATTGTACCATATTTATGTACACCCTCGGTCTAAAGACGTTTTTCAAACCGTTTTTTTTAATTTATCTTTAGAAATAGATATTGCTTTTCAATTAATCTCGTTTAATCGAAACTTGTATAGAGTCGGGTGTAGAAAGGTCGTTAAATGAGTGTTTGACGACATCTACAGGTGACAGCATTGATAAGGCAGCAGCCGCGCCTAACACCTGCTCATCACTCACCTCTAAATACCTTTGCAACTGTTCTAAGTTCCTGTGTCCTGACAATTCCTGAATCACCCTCAATGGTATGCCAGCGTTACTCATCTGGGTTAAGGCAGTACGCCGGAAGCTGTGGGTACTTACTCCGGTGATTCCTACTTGCTGGCAAGCTTTCCTTAAAATCCTTGCTGCTGAATCGTGGCTAATATGTCCGTTACTCCTACCAGGGAACAGGTAATCATAACCTGCTAGTCGGTAGTAGTCAGCCAGTAACCGCCGTAAGTCTTCAATTACTGGTATTGAACGTGTGGCCAGTTTGCCTTTAGTGTTTGACTTCCTAATTACAAACTGTGGTCTAACTTGACCCTTGGGTGTGTAAACATCTTCAGTCAGCAGGGTTACACATTCTCTAATCCTACAGGCACTAAACAGGCACACACCAAACAGCATCCGGTCACGGTCGTTATCTAAACCTTGACTAAAAATTAACTGTATTTCTTGCTGTGTCAGAACTTTGGCGCGTCCATGCCTGTTGATTTTCATAACACACTGTAGACCCCGGTGATCTACAGCCTACAACGACGGGGGACGGGTGAGCAGATTTTTTTTCACTCCCAATGTTCTTATTTTGTTCTCATTTTGACCTATTGCCAACCAGGTAAATTAAGCGCCTAGTTAGGTTTTTAATATTGCAAAAAAATAAAATAATAATATTACTATTATACAAAAATAATACTAATGTAATGCAAAAATATTACAACTAAAAAAAATTAGATAATAGAGAGATAAATTTATATCCCTAGCAGTGGCATGGGGAACAGGGAACAGGGAACAGGGAACAGAAAAAAAATACCTTATATAGTTCCTTACCTATTCCTATATAATTTTTATGGTATGATATGTGAAGTCTAATCAACCTAATTTAATACCTATATAAAATAATCCCTCTCAACTGCTTTCTATGTTGAGAGGGATATTAACTATTAAATAGGAGACGAAAAACCTTTAACTGTTGGTTGGGGAACACATAAAATTTACTTCTATAATGTTTCCATCATAACATGATTGCTGGTTTATTCTTGACCTTGTGTGGGAACTTTAAAAACAGCTTGTCAAACAGTTCCATCGGGAACAGTAAAGTATGTCCAGTAGGTGACGTTACTTCACACCCCACACCATAAGCATCCTTACCAAAGGTTTTAATATTGCTACAATTCAATAATTCTAAGGGTTCGACATCAGCAACGATAAAGTTATGTTGAGTCAGCAATTTTTCTTTAAAACTATCTCTTGCTGATTGTGTGGGAATTGGTAATGTATAATCCCAAGTTTTATCACATCTTTGGAACAGAAACCCGTCGCTCCCCTCTACTAAAAGTAAAGCTTGTTTCTGTGCTTTGTTAAGCAGGAATTGTTCATTATTAGTCATGATCAACCTAATTAAAAACCTATACCACTAATATAGTACAGGTATTCTAATTTTCACTTATTTAATTTTTTATTAATCATATATTTCATTTTCTTAATTTGATGTAGGAACGGAAGCGCGATCGCAACTGTTACTATTTTGATAATTTTAATTGTTGTTCAATTCGTTGTGCTAAACCAAGATAGCGACGTTTTTCAGTTGCAGTAGTAGCAAGTTCCGCAAGCTGCTGATAGGTTTTAATTTGCGCTCGTTTCTGCCTTTTGAGTCTATTTTTCAGCTTTGTTTCTGGTGCTAATGTGGTGTACATTATTTTTCGCAGTAGAGCAGGATTTACTAGTATTAATTGTAGCATAAAAATATGTACAAAAATAATACTAACTTGTACCTGAAATATTTGGAGGTGATTTTTTTTAGGGATACAAGATTTATGTATCCCAGTGTGAGGCTACTAACAACTACTTGCTATCTTGTATTCATTCTCAGAAATAAACCCTAATTCAAAAAGTTCTTTAAACTGATCTGAAAAATTAACCCATAGTTCCTTAACTTGTTTGATTAGATAGTGAGCAGGAACATTTGCCCTTAGCATCTCAAGCCAAATTACTACAGGTGATCTAGCAGCATTTAATTTATCCCATAAAGTTAATTGGGGTTGTACCTGTACCTGTGGTTGTGGTTGTGGTTGGTCTAGTAGATTTAATTGTGTTCCCTGTGGTCTAGGGAAGGGTTCAAAGTTAGCAGGAGTTACTGGGATTATTTGAGCCTCTACAGGTTCATACTGCCATTCTAGTTGTGCTTTTTGGAGGGCATAGATAGCGTCGCGGTGGTAGTTGAAGGCATTATCGTAAAATGCCTGTAGTTGCTTATTACACAATCTTTCATACTCACTCAAATTAGATTTGCCAGCGTAGGGGTTAAGTCGTTTTAGCTGGTGTATCGCCTCCCATACTTTCCAGTAGTCGTTAGACGCGATCGCTTCTCCCAAATGTTCTATGTAGCATTCTTGATCATCTATGGTGATGTTTTTGCCGTTAATAGCTAAGTCGGTTAAGCTGCTGGTTTCGTCGAAGGCCAGATTATTATGAGCCTTGATAGCGTCCTTAAAGTAGCTTGTTACAGCATCACCCCTTAACCCCTTGAGGTTTATGAGTTCGTAAGTTTTCTCGTTTTCGATGGATAGGATGGGTGTAGCTGTACGTCCATCGAGATAGTCAAAAAATGCCCATCTGCCGTCGTTGTAGTCTAAAAAGTAATATTTCCTATCCCGTCCTGACTTGCCCTCAAAATCGAGAGTTAAGCCTATGAGATTGAGTAGCGACCTGATAACGCTACTATTCTGTTTCTGGGGTGGTGTGAAACCTAGTAAGTTTTTGCATCTCCAGGGGTCGCTTCTAAGGAAATCGCAGATTTTTTGCCAGTATTCGCTGTTGGGGTCAATGTACAACTTTTGCCGGGTGGTTTCTAATGGTGTCCTTAAATCATCCCCCGCAAAATTATGATCAACTTCACTATATATATTAAATATATAGAAAAGTTGATCCTTAGCACCTTTTATACAAGCTTTACTGAGTTCCTTGACAAAATCCCCGAAACCACTATCCTGTAAGAGTTTTACTTTAGCTGCAAAAGTCCTTTTAATAAAATCCGGTTTGAAAGCGTCCTTATTCTTGCTTTGATGTTCTATTGATAAACAATCATCTTGTATTAATGCAGTTGTATTAAGCAGTTTATGGTGTAACCTTAACTTGCCTAGACCATTACTAAACTTTTTAAGGTTTTCCGGTGTAGTGGGAATAGTACCGCCGGAATCATAATGTAACCTGCTTTTTTGAAAGCGACGCTCTAATGGTTTAGGGCGTGATTTATGATTTTTGCGAATATTTTGGTATTCCTCATGGCTCAGAAGTTCCGCTTCATGTTCTTCTATATGTTTGTTGTCTTCTGCTTCCTTTGAAGTTTTCCCAAACCAACCTTTAGTACCTTTATAATTTTCGTAGCATTCGTTAATCTCGGCTTCACTAAAAATCAAATCATTGTTAATTACTTCCTGAGCATTATCAGGAGTAATCACATTAGCTTTTAACCAATCCTCACTTTTAATAATGGTGTAATTCCACTTGTATTTTAGAAGTCCCACTACCCAATCGTAGTAATGTGATCTAGAAATATTATCCATAGCAGCTTGTCTACAGTAATATCCTTCTATGAGTGCATCTGAGGTAATCTCATCAAGTTCTATTCCTAAATCCTGTAATGCTACTTTTTCAGCATCAAATTGATAGTTAATTCCTGCTTTTATGCCTTTGTGAGTTTTTGAACCATTACCATGCAAGTCCCCACAACTTCTGTCAGTAACCCAAATATGTCTTTCTATATTATCTTTTCTGGCACGGTGGATCTGCTGTATTCCATCCTGGGGAGTTCCAACCCCTTGCAGTAGTGAAAATTGGTATTTGAAATCAAATATTTCCTCTATGCTAAAACCAGTTTTTAGTAGTGGTGAAACTATTAGGATTGCATTATTATCAATGCAATATTTTAAAAAATCATCAAATTTAGACTTGTTCTCTAATACGCCATAGGCGATATGATTAGGATCAGCAACTAATATTTTAGATAGTGGGATAATAGGACGTTCTACACCCTGAGCTAACAAAAACTTTTCTATTGCTTCTACACCCAAAGTAGCATTTTCACTACCACCTTGAGTAGTGATCAGCATTGGGGCTTTTTTTTCATTCAAAGCTGCTTTTTTAACAGCTAAATCTAGCATCAATATATGATTATCCCACAGTACAATGTTCCGATCATGACGGTAGTGATTGACTGCTAAATAGCTCTTTCCTGGTTTTAACTTATTAATTAAGTCCCAAGTATTTCTAGTTAAGTCAGCTTCGGCTAAATGTGTGCGATCACTCAACCTAATTAATTCTAAAGTCATCTGGATATTCTCATTCCGTTTTCTCTCGACGTGAGTAGTAGACATAACCAGATGCTTTAATGTTTGATCAGCTTCGTCAAAAATTAACCTAAATTGTCCAGTCTCCAGTAATCCTATTCTCTCAAGATGTTCATATAATGCCTTAACACTATCTATACAAAGTGTACAACCTAAATAATGTGAGGGATTATTTTTATGCTCCTGAATATCCTTAATTGTGGGTAAATTTAACTCACTAGCTGACTGATCTCTTAGTGCCTGGATTGGTACTATATAAGCTGTGAATATTCCTTGTGCGTTATTCAACCTAACTATTTTTTTCAATCTGTAGGTTTTACCAGAACCATGCACACCTACTACAGCTTCTTTATTAGTATCGGATGGTGGTTCATATTCTGGAAAATATTTACTAATAAAAATCTCACCCTTTTTGTTAACCTCTAATTGTGGTTTTTCAAATATAGAAGTCCAATAAATCGCCGCCCATTGGTGCAGAGGAATAGCGTTTTTATATGCTTCTAAAAAAGGTTGTATACCATGTTCCGCAACTAAATCATCAATACCTTTTTCTGAATATTGCTCCCATCTGATAATAAGGGGTTGTACTTTAGTTTCCTTCTCCAAAGCCTCACCTAACTCATACATAGCATGACCTACATTTTTGATTGAGTCAGGGTTGTTATCATTATCAAATCCTATGTAGAATTGCCGTCCTTTTGTGGCGAATTGTTTTAATTGTTCTAAAAGTTTTTTACCTTTAGGAGTTTTAAACATCCCCTGCCATACGCCGGGTAAACCGATTACCACAAAACCATAGGCTAGGAGTACGAATTGTTTTTTAGATCCTTCTGTAATAATGATGGGGATGTTGTTATCAAACAAAACTCTGTCCCAATTAATAGCTCCTAAATCAGCAAAAGGGTTTAGGTTAATTAGTTCACAATCTCTATCTTCCAGTGGGAATAATTGTAAATCTGGTTTACAACCGGAACTAAATTTATATTTGGGATATTTTTTAACTTTGCCGTTGCTATCTCGTTCCTGCCTATCGTTGTAGTATTTGTTTTTTTCATCTTGTATTGCCTTGGGGACTTTAACTTGTATGGTGGTTGCTAAATCACTAAAAGCACCATCACCAATGGTTTTAAGTCCCCTCACTCCCCAAAATTCCGGGTATTCCTTTAATTCTGTAGCTCGTTTTAATTTAATGTCACCATAGTCGGGTGATTGGTTAAGGTCTAGCGCGAGTTGTGCTGTACCAATGCCGTCTCTATCAAATAGATGCTTGCCTAGCTTGCGTTCTATGTAGGGGAGAATTTGAGCTAGTTTGCCGTCTTGTAAAATTTCCTTGAGAACAATGTCATTAACCATGCTGCACCTGCTTTTTTGTTACTTGGTGCAGCTACCTGATCGTCCCCTCACCTGAAACAATTTAGAACATACAACTTGTAATCGTTGTGTAGTTTGTGTTAAAGTAGTTAATATATAAAAACGAATATTTTTAATTAACTACTTGTTGGTTATCGGATTTTGGTCATTGAGTAATTGCAAGTTACTCGGTTCAGGTGACGGATCTGGTAGCCGCATTTTTTTTAACCCGTTAGTTGGGTATGTATTGAGTTTATCATAAAAGCCCAAACGTCAACTAACCTGACACTTTCTGAAACACTTGATACACCTGAAACAGAAGCCGCTTTAAATATGTCAAGCGTTATGTGCTTTCTATGCTATATATGATAGGTATAACGCTTATGTACCAACACTTGTAAAATAATGTCGTTACTATTTTAAGAGGCAATCTGTATCATAACGATACAAAATAATGAACTTAGAACAGCTTATAACCGTATCATAAGCTACATTTTTTTATTCAAGAATTGCATCAAGGTTATGCAAAAATGAAATATTAAGATTTTGTATATATTCCTCCTGCTTATTGTGTGTGTGGGGTGTGTGGGGTGTGTGGGGTGCGATCGCCCCTCCTAAGCCGCATCCTCAGTAGGTGCTTTAGGCTTTTTCTCAAAAACCTGGATATTCGGTTCATTCAGCACAAACCCGTTATCGGTTGCCTCTCCCAGCTTTCCAGCAATGGCAGCTACCCACATGGGAAAGTTTGCTTGAGCATCTGTTAGCTTCTTCCACATTTTGGGTTTGACAGTAACGCTAATAATCCGTCCGTCACAATCTACCTCGAACTGTTGCCAGCCGTTTTCTACTGTTTTAGCTTCTGGCAACTCATTAATTTTTATAGTTACTTCTAGTTTTCCTTGAACCATAGATACATCCTGTATAAGTGTTCATTTGTGTATGGTTATGATGCTTTTTGCGTAGGGTCGTTCTCCTCTACATACTGATGCACAAACTCAATAATCACCTCATTCATGTTTTTCCCGTTTAGCGCACAGGCAGCTTTAAACCTGTCTCTTAGGCTTCTGTCGGGGAAATTAACCTTAAGACTTGGGATAGGTTCTGAATTTTTCTTTGTAGCAGTCACAAGGATAAATATCACTGATGGTATATATACCCCAGCTTACCCGTCTTTTTAGAAAAAATCTTAACTTGGGATGTTTGGTATTAATGGGATATTTACATAAACATCCCATATAGGATAAGATAGCATCATGTCCACTATGCAAGTCAAGAGCATAGGCAAAAGCACCAAATATCAATAGGTGGAGGTATCAACACCGCCCAGCTTTGCTTTGCAGATATCGCATATTTCAGTTAGTGCATTAATCTTGCACTCGCAAAATGCAAGATGTAAAACGCATATACACAAGATGTAAATGGCAGATACGCGAGATGTAAAAAGCACGCATTGAATAAATGCAAAATCCATCTTACGCATAACGCATAAAAAAATCATGGAGAGTGCAAGGATTATTTATGAAACAGTGCTAGGTTCTAGGGTTTGTGATTCCCACTGGTGGAGAGTTCGTAAAGCTATGCAATCAGCAGAATTAACTCTAGATAAAAAGGGTTTTGAACTGTTTTTGATGTTACGGAATATCTCACCCCGCTACTTTTCCCAGTACCACAAAATCAAAGGACAAATATCAAAAATAGAGTCAAGCATTGGTGAAGGTTGTACAGGTGAACAATTCATAACTCTACTGGATAAATTAGGAATTACACCCAATCAAAGCACTATCAGCAGATGGTTTAAAACAGCCGGGGGATTTAAAGCTAAATCATTTTATGCCAAACAAGTGCTAATTCCTATCTGTGCAGTAGCACTTATCTATAAGTCAAAAGTCCAAAATTCTCAACTATCAAAAATAGGAGCGTAAAGAATGTTAACCACAGTTGCTAAACGTATTCAGTCAAGCCTAAAACGTAAAGGGGTAATAGCTACATCAGGAGAGATTAAAGATTATCTCAGAAGTAATGCAGCAAACATTGAAAACATTACCAAACAAGAGGAAACTAGCACTACTGAATACTTCCTATGTAACACTAGTCAGCTAACAGTAGCCAGTGAAGATGTAGAGGGACTGGCAACTAATGAAGCTGCACCGGATCAGGATGCTTTAGTTAATAGTTTGGATAGTGAAGATGTAGACACGGTTTACAACGTAGACAACCAAGAGGAGGAAGTGATAGCCCCAACTACCAAACAGGAAACATCCATCTGTGTAGATGTTGAAAACGGAAACATCCAACCAACCATCACGGAAGAAACGGAAACATTACCCCAATCTTCAGAACTAGCAACCACTACCAAAAATGAATTAGTTGCTTCTACTGCTGTTAATTTGGGGATTGAGTTAAGCACTCAAGACATTGAAAATATAGCTGATAACTTTGACGCTGGTAGTGATGACTTCACCCAAACATTAGAACAGGTAAAGGGTGCAATTATCGCCTATGTGCAGCACAAAATAGCAAGCAATAACCAGAAAATAGTTAACACTATTAACGAGATTAGTCAGGTAGCTAGTGATGGTTTTGAGGAAAATTCCCAAACATTAACCAATGGATTGAAACAGCTTAACCAGCAGCTTGTACAGCAGTCTACAGACTTTAAAAGTAAACTCGCGGGTACGTTATCCAGGTTCAAATTACCCGAAGCATCCTAACTTAAAAATAAGGATAAATCCTACATTTTTATTAATAGGAATTGCCCTTATATCTGGTTTAGTTATTCTGGATAACCTACGCTACAACCATCAAATAAATAAACCAACTCACAGATATTTTACTGACCCAAATACATACATAGAGGTTAAATAATGAAAGCGTTACCACCTGCTAAAAGCATGAAGATTAAGAACCATATAACCTCTAGAGGTCGAGCGTTAAACAGCCAACTATCTAACAAGTTTGGCATTACTTTGAGTGACTTTGAACGTGCAGTTATGGGTGATTTATCCAGTATGCAGAAGATAGGGGAACTATCAAGACAAGCTGGGTTTATGAAAGAATTTGCACCAAAACTAAAAGATGCTTATCTCACAATTATTGAAGGTACTGAAACCTATAACTTAGCACTAGCTGACATCCTCAAAGCTAGTGGTAAATCATCTCTAGCGATAGATAAAGCAGGTATGCAAACGTCATTAGCTAATCAGAAATACATTAACCAGCGTGTAGAACTTGCTAACCAGTTCTTACTAGACAAAAAAACTGAGAATGTACGTCACCAGTACCAGCTTAACTATCAAGAAATACGCGGATACGTGAATGCTCATCTAACAGCAATTGACCAACAGGTGGCAGTTTTAGAGGTAGAGAACCAACCAGAAGTAAGGCAAATTGCAGCTAACCAGCAATATGAAAATAGAGTGCTGAACGAAGCTTTGAGCAATGGTGAACAGGCACGTTATGACTTGATACCCAAGAAAGACTACAGAACTGGTTTTATGGGTAAATTACTTGAGTTTAAGTCAGCATTAGGTTTTTAATTGTAATCCCCCAATCACGGGTAATGGTTGGGGGAATAGCATCAGGTTAATTTCACATTCTTAATATTATGTTAGCACCTCACACACCACCGGATCTAGATTCAATTCTAGATAGTGAAGAATCTACAGAAATTAATCAAGAAACAGTCAGGTATCTAAGCCATATTGAATCTAAACTTTATTCTGATATAGCAGCACGAAAGCGTATAGATAGCGGTTTATTATTCATAGCTTGTCAGTTCTCCTCATGCAGTTTAAGTTGGTTGTTATTCGACTTACAAGTTACATTATCAATTATTCAATTAGCTAGTTTTTGTGTCTCCTGCCTCCCTGGTTTAATTGATTTTGGTGATAGTTTTAATTTCTCCATCAACAGTGAATCATGGGAATTTTCACTAGGTCAAAAACCGTTAGTAGGTATAATTAAACTTGCTATTGGTGGTGTAGTTTCTTGGAACTCTACAACCAGAATCACTACAGAAGTTAGCAACACATACACCCAAATAAATCAAACCTACCAAGAGATTAAAAGCAGTGAGGGGTTAAGTTTCCAGTTGCCTAGTGTGGGGACTTCGTTGTTAATTGGTGTAGGTGCGATCGCTCTAATAGGACTAATCAGAAAATTATCTTCAGCTAATAATGAAAATGTGTCCTAAACCATGACGTTAAACTGGTTTATTTCATTCGACACACAAAGGAAACTAACATGATTTATCTACAACCAGGATGGATAACCAACGGAACTAAAATTAACAACTTCCTAAGCAGCCCCAAAGTTAAGGAACTGTTAGGACTAATGGAAACCATGAGAGAACAGTACAACCTAGATAAAACCAGTAACAGGTACTTCGATAAAGTTGATGCTTGTATGAACTACGTCATAAACAATTTTACTCATGTAGAAATGGCATTTTTAGGGGTACATTACCAGTCAAAAAGTGAAACTAAAATTACCAATGATTTAGCTTATCTCAACGCTAAAACTCACAGTTATGGTGACATTGATTTTCTGTTTCCTGTAGCTTATTTAGATGCTTCTTTAGGCACTTTAGGAACTAACAACCCACTAGCTAGAGAGTACGGACTTAAACAACACCATATAGAGAAATATCAACAACAATGGCGTGATTTTGGGGTAGAACCAACAAAGGTAAATTGGGACTTAACAGGGTACTTAGGAGAATTGGAAGCTGAAGTAAAACTGCAAGAATTATCAGACACACATCCTTGGATTAATCGTTAAATAATCTGTTCCCAGTAACACTACTGGGAACTTTTAATTATTAATTAGGAGCATAAAATAATGAAATTTAGGTTTAGGAATTTTGGATGTATCAATATCTTCCTTAGTGGTCTAGTTACAGCTATTACTATTAACTATTTAGCTACTGGTTTCATTGATTTTATCCTTAACATAGATAAACTTCTCCAGTGGATGCAGAAGTCAGGATTTATGAATTTTATTAATCAAATATTTGGAAGTCGTTAGTTATGCAAGAAATAAAATCATTCAATGAACAGTTAAACCGTCAAAGGAAAACTACTACAACCTTAGTAGGTGCATTACTCGCAGGGGGATTTATGTTATCTATTTCTCTATTTAATGATTCCTATAAATTTAGTGAAACCCTCTACTGTAATAAACAGAGCAGTTGTAAAGGTGCAGATATTAAGAGAGGTGTTAGCTATTTGGTGGATAGGGAACGGAGAAACCAGTTATTTGATAATTCTATCAAAGTTGTTAAAATTCTCCCCAAAGAGGATGATACAGCAGTATATTTTGGCATCTTCTCAAGTGGGTTATTATTAACGGCTTATGGAGTAAGTAAAGCACTTACTAACCACCAAGAAAAAGCAGTTCATTCTCAATTCAAAATGTTAAAAATACGTGCATTAGAGAATGATTTAATTGAACAAACGCACATTGATTTATTTGGATTTACCAAAAGCAACCAAGCAGAAATCACCAAACAAGTCATAGCCCGTCAAACATCAGAAACCATCCAAGCTATGAAAAGTGATGGAGAACTGCAACTTGACCACCTAAACGGTACTTTACAAGGGGAATTATCCCTAAAACAACATCAATTACAACTGAGTGAACTGGATAAAGATACAGTTAAAAACAAATTAGAAACAGCAGAAATAAAACGCAAGATAGATAAGCTATCTGGCAATAATAAAGCAGAAGATACTACCAAAAGTACACCCAATGAACAACTAAAACAATCATTAATCAATGCTCTCAAGTCCCATGAAAATAGTTGGCTATGGTATCTAGTAGAATCATTTACCCCCATTATTATTCATGGTAAAGCTGGCAGCTATAAAAGCTATACAGCAGCAGCCATCGCTCTCCTGAAACATTACCTGATAGATGCCAAAATCGAATCAATAACAGATATCGACTACGACCAAAATAAAAATGATGCTTGGAAATTTTTAGTACCATTAGAACCCAATATTTATGGACAAGGAATTGATTGGGAATCTTACAACGATGGCTATATAGCAGCTATTGAACGTTCCAAGCATAGAACCTTAAAAGATAAACCTATTGTGTCTATTTGGGATGAATTAACTAACGCTAAAGGTAAATTTGATAATGCTCCTAATATAGTGCCATTCGTAATTGCCACACCCAGAAAGCGGAACGAACATTGTATTTTAATCAGCCATAACTTAACTCAAGATTGCTTAGGTGGATGTAGTGGTATTTCTGACCCCATTAAAACCCAAACATACAGGTTAAATTTAAAAACTACACCCCAAGCAAAACCACTTTTTAAAGGCATCTTAGAAGGTTTAGTAGATGGGGATGGTAATGAATTAGAACAACACCCAATTACTCTACCTGATTGGTTGCGTCCTGAGAAAATTTACCAACATTTTCACGGTAAGCCTATTGATTTTGATTCCTAACATTGTTGAGTCAATGAAACAGCTACCAAAGTTAAATTAGCGCGATGCTTGACATCGAATGTCACTGGTAGCACTGGCATTAACGCCAAAGTTCACCTACCCCAATAAAACAGATGAAGGATATCGACTATACCGATAAGCCCCGGTATTTGCCATGCTGGTTTTTAGAGAAAGACAATTATGTTATGTCTGCTTTAATAGCAGATGGTTTTGAATATTTGGGGATGTTAGAAGACATAACCCCACCTGATTATTTACAGGTAGTAATGGGTAATTGGTCACTCGGCTCTATCTGTCCCACCAATGAATTAATAGCTTTGTGTGACGGTGCAATTTTTGGCATAAATTGTGTGGGAGAAGCTGACTATGAATTGAGATGGAGTAGTACCAAAAAGCTGCTCATGTCAAAACTGAGAACTTATCAAGCATCACCAGCTAACTACACACAATTAAGCCTATTCGTAGCCTAGCAAGGAGTAATCACACCTACACCGCAAACTAAAACCACCTATCCTTATTGGTAGGTGGGTTTTTAATGGGCATGGTATGAGGATAGAAAAAACTTCTATCCTTACTTTGTGGAGACTAAACAACCTGGTAACATTCAATTCCTCTAGTACCATTAATGGTTTTTTGTCCTATATTTTGAGGGGCATATCCTAAATTATTCAACACAAAATTAATCTTAGAAACTGGTGTTTTATGTTTACCTGTTAGGACAATACCTACACTTTCTAATTTTTCCTTATTGGCACTTATCCGATCATCTATTCCTCTATCAATAAGAAATTGTTTGTAATAAATTTCACCTTTTAGTATTCCCCCAATCTCCAACAATTCAATTATTTCTACTTTTTGATCATCAGTAATTGGTAATTGGGGATTGGGAACTGCTGACTGTGGAACAGGTGCAGGTGTTTGGTGATTGGTTATTGGTGATTGGGGACTGGGAACAGTGGCAGGAGGAATAGCTGCTTTTAGTTCTTGTAATTCCTCTAGTAGTCCATTGAACTGTCCCATCACGGCAGCGTAGGATTTAGCGATCGCTTCATTAGCAGCACTATCAAAAAATAAACCGTCTTCTCCTAATGCCTTTACGATCCGGTCATCTACTTTTTGGTTAAGCTCACAGCGTTTTACATAGCTATTGTCATCTGTAAGACGCGGCGGTATTACTGGTAAGTTTTCGCCTATCAGCTTTTTTACTAATTCCTCTAATTCCCCTTGATCAATAGCGGTCTTACTATATGTCTTACTCGGTCTTACTTCTATTTGGATATCACCATCAGTTAAGGCTGCTATACCAGCTTGAATGATATGGAATAAAGTTTTACTGCGGTCACAGCCACTATTAGTTTTACTATTTTTGTCCGTTGGGTAATGTTGCCGTCCTATAGAGTCAATCGCCTCTAGCATATCGTGAGGGCATCGAAAACTAAGCGTAGTAGTAGTTTTACTTTTATCACTCATAGTCTTACTATTGGTCTTACTATATTTGTATTACTATATTATCACGGTCTTACTTAAAGTAATACGCATAAGTAAGACCAATTTATTTATAGTATTACAATAAATAAATTGTAAGACAAATCCATTGACAGAGAGTAATACATAAGCAATAATGTAAAACATAAGGTAAGACAAACCGCTTCACATTCTTACCAGCTTAGAACCACTACTAAATAAGGAATCTCTACAATGTTGTTAAATCAAGTTATCGCTTCACAACAGGAATTATATTCTGACATTCAAATCCAAATAGAACAGCTACAGGAAAAACAACGCCATATACAAGCCTATTTACAACAACTAGGTAGTGTTGAGAGTCAGATGGTTAGCGCGGCTCAAATGGTACAGGAAGCGATCGCATCCATCAGAGAAATTTGCCCCGATGAGTTAATCAACTACCAAGCCACAATAAACGCCTTGTTTGGCAATGCACCAGTAGCACAATTAACCGCGAGTATTGACCCTCAGACAGAAGTAGAACCACATCCCACACCAGTAGAACCACAACCGGAAACAGATGATCAAATAGTAGATGTAATTGTTGAAGCAGAAACAGTTAAACATTTAGAAACGGATAAAGATGATCTAATTCAAAAAATAGAAAACTACGCGGCTACAATGACCTGGAACGGTTATAAAAAGTATGTCAGCAGCTATCCAGTAGGGAACATCAGCAAAGCCACTAAAGCTGATATTCAATCAATATTCAAGCAATACCTAGCATCCCTAGATAACGATGTACTACGGGGGATGATAGCCAAAATTGAAAATGTTTAGTCGCTAGTCCTCAAATATAACCCGGTAGCTTACTGTTACCGGGTTTTTGCCATGAAAACACACATAAGTAATACTAAATTTGCTATTGTCTTACTGTAAATAAAAATGTAATACTTACCTATTGACAGAATGTAAGACTACAAGCAATAATGTAAGACATAATGTAAGACAAATCAAAAGGCAACCGCCACAAGTTCCACCAAGAGCGATCGCCTTTTGCTTATTCCCCAAATAATGAGGCTCTAATATGACAACTCTAACACAAGCAAAACCCCAAACCCTCACCCTCACCTACTTTGATGGAAAGTTTGACGCTGTAATCGGACTACCACCAATCACCACCGATTTAACCACCGACTACTACCGGGGTTATTTGGCTGCTGTCATTGAGTCCGGTGTAACTCCTTTCTAATCTTCAGTTCCCCCGCTGGGGGAATTTACCACACCACAAACTAGATAAGGACTTACACCAATGACACACACCGAACGCAACCGGATCA
>NZ_JACJTT010000056.1 GCF_014698825.1 Richelia sinica FACHB-800
TCGAACTACACAGTGGCAAACTCGACCACATCAGCAGTCAAGAAACAAATGATGGTGGCAATGACCAAATCACCACAGGCATAGGTAAAGACACCGTAATAGCAGGAGTGGGTGCCGACATAGTAAGTGCTGGAGAAGGCAATAACCAGGTATTAGGTGATAGTGGACGCATTGATTATACTCAGGGTACGGGTACTCTACTGCGACTGGAAACTACCAGTTCAAACTTGGGTGGTAATGACCAAATCAGCACTGGTACAGGAGCAGATGTAATCCTAGCTGGCTTCGGTACAGACACCGTAAATAGCGGCGCAGGTAATGATATCGTCCTGGGTGATAACGGTTGGGTGGATTATGTCATTACCGACAATAATCCCAATGATATTGACCAAATTACCGTAGTCGATCCGGCAATTGGCGGCGGTGATACCATCAATGCAGGTGCAGGAAACGATCTAGTGATTGCAGGAACGGGTAATGATGTAGTCAATGGCAGCAATGACAATGACCTAATATTTGGTGATCATGGTCAAGTGACGGGTGATATTGACCTTACTTTACTGCCCTTAAATCAGTCTAATCATCCCTTTGTCTTTACCTCTATCTTTACTCAAAACAGCGAAGGTGGTGGTGCAGATACGATTTTCGGAGATGCAGGTGATGACATTATCATTGGCGGACAAAGTGAAGACATTCTGCGTGGTAACGATGGTGATGATGACCTAATAGGAGGTCACAATGTCGCTGGTGGTCATGATACAGGTGACAAGATTGATGGTGGAGCAGGCAATGATGCGATCGCGGGTGATAATGCCAGCATTCTCCGTAAGGGTAATGCAATTAGTAGCCGTTTCCGTACCCTGTCCGGTGGACTTATCTATGACAGCAACGATAATCCCCTAGTAACTGGTACAGCCCGATCTAATCCTAGCGGAGCATCAGAACGAATTATCAACCTACTAGATCACAGCGACACTACCTCTAACCAACTATTCGGCAATGACTACATCGCTGGAGGAGCGGAAGCTGACACCATCTTCGGACAATTAGGAAATGATACAGTCCAGGGGGATGGCTCCATTGACTTAGTTGTAGGAGCTTTCCGTAATAGCGACGGTACTCTGACTGTGAGTGCTTCTAGTGAAGCCGCTACCGATGGAGATGACTACATAGAAGGTAATGGCAGCAATGATGTGATCTTCGGGAATCTAGGACAGGATGACATCATTGGTGGTAGTTCTAATCTGTTTGGTTTAACACTTGCTAGCCAGCGTCCTGACGGCTCAGACCTGATCTTTGGTGGTGCAGGCACAGATATTACCCGTAACAATATCGGTGATGGTTCACCCGGTCGAGATGCAGACATGATTGTTGGGGATAATGCCAATATCTTCCGCTTACTAGGTGCAAATGGTCAGTATCTCACCTTCAACTACGACAACGGCACATATAACTCAGTTCGACTGATTCCCAGAGCCGTAGAATTACTAGACTACACCGAGGGTGGCTTAGATTATAGTGCTAGTGCTACCAGCGATCGCGGTGCAGCCGATGAAATTCATGGTGAATCTGGTAACGATGAAATCTATGGACAAGTTGGTAATGATGTCCTATTCGGCGAAGGGCAAGACGATAACATCATTGGTGGTGCAGGACATGATTGGATCTCTGGTGGTGCAGGGCAAGATGGTGTAATCGGTGATGACGGACGCATCTATACCAGTCGCAATGGTACAGCAGAAACCCTCTACGGAATCGTCGCCACAACCCAACAGTTCATCAGTACGCCAGGTAACGTCCAGCAAGCCACCATCAACGTGACAGGTGCATTGAAGAAAACGGTTAATCTCACACCGTTTAACCTCGATCCCAATACAACAAGTCAAAATCCTCTCTTTGATCCTCAATTCGCTGATGACATTATCTATGGAGGTCTGGGCAACGATTTCCTCCACGGTGGTGCAGGGGATGATGGGATCTCCGGTGCTGAAGCCATGAGCCAGTTTTATGACAAACCCAGTAATCCCGGTAATATCTTGGCTTACAATCCCACTACTGGCGAATTTGCAGCCTATGACGAATTTAACCCATTGACCAAGGTTAATAACTTCTTCCTCAACTTCAGTACCACCGAAGGCGACACAGTTACCTCAGCAAGTTATGGCACAGTCAACAGTGACGGCAATGATGCCATCTTTGGAGACTTAGGTAATGACTGGTTAGTAGGTGGTACAGGACAAGATAACCTTTATGGTGGCTGGGGTGACGACCTCTTAAATGTTGACGATAACCTCGAAACCAATGGTGGACTGAATAACACTCCTGATACTCACCCCTCCTATGAAGACCGGGCCTTTGGCGGTGCTGGAAGGGATATATTAATTGCTAATACAGGAGGCGATCGCTTAATTGACTGGGCTGGCGAATTTAACAGTTATGTCGTACCCTTTGCACCCTTTGGATTGGGAACGGTCAGCCGTTCACTGCAACCCCAGTTAGCCGAATTTCTCTATGCTCTCTCCCAAAGCGATGGTGCTGATCCCACCCGTGCTAACGATACCGGGGCTGATCCTCTCCGCAATGGTGAACCGGAAGGAGAACTGGGTCTAGTCCGACAACAAGATTCTGCTTGGGGCAATCAAACAGGCGCGCCCAATGATCCTCAAACAAGTAATATTTCTGGTGGTAGTCGTGATGTCCTCCGCTCATCTAACTTTAATGACAACCAGTTCCAAGCCTTAGCCGTTGATAGTGGCAGTTGGCAAGTAGTCAACGGTAAATTACAAGGTCTTGCTAATTCATCGCAGGCAGATGCTGTAGCAGTTTATGATATCGGAACACCACTTCCAAGTTACTTTGAGGTGCAAGCTTTAATCAATGTCATCAAACCCACTTCAGGTTGGAAAGGAAATTCCTACATCATCTTTGATTACGTTGGCAAGACAGATTTCAAGTTTGCGGGTATTGATATTTCCAATAATAAGTTAGTGATAGGTCATCGCACAGCTTCGGGTTGGTTGGTGGATAAACAAACACCTTTCCAAGCAAAACCCAATGTATTCTATAACCTATTGCTATCCGTCAATGGATTAGCTGTTTCCCTGGTAGTTGACAATACTAATGTCTTTAGTCACATTTATAGCCCAAGGATGATCGACGGTCATAGCTATGGACTAAACTGGGGTTTAATCGGCTTCGGTTCAGATCAATCAGAAGGTTCTCTCGATAATATTGCAGTCCAAGTGCTTCCTCCTGCTGCTAAGTACCAAAATCTGGAAGACTTAAGTGACGGTGTGGCAAATCTCTTTACCGGAGGCAGTACAGGAACTTGGGCGGTGCAGAATGGACGCTTGACAGGAACATTACCAACTAACGGTAATCTTGCTTATAATTTGATGACTTTACCCAATGTCAACAGCATCAACACTAATTCGATGTTGGATCTGTCTGCCATTGTGAATACCTCAACCCGTGCTGGTTTCATCTTTGACCGCAATGCTGATAGCTTTAAATTTGCCGCGATCGATGCTCCGGCTGACCAAGTTTTAATCGGACACTATACCCAAAAATCAGGTTGGGTCGTTGATCGAGTTGTCTCACGGGTAATCAATACCAACACCGATTACACTCTTGGTGTTACTCTCAGAGGTGCAACAGTAAATGTCACCCTCAATAGTCAAACCGTGGTCAGTCACGCCTTTAACGCGGTTACTGTTGATGGCAAGTTTGGTCTATTTACTCAGAATGGAAGCAGTGGATTTGACAATATTTCTGTGAAAACCAATGATCCCGTCGCTGGAGGTGAGAATCTCTTAGCTGCTAAAGCACCTGCCTCTGTAAGGAATACAACGCCCTTAACTCAAGCAGACTTAGCGCCAATCGTAGCTGAGGCTAAACGGCGTTGGATAGATTCTGGACTGTTATCGGCAACTGCGATCGCTAATTTAGATTTAGTCCAGTTTCAAGTAGCTGAATTAGATGGTTTAATTCTAGGTCGCACTGAAGGCAATACAATTTTACTAGATAGTAATGCGGCTGGTTATGGTTGGTTTATTGACACAACACCAACCAGAGATGAGGAGTTCCGCAGAAAATCTGATCAGCAAAGTGCAACAGCCAAGATTCAAGGGGACGCATCTGGTAAAATCGACTTACTGACAGTGGTTAGCCATGAATTAGGTCATATTTTAGGATTTGAACATGACCTGATTGAAGGTAGTCCTGACCTGATGGATGAAACCCTAACAGCAGGAACAAGGCTCAATCCTCCTAAAAAGTCTGCTTAGAAAAACTAGATTCCAGAGCAGCCACAATGGTTAAATGCCATCAAAAAAAGATTTTTTAATAAATAATTAAAAGGAGTTAACCTTTGGCAAAACAATTACTCATCTACGAACAAGTCATGCCGATTTCTAAACAACGACACGCTGATTTGTCTGTAAAAACTGGTACTGATTATTCCTTTGCTAAAACTATTAATTCTGTACCGTTAATGGCGGTAGAATTTCCTAATGCGGCGGCGGGATACCCCATTGTCTTTGCTGGAACAGAAACCGAAATTATGCCCGTTGTGATTCTGGGAATTGATGATGACAACCTCTACATAACTGAATCAGGGCAATGGACAGATGAATACATTCCTGCTTTCATCCGCCGCTATCCTTTTGTTTTTTCTACTCCCAATGAAGAGGGTAAATCCAGTCTTTGTATTGATGAGGAATTTTCTGGTTGTAATCAGGAGGGAAGAGGAGAAAGATTATTCGATAGTCAAGGGGAACAAACTCAATATTTACAAAATATTTTGGGTTTTCTCCAGCAGTATCAGGCTCATTTCCAACGAACTCGAATTTTCTGTCAGAGACTGAAGGAATATAACCTATTAGAACACGCTCGCGCACGACTGACTCCGCCATCAGGAGAACAGCGATCGCTGAGTGGGTTCATGCGTGTCAATGTCGAGCGACTTAAAAGCTTGACAGATGAACAGATTCTCACTCTGGTACGCACCGATGAACTGGAATTAATCTACCTTCACCTGCATTCTCTGCGTAATCTCTCTGTAATCGCCAAGCGGGAGTAATATCTATTCCGCTTACATCGGTATTCTTCTCTGAATATTTCCCTGGCAATATCAATATCTTCGATGTATGGCAGATGACAGTTAACAGGTGACAGTGCTAAAAGCCTTTGAGCGTCTCAGTTTTAATGTTAGTTAATGTCCTAACCGCTCTGTCTATTGCTATCAATATAAGTACCGATGTTACCAGATTCGATATGAAATAATTAGGGCAACCACATAATATAAATGTGGTTGCCCTAATTTATCTCTTCCACTCTCTAATGTGCGAAATGACGCACGCCTGTTAACAGCATTAATAAGCCTAATTCATTAGCGGCTTTGATGGAATCTTTATCGCGCACACTGCCCCCTGGCTGAACTATAGCGGTAATACCTGCTGCGGCTGCGGTTCTGATTGTATCGTCGAAGGGGAAGAAGCCATCACTGGCCAGGAATGCACCTTTGGCCTTTTCTCCAGCTTGTTCTAGGGCAATTTTGGCGGAACCCACACGGTTCATTTGTCCAGCCCCTACTCCCAAGGTGGTGCGGTCTTTGCTAATTAAAATGGCGTTAGATTTGACATGTTTGCAAACTTTCCACGCGAATAGCAATTCAGCTAATTCACTGTATGTGGGTTGACGATCGCTCACTACTTGCCATTTACTGGTGTCAGCAATGATATCGTCGGCTGTTTGCACTAGGAAACCACCGGCAATGGCTTTGACTGTTTCTTTAGGACCACTGAGTAAATCTGGTAAAGTTAAAACTCGGACGTTGCCTTTTTTGGTGAGAATTTCTTGAGCTTCGGAATCACAACCAGGAGCAACAACACATTCTAAAAAGGTTTTCGTTAATTCTGTAGCTGTAGCTGCATCAATAGCTCGGTTTAAAGCAACGATACCACCAAAGGCAGAAACTGAGTCTGCATTGAAAGCTTTTTGATAGGCATCGAAAATGGTTTCTGCTTCTGCTGTACCACAGGGGTTGGTATGTTTGATAATGGTGGCGGCAGGACTTTCTGTAAATTCAGCAATGATGCGCCGTGCTGCTTCTAAATCCACTAAATTATTGTAGCTCAGTTCCTTGCCTTGCAATTTAGTGGCTGCGGCCCAACCTGTCGGTGTAGTGCCGGTTTGATACCAACCTGCTTGTTGATGGGGGTTTTCACCGTACCGCAGGGATTGGAGTTGTTGACCAGACAGGGTGTATTGTTGGGGTAAGGTATCAGGATTTTCTAATTCTCCCAAATAAGCAGCGATCGCTCTATCGTAGTTAGCAGTATGTAAAAATCCCTTCAAAGCACACTTTTGGCGAAACTCTAAAGAAGGTTCCCCATTTTGCCGTAATTCTTGCAAATATTCGCCGTATTGGGCAGGATCACATAATACTGTCAGGTGAGCAAAATTCTTGGATGAAGCCCTTAACATTGCGGGGCCACCAATATCAATTTGCTCAACAGCTTCAGCTAATGTCACACCTGGTTTAGCAATAGTTTGCTCAAAAGGATAAAGATTCACCACCACCAAATCAATGGGACGAATTTGGTTAGCTTCCAAATCTGTGATATCTTGTGCCACATCACGCCGTGCTAAAATTCCGCCATGAATGCGGGGATGGAGTGTTTTCACCCTGCCACCTAAAATTTCCGGTGAACCTGTGTATTCAGAAACTTTAGTAACTGGGATACCAGCATCTTTCAAAGTTTTGGCTGTTCCCCCACTGCTGATGATATCAAAGCCAAATTCTTCTACCAAGCTACGGGCTAGGTCAATTACACCAGTTTTGTTAGATACACTCAGCAGGGCTAAACGCGCCATAATTCCCCAGTTTCCTTTGGATTAAAAATATTGACAGATTGTAGGCAGAAGATTATTTTACCCAAAGGGTGAGATAGATGAGCATCTATCCTGCAATTCATTGTGTTTATTGCAAGATACCCAGTTTCCCAGCGACCAATGATGCGATCGCTACTACTAATGACACAATAAAGGCATTCCGAGTAGCAGGGGCAATCTGTGCTTGGCTGCGCTCTTCATCTGTTTGTGCTTGCAAAAACCTTTGTCTTTGTATGAAAAAATAAACTATTTGCAGCACAATTAATAAACTCAAAGGGATAAAAACCCAGCGACTAACTGCTACTAATCCCACACCTGTTAATAGAGTTGATATAGAAATCAACAATAGAAATCTACTAACTAACCTATCTTCTTTTTCTTGGGTAATTAATTCTAGAGCATTGTCAATAAAATTAGCCTGTCTGGCTTGTTGGAGTGTAAACACACCCCCCACTACCCAAAAAGCACCAAAAATCCGCAATGACCATTTCAAAAATAACATTAATATTATTTCCTTAAATTCGCAATTTCCCTATTCTTTTATTACTGATACTATAAAAATGTCCAGTTTCAATTAAACCTTTTCCTTGGCAGGAGTAGCAATACCACGCCTTAGTAAATCCGCTTCTAAATTCTTAATAAACTGCAAATCTGCCTCTAATAAAGGCTTGTCATGATTATACTGAGGGTACTTTTCTAAAAAACTAAATGCCTGACGAAATTGGTTCCCATTGGTATGAATAGGCGCATCAAAGTGACAAGATATAATATGTTGAAAATCCCAATTAGCGATTGTTTCTGCCCATGCTAACACCTGTTGAGGCGCTTGGGGCAAAATGAGAATTTGCAAAATAGGTGCTACAAAAGGACGACCCTGACCATGAAGTGCTGCAAAAGTCGATTGCCAATTATCTTGCCAGCGAAAGGGATAAAAGCCAAAATAAACTTTAGCTGACCTATCGGGTGCGGTTTTGGCAGCCTTCCACATTGCTTGTAAACTAGAGATTTCCACAGCACTAGGACGAAAGTAAGTAGCAAATATGGCTATTCTTTGCCACCCTTGCCGACGGTTAAATTCGTTATCTTCTAAAGGTTGTTGGGCATTTTCTCTAGCATGAAATAGTAAGGGTTCAGGATATAAATGTAATATTTCTGGTGGATTTTCGGGAATTGAAACTATAGTATCTGTAACCAAAAGATAACCAGATGCTTTGTGAAGTAATGCGACTTCAACAAAAGAACCGCGTCCCAAATTAATATCTAAAATAGTATAATTAAACTCGTTACCAAAGGGAGCTTGATCACTATCTTCAGGTAAGACAAAAGTGCGTTTTTGAGGAAAACCAAACCAACTTAAAGGTAAGTTAAATGGAAAACTCCATTGATGGGGTGCAACGTAAACTAAGGCTTGGGGAAATTTTTTCGCAAAAGGCCCGACAAAAATTTTATGTTCTAAACCAGAACTGGTTGGTAACAAAATGTACTTAACTTCACCATGTTTGATTGCCAATTCTTTCACTAACCGCACACATTCTCTAGTCGGTGCAACTGGTGCATAAACTAAAAGACCACCTGCTTGTAATTTAATGACGGTCATACGAATAGGCACAATAGTGTAGAGAATGCCTTGTACCTGTTCAAATGTCCAAATAGTATCCTTAACTATTTCTCGACGGATTGTTCGCCTTTGTCCATAGGGATATAGTGGTAAAGCAGGCCAAAAAGGCCATGACCAATCTCGCGAATATTTTGATTGTTCTTGTCCCTGAGTATTCATGGTTGTGCAGTGAAGGTTTTTGGTTTGAGGAAATACCCAAAAATCAGTTACCTCACAATTTTAGTAGACTGACACAGCTAATTTTTGAAAATTCAACCTATAGCCTCATCATCTATTATGGCCATATTTTAATTTTAGCTTTGCCAGCCGACTAAATTTAATCTTCTGCTGGTAATCTATACCAACCATACCAATGGAGAACTCCTAACCAAATAGCTGAGAGCAACCCGGCTAGACTTAATGTTAAACCACTATAAGGTACTAACAGACCAAATACTGGTAATATTGCACCAGCAATTGTACAAATAATTGCTGCTAAAGCAGCACGAGTATTTGAACCTAAACCCCAGGTTAAAAAGAGTAACAAGATAGAAATCATTGTCCATGCAAAATTGGGATTCATTAATCTAGCCATATAGGTTAATGTCAGTAGACAAGCAAAGAAGATACCACCAGCGATAGTCACATTTTTTAAACTCATCTTGAGAGACAAATACAATAGCAATATCCACCATAAAAATATGGCAGGTGCTAAGAGTAGTAACCGGGGAATAATGCCAGTATCTTTAATAGCACCAGTGCTAGTAAATATGCCAAAGGGATTTTTAACGGACACGTTTTCATCAAAAATCCAAGTAAATTCTGTACTACGTCCATCATATTTTACGGAAGTAGGAACAATACCGCTGGCAAAATCTGGAGAATTAAAATTAGCAATAGCTGTGAGGCGAAATTTAGAAAGTAATTGACCTGCTGAATCATATACCCAGCGTGGGCCTCCTTGGGCTTGATAAGTGACTTTAAAAGTAGTTTCCTGACCTGGTTCTAACTGAAAAGGAAAGCCATAATCACCAGGGTTAATTTGTTTTAATCTAGTGCCATCCCGTTCTACTTTATAGCTAGATAAGAGTGAGTAACCGTTGGGTGGAGGAGCTTCAAAGAAGAATCTGTTAATATTTTGGAGTGTATTGGCAACTTTATATTCTGCGGTGTAGTCTACTTTATAAACTGAACTACGTCCTTGAACATTTACAGTTTGGTCAATGTTAACTTTAATTTGGGAACCAGATAAAGTTAAGAAACGATTGACCTTTTGGGTATCATTAACTTTAACTATTTTGCCGTTGACTTGGGTGTTGTAGGTGTAAGGTTCTTCGACGATATAACGTATTTGGGGGGCTGTTTGTTCAAGTTTATCTCCAGCTACACTTTCGGCAACTTGAGCAACTTTTGCTTGTTCCCAATGATGATAACGATTACCTAAGGTTGAACAAAGGAAAAATCCAGTAATTACGATGACTAAAATAAGAGCTAGATGCTGGAGTCCTTGGAGGATTTGCGAGTAATGCCAAGACCACTTACTAAAGAAAACCGCTTGTTCTCCACTGTTGCGACGCAGGGAAAAGCTGATAAGGGCGATCGCTACTCCCAATGCTATCACTAAGAAGACAAGTAATAATGAATTTTTGAGCAATTGATGACCAAATTTCAATAACTCATGAGGATGTGTTAAGTCTGGTAAACCCGGAATACCTTGAGCAGGAGAATACATTGGTAGATATTGCTATAGTTTGCATTATGTAGACAAGTTATAACTACAAAAGTTTCTCAGTCTTTTTCGGGAGGGTAGATATTCAGGTAATTGTTGAGTAATATTTACAGTTTTGTTTATAGTGTGGAAAATAATTTTTAATGAAAATTAAAATAAAGCTGCATAAAATTAATAATTAACCGCAGATAATTAGGGAATAGTGCTAACCAGCAGCACAATTATTTTATTGAGATATATTTATCAAACTTTGATATTAATTGATGCCCTAACCTGAAGTTTGTTCAAATTTTTCACCTGCTCGCTATCATCAGGATGGAGACGAATTTTCACTTTTACAACTCTCACATCTGCTTTAGCGGCAGGATCATCGTTGACAATTCCTGGTTTATCAATTTGCAAGCCAATCTGATCAACTACACCTTTAAGTTCTCCTGTAAATCCTCCGTATTCGCTGACAATTGTAGCTGGTTGACCGACCTTTACATATTTAATATCGCTTTCGTAAACTTCTGCTAAAACATACATTTGTTGAGTCTGTCCAATGTCTAAAATGCCAGTATTATCGACCATTTCACCTACTTTCGTATGGATATTGAGGATTTGCCCAGCTATGGGAGCGACTATATAAGCTAATTCCAGATCAACTTGTGCCTTTCTCAATTGAGAAATGGACTCGTTTAACTCTGCTTTAGCTACTAAAATATCTGTTGGTTTGACGTTTTTGAGACTTTCTAGAGTAGCTTGAGCACCATTAATTCGCTCTTTAGCTGTAGTAATTTGTTGGTTTAGTTTTGCTTTTGCTTCTTGCAAATTTTCTTTCTCAATTTCTACCTGGAAGCGTTTATTTTCGGTATCAGCAGCGGAAACAGCTCCATCTTGAGATAGTTTCTTGTATCGTTCATAGTCATTGATAGCTTTAGATAATTCCAATTCCTGACGGGCAATTACAGCTTTTTGAATCTTGACATTTGTAGTTAATTCAGCCTCGATTTCTGTAACTTTCTTTTCTTGAGCTTGAATTTGTCCTGACTTTTCACCAGCTTCTACTTGAGCTAGACGAGATCGCGCTACAGATACCTTAGCTTTAGCATTTTCCAGCAAAGCTTGATTCTGTTTAAAGTTATCCATAATCGCCAAAACTTGACCTGCTCTGACTGTTTGCCCTTCCCGCACACGCAATTCTGCTAAACGCTGATTAGCTATGGGAGCAGCAAGACGAATAATATCTCCTTGAGGTTCTATACGACCTAAAGCTGTGACAAAACTAACAGATAGTTCCTGAACTTTTGTTTTCTGGTTGCTATCCTGCTTAGGTTTGAATAGGTGACGTGAATTTATACTGAAAATGGCAATGCTACTAATAGTACCAATAGATAACAACAAAACTATGACTTTGATATTAAGTATAAATTTTTCGTTGCTCAGTTTCATCTTGACCATATATTTACTGTTTAAATCTTTAGTTGCGAATTCTCAGGAAAAATTTTGATATTCTCAAAAATAGAAGTTAATAGCCATATAGCCTACATTTAAGCAAAATTTGAGGAAATTTTGTCATAACCACTATTTGAGTAGATGTCATAATGATAACCTCCTCCACAAAATCCAACTTTCCTATTCACGGTAAAAATCTTGTAGACTTATTACAGCAACGGGCAAAATACCAGCCAGACAGTAAAGCTTATCTCTTTCTTGAAGATGGAGAAAGAGAAACGGGTTGTTTAACCTATAGGGAGTTAGAACATCAAGTAAAATCTGTTGCGGCCTATCTCCAAACTATTTGTGCACCAGGTGAACGAGCTTTACTACTTTACCCATCAGGACTGGAATTTATTGTGAGTTTTTTTGCCTGTCTCTATGTTGGTATTATTGCTGTTCCTGCTTATCCACCTAAACGCAACCAGAAATTATCCCGCTTACAGGCAATTGTTCAGGATGCCCAAGCGACATTATTATTAACTACCGCAGATATTGTTCAAGTCATTACCCAAACAGACAATACCTTTACACATTTACAGTGTATTTTAACTGATCAGATAGATACTAATACTGAGAAATTTAGACCTGTAACCATAGAAGCACATAACACAGCTTTTTTACAATATACCTCTGGTTCTACAGGTACTCCCAAAGGTGTGATAGTTTCCCACGGAAATTTATTTCATAATTGTCATGTCATTCAACATAGCTATCAAGAAAGTGCTGAAGGTATAGTTTTAAACTGGTTACCTCTTTACCATGATATGGGCTTAGTAGGGGGAACTCTCCAACCTTTATTAGTAGGATTTCCGGTAATACTAATGTCACCAATGGCATTCTTACAAAATCCACTGCGTTGGTTGAGAATAATTTCTACCTACAAAGTTACAGTAACTGTCAGTCCCAACTTTGCCTACGATCTTTGTATTCAAAAATTCAACCCAGAGCAATTCACCAATCTTGACCTCAGTAGTTGGCAAATTGCTATTAATGGAGCAGAACCTATACGTGCAAAAACTCTTAATTCTTTTATTAAAACATTTGCCCCTTATGGATTTAGTTCCAGTGCTTTTCGTCCATCTTATGGTATGGCAGAAGCTACTTTATTAATAACGGCTACTACTAAAGTCAAATCTCCAGTAATTAAAGTTTGTGATGCCAAAGCTTTCAAGGAAAATCAGATCATTAGTTGCTCTACAGAAAATCAAAATTCCCAACAAATAGTCAGTTGTGGTTATCCTTGTCTTGGTCAAACTGTGGTGATTGTTGATCCTGTTTCCTTAACTAGATGTGCAACAGGGAAAATAGGAGAAATTTGGGTGAGTGGTGAGAGTGTAGCCCAAGGATATTGGCAGCAAGACGAACTGACAGAGCAAACATTTAATGCTTATTTGACTGATACAAAGGAGGGGCCATTTTTGCGAACTGGGGATTTAGGATTTTGGGATGATGAAGCAGGATTATTTGTCACGGGAAGGATGAAAGATATATTGATTATCCGGGGTCGTAATTATTATCCTCAAGATATTGAAAAAACTGTAGAAACTAGTCACCCGGCATTAAATGTTCATGGTATTGCAGCTTTTTCTATAGAAAGAGATGGAGATAATCGTCTATTTATTGCTTGTGAAGTCAAGCGGACTTATCTGCGACATCTTCAAGTAGAAGCAATAGCAAAATCTATTAGACAAGCGGTGTTGAAGGAACATGACCTGCAAGTTAATCAAGTTTTATTACTGAAACCAGGAACTCTACCTAAAACCTCTAGTGGTAAAGTACAGCGTTTTCTCTGTCGTGAAGCTTTTCTTGCAGGTAGTTTACAGTTAGTAGGGTCAGAATTAATAGATAATTCTTTGCCAATGGCAAAACTGGAACAGTATTCTGTAGAGTCAATTCAAAACTGGATTTGTCAATGGTTAGCAGCAAAATTAAAGCTTTCTATCCAATCAATTGACCCGAATGAATCCTTTGCTGCTTATGGTTTAGATTCGCTAGGAGCAGCCCAATTTATTCAAGATTTAGAAAAATATTCAGGATATGCTATTGATATTTCTACACTGCAATCATTTGGTACTATTGCTAATTCAGCGCATTATTTATTCGAGAAAAAGAATGCTGATATGAACCAACCCACATCACTAGAAATGCCCGCAGAATTTTATCAAATAGAATCTTTCCCTGAATATCTTAAATTACAACAACAATTAACTCAAATTAAAAACTTAGGAATCCCTAATCCTTATTTTAAAGTCCAAGAATCCATAAATATAAATTTTACTCAAATTCAAGGTCGCACATTAATTAACTATTCAAGTTATAACTATTTGGGTTTATCAGGAGAAGCGGCAATTTCCGCAGCAGCAAAATCAGCCATTGATGACTATGGTACATCAGTTTGTGCTAGTCGGTTAGCATCGGGGGAACGTTTACTTCACCAAGCATTGGAACAGGAATTAGCAGATTTTATTGGTGTAGAAGACTGTATTGTATATGTCAGTGGTCATGCTACTAATGTAACTACAATTGGTCACTTGTTTAATTATCAGGATTTAATTGTTTATGATGCCTTGAGTCACAATAGTATCTTACAAGGCTGTATTTTATCTGGTGCTAAAGCTGTAGCTTTTCCCCATAACGATTGGCAAATGTTAGATAAAATACTACAAGAGCAACGCCAACATTATCGACGGGTTTTGATAGTGATTGAAGGGATTTACAGTATGGATGGGGATATCCCCGATTTACCGCGATTTATTGAACTCAAGCAACGGCATAAAACCTTACTGATGGTAGATGAAGCTCATTCTATTGGTGTCTTAGGTGAATCTGGACAGGGTATTGGTGAGTTTTTTCATGTCGAGCGAAATCAGGTAGATTTGTGGATGGGGACATTAAGTAAAGCCTTTGCTAGTTGTGGGGGATATATTGCTGGTTCTAAAGCTTTAGTAAATTATTTGAAATATACTGCTCCTGGCTTTGTTTACAGTGTAGGATTATCTCCTGCAAATACAGCTGCGGCTTTAGCATCTCTGCGTTTACTGAAATCAGAACCGGGACGAGTGAAAACTTTGCAACTGCGATCGCATCAATTTTTAAAGCTAGCTCAAGCACAGGGTTGGAATACATCAACAAGTCAAAATTCTCCCATTATTCCCATTGTGGTAGGAGATTCTCTGACTTGTATTCAATTATCCCATGCCCTCTTTGCAGCAGGAATCAATGTTCAACCAATGATTTATCCAGCTGTTGCTAATGATGCTGCTCGTTTGCGGTTTTTTATTAGTTGTTTGCATACGGAAGCACAAATTCATCAAACCATCGCTGCTTTGAACAAATGCCCGATTTCTAACTGATAGTGAAAAATGTACAAACACGCAATTATTACAGGTGGTTCCAGTGGTATTGGTAAAGCGATCGCTACTCTGCTGATTCAAACAGGTGCTCATGTCTCGATTATTGCCCGTAACCAAACCAAACTCAACTCAACTCAAGCAGAACTAGAAGCCTTAAAAACCAACTCGGAACAGCAAATTTTAGCCATATCGGCAGATATATCCCACTGGGAACAAGCAGAAAAAGCGATCGCAAAAGCTATTACTGAATTAGGTTCACCAGACTTATTAATCACGTCTGCTGGTATTGCCCATCCAGGATATTTCACAGAACTTCCACTCAACATTTTTGAGGAAACAATGGCAATTAATTACTTTGGTACTCTTTACTCTATCAAAGCAGCCTTACCCAGCATGATTGAACAGAGAAAAGGTCATATTGTGCTAATTTCTTCAGGAGCAGGATTAATAGGTTTGTATGGTTATACGCCTTACAGTCCTAGTAAATTTGCTGTGCGTGGTTTAGCTGAATCATTGCGAGGTGAATTAAAAACAGCAGGATTGCATATTTCTATAGTTTACCCACCAGATACCGATACACCTCAATTAGCAGCCGAAAATCAAACCAAACCACCAGAAACAAAACTAATTACTCAATCAGCCCAAATGATGACAGCAGAACAAGTCGCAATTGAGATTTTACAAGCAATTTATCGCAAAGTGTTTGTCATTACACCAGGATTAGAAATGTCTTTATTGATGCGGTTACATAGTCTCATTTCTCCTCTATTGCAATGGTATTTTGATTCCATTGTTACCAAATTACGTCAGGTCAATTTGCATTGAAACTGCACAGAATTATAAAATCAATTTATTTATCTACATCCATCTGGGTTCAATTATCATTTATCTCTAATTCTACTTAATTTAAGCTCAATTAAAAAATATTTGAATATTTTATATGAATCCTGAAAAAACCTTTGCATTGCATATTTTTACTGTTAATGCAGGTGGAGGGCATTACGCCACCTTAAAAGCTTTAAAAGAAATTATCCAACAACAAAAACGACCTTGGCAAATCACAGTTACAGATATTGGTGAATTGATAAAACTGTTAGACCCTTACAAAAAATTATTCGGAGTAGATGCCAATGATGTATATAACGATATGCTAAGTATGGACTGGACATGGTTTCATCCAGTGACGATGTTTTTAGACAAATTTTTTATTCAATTGTTGTACCCAAAAGCTGTGAAATTGGGAGAAAAACATTGGAAAAAACAAACGTCAATAGATTTAGTTATTTCTTTAATACCTCTACATAATCGAGCTATTTGGGAAAGTTTGCAAAGAGTTCACCCTGAAACACCGATGGTGACAATATTAACTGATTTTGCAGATGTTCCGCCCCATTTTTGGCTAGAACCTAAAACTAAGAGTTATTTTATCTGTGGGACAGAACGAGCCACAAATCAAGCTCGTGCTTTAGGTATATCGGAAAAATATATTATCCAAAATACAGGATTAATTGTCCATCCTCAGTTTTATCAACCAATTGCCATCAATCGTCAGATAGAAAGACAGCGTTTAGGATTAGAACCAGATAAAATCACAGCCATAGTTTCATTTGGGGCTAAGGGTTCTAAAACCATCCTCAATATAGCCCGGTTAATAGAGTCTATCAGTGACAAATTACAGGTAATTTTTCTTTGTGGTACTAACCAAAAAATACACCAAACATTGCAAGAACATCCAACTAAGTTAAAACAACATATTCAAGGTTTTACTGAGGAAGTAGCATATTTTATGAACTTAGCTGATTTTTTTATTGGGAAACCAGGTTCTATTAGTATTAGTGAAGCACTGGTGATGAATTTACCTGTCATACTTGATTGTAATTGTGCAACATTGATGAATGAGAAATATAATGCTGATTGGATTGTAGAAAAACAAGTTGGTATAGTTATTAAAAGCTTTCAGCAAATTGTTCCAGCCATTGAAGAACTCTTGCAGCCAGAAAATTGGCTACGCTACAAAGCAAATGTTAAAGCAATTCAAAATCGAGCTATATTTGCGGTGCCCGAAATTTTACAAAATATTATGAACCAAGAATTATAGTGAGGAGAGTTGCTATGAAGAAAGTTAATGTATGGATGCTTCATGGATGCGATCGCTCATGTTGCAGAGAAATTTTGCATAAGTTTTGTTATCTTTTTAACAATATTTTTTGTAATCTTTCCCGTTGCTGCTCAAAAGTAGAGGGATAATGTTTCAGTAATTCATTGATTCTCTGTTGATAAAATTCTTTTTGTTCGAGTAATAAATTTAATTTCAACTGAAAATCATGCTGATTCTGGAAACATTCACCTAATTGGTATTTTTCTATAAAATTGATTGCTCCCCGGTCGTTAGCTGTGGCTAGTCGAGGAAGTAGTAATGGTGTATGAGCAAGTAAAGATTCTAATAAAACACCCGCTGATGGACGCGCCAAAATCACATCTACAGCAGACATCCATTCATGGAGATTATCTACAAAATCAAGGGCTAGCAGTCGATAATTCTGCTTTTGTCTAGCCATATTCTTGATTTTGATAGTCAAGGTTTCATCTCGACCACAAGCCACAATAATGACTAGAGATTTTAAAGCCAATCTATCTAAATATTTGAGGTATTTTGTACAAAATTTGCCACCAAAACTACCACTAGCAATCAGAATACAGGAATCTGTCGGGGATAATTGCCAACGTTCGCGAATTGCTGTTTTATCTCTACTTGTAAAGTGTTTGGCTTCCCGCAGAGGCCCTATGACATGAAATTGAGCTTGATTTTGTGGTTGGTAATCTTGATTAATAGAGCGATAAATACGATTTTTAGGGTAGCACAGCACAAAATCATAAAGATATTTAGCAATAAATTTTATTTGCTCAGATATTTGAGTGTGACGAGTTAATTTCTGAGACCAGTAAGTGAGTTGAAATGGAAAACTCTGTATAGCATTAGCAGTTTCTGGAAAATAACAAATATGAATAGCATCAGGAGATGCCAAATCTATAAAAATAGACAAATCTGTCACAAATAGAAAAAAAGGAACTTGTTTTTCTTTAGCCCAACTACCTAAACATTTACCAGCAGTATCAGCAGTACAAATAAGAATATCTGGGGCGATGTAATCTAAAGCCTGGTGCATGGCTGCAACTGCACTAACTTCACCAATGGGTAATAAAATTAAGCGCATCAGATAATTTATTAATCCATCCGCCAGCCAAATTAAATTATGACTTATACAAAAGTTCCAAGCACTAACCCAAGTTTTAGTTAAAAATTCACTTAACGGGTCTTGTAGTAGTTCTGTGATGGTATATCTGGAAGTTTCAAGATTAGCATCCTGTAAAATCTGCTCTGCCAAGATATTAGCCATGACTTCATGACCCATGCCTGACTTTTCATAAACAATTAAAATTTTTATTTTTGGATCAGATATCAAATAAATCTCCTCCTGCGTCCCCTAGTTACTTTTTTGGATTAACCTTGAATGAGAATGGGTTAAGTGTCATCCATACCAGGTAAAGCAGTCAATTCAGCAGGATCTAATCGCTCAGAATCTGGACAATACCAATTTTCAACTAATGCTAATTTACCAGCTAAAAATAAATCCCGACAGTGACGACGTTGGACTTTGCCGCTGGTGGTTTTGGGAAGAGTGCTAGGTTTGATGAGAGCGATCGCATAAACTTCGACCAAATGCTGCATAATCATAGCTTGGCGAATAGCGCCAATTATCTCTGCCACCTGTTCCCCATTTAACTTACGTAGAGCATGACGATTCACTTCCTGCACAATTACTAATCTTTCCTCTCCCTCTACATCTATAGCAAAAGCAGCACTCCCATTAGCTGATAAAGCTGGATGACTTTTCTCACAAGTTTGTTCTAAAATCTGCGGATAGAAATTCCGTCCCCAAAAAATCATGATGTCCTTGAGACGGCCAGTAATAAACAATTGCCCATCATGCAGAAAGCCTAAATCTCCAGTTCTTAAAAATGGCCCGTCCTGACTATCTTTTAAATAAGCTTGAAAAGTTTTCTCTGTCTCTTCCGGTTGATGCCAATAACTGCTGCTTAATCCTGCACCTTGTACCCAAATTTCCCCTACAGCATCAGGTAAACAGGGAGTTAAAGTGTGAAGGTTGACAATAACTACCCGATTTCCTGGCCAAGGACAACCGCAATTCACTACTGTCCGCGCACCTGGTTGACCTTGAGTTACCATCACCACACGATTTTGTTGTAAAGCTTGTTCATCTACAAACTTGACTGTAGAGGATTCATTAACTGCACCCCCAGAAATGACCAAAGTAGCTTCAGCCATACCATAGGATAGATAAAATGCTGCTTTGCAAAAACCATAAGGTGCAAATACTTCTGTAAAGCGTTCCAGGGTTTCTGGTCGTATCGGTTCAGCACCATTACCAGCTATTTGCCAATTACTTAAATCTAAATTTGGGATTTCTGCTGGGTTAATCCTCTGCACACAAACATCATAGGCAAAATTGGGAGCGCCGCTAAATATTGCTTTGTAGGTGGAAATAGCTTTCAGCCAGCGCGAGGGATTTTGAAATACAGCTATCGGGGACATGAAGGCAGCAAAACCCCCGGTGTAAATTGTTTGCATTACACCAGCAACTAACCCAAAATCATGGGTTAAAGGCAACCAACCGACTGCACGAAAGTTTAAATGAGCGAAAGTTTTCTGAAAATTGGCACAGTTTTGTAACACATTCCCGTGGGTAATGACCACTGCTTTGGGAATGCCTGTAGAACCAGATGTGTACTGAAAATAGGCTATGGTGTGAGGTTCAATGTTTGGTTTTTGCCAATGGGCTGCATGAGCTAACAAAATTGTATCTGTAGCTATCCAAGAGAGGTCTTTGTTGGCTGGTGCAGAATCTAACCAGGAATTTTCTAGTTGCGCTTTCATGACCGCAACAGTCAGACTAATATTTACTTGGCATTCTTGAACACGAAAGCTCAAATCTGCCCATTCTTCTGGATTATGTGGTACCTGTATAGGTATGGCAATTACACCTGCATAAAAGCAACCGAAGATAGCGGCGATAAACTCTAAACAAGCATTGAATGGATAAACTAATAGGACACGCTCACCGACAGAAGTTACAGATTGGAGAGTAGCAGCGATCGCACGAGCTTGTTCGTCAAGATTGTCATAGGTGAGGCTACCAGATTCTACTTCCCCATCTTTAAGAAAAATGAAAGCCCGATCATGGGGTTGTTGTTGAGCGCGCGCTCTCAAAAGTTCCGTTAAGGATTTAAAAGAATGAGATAACACTTAAATAAAACTTTTCTACTAGTTAAAAAAGCAAAACATCTTGTATTTACACAAGATACCCTATCCTTTTTCTCTAGCTATGTTAATTAATATTGCATAGATAATAGTCTCCAAAAATTAGCAACATCTCCAGAGTTGAAAAACCTTGTAATACCATTAATATTGGATATTAATCATCTGTGGCGCAATTGAGGCCAAATCAGCAGGCTATTGAGAATCAAAATTAGTGCTGTGGAAGATAAAGTAGCGATACCTGCACCTATGACACCAAAAGAAGAAGTTAAAATCAGGAGCAAAGGTAAATAAAACCCCAAAATAGCGATCGCATTCACCTTTAAAGGTACACTTGGTTTACCAAGGGCATAAAAAGCTGGTTCTAAAGCACAATTGCCCATTGTGAAAACTTCCGCTATTACCAATAGCACTAAAATCTGATGGGCAGAAATAAACCCTTCACCAAAGGCGTATTTCAAAATCATCTTACCCAGAAATACACTCAGCAGGAAAATTACTAATCCAATTACTATGGCAAACAAAGTAGATTTTACCAGGACAACTATAAATAATTTAAATTTTTTTTGACTATCTAACCGTGCCAGTTCTGGATAAACAGATTGAGTAAAAATCTGTGCTAAATATTTGAGTGGAGTAGCTAATTCATAGCTCACCTGAAACAAACCTACAGCCGCTGGAGTAGCGAAAATTCCTACTACTAAAGGGCTAGCTTGTCTCATAATCATTGGTAGGGAAGAATCAAAATTAGACACAATAGAAAACTTAAGTAAACCAGGATGCTCCTGACTCAAGTTCTTCACAGACCAATTCATATTTTGTAACATTCCCCGGTTCACTGCGACTTGCCAACCCGCAAAGAACAATAACAAACCTCCCAATGCTTCAGAAATAAAGCACAGCCATAAATATACCCACCACGAAGCATTTAGAATACTAGCTACAATCGCCCCAAACATTCTAATTAAGGTAGGAATAGTAATTTGTAGGGCAAGTAAATCAAAGCGATCGCAAAGCTGTAATAAACCTCTGGCTGTGGCTGTGCTGGTAAACAGCATAATCAAGCTGTACCACTGAACTTGGATCACCGTTGCTTGATCCCATCCCAGATAAAAACTCATATGGGGTGCAGCAATAACGGCAATTATTAAACCAACTATTACTCCCAAAAAATCCAAGATCGTCGTAAACTTCAATAACTGTTGCAGAGCAAAGTTATTATTTTTGTGTAAACAAATAGCACCATAACGAATCACTGCTTGGGAAGATTGAAAAGTAGTTAAATCTGTAATAATTTGAACATAAGTTAAAATCAGCACTAATTTGCCAAACCCTATATCCCCAAGATTATGGGTAGCTAAACTTAAGTAAAGTAAACTGCTTAATCCAGTCATTACTCGTCCTCCGAGTAACCAACTAGTATTTTTAAGAATTTTACGAAACAAAAGATTATTAGCTAGTGCTTTCTTCAGCATTGCCAACTCAGTAAAATTAAGGTATTAAAAAACAATACACTTAATTGTCAAATACTAAAAATACATGAATATTTGGGGAAAAGTCCCACTAGCTTGGTTACAACTCACTCGTTACAAGCTGAGATTGCTGGTAGCAATTATGGGTATTGCCTTTGCAGGCATTCTCATCTTTATGCAATTAGCTTTTTTAGATTCTCTCTATGATAGTCAAACAGCACTGCACCGTCGGCTGAAAGCAGATTTGATTCTGATTAATCCAGAAATGAAAACCCTAGCTAATACCATAGATTTTCCCCGGCAATATTTATATCGCATCCTCAATTTCAGCGAAGTTGATTCTATCAATTATGTTTATGACGGGCAATTATCTTTTAGATATGGTAATGCTAGTGGAGGGAAAGGAATTATAGTTTTGGGTATTAACCCAGATAATTGCCCTTTTGAAATTCCCAATTTCGAGCAAGTATCTCATTTATTAAGAACAAGAGGTGTGGTTTTTCTGGATCGAAACTCCAACTTAAAAGAGTATGGAAATATGTTAAATGAACTCAAATTAGGTAAAACAATTACAGCAGAAATTGGAAATCGCCAAGTTTTAATTAGCAGATTAGTTGAATTTGCTGGAGCTTCCTTTGCTGATGATGGTAATATTATTGTTAGTAATGCAACTTTTAGCTACTTGATGCCAGACCATTCTGCCGACAATATTACTATTGGATTAATCAAGTTAAAAAATGATGTTGACATAGCAGAAATTATTAATAAAATCAACGCTCTGCTTCCACCTAGTTTTAAAGCCATCACATTAACAGAATTTATTGAACATGAAAAACATTACTGGGCTACTAGCGCTCCCATTGGCTTTGTATTTAGTACAGGAGTTTTTGTTGGTTTTCTAGTAGGAGTTATTATTGTCTATCAAATTCTTTATAGTGAAGTTTCTACCCATTTACCAGATTATGCACTTCTCAAAGCAAAAGGCTATAAACATCGTTATTTTTTAAAAATTTTGTTTCAAGAAGCTCTCATTCTAGCCACCTTAGGTTATATTCCTGGATTTATCTTTTCTTTAGAATTATACGAAATTGTGAAAAATCAAACTGCCTTGCCTATGCACATGACATTGACCAGAGCTTCATTCGTTCTTTTATTAACTATTTTAATGTGTTTTACTTCTGGTATGATTACTGTTAATAAGCTGAGAGAAGCTAATCCAGCCGACATATTCTGAGATTTTGTTGTAATTTTTTCAGGGCTTTTGCATAGCCGACGAAAAACATGGGTTTGAGATTGCTTCCCTGCGGTTGCAATGATAAAAATACCTTAATCTTGCGTAAGTCCTTGTTTTGTTTTAATTTGTCATTTTTATTGTAATTAAAGCCGTGGCGACAGAAACAATTGTTTCTATTAAAAATCTCAATTACTTTTTTGGAGAAGGAGAACTCCAAAAACAAATTCTATTTGATATTAATCTAGAAATTAAAACTAGAGAATTTGTAATTTTAACTGGGCCATCAGGTTCAGGAAAGACTACATTACTGAGTTTAATTGGTTGCCTACGTGCTGTTCAACAAGGAAGTATCAAAATTTTAGGACAAGAACTTAATGGAGCAGATAAAAAACAATTAGTTCAAATCCGTCGCAATTTTGGCTATGTTACCCAGTCAAGTAATTTATTAGACTTCTTGACAGTTAGGCAGAATATTCAGATGTCCTTGGAATTGCAACCAAATTTCTCACCGAAAGAAGCCCTTGTGAAAATAGAGGCCATCCTGGAAGCGGTAGGATTAAAAGATAAAATTAATGCCTATCCTAATAATCTTTCTGGAGGACAGCGACAACGAGTAGCGATCGCTAGTGCCTTGGTAACTCGTCCTAGTTTATTATTAGCCGATGAACCCACAGCAGCTTTAGATAAGGTAGCAGGACGAAATGTAGTAGCTTTAATGCATCGTCTAGCCAAAGAACAAAATAGTGCGGTTCTCATGGTTACACATGATCATCGCATACTTGATTTAGCAGACCGAATTATTAATGTTGAAGATGGTAAATTAGGTTTAGCTTTAAATCAAGAACTTTCCTTAGCTTTACCTGGTTTTAATGAAGCTTCCCTGGCCAAAACTATTACTAATCCAACTGTTTTGACTTATAAATCAGAGGAAGTCATTATTCAACAAGGTGAACCAGCCACTAAATTTTATATATTACTGGAAGGGGAAGTGGATGTTTTCCAAGAACTTCCTCATCAACCACCTAAACTTGTAAATCATATGAAACGAGGGGATTATTTTGGTGAAGTAGGTTTGCTGCGGGGTGGTAAACGGACAGCGACAGTACGTGTTGCCAAAGATTTAGAAGCAAAAGTTATGGTAATTGACGAAGAGATGTTTCAGCTTTTCCTCAGTAGTTCTAAGTTAACTAATACTGATGTCGTTGACAATTTATATCAACGTCTGATTAACAATTACCTTTCTCAAGCACTGCCTCACATTGATAAATCTAAGATTCTTGCTGCTGCATCTCAAGCAAAAATTATTAGATATGGAGCCAATTCCACAATAGTTCAACAAGATACACCGGCTGATAAGTTCTATATGATATTAGAAGGAGAAGCCAAAGTAATTGTCAGCAATGCTAGTGATATCAGATCCTATCAGATTACCGCTGGTGAATATTTTGGTGATGCTCAGTTGGTTGATAGACAAAACTTTCCTTTTACAGTCCAAGCTGGTGCGAACAATGATATTGAAGTAATGGTAATTGAGCGAGAAAGTTTCTGTCGTTTGATAGGCGTAATTTAACCAGATTGATAAAATGCTGTTGTCAAAACCCTAGCACATATTTATGGTTATTATCTTATTTCAATACCTACAACTGAATTTTTATTAGGTTGTGTTTTAGCCATTTTTAAAGCTAAAAAAGTCTCCTTAAGGGATCTACCATACCCGATGGAACAAGTTAGTCCAGATGTGACATTTTGGTAAATATTTTGCATGTCACGAAGTTCCTTGGAACAGAAATTTCCTTTGAAAAGTAAATCATCTCCAGCTTGAAATATTATTTCACCATTTGATGAAACTAAAATTTTTTCTCTAATTTGAGAAATAGCTTGTGTGATTGAATCACTGATTTTACTAAACAGCTTTTCATCGCTGGAATCAAAAAACAAATTTTCCAAAATTTCACCAGTATTATCACCATCTAAGCCATAATATAAAATTTCATTATCAGAAATATCTTTATCAAAAATTTTTCTGATTTGCTTTGGTTTTTGAACAGGAATATTCTTCGCTAAAATAGGATGAATAATATCTGTATAAAATTCAATAAATAAAAATGACATTTTTACTGATAAATCAGCTTTAAATTTTTCGATATCTGTTAGCAACTTTCCTTTGTGAGTCGTGCTATTCCTTAAATATAGAATAAAATCATTAAATTTTTCAAAAAATGTTATATCAAAATCAGATGATGTCTCCTGCTTTACTTTTTGCTCAACAACTTCAATTTTTTTGCCAAGTGTTTTTTTATAAACATCGTCAGGATTAGAGTACAATTGGTATTTACTAATCATTAAAGTTATTAATTCTTCAATACTTGCTGATAAAGAAGATACAGCAATTCTATATACAGTATTGTCTCTTTTTTTATCACCTTGAAGTTTAAGTTGTATAGAATGAATAAGGTTATCCCTAAAGAAATATTCATCAGCAGCATTACTGTCAATGTTTTTAAATCTTTGTGTTTGAAGTTCTATTATTCTCTTGTATCGAGCTACTTCTGCTAGGCCCAAATAGGCAATATCATCAAGCCTAGTCGTATCTGGTGCAGGGACATAACTGGTCAATAAATCAGCGACTGGAATAAATTCTAATTTTCCTTTAATTCTCTGGTTCAACTTAATAACATCAATTGCAAACTTATATTTTATATCTAAAATATATGCGACAACAGATAGTAGGTTTTTCTGTGGTGAAGTTCCATTGGTTAAATCTACAATAAGTTTAGATTCTCCAGTGTTATTACTTGCAATCATCTCAATATATTCAATAAATATCTTGATTGAATCATCGGAGAAACTTAACTCAATAGAGCGATTGATTAAAGCATCATGAGCAACTTTATTGTCTGCTAAGTGTTCTATCCAATTGGGACAATTAGGGTTTCTATAAAGAAATTCATACGATTCTTGAGAATGAATAACAAAAATATTAGTTAAGGGTTCATCAAAAATTTCAATAGATTTACTGTTAGCAACAACAATTGAATTTGCGAAAGTAAAAGCATTAGGATTGCCATATACTATAAGTTTTGCCATGCTTTCCCTCTAATTAGATTGCTATTTTTTATATTTGCTGCTCAATAGCGTAACCTCAGCATCAAAATTTGTACAGAGAATTTTGAATAACTGCTCCCATAAATCACCAAAACTACCTAAGATTTTTCGTAGTCTGTCGTCATAATATCATTATGCGGTTACGAGCGTTGCGACCAAAAGTAGAAGTGTTAATCCCACAAGATTTACGTCAAAGGACTGCGGGGGATATTGCCCAAGAAATGCTACTTTACCAAGATTTACTTCCCTATGAGTCAACCAAGATTAACTGAAAAATTTACAACTGCCTTAGTTTATGCTACTCGTTTACATGGTCATCAAGCCCGCAAAGTGAGTGGTGTTCCCTATATTTCTCATTTGTTGAGTGTCGCGGCATTGGTATTAGAAGCTGGGGGAACAGAAGAGGAAGCGATCGCTTCTTTACTTCACGATAGTATAGAAGACCAAGGAGGTAAATCTACCCGAACCGAAATTATGCAATTGTTTGGTGAAAGGGTAGTTGGAATTATTGATGGTTGTACAGAATGGGACACACCACCAAAACCACCTTGGTTAGAACGTAAACAACGCTATTTAGACCATCTCCGTGATGCGTCTCCCTCAGTTCGACTGGTATCTTTAGCTGATAAGTTGCATAATGCCAGGTCTTTGCTTGCTGACTGGCAAAAACGGGGAGATATAATTTGGACTGAATTTAGTAGTAGTCCAGAAAAAACTTTGTGGTTTTACCAATCTTTGCTGGAGGTTTATCAACAGACTGCTTCTGATTGGATGACACAAGAGTTTGAAAGGGTAGTTAAGGAATTGCTGCGGTTATCAACTCTTTGAAAGCATGAATTATTTAGGTATTACGCAAAATACCTTTGAAACTCTTATTTCTATGCCTTTGCTACGCAACGCTACCGCGAACGGCACGCTTCGCGAACGTGTTCTATCCCTAACGGGACGCTGCACGAACGTGTCTTCGTGGTTCGATTCTTCCGTATTTTGTGAGTAAGTCCTGTTATTGTTTGATGATTTTGAATTTAAGAGAAAGAATTAGCTATAAACCATTTTTTTCGGTGCGTTAAGCGTTGCTACAACGCACCCTACAATTGAAGATTTACCTCTAATCTATTTGATGCGATTGTTCATACTCCCATGACAATTAAATATTGTCATTGGAAGCTGGTCTTAAACAGACCCAAGCAATAAAAAAAGTTGTGGCTGTGAATAGTTGTGTGATGTCTAAAGCCGATAAATAACCATCAGCAAGGGAAGCAATACTGCGGTCGGTAATGCCAAATAGCCAAGATGAAATACCCAACAGCCAAATTCCATTTTTAAAATTAAAGACAAATTCTTTAATTTCTAATAGCTGCCGATTGTGCATAACCTGATTTCCTGTTAAGGTCGGTGCAATTGAGACGATGTGTATATTTTCCTAAATGTGAATTAGTAATTTCATATTCAAAACTGTGATTCTTATATACTACCCCATATTACAAAAATATTTCAAGTAGATTAGCCTATTTATAGATGGCAGATTTTCCCAAGATTTGGGATGCTCCCATCGGTTTAATATCCAGTAGCTGACTATCAAGGGTGAAAAGTTTGTTAAATTAAGTTAATGACTATTACTCCTTTAGCACCACTTAAGCAACAGCATCAACCAAATACTATCCCTCATTTAGGTTTGGTTTGTATTACTTTTGATCAGCAGGTGCGTTTTAAAACAATGACTCGCACTCGCTACTTGAAGTTATCTTTGTCAGAAAGAGAAAATGCCCTACGAGGACTTTATCGGCTGAATTTAGATTCTTTGCATAAAGCATTATCTTTCTGTGCACAAAATCAGATTGGTTTATATCGCATGTCTTCGGCTTTGTTTCCTCTCAGTGATATGGATGATGGGATTGGGGCAAATATTCTAGAGGAAATGAGCAATGATTTGGCTCAAATTGGACGAAAAGCATCAGATTTAAACATCAGACATCTCCGAAAACAAGGAAACCCTTACCATGACTGCTTTTAAGAGGGGTAAAGGCTAAGTGCAAAGATAGTCAAATTATACGCTAAAATCAGTGTTTGAAATGCGTGCTGTTGCTAATTAGCTAAAAAATAGCAATCCTTAGATGAAACTTTATTCTCTGGAAACACAAGTTTTCAT
>NZ_JACJTT010000057.1 GCF_014698825.1 Richelia sinica FACHB-800
CGCAGACATAACGGGATGGCATAGGTGCGTACCTGCTTGATGTCCGTTAATTTAAATTAACGGACATCAAGCAGGTACGCACCTATGCCATCCCGTTATGTCTGCGTTAACAAGTTACGATATATCCTTACAGGTTATCATATCTGCATAACAAGTTATTTTTTCGCATAGTAACAAGTTACCATCCTTGCATAACAAGTTATCTTTTCGCGTGGTAACAAGTTAGGTTGTCCAATAACAAGTTACTATCTTTGCATAACAGGTTATCATCCTTGCCTAATAAGTTATGTTTTATCTCACCAGTTATCATTTATCGTCACAAGTTAGTATTTATCTTTACAGCATAACAAGTTAGTTTTTGTATCACAAGTTAGCAGCTATCCTTACAAGTTATTATTTTTAACTTATTTATTAACAAGTTGTAAAAATGCGATCGCATTTTCCCATCTTCACCAGTCCCCAATCATTTATTACTTTATAACTATTTAGTCATGATTTAAGACTTGCCATACTGCGTACCATAGTGGGCTACTACGCGCTTTCAGCGCGGGTTGCCTTAAATGGTTTCTCAGTACAATTTGTATAAAAACATCTCCGGTAACGAAAAAAAGCATAATACTATTTACTGTAGTTTCGTTACACTCCAACTTTTCGTTACATCACCCCAACCGCCCATTTTTAATTATTTGACGGTTTCGTTACAGGTACGCGCTAAAGCAGAACTGGCAAAAACAAACCCTGCTCCGGTACTGGGTAGGGAGGAGGGGATGGAGAGGGAATAGGGGAAGTGGGAGGAGGCAGGGCAGGGGTGAAAACTCACCCCACACCCTCTAAGCTTTGCGTAGCTTGGCTATCATCCCCCTCAGCGCCTCTGTTTGGCAGTTGTTTAAGAATTGCTCAAAGATTGCTCTAACTTCATCCTTAGACTTTTTAACGATTCGCTGAGGGAGTGGGTAGGAGTTTACAAACTTGCGGTAGTCGTTCCATGACATTTCAGCAGATAGACACTTAATTTCCTCAATTAGTGCGGTTGCGTCTGGTTCGCTGGTTTCCACTGCGGACACAACATCAATTACTTGGCTGTCCTCTGGCTCTACTGGTGTAGAGGGTGTTTCATTTTCTGTCTGAGGGTCAACGCTTGCGGTCAACTGTGCAATGGGAGAACCGCCAAATAGAGCGTTTATCGTGGCTTGGTAATTTTCCAGTTCATCAGGGCAAACTTCGCGGATGCTGGCTACTGCTTCCTGTAAAACTTGAATACCACTGATCATCTTACTCTCTACACTTCCTAGCTGCTGTAGAAAGTTCTGGATTTGGCGCTGTTGCTCTTGCAGCGCCTCAATTTGGCTTTGTAGTTCTGCGTAGTTGGACTGCTGAGATTCAATTAACTGAGATAACAACATTTTCGAGATTCCTTATTTAATGAAGCGGTTTAAAAAACTAACAAGTTAGCGTTTCGTGGCGTTTATCGCTTAACCTGTTACTAAGTAACATAACTTGTTATTTTATTTCTGTCAACCAGTTATAACAAGTTAGTAGATAGAAAATCACAATGATTTTTCAAGAATATTTAGAGACTTATCTATAGTTGAGACAAAAAATAAACCCCTTTTCGGGGCTTGTGGTGTGGGGCGATGGGTTTAGTTTCTAAACAGAGACTTCTTAACAACTTCCAAATATTTATCTATGTCCTTGCCACGATTAAACACCGTATACAAGTTGTTAGCATCTTTCTGATTACCCATACCAAACTTATTGTTATGCTGCAAGATTTCATCCTTGTGCTGTTCCATCCAGGCGCTTACAACTTGACCATTAGTACCGCTTAACTGTCTTAGGACAATGTTGGTTATTGCTACCCTGTCACCGTCTCCAGTGGACACTTCATTGTTATAGTCACACAAAGCCATAAAGCAGCGTCTAATTTTTTCCTCTGTTACTCCAGTTTTACGGCTTTTCCACAGTTCCGCGTTACCCATTAACTCTAGTTCCTCTTGGTTTCTGTCTCTTGCTGCTGACTGGTAACTGGTAACAGTTGACTGGTGACTGGTAACAGGTAACTCCTGGCTGCTGACTGCTGACTGTTGACTAATTTGATTCTTGATCAATTCTTCCAACTGCTGAAAACGTGCCTCAAATCTTGCCTCTAGTGCCTCTATATCGCTGTTGGGTGGGGTTTGGGTAGTTTGCTCTTTGAGCATAGTTTCTAATTCCTCTATGCGTGTTTTTTGGCTATTGATAGTTTCTAAATGCTGTTTAGTGGTTTCTTGCGAGTTTTTTAAATGCCCCTGTTGGGTTTTTACAAGTAACTGCAAGTCCTTAATGACTTGTTTATCTGACTCAGAAACTTTTACTAATTCTTGATAGTTAGTTTCTAATTCTGCCAATCTTTCATTATTTTCTGTACCAGGTTTCTGTTGAGAAAGTTCGATTAACTTTTCAAGAGTTTGGGCTTGAGAGATATTGCCAAACTCTTTGCATAGCTTATTGATAGCATCTCTGGTTTCTGGACTGCATTTAATTGTAGTTTGCATGGCTTTTGTAGTTTTAATTACTGGAAATGTTACAGGTTTTTTGGTGAAGTAGTCAGCGTAACCAAGAGTAGTTACAAGGTGGTTTAAATCTTTATCTGTGGGTGTTTCGTTGGTAAAATGTCCAGCTAATTTAGCAGCATGAAGCATTTTAGAACCGAGTGATCCTTTACAATCTCTATCAGTTGCTAAACACAGATAAGCCGCACGTAAAGCCTTACAGTCGTTTTGTTCTTCACTATCTCTAAAATTTAATACTGGTGTTTCTGTATCCTTACCTCCAAAATATTCTTGAACTACTCGACGTAATGAATTACCGCGTCTGTCTTCAATCTTTCTATTTTGGGTAGCGATATCATCTTTAAATTCTGTTTCAATTTCTCTGATAAAATCCTTGGTTAATTCTCTTAATTGATTCAGTTTGTTAATGATGTAATTAGCGGGGTAAAGAGTAGCAATTTTAAATACTGGCTTCTCACCACGCTTTTTACCTTGTCCCTCAAACATTACATGATATTCTTCACCCTTAATCTGAGTGAATTTAGCACGGGCTAAAATCTCATGAGGTCTTCTACCAGTAGCAGCAATTAAACCCACTGCTAACTCATGAGGATTATTGCTTTCTAATAACTTACCTGTTACCTCTAAATAGGTTTCCGGGTTAACTTCTTGACCGTCTCCAGACAATCTATCATTTACCCGTGTAGTAGTGTTTCTGTCTTTCCAATCTTCTTTAGACAAGCCACAAAACCGTAAACAATAATGCTGTAATTCGTGTCCTTTGGGGTTGCCTTCTTTATCAAACTTTTCAACTAAATCAGCGTTTTTACCTTGCTCTAATGGTAAAGATTTAAATTTCTTGTAGAAGCCAACACGACTTAAAACTGTTCCTAAACTGTCTTTGGTGTATGTGGTTTTGAGGTTAATAAATTCGTTAAATGCTTCACAATGTGGCTTTATTTCTTCCAGTGAGTGTAAATCCTTGACTGCCTCAAAAAGTTTGTTTACCTGTTCCTGAACTGCCTTACTCATTGTTTCGACCCCTTTTGTTAACTTGTTACTATCATATCTAACAAGTTAGCTTTATGTCAACTACTTGTTAGGATATATCCTAACAGGATAACTTATAGGGTAAATGCTAACTAGATAAGAGAGTATTATAACAAGTTGCTAGACAAATCCTAACCTGTTAACTTATAGTGTTAACAGGTTAAACAACCTACAAAAAAAGCGGGCTGCTAACCCGCAAGCAAATAAAAGGTTTAAATTATGTCTACTCTAACAGCTTCCACCCAAACCACAAAACCCACGAATGACAAACACGCGGCTAGATTTGATGTTTCTCTTGGCTTGCCTCCATCCAGCACCACGCTAGGCAGTGAATATTTTACTGAGTACCTCAAGGAAGTGGTGAGAACTGGGAAAACACCGTTCTAAGGGCTTCTAACTAACGCTATGATTTGGGAGATTGTTAAAAAAGCTGCTAAACGCATAGGACTTCACAACCCCTCCCTCCACTGGTTACGTCATGGAAACGCTTCACACTCACTAGATAGAGGCGCACCTATTCACCTGGTTAGTCAATCTTTAGGTCATGCCAGCGTTGCTACTACCAGTAGATATTTACACGCTAAACCTAGTGATTGTAGTAGTTTGTATTTGGGGTAATCTTTGCGGGGTAAGGTTTTTAGCCTATCTTGCCCCTAGTGACAGCGATCATTACATCTACTCCTATTTGAAAAATATTTAATTAAAACAAATTTTATTATTCTTTAGTTTATATTCCAATTTCTGTTTGACATTGGGGGTAAGATTGAGAATAGTCACCATTTGATCTAAATTTTCAAATTCTTTTTCTTTTCTTTTATTTATTAGCTTATCAATAGTTATTTGTTTTATACCAGTACCTTTAAAAGCAGTGGTTAATTCCGCTTTGTTTGCTTTATTAACATTGATAGAATCATTTTCTTCTTTAATAGTATCAGTGACAAAAATCCAGTTAACTGTTGGAATATCTAGGGGTACAATTTTATCTGATTGTATGAACCAGATATTTTTAATTTCTAACTTTCTTTGTAAGAGAGTTGGACAAGAAGGGGCAATCATAAAAGCTAAGTCTGAAGGACTCCCATCATATTTAGATGGCTTAAATTTAACATCCTCTAACCATTGACTGAATATATTCAAATGACTACCCAAAAGCTCATAGTTCTTAGCTTCTCCAAAAGCTCTAGCAACAGTATTACCATTGTGCATCAATTCTACATAGCAGTCAAAAGCGTGATTTGCCATAATAGTTGTAGTTGAAACACCTGACAGAGTATATGCTTTTTGGGCTAGAAATTCAGACCATTCTTGCCTACACCGCGACTCAATTAAATTTCGAGCATCTCCTTCAAAAACTTGTTCAGGTGCTTCTTGAAAGTATTTTGCATGAATTTCCAGTATTGCGTTACCGTAGTTTTGACAAAATTCTCTTAATGTTAATGTATTTGTAGAATTTATAGAAATATTCTGAATTTCTTGCCATGCTTGATTAAAGTTTTTATAACCACTATAAGCTCCTTTGATTCGAGAGTTTATTTTTTCTTTAATTATTTCAAATTCATTGTTATAACCCTTATTTAGATTAATTACTAAATTGCCAATAAGGCTTTCAATTACAGAATCTTCGGTTATAAAACTACGAACGTTTTTTGATGTTCCCACTACATACATTAATAGGCGAATTTTTGAATTAAATTTATCAAATGACCTCCTGATTATTTGTTTAAGAGTTAATCTGGTTTCTTGAATTTCATTTGGAAATTCTGCTAAAGCATCTAATTCATCCACAAGATATACAAAAGTAAATTTTGGATCAGCAATTGACACTTTATAAATAACATCAAAAAAGAATTGTTCGTCTATATAATCGAACATGAACTTTTTGAATTTACTATGAAATGGTTTTGATGTTTTTGCAGTTATTAACTCTGAAACTTCTCTACTATCCAAATACTCGTTTAAAATATTTTCAGATACTGATTTAACTGAAGTAGAGAAACCGGAATTATTTAATAACTGCCAAAAGGTTTCAGCTAAAATATGACAATAGAATTTAATACTGAAGTTATCGCCTAATGGTTGTATATCAGAGAGTTGGAATTGAAAAACTATTGAGTGATTTAAAAAAGTTAGTTTAGTTTTAGTTAATTCGTTTAAATAACTTAAAAGAGAAGTTTTACCACTACCAACTAAAGCGGCAACAAATCTAAATGTAAAAAAACCTTCATCAAATGTATGTCTAAGATCATCCTCAAGCAATTGAGTTACATTAGTTATTGTTCTTCCAGATAAACTTCGAGCAGTGGAAGCTTCTCCGTCACTTCCTGGTTGTCGAATAGCACGCTCAATTCTAATATCTTCAAAGAATCCTGTTCCTGAAGCTACTCTTTGAATAAATTCTTTTATATATCTTTTTTTACCTGAATCTTCTGGCATTTTTCACTCAGCCCATTGAATTAGTTCTTCATTTTTTTCGATAACAGCAAAAATTTTACCAGTTGATTTTAGCCTGTTAAAATATTCATCTAATAACACTTGAGAAATAGAATTTATCTTACTAAAATTTTGACAAATTTCTCGACTACTAATAGCAACAACTCCATGTAACTCTTGCTTTCTTCTTTCTGTAAAATATAATTCTTTAAACTTTTCAACAAATGTCTCATAATCAATATCTTCAACATCTGAGGGATTACATGACATTTGTTGTAATAGGTCTATGATAGTATTTATAACTCTTTGACCTTTAACAGTATCAAACCTATACTTAGTTGTTCTAAGTTCAGCTATTAATGTTTCCTTTCCTAAAATGGTAATTGAAAGCCTATTTCTTTTAGGAGACTCAATCAAATGCTGTTTAATTAAATCTTCATAAGTCTTTTCAGCATTATCTTTTAAATCTCTGGGCAGATAAGATTTAACAACGCCTTTGGTTACTGAACCCTCATCAGAATAAGCTTGAACATACAGCAGATAAAGCAGTTGTACTATGGAAAGCTTGGTCATACAATACTTCTAAATTAAATTGTAGAAAAGCAATACTGTGTTACAAGTGTAGAAAAGCAATACTGTGTTACAAGTTAGACAAGTAGAAGCTAAACTCGCATTCTTTGGACTTTTCACTACAGATGCTTTTATTTATACTGTCTTATATATTACTTCTCAATGATTCAGGTCACAACAAACTTTTTCTAATCTTTAAAATAGACTTCAACAGGTTTGTACGAATTTGATACCAAATCTTTTGAAGTCTACTTGTCCACCGTGTCACTGGACAAACTAAAATTGTCCAGTGGTTGAGTTGACAAACTAAGATGGACTATCAAGACACTGAATTAATTAAAATCGCTACTCTACAAGGAAGATACGGTTTAGAGTCAAGACAAGCCGTATATGACAGAATCAATGGACTGGACATAAAACCAGTAGCTAGAGGTAAAATCACCCCTCAGCAACTAGAGCTACTGGACAAACTAGACAAGCATATTAGGGAAGGTGGAGTTATAGCAGATTTCCCCATCCAGCCAGAAGTAGAAGTTGCACCACTTGAAAAACTGGACAACTCACTAGACATACTGGACAACCAACTAGACAACACTGAAAACCTTACCGCTATTAACGTTATGGCTGGTTTGGTTGAAAAGATGATGAGTTATATCGGTAAAAACCAGCGATCGCATTTAGCAGAATATGAGGAACTAGAAAAAGCAGTAGCTCACAAGTGGATACTGAGTACAAGCAAAGTTAAAGAGTTAATTGGTATTACTCCCAGAGTAGGCAAGGATGAAATGACTTTTGTGTGGGGTAGCTTCACCTTTACCAAAGCAGGTAAGTTGGGTAATCAGATGGGGTGGTTGGTTAGTAAAACTTTGGATTGAATCGTCAGACTGTTTCTATCGTTACTTGATATACTCTTGAAAACGTATGACATTTTAACCATAATAAGTTAGTGGAATGGACTGTAGAATTTCATGAAGATTTTGAACCAGAGTTTGATGCTTTGCCCAAAGAGGTGCGAGAGGAGTTACTTGCTACAGCAGAGTTATTAGTAAAATTCGGTTCACAGCTAAACCGTCCTCATGTTGACACTCTCAAAGACTCAAAGTACAGCAACATGAAGGAATTACGTTTTTTTGCTGATGGTGGTGTTTGGCGTGTAGCATTTGCTTTTGACCCAAAAAGACAAGCAATTTTATTGGTAGCTGGTGATAAATCTGGGGTTAGCCAAAAACGTTTTTACAAACAACTCATTAAAAAGGCTGATGCACGGTACAAAGACCATCTTTTAAAATTAAAAGAGGAAGGTTAAAACAATGGGTAAAAGTTTGAGAGATAAAATCCAAGAAATGTCAATAGAAAGCCAAATAAAAATTGAAAAACGCGCTCAAGAATTAATTGCTCTAGAATTAACTAGACAAAAACTTAGACAAGAGAAACTTAAAGTTAGAAAAGGAAAAAGTTTAAAACAACAAAAAGTAATTATATTCAGGAAGATTAACGATAAAGTGTTGGTTTAGTACAAAAACTCTTTCATACTTTTGATACTTCAGAAGTGGTGTGATTACTTTGGGGCGTTCCAAGTAACCTGAATCTCATAAACCCCTGAAGCAGACAGAAGCACGTCTTTAACTCTATACCAATCCATTTCATGTAAAACTATATCTCCACATCTGGGAACCATAAAATACCGCTCGTGCCACAACTTGAAATCTCTAGGTTGGCACGCCCCTGCTGGTATATCAGCAGGTGGATTATAGATAAACTCTATATTGTATGGCTGTGTACTCCTCAGAGTACCAGTCACAGAACTATTCCTAACATAGATAGTCCCAGTAATATCTTCGGGTGGTTGGGAAACTTTGGATATGTTTAGAAGAACAGTTATAACTTCATATAATTGTTTCTCTTGACTCAGATTTAAAAAGTCACCTTTGCTTGGTTTTGCTAACAGATGATAATGCTCAACCCATTGACGTTCACCTCTTGAATCAAAGCAGACAACTTCATAAATGTTCGGATTGTGATTGCTTTCCTCTATCATAACTGTTCTGCAAAAACCATAAACAACTATTAAACGCCAATTTAAACCGAAACAGCTTTTTGATATCAAAATTCAAAACTTGTGCGACAGTGAAAGCGATCGCTATCTGGATGCCATAATCCCTATCTGGCTTAGGCATCCAAATAGGGATTATGAAACACCTGTATCACAAGAAAGCCGCAAGCGATCGCTCTCAACAATACCCGCACTAGCAGATATCACCAACCACGAGCGCCGATGGATTGGCAGTAATATTTCATTGCTGTAGCACCTGGGGAACTACATTTTTAACTTAAATCAACCTCTAGCGGTGTAAACAGTTACTTGCTGGGATAATCAGAGGTATACGTTTTAAGGCAGCGTTATGTCTAACCATTATCCAAGCTTGCTTTTGCTCTTGCTTTTAACTTTTGGTTGCCAGCAACCTCCACTAATCACCAGTCAAACAACTCCCTCGCCAACTGTTCAACTACAGCCACCAACGCCTACACCTCAGCCATCACAAACTCAAGTTAAGTCAGATTACTTTGAAGATGCGCTTAGTAAGGGCACAGGAGCGGCAACAATCACCCAAACATCTCAGTCAAAAGAGGATTGGCAATTGGTAGCAGGATTATGGCAAGAAGCAATAGACCTGCTAAAGTCAGTTCCAAAATCTAGCGCCAATTACACGCTGGCGCAAAATAAAATACCTGAATATCAAAATAATTTAAACTATGCCAACAAAATGGCTGTAAAACCAATACCAACTATCACACCAGAAAAACTTGTTATTGCTGTGGAAACTATTAAACCCAGTCCCGTGAGCCTACCTGTACAGCCACCATCTAAAGTGCCCCAAGTAACGCCGAAAGTCTCACGTACACCAGCGACAAAGAAAGTAGTTTCTTACAATGTTGATGCCTCAGCATCTGCAAAGAAGTTTATGAATAATTATTTTGATGCAATCATCAATAAGGGATATGATGGCACTTCATCATGGTGTGTCTCGACAGAGATTCTTGCATCGTCTCTTTTTTCGCCTGTTAGCGCAAAAATTACGAATATATTTGTCTATCCCGATGCAAGTTTTGCGGATGTTAGGGCAATAATTGAGTCGAGTAACAAAGGAGGTTCTCCGATTAGAGTAGCTTGGGAATTCACTTTGAAAAGAGGTGACACATTGCTTGAGAAACAAGCCCTAAAAGATGGGGATAAATCGCTTTACAAGTATTCAAAGTCTAAAAATGGCGGTTGGTGCTTAGGCAGAATGTCAGGTAATTAGTAGCGAGGTTGCACCAAAGGTGATCAGCCGGTCTAATGAAGATGTGTTTTTAGCTATTTAATCTTGTTTTTATTCCACTCGTATAGACCCCGATGTAGAAAGGTCGTTAAATGAGTCTTTAACGACATCTACAGGTGACAGCATTGATAAGGCAGCAGCCGCACCCAACACCTGCTCATCACTCACTTCTAAATACCTTTGCAATTGTTCTAAGTTCCGGTGTCCTGACAATTCCTGAATTACCCTTAACGGTATGCCAGCGTTACTCATCTGGGTTAAGGCTGTCCTTCTAAAACTGTGGGTACTTACTCCGGTGATTCCTACTTGTTGGCAAGCTTTCCTTAAAATCCGCGCTGCTGAGTCATGGCTGATATGTCCGTTACTCCTACCAGGAAACAGATAATCATCACCTGCTATTCGGTAGTAGTCAGCCAGTAACCGCCGTAAGTCTTCAATTACTGGTATTGAACGTGTGGCCAGTTTCCCCTTGGTGTTTGATTTTCTAATGACAAACTGTGGTCTAACTTGACCTTTGGGTGTGTAAACATCCTCAGTGAGTAGGGTTACACATTCTCTAATCCTACAGGCACTAAACAGGCACACACCAAACAGCATCCGGTCACGGTCGTTATCTAGACCTTGACTAAAAATTAACTGTATTTCTTGCTGTGTCAGAACTTTGGCGCGTCCATGCCTGTTGATTTTCATAACCGACTGTAGACCCCGGTGATCTACAGCTTACAGTTACAGGGTATCTACAGCGGATATGGTTTACTAATTTTATTTTCTAACGCTGCCATATCGTCAAAGCATTTTTAGATAGTTGCCAAAGCCAAAAAAAAAACAAAGTTCTGAAATCATCCCTTTAGTAAAGTCATTACGAATTTGAAATAAATATTTATATGGAAAAATCCCTAGAACACGTTCTAGAGACTCCTAAAAAATTACCCAATAAACTTTGACTAAATCCTTAAATTGCACTAACAGCAATCTTTCTAGCTTTTTTCAACCCAGCTAGAGCTACTAGTGATACCACTGCTACTGGAATCGCTGCTGTTGGTTCAGGAATTGGCTTGACAAGTACGTATGTATTAATGTCTGTGACATCAGTAGTTGCTAGCGCTAAACCATAATCTTGGAGGTAGAGATAAACACGAATTTTTGGTGGAGATGAATTTTCAGGGGAATACCTATAAGCAAATAAAGGGCCTGCACCTCCTAAACTAGTATCGTTGGGAAGACCAAGTGTCCCAGCAACCACAGCTGCAAAGTCAATAGCAAGAGAAAAATTCCCCCACCAAGGCTGTTGAGTCAGTTCAGAGGACAAGCTGTTAAAACTACCTGTTTTTGTCGTTAAATCATAATCAGTTCCGTTCACAGTAAAAATTGCAGCTTTAGCAGAGGAGGCAGTTGTAACAATAGCAACAGCACTACCCATACCTACAACAAATGACAGACAACGTTGATAAATATTCATCCTTCAGATCCCTTAAGAAAATTATTACAGATTAAATCTGTATAAATTACTAGCACTTAGTACACAATACATAAAGTAGATTTCATATATATGTGGTAACTTCATCAAATCTTCATAGTCAATCCACTGCTACTTTTAAAAGCTTTTATTACAGTCATTGCATTTATAACGCTGCTTATCACCTGATTTACCGTTTTTCTTGACATCCACACTGCCACAATGAACACAGGCTATACTCTCACCCTGACTCAATGCTTTAGACTGCCAAGGATGAGTTACAAGCCAAGATTGATGATTATCCAAACTGCCTTCTAGTGCTGGTGGTATTTCTATAAAGTCATATTTCATCCCATCAACCAGCAAGCCCAAGCGGTAATGGTTTTTAACTGGTAAATCTCTGTTGGCTTCGTTCATCCAGTCGCTAACTTTCTGGTAAATGCTAGGAATCTTACTTTTCATATCGCTTGACCATCCCAAATTATCAGCGTGTTTTATCGCTGTACCGATGGCATCACCAATAAACATTAATGAACAATTATTCATTTCATCCCAAGTCCAGCCGTTCTTCCCCACCTCTGAACTTTGACCAATCAGAATTAGTTTCATTTTCCGGTGTCTGATTTCAGTCCAGATTTGCGCTATACCCTGCTTTTGTTTCTTGTCAAAGGTTTTATCGCATTCGTCAAAAATACCCATAACTGGGATATTTTCATTAATGGAAATACCCTCTTTACGCTTGTTAAATTCACCAATAAACAGTTCTAAAACTTTGCTGGCTTCTGTGGGAGACTTGGCGATTTTGGGACACTGCCAATAGTCCTCAAAGCTTCCATGTTGAGGGTCACTTAGCCACAGTTCCCATCCTTCCCAATGGTTGACGTAGTGGCTCAACAGGTTTTTAACAGCGATACCTTTACCACCTCCAGTCCTGGTCATTACTCTCAAGGTTGGTTTTGATTGGTGATATCGCGAGACGATTTCACCAAATTTATTAGATGGTTCTATTAGTCGTCTAACGTCTTCAATGGTTAATTGTTTTTTCTCCTGTTTCTTTAACTCGATTTCCAGAGAAACATAATTAGACCGTTCAGACTGGGAGAATTTAGGAGTGTTTAAACTTCCAGACAGTTCCTTAATCTTGTCTGAGTTGTTTCCATCATTAAGAGTTGCTGTGTCAATAAACCGATTATTCCGGCTTAAATGAAACAGTAGTTTATAACCTGTTTCTGTGCTACTAAAATCAATTGCATCAAGGGTAATTCCTAGCTTTGAAGAATAGTAATTGATAATAGAATTACCTACCCTTGCAGCTTCTGATGTACCTACAAACTGTAAAGGCTTGCTCAATTCATGTAATTTACCATTGAGTGAGATTATCTCGTTTTGCAACTGTGCTAATTCTTGAGACTGGTTTAAACCGTCGTTTACTACTTCGTGAAAATCATTTTTATAGGCAGATATTACCCCATCAGCCACTTGGCTAAATTCTTCTTGAATTGCTTTTAAGTTGCGTGAGTAGTAATCCTTGATTTGTTCAATTTTGGTAGTATGCTCATCCAATGAGATAACGTTGCTTAACTGTTTTTGAAGTTTCTCTACTGCCAATTTATACAGCTTGGCTTTTAGTCCAATCCCTTTGGTAAGTATCTGGTGTTGTACTGCGATACACGCGCTAATTAATTCCTCATTCGTTAACTGGGAGTTATCAGAGATTACACCAATCTGAGCGTTAATACTAACAACATCTTGGTTAAACTCTTGCACTAATGAATTAACATCAATCCCAAACTTTTTAATCAAATAAGGTAAAAGGTTGTTTACTTGACTTTGAACATCTTTGAGACTGTCTCTCAAGGTTTCAACGGCTGCATTAAAATTTATATCTTGAGTGAATACTAATTGTTCCTTAGTGCTTTTCAATTCTGCGGTTAATCTGCCTAAGTCTTGGGATAAATTAACCATTGATTCAGCATAATTATCTCTGTCTTTTATTACCTCTGCTAGTTCCTGGTGTTTGTCTTGTAGCAGCTTAGAAAAATGATTAGTCTCACTTTTTAATGATTCAATTTCGTTCAAAAACTTTTTACACTTCCTATTGCTCACTTTCTGGCTTGCCTGAATAGCCAGAGAGGAACTAGCCAAGCTACCTAAACCAGCACTAATCAGGAATTGGGAGAATTGATTATATGGGGTGAATAGTGCAACAAAACCAGTAAAACTTACACCCAAGCTACCAATTACAAAGCTATTCCTTAGTATTTGAAAGTTCATTTTATCTATCCAATTAATATAAAAGGGTGAATTTATCACCCTGGTTAAATACTTTTAATCAATACTTTCTGATTCGCTCTCAATTGCTCCTATCTTGGCATCAAGTTGGAATTTGGCAAGTTCTACTTGTGCAATTCTAGACTCAATTAATGATAGTTTGGCTTTCCAGTAAGCTTGTCTTAGTGGTGTTTCTGACTTTAATCCTTGTAGTTCAATGTTTTGGTGGGTGAGTTTTTCTTGTGTCTGGTAAAGCTTGGATTGTGCAATTTGGAGGTTAACACCTGCTTTTTGAAAGTCCACTATCTTAGCTTGGGTGTTTATGCCGTCTGTTTGATAAACAATGTTGGCTTGGTTCATCTTTTCGCTGAGAGAACCAGTTTTATAAACATCAGTATTTAGTTGGAGATTTGCACCAATTAACCGCAGTGTTTCCCGCTTTTCAGAGATAGATTGAATCGCTTTATCAGCATCTACTTTGGTAACTCTGGGTAAGATGGAGGAATCAGAAAATAAATCTTTGGCTAGATAATCATCCGGGTTAAAAACTAAAGGTTGGTGATTGCTTTCAGTTGTACTGTGTGGATTATTTTTAGTATTCTCTGAAGACACACCAACCGAATCTCTAAGTTTATCTTGTGTTGTTTGTAGCTTGGTTTTGGGCATAGAATTGAGGAGTAAATGAGACACATCTTATTGTGGGGATATCTGGCAGATATCCCTTTTATTCTCTGGAGAAATTAATCAAGATTAATTTGCTGTATCTAACTGTTTCTTGGCTTCTATTGCTGCCATTTCTTCAGAGTATTGAACATTAACAATTGCTTCCCATACTTCTGATAATGCCTGAATAGCATCACCCAAAGTTAAATCATTGGTGGTGTCAAAGTATTGTGACTGTTGTAATTTTTGGTATTGTTCCGAGGCTAAAACCATCTTAAGTGTTTCTTCTGTGCCTCTAAGAATGGTTTTGATTTGCTCAGTGCTGAGGTTAGCCATAAGGTAAAATCCTGGTGTAAATAATCTTAATGCTGCCTTGCTTCTCTAGTAAGGCAGTTTCATTAGTGGGTGTTGCAGTAGTCGCCACAGAGTAGGGTGTTAATAGCTAGAGCTAAGACGTTGTTTACACGGTCAAATATCAAAATCATCTGTATCATCCTCAAGTGGGGTAAACAGTCGCGCTATGCCCTCTAAAACAGCGTTAACGAGGTCTAAGGGTAAAAGTAGGTTAATCCTGGGCTTGGGCTGGTAACGTGCCTTTAATCGCTTGATTTGGGCTTCTATTTCGATTAGCTGCTGATAGTTAACCCCTTTCCCAGTTCCAAGCTGAGGCGGTCAACTTCTGAGGCTAAATCAGGTTCTAAGTCTGGTAAGTCGGGACTAGCAACTGCACTACCAAAACCACGTAAAGCATCAAATACTTGGTTTCTGGTGTCTATCCGGCTTTCTTGTAGTTGCTGTACTAGTTGGGCATCACGGGACTGTTTATTTTGGGTAATTTGTTGGTTTCTGAATTGAAGGATTAGATCCGCCAACTGGACATCTTCTTTAACTGTGGCTACAAGTTCATCTAGAGAAGTAATCGCGGTTGACCCGTTGGCAGATTGCTGAGGTTGGGAAGTTGGGACAGATGGGGTAGATGCCACTATGTCAGAATTTTGGGGCTTTTGAGGCTGTTCTGTGGCTGTTCCTTGTGCTGGCTGTATTGCTTGCTGGGTAATGTTTTCAGCTTTTTCTGTGGTTTGAGGTAGTGCTTTAGATGTGGATGTGATGGAGGTAGCCACAGACTTAGCCAACTCAGCATCAACAGTTTTGGTGCTGTCTGCATTGTCTTGATATTGCATTAACTCAAGCCTGAAGATTTGCTCATTTATGCCTTGAGATTGGCAAAAATTGGCAATATTTACGCTGTTGGGATCAATTGTTGCGGTTTTAGCGGTTCTACGTGCTGGCATGGTTTGATTTTCCTTTGTTTAGCGTTTAATGTCTGTAAACCAGGGGTGATTTAATCGGACTTCGAGAATTTTTAGCTCAATCTCTGGGCTGAATGTTGGCGGTTGTGGGGGTAGGGGCTTCTGTGGCTTGCGTTTTATTTTTCTCATGCTGCTAGTTTGTTTAGGTTTCTAAGTGCGTTCTGATACGTATATCTTGAGTAGAGATTCGGGTTATTTTTAATCCCAAGTTTTACCCGTTCTGCTGTTTTCAACTTGCTAAACTCTCTACCCAACCTCGATAAAACCCAACACTGGTAAGGGTTTAAAGGGCTTTCACTGTCGTAACTTCCATCTGATAGCTTGGGATAGCTTTCTCTAAACGGTTTGATATAGAAAAAGGCTAATTTACACCATCGAATTACTGAATCTCTGGAAACTCCTAGCAATTCAGTTAGTTCAGACTTGGTGAGGCAGTAGTCAGTAAATAGGTCATGGCTGCAAGCCGCATTATTACGTCGTTTTCGTGGCATCTTTCAATAATTTGACTCCTATCGTTCTTAATCTTTCACTTATTGAGCATATATCTATCAGGTTATCTTTTACAGCGTCAGACTTAATCGCTGTAATCCTTATCTGGTAAGGTGTTTAGTCGGTTATTTGACTGGAATTAATCGGTTATCTGTGAAAGTTTGTTGTCTGATATTTTTAATTTAGCTCATATATTCGAGTAGATGAATATTCGACTATTTGTATATCTGATAATAGCCGTAGTGATATATAATCTATTCTCATATTTGAATAGTCAAGTATAAGAGTATAATTATAGGTTGAGGTTGTTTATGAAAAAAGTTATGGTTTGTCGTTTAAAAAATTACATGGAAGAAAAACAGATCAATATTGCCCAACTAGCTAGAGAAGTAGGAATAACAGAGAATGCTGTAAGAGGTTATGCCAAAAACACTTTTAACCGTATTGACTGCCAAGTGGCCATTAAACTTTGTGATTACTTTGGCGTAAGTATTGGTGAGATGTTCCAAATAAGAGAAGTGAATAACGAGTTAGTTTAGAGCTATCGCACTTCCCGACCAACCGAACCATGAAAACTAAACAAGTATCTATGATTGATTAAAGTCTATGATATGTATATATAATTTTCTATGATAAGAGGTACAACAATAAACCATAGAGCATTGTCTATGGTTACGATAAGTTTTTATATAGGGATATAGTAGGACTATTCTAGATTGTATATTTATCCACTAACAGAAAAACAATGCTATTAATGGAATATTGGTAAAAAAAAGGCTAATGCTCGTGCAACCTTTTTTATACAGTATCTTTCATTTTGCTGAGGGAAAGAAACCGGGTTAAGGTCTGGAAAACCTAAACCAAAAGCCGACAAACATTAGGCTTACTTACAAATAATAAAAATCTTTCCCCCATCATATCATATTGTTTCAACTTGTGTCAGGTCAAAACTTAGAACAACCTGAAACAACTTGAAACAGAAAATAGATACTTAAAAAAAATAGGAAGTGCGGGTTGTTCAAGCAGTAAAAAGGCAACCCTGAATGAATATTATTATATCGCTATCTAGTGATAAAGTCAACAAATGTCGAAAGTGTGGTCATGAGTTATTTAACGTAATTCCCAGAGAAAACCCAATACCGCACGCTGCTGATGTAAGATGTGCTAATTGTGGGCATTTTCACAAATTTTTAGGCAAAAAAGAATTTAATCAACTGAATAAAGGGGAGGCTGCATAATGTTGTTATCCCCTTCACTAGCTTTCAACTTTTGCCTGTTAGAAAACCTTGTCAACATCTTCCAGGTTGCATATCTGACAAAATGCTTCTCTAGACTCAATAGACTAAAAGCCAGCATCAAAAAACGTCAGCAGTTCCAAGAGTTGAAGGAACAGACAGAAACTAAAAATACACAACCGTTACCACAGGCAACTATCCCACAGAAGCCAGATCATATTGATCAACGTCACTGGGAAGAATTGACCATTGGAAGTGCGATCGCTCCTGAACTAGCAGCATTAAATATTAAATCCATCCCTGGTATTTCAGTTTATGAATATCTTTGCTATGCCTTGCCAGCGAACCAAAGGTTAAATACTGGTAGATTAAACACTTTTTGGATGAGACGTTATGAGGAGTTAACCAGAGGTAGAGCTTGGGTGAGTAACACCATTACCCGTGACATCTCAGGTAATGTTAACAACAGTGAATGGTGTTGTCTCAAAGCTGATTACCCAAGGCAGGATGAGGATGGAAAAATCATTAAATATGAACATCCTGCGAAAACAAATACACAATGCTTTTTAGCTAGAGTAAGTCCCCAAGTATGGGAAAAAATAGCGGCTAAAGCTGGTGTACCACTTCCAGAAAATTACCAGGATGTTTTGATTAATCCTGGACTTTTCTGGACTTGGGTAATTGAAAACTCTGTAACGCTTGTCTTTGTAGAAGGACTAAAAAAAGCACTAGCTATGTTAACGGCTGGCTATGCTGCAATTGGTTTTCCAGGCATTTCCAACGTTATTAGACAGCCTAAGAACGAGCATAAAGAAAAAGTAGGGCATCCTCACCCCATCCCAGAATTAGACCAATTTTTAAGAGGTAGTAGCAAGATAATTTTGGCTTTTGATAGTGATACCAAAAGAAGCTCAAAACGTAACGTTAACAATGCTATTGAAAGAACGGGTAAAGTTTTACAGTTCGCTGGTTGTTCTGTTAAAGTCGCCACTTGGGCAACTGCACTAGGTAAAGGTTTGGATGATGTTTTAGTTGCACTCGGAGAAGAAGCAATAGACGGTATTTATAAAAATGCTATTGACTTCCCAGTGTGGCAAACTAACAGACTAAAACAATTAACCTATGTTCCTGACATAGTTTTAAATCAAAAATATCTAACCAATCGAGATGACAAAGGTAAATTAACACCTGCTTTTAAATTACCTTTAATCTGGCAATTCTTAGCTTTAAAATGTCATAAAGGTGGAAGTAAATCAGGCTATATAAGTACACTTATTTCACCCTTAATTAGAAGTGGTGAAAGAAAAGCATTGCTACTTACTCATAGGGTATCTTTGGGTAAAGCATTGTGTGAATCCTTTGGATTAAATTACATTCATGATAATGATGATGATGCAGAATTAAAGGGCTATCATCTGGGGTTATGTTTTGATAGTTTGCACAGGATTAACCCTCAAGATTGGAAAGGAGCATATTTAATTATTGACGAATTACAGCAATTCATCTGGCACGCTTTGAGTAGTAAGCCTTGTGTAAGTCGAAGGGTGGAATTGCTTAAAAAGCTTAAAGAATTAATCAATGTAATTGTAGAATCAGATGGAAAAATAATTGTTGCTGATGCTGACTTGCGAGATGATGGGCTTGATTTTATTTGTGGTTTGTCTAACAAAGAAATTAAACCTTATTTAGTAGTTAACTACTATGTGAGAGATGAGAAAGACTCTTGGAAAATCTACAACTACAATGATAAGAATGCCGATAGAATCATTGATAAATTGGTAGAAAAGTTAAAAGCAGGTGAGAGAGTTTTATTATGTGATTCTGGACAAAGAGAAAAATCAAAATATGGTACTACAGTTGTTGAAAAATTAATCAATAAGCTGTTACCCGACGTTAAGACTCTAAGAGTTGATAGAGTAACTTTAGGAACTCTTAATCATCCTGCTAACGGTTGTCTAGATAGCTTTTATGAAACTATACAAAATTATCAATTAGTGCTAACCAGTCCATCTGTTGAGACGGGTGTTAGTTGGGATTTTGAATATTTTGATTGTGTTTTCGGGATCTTTAATGGTACGCATACCTGCGACGGTATCAGACAACATTTATCAAGATATCGCAAGCCAGTTGACCGCTATATCTACATCAACAAAAATGGTGATGCTAGACAGAAAATTGGTAATGGTTCGACCAATGTTAAGCAACTCTTAGCAGGTGAGTATAGGAAAAATGATAAAAACATTACTGCATTATCAGCGTTAGGGTTTGATAAAGAACTAGATGATGGTTTGGACAGCATTTTTATCAATACTTGGGCTGTTAATGGGGTGATTTTAAATGATACGTTCTCAAAATATCGTTACCTCACATTGGAAGATTTAAAAGCAGAAGGGCATCAAGTTATTAATGTAGATGCTGATGATGATTTTGAGCCAATTAACATTACCAAAGTCAGAGATGAGGTTTATGATGATTACTGCCAAAAAGTTGAAGCTGCTAAAGACATTACTGAGGATGATATCAAGACTTTAGAGCAGAAAAAAGCAATATCAGAACAGCAACGCTATGAGATAGATAAAGCCAAACTTGCTAAAGTCTACCAAATTCCTGTAACGGCTGATTTAGTAAGAAAAAATGATGAAGGCTGGCAACCACAAATTAAGCTACATCATTTATTACTAAACAAAGATAGTTTGGAACGTCAAGAGTTAAACATAGTTGAGTCAAGCCATAAGAGGGGTAAAGGTCAAAGAGCTATTTGGGATGATAATAAATCTTTCTCAATCCGTAAAGTTTGGGCATTGCTTGAGATTGGTTTCTTGGAACTGCTAAATACTACCGGACTTTACGAAAATCACCCACTAGCAGTTAAGTTTGGGAACGGTGTAAGAGCTAATTTGAAAGACTTAAAACTGTTTATCTGTGACTTTAGTGAGAAGGATAAAAAAGAACCTAGCAATATGTTTGTTATCCGTAAGGCACTTAGTCTAATTGGTTACAAAATACCTCAAATTAAACAGAAGCGAATAGATGGGGAATTAGCCTGGATTCATGGCTGTCCTGCTCCTGACTTTGAAACCACTACAACCACATCAAAGAACGGGAAAGAGCGCAAAAAACTTGTACTGGACGCTAACGGTGAAGCTATCCCCATCTGGGATGGACGTGACCAAGTTTTTGCAGCTTGGAAAGCTAAAGAGCAGGAACAAATAGTTAGGGAACAAGAAATTTTAGCGCAGTTTCGGATACCCTCTGAGTTACTACCTATTATGTCTAGAGAAGTCCAGAATAAAAACTACTCTGGTACTCGGAAATGGTTTGAAAAAGCACTATCACAAGCTATCAAGAGCAGCAATTACTGGGAAGTGGTAGCAGTAGTTGAGAAGCTAGAAAGTGTTGTTGTGAAACCTGACAACTTAGGGCATCTGACGGCTGATCAGAGTACACATAATGCAGCTATTCAAGAGATTCTAAAAGACGTGATTGGTTCTAATTTTGAAGCTATCAAAATTTTGCAAACCTCACAAAGTAAATGGCATGAAGGACACAGACAATTATTAACATTTAACAACTCTGTAGCAACTACGGAACAAGAAAAACACTTAGTACAACCACAATCACAGTCACAAGCACGCAACCCTGAGAGGAAACTTACCAGGGATGTTAACAAGGAGAAACTAGAGTTTGAAACAGAAGCCAAGAGAATTAAAAATCTAATTCTGAATTTTGGTAATAAAGAAAATATCGGATTAGCGTATCAAGCTATTAAAGATTGGGGAATAAAAATGAAAGCAGAAATTGAGAAGTTTTTAGATAGCTTCTCTAATATAAAAATGCCACAAGGTTTCAATGAAGCTGTAGAAACTTATTATAAACTCTGGGAGGATTGCGGGTGATTGATTATGAGCAAATCGCAAAATAGCTTAGAGAAACTTGGCAGGAGCTAATACCTTTCTATGAGGCTTTAGCCGATATTTACAGCAAGCTGAAGCTTCCAGATAAGGCAAATAGAGCAATGGATAAGGCTAATTTTGCAAGGGATAAGTTAAATAAGATAGAAAGCAAGAATACAAAAGTTTAGGCATTAATTTTTTAATGTCATAAAATAGGCATAAGCGAGAAATATTCTAATTTTTATGACATTTTATGCCCAAAACCAAAACCACAGAAAAATTACAAACTTTTGAGCTATTCCGTAAAGGTATAAAAATTAAAGATATAGAAAATACATCCTCAGTCAGTCGGAAGACGTTATATAGATGGTGGGATGAGTTTCAAGCAAATAATGAACCATCTACCCAAGAGAACAAAGAAGATGCTATAGAAGCCAAAATAGAGGCAATTAAGAGTGAATCTAATAAAGCTGTTAGTGATGCAGAAATAAACCCTATAGACTGGATAAATTTTGCCAGTGAGCAGTCCTTAGAGGGATGTGTTTGTAATGGATTGATAAGGAAGAAATTATCAGAACTGATGCTATGTGAATTGAATCAGCCGGATATTAATTATCGTGCTGTTTCTGCTCTTAGCAGTTCAATAAACATTCACTCAAGGCTTGAGAGAGAGTTTGGTCTATATGACTTAGTTCTCAATCCTCAAAAAGCTATAGCGACCGTTGAGAAACACGGGTACATCATAAACAACCCAGCCGAACCAGAAACTAGGGAAGACTTCGATTTTAAAAATATGACTCCAGAGGAATTAGCCAGAGAATATAAGCAATTGCTAGAGGCTAGTTAGAGCGATCGCCCTCCTCCCTCCCATCCCCTATTCCCTACCTAGTGCATGAGGTAGGGTTTATTTTTGTCAGTTCTGCTTTAGCGCGTGCCTGTAACGAAACCCGCAAATAATTAAAAATGGGCGGTTGGGGTGATGTAACGAAAAGTTGGAGTGTAACGAAACTACAGTAAATAGTATTATGCTTTTTTTCGTTACCGGAGATGTTTTTATACAAATTGTACTGAGAAACCATTTAAGGCAACCCGCGCTGAAAGCGCGTAGTAGCCCACTATGGTACGCAGTATGGCAAGTCTTAAATCATGACTAAATAGTTATAAAGTAATAAATGATTGGGGACTGGTGAAGATGGGAAAATGCGATCGCATTTTTACAACTTGTTAATAAATAAGTTAAAAATAATAACTTGTAAGGATAGCTGCTAACTTGTGATACAAAAACTAACTTGTTATGCTGTAAAGATAAATACTAACTTGTGACGATAAATGATAACTGGTGAGATAAAACATAACTTATTAGGCAAGGATGATAACCTGTTATGCAAAGATAGTAACTTGTTATTGGACAACCTAACTTGTTACCACGCGAAAAGATAACTTGTTATGCAAGGATGGTAACTTGTTACTATGCGAAAAAATAACTTGTTATGCAGATATGATAACCTGTAAGGATATATCGTAACTTGTTAACGCAGACATAACGGGATGGCATAGGTGCGTACCTGCTTGATGTCCGTTAATTTAAATTAACGGACATCAAGCAGGTACGCACCTATGCCATCCCGTTATGTCTGCG
>NZ_JACJTT010000058.1 GCF_014698825.1 Richelia sinica FACHB-800
GTTATGTTCATTGGCTTGAGGAGATAATGTTATGTTGACTATTTTAGGCTTTTTAGAGCTACTCTATCTAAAGATGTAAAGTTTTGTATCGACATTCAACATTTCTGCTAATCAAAGTAGTAATAAATTCAAAAAAGCTTTAGATACTCACAAAGTATCTGATTATCTCAGCATCTTAAATGGTTATGCTTTCAAAAGCACTTGGTTCATAAATGATGGAATTCGTCTTTTGCGGAATGCAAACATTGGTCATGGTAATTTAAGATGGGACGATGTAGCTACAATATCGAAGGAAAAAGCCCAAGAATTCCAGAGATTTAAGCTAGATGTAGATGATATAGTTATATCCCTTGATCGTCCTATTATTTCAACTGGATTAAAAGTTGCAAGAATTACTAAGAATGATCTTCCATGTCTTCTTTTACAGCGTGTTGGAAAATTCGAGTTTAAAACCGATGAAATTGTACCTGAGTTTTTCTTCCTGTGGCTACAGTCTCCAATTTTTATAAATGCGATAGATCCTGGCAGAAGTAATGGAGTACCACATATTTCATCCAAAAGTATAGAGGCTATTCCCTTCAGTCTCCCTTCCAAAGAAGAACAAAAACGTATTGTAGAAAAGTGCGATCGCCTGCTTTCCATCTGCGACGAAATCGAAAAACGGCAGCAGCAAAGGCAAGAGAGTATTGTGAGGATGAATGAGAGTGCGATCGCTCAACTCCTCTCCTCCCAAAATCCCGACGATTTCCGCCAACACTGGCAGCGTATTTGCAATAATTTTGACTTAATCTACAGCGTTCCTGAAACCATTCCTAAACTGCGTCAGGCGATTTTACAGTTAGCCGTGCAGGGTAAACTTGTGCGTCAAGATCCAAATGATGAATCTGCTTTATTAGTAATAGAAAAAATTAAACATAGAAGAGAATATTTAGTTAAGGAAAATAAAATTCCCAAACTAAAGCTGTATCCCTCTATTAATAACAATGAACTACCATATATTTTACCTAATAGTTGGTCTTGGCAAAGGATAGATTACCTTTGTCAGCATGTAATTGATTGTTTGCATAGCACTCCTAAGTTTTTAGAAGAAGGCAAGTATTGTATTGATACAACCTGTATAAAACAAGGTGAAATTATATTTGATAAATTGAGATTTGTATCAGAAGATTCTTTTCAAGAAAGGATTAGAAGACTTAAACCTCAACCAGGTGATATCCTTTTCTCAAGAGAGGGAACTATAGGATTAGCCGTAATTTTGCCAGAGGGGCTAGAAGTATGTCTGGGACAACGAATGATGATGTTTAGAACTTTTAATGAAATAGTTCCAGAATATTTTAGATATGCTCTAGTCTCAGATACTTTTGTTCAGCAATGGCAGAGTAAGTTAATTGGTACTGCTGCACGTCATATTAACATTGCTGATATAAGGAAAATGCTAATTCCGCTCCCACCAACTGCTGAACAAAAACGGATTGTAGAGAAGTGCGACAGTCTGATGTCCCTCTGCGATACCCTAGAAGCCAAATTGAAACAAGGACGAGACAGCAGCGAGAAACTGATGGAAGTCGCAGCAAAGCAGGTATTAACAGCCTAGTACCCATCTTCTGTAGGGGCGGGTTAACAAATATGCTCGATGATTAATGATGATCTAGGTGAACCCGCCCCTACTTTCTCTGGTAGGCGTTCCACCCCTTGCAGAACAAAGATGATCTGGGTGAAACCGTCCCTACTTTCCAATCAAGAGACAAGAACTTGATTTAACTCATTGGGGGTGAGATGGGAATTAACCACTTGTCCGTCACGAAACCAGACAATGCGCTTAGTTTGACGGGCGACTTCTGTTTCATGTGTCACCATGACAACAGTAATACCACTACTATTCAATTCACCGAAAATATCTAAAACTTCTTGGGTGGTGCGAGAATCAAGTGCACCAGTGGGTTCATCTGCGAGGAGAACAACGGGACGGTTGACAATGGCACGAGCGATCGCTACTCTTTGTTGTTGTCCCCCTGATAGCTGGGTGGGTTTATTATGTAGGCGTTTTTCTAAGCCGACTTTGATTAAGGCTTCAATAGCCCGTTCTCGCCTTTCTTCGCTCTTGATTCCAGCATAGACCATCGGCAGAATTACATTTTCTAATGCTGTGAGTTGAGTTAATAAATGAAATTGTTGAAAGACAAATCCTAATTTTTGATTACGAATGTGGGCTAATTCGTTATCATTCATTTGCGCCACATCCACATTATCTAAATAATAATGTCCATTGGTGGGACGGTCTAAACAACCGATAATATTCATGGCTGTGGATTTTCCTGACCCAGAAGGCCCCATAATGGCGCAGTATTCACCTTCTTCAATGACTAAGTTAACATTATTCAAAGCCTGAATTTCTGTTTCACCATTGCCATAGATTTTGAAAATATTTTCTAGACGAATAATTTCTTTTGTAGATGGAGAATTCATATCAAATCCGGTTAAATATTGATAATCAAAGCAGTAGGTGACAAAAAGTTTACCTATGGTGATACTGATGTCAACATCATAGCGAATTTCCCGGATTTGATGTCTGGAGTGATAAGCACGACTGAGGTAAAAAAGAGCCAAAAAAGGTTAAAAAGAAGAAGACAGAAGTTATACCAAATCAAAAAATGTTTGCAACAGATAACCCCACCCGCGCTGTCGCGCACCCTCCCCGCAAGCGGGGAGGGTTGGGGAGGGGTGTAATCAATGTGTTGCATTCTTTTTTCAAATCGGTATTACAGAAGTTGCAGGAGTTACACAATAATTAATGCGATTGCTGCTGAATTCTTGTATTTTTCAACTCCTGTTCGCGCAGCGTGGCGTAGGCATACTTCTGTACTTCCAACCCTAAGTAATCAAAGCGATTTCGGCTTTCACTACGGTAGTGTCTGTGGTTGGGGTAATTTGAAAACCTAATTTTTCACATACGCGCTGCATTCCCTGATTATCTATGAGGATGTCAGCACAAAGGAGACGAATTTTTTCATCCCTACCGATTTGCAGCAATCTTTTCAGTAATTCTGTACCTAAACCTTGGCATTGATAGCGATCGCTCACTAGCATAGCAAATTCTGCATCTCCATCATTACCATGTAATTTACTCAATCTCCCCACTGCTAGGATTTCCCTGACTCCTGTGTCTGGATTTTGGTATTCTGCAACTAATGCCATTTCTCGGTCATAGTCAATAAAACAGATGCGGGTGAGTCGTTCATGGGTAATGCGTTGACTCAGCTTAATCATGTGGAAATAGCGGAAATAGACACTTTCTTCGGAGAGAGTTTGGTGAAATTTCACCATTAAGGGTTCGTCTTCAGGCCGGATGGGACGAATAGTTACTGTTTTCCCATCTTTAATTGGCCAGTCGCTTACATATTGACTGGGATAGGGACGAATGGCTAGTTTTGGTAATTGATCAGCTGTTACTTCTGGTGGATGTAAAACAACCCGCGCATCTAAGGCAATTAAACCACCGGGATGGTTGGGTGTGGGAGGAACAGCCAACAAGGGATTAATATCAATTTCTTTAATCCAACGTTGTTCAACGACTAACTGACTAAAGACTACCAATAATTGCTCTAGGGCAGACATGTCGATACTATTCCGTCCCCTGACTCCTTGGAGAGCTTTGTAAATCTTGGTTTGTTCCATCATCCGCCGTGCTAAGGTGGTATTGAGGGGAGGAAGGGCGATCGCTCGGTCTTGGAAAACTTCTACCAATTGACCTCCCGCACCAAACAGCAACACTGGCCCAAATTGAGCATCTAAACTACTGCCAATAATCAATTCGTAACCGCTAGTTTTCACCATTGGTTGCACAGTCACACCGAGGAAATGCTCTGCACCAGCTTTTTCCTGTACAGTAGATTCAATCATTTGATAAGCCCGTCTGACTGCTTCTTGATTTCGCAGATTTAACTGCACTCCTCCTACATCAGTTTTATGGGTGATGGTTTGGGAATAAAGCTTGAGTACCACAGGATAGCCAATCTTTTCGGCACATTCCACCGCTGCATCAGCATTTTTAGCCACACACCCTGCCACCACGGGAATACCGTAAGCTGCTAAAATCTCCTTCGATTCAAATTCTGTGAGGATAGTTCTTCGTGCTTCCCTAGCAGCTTGAATAATATCATCTACAACTGCACAGTTCCGAACATTGGCATCACAATCAAGGGTTGGTAACACCGGAGTTTCATAAATACCCCGCAAATTATAGCTATATCGCCACATATAACTAAACACCCGCGCGGCTGTGTCTGGATAAGCGTAGGTGGGGATACCTTGCTGGTTGAGAATTTGTTCTCCTGCTGCCACATCTGCACCACCCATCCAACTTGCTAAAATTGGTTTACCAGCTTGATGTGCATAGGGTCGCAACTGTTCTGCAATTTGGGTCGGGTCAGTCATGGCTTGGGGAGTGAGAACCACTAACAACCCATCACTATTTTTGTCTTTAGCGGCTATTTCTAAGGCTTTGGTATAGCGTTGGGGGTCAGCATCTCCCAAAATATCAATGGGGTTATTGTGACTCCATTGGGGCGGTAAAATTTGGTTGAGGGAGGAAGTTAATTCCTCAGACATTGGTGCTAGTTCTCCCCCAGTTTCAATTAAGGCATCCGTAGCTAACACCCCAGGCCCACCAGCATTAGTTAAAATCGTCAGTTTTGGCCCTTGAGGACGAGGTTGCTTGGCTAGTACCTCTGCCATATTAAATAAATCAGAGATGCGATTAACCCGCAGGACACCACACCGTCGGAATGCAGCGTCTAAAACAGCATCGCTACCTGCTAAGGAACCTGTGTGAGAGGCTGCGGCTTTGGCTGCGGCTTCAGTGCGACCTGCTTTAATTACAATAATCGGTTTAGTTAAGGCTACTTCCCGCGCTGCGGAGAGAAACGATCGCGCGTTGCCGATGGATTCCATATAAATTACAATACTTTTGGTATTGGGGTCATCACCGAGGTAGTAAATTAAGTCTCCCCACCCCACATCTAACATGGAACCAAGGGAAACGAAGGCGCTAAAACCAACGTTTTCCTGCAAACTCCAATCGAGAATGGCTGTACACAATGCCCCACTTTGGCTGAGAAAACCGACGTTGCCGGAGTTAGCCATTTTACTAGCGAAGGTAGCATTTAAACCAGATAAAGGACTCATCACACCTAAGCAGTTGGGGCCGATAATCCGCAGTTTACCCCGACGCGCTTGTTGTAAAATTTCCTGTTCTAAGGCAATACCAGATGCACCTGCTTCTTTAAAACCTGCGGAAATAATGATTGCACCTTTGACACCTAAATCCACACAATCAGAGATAATTTTGGGGACAGTGGGTGCGGGTGTGGCAATTACTGCTAAATCGATTTTTTCAGGAACATCAAAAATACTAGGATAGGCTTTAATGCCAAGAACGCTGTGACGTTGGGGATTAATGGGAAACACTGTCCCACCAAAGGGATTACTAATTAAGTTCCACAGCAAAGTCCGTCCTACACTGCCAGGTTTTTCGCTCGCACCAATGACAGCGACGGTTTTCGGTGCAAAGATGGCATCAAGAGGGTTGAATTTATCAGTTTGTAAAATATCGTAGGTGCGATCGCACTGCAAGTTACTGCGATCCGCGCTATCGCTGTTTTTGGTTTGCTGGATATTATTTACCATATCAGACCTTTGAGGATGTTTGAGATTTTCGGTTTCGTAAAAGGAATTAATTAGCTATTTTTTAGAGCAAATATCACTGTTTTTTACCTATTTCCTCAACCTAGTTAATGCACCCATAAATTTTGACATTGATCCAGAAGGTGAACTATTTTAATTAAGGCGATGGAAATACCATTTTGGGCTGTGGATGATAAGCGATCGCTAATTTCAAAATTTGCCCCTGGAACAGTTACTAACCAAGCTGAGGGACAATGACCATAGATATATTCTGTTAAGGCTAATAGCGATCGTGGATCTCCCAAATGACAGCTAACCACACCCGAACCATTGGGTGAAATCAATTCCACTTGGACATTTTCTCCTTGACCATCAATGCAAGCATCGACAAAAATAGCTAAATCAGTATGTGCTAACGGTTCTGCCAATTCTGGTGTCAATTGGTGAACTGCAAGAGATTGCACAGATGATAAATGCCACGAACTCACTGTATTCGCTATTCTTTGTCCAATGGCATCATCGCCACGTAATTCATTACCATACCCAATTACCATCGCGGCTTTATTCATTATTTTCTCACCCTTCCACCTTGTTAATTGTGCAAAACTGTTTGACTAGGCTGGTTATTTTGATTTTTTGTGATACTTTTTGCCGCTAGGATTTAAGGTTTTAATCCTTAGCATAACACTAAAGCATATAAATCAGATTTCTTTCTTATCAATAATCAGAGTTTAAAATTACAATTTGAGGAAGTTGTGAGGAAATGACAAACTAAGATGATTAATGTCTTTAAACAAATTTATGTTAAAAATCTATGCGGGTTTTTGACTAGCAGTTGTAAGATTACAGCATCTAATGGTATTAAAATTGTTAAAAAATGTAGACAAAAATGTGAGGCTGTTCCATGGCTAATGTAAATTTTCAACAGCCCATGAGCATAGCAGAGGCTCTAATGAAGGAGTACGCATCGGGAAAATTGGATTTTTCTAAAGCAGAACTTCCAGAAGCTGACCTACAAGGAATAGACATCAAAGGTTCTGACCTCAGCTATGCTGATTTAAGTAAAGCCAATCTCCAAGGTGCTAACCTCAGAGGATGTGACCTCAGCTATGCTGATTTGAGTCAAGCGAATTTACAAGATGCAGACTTACGCGGAGCAATGTTGTTTGCTACAGACCTGCGGGAAGCGAATTTGCAAGGAGTGAAGTTAGAAAAAGCAGATTGCGATCGCACTACCCATTTTCCCCAAAATTTTGACCCAGTCAAAGCAGGTGTCAAAATCAAGCAAGATGATTGATAGCTAAAATTTCCGAGTCAGGAGTCTTATCAATGTGAGCAACAAAACCCATACATCTGCAAAATTCAATTGCAAAATTCAATAATGCTCACCACTCTTAATCACAAAATTTTAATATTAATTTCCTTCCCCATTGTGATCACGATGGGTTTTTTCTGGAAATATTACACCGGGCCATTTCATCCTTGGTTCAACAACTATGGGTCATCCTTATTTTATGAAATATTTTGGTGCTTATTTGCCTCTTGGTTTTGGAGAAGTCGTCAAGCAGTCCAGCAAATACCCATTCTAGTTTTTATCATTACTAGTATTTTAGAGTTTCTACAACTTTGGCAACCACCAATATTAACAGCCATTCGTGCTACCTTAATCGGTAAATGGTTAATTGGTACAACCTTTTCCTGGTGGGATTTTTGGCATTATTTCTTGGGGTGTATATTAGGTTGGTTATGGCTACAGCAAATCCACAAAATTGTAGATGATGCAAAAAAAAGTTAAAGTTAAACCCAACTCCAAACAACAAAAAATTACTGAACAAGAAGACGGCAGTTTAATCGTACATTTAAAATCTCCACCAGTTGATGGAAAAGCCAATGAAGAGTTAATCAAGCTATTAGCAGAAAAATTTAATGTCCCCAAATCTGCAATCAGAATCAAAACCGGTGTATCTTCCCGACAGAAATTAATTGAAATCGAGGATTAGAACAAATGAAAATTTGTTAACTGGGATTTCCTGAGAATTTTCATGTTCCCTCATTTGCTGACTCAAATCTAGTTTGTGCGTTTTTGTTGGCAGTTGAATCACAATAATCATATTGATACCAAATGTCTAGGATAACCTTACTGGATTTAACCTGTTCTTAACCAAGCAACCCAGGCAAACCCTTTCTATTGCCACTCTCTTTGCCATTTCCACCATTTGTGCACAAAAAAATTTGCACTGACATGGATTTTTCCACAACTTTTCCACATTCAGTCGATATTTTATAAATACAGTCCCGTAAAAGAAAATAAACCCTAATACAAACACAAGAAAAGGCTGTAGCAATAAAGCGAGTCTTATAGCCATAGACTCATTTAGCCCGTAACAGCATTATACCTTGTATATTGAGTATTGGGGTTTTTTATTTTTCATTTTCTGATTCAGTGTCTAGCGAGTCGTGGTGAATAACTGGAGTATTGGTGAACCAATTGGACATCCAGGGAACAGCAATCAGCATTATGCCCAAAATAAATAAAAACAAGGAAATGCCAAAAATCTGATCACGGGGAATTTCCAAGACACCACGTAAAATCACTTCCCTTAAAGAGGAAACTATGGTAATCTCTACGGCTGCACCTACAGAAATTCGCCTTTCTTGCAAATAATCTACTAATAAGCGAAATAATTCCACCAGAATGAGAATAAATAAAATATCAGATGTAATTTGACGGACATCTAATGGTTGCAAAAATGAAGCAAACATCTCAATCAGCCTGATCAGCATTACACAGAATAAACCCAGGCAAAGAGAGATAACAATAATATCTTGAAAAATTTCTAGATTACGAACAATTCTATCCCGTTTGAACCAGCTATTTACCTCGACAATTACCCGCTTTGGCATGATATCTCCACATCAATTGAGCCTGCTCCTTTGTATGATAGGTAAGGGTAATGATAAAAAATGTCACCATTTAGCATTTCTGGTCAGCAATACAGGTGACAGAGAATAAAAGGTAATTTGCTTCAGTGAATGAAAAAGAAGGTAGGGTATTAATATTTGCAAGCAAGTCATAATTTATATGATTAAGTCTATTTAAAAAAAAAATAATTTGTTAATACAAATGTTCTCAGTAAGTAGTTTTCCTGTCACTTTGACTTAATTACATTGATTTACGGTTGTTGGCTGATCACAATTATCCGTTATATACGCATATATACCGTATTGTTTTACAACTAAAAAATAAGTATTATTATGGTAAAACATAGAATATTTCTATTAGTTACCCAAGATTAATAACATTAATAAGCAGTAGCGCCGGAAATGTCTAATTATTAGATGTTTTCAACTTGATATGTGATCTCATCTCAACTTATTGATCTAAAGTCAAAAGTGGCTGGAATTGATCTGGACAGATGAGAAGCTAATAGTTAATTTGAAACGCGATCGCGTCCCCATATATGTATGATTTATCCCTCCCCGTTAACAATCCTGCTGGTTGATGATTGTGCCGAAGATCGGGAGGCATGTTATCGTTTTTTACAGCAGGACAGCCTTTACAGCTATCAAATTTGGGAATGTGAGACGGCAAAAACAGCAATAGAATGGTGTGAACAAGGAGTTCCAGATGTAATTTTGCTGGATTTCTGGTTGCCGGATCGGGATGGATTAGAGTTTTTATTGCAATTGCGTCAAAAACTGCACAATCAAGAAACGATAGTAATTTTTTTGACTGGGGTAACAGATGAAGTGATTGCTGTACGTGCTATGAAAGCCGGGGCCCAGGATTATTTGGTGAAAGAGCAACTAACTACACAATTGTTGCAGTCTACTATTCACTGTGCCCTAGAACAGCAAAATTTAAAACGGCAACTAGAACAAAGCCGAGAACAACAACAACTTATAGGTGCGATCGCTCTCCGTATTCGTCAGTCACTCCAGTTAACAGAAATTCTCTCAGCGACAGCAAAAGAAGTCCGTCAGGTGATGAAAGCAGACAGGGTGATGATTTATCAATTTCACCCAGATATGAGTGGGACAATTGTTTCGGAGTCAGTGTTGCCCCAATGGAAAACTGTTTTAGGAATACAAGTTCAAGATACCTATTTTCAAGGTGCTGGTGGTGGTGATTATCGTCGGGGGAAAAAATGGGCGATCGCGAATATTTATGAAGCTGGCTTGACGGAATGTCACTTACAACTACTTGAACAATTTCAAGTGAAAGCCAACTTGATTGTCCCGATTATAGTCAGCAACGAGTTATGGGGTTTATTAGTTGTTCATCAATGTTCTGCCTTTCGTCCTTGGCAATCTTGGGAAGTAGATTTGTTAGATCAGCTAGGAGTGCAAATAGCGATCGCGATTCAGCAATCAACTGCCTATGAGCAAGTGCAAATAGAACTAGCAGAACGCAAAAAAGCAGAAGCAGCCTTGCAAGCAAGTGAAGAGAAACTCAAACTTACTTTGCAATTAACTCACATTGGTTATTGGGAATGGAATTTAGTCACCAATGAATTGTTGGTTTGCAATAATACCATTACTTTTCTTGGTTATGATGCCAGTCAAACCAAAATTACCTATGACCAATGGGTAAATAATTTATATCCTCCTGACCGCAAAAAGATACTAGAGGCTATCAATCAATCTATCACTAACCATAGTGATTACGATGTAGAATACAGGGTGTTTTGGCCTGATGGTAGTGTTCATTGGTTATCTTCTAAAGGTAAGGTCATTTACGATGCCACAAACCAACCACTGCGAATGTTGGGTGTATTGTCAGATATCACTGAAGCCAAGCAGCGGCAAGAAGACCTCAGACGAGTGGAATATATACAAAGAGAATTAAACCTCTTGGAAAATATTCTGGAAAATACTTTAGCTGGATACTGGGATTGGGATATAGCCAACGATGAGGAATATTTAAGCCCCACCTTTAAGGGCATGTTTGGCTATGAAGATGATGAATTACCAAATGTGCCAGCCAGTTGGCAGAGTTTGATATTTCCAGAGGATTTACCACCACTATTAGAAAAATTTGGCCAACATGTCAACAGTCGTGGTGAAATTCCCTTTTACACTGAAGCGAGATATCGCCATCGGCATGGTTCCACTGTTTGGGTGATTTGTTCAGGTCGGGTGATTGAATGGGGTGAAAATGGCCAACCACTGCGGATGATTGGTTCTCACATTGACATTACCCAACGCAAAGAAGCAGAAGAAAAAAATCAAAAAATTGCGGCACAACTATCTTTAACGCAACAAATTGCCCGTCTGGGTATTGTAGAGATGAATTTGCACACCCTAGAAGTATGGTGGTCAGAACAAACCTATCAAATTTTTCGGCGTGACCCTCAATTATCTCCTCTATCATTTGCAGATTTTCTTCAGACAGTACATCCAGAAGACCGGGAATATTTACATCAAAAATATCAAGTCTTGCTAGATGAATGCTATCAAGAATTAGAATATCGGTTGTTGTTTGCAGATGGCACAATTACACATATCTTGATGCGGGTAGAGGTAGTTCACAATACCGAAGGTCAGACCCCAAATATTTTAATTGCCATACTGGATATCACAGACAGCAAACGAAATCAAGAACAGCTACAAGCCCTCTCCAGTCGCTTAACATTGGCGCTCAAAGCCGGAGCCATCGGTACTTGGGATTGGGACATGATCCATGAAGCCAATTGGGACGAGCGGATGTATGAGCTTTATGATCTAGAAAAGTCTCATACTCATGCTACCTATCAAGACTGGGTAAATGCCCTTCATCCAGAGGATAGAGCTAATGCAGAGGCCGCCTTACAAGCAGCCTTGAATGGGGAAAAGGATTTTGATACAGAATTTCGGATTATTCATCGCGATCGCTCCATCCACTACATTAAAGCCCTAGCTCTGATTCAACGCAATGCCCAAGGCCAACCCATCCGCACCATTGGCATTAACTATGATATTACTCCCCAAAAACAAATAGAGATGGCGTTGCGGGAGAGTGAAAAACGCTATGCTAACCTAGCAACAGCTGCTCCTGTGGCGATTTTCCGTATGGATGATAGAGGTAACTGCACCTATGTCAATGAACGCTGGAGTCAGATGACTGGCAGACCAATGGCATCAGCTTTGGGTATGGGTTGGTTAAATGCTGTCCATCCAGAAGACCGTCCCGAAATGGTAGCCAACAAACAGCAAGAATTTCCTATTAAACAACTGTTTTCATACGAAGGTAGACATCTTCTACCAGATGGCAGCGTGAGATGGTTTTATGTTCAATGCCTACCAGAACTTGATGAGGATGGTAATATCATTGGTTTTGTAGGCACATTAACAGATATCACAGAGCGCAAACTAGCTGAAAACGCTTTAGAAGAATATACTCGTCAAGTTGAAGATTTATATAATCATGCTCCTTGTGGCTATCATTCCCTAGATCCTGAAGGCAGATTTTTGCAGGTGAATGAAACTGAACTGAAATGGTTGGGATATTCTCGTGCAGAAATGATTGGTCACCACCTGTTAGATTTTTTCACAGCAGATAGTCAAGCCGCCTTTTTACACAACTATCCTTTATTTTTGAAGCAGGGTTGGGTGAAGGATTTAGAGTATGAAATGATTTGTAAAGATGGCAGTATTTTGCCAGTGATGATTAGTGCCACTGCCGTCTACGATGACAAGGGAACATATTTATACAACCGAGCCACTTTATTTGATATTCGGGAACGGCAAAAAGCAGAAGCAGCATTGCGGGAAAGTGAACACCGCTACCTTACTTTAACAGAGTCAGCACCGGTGGGAATTTTCCGGGTGGAAACCACAGGCCAATGTGTCTACGTGAATGAGCGTTGGAGTCAGATGACTGGACGAACAACAGAATCAGGCTTGGGTTGGGGTTGGTTAGATGCTGTACATCCAGAAGATCGCGATCGCATCGTCCCAGAATTTCAGTTAGCCTTAAAACAAGGTAAGATTTACCGCCAAGAAGCCAGATGCTTGCATACTGATGGTCAGATTAAGTGGTTTGATTGTCAGGCTGTACCAGAAACAGACCCCCAAGGCCAAGTAATCGGCTACATTGGCACAGTCACAGATATTACCGAACGGAAACATAACGAACAAGAACTGCATAAACTCTCTGCAAGACTGTCCTTAGCACTCAGTTCTGGGGGATTTGGAATTTGGGAATGGGATATCGTCGCTAATACTTTGGTTTGGGACGAGGGGATGTATGATCTCTACGGGGTCAAATCATCGGATTTTAGCGGGGCCTATGATGCGTGGATGAAGGGAATGCACCCTGATGACAGGGCCCACGCAGAAGCATTTAGTTTACGGGCCAGACGGGGGGAAACAGAGTACGATACAGAATTCCGGGTCATTCATCCAGATGGCAGCATCCATTTTATTAAAGCCTATGCCTTGATTCAACGGAATCAACAAGGCGAGGCTTTACGGATGATTGGCATTAATTACGACATTACCAAGTTGAAAGAAGCGGAAGCCCAACTCCAACAAAGTAATGAACAATTGCTGCAAATTAATATTGAATTAGCCCGTGCTACACGCCTAAAAGACGAGTTTCTCGCTACCATGAGTCATGAGTTACGCACTCCTCTCAATGCTGTCTTAGGTATGTCTGAAGGCTTGCAGGATGAAGTATTTGGTGAAATTAATGAAAAACAAAGAAAAGCGATCGCCACAATTGAACGTAGTGGTAAACATCTTTTAGAACTCATTAACGATATTCTCGATTTATCAAAAATTGAGTCAGGGACACTAGAATTGCAACTGAGTCCTGTCTCTGTCAAAACCCTCTGTGATGAAAGCCTAATTTTTATCAACCAAATAGCATCGAAAAAAAATATTCACATCAGTACCCACATAGCCGAAAACCTGGGTCTTATTCATGTAGACCAGCGTCGAATGCGTCAAGTGTTAATCAATCTCCTCAATAACGCCGTCAAATTTACATCACCAGGGGGAGCAGTTAGTTTGAAAGTCTGGGTAACAGAAACAGATGATGCAACCGTTTATTCCCCTTCCTCTCCCCATTTGTGCTTTGCGATCGCTGATACTGGCATTGGAATTGATGCAAACAACATCAACAAGCTATTTCAACCGTTCATTCAACTAGATAGTAGTCTCAACCGCCAATATAGTGGCACAGGTCTGGGTTTAGCCTTAGTCAAACGCATTATTAACCTACACGGAGGAACGGTGACAGTTACCAGTGAAGTGGGAAAAGGTAGCTGTTTTACTGTCTGTATTCCCTATAGAACCAGCCATCACAGTTAATAAGAACCCAAGCAACAAGCAAGATGAATGGCACATAGTTATAGTGATTGAAAACAAAAATCTCTGTCACCTGTCACCTGTCACCTGTCACCTGTCACCTGTCACATGTTCCCTGTCACATGTTCCCTGTTCCCTGTTCCCTATGTTCAACATATTCTTGAGAATTTGCCTAGAATGGTGGGGAAGATTGTAGAATAGAAAACGCTGCCTTTTAGTACGTTAGAGATTTTATGGCGAAAAAGAGCATGATTGAGCGCGAGAAAAAACGCGCTAAGTTAGTGGAAAAGTACGCTGCCAAGCGGGAAGCACTGTTAGAAGATTTTAGAACAACAGAATCTCCCCTAGACAAGCTAGAAATTCACCGCAAAATTCAACAATTACCTCGTAACAGCGCACCTAGCCGCCGTCGTAATCGTTGCTGGTTAACCGGTCGTCCTAGAGGTGTATACCGTGATTTCGGTGTATCTCGGAACGTATTACGGGAATGGGCCCACGAAGGTTTGTTACCTGGGGTTGTGAAGTCTAGCTGGTAGTGAGTGGTCAGTAGTCATTAGTCAGTCATTAGCAGTGAACCAATGACCAATGACCAATGACCAATGACCAGACTTATTTATTGACCGCAACACCGATCAATTCCCAGCCTTTCTAAGAGTAGATCGCTAACGGCGTTGGCGATCGCAAACTCCCCAAAAAAGCTTTTGGAAAAATCAAATGACTGCATCTCTGTGACAATGGCAATGACCAGAGAACCCAAGTCATTTTCTCCTTCCATTCTTTGTCGCATATAGATTTGGGCTGCACGTTGAGCAATCTTCTGGTTGACTGCTTCTGGAATAAATTCTGCATCTAGCCAGGTGAGAAGGTTCTGTTGTAACCATTGGCCTTCTAGCTGGGGATTTTCAGATGGTGGTAAGGTGATGGATGGTATTGGATCTGTCATTGTTTTGGGCGCAGAGGAAAACTGAGAACATCGCAGAGGAACGCAGAAAGTGATAGGGAAGTATCAAGGTGCGTTCCTCTTAGGTTTTTTGTGGTTGTTAACTGAAATTATGCAATATGATGTTGCTGCTATTATTCGCGGTTATGCTCAAGGTTATTTTCTCATGGCGGATGAGTGGGATAACTTGGGTTGGTATGCCAGTAAGGAACGCACGTTGATTCCTTTGGATGAACGATTCCGTTACCCCAAGTCATTACAGCGGGTCTTAAATCAAGAACGCTTTCAGGTGGCAATTAACCGTGATTTTTTGGGTGTAGTGAATGGTTGTGCTAACCGTGAGACTACTTGGATTTCCCCGGAGTTAAAAGATATCTATTGGCTACTGTACCAGACTGGTTATGCTTACAGTTTTGAGACTTGGCGTGGTGATGAACTGGCTGGGGGAATTTTAGGGATTTTGATTGGTGGTGCTTTTATTGGTGAATCAATGTTCTACCGCATTCCCGAAGCTTCTAAAGTGGCAATGGTGAAGTTGGTAGAAAGGTTGCGTCAAAGGCAATTTATCCTATTTGATGCACAAATGATGAATCCCCATTTGGAAAGATTCGGTGCTTATTGGATTGGGGATGAAGAGTATACAGTTCTACTTCAGCAGGCGTTAAAAACTACCTGTTCCTTATTTTAATGAGGTAGAATCGCAAAAGTGAAAGTAATTATGCAACGCGATGTTCTGTCACTAAAGAAAGGCTAAACCATGTCCCTCTATTATCATAGCTACGCAGTAATCTTTGGCGGAGATTTGGTTGAATGAGCCATCCCAGTTCTAAAAATAGAGGTTGATTTAACTGTAATTGTAAAGGTGAGGTAGCAGAAACCCCATTAGGTAAAAATAATACTTGAATGAGCTTATTAGGATGCTGATCGAACAGGAGATAGGAGTCTTTAATAGTAGCTGTTGTTGTGAGGGTAATTTCTCCAAAAATTAGGGTTTGTACTAATCTGCCAGCTTCATTGATTTTTAAAGAAAGATGGGTTGGACAAGTGTTACCATGTCGCCAATCTGGATAAATTGTGGTTGCTTCACCATGCCATTCTCCTAATAAATCTTCGAGTTGTAAGGGTGGTGTTTCTATGGGGGTCGTACCTGCTAATTTTTCACGAATTAAAGTTAGGTTATCTAGTTGTCCTTGTTTATTAAATAGTTGTACTAACCTGACACGGCGATTTTCATGAATTAAACCCAGTTCTGCACCAAATTCCGATAATGGACCTAGTTGGATGGAACCTTGGGAAAATGCACCATTATCAAAAAACATGACACTTCTAGACAGGGAACTATATTCTAAAACCTGTTCTTTTTCACCTTGACGAATTGTTTGTCGAACTATTTGATTGTCATTTAAACCTTCTAAACTAACTACACTTTTGATGTCTTTGATCATTTGACCTTGGGGTGTGTAGTGAGTAAATGAGCCTTGCCATTCCCCAAGATTTTTAAGTAAATATTGCCATTGTTTGGTCATTGGTTATTTATGATTAGTTGATTAGTTGTCAGTTGTGGGATGCTAGAGCAAGGTGGGATTCGCAAGGGGGCGTAATTAGCTATTTTAATTGACTGGAATTTTTAAGTTTTAATTTCTAGTTTTTAATGATATAGCTGTAGACAAGACAGTTAGGACATTAACTACAACTAAAACTTAGACACAAAAAGGCTTTTAGCACTGTCACCTGTCACCTGTAACCTGTCCCCTGCTATATTATCCTCTAGCAAATTGACGAACAGCGAATAAGCTTCCCATTAATCCTACAACAGCACCAAACCCTAAGAGGATGAGGGGAAGGAGTAATGTTTGTGAGATGGTGAGTTGTGAACCTTGGTTAATGAATTGGATGAAATCGGCTTGATTAGCTAGGAGACTGTTGAGGAATTGGTGTGTGATGGCAATAAAACACCAAGCGATCGCACCACCGAATAACCCAAAGGAAACACCTTGAAAAATAAATGGTAGATAAATCCAGGCGGAAGTTGCACCTACTAGCTGCATAATTTCGATTTCTCGCCTTCTGGCTAGGACAATCAGGCGAATGGTGGTGGTAGTCACAGCGATCGCTGTTAAAGTCAAGATAATGGTAATTATCAAGGTAATCCAGTTTAGACCTGCGTGCAACTGGGCAATACGTTTTACTGCTTCATCTACATATTGCACCACATCCACACCCTGTAGTTTGGCGATTTGGGTAGCTAAATTGGGTACTACTTGGGGATTGATGACTTGGACTTTGATTTCGTCAACTAATGGATTTCCCCCTAACTGCTGGTTCGCGCCTTCTATATCAATGATGCCCAATTCTTTGACTAATTTTGTCCAAGCTTCGGCTTTGGAAATGACTGTTACTTTGGACACATCGGGGAGATTTTCCACCAGAGGTTGGATCGTTAACCCTTCTATCCCTGGATCTAGGTAAACTGATAATTCCAATTGACTGCCAAACCGATTCAGCAGCTTTTCTACCTGCCAAGATACTTGTAAACTCAACCCAAATAGAAACAACAATACTGTCATGGTACTGACAGCCGCCCAATTCATCCATCCCCCTCGCAGTAACCCCAAAAAGGTTTCTTTGAGCAGATAGTCGAGTTTTGTTAAGTATTTAAACATCAACCATTGCCAATTGAAAATGAGAGCATCTTACAACTGACAACTCACTACTGACAACTAACCACTAACGATAGAATCTAATTAGTAAGACTATTCACCATCAAGCCATCAAGAATCATGCCTTCTGACATTGCGGTAGAGAAGAAAAAGTTAAAAAACCCACCTTTGAAGCTTCACTATTTAGGCGATCGCGTGTTGCGTCAACCCGCCAAGCGCATTACAAAAATAGATGACGAACTACGCCAACTAGTGCGGCAAATGCTGCAAACAATGTACAGTGAAGATGGTATTGGTTTAGCTGCACCCCAAGTTGGTATTAATAAGCAATTGATCGTTATTGACTGTGAACCAGATAATCCTGATAGTCCACCATTAGTGCTGATCAATCCCACCATTAAACAAGTCAGCAAAGAAGCCTGTATGGCTCAAGAAGGTTGTTTGAGCATCCCTGGCGTATATATGGATGTTAAGCGTCCTCTAGAGGTAGAAATCGCTTATAAAGACGAAAATGGCAGACCAAAAACCTTAAAAGCTACTGACCTGCTGGGACGTTGTATTTTGCACGAAATGGATCATCTTAACGGTGTGGTGTTCGTAGACCGAGTAGAAAATTCCTTGACTTTGGCTCAGGAGTTATCTAAGAATGGCTTCTCATACCAAGCCGTTAAACCAGTAGCATAGGGTGATTGAGTAGTGTATTTAACTCCAAAAAGCGGATTTTTTTTAGCCAGTTCTTGTGTTGCAGCGATCGCTGCGGTGGGTTCTGTCTTTGAACTCAGTTCTGGACAACCAGATTTAGGTGTACAAACCACAGCCATTATCTTAGCTTTGAGTATTCCTCTCACCGGATTATTTTTTGTTGCCGCAGTGAGGGATGCACGGGCTAACATTAAATAAGCATCAGGTAAAGAAAAAGGTAAAAGGATGAAGTCGTCCTTTTACCTTTATTTATGCAAGTACCGAAGTCTAGTACTGCACGGTGTAAACTTTAAAAACCTTTCCCATCCCCGAAACCTTTATTTATCAATCTTTTTCGGGTGAATGTTTAAATCCATATCCCCTGAGTGTGTAGTTAGGCAGTTAGTAAGGGATAATTGTTGTTCAAAATACGGTAACTAGTTGTAACTAGGTGCTAAAGATTCCACTACATCCTGGTTCATCATCTGAGGTGGATAAAAGACCCGCAAGTTACTAATCATTTCTCCAGGCTGTAAAAGCAACTCAGCCATACTCCGCACAGCAGTTGTGGAAATGCCTATGATGATTTCGGTTCTGTAGGTATAATAATGACCAGATGCTTTTCGGTATGTACACCAATACATTTTTGGTGATGATTGCCATACTAGAAACTCATTCATGAATATTTCACATGTCATCATAAAAAAACCTCAAGGGATTGGGGAGATGAATTAGGTGAGCAGGAATTGGTAAAAACAGTGGTATTTGGTTCTGGTTAGGTCTCAACCTGTAATCGATAACATCGATTACATTTATAAATTCATCTCCCTAGCAATTGCGATTTTGACAACTTGAGCTAATGAAGAATAGAAAATATATAAATTTTTAAACGGATATAAATTCATTTCTAGTTAGATATTATTTTTTCCATTCATTTAGTAGACGCAAAACCAGTTCAATTCCTGAACAAAATTAAAGAAAAAATTTTTATGCGTAATATTCATCGATATATGGCAACAACCTATACTTAATCAGCGTGTGCATTATAGATAATTTTTCACGATAAGATTGAGAGTGAAACTGATATACCTTTAATTCAACAAGCTAAAAAAGCATCTCGAAACCTTGTAGGGAAAATGCTTAAAGGATTTATCGAACATATATATTTAATTTTTCAACAGGTATAATACCCATTTTAAGATAACCAAGGCACTCGGAAAATAGTGTGTCAATTTTCTCACATCAGCAAAAGTTTATTTATGCGTTAAATAGAAATAATATCTAGAAAAATCTGCCAAGATCCAGATACATAGGACAAGGATTAGACAATGCACCTCAGGCAACTTCTACAATAGAAGAATGTTACCTACTTCTAATCAATTACTTCGTCTATCTCAGGGACAACTCAACCTTCTTGCAGCTTGTCCTCGAAAATTTCAACATACATATTTAGAACAACTTACCCCACCCCCAGATCCCCAACATGAAGACCATCAATCATTAGGGAGTCGCTTTCACTTGCTCATGCAGCAAAGAGAAATGGGTTTACCAATTGAAAATTTTTTACAAGCAGACCCCCAACTGCAAAGTTGGATGTCAGCATTTGCTAATGCGGCTCCAGAAATTTTAATACCTGCTAAGGATGACACTAGTTTTCGTGAAAGCGAACATTATCGGACTTTGCAAATAAAAAATTATTTACTGACTGTCATTTATGACTTATTAATAGCAGACGATGAACGAGCACAAATTCTGGATTGGAAAACCTATCCTCAACCACCAAATAAAAATAAATTAGCCCAAAATTGGCAAACCCGTCTTTATTTATATGTTTTGGTGGAAACAAGCGAATACCAACCAGAAGATATTTCTATGACCTACTGGTTTGTCCAGTCTCAAGGTAAAACCAAAAATATCAAATTTGACTATGATATTCACCAACACCAAGCCACAGCTAAAGCACTAAATCATGTTCTTGATAACTTAACTAATTGGCTGGAAGCATACCAAAACCCAGAAGTGTTGAATGTTAAGAAAAATGCGATAAAAACAGCCCAAAATATGTTAGATTTTGGGCGAAACATTAAAGTATATCTATTTGATAGTGATTATAAATTCATT
>NZ_JACJTT010000059.1 GCF_014698825.1 Richelia sinica FACHB-800
CAAGGTTCGGTGCGCTTCCAGCGTCGCTTCTTTTCGCTTCGCTCTCAGGCACTTAATTAATATAGCGAACCTCCTTTCCTATGTCAACTCTTTTTTCTGGTTTTTTTTCTAATTCTTCCAAATCCTTATGGTTCAAGGGTTTTGTAGGATAAGATTCAGGGATGGATATGAATCCAGATAGATTTATAAGCCTGGACGAATAATTTTTTCTGCGAGTTGGGGCAAAAATCTGTGTAGTATATCAAGCAGTTTGGATTTACCGATCAGCATTTCCTGGTGATCACGGCTGAAGTAGCGCCAAAATTCCTCTACTAAAGTGTCGGGTTGAATCTTGCCTTTTCCCCTTCCTTGGGTCATGGGTGTGTCAACTAGAGGGGCAATAATTTCAAAAACTTTGATGGGTGTGGTTTCTAACTGCCAGCGTATGGCTTTGGAGGCTATATGCAAGCCTGCTTTGCTACTACAGTAGATGGGTGCGCTTTGCTTTGGTACTAAAGCTAGTCCAGAGGTGACATTGATAATAGCTGCCGATTTTTTTGCGAGTAGGTGGGGAATCATCAGTAGGGTAAGTTGCAAGGGTGCAATCAAGTTTGTGCGTAATTCTTCATCAATCAAATCTGGGGTGACTTGAGGATCGGTGAAATCATAGTTGTATTGGATGCCCGCATTATTAATCAGGATGTTGATTTGGCAATACTTTTGGCTGATGTGTTTAAGCGTCTCGATTTGGGTAATGTCAGCCTGTTCAGCGGTGATATCGGGTAGTGCGGCTTTGATGTTGTTCAATTTTTGCTGATTTCTACTGACGATTATGACTTGGTTGTGGGTGCGGAGAAATTTTCTGGCTAGTGCTAGTCCGATACCAGAAGCCCCTCCTGTAATCAGGACAGTGTTACCGTGAAGTTGCATAATGTTTTTTGTTTGTCACTACTGGCAATTTATTTTTATGGGTGACAAGCAAGAAGGCATTAACATAGGTTAATTTGGGTGGAGTGTGGCACGGATGCGGCTAAGGGAAACGGGAGTGATACCAAGATAGGAGGCAATATGATATTGCTTGACTCTGGTTTTTAGTTGCGGGTATTCGCTGAGGAAGTTGAGATATCTTGTTGTAGCATCGTCGAGGAGTAGTTCACTTTCACGTTTTTCTTTTTTAATAAATAGGTTTTGACTGAGTTTGCAGTTGATAATTTGCCAACAGTGATGGGCGGTGGCTAATTTTTGGTACTCTTGATAATCTGCTACTAGTAAATTGGTATCTTCGAGGGTTTCGATGAAGAGACGGGAAGGCTGATTTGATAGTAAGGCGCTGTAGGCACCGATAAATTCATTTTCTAGACAAAAGGATTTAGTGAACTCTGTTCCAGAATTGTCTAGATAATAGAGGCGTAATAGTCCTGAAATGACAAAGCCTATGGTTTTTGGCACTTCTCCGGCTTTGATGAAGAATTCACCAGCAGGTAATGTGACGGGATGAAAGATATGGTTGAGTTTGTTGATTTCTGATGCTGGAATTTCTGTGATCAGGAAATTGCCACTGTTGGCGATCGCTTGCAGGACGTGAAACAATTGTTGATAGGGTGGAGTAGACATAGGAGAATTTGCAGTCAATTCCAGAGGCGAGAATTTAAATGAAAAATTCAGTGGCTGTACTACCACCATTTATAGTTTTGGATCAGTTGTTGCAAAGTTGGTTGTTAGAGGATATTGGTAGAGGCGATCGCACTACTCAATCTCTTGTATCTCAAAATTCAACTCCCGGAAAGGCCAAATGGATTGCTAAAGCACCAGGGATAATTGCTGGTTTACCCATTGCAGCGAGGGTGTTTCAGCTTTTAAATTCAGAAGTGAAGTTTGTGAGTGTGACATCTGAAGGTGGATGGTGTGAACCAGGACAGGTGGTAGCAGAAATTGAGGGTGCATTGGATGCACTATTGATGGGGGAAAGGGTATCGCTAAATTTGGCTATGCGGTTGAGTGGAATTGCGACTTTGACAAATAAGTATGTGGAACAAATTGCAGATTTACCTGCTAAATTCGTTGATACCCGCAAGACTACACCTGGTTTGCGATTGTTGGAAAAGTATGCAACTGCACTGGGTGGGGCAATTAATCACCGAATGGGTTTAGATGATGCGGTGATGATTAAAGATAACCACATTAGTGCAGCTGGGGGTATTAGTAATGCCATCAACCTTGTGCGATTGCAAATTCCCTATCCATTGACAATTGAGGTGGAGACGGAAAACTTGGCACAGGTGGAAGAGGCGCTGGTACATCAAGCTGACATAATTATGCTAGATAATATGTCTGTGGAGATGATGCGGGAAGCGGTAAATTTAATCCGTCAGCGCGATCGCCGAGTCAAAATAGAAGCTTCAGGAAATATCACTTTAGAGACAATTCGCGCTGTGGCAGAAACTGGTGTAGATTATATTTCCAGTAGCGCGCCCATTACTCAGTCTCGATGGTTGGATTTGAGTATGAGGATGGGTTAGCGGTGAATTTCCTATGATTGACGGCAGATTTCATCATATTTGGCTTTGACTGTCTGGATATCTTGCCACATCAACCATTTTGGTGAACCTTTCTCTTTAGAAGGATTTCGCAATAGGTAGGAAGGATGGAAAATGGGCATACACAAACGTCCTTCCCAGTCTATCCATTGACCACGAATTTTGGTGATACCTCGCTTATCACCAGTAATTCCTTTTACGGCTGTTGCACCTGTTAATAAGATGATTTTGGGGTCAACTAAACGAATTTGTTCTAGTAGATAGGGTTTACAAGCTGCCATTTCATCAGGGGTGGGCACTCGATTTTCTGGAGGACGGCATTTGTTGATATTACAAATATACACATCGTTATCAGTGCTCAAGTTGACCGATGCGAGTATTTTTTCTAATAACTGTCCTGATCTACCAACAAATGGTAAACCCGTTTCATCTTCATGCTGTCCTGGTGCTTCCCCAATTACCATAATTTTGGCTTGGAGATGACCACGACCTACTACAGCATTGGTGCGGGTTTTCCCTAGTTCGCAGCGTTGACATTGATGACAATGGTTTGCCAAGTCTGTCATGGTAGAGTAAGTCCCCGTAGAAATAGAAATATTGGCGTTGCTGGGAATTAACTCTTGTTGATTAAAGCTGGTGTTATCAAAGAGACTAAGTTGGGTTTCGCTGCTCATGAAACTAGGATGGTGCTGGTAGATTACCTATAGGAATTGATTCAGGAAATTTTATTAATGACTATTAGGAATGGGATTTTTATTCTAGCAAGTAACGGTAGAGAATTATGATCTAGCAGTAGATTGGTTCCATGAGTGATGTTGTCTACTCATATTCCATAGCTTTGGCATAATCGCCAATAGCGTAACAAGCAACTCGTAAACTAGCTAAAGATTGTTCTTCACAACGACGGTCTTTGATGCTTCTGGCTAGAAGTAGCCTTTGTTCATAGTAAGCGATCGCTTGACGATAGTTGCTAATGGCTTCACAGGTAATCCCTAAACTACTCAAACATTGCTCTTCGCTGCGTTTGTCTTGCAGGAGTCTGGCTAACTGCAAACGTTCTTCATAGTGAGTGATCGCTTCTGTAAAATTGCCTAAGGCATAGCAAGCATTACCAAGATTTTTCAGTACCTGACAAGCACTACGATGATTTTTCAAGGATAGGGCGATTTTGACACATTGTTCATAGTAAGCGATCGCTGTTGGATAATCTTCCAACGCATAAAAGGCATTACCTAAATTTTTGAGTACCTGTTCTTGTCCCCAATTGTCCTGTAGTTCTTGTAAAATTTGTAAGCTTTGCTGCTGATAGTCGATGGCTTTAGCAAAGTTTCCCATAGCCTTATAGACTAAGCCCAGATTGTTCAGTGCAGCTACTTGACTTTGTTGATCTCTGGATTTTTTGGTAATTTGTAAACTTTGTTCTAAAAATTTAATTGCTTGCTCATATTCATTTAAATGACGATAAGCATTACCCAAGTGAGAGAATGCTTGCATTCTAATCATTGAATCTGGCTTATTCTGGGTTAGAGACAGGCATTGTTGAGAATAGGAGATTGTACCGGCATAGTCAGCTATGTTGTAGGAAACAAGTGCCAAAGCTAATAATACCTGAGCTTGTTTCTGAATATCGTCAATTGCTTGTAAAATATTCAGAGATTCTTGCAAATACTCCATAGCAGAGTGAAATTCTCCAGCTTTTTGCTGTTTAATTCCTTGCTGCATCAATTGTAAGGCGCTAGACATCTGCTGATAATGGGATTTTGTAGATGATGAATCTACCCTGTATTCTGACCTAAATTCGTGATTGAGAGTATCAGATTGGATTGAACCTACAGAACTTGGCGATTCTGGCAAAGGAAATGTTTCCTTGTTAGTAGTATGATTTTTGTCATGTTGAGACATTAACCCATTCCCGTTTACATTGCTTCATCAGTTACAATTATTCCCAGAAGATTCACATAACTTTAAATTTTATTCTCATTATCATTCATGATGTGGGATTCATAAATATACATTAACTAATAAGTAGGAAGGGAGAGAATCTATGTTAAGGCATCTAGAACCAGAAGTCATGGATAGCTGGGAAGAAGCTACTGCTTATGATGCAATGGATTTTTCCGAGGTAAATATGGCCTTTGCTCAACAGACTATTACCCTTGGGCCTCCTCAACAAGCTTTAGTTTTAGATGCTGGTACTGGTACGGCGCGTATTCCTATTTTAATCTGTCAAATGCGTCAAAAATGGCAAATAGTCGCAATTGATTTGGCACAGAATATGCTGCAAATAGCTGGAAAACATATACAGACACACAATTTACAACAGCAGATTAAATTGGAATTTGTGGATGCAAAATGCCTTCCCTACAAAGACCAGCAATTTGATATGGTGATTTCCAATAGTCTAGTCCACCACCTACCTCACCCATTGGTGTTTTTTCAAGAGTTGAAGCGCGTCCTGAAACCACATGGTGCAATTTTGATTCGAGACTTATTCCGTCCTGCTAATGAGGAAAGTCTCAATCTGCTGGTTGCAAGTATGTGTGAAGATTTCGACCAAGACCAGAAAAAATTAGTTCGGGATTCTCTATGTGCTGCGTTGACGGTAGAAGAGGTCACTGATTTAGTGACTCAAGTAGGGTTACAAGGAGTACATATTTACCAATCAAGCGATCGCCATTGGACAGTTGAACGTGCTTGGACTAATCCTGAGTGAATTTCAGTCTCAGCAGCTATACCCTAATTAAGCAGTATAATCATCGCGATTAATAGGTGTGTTGCTTTGCCACACTCGTTCAAATTCTTCTGGAGAAATTTCAAACTCATTCAGATTTGAAATATCTAGCTTTTGATCACATAGCATTCCATAACGATCAGTGAGGTGGGTATGATCGTAGAATAAAACATTACCATTTTCATACAGTTCTATTTGTCTAATTGGATATAAGTCAATGCCAATTTCTATAAAATAGGTGCTAGTTCCCCAAGCATCAAATTCACCACCCAGGGATACATCCCAACACCATTTATAATATTTTTTGGTTTTTTCGAGCACAGTCATCTTGTTTATATCCTTGACTGCTAAATTATCATCAAATTCATATTATAGATTAAATCGTTTAATAAAAATGAAGCCATATCCTAGTAAAGATAAAAAATTACTATAAAAAGTACAGAGGTAATAGGTATATGAAGATAGAATGCAGCGATGAGTTAGAGTATTGTAATGATGATGATGTTCTAGATTTGGGTGATTCTTTTTTATGTAGATTGGGAAGGTTTAAACAAGAAGTAATTACGGCTATTGGTGAGTGGTTACCTGGTTTAATAAATGAAAAACTTAAAAATAAGGGAATAGAAGTAAAATATCTTGTTAAATCAGAAAACCCAAAGAGACCAACATGGTGCCATGCTAACTGGAGAGAAGATGTACCATGTCAGATACTCAAAATCAACTCTAGCGGTTGGCAAAAAGGAAAATTCAGAATCAAAGTTTCTATAGAATTTGAACTTGATAAACCGGAAAATGAGCCATCAGAATCACCACTGGATGACCTCAGACGTATAATTAATGAAACCACATCATAATCTGCGTATTCTTCCCTCTGCATTTCTGCGTTCTAAATCATGAATAAAACACCTCGTATCCCCATACCTCAAGAAGTCAGAACCTACGTTTTTCAAAGAGATAAATATCAATGTCAAAGCTGCGGTAAAACTTCTCAGGAAACTGACCTCAGTATTGACCATATTATTCCTTTGTCTCGTGGTGGAAAAAACGATATTAGTAATTTACAAACTCTCTGCTTAACTTGTAATCAACGTAAAACCAATAAAATCGACCATCGTTTTCACAGACATTTCGATATTTAAGCCAAAATACAACCAGTGCGTGCTGGAACAGTTAACCTCAAAATTTCTCCATTCCAGTCAACTTGTCCCTGACCAAATAAAACTCGATGAGGTTGATTTTGTAAATTGGTACAATCGACATCACCAATTGCAGATGCTGTCCCCACATTCACAGCAATAATTAATTCCTCCATTTCCCAAGTTCGCGCAAACACATATAGTGAACCCTGTGCATAAAGAACTTGATAATCACCTACACGCAAAGCTGGGTATTGGTGACGCAGAGAAATAAGGTGAGTATGTGTATGGAGAATATCTTGATTCCAGTCAGTTTCTAAGGGAAAACCTCTACGACAATCGGGGTCTAAACCACCAGCTAAACCCACTTCATCACCATAATAGATGCTAGGCGCACCGGGAAATGTTAATAACAGTAAAGTTGCTAATTTGACACTGCCAATATCACCACCAGCAATGGTGATTAACCTAGCAGTATCGTGACTAGCAAGTAGATTAAGTTGAGTTAGCTGAATTTCCCAAGGATACATTGCTAAAAGTTCTTGGATTTTAGCAGCGTATTCAGCTGCAAATAAGGGTGGATGGGTTTTATAGTCACGGTTACGGACTTGTTCTAAGACTACGCGATCGCCTGCGGTAAAGGCAATAGTCGGCCCAGTAAACAAATAATTCATCACCCCATCAAATTGTGTCCCATCCAACCATTGACGAGAATCTCTCCAAACTTCCCCCACAATATAAGCATCAGGATTAATTGCTTTTACTCGGTGACGAAATTCTTGCCAAAAACCGGGAGTTTTAATTTCAAATGGTACATCTAAACGCCAACCATCAATGCCGAATTTAATCCAATATTCGGCGATTTCCATAATATACTCTTTTACCGCTAGGTTATCATGATTAAATACAGGTAAAGCTCGATTTCCTGCCCATCCTACATAGTTTGCAGGTAATTCTCCTGTATAGGGTGCTAGTGGCCAACCTTCTATTTTGAACCAATTTACCCAAGGTGAATGGAGTCCATTTTCTAATATGTCATGGAAAAAGAAAAAGCCCCGACTTGCATGATTAAAAACTCCATCTAAAACAACCTTAATATTCCTTTGATGTGCTGCATCTAGCAGTTCTTTAAATGCTTCATTACCTCCCAACATGGGATCTACTTGATAATAATCATGGGTGTGATAGCGGTGATTACTAGCGGATTGAAAAATGGGAGTAAAGTAAATGGCGTTAATGCCCAAACTTTGAATATAGTCTAAATTTTCTAAAATACCCCATAAATCCCCTCCTTTATAACCTTGCAGAGTGGGCATCGCATCCCAATCTTCCCAAGTTGCTTGATGTAATAAACCTTGGTGTGGCTGTTTACTTCTGGCAAACCTGTCAGGAAAAATTTGGTAGAAAACCGCGTGTTTAACCCAGTCTGGTGTATGAATTTGCATATCTACTCGATGATGTGACATTTGAATACCTACAGTGACGTATATTAGAGGTTTCTAATGCCAAAATCTGCGATCGCTCGGGGTAAAGGACTGATACATTGGGGTTTTGGAGCAGTTGAATGGGCTTTTCTCCCTTGCTAGGGAGGTAGTGAAGAGATTGTTGACAGTGACAAAGGTGAACACAGTGACGGTAGGTCATAGAAGACCGGAAATAACTCAATTATATACCTGTATACAAGGTAATTAGGACATTAACTACAACTGAAATCTAGACATCCAAAGGCTTTTAAAACTGTTACCTGTCACCTGTTACCTGTGGCGTTATGCACACCATCATTATGAGCAGTAATGAAAATAGTAGGTAAATTTGCTTTTTGTTTTTTACCTGTCCAGTTAACTTTACAATGATGTTACCACCGCTTTGTTTCCCGACTTGAAAGGTGTGGATTTCCACACTTCCCTAGAGAGGAAATTGTTGGCAAATGTATTGTGAGACCAAAAAGCATCCCCCTGCTGCCAAATAGGGATCGCGTTCTCGTGCTATCTGTTGTAGATGAAATAGTAACCCTTCTTTTAAACTCAAATTAGGGATTGGTAATTAATATATTGATGAGCAGGGTTTGAGAATGGGCAATGGGCAGATGATTTTTCTCTGCTCTCCTGCATCTGTTCACTGTTCTATCTGTTCAAATGCTATCCTAGTTTGGCAAGTAACACCTTAAGCTAAAATTTCTCTAATTATTAAATTCACGGTGATTATTATACCTTTGGGCGGTTTTCATCATTTAGCACCAAGCTAGAGATAGTTCTGTCTAAATCATAATCAATGTAAAAGACACGCTTAGGAGAAGAGTAACGCATGGGCAAGGTAGTCGGCATCGACTTGGGTACAACCAACTCAGTAGTCGCCGTAATGGAGGGTGGCAAGCCGGTGGTGATTGCCAATGCAGAAGGAATGCGAACAACCCCCTCCGTTGTAGGTTTTAGTAAGGAGGGTGAACGGGTTGTTGGGCAAATGGCAAGACGGCAAACAGTCCTGAATCCTCAAAATACCTTTTTTGCAGTAAAACGCTTTATTGGGCGCAAGTATGCAGAACTCAATCCTGAATCTAAACGTGTCCCCTATACGATTCGTAAGGATGATGTTGGTAATATTAAAATTGCTTGTCCCCGCTTGAGTAAGGATTTTGCCCCAGAAGAGATTTCGGCAATGGTACTCAAGAAATTGGCTGACGATGCTAGCCGCTATTTGGGAGAACCAGTAACGGGGGCTGTAATTACTGTTCCTGCTTATTTTAATGATTCTCAACGTCAAGCTACCCGTGATGCTGGGAGAATTGCTGGTTTAGAGGTGCTGCGAATTCTCAATGAACCAACAGCCGCGTCTTTGGCCTATGGTTTAGATCGGGGTGACACAGAAACAATTTTGGTGTTTGACTTGGGTGGTGGTACCTTTGATGTGTCGGTGCTGGAAGTTGGTGATGGTGTATTTGAGGTGAAGTCCACCAGTGGAGATACTCAGCTGGGTGGGAATGATTTTGATAAAAAAATCGTTGATTGGTTGGCAGAACAGTTTCTAGAAGCAGAACAGGTAGACTTAAGACGCGATCGCCAGGCATTACAAAGGTTAATGGAAGCGGCGGAAAAAGCCAAGATTGAATTGTCTGCGGTTAGTGTTACCGATATTAATTTACCCTTCATTACCGCCACCGAGGATGGGCCAAAACACCTGGAAACCCGCCTCACCCGTTCCCAATTTGAGGGTTTGTGTACAGATTTACTCTCCCGGATTAGAACACCAGTCAAACGAGCACTAAAAGATGCCGGACTGTCCCCAGTAGATATTGAAGAAGTGGTACTAGTAGGCGGTTCCACAAGAATGCCGATGGTAAAACAGCTAGTACGCGATTTAATTGGCATTGAACCTAGTGAAAATGTCAATCCTGATGAAGTGGTAGCAGTGGGTGCAGCGATTCAAGCTAGCATTCTCTCTGGAGAAACGAAGGATATTCTGTTGTTAGATGTTACACCCCTGTCTTTGGGCTTAGAAACCATTGGTGGTGTGATGAAAAAACTTATTCCCCGCAACACCACTATCCCAGTTAGACGATCAGATATCTTTTCTACATCAGAAAATAACCAAAATAGTGTAGAAATTCACATCGTTCAAGGTGAGAGGGAAATGGCCGGTGATAACAAGTCCCTCGGACGATTCAAGCTTTATGGCATCCCTCCTGCACCTAGAGGTATTCCGCAAATTCAGGTAGCTTTTGATATCGATGCCAACGGGATATTACAGGTAACAGCCCTTGACCGCACCACTGGTAGGGAGCAGAGTATCACAATTCAAGGTGCTTCTACCTTGAGTGAATCGGAAATTAACCGCATGATTCAAGATGCTCAGAAATTTGCGGATGTAGACAGGGAAAGGAAAGAACGGATCGAAAAACGTACTCGTTCTGAGGCATTGATTTTACAAGCAGAACGGCAACTGCGGGAAGTAGCATTAGAAATGGGAATGCAATTTGCCCGTAATCGTCGTCAACGCATTGATAATATCTGTCGGGAACTGAAGGAAAGTTTACAGGCTAATGACGATCGCGGGATAGACCAAGCCTATGCTGACCTGCAAGATGCTTTATATGAACTAAATCGAGAAGTCCGTCAGTATTATGCTGAAGACGAAGACGAAGACTTGTTTGGTGCAATTCGCGAAATATTTACCGGAGATAAAGACAAAGACCAGGACTCTTATAGAGACAACTATAGGGAACGGGATTCCTATAATCGAGACTACGGACGCGATCGCGACTATAATCGCGACTATGGCAGAGATAGTCGTTCTTCCCCCTACGATAGCCGTCCCAGCCGCAAAAACCGACCCAGCTATCAGGATAACTGGGACGATGACGATGATTGGTTGTAATTAAGAAGGAGTTACAGAAGTTGCAGGAGTTACAGAAGTTGCAGAATAATTCCTGCTTTGTGACGTTCATTTAGTAACTGCAAACCCTGTTGTTGTAGAACTAATACACTCATACGGTTTGTGAGGCACTTCTGATAGCACAGTATGGTTCCAGCCATACTCCTCCTCATCTCTAAACATTTATATCTAAAAAATTTAAATAACCGACTATGCAAAATTTGCAGAATTTTCGCGATTACTACGAAATTTTAGGAGTCTCTAAAGACACTTCTAGTGAAGAAATTAAAAAGGTTTATCGGCGGTTAGCTAGACAGTATCACCCTGACTTAAATCCTGGCAATAAAGAAGCAGAAGAAAAATTTAAGACCATTAGCGAAGCTTACGAAATTCTCTCTGATCCCACCAAGCGATCGCAGTACGACCAATTTAGCCGCTATTGGAAACAAAAAGGTTTTACAGGTGGTAAGCAAACCCCCAAATCAAAAACTTGGGGTGAAACTCGCACCAATGGTCGCAGCACTCCAGATGTAGACCCTAGCGAGTTTCCTGACTTTGAGAGTTTTATTAATCAAGTGATTGGTGTCAATAGTGGTCAACCTAACCGCAGCAATACAGGTAGCACTAACAGTGACCCATTTCGCAGTCCCCGCACTAAAGTTGCTTATACAGTTAATAATCCACCCCGCCCTACTCGTCGGGATATTGAAGCTAGATTAAGCTTACCTTTAGAAAAAGCTTATCAAGGTGGTAACGAAAGAATACGCTTAGAAGATGGGCGATCGCTAGAAGTAACAATGCCCCCTGCTATGTTTTCTGGGCAAACCATTCGCCTACGCAATCAAGGCATTGGTGGTGGTGATTTATACTTAAAAATTACCGTTGAACCGCATCCGTTATTTAAATTAGAAGGTTCTAACATCTTCTGTCAAGTTCCCGTTACACCCAGCGAAGCCACCCTTGGTGGACAGGTAGAAGCCCCCACCCTTGACGGGCCAGTAAAAATGACAATTCCTCCTGGTGTCAGGTCTGGACAAAGATTTCGCCTTGCTAATAAAGGCTACCCCGCAGAAGGTGGGAAACGTGGTGATCAATTAGTAGAAATTCAAATTGTCACACCCAAAACTCTCACAGATGAAGAACGACAACTGTATGAAAAGTTGCGGGAAATTGAAACTTTTAAACCTCGTGCGGATTTAATTTAGGAGTTTGGAAGTTACAGGAGTTACAGAAGTTCAGAAGTTCAGAAGTTACAGAAGTTCAGAAGTTACAGAAGTTCAGAAGCCAGGAGTATGCCTACGGCACGCTGCGCGAACAGGAGTTTAAAAATGCAATAATTCAGCAGCAATAGCATTAATTATTCTGTAACTCCTGCAACTTCTGCAACTTCTGTCTTCTTCTCTCTGTCACCTGTCACCTGTCACCTGCTATATCATCGCTACTTTGATGACTTGACGTGCTTTCATGTCTGCAAATACCTGTTCTAAATCCTGGAGTGGTCGCTGCTGGGTAATTAGCAACTCAAAGGGAATTGTCCGACTGGCAATTAGAGACAAGGCCGCCCGCACATATTCTGGTGTGTTGTGAAATACACCTTTGAGAGTTAATTCACTGTAATGTAGCTGTTCTGTATTCACAGTAATAGTTGTATCCCGTGGACAACCACCAAATAAATTCACAGTTGCACCAGGACGGGCACAAGCGATCGCTGTTTCCCAAACAGAAGGCACACCAGTTGCTTCTATCACCACATCTGCACCCATACCAGCAGTTAATTCTTTCACTACCCCAGGAATATCCGTCATCCGATGATAATTAAAAGTCTGGGTTGCACCAAATTTTTGCCCAATTTCTAGCCTTTGGTCACTTCCTCCCCACAAAAATACCTCTTTATCTCCTTGGGCAGCTAACACTGCCACAAACATCAAACCGATCGCCCCATCACCCAAAACCACCACCCTGTCTTGGGGGTTGACCTGGGAACGGGCAATTCCATGCAAGACACAAGCTAAAGGTTCGGTCATTGCAGCCAAAGCACTGGGCAATTCATCGGGAATTGGCAACATATTATGCTGTACTATCGGTGCAGGAATTTTCAGATATTCAGCAAAAGTGCCATTATTCCAAGTTAAGTTGGGACAAAGGGAATATTCTTGCCGATGGCAAAAGAAACAATCCATACAGGGTGCGGAATTATTTGCCACAATGCGATCGCCCACTCGCCAATTACTCACACCCGCACCTAAAGCCACAACTCTTCCCGCAGCTTCATGACCAAATAGGGTTGGTGGTTTCAACATCTTCGCATGACCACCACGCCGCCACACCTTTAAATCTGTACCGCAAGTAGTAGCCACCTCCACTTGAATCACCACTTCTCCGATTCCTGGAGTTGGGTCAGCCACTTCTTCTAAACGTAAATCTTCCTGACCATAAAGTAACGCTGCTAACAAAGTCTTTCACCCTTGATATTGAAAAAAACTGAACAACTGCCAAACTGGCTCTCATACCCACAAAAATCATGATACAAATACAGTGGTGCAAGAGAGTGGCTATCTATACAGGATACTCGCCAAAACTAGACCATAGGGTATCCCATAGATAGCATTTTTGTTAGGTTTATTCAACAGGCGCTACACTAAGTCAATACCATAAGGGACTTGTAGATAGAAGCAATAAATTACATTATGTATGGCGATATTTCTCGACCTTAGTTTTGGACTATATCCTCAATAGACATATGTTGGTATAGACTATAGAGACGTTACATGTAACGTCTCTACAAGGGTTATGGGAAACGCATATTTTATTTCCCCAGATGTCTAATGGATATTTATGGATATTTATTGTGAAATAATTGTCAAATGATCTATTACTTTGTCGCTATAGCTGAGATTAACATAAATTTTGTGTCTGCCTCTAGGAAACTTCCAGGATTTACCTCTGCTTCCTCGGTTTAGAGATACTGTGTCTATAACTTTTTTATTATGTATGACATCGTATGCTCCATAATCACCACCATCATCTGCACATTGAAAAAAGACTGAAGATTTAGAACTTATGCTAAGACTTCTACCCTCATTTTGACTTCTGCCAATAGGAATAGCAACTGATCTATTTCTTCGAGCAAATGTTTGGTTTACTGGAGTTGCTTGTGCTATGGATAGTACATCTGGTTGATGTACAATGCCAGCAAAAGTGATTGCTGTTGTGAGAGTAGTAAATGCAATCAATTTATGATTCATGGAATTTGTTTCCTGATTACTCACAATATGTTTCTTACGAAAGATTAAATCAAGTAAAAATCAACGATGATAGCTTCTCAAAGTGTTTCCATTTTGAGATTTTTTGTTGATTGTTAGAAGAATCTTGAAATTGAGTGAAGCAGGATTAAACCTTAAACAAATATCAACTAGACTCTATTGAAACATAACCAGCTATTTTTTGTCTATGAGGATTACATAAAAAATATTCATATTTTTATATGATTATAAATGAATGTATTATTGCATTACTTAAAAGTGGAGAATTACGTATAAAAACAGAAAATCAATTTGAGGAAATTGTTTTATTTCTTTCGGATAATTGCATCTTATGGACAAATCATTATTAAATGTAAATCACTCACTTGATGCACCAGAATATAAACATATTCCATGAACAATAAAAAACAGTGGTTAGCCTTTCCCTTGGGAATCACTTTTTTATTACTAGAAGTAATAACCAATGCCAATCAAAGTGTTCTTGCTCAACTCAAACCAGATGGGACGCTAAACTCAGCCGTTAAAACTATAGAACCACTTAAGGAAGTGATTCACGGTGGTACAACTAAAGGTGCTAATCTATTTCACAGTTTTCAAGAATTTAATATTAGTCCAGGCACAAGTGTTTATTTTGCGAACCCTGTAGGGATTGAAAATATATTAACTCGTGTCACTGGTAGTAATCCCTCGCAAATCTTAGGGAAATTAGGTGTAGATGGAATAGCCAATTTATTTCTCATGAATCCCAACGGGATATTTTTTGGTAAGGGTGCAATTGTAGATGTTCGTGGTTCTTTTACTGCTACAACTGCGGATAGGATAAAATTAGGTGATCATGGTATATTTAGTGCAACAGAATTAGCAACAAATAATTTATTAATCATCAAACCAAATGCCTTATTTATTAATAGTTTAAAAAATCATCGGTCAGCTATTACAAATCATGGTAATTTGACCGTTGGTGATGGAAGTAATATCACCTTATTGAGCGCCAATGTTACTAATAAAGGAACATTAAATGCACCAGGTGGAGTAATCCAGTTAATAGGAACAAAGCGATTGATCACCAGGGGCAATATAAATACAGAAACGTTAATACTAACAACTAAAAATCTAACTATTGGCGAGGATAACACAACAACAATTAATCAATCGACCTTGGAAGGTTTATCGGGAAATACAAATCTCATATTTCAAGCCGCAAATAATATTAATATTAATTCTTTAAAAAATCAAACCTTAAATTTAGCTGATGGTCATGGTCAAATCACATTTACGGCTGATGCTGATAGTAATGGCATCGGTAATTTTCAAATGAATAGGTCAGATACTATCAAAACAAATGGTAGAAATATTAGTATTTCAGGTGCAAACTTAATTTTAGGCAATCTTGATACTTTCTTAGTAAAAAAGGGAGAAGTTATTGCAGAAGTAGATATAGATGCTGGAGGTGCTATTCCTCCTAATGAAAATGAGGACACTGCAATTTTTACCTTCACAGTAACAGAAGAAATGCCAATAGAAAATTTATCTGTACAGTTTTCAGCAGCACATACTTATAATGAAGACTTAGAAGTTTCTCTGATTTCCCCATCACCATTAAACACAGAATTGGAATTATTTAAGGAAGTGGGAAGGGAGCAAAATAACTTCCAGGATACTTTATTGGATGAAAGTGCAGGGATTCGTATTGATAGTGTCAATACTCGACCCCCTTTTAGGGGGACATTTAAACCGACAGGATTAGGTGGTTTAGCAGTTTTTAATGGTTACAATCCTAAAGGTACATGGAAATTAAAAGTAAAAGATCATTATCCTGGAGAAGATAGCGGCACTGTATACAAAGCAGGTGAAATTGCTCCTTGGGGTAAAGCCGATGGAACAAAACTAATTTTTAGTAGACCAACTACTTATACTAGTGGATTAATTACTTTAAATGCGCTGAATGGAAATATTAATGTTGGCAATATTAATACTGGCAATATTGGGGGAAAAATTCTCCTCAACGCAGTGGGTAATATTTATACAGAATCAATCACTTCACCTGCATTTGCTTTTTCTGGAACAGTGAAAAACGGAGGTACAGTATCCCTCATTGCCGGAGGAAATATCTTTACAAAAGATATCAATGCTTCTTCTCGTTCATTTGAAATTGCTGACACAGCTGGAGATGGGGGAAATATATCCTTAACAGCGGGGGGTAATATATTTACACAAATCTTGAAGTCTGAGTCATATTCTGAGTCTAAGACTGGCATATCAGGAAACGGAGGTGACATATCTTTAAGTGCAGGAGGTAATATATGGACTCACTCCTTGAGTTCATCTTCAGTGTCAATTCCAGACTCTGCACCTGGTGTGGCAAAAAATGGTGGCAACATATCTTTAACAGCAGGTGGTGATATCTCTACAGAAGAACTATCCACCTACTCATTTTCAACGGGTACAGCAGGAAATGCTGGCAAGATTACACTCACAGCTAAGAATGGTGATATTCAAGGGAGAGAAAATAAGCAAATTGTTCCCGTGTTTTCTTCGTTTTCTGTTTCTAAAAGCGGAGTTTCAGGACAGGGAGGAAATGTTACTTTAGTAGCTAAAAATCAAATTACTAATTTAAACATATTAACTTGGTCTTCTAATTCCAAATCTGGAGATGTGGATGTTAAAGGTTTAGGTAATCTATTGATAGAAAATACTAATCTTATAACCAGTAAAAAAGTAAACTTTAGGAATACTCGTACAGGAAAGGTAGAAGAGTTGAATGTTGGTGAAGTGGGGCAATCAGGGAATGTGAATATTACCAGCCTAGGAAACCTGACCCTCAATCAGAGTCGCATAGAAAGTGATACCAAAGGCAGCGACCCCGCAGGGAATGTAACTATCACCAGTGCTGGTAATCTCATCTTCAATCACAATAGTAAAATTATCGGCAGCACCAGCAGCAGTGGAAAAGCTGGGAATATTCACTTGAATATCCGCGATGATGTGATACTTACAGGAAAAAATAGCGGATTATTTGCCAACACAGAAATAGGTTCAATTGGTGATAGTGGTAGTATTAACATTACAGCAGAAAACTTGATGATTAAAAACGGTGCAGGAATAGGAGTAAATAGTCGAGGCAGTGGGAAAGGTGGTAATATCTCTGTGCAAGCAAGTAATCTCTCCTTAAATAATGGCTTGATTAATGCAGAAACTGCTGCTAATCAAGGTGGCAATATTCATCTAAATATTCAAGATGTATTATTAATGCGAAATCACAGCCGAATTACTGCCAGTGCTGGTACAGACAAAGCAGGAGGAGATGGGGGAAATATTAATATTAATGCACCTTTATTAGTTGCTTTTCCCCAGGAAAATAGTGATATTACTGCTAATGCTTTTCAAGGCAAGGGTGGCAATATTAATATCACAACTAATGAAATATTTGGTTTAGAATTTCGTCCTCAACAAACAGGCAAAAGTGATATTACTGCTTCTTCGGAACTAGGTGTAAATGGTAATGTGCAAATCAAGACACCAGGGGTAGACCCTACTGCGGGGATAGTGGAATTACCTGCTGTTTTAGTTGATGCAGAATCTTTGGTAGCTAAGAATATTTGTGATGTGGCTGTGATTAGGGAAAGTTCTTTTGTGATTACAGGTAAGGGTGGTTTACCTGCTGCTTCTCAGGATGTAATTGCTAATGCACCAGGGTTAGTTGAATGGGTAAATCCTGGGGAAAATGAAAATACAGTTCCTGTGGTTGTCAGTCAGCAATCAAGCACTGAAGTTAGTTCTCGACAAAATAGCCAAAGGTTAATTCAACAAGCACAAGGTTGGATAGTCACAGCTGATGGTAAGGTGATTTTAACGGCGGAAGTACCAACTACAACTTTGCAAACATCAAATTTTATTCCTCCCAGTTGTATTAGTAGATAAAGAGAAGCAATGTGAATCACTTCTCTCCATCTCCTCTCAAGAATTACCGCAACTGGGCCACAAGTTTATCTTCTAATAGGGTGTCATTAGTGAGTAAATCTTCAACACTGATGCGTAAAAAACGTTGTTCGTCAACTTGAAATTGGATTTTGATGCGATCGCTGCCTGGATATCCTGGTGGTCGCAATTGGGCAATGGTTCTGGCCCCTTCGCTGTCATTGAGAGGTTTAACGGTGGTGGTGTTATTATCAACTTGACGGGTAATCAAGCGATCGCCATCAAAGTACACTTCTGTACCTCCAGTTTCTGCCCCCAATTCCCCCATAATTAACTCAATACTGGGCTGATTTTCCACTGAAGCACCCAAAACTAACTCTACAGGTTTGGACATGGGATAGGGCTGTCCGGCTTTAATAATGGGATGCCAACTATGGGCCTGTTTGCGTCGATCCCAGTAACGCACACCATAGCTATGATAGAGATAGTCTTTGATTTCTATACCTTGGGTGATTTGTAATGCACCTTGGGCGATCGCTTCAAAGGGACGTTCTTGACGGATTTTTTCTGGTTCAAAATATTGCTGAATCCATGTCTGTACCGCAGGTAATTGCACTGTTCCCCCCACTAAGAGAACAGCATGAATGTCATCCAGTTCTATCCCCTGACGTTTAGCTTGTTGCAACAGCAGCATCATTGATTCGTGCAACCTATCAAAAAAGCCGTTTTCCTTGAGGATCTGTTCTAAACTGCCACGGTTAAGATCCAGTTCATAGCTTTCAAAGGTTTCATCGTGAAAATAAACTTCACTAGCTTGGGGATGGGTAGATAACTGGATTTTCAACTTTTCCGCTAGTCTGGTAGTTAAGGAACTAACTGGTAGTCCTTGAGTTTTCACAAAATAATCAACAATCCAATTATCAATATCTGTCCCACCCAAATTTTGACCCGCTTTCGCTAACACACGGGCTGTTTTTACCTTTTGCTTGGATTCTTGTGCAAGAGATTTGTTTCCCCACTTGAGGAGAAATCCCACAGGTTGATTATTCGCTGCTGCGGTTTTGTCTAAACGTACTAGAGATAAATCTAATGTTCCCCCACCAAAGTCAATTACCAACAGGTTTTCTTGTTCTGTCAACCCATAACCCAAAGCTGCTGCGGTAGGTTCATCAATCATCCGCACCTGTTCCACAGGAAGTGCCTGACAAACTTTCCCTAACCAGTAGCGATAAGCCTCAAAGCTGTCTACAGGGACGGTTAAGACTAAGGAATCTAAGCCACCTTGCATTGGTGCTAATTCCTCAATTACTTGAGAGAGAAACCATTGTCCCACTTGTTCAAAGGAGACGACTTGACCATCTAATTCAGGTAAAAAGCCTTGAATATTCGCACCTATTCCCCGCTTAAAACTGCGAAAAAATCTCGCATCTCCCTTCAGATCCAAACCGCGATCGCGTACTTGTTGACCCACCGCAAATTTACCCGCATTTGCATCTTTCACATACAGCAAACTGGGAATTAACGGCGGATTTAGGCCATGTTGCATTGATAAACTGGGAATGCTGAGAGTTTCTGGCTGCTGGGTGACAGGGTTCCAGCGAGTAATCACTGTGTTGCTAGTACCGAAATCAATAGCGATCGCCATATCTTAAATATATTATTTTGCGCTGAGAGGCAGAAAGAGTTTATGTCCTATTAATTATTCTTGATCATCCACCAATCATGCAAATCAAAAATTGCTTTTTCCTTATGTTTTGCCTCTACCTCTATCCAAGGGACTTGATGGTAAGCACTAGGCATGGCTGTAATCAAATCACTATGCTTTCTGTCATTAAAAGCCGTTTCCCCATTAGAAATATGTACCAATTGCCAATCAGGATTTGGCCAAGTTTCTCGCGCAGCTAACAACATTTCTGCCACAGTGGGATCATCATAACTGTCTAAATGTTCATAACAAATATGATGATGGGCATCAAACACCATAGGAATTTTTGCCTGTTGGCATACATCTAATATTGCTGCGGCATTATACGCATATTCATCATTTTCTAAAGTTAGACGGTTTTTAATTCCTGGTGGCAGTTCAGAAATTACCTGCACCAACTTTTCAGCGCGTTGGGATTTACCACCATGAATATTCATCAAAGCCCAAGCAGACTGTGGTAAACCTAGTAAATCTAAAGTCCGAGCATGTCTTGCTAAGATTTTAATACTTGTTTCCACCACTTCTGTCGAATCAGAACTCAACACTACATATTGGTCAGGATGCAGCACCATTCTGATAGACATCTCCGAAAAAGAATGAAATTATGATATAACCAGATAAAATAGCGTATCTACCCTGGTATTATGAGCAACATAGTCGAGTATATTCATAACAATCCTGAAGAATCTCAAAGATTATTAGGACTGCATTATGAACAGTTAAAACAACTTA
>NZ_JACJTT010000006.1 GCF_014698825.1 Richelia sinica FACHB-800
TAAGTTGTTTTAACTGTTCATAATGCAGTCCTAATAATCTTTGAGATTCTTCAGGATTGTTATGAATATACTCGACTATGTTGCTCATAATACCAGGGTAGATACGCTATTTTATCTGGTTATATCATAATTTCATTCTTTTTCGGAGATGTCTATTAATCAAGATTACATAATCAAAAATGAGATACTTTATTTTATCAACCTAGTTCTATGCCCTACGGACAAACATATTATCAATAAGCACCAGGAATTTACCTGTAGCTTCACCTCAGGATGAGTGAAAATAACACCAGTAAATATACATAAATTTTAAGATGATGATGTCAATCCAATTTATTGGTTTGTTTCTTGCCATGCCAAGACTATCCCTGATCCTCCATCAGGATTAATTCATAACATTTGTGAAACATTGGAGTCGAATTTTCTATGCCAGACCCCAATATTGGTCGCTTACTGGGAAAACGCTACCAGCTTCAGGATTTAATTGGTTCTGGAGCAATGGGTCGGGTTTATCGTGCTAAGGATATTTTGCTAGGAGGAGTGCCGGTTGCAGTTAAATTCCTCGCTTTATCTATGCAAAATGAAAAAATGCGTTTACAAGAACGCTTTGAGCGAGAGGCAAAAACCTGTGCTTTACTTGGACAAAAAAGTATTCATATCGTCCGAGTCATGGATTATGGAGTAGATGAAAAGAATACTCCATATTATGTCATGGAATATTTACAAGGACAAAGTTTAAGTAATGTCATCCGCGCTCAAAATTTGACGATTACTCGCTTCTTAAGTATGGCTCGTCAAATTGGGTTGGGGTTACAGTGTGCCCATGATGGTATTCCTGTGGATGGCAAAATTTATCCAATTATCCATAGAGATATTAAACCCAGTAATATCCTGGTGACACAAGACCCTAGTTTTGGTGAATTGGTCAAAGTCCTCGACTTTGGTATTGCTAAATTACTCATGTCGAACAGTGACCAAACTAAATTTTATCTAGGCACATTAGCCTACTCTTCCCCTGAACAAATCGAAGGTAAAGAACTAGACAATCGCTCCGACATTTACAGTTTTGGAGTGATGATGTTTGAAATGTTGACTAGCAAAATGCCCTTAGTGGTATCAGCTAACTCTTTTGGTGCTTGGTACAAAGCCCATCAATTTGAAAAACCACGTTCCTTTGAGGAAGTAGCACCTAATTTACAAATACCCAAGCCAATACAAGATTTGGTAATGAGTTGTTTAGCTAAAAAACCTGCTGAACGACCTCAAAGTATTCGAGAAATTATTAATGTTTTAGTTAATGTAGAACAAGAGGAAAAAACTCCCAATTCCAGCCCAGAAATTGAACCTGCTAATCAAACATTTGCCATCCCTCCTAAACCAGAAGTGAAGACTCGAACTAGCCTTCGAGTTCCTCCTGCACCCCCAGCAGAAAAAAGTGCCAAAACAGAAGTACGTTTATCTCAAGTTACAGATGATATTGCCCGCTTTGCTTCTTGGCCACCCAATAAACCTATTGCCGATATTGTTTTTCCCCAGACCATTTATCACAACGGCGAAACTTCTGCCGCATTATGGGTGATGTTACCTAAGAGGGAAATTCAAAAGCGGTTAATCTGTACTCGTTATAATCAATTTCTGTTTCTAGCTGTACCTCATCCCATGCTGCTGTGGATCACGGTCATTTATAACCGTCAGCATGGTCCTAAATGGCTGCCTTACTACTTAGACCTCAAAAGTAATTTTGGCCAAGAAATAGTCCGCTTATTACAACATACTGGTCAGTACCGCTTGCTGTTTTTTGCCAGAGAATCTCCTAGTTACTGCTGCCATGTTTTACCGTCTAGTATTGCCCCGGCCCAACGCCAAAGGTTGCTAGATTGGCTCCAGGCTAGTCATAGTATTAATGGTTCAGCTGATCCACAAATTAGTAAGAGCTTCCTGAAGCAAGAATATGAAAAAATAAAAGCACAAATCTTGAATAAGTTAGAAACGATTGATACTGATTCTCCTTTTGACCTGTCTGGTTAGCATCCCGATATTTGTTAAGCGACATTGAGTAATATGAAGTTTTATAAACAAAAGGTGTTTCTGCGGACAAGTTCTAGTTATATAAAATAGAGACCATAAAAATACTGGCTTTTTTAGTCCGTACCCCTGTATAGGATAATTCACTTTCTGTACTGAGTATAGAAGTGGTAACTGTATGAGGGCGCAGCAGATATTGGTTCTAGTTGACTGTATGTTGTGCATTTATGGCTTTGGTGACAGCACAGGGTAATTTCCAGACTAGATATAGCAGAGATTACATGTGGTGTATACTCAAGTCTGTGCTGTTGTGTCTGGGATGAAATAAATCAAATACCAACTCTAGGTAATTGGTGGATTTTGAGCGAAGTTGACGCCCCAGCATCCCCAGCCCTTTTCCTTCTTGGAACGGAGCAAGAGAAGGAGGTCGCCCACTGCGACACAAGGGTAACTAATCTATGCCATAGTGGAGCCTGAATCTAGTCCCCACTGATGCTTGAGCAACTCCTTGTAAGTTGCCTCTCTAACTACCATCTGCTCATAGAGTTTGACGAGAAATTCCTTTGCTTGTTCATGGCTCATTTCCTGGACTTGTGTAGCAAATGAACGGATATTGAATTGCTGTTCTAAGGAAAGTTCGATTGGTTGACTCATAGTGGATACCTAAAAAACAACGCTAATGGTGATCGTGCTGAATCAGTAACCAGTAAGGATATAAATTTGGGTTGGGATTACCCCATACATTTGTTACTCCGTATTAAGAAAGATAACAATTGTTGGGCAAAATGCCCATATCCTTTTGGTGAATTTTTCAGCTTCGATAACTTGCACCTAACACTGCTGATATAGAACCCAAGTCAGCACGGGTAAATTCGGCAATAAACCTGTGATTTTGGGGATATAGCGGTTGCTCCTTTGTCTTTGGGAGAGACATAGGAGTGATAATAGAGGTATTAAGCGTGAATTATAGTCGCCATACCTTATTAAGTGCAAGATGTCAAACTTCAAATTATCTAAATTTTACCTCCTGAGGGAACTTAGGAGGTTAAAAATATTTTTATCAATTTGTTATTTATAAAAATGCTCAGGCTGAACAAAATCTTGAGTATATTTACTTTATACTGCTAGTCAGCAGTCAATTGCCAGTTGTTGCTCATGTGACAACTGACAACTGAAGTTGATAAGTAATTACCTAATTTAGGAATTTTCTTCTAAAGCAACGAGGACGATGGTGATGTTATCGTGCCCCCCTTGTTCTTTTGCTGCTTCTACTAATGATATGGCCGCTTTATCTAGCCAAGGTGTATCCTGAAGGTAGTTAGCAATTTGGGGATCAACGAGTTCTTCGGTTAAACCGTCGCTACATAACAGTAAGCGATCGCCTATTTGCAGGTCGAGGGGTTGAATATCAACTTGATTTAAGTCTTCACGTCCCAAACAACGGGAGAGAACATGGCGGAAAGGATGTAATCTCGCTTCATCAGCACTGAGATCGCCTGTTTTAATGGCTCTAGCTATCCAGGTATGGTCTTCTGTTATTTGCGACAATTCGGAGCCACGGAGGCGATATAAACGGGAATCGCCGACATGACCACACACAGGTGGTTCAGGATCGCGAAAAACTACAACCACTGCGGTTGTACCCATGTCAGCACGCTCAGGATTGCTTTGCTGGTCTTCTAAAATAGCTGTATTAGCTTCCCATAAGGCTTGCTCTACCAGTTGTGATGCTGACTTAGGTGATTCCCAGTGAGCAGCCAAATAGGCTTTGATTTGTTGTGTAGCAATGCGGCTGGCTTCTTCGCCTCCTGCATGACCACCCATACCGTCAGCAACTATGAAAAATCGCCCTTCAGGGTCTACATAGTAAGCATCTTGATTATTAGAACGAATAAGTCCCGGATCGGTACAACCCGTGAAAGTAATTTTCATAAATTTTGCGGAAACTATTAATACATACGATCATAACGGTCAAGGCGTAACAGCAGACGAATCAGTATTACGGAGATTCCGGCCGCTATTAAACCAGCCAATACTGCTAACCATACATAATGATTAACTAATAGAATAGTGGCTGAAAGGGTAAATCCACTGATCATCAAGGCGTAGCTAGTTCCCAGTTGGATATTACTCTGCCTCCTGAGCAATCGCTCTGTTTCTACAGAACGAACGCGCAGACGAATATCGCCTCTTTCTAATTTTTCTAGTGTATCCTCTAACCTACGTGGTAATCCTAAGGCAGTGCTACTTACTTGTACTGCTTGCCGACTTAGTTCATTCAAGAAGCTATTCCCCTCTAACCCATTTTGATTGCTCATTAATTCCATTGCGTATGGCTTGGCAACTTCCATAAAATTAAATTCTGGATCTAAACCCTTGCCTACTCCTTCCAGGGTAGAGAAGGCGCGCATGACAAAGGTAAAGGTGGCAGGAAATCTAAAGGGCTGATCGTAAGCGATTTCATACAAATCGTCACTAATGGCAGCTACAGATTGATTTTCAAAGGGTTTGTCCATGAAGTTGTCCAGCATGTACTGAACAGAACGACGGACGGGACCCATATCGTCTACGGGGGCAATGGCCCCCAAATCGATCAGGGATTGGACGACGCGATCGCCATTTTTCTGGGCGATGCCAAATAAAGTTTCCATCAGTCCTTCCCGGACGTTGGATTTAATTTTCCCCATCATGCCGAAATCATAGAAAATCAGTGCCCCATCAGCACTGACTGCTAGATTGCCTGGGTGGGGATCAGCGTGGAAGAAGCCGTTGTTGAGTAGTTGATGTAAGTATGCTTGAGCGCCATAGCGAGCGATCGCTTTACGGTCAATTCCTGCGGCTTCCAGGGCATCATATTGACTAATTTTAATCCCTGGCACATATTCCAAAGTCAACACCCTAGAGGAAGCATAACGCCAGTAAACCTTGGGAACCTTCACCCAACTGTAGGCACGAAAATTCCGCCGAAAGGCATCAGCATTGCGACCTTCATTCAGGTAATCTATTTCTTCCCAGAGAATGCGGCAACATTCCTCATAAATCCCGATCCAATCTCTTCCCCTCCCCCATTTGGGATGGTTTTGAAAATAACGAGCGATTCCCTTAAGAATTTGTAAATCAATTTCAAAAAGTTTTTTTAATCCTGGACGCTGTACCTTGACAACTACTGCTTCTCCTGAATACAGTACCGCCTTATGTACTTGTCCTAAACTCGCTGCTGCTAGGGGTACTGGTTCAAAACTTTGAAAAAGCTCAGGAACTTTTTTCCCTAACTCCTGCTCAATAATGGCCTCTACTTGTTCATAACTAAATGCAGGTACTCTATCTTGTAACTTTGATAGTTCCTCTACATATTCGCTAGGAAAAATATCAGCGCGAGTAGAAAACAGCTGCCCAACTTTAATAAAAGTCGGCCCTAAGTCTAAAAGCGTGTTGCGAATCCAGATAGCTTGCGCCTTGCGTCTAGCTGCTTGCTTGGCTTCAGTCACACCGCCAGGGTAACTCCAAGCCTTGTTGTAACGCCAAATTTTGAACATCAAGGTCAAGACAAAAGACCAAATGTCAATAAAGCGCCGTTTGCTAGAGTAGTTTTCACGATTCCAACGGTAAGCTTTATCTGAATAATTTTTTTCCATAGGTTGTGCGTACCGTTGGGGTTTAACCGAATCACCAGTAAGAAAAGACACTCTGATTCCTAAACTTTTTAATCGACTTTGAGCCAAAACAGCCTTCAGTCAGGCAATTTTAGATTTGAGATTTTAGATGTTAATTTATTTTGCCCACAGGGTGAGGATAAATCACATCTATTTTTAGTTTCTATTCTCTCATCTGAAATTTCCAGACCGAAAAGCCCTGCATGGATATTGCCCACTACAATGAACTGTTACGATACTTTTGCAATTCAGTCCGTAACAAGGCGATTTCTGCCCGTAATTCATCGATTTCTGCTTGTAAGTCTAAAGAACCTGTAGCAGATGTAGTAGTCCCTGTGGTGGTGCCAGAGGCTTCTGCGGCACGATTAGCGCGGGTAATTACTTCTTCTGTAAATTGGCGCAGTTGTTCTCTGGCTTCTGCATCAAATTTACCAAATTCACTCAACGCATCGGTCAAGGCGACCTCTAGACGTTCATTAATTACTTCCGCTACTGCTCTACCAACAAAAAATGCTTGTACTAGTGGGTTAGTCATAAAGTTTTGTTACGTTCCTCCGCAAGAGAATTATAGCTTGCCTAGATGCTGGGATGTTGCTATCTGACAGTTTTGCTGGGAATTACCTTGGTCAGAGATAGTTTCCATCTGGTAATTACTGCTTTATGGTAGCTATTAGTATAAAGAAATACATATTGTTGTTGAACTTTCTGCCAATCTGCAAATTCTACCTTTGGGCTATTAACATCACAGATAAACAGATAAGCTGAGAGAAGGGGCTAGGGCATGGGTATTGAGTTTAGAGAAGGAATGATCAAAAAGTCGAGGTGTCAGTATGAGTAATTTATTAGATGAATCTCTGTCTCAGGAAATAGCCAAAAATATTAAAAGTAAAGCCAAAAAAGCTTTTGATAATGCTTATAAAGCGGCTTTGGTAACAGAAGGTGCTAAATATGTGCAAGGTTTTTTGGTGTTTCCTGGTAAACCTTATAAACCGATTGAACATGGTTGGTTGGAATTAGGGGATGTAATTATTGACCCAACCTTACCTTATTTATCCCAAAATCCTCAGGATTTATGGTATTTCCCGGCGCAAATTCTCAGTGTAAAGAAATTGAAAGCCATCATTGAGGAATCGAAAGAAGATTATCCAGAAGATGATCCTTTACCTATCTATGGTGCTGCACCCTATGAATATTATGGCGATGTGATGTTGGGGGGTCAGGAATATTTGGCAGCTTTCCAAGCCGCAGAGGCAAAATGTAAAGAAATTAATGGTATTAAGTTTGAGCAAAACTAAAGCAACACTCAATTTGAACTGTGTCAAAATTCAGGAGTCAGAATAATGAGATTTTGACCATGAAGATTGATAAACAAGATTTGGAATGGGCTGCTGGTCAAGGTTTAATTGATTTAGAGCAAGTAGAGCCTCTATGGCAAGCATTGGTTGAGCATAGAAGCGATCGCCCTGAACCCAAAACCGAAGGTATTCGTCCCCAATTTAACTTTGCTAATTTCGCTTTTTATTTTGGTGCCTTAATTGTCATCTGTGCCATGACTTGGTTTATGAACCTGGGGTGGGAATCCTTTGGTGGTGGTGGCCTTTTTGTTTTAGCCTGTATTTATGCCTTATGCTTTGTCCTAGCAGGTGGAACCCTATGGGCTGGAGAAAATACCAAAATTGCTGGGGGACTGCTATATACCATTGCTGTGTCCATGACTCCTTTGGCTATTTATGGATTACAAAGAGTAACAGGATTTTGGCAGCAAAGTGATACTTGGGGATATCGAGATTTTTATACTTGGATTAAAGGCAGTTGGTTCTTGATGGAGTTGGGAACTATTATCAGTGGATTAATTGCCTTGAAATATATCCGCTTTCCTTTTTTAACTGCCCCCATTGCCTTGTCTCTCTACCTGATGTCAATGGATATTACTCCATTATTATTTGGTGGAAAGGAGTTTGATTGGGGACTGAGATTATTAGTATCCATGTGGTTTGGCATCGCTTGTTTAATAGTTGCCTACCTGGTGGATATTCGCATCCGCAGACGTGATGGAGATTTTGCTTTTTGGTTGTATTTGTTTGGGTTAATGTCTTTTTGGTTTGGTCTAACTTTGCAGGGAGATAGTAATGAATTCCAAAAATTCATTTACTGTTTAATTAATTTAGGGTTAATGATACTCTCAGTATTGTTAAAACGCAAAGTTTTTATTGTCTTTGGAGCTATCGGCGTTTTTAGTTACTTCGGACATTTAGCCTATACAATCTTTCAAGATGCTGTATTATTCCCCTTTGCTTTAACGGTTTTAGGTATATTTATAATTTATTTAGGAGTATTATATCAGCGTTATAGCACCAGGATTGAAACCTTCTTAGGGGATGTGCTGCCAGACAATATCAAACAAATGTTACCGCGAGAATAGAATTCTTACGGAGAAGACTACAATTAAGAGATTGCCAATCATTTTGTTGAAAGTTATCAATGGACAATCTACTCGAAAATTACAATCCCAGTGCGATCGCCGAAATGAATGGTAATCTCTTAGGATTGCCATTTAACTATGAATCTGCCAATTTAATCGTCTTTGCTGTGCCTTGGGAAGTCACAGTATCCTATGGTGGAGGAACTGCCAGCGCACCCCAACGGATTTTAGATGCTTCTTACCAAATCGATTTATTTGACCTTGATCATCCTGATGGTTGGAAACAGGGAATTTTCTTAGTAGAAATTCCGCAATATATTTTAGAAAAAAATGATTATTATCGCGAGGAAGCAACCAAAATTATTGAAAGACAAGCCTCAGGACAAGCATTAACAGAAGAACCGGATTTAGTGCCTGTATTAAATGCTATTAATCAGGCTGGTGAGCAAGTCAATCAATGGTTATTTTCCCAGGCTCAAACAGCCATGAATTTGGGTAAAAAAGTGGCCGTAATTGGTGGTGATCACAGTTCACCCTTGGGTTATATGCAAGCATTGGCAACTAAATATGATGATTTTGGTATTCTCCATATAGATGCACATGCAGACTTACGTGCAGCCTATGAAGGATTTGAATTTTCCCATGCTTCCATCATGTTTAATGCCATCACAATTCCCGAAATTTCTAAGTTAGTGCAGGTGGGTTTACGGGATATTTGTTTGGATGAAATCGAAATCATTAATCAATCAAATGGACGCATCGTGGCTTATTATGATGCAACAATTAAACAACAGCAGTATGGTGGTAAAACCTGGATTGATTTAGCCAAAGAAATCGTCAATAACTTACCAGAAAATGTTTATATCAGCTTTGATGTAGATGGTTTAGACCCGAAACTTTGTCCAAATACAGGTACTCCTGTTCCCGGTGGACTAGAGTTAGAGCAAACCTATTGCTTATTTAGAGAAGTCATAAATAGCGGGAGAAAAATTATCGGTTTTGATGTTTGCGAAGTGGGAAACAGCGAATGGGACGCTAATGTTGGTGCGCGAATAGTCTATAAATTGGCGAATTTGTTGGATTTATCCCATAAAAAATAAAAGTTACGCCATGAAAACCCTAGCAAAATGGTCTGTAAATGATTATCATCAGATGATTGCCGCCGGAATTTTGGGCGATCGCTCTGTAGAATTGTTAGCAGGCGAAATAGTCGAAATGTCTCCACAAACCCCCATTCACTACAACACCACCAAACGTGGTGCAAATTATCTGAAGGAGTTAGTAGCAGATAAGGCTGATGTCCGGTTACGCGGCCCTATTACTCTCTCATCTTCCGAAGCAGAACCAGATATAGCCATTGTGCGGTTACCTGAGTCAGCTTACAATGAGCGTCACCCACAAGCAAAAGATATATTTTGGCTGATTGAAGTTGCTGATACGAGTTTGCAAAAGGATTTAGAAATTAAAGCGGCTATTTATGCAGAAGCAGGAATACCAGAGTATTGGGTAATGTATTTAGGTTCAAAAAACGTCATCGTCTTTCGAGAACCGCAAAATGGTAAATATTTAACTGAGCGCACTATTAGTGTAGGTGTGATTATTCCCTTAGCTTTTACTGATGTTCACGTTCACGTTGAGAAGCTATTTAGTTAACTAGCTGATAACTTTCTCAGAACTGCTAAAAAATCTGCCAGCCATATCTAAAATTTTTCTGACTGTCGATTATTTTTTCATAATAGCTATTACCTAAGTCTGTTAAGAATAATCTTGAATCTAGAGAATTATCATGTATAACTTTGAATTTATAGCAACACGTAAAAATTCATTATTGAATGATATTAAAGGGCTTTGTGACAATAGAATAAGTAACATACAGTCCATAGTTTATTGTTATTCATTTGTAAGAAATTCTCTTAAAAATATAGAATGTCAAATTGAATTAGGATATAAGGAATCAATCTCTAACTGTTCTGATGATAATCAAGTAAAAGAATTTATAAATCTTTTTAATCTCACTGAAATTCAAGGAAATCTGAATTTAGCATCTGGAGGCATACCAGAAGATTTTCGTAAAATAGAAAATAGACATCTTGATTTTAAGAATGAGGGTAGTAAAATAATTTTCACTTATATGTATCACCAATTTTTCTTATCAATGATTTCTATATTAGATGATTTTTTCGCACAGTTAATTACTTTAATTTTAAAAGCTTATCCCGAAAAAATTGCCAAAAAACAAATAAAGTTAAGCCCATTAGAATTTAACACATTTTTAAATAAGTTACAAAGGATAACGGATTTACCTCAACAACTAGGATTACCTCAAGAAAAAGATATTATTGATTGGTTCGATAAACAAATTTATGATGTTGTAACCGATATAATGAAGAATAAGAATGCCTTAGAACAGTTGGATAAACTAGAGGATTATTTACAAGCAGAAAAAAAGTTACTAAGATTATACAAATTACAGTACTATGAAATGTATTTACGCCGTAATGCTGGCATACATAGTAGTTGGATGGGAGAAAAAGAATATCAGCAAAAATTCAAGGAGATTAAGAAAAGAGCTAATGGAGATAAACTATTATTTGAAGAGCCAATATATGATAACTTTTTAGGATTTAGTGAAAGATATTTTTACAATTCATGTATTTTTTGCCAAAACATAATAATCTTAATTGAAAAACACTGCGAACAGAAGTTTAACACAGCAGAGCAGCTGTAGGCTAAATTCTGGACTTGTGTTCTATGCAACCCAATGGATGCTAACGAACTATTCTCTTTTCTTATCTTCCTCAAACGCTTAGACGAAGACGAAAATTTAAAGGAAAGTCAACCTAAAGGCCGAAAAACGGAATATCAGCCCAAAATTTTCCTAGAAATGCCCTGGAAACATGAGAGAAAAACTGGAAGCATAAGCCTGCCGCAACGACAACAATTTGTCACAGATGACAGATAATTAGTCGCTGCACAACTCTATTCCTAAAACTATGGGCAGGAGGAGAATCGAACTCCTATGACCGCAAGGTCGCCACATTTTGAGTGTGGTGCGTCTACCAGTTTCGCCACCCGCCCTTGAATGGCACTTGCCTATTATAACCTACTTTTTGATTTTGGAGCAAGTCGTGAAAAGAAATTTGGCATTTTTTTGATTGGCTATCTAGGTCAAGGCAATTTCACCAGGCTGGAATCAATATCTTGTAGACTAGCACAACCACTGAGAGCGATCGCTGTGGTGAGTTCTGCTGTCAACAAAGAAATCACTTGAGATACCCCTGCAACTCCTCCTAGAGCTAGTCCCCATAATATCGGTCTGCCAATGAGAACCGCATCTGCACCCAAAGCTAGAGCCTTGAGAATGTCTGTACCACGGCGAATTCCCCCATCTAGCAGGATTTGTGCTTGACCATCAACAGCGGCAAAAATTTCTGGTAAGGCATCTAAAGAAGCGATCGCCCCATCTAATTGTCTTCCCCCATGATTAGAAACCACAATCGCCTTGGCACCATATTCTACAGCCCGAACCGCATCATCTCCCCGCAAAATCCCCTTCAGAACTAAAGGTAAAGGACTAATGGATTGTAACCATTCCAAGTCTTGCCAAGTTACACCAGGGTTGATTTGTTGGGCAAAATAAGTCAACAAACCAGATTCACCTTTCTCTAGGGGAATATCTAACCCAGCCATCTGAGTCAGATTCGCGGGATGTAAACCAGGGGGTAAAGTAAACTCATTCCGTTGGTCTCGTTCTCGTTTTCCCAGGACAGGTGCATCTACAGTCAAGCATATTGCTTTGTAACCTGCCCTGTAAGCCCTTTCCACCAAAGCACGGGTTAAGCCCCGGTCTTTGTGAATATAAAGCTGAAACCATTGCAACCCATTGGACACGGTGGCAACTTCTTCCAAACTTTTGGTAGATAGGGTACTCAAGACCATGCCTATACCAGATGCAGCCGCAGCTTCAGCCGTGGCCATTTCTCCGTCAAGATGAGCTAGACATTGAAAAGCCATTGGGGCGATGAGTAAAGGTAGTTGTAAAGGTACACCTAAAATTTTGGTTGTCAAGTTGATGTTACTGACATCAACTAGCATCCGAGGTCTGAGCTTAATTCTGGCAAAAGCAGCACGATTATCTTGCAAAGTAATTTCGTCCCACGCCCCACTACTGTAATAATCAAAAGCCATCTGGGAAAGATGTGCTTTGGCTAGTTTTTCATATTCAAATAAGTTGATAGGTGAGTTCATTTGATAGCACCTTAGACTTGTAGCTATAAATAAAGAGAATAGGTAGAAAGACTCTCGAATAGTTAAAAATCATGAATATTAATGCCTCTATTATTGATCAACGTCTGGAATCAGTGGCTGATACTATTCGACAACAAGCTGCTGAAGAATTACGTATTAATGATCCTGGCAAACTTAAATCTTTGGCATTTGTCTATTTTTGCGTGAAAACTATTCTCGATTTAGATGATTCTAATGCCTTTGATTGTTTGATGGAGGGTGGTGGAGACTTTGGTGTCGATGCCATGCACATTTCTGAAGAACATGATGGCGAGTTTACAGTTAGTTTATTTCAAGCAAAATACAAAAATGATCTGCAAGGAAACGCGAATTTTCCTGAAAATGGCATCAATGCTCTCATCAATGCAATTCGATTTTTGTTTGATCCTGGTGCAAAATTGGAACATATTAATCAACGCTTACTTACCAAGGTAGAAGAAGCCCGTAGCTTAATTCGGGATGGATATATTCCTCAAGTTCGGGCATTAGCTTGTAATAATGGCTTAAAATGGAACACATCTTCTCAAGAAGCGATTAATCGTACAGAATTTGGTGATCAGGTAACGTGGGAACACGTTAATCATGAACGGCTAATAAAAATTCTACAAGCTTCTCGACCAGTCAAAGACACTTTGCAACTAAGTGGCAAAGCAGTGGTTGAAGATATGAATTTTAGTCGGGTGCTTGTGGGAAGAATTTCTGTAGCTGAAATTGCCGCACTCATTGAAAGGCACGGAGAACGCTTGCTAGAACGTAATATTCGTCGTTACTTAGGGCTGCAAGGCAACCGGGTTAACGAAGGTATTCGGGATACTTTAAATAGCGATGAGAGGAACAATTTCTATTTTTACAATAATGGCATCACTTTAACTTGTGACAAATTCTCCTACAATGCGCTGCAAAATAGTGACCATCCGGTACAAGTTGAAAACCTGCAAATTATTAATGGTGGTCAAACCTGTATGACAATTTTTAAAACTCTTCAAGATTCAGAGCTATTACAGCAAAATCACCAAGCATATCTTTTGTTAAGGCTTTATCAATTACCCAGTGATAATGACGATCTAGTCCAAAAAATTACTTATGCTACCAATAGTCAGAACCCTGTGGATCTAAAGGATCTCCGAGCTAATGATCATCTACAGCAAAGACTGGAAATGGATATCAAACAACTGGGATTTAACTATCGCCGCAAACGCTCTGATACCAGTGCCAGATCAACTACAGATATTACTTCGGGGGTAGCAGCTGAAGCGGTACTGGCAGTTTGGCGACAAAAGCCCCATCAAGCTAAGTTTTTTACTCGTGAGCATTTTGGTAAACTATACGATGCAATTTTTACTGAACGGCTTAATGGCGCACAAGTTGTAATCGCTGTACAGTTGTATAGAATTGCTGAAAACCGACGCAAACGACCAAACCCAAATGATCCTGCTTGTGTCCGTTATGCTTCATGCTTTATTGCGATGCAGATGGGGCGAAGGCTTCTCCATGAAATGAATCTCCAAATAGAGCAAATTAACCACCGCAATTTCCAGGATGCCAATCAGTTGATCGAGCAAAACGGAGAGGCTTATTTCAATGATTCAGTACAAGACGTTACAAAAGCACTTCAAGAGCTTTACGGAACGCAGGAAATTTCTTTACAACAGCTTTCTGCCACTTTTCGACGCGGTGATTTAATAGAGAAACTTCAGCAGATGGAAATCCATTAAATTTATTATTAAGAGGGTGTTTGAAAAGTGAAATATCCGCGAACCTGTTCGCGGAATCATGTTTATTGAGCAGAAAATCGCTGTAAATAGAGTACAAATAATTTACCAATTACGCCAACCGCCCTTGGGTGCTGTTTCAGAATCAGACTTAAAGCCGTGGTTTTGCAGTAATTTGTGGTACTCTAAACTACTACTCCAACGGTCAATTTCCCTAGCTCTCAATACTGGCACAGGATGGGTTAACTGGGCTGTACGGGCAGCTTTAACCATTTCTCCGAGTTCAGTTTTGCTGATATCGTCGTAAGCACGGGCTTGGGCTACAAAGGCATCGAGATTGAGTTGGGGTGCTAAGGTGGGAGAACCACCAGCTAACTTCATTAATACTGACATCACAACCTTGGGGTTTTGGGTTGCTAACAAAGCAGCGCGATCGCATGTAAATTCTGCACAGCGCACCCATTCTAGTAATTGCGCTTGTAAAGCTTGTGCTACCACAGCCCCCACATTTGGTAGAATTCCTGCGGCTAAAACTAATAGATTCACAGGTGTTAAATAAACGCTGTGGTCACACTTCAGGTGTCCCAATTCATGGGCAATTACTGCTTGAACTTCTTCAGGGGTAAGAATATCGATTAAAGATGTATGTAAAACTACAAAAGGTTGCTTACCACGCATCGCAAAAGTGTAAGCGTTGGGAGCCGGATGCTGACGCACATATAATTGAGGTGGCTCAATATCTAAGGTTTTACAAGCTTCTAATAATAAATTGTGTAAATCAGGTAATTGTTTTTCTCCCACCAACACACTAGAAGCAATATTTTCTACATAAAACACCTGTTCTGCCATTGGCCCTAGCCAATTTCGCACCATCATATCTATACCTGGGATTTGCTTGAGAGTTCTCGTCGCTTCCAGGTCTAAGGGATGACGAAATGAGTCAGCTTGTAAACCAATCAGTGGAGTTTTGAATAAAGACATAATTATGGCAATCAATAAAAAATACAGTTTCCACAGCTAGTATAGCGATTAGAATTTGTTAGCTGCTCAAACAACAGCAGTGAGAAAAAAGTATTTTTCGGATTGAAAGTCTAAAAATTTTTAGATGCGATGCCTATGTTATGTAGCTCGATTGCTAAATCTCATCGTCTGAGATTTAAAGTAATTATTTCTAACTCTTTGTGTCTCGCTTGGAAATAAAAAACTATTTGCTGGAATATTGCCACTGCCAAAAAAAAGTCAGTTAATGGCGAAAGTTACCAACTGGATCTTTGATCAACTAGTAAATGCGATCGCCATTAAAGAACCAAACACCACCATCAAAGGAGGTCTGCCAAATCCCCTCACCCTAGAGTGATACTGAGGCAGGAGGATTACTGTTGTTGTTAGGTAATTCTGCATCTGCTGATGCTTCATTTACACGGAGGATTCTTGCCCCTAGTTGCTGTAATTTCATATCCAGGCGATCATAGCCACGGTCAAGGTGGCGTAATCCTTGAATAGTAGTTTTACCTTCTGCTGCCAGTCCAGCAATGACTAAAGCTGCGGATGCTCTTAAGTCTGTGCCAATAACTGGTGCACCAGATAACACTGACACTCCTCGAACAAAGGCAGTGTTACCTTTAACACGAATATCTGCTCCCAAACGGTTTAACTCGGAAGCATGACGCAGCCGATTTTCAAACACAGATTCGTTGATAATGCTGTCACCTTCTGCTAATGCCAACAAGGACATAAAAGGCGCTTGCATATCTGTGGGAAACCCTGGATGAGGTAAGGTGTCAATATCTGTGGCTTTGAGAGATTCCGCTGGGAGGATGCGTAAACAATCTGTGCCTTCTTCAATGATGGGGACACCAATATCACGCAACTTAGCGATCACAGGGATGAGATGGTCGGAAGCTACAGGTGATAGGGTTATTTCTGACCGCGTGATGGCAGCAGCAACTAAGAATGTCCCTGTTTCTATGCGATCAGGAATGATGCTGTAGTCCGTAGAATGTAGTTGAGAAACTCCGGTGATGGTAATGGTACTTGTACCTGCACCATAGATTTTTGCCCCCATGGAGTTACAGAAATTAGCTAAATCAACTACTTCTGGTTCTCTGGCAGCATTTTCGATGATGGTTTCACCATCCGCTAGGGTAGCTGCCATCATCAATGTTTCTGTCGCACCGACACTGGGAGTATCTAAATAAATTTTCGCTCCCTTTAACCTGCCATTAGCTCCTGGTACATAAGCGTTACAAATGCCGTGTTCAATCTGCACTTCTGCACCCATGGCTTGTAACCCCCGGACGTGTAAATCCACAGGTCTAGCACCAATGGCACAACCACCAGGTAATGGCATCTGTGCTATGCCCAACCGTGCCAAAATGGGGCCAATGGCAAAGAAACTAGCCCGGAGTTGGGTCACTAGTTCATAGGGAGCCTTGGATGTAATCAATTCACTGGCATTGACATCCAAAATGTCACCTTCTCTGGTCAGACGTACACCCAGGGCTGATAAAACCTGCCCCATCCGTTCTACATCTGCCAATAAGGGCACATTGCGAATGCGACAATCACCGGAACACAGCAAGGCTCCAGCCATGATGACAAGTGCGGAGTTTTTCGCACCGCTAATGTTGACATGACCGCGCAAAGGATGCCCACCCCAAATTTGCAAGACTGAGGAGTCTGCTTCAGATGAAGTCTTAGCATCTGGTAAGCTGCTAGAAGAATTAATAAGCCTACCTCCAAAAAAATACGTAATCTTATAGGATTGAAGTTGGTTTTGATTCTACATTGACACTTCCCTAGCTTCAAGCTAGAGGAGTATTCAGTTTGGTGAATTAATTGGAGTTGCTTTGGTTTTGCCTCTCCAGGAGGAAGTATATCTGGAATTTTGGACTTGACAAGCTCTAATATTTCCGCAACAATGAATAAATGTCAATAATATGATGCCAGCGGAACTGGCGGAATTGGCAGACGCGCTAGATTCAGGTTCTAGTGCCGCAAGGCTTCCGGGTTCAAGTCCCGGGTTCCGCACTTTTATCTCAGATTTTCAATATTCTCATTGCTACTGCTATGTAAAGCAGTCTTATGCAGGTGGTTAGTTTAAATCAAGAGCTAACCCATCTGTATACTTTTAACTTTTGCCTTATTTAAATATCAACTCGTGCTGACCAGTTTACAAAATTCCCTAGTTAAACAAATCCGCAAGTTACACTCCACCAAGGAGAGGCACAAGCAGCAGTTAATGCTATTGGAGGGGACTCATTTATTAATTGAAGCTTGTGCGGTCAATTATCCGTTAGTTACAGTATGTTGTACCGAACAATGGCAAGCTGGGCATCTTCAACTGTGGGAAGATGTATGTAGTCGATGCGATCGCGCCGAAATTGTCAGCGAAGAAGTTTTAGCAGCTATAGCTACGACGGTAAACCCTGATGGTGTGGTAGCCACAGCCAATCGGCAGGAATTACCTTCACAAGTTCCTTCGACTGGGTGTGTGTTAGCTCTAGAAACTATTCAAGATCCAGGAAATTTAGGCACGATTATTCGCACTGCGGCAGCGGCGGGAGCCTCTGGTTTATGGTTGAGTGATGATAGTGTAGATTTAGATCATCCTAAGGTTTTAAGGGCTTCTGCCGGACAATGGTTTCGTTTAAATAAGGCAGTAACTACGGATTTACGAGCAACGATTCAACAATGTCAACAGGCAGGTATGCAGGTAATAGCCACCTTGCCTGATGCAAATCTCACCTATTGGGAAGTTGATTGGCGGCAACCCAGTTTAATTTTATTGGGAAATGAAGGTGCAGGTTTGTCAGCCGATGTGGTGGCAATGGCTAATACACAAGTAAAAATTCCCCTGAGTCCAGGAGTGGAGTCTTTGAATGTAGCGATCGCTGGTGCTTTAATGTTGTACGAAGCCCAAAGACAGTTAACCTATGGCTAATGCACTATTAACTTTTGCTATGTTTTTGTTGCAAAAATTTTTCTATGTCTGCTACAGCATCTTCTAAGGCAGCTAAATCAATGATTTCCTGATTTTTAATGTTGCTAGAATTTGCTTTATTTGCATTTCCAGTTGTGGTTTTGATTTCCGAACCAGTCATATTCTCTTGCAGAATATCTTCTAATTGATTCAGAGATTGTTGAAAACACTGGGATGCAGCCTGGCGCTGGTGTTGATCGGTAGGTTTCATAGTCTTAACTAGAGAAACGTTAATTGAGGAGTTTAATTTCGGTTTACAGCCGCTCAAGTCCAAAATATACGATGTTGAATAGCTATCTGCTAACCATGAGTTACCCCAGTATCAATTTTATACACTAATTGTTAAGGAAGCCAAGAGTAAAAACCCTGTTTTCTGTTCTTGTCATTGAACAACATGCTTAAAAACTGTTCATGAAAGCACTTTGTTGCACAGATGAAGGCATGATCACTATTGATGTTTAGTGCAACTTAAAATCTATGAAAAAATTTATGCCACAAGTCTTCATATTGGTCAGTATTGCTATTCTGGTATTGAGTTTAATGGGATGCGATCGCTTACCTAGACCCACAGGAGAGTATGTGGAAAAGGTGAGTGATGGTGATACCTTAGTCGTTAGTAATGTTGACGGTGCAAAATTTACTGTGCGCTTCGCTTGTGTCGATGCACCAGAAGTCCCCCACTCCAAACGGGAACGGGAAAGTAAGCTGAATCGAGATGTCAACCAATTTAATTGGGGCAACAAAGCCCAAACCCGAATAGAACAATTAATCAAAGAAAATGGCAATTTCGTTAATCTCAATATTACAGATAGCGATCGCTATGGCCGCAAAGTTGCAGAAGTACGCTTGGCAGATGGAACATTTCTTCAGCAAATTTTGTTACAAGAAGGACTAGCGAAAGTTTATCGACCCTATTTACGTAAATGTCCCAGTAAAGACATAGTAGAAGCAGCCGAAACTCAAGCCCAAAAACGAAAAATTGGTATTTGGAGTGATCCCCAATTTATCGATCCTTGGCAATACCGAAAATTAAGTAAGTAAATCTTCCCTTCCATATTGGCGATTCTACTCACATAGCATATAGTTTTCTTATATCATCAGGAATTTTACAGTCAGAGTTGGAATTTCTCTGAAGAGACAAAGGTAAAAAGTCACAGATAACGGGGACAAGTGTTTCTGCCATCATCATGGTCGATGTCCTGTCATTGGGGTGCTTTACAAAAATATATTCAATCAGCTAGGGGAAGGATTGGCTTTTGCCATTCCCCATTGATTAGCTGTGATTTTCTGGTTGATGGCAATCTCAGATCCTACATCCCTTGTCCAATGCGACCATACCTAACTTCATGAATTAGAACTGGTTCCGCTATGAATCCCAAAATGAATATTTTGCAAATTAAAGCCTTGACTGGAGGCATATCTACAATTATCTTTACTGCGGCGAGTTTGCCCATATCAACCTCAGCACAGCTATCTCCAGGGATGCGAGTTAGTCTCAGATTTCCCCCTGTAGCCGAAAGAGGCGCACCTCCCAGGACTATAGGAACAGGAGTGAGAGGCCCGGCTTGTAGAACTCAAGATTATAAGAATGTACCCTTATCCACCATGCTGGCTGATAGTCGCATTCCTCTCACGGCCTTAACACCAGAAAATAATGTCGTAAAAACTTTATCGGCTCATCCATCTATTTATGTATATGTACCAAAAACCAAGGATAAGCAAGCAGAATTTCGAGTGTTGGAGTTACAAACAGAAACAGTTGTTTACAAGTCTCAACTAGCACTTAGTAATACTCCCGGTATTGTCAAGCTCAGTTTGCCTGCTAGTGTGCAACTAGATGCAGGTAAAATTTATCAGTGGCAATTTTTTGTGATTTGTGATCCTAATAATCGAGAAGCTGACGAAGGGGTGGAAGGATGGTTTGAGCGAGCAACCTTGAGTACTGATAAGGCGACAAGCATTCAGCAGGTAGAACCAGGATCTCTGGAACAAGCGAGGCTATATGTAGAAGATGGATTGTGGGATGAAACGCTGAATATTCTCGCAAATTTGCGCGATCGCAATCCACAAGCACAAGCTGCATGGGTAGATTTATTAGATTCTGTACAGCTAGGTGCATTGGCGAAAGTATCAATTATTGATTGTTGTCGGATTACTTCTAGCCCTACAGAAAATTAGAGGTTTTTGAGTAATTCCTATGGTTCAAAATCTGCTCACCGCAGGGAAAATCAAGGTGTATATTTTATACTTGGGGTAAATTTTTCTGCTTGTACTAGCACTCTTATCACCACCTGACTGTTGAATGAACTGGATCAAATTAAAACAGTTTCTCTGGGAATGGCGTTCTGTTTGGATCGCAAGTCCTAGCATTGCTGGATTAGTCATACTATTGCGGCTGCTGGGTGCCTTCCAGTCCTGGGAATGGGCAGCTTTTGATCAATATATGCGTTGGCGGCCATTGCTACCCCGTGATCCCAGAATTGTCATTGTTGGTATTGATGAAGCTGACATGCGATATCTGAATCAGGGGTATATTGCCGATGGTGTATATGCTAAATTGTTGACAAAGCTCAAAGCTAGACAACCAAGAGCTATTGGTTTAGATATTTATCGGGATGTTCCTTTTGAACCAGGTCACGCCGAATTAGTCAAGGTATTTGAAGCTAGTGATAATATTATCGGCATTCAGAAAGTAGTAGGCGATCGCAACCATGAAGTAGTAGCACCACCACCTGCACTGAAGCGAAAAAATCGGGTGGGTGCCAATGATGTGATTGCCGATGCAGATAATACAGTGCGACGAGGACTGATTTATCTACAAAACAATCAAGGCGAAACTTTTTTCAGCTTTAGTTTATATTTAGCATTACTTTATTTAGAAAAAGAAAATATCTTCCCAGAAATTAGTGAAACTAAAAATAGTGCAAATAAAAATATTTGGAAATTAGGTAAAACAGAATTTATCCCCTTACAACCCAATGATGGTAGCTATATTCGTGCTAACACTAATGGCTACCAAATTTTATTAAACTATCGAGGCCCCAGAGGCTCTTTTGAAACCGTACCCTTGCGGGATGTGTTAGAAGATAAAGTCCCACCAGATTGGGGACGCGATCGCATTATCCTCATCGGTTCAGTCGGTGAAAGTTTTAAAGACTATGTGTTTACTCCCCATAGTAGTGGGTGGTTGTCTATTCCCCAACCCATGTCGGGGATAGAAGTGCAAGCTAACCTCATTAGTCAGATTATCACTTCTGCCCTCGATGCTCCTAGTTTAATTAAAAGTTACTCTGAACCAATCGAGTGGTTATGGATTTTTTTCTGGTCGGGAATTGGGGGAATTATTACTTGGCATTGGCGACAAAATCGTAAATCCTCGCTCATCAAAAACCATAAACTTATTGCAGGAATTCTCAATATATCATTTTTACAAAGAAGCACAGGCTTTTTATGTGCCACGGCTACTTTATTTGGTATTACATATATTGCCTTTGTTTATGGTTGGTGGCTACCAATTGTTTCGCCATTATTAGCATTTGCTGGTTCTGCTACAGTGATTACAACATACATTGCTTACACAGCAGATTCCATTCGGAAAATCTTTGGTCGCTACCTTTCAGATGAAGTCGTTTCCACATTGTTAGAAAGTCCAGAAGGATTAAAATTAGGTGGTAAAAAACAGCAGATTACTATCCTTACCTCTGACTTAAGAGGGTTCACTGCTTTATCAGAATTATGGAGTCCTGAAGAAGTTGTTCTTATCCTCAATATCTATTTAGAACAGATGTTAAATGTCATCACCGATTATCAAGGAACTGTAGATAAATTCATGGGTGATGGCATTGTGATTTTGTTTGGTGCACCTGTGCCGAGAGAAAATGATGCAGAAAGAGCAGTTGCTTGTGCTCTAGCTATGCAGTTGGCTATGCCCGCTGTTAATGAAAAATTGGAACACTTGGGTTTACCAGTTTTAGAAATGGGCATCGGGATTAATACTGGTGAAGTAATTGTTGGGAATATTGGTTCGGAAATCCATACAGAATATACAGTAATTGGGAGAGAAATGAACTTGGTATTTAGGATTGAAACCTATTCTACTGGCAACCAAATTCTCATTTCTCACTCAACTCTCGAAGCGGTAGGCAAATCCCTCCTAAAAATTAATGAAGAAAGATTAGTGAAACCTAAAGGTGTGAAACACCCGATTCCCATTTATGACATTGCTGGTATGGGTGGACAATATAACTTATTTCTCACCAAGGAAGAAGAAAAGTTTTTACCAATTTCCCAGGCTATTAATATTCAATATTCTTTAATAGAGGGTAAACAGGCAAGCGATAAATTATTTACGGGTAAATTGGTCAAAATTTCTGCCCAAGGAGCAATTATCCGCACTGATAAAATCCAGGAAAATTCTTTACCATCTCCATTAACCAATATTAAATTAAATTTAATTTGTGTAAATGAAGATGGCGCTGTAGAAATCAGTGATGCACTTTATGCTAAAGTCCTAGATAAACCGGCAAATAACCAGGAATTTTACATTCGCTTTACCTTCAAAACTCCTGCGGTGGCTAAAAAACTTCTCAATTTATTAATTGATGAATTAAAAAAACAAAAATAATTTTATTCTTTAGGATTATAAATAATATGCAAAAAATAGTTGTTTTAATTTTAGGGATTTTATATTTATCTAGTGTGGATGGAGGAAAAGCGATCGCTAATTCTATCCCTAATTCTCCTGTCCTATCTTCACAAGATGCCAAATCCTTGGAGCAAGAAGCCCAAAAACTCTATCAAAATGGACTGTATGACCAAGTTATCCCTTTCTTGCAACAAGCGATCGCTAACTATGTTCAACAAGGTGATTTAATTGGTGAAGTAGTAGCCCAGAGGAATTTAGGTTTAGTTTATCAACGTCAGGGTGACTGGCAACAGGCTAGCCAAGTATTATCTAAAAGTCTCAATCAAATCAATAAAATCGCCGATAAACGCCAACGACAGCAGTTTTTAGCCCAAACATGGGAAGTGCAAGGACAACTGCAATTATCCATGGGTAATTCCCAAGCAGCGTTGGAGACTTGGAAACAAGCTACAGAAGCCTATGAACAGCTAGGAGACTCCACTGGTACAATCAGGGGCAAAATCAATCAAGCCCAAGCATTGCAAGCATTGGGGTTATATAATCAAGCTATTAAGACCTTAACTGTCACAGAGCAATCCTTAGATCAACAACCAGATAGCCTATTAAAAGCGAAAGCCTTGCAAAGCTTAGGTGATGTGCTGCGGGGTATTGGTAGACTAGAAGAATCTACACAGGTATTAACAAAAAGTTTAGCGATCGCTCAAAAATTATCCTCCCCTGCTGCCACTACTGAAACCCTTCTGAGTTTGGGTAAAACCACCCGCTTACAGAATGCCTTCCCCCAAGCCTTAGAATATTACCAAGCAGCAGCAAAACAAGCCCCAACTGCCGATTTACAAATTCAGGCTTTTCTCAATCAATTAGAGTTACTATTAGACCAAAAACAAGCTGATGCAGCCCAACTATTAATTCCCCAAATCGAGAAGACCCTAACTCAATTACCCAACACTCGCACCGCCGTTTATTCGCGCATCACCTTTGGGCAATTATTCCTCAAACCCGAAAATAAACAGTATTATTCCCAATCCTTACTGGCACAAAAGTTAGCCACAGCAGTACAATTAGCCCAGCAGTTAGGAGACAAACGAGCAGAAAGTTTTGCCAAGGGAGTTTTAGGTAAACTCTACGAACAAAATCAACGCTATCCACAAGCGAAGAAACTCACCGAGGAAGCCTTACTCATTGCTCAAGCCAATAATACCTCAGACTTGAGCTATCAATGGCAATGGCAGTTAGGGAGAATTCTCAAAGCCCAAGGAGAAGACAAAAGTGCGATCGCTGCCTATTCCCAATCTGTCAAAACCCTTAAATCTCTTCGCACTGACCTAGTAGCCATCGACTCCAATATCCAATTTTCCTTCCGGGAAAGTGTAGAACCAGTTTATCGAGAACTCGTTACCCTTCTCTTGCAAAAAAATCCTGGTCAAAATGAACTCAAACAAGCTAGAGATGTGATTGAATCTCTACAACTAGCAGAATTAGATAACTTTTTCCGCAATGCTTGTTTAGATGCCAAGCCAGTCCAAATTGACAAGCTAGATCCCACCTCTGCTATTTTTTACCCCATCATTCTTAAAGATACCTTAGAAGTAATTGTTGCCTTACCCAACCAACCTTTACGCCATTATACTACCAACTTAACCCAGTCAGAAATTGATAGGAATATTAACCAACTACGTGGTACTTTAGCTAGCCCTAGAGAACGAGTATTTAATCAAAAAAGATTGAAAATTTCTCAACAAATTTATAATTGGTTAATTAGCCCTGTTGAAAGTGACTTACAAAAAAACAATATCAAGAATTTAGTCTTTATTCCTGACGGAGCATTACGTAACATTCCCGTTTCTATTCTTTATGACGGTAATCAATATTTAATTGAAAAATACAGTATTGCCATCGCCCCTAGCCTACAATTAATTGACCCCAAAGCCTTAGTCAGAGAGGACATACAAATTCTTGGTGGTGGTATGAGTGAAGCCCGTCAAGGTTTTCCTGCACTACCCAACGTCCTCAATGAATTACAGCAGATTCAATCAGAAATTCCTAGTTCAGTTCTCCTCAAAAATGAATCATTTACAGATTTGAAATTAGAGCAAAAAGTTAAGGAAACTAGTTATCAAATTGTCCATTTAGCAACCCATGGAGAGTTTAGTTCTCAAGCCGCAGGAACTTTTGTATTGACCTGGGATAACAAACTCAACGTTGATCAACTCAATGAAATTTTGCGTTCTGACACCAATCAATTACGCCCTATTGAATTACTGGTACTGAGTGCCTGTAGAACTGCTGCCGGTGACAATAGAGCCGCTTTAGGACTAGCAGGAATGGCTGTGAGAGCAGGAGCGAGAAGTACAATTGCTAGTTTGTGGTACGTCAATGATGAAGCAACTACCCTGTTAATGAGTCAATTTTATCAAGAACTAACAAATAGCAAACTTACCAAAGCTGAAGCACTCCGCAATGCTCAAATAGCAATATTTAAAAATCCAAAATTTGCTCATCCCTACTATTGGTCAGCTTTTGTAATTGTTGGCAATTGGTTGTAAATCAGCATTTCCAATTTTCAACTTATTTCACTTGATATTGCTTGGCAATGTAATAAAACATGTGATAGTAATTTTGAAATTCTTTACTGTTGCTTTGTCCTTGCCAATAATATTTTACTTTGCCTTGGGTAATGGTTAGTTTGATAGTGCTAACTTGCTGACCAACTTCTACCATCATTACCCCTGGTAAACCTTGATTGGTCTGAAAATTATAATTAATATTTTGAGTATTTCTACTCTCTGTTTCGGCTGTGAACAAGTTATTTGTTGCCCAAGCGCGAATCTCTACAGTAGGGTTTTGCGGTGACACTAAAGTAATGCCATCTCTATTATCTGGGGGTTTTAAAGACTGCCAATGGCTGGGATAGGGAAATTCAAATTTATAACGAGAATTGCTGTAGGTCTGCCATTTCTGCTCAGAAGACTGGTGGCTCATGTTACCACACCCTGACAAAATCATAGCTGTACTCACACCAGTGGTGATCGCACTCACAATCTCCCACCAACTATAGGTTTTGGGCATGGCAATAGACATTCAGTCACTCAAATTTCTCATATAGCAATTGTTTCATACATAACTTAACTTTACCTATCATGTCACTAACCTCTTTACCCACATTTTATTAACAAATGTAACGAAATTAGCGTTAAAACGTCTTACCATCTTGACAAGGAATCGAGGACTCGATAACGTTAAATACATACCCGGGTAAGACCAGTAAAGAGTTATATGCAAACTAAGCAAAAGGTTACTTTGTATTTATCGCCAGAGCTGCACAGAAAGTTAAAGATACGTGCCGCAGTTGACTCACAGCCAATGTCAGATTTGGCAGAGCGGGCCCTAGATTTCTACCTGACAAACTCAGAATTAGTAGAAGAACTAGAAGAGTCTACTTATGGGCGAACTCATCGGGTTTATTCCTGTCCCACTTGCGAAAGCTCCCTCGTGTTGCGTAATGGTGAACTAGTGACCTTGGGCAATCAACCAGGTGTAATTGGTCAAGACCATCTATCCATTGACAACATGGAACAAGAACAAACCCATCCCAAGGGTGAGGAAGAATTAGTTCCTTGCTAGATAGGAATTATGAATGGACAATTCATGATTCGGTACTGTCTCTAATAAGGTCTCAAGTAGGTCGATCGTATGAAAGAAGAGCTCAATATCCTCATTCAAGCTCAATACCCTTTAATCTACCTTGTGACCTCCGAGGAAGAACGGGCAGAGCAATCAATTTATACAATCGCTCAACTATTAAAGCCCCAACGCCGAGTATACGTTTGGACAGTAACTCACGGCATTGTCGAGTACGGTCAACCCAGGCATGTCACTCAACACAACACCGTTTCCCCAGAAGCGGCAATCGAGTGGATTATTCGCCAGAAAGAACCCGGTATATTTATTCTTAAAGATTTACATCCATTTATTGATGCGCCTGCAACAACTAGATCCCTCAGGGATGCCATCTCTAGTTTCAAAGGAATGCAAAAGAACATCATCTTGATGTCTCCTATGCACCAAGTACCCATTGAACTAGAAAAAGAAGTTGTTGTTCTCGACTTCCAATTGCCTGATATGAGCGAGTTAAATAAAGTGTTAACTCATCATTTAGAGCAAAATCGGGGACGGAGGTTGACCACCGAGGCCAGAGAAAAGCTTCTCAGGGCAGCTTTAGGTCTAACTAAAGATGAAGCTGAGAAAGTATACCGTAAGGCACAGGTAACAACTGGACGCTTAACGGAAGATGAAGTAGATATAGTATTATCTGAGAAGAAACAACTAATTCGTCGCAATGGTATTTTAGAATACATTGAAGAAGATGCAACCATTGACGCGGTAGGTGGTTTAGAAGAATTAAAAAAATGGCTAAAACAACGCTCTAACGCCTTTACGGAAAGAGCTAGGGAGTATGGCTTACCCCAACCAAAAGGGATGCTAATTTTAGGTGTACCAGGTTGCGGTAAATCATTGATAGCCAAAACCACATCCCGATTATGGGGACTACCACTGCTGCGGTTGGATATGGGGCGGGTCTATGACGGTTCAATGGTAGGACGTAGTGAAGCCAATCTGCGTAATGCCTTAAAAACCGCCGAATCTATTTCCCCAGCCATCTTGTTTATAGATGAATTGGATAAATCTTTTGCAGGTAGTGCAGGTTCCGGTGATTCTGATGGCGGAACTTCCAGCAGAATTTTTGGTTCTTTCCTCACCTGGATGCAAGAGAAGAAATCACCTGTGTTTGTCATGGCGACAGCCAACCGTGTAGAGCGGTTACCAGGTGAATTCTTAAGGAAAGGACGTTTTGACGAGATTTTCTTTGTGGATTTACCCACCCCAGAAGAAAGACAGGATATATTCACTATCCATCTATCCAAGCGTCGGAATGAAATTACTCGCTTTGATTTGCAGCAATTAGCGAAGATGTCCGATGGTTTTTCTGGAGCAGAAATTGAACAAGCGATCGTGGCGGCTATGTATGAAGCCTTTGCCCAAGATCGGGAGTTCACACAACTAGATATTATAGCTGCACTGAAGGCGACATTGCCGTTGTCACGCACGATGCAAGAACAAGTCACGGCCTTGAGAGATTGGGCCAGACAACGCGCTAGACCTGCCGCAGCCTCCGTAGCTGAATACCAGCGTATGGAGTTCTAAAAGCTTTCCTCTGGATGCCAGGGGGAAAGGCTAGTCCCCAAGACTAGCGGTTACGAAGGAAAGGCCGCTCCCACAAAACGCGGCTTCGCTAAAAACAAACCGTTGTCGTTTTTCTCACTCTTCTCATTGGAGGAAACCCAAATGTCTCACTTTAGCACTCTGCGTACCAAGATCACCGATGCCGAAATCCTCAAATCCTCTTTGCGCGACCTGGGAATCAGCGTGAAGACAGAAGCTGATGTACGTGGTTACAACGGCCAGCGTGTACGTGCCGACATCGTTGCAGTTTTGGAAGGCGAGTACGATTTAGGCTGGTCTCGCAACAGCGATGGTTCTTTTGACCTCATTGCTGACCTGTGGGGCGTAGCTAAAAAGCACAATCAAACTGAGTTGATTAACTCCATTAACCAAAAATACGCCGTTAACAAGACCTTGGCTGAAGTAAAACAGCGCGGCTTGCAAAACGCCAATGTCAAATTGGTATTGCAATAACAATTTCTCTGCGCGTTCCCAAAGCTGAACGGGTTAACCAATTCGAGAGCGGTTAGCCCGCTTTTTTATGGGTGTTTTTTATTTCTCTACAGGTACAAGCTTTAAAGGATACAATGGCTCAGATCCATTTAATTGCCAAATTCTAAATACCAATGCAGCAGCTATAGTTAACCAGACACAAGAAAATGATAAAGTCATTCCCGCTAAAGGACTAGTTTGCCAATAAATTGCAGTCACTACAATAGCGGATAACCAAGGTCCTAAAATTACTACAGGAACAGCCGCACCTAATCTCCGTTCTACAGTAAAAATTGTATTCCAAGTGTCTCCTACGGCCAGATGTACCACAAACACGATTAAAGGCAAAACTAAAAATTGATGGTGAAATTGCTGCCAAACTAACACAGAAGAAATTACCCGCAAAATTGCAATTATCATCCAAACTATGGGGAAGGCTAAAGGTGGAGGGGCCCATTTGGGTCTGATTACTTGGTCATAGGTTCGACTAGAACGGGTATTATCTAACAGTGAAAAAATTCGGGAACGAACACTTAATAAGGCAAAAAATAATCCAGTTATTAAAGTGCTGAACCAACCAGGAAAGGAAGTATTACTATCAATTAACGATACTAATTTTTCCATTCCCAGTAATGCCAGAAGTATCGCTGCTATTTGCAGGATAGTTCCTAGTTTATAAACTATAACTGCTTTGATATCTAATTCTTCAGTAGTTGCTATTGCTGGTTTGCCAAATGTTTGGGTATTTCCCGTTTTTACTCCCATCACTACATTGACAAATTTTTCTAGTATTCCAATATTTGGGGATTGATTCATAATTACAAAATTGCTAGTCTTTGATCACCAGTAATCATGAATCATTATATGATAATTTAATTTTAAAAATAATTGCTTTAATATGATAAGCTTTATGATGTCCAATCGCGCGTGTAGGCTAATGCGGGGGTGTGGTGCGATCGCACCATTGCATATCTGAACAAAAATTTCCACATCATCATCTCAAAGCCAGTGTTGCTAATATCAATATAACAACAGTAATCCACCCCAATATGGCAGTTCATTAACTACCAAATTGAGTAAATTCTATTCAAATGTAGCCATGAGAAAGGGAAGATGCATCATCAATGATCTTACGTCTCAAAACCGCAAATAAGCACCACCCGCTTTAAACAACTGGTGCTGCGGCAACAATCATAAACATCAACAAAGCTAACACTAAGATAGCAATCTTGATCATCAAGTATGAAGTAAGGTTGGGGACAAGTACATCATGAGTAGTCATAATTTTACCTCCATTTACCACGAGGCAGGGAAGAAGTGGTGGTTAATGAAGGAAATAGAGCAAGTATTATACCTAGCCTCTGTTTCCCTATAATTTTATTATCATCCCAAAATGACTACAAAACTGATTAAGTAAAGGGACAGTAATATTTTGTAGCTTTAATTAGCAGTTTGGCGTTGATATTCAATCCTTAAGTGCAGTCTTTCCAATTCCAAAAAGGGCAATTTGTTAACTTCTGTAAAATTGATCTCTGCAAACATTGCTAGTTCTGACTGAGATAAAAACCAAGGTGGGCCATCTGGTTCGGCTTCTGTTTCCCGAAAACCAGTAATAACTAATAAGGTTCCTCCTGGTGCAACTAAAGATGCAACTGATTGAATCACTTGAGAACGTATGTTCACAGGTAAAGCTTGAATATTCCGCGATTCAAACACTAAATCAAAAGCTTGTTGCCATTGAGAGGGAATTGCTAACAAATCTGCCACTAGATAATTCACATTGGTATCAGGAAATCTTTTTTGACACCAAGCTATAGCGGTGGGAGAAATATCAAAAGCTGTCACTTGATATCCAGCTGTTGCTAAAGCTTGTGCATCATCTCCCAACCCACAACCAATGACCAAAGCAGAAGGCTGTTCACCTTGGGGAGTATGATTAATTAACCAATCTTGTAAATAGGGATGGGGTGCTAATTTTGCCCAAGGCACCTGATTGGCATCACCTTGAGAATCAGCATATAATACCTCAAACCAAGCAGTAGGGTCTGATTGCGCTACTAGCTGTTTAATTTTTTGGCGGATGTCTATTTGTGGTTCATTCATACAGAACAAGTAGGGAGATGAGGAAAAGGAAATCATATCTTCCAAATCTACCCCATCTCCTTGATTATGATTTATTCTTCTGGCACATCAATCAAAATATTGCCCTCTTCCACACGCAGAGGGAACACAGGCAGGGTTTTTGCTTGGGAGACTAGAGACAATACCTTACCAACTCCAGGTGGCCAAGGACACCAGTTGGTAACTTCTCCACTCTTCAGGTCAAACGCACTACGGTGGAAAGGGCAAACGATCGCTCCATTTTCAATTTTCCCTTTTTTGATGGGTAACTTTAAATGAGGGCAGGTGTTTTCTACTGCATAAAGCTGATTTTCGTGATTTAACACCAAAATATTACGTTTACCCACTGACACCACTTGTCTTTCACCCGGTGCTATGGCATTAGATGCCAGAACTTTAGTCCAAGCCATGAGTTCTCCTTTCTTTAAAGATTTGTGATTAGTGTCTCTTAATTCTCGACTGGATGGTAGCTAATTGCTAGCTGATGTCGTCAATAATGGTATTGATTTTAACCTATCTTTTACTTTCTCCCTGCACTTTTCCTTGGTACTCCCCTTTCCTTCCACCCAAACCCCTGCTAAAAATAACTAGGATTAAAAACGAGGTATATCTAAAATCAATCATCCTAATTTGACATGACTTCCACATTGCCAGAACCTCATCACAGTGATTCACCCAACTGGGAAGAAGAACTAGACCGGGCCATTTTCAGTTTTGAAGATATTCAAGCGGAATTGAACTATCAACAAGCAAAAACGGCATTGAGAAATTTAGTGAATAATCTCGACTTGACTTCTCAGGAAAAATCTGGATTAGAAGCGGAAATTGCGGATTTAGAAACCATGCTGGGGAAGTTGGAAAGCATGGTGGTGCAAATAGCTGCTTTTGGTATGGTGGGACGTGGTAAGTCTTCCCTTCTCAATGCCTTAGTTGGTGAATCAGTCTTTGAAACTGGCCCTTTGCATGGTGTGACTCGTGCAGCCCAAAGAGTAAATTGGACTATTACGGAAGAAGCTATAGGCAAAACTGAACGGGCTTTGAGGGTAACTTTACCTGCTACTGGCCAATCTCAGGTGGAATTAATCGATACTCCTGGCTTAGATGAAATTGATGGAGAAACTAGGGCAGCATTAGCTGAACAGATAGCAAAGCAAGCAGATTTGATTTTGTTTGTGATTACTGGAGATATGACCAAGGTGGAACAGCTGGCCTTGTCACAGTTGCGAGAGGCAGGAAAGCCGATAATTTTGGTATTTAATAAAGTAGACCAGTATCCTGAAGCTGACCGACTGGCAATTTATCAAAAAATTCGTGACGACAGAGTTAGAGAGTTGCTGTCACCGGATGAAATTGTCATGGCTGCGGCTTCACCATTGGTGAAAACAGCTGTGCTTCGTCCTGATGGGACTAGGGCTTTACAGTTGCAGAAAGGAAATGCTCAAGTAGAAGAACTCAAGCTCAAGATTTTGGAAATTCTCCAGCGAGAGGGTAAAGCTTTAGTGGCTTTAAATACCATGCTGTATGCTGATACGGTGAATGAGCAGGTGGTCGAACGTAAACTGATGATTCGGGATGAGAACGCAAATCAGTTGATTTGGAAAGCGGTGATGACCAAAGCTATAGCGATCGCCCTCAATCCCGTTACTGTGATAGATATACTCAGTGGCGTAGTTATTGATATCACCTTAATTTTAGGTTTATCTAAACTGTACAACATTCCCATGACTGAAGCTGGTGCAGTACAATTGCTACAAAAAATCGCCTTGAGCATGGGTGGTATTGGTGCTAGTGAACTTTTAGCTAATTTGGGTTTGAGTGGCTTAAAAACTTTATTAGGTGTGTCTGCCACAGCCACATCCGGTGTAGTTTTAGGCCCCTATCTATCTGTGGCTGTAACCCAAGCAGGGGTAGCTGGTGTTTCTTCCTATGGGCTTGGACAAGTCACCAAAGCTTATCTAGCCAATGGGGCAACTTGGGGACCAGAGGGGCCAAAAGCAGTAGTGAATAAAATTTTATCCACTTTGGATGAGACTTCTATTTTGAACAGAATTAAAGAGGAGTTACTCACCAAAGTCAAATTGAAATCTTAACAGCTACTAAGGATACAAACCTCTATCAGTTAAAGCTTGGGCTACACGACCCACACCCAAAGTATAAGCCGCTAACCGTAAATTCACCTGACGCGCCTTTGATTGTTGCATCACTTGTCGGTAAGCTTGCACCATCAAATGTTCCATTTCTCGATTTACCCGTTCCTCATCCCAGAACAGATAAGAAAGACCCTGTACCCATTCCAAATAACTAACTACCACACCCCCAGCATTAGCCAAAATATCTGGTAGCACAATCACACCCCTCCCTTCCAAAGTATGATTAGCTTCTAGTGTGACTGGGCCATTAGCAGCTTCAGCAATCATCTTTGCTTGTATCTGAGAGGCGTTATCCTCCGTAATTTGATTTTCCAAGGCTGCGGGAATCAAAACATCACAAGGTAAAGTTAATAAATCTGCATTACTAATAAATGTGCCGTGAGGAAAACCTAAAATGCTGCGTCGGTTCTCTGCTGCATAGGCTTTTAATGCTGGAATATCTAAACCATGTTCAGAAAATACACCTCCATTTCCTGTAGATACAGCAATAATTTTTGCTCCGGCTTGGTGTAACAATTGAGCCGCAGCACCACCGACATTTCCGAAGCCTTGAATGGCAATTTTCGCCCCAGCTAAAGATTGACCCCTATCTGCCAAAGCTTCCCGGACGATAATCATTACACCTCGTCCCGTTGCCATTTCCCTGCCCCGTGAACCACCAATAGAAATGGGCTTACCAGTAACTACTCCAGGGACAGCATGACCAACATTCACAGAGTAAGTATCCATCATCCAAGCCATTTCACGGGCAGAAGTACCCATATCTGGGGCAGGAATATCAACAGAGGGGCCAATATCTTTAATTAATTCGCTGATATAACGACGACTAATTCTTTCTAATTCACCAATACTAAATTGTTTTGGGTCAATGGGGATTCCCCCTTTAGCACCACCATAGGGAATGCCTAACAATGCACATTTCCAAGTCATCAGCATTGCTAACGCGGAAACTTCCCGCAGAGTGACAGCAGGATGATAACGAATTCCCCCTTTATAAGGGCCTAAAACATCCGAATGTTGGACTCTATGTCCAGCAAACACCCGAATTTCTCCCCTATCCAGTTTCACAGGAATGGAAACTGTCACTACCTTTCGGGGATGGCTGAGAATTTCTAATAAACCAGCATCTAATTTTAATTCTTTACCTGCCCAGTCTAAATAACTACAAGCTTGGTCAAATGGGCAAATGTGGGCAGGAGAATGAGTCTCCCAGACAGGAATAGAAGTTGTAACCATAGATTTACACCAATTATCCAAAGTTAAGCCACAGATCCCAACTCAGAAACCTTCGTAAAACCTGAATTTTTTTAATTTGGTCTTACATCCCTCACCGCGATCGCTTGCTCAACTGGATCTGTATGGTTAGCTTATCCTGATTTTTGGCAATAAATGTTGATTTTGTATTTTTTGTTACAATTTATTTTCTTTGATTATGGTTAAGAACATCTGTGTTCAGATTGTCTTTTGTCTGATCCCAAATTGGGATCGGTAATCTGATTTCTACTCAAACAATCCCAAATTCCGAATCAACATTACTATTCACTAATCAAGCCAAAGGGTTTAAGCCAACCTTGGGAAATGGCGGTATTTAAACTAATTGCCCCTAGCGCGAAGCAAAATACGCTTTCACCAGCCAAAATTAAATAAGGTGCTATTGCCACCTCACCATGCCAACCAGTCTCAATTTGGCTTAGTCCTCGTACTAAACCAAAAGCCCACACGGCACCAGCTTGGAGATGGGAATTTTGGTCGGAGCGGATAATATAGCGGTAAGTCACTCCAAACAACAGGCCAGAAAAACCAGCAATCAATCCATTCAGCCAAAAATGTAGATCCCCAAGCTCTGGTGCAACCACAGCTAAAGTGGGAAAATACTTGCTCAAAACGAGAATATTGACCAAAATAGTGATTAAAAAAGCTAAACCCAGAGAAAAAGCACCAATTAATCCTGCTTTCAGAGATTCTATCCGTTCCGCCATCAATTTCATTCTTTTACCCAACCTCCTTAACCGAGCTTTGAAGAATTAACCGCCTTTTCCCAGTATGATAAGTATTAGAGACGTTTTGTAATTATTTGAAAAGTAGAACTATGATTTTGACATTGGGTTGGGTATCACTGTTGGTCGTGTTTACTTGGTCAATTGCAATGGTAGTTTGGGGACGCAACGGACTGTAGAGGCACTGTGGAAAGTCCATTCCTGAGTATTTTGGCTTTAATTGCCGTAGTGTTGCTAGTGGGAGTCACTGGTGGCATTGGCTATTTAACTTGGGCAGATTGGCGCGATCGCCGTCGCCAAGATGAAGAAAAACGCGGAACCCGACGTAGCACCAGCAAGCGGAAATAATCCTCTGGTTAAACCTATAGTGCTATTGTCCATCAGCTTTTTTAGGGACACGGTCTTTCGTGTCCCTGTTTAATTTCTATGGGAGTCGAGATGAAGAAACTAATCACCGATACCTGACACTGTGTAGGTTATGAGATTTCTGGATCAAAAATCTCTATGGGTATGGCTGGGAATAAATCCCTCTATCGCCACTAAAATAGTTGGTTTTAACTACTAGGAAACTGTTTTTTTAATGCTTCCAAAGAAGCCCAGCGAGAGTCAATAGCTTTTTCTGGCTGTTGTTCCTGACGACTAGCTTCAGAACTTAAAATACCAGGACAACTCAAGTCGCATAGCTGACGACGTGGCAACTCTAAACACAGCTGCTCATACAACCACTCGCTGGGATGAAAATAACCATCAGGTGAGAGAGTTTCTACTAAATCTTCTACAGCTACTTCCCTTTCTAAAGGCAAGTCTTCTACTTGATTAGCATTTTCATCTAACCAGATAATTTCTTTAGTATTCAACACCAAGCGATGATTGTACTGCTGTAAACATCGGCTACATGTACAAGTGATAATTGCTTCTGCCTGAGAGGAAACTTCTAAATAATTACCCTGATGTTGTACACGAATAACTCCACGTACTGGGGTTAAAGTTTCTAGCCCAGGCAGAAACTCTTTAACTTGAATTTCCTCTGTCCGCTCCGGGGCTTTAGTTAGCTGCGGAATAAAAATAGCGTCCATAGGATTTGTGAGAGATCCTCACGATGAATAGGTGTTAATAATCAGCAGTTTTGCTGTTAGTTCATCTTTTAGTTTAGCTGTTAGCTCTGTGGTACTCAAGTGGGTCTGGTAATCCACCCGCTGGACGAACAACTAAATTGCGAAAAGGTTCTTTACCACGACTAAAGGTTTCTAAGTCAGTAAATTCCTTCAAAAAAGTATGAATCTGTCGGCGTTCCGCAGAACTGAGGGATTTAATTTCTACTTCACGACCATAAAAACGTACCTCTGCGGCTGCTGTTTCCGCTAAGGAGCGAATTTCTGCTTGTCTTCTCAGACGATAGCCATTTAATTCAATGGTATAGGATGCCTGATCAGTTTCTGGTTGGCTTAAATTCAAAACAGAATTTGCCAGATACTGAATAGCATCTAACACCGCACCATCAACACCAATTAAAACTCTAATGTGTTCAGGTGTTAAATTAGTTTCATCAATAGTCAACCAATAGCTATTAGGCTCCGGCAAGTCATGACCTAATTCAGGAATAGTGCCTACATTAGCGTTCACTGGAGCAGAGACATTAGCCAGTTTAAGCAGCGTTTGTAACCATTCTTGACCACGTTGCATAGCAATGTTACTCATAATCAACCAGCAGCCTTTTTCTTAGAACTTTTGGGTTCAAATGGTAAAGCTTTGGCTTCTGCACTTTGGGCGACTTTTTCCTGAGATTCAACAATCTTTTGCAATTCTTCTGGTAAAGGCTCGCGGGAGAGAATGTAGGTTTGTAAGGTTTGGAAAATATTTCCAATCACCATATACATTAATACCCCAGCAGGCAAGGGAAAGAATAAAAACATTCCAGAAAAAATCACTGGGGTGATTTTGTTAACTGTGTCTTGCTGTGGGTTACCACCGGAGGAATTTTGGCCAGAAAGAACTTGGCTTACGTAAAGGCTGATACCAAAGAAGATGACCATGGCCACAATATCCCAGTGGATTTTACCATCGGGATCAATCGCCCCTACCCTACCCAAGGCATCAATAAAGAGAAATCCTTTGTCCGCTGCTAGTCCGGGAATTGTTCCTTGGATGGTGACATCACCTGGCTGTAAGGCTTCTATATTACCTTCAGCGTCAATTTTAATTCTGTCTTCTCCCTTGGTGACTTTCCATTCTGGAGTCAACTTGGTTTCTGGATGTTCAGCTAAGAGCAAATCAAAGGGTTTGCCCTCCATGGTTTGATATTGGATCTTAGTGTTTTCACCAACTGCTAGCTTGTTGCCACCGGGTAAAATCGCTGTAATTTTGGTGTGGTCTCCATCAGCAATGTAAATGTTTTGTGGAGGGGTAGCAAATGCTTGGGGTTGAATCCGTTCGATTTGATCGGCAGGAAATATTTGCAGGTTGACTGAATAGTTAACACCAGCAAAAGGTGAACCACGTAAGGTGGCAAACAGTGCCAGCAACACGGGCATTTGCAACAGTAGTGGTAAACATCCTGCCAGAGGGTTGCCAAATTCCTTTTGGACATTGACCATTTCCTCTTGTTGCTTTTGCGGATCATCTTTATAGCGTTCTTTAATTTCTTGCATCCGCTTCTGCATGAGGGGCTGAACAATCCGCATCCGACGCATATTGCGAATGGAGCCAGCACTCAAGGGATAGAGCGCAAAGCGGATGATCAATGTTAATGCGACGATCGCCAATCCATAGCTAGGCACAATACCATAGAAAAGGTCTATGATTGGCAACATCACGTTGTTCGAGAGAAACCCGATACCAAAATCCATTATCCTGAATTCAACCTGAGGTACTGTAAACTGAACTGAATCTAATTTATCTAAATCATGATTTGTCTGCGACTATTCCTCGCTACGGATAGCCGCACACGATCTGAAAAGATGAATGCTAAATAAGAGTGATAAGTGCTGAGCGATGTAAGTCTTGAGAAAATAAAGATGTGCAAAAACAGCATCTAACTCTGACTTAATAGTTAGGAACTCAACACCTGTAAGCTGTCTACTTCGCACTGCTGTATTGGGGATTTTTAGCAGCAACTTTGTCGTTAATGTAGTCATATAGTTCGCGAAATTTAGGCACAGCCCGCATTTCTAACCGACTGCCATTTTTGAGGGTAATGACCATATCTCCCCAAATGCCAAGACCACGGGGAACTTTCACGACTTTGACTATTTCTGAATAGATAACATCAGAGCGATCGCGTCCCATCCAACCCCCAATCACTGTAATCCGGCGATCAGTAATGCGATAGCGTAGCCACAAAGCTCTGACAATGGCTCCCACTGTCAAAGGTAAACCCACTACAGAAAAGCCAATTAGGAGATTGAGAATCAAATCCCCAATATGAGGGCCACCCTCAAAATAGATTTCTTCACGAATGCCCATTTAATACCTCAGCTTGCGCCAACAACTGCTCTAATTCTTGCAGAAATTGTTGGCTTCCGCACTTAGATTCTGCTGCCGTTGGTTTCACAATTACCACGAGCCGCCATCCCGGTGCTAATTTGGGTAATAACTGATAAAAAGCTGCCGTAATTCGTCTTTTAATTAAATTACGAACTACTGCACGTTTGCTAACTTTGGTGCTAATAGAAATACCAATCTTGGTACTGGCATAATTGGCTGTTGGGGAGGCAGTATCCAAAGAAGGTTCTGTTGCCACGGCAGGTTTTAAAGCTCTCAAAGTGAAATGAGAACTATGTCGCCGAATTCCTTCCCGGAAAACTGCCTGAAAATCATGACGAGATTTTAATCTATGTGCTTTGGGCAACGCCACAGATATTCTAATCGTTGGATTATCCCTAAACGCTCAGACGATAACGTCCTTTCTTTCTTCTAGCGCTGATCACGTTTCTGCCGTCTGGAGTCCGCATTCTGGCACGAAAACCAGATGTTCTTTTTCTCTTGCGGCAGGTTCCTCCTAAGGTTCTTTGCATACTACTCTCCTCTTAAGCGATGTACATAAAAAGTCACAATCCGCTATTTTATCACTTTTATAGAGAACCAAGGAAATTTCCGCGAATAAAATTGCCAGGATTACTCAATGGGTGGATAGAAGATTGGTTTAGACAATTTTGGATTTTAGATTGGGGATTGAGAGTAACTTTTTGGTTCTAGGTTCTATCAATCCAGCCGGTGCCATCATTGGGGAAATTGTTATTACTCTATTTAGGTGTGGAGCAATCAGTTTCCCCGCACCACCCGGAATATCAAGTGATGCTTAAAACCCAGCTACCTAAATAACGTAGTAATGGCACATCGCCAGGAGAGAGAATTTGGCAGTTAAAATAGTACATACCGCCAAAAGCCGGATTTTGAACATTGGATAAGACTAGTTCTACTTTGCTCCCTGCGGGTACTGGCTCTTGGGGAAAGATTTCGATGACTCGTGCTTCCTTATTCCATTTCACTTCTGAGAGAGGTAAGCTTTTGCCTTTTACACGAACTTCTACACTTTTGGGGTCAAAAGTACCTCTGTAATAATTGGGATAGGTAATGGCAAATTGAGCTACTGCCAATTTCATTTTACTGGCGGGAATTCTGAGGATGTAACGATCCCAACTATTAGCTTGTCCACCAAAATCTAGGCGGAAAGGTAATTGATTTTCACTTTTGACACCGCTAAACAAAGTTAAACCAGGTAAACTTTGGGCAAAAGTGAGAGCCGGGAAACCAGTCACTAAGCAGCCTGTAACAGCTAAGGCAGAAAATACACGTCTCATAATTGAGCTTCCTTTAATAGATACTTTAGTTTGTAATCTCAGTTACTGAGCTTTAGCAATCTTTACTAAACTTTACTACTCTGTTCTTGCCATTGGACGCGAAATAGATAAAAAAGTGCCACTAATGTGAAATTTAAGGTGTATTTGCGACCACACCTAAGCTCATTGTAGTTTTTAGCTGTGAGATTGTGCATAGAAAAAACCAGCTAGGTCTAGCCTGGTAACAATTTGGCTGCACTCATCCAGCAAGTATCTACTAGGAAGGACATCTGGGGATGATAGACAATCACAATAAGTTTTTATTTCTAAATATTGATTAGTATATATAAATCTAAATTTACCTTGATAAAAGTTGAAATATTCTATTAGCGATCGCTATTTCGATAGAAATAGATTACTATGGCCAAACTAGTACAAAAGCGGCAAAAATTAACAGTTAATGGTCGTCACTATCAAGATTTCCACACTTTATGAATATTAGTAATATGGTGTCAGGAAGATAAAAGCTTTTGAATTTCTAAAATAATCTGAAGAACCATACACAAAATGTGGGGATCGGCATAGGATGTGCAGTATCTAATCCCAATTGCAAATATCTGTGCTTGTTATATTTGCCAGTTTAACTGTGAGGATTTGGCAAAGAGACCAAAGTAAAGACAGGAAAGGTTTTAGAGCCATTGGACAGGCAAAAATTATGGCTAAAAATCCTGCCTATAGTCTATTGGTAGGAAAAACGTAGCCTCAGTAAATGTAGAAATGGCAGAGAGATTTTAAGTATTTATCTCTAGGAGATTGCATGAAAATAGCAGTTGCTAAAGAAATAGAAGTTTGTGAACGCCGTGTAGCATTAATTCCGGATATTGTGGCGCGATTAGTCAAACAAGGTTTAGAAGTTTGGGTAGAAGCTGGTGCAGGAGAAAAAGCATTTTTTAGTGATGCTGACTATGAAGCAGCAGGAGCGAAAATTATCAGCAATGGTGAGACTTTGTGGCACGAAGCTGATATTTTACTCAAGGTGAGTCCACCCCAAATTAGAGAAGATGGCAGGGTAGAAATTGACCTCCTCAAACCAGGAGCAATTGTAATTAGCTTTCTTAATCCCTTGGGTAATCCAGCGATCGCGCAAAAATTGGCACAACGGCAAATCACAGCCTTAAGTATGGAATTAATACCTCGTACTACCAGAGCGCAGAGCATGGATGCCTTATCTTCTCAAGCATCACTAGCGGGGTATAAAACCGTACTTTTAGCAGCCGCAGCATTACCAAAATATTTCCCCATGTTAACCACTGCGGCGGGCACGATCGCCCCTGCTAAAGTATTTATTATGGGAGCAGGTGTAGCCGGATTGCAAGCGATCGCAACTGCAAGAAGACTAGGCGCAGTCGTAGAAGCCTTTGATATTCGCCCAGCCGTCAAAGAAGAAGTACAAAGCTTAGGCGCAAAATTCGTCGAAGTCCAACTAGAAGAAGAAACCACAGCTGCTGGTGGTTACGCCAAAGAAATCTCCGAAGACAGTAAAAAACGTACCCAAGAACTACTAGCCACCCACGTCAAAAATTCCGATGTAGTAATTACCACCGCCCAAGTACCAGGCAGAAAAGCCCCCATCTTAGTAACAGAAGAGATGGTAAAGGCAATGAAACCCGGTTCCGTCATCGTGGACTTAGCCGCCGAACAGGGTGGAAACTGCGCTTGTACCGAACCAGGAAAAGACATCGTTTGGAACGGCGTAACCATTATCGGGCCGATTAACCTACCCTCATCAATGCCAGTACACGCCAGCCAACTGTATGCGAAAAATATCACCTCATTAATGCAACTGCTGATCAAAGATAAAGCATTACAAATCAACTTTGACGACGACATCATAGATGCCGCTTGTATTACTCATGGTGGAGAAATTAGAAACCAACGGGTAAAAGAAGCTTTGCAAACAGTAACGGTTTAACCACCAGCAAACACAGATTTTGAACGCGGATACACAGATGGGATATCTTTCTTTCCTTTGCGCCTTTGCGTCTTTGCGCGAAACTTTTTAACTCCAAAATCGAAATGACAGAAACATTACTCGCAGCTTTATTCGTACTCGTCTTAGCCTCATTCATCGGCTTTGAAGTCATTAACAAAGTTCCCCCCACCTTACACACACCCTTAATGTCCGGTTCCAACGCCATTTCCGGTATTTCCGTCATTGGTGCAATTCTCGCTGCGGGGGAGAGAAACACCAGTTTATCAGTAATTCTCGGTTTAATTGCCGTCATCTTGGCAATGGTTAACGTAGTCGGTGGTTTTCTTGTTACCGACAGAATGCTGCAAATGTTTAAAAAAAAGGAAATTAAAGCATGAGCGACTTTATACCTACTGGGATACAGCTAACTTATTTATTAGCCGCATCATTATTTATATTCGGTTTGAAAAAACTTGGTTCTCCTGCAACTGCCCGCAATGGTAACGTTATTGCTGCTGTGGGAATGCTGCTGGCAATTGTCGCCACATTGCTAGACCAGCACGTCCTCAACTACGAGATGATTTTGCTAGGCTTGGCCATCGGTTCAGTTATTGGTGCCGTTGTTGCCTACAAAGTGCAAATGACAGAAATGCCCCAAATGGTGGGTTTACTCAACGGTTTGGGTGGTGCATCTTCCGCACTGGTAGCAGTGGCCGAATTTTGGCGGTTGTTAGATGCTTCTCAACCAATTCCCCTCGATATCAACATTTCCATGTTATTGGATGTGTTAATCGGTGGCGTTACCTTTACAGGTAGTTTTCTCGCCTTTGCCAAATTGCAAGGTTTAGTAAGTGGTACTCCTATTACCTTTCCTTTCCAGCAACCTTTTAACCTGTTGCTGTTAGGTACATATCTAGCGGGAAGTGCCTATTTAATCATCTCACCGGACAGCTTACTCATCTTTTTAGCGGTGGTGGCGGTTTCCTTGGTGTTGGGGGTGATGTTTGTACTGCCCATTGGTGGCGGTGATATGCCGGTGGTGATTTCGCTGTTGAACTCCCTCTCAGGTGTAGCTGCGGCGGCTGCGGGTTTTGTGGTGATGAACAATATGTTAATCATCGCCGGTGCTTTGGTGGGTGCGTCAGGTATCATCCTTACCGAAATTATGTGTAAGGCCATGAACCGGTCATTATTCAGTGTCCTGTTTAGTGCCTTTGGTTCAGCTTCTACTGTTACTGGTGGTGGTGCTGCTGGTGCAACTAATCAAACAGTCCGCAGTATCGACCCGGAAGAAGGGGCGATGATGTTGGGATATGCCCGTTCTGTGGTGATTGTACCAGGATACGGTATGGCGGTTGCTCAAGCACAGCATAGCGTCCGCGAGTTGGCAGACCAACTAGAACGTATGGGTGTAGATGTGAAATATGCCATACATCCGGTTGCGGGGAGAATGCCAGGACACATGAATGTATTATTGGCAGAAGCTAATGTATCCTATACGCAGTTATATGATATGGAGGATATTAATCCGCAGTTTGAACAAGCTGATGTAGCTTTAGTAATTGGTGCTAATGATGTTGTTAACCCTGCGGCCCGTAGTGATGCGAATAGTCCGATTTATGGGATGCCAATTTTAGAAGTTGATAGGGCAAAGCAGACTATTGTGATTAAGCGCGGTATGAGTGCTGGTTTTGCTGGTGTGGATAATGAGTTGTTTTATAAGGATAAGACGACTATGTTGTTTGGTAGTGCTAAGGATATGGTGGCTAAGTTGGTTAGTGAGGTGAAGCAGCTTTAGGTTAATTTTAGGGGGTGTAGTTTGTGGACTATGCCCTTTTTTTCTCTCGCAGAGGCGCAGAGATATACCATACGAATTATAATTTTAACAATTCTTATATTTAGACTTAGCTTTTAGACGTTGGCAAATCAGTAATTTTACTTATATATTATAACTATAAACAAAATAACTACTACTAAGTTTGAACTAATATTTTTAGTTCAGCCAAATATATATTATGGAAAAAGAACTATATTCGCTATCGAAAATTTTTACAGAAAAACTCTATAGAATACCAGATTATCAAAGAGGGTATGCTTGGAGTCTAAAACAACTTAAGGATTTTTGGAATGATTTACAACAATTAGAAAATCGAAAAAATCATTATTTAGGAGTTTTAACTTTAGAAGAAGTTCCTATACAAGTTATTAATAATTGGCATGATGATTCATGGATCATACAATCTAAAGGTTATGATTCATATTATATAGTTGATGGACAGCAGAGATTAACTACTTCAATAATTCTCATTCAAGCATTTATTGAGTGTATAGAACCAAATCAAAAGTTAAATTAACATACTCTGGATGAGATACGTAAAAAATACATTTTTGATTCTAAGGATGATGGCATATCTAGATCCTATATCTTTGGTTATGAAAAAGATAATCCTAGTTATGAATTTTTGAAAATAAACATTTTTAGAGAAGATTCTGTAACTAAATCCCAAATTCAAGAAACAATTTACACTCATAATCTTGAATCAGCTAAGAGGTTTTTTAGCGAAAGACTATCAGAAATTAGTCATGAAGAAAAAGAAAGTATTTTTCTTAAACTAACACAGAAGTTGTTATTTAACTTATATACTATTTCTAATGATATAGATGTTTTTATTGCCTTTGAAACTATGAATAATAGAGGTAAGCCTCTTTCTGTTCTAGAATTATTAAAAAACAGATTAATCTATCTTTCAACAAAGCTAAATGTAGAGGAATATGAGAAAATAAGTCTCAGAAATATAATTAATGAATCATGGAAGACTGTATATCATAATTTAGGTAAAAACAAAGAAAATCCATTAGATGACGACAAATTTTTATTTAATCATTTTGTCTTATATTTTGGGAAAGAAACTAAACCTGAATATGAAATATCTCCGGTTGAGTTGTTTGGTATTAACATAAGAAGTTACAATTTCCGATCTGACTACTCTAGAGTTTTATTAGAAGAAATATTTACTGCTAAAAATATTGCAAAAAATAATAGTAATAATAATTCTCTTCTTTTAACAACTAAATTTATCAATAGTTATGTACAAGATTTACAACAATCAGTTGAGTTATGGTATAAAATCTCTAATCCTTATTTTAGTGATTTTTCTGAAAATGAGAAAATTTGGCTAGATAAGCTCAACCGAGTAGTAAATAATGACACTGTTTCTTTTGCACCTCTAATTATGGTCTTTTTCAAGAAAGAACCTAACCGAGAAAAGAGAGTAAAATTTTTAAAGACTTTAGAATTATTAATGTTTTTTAGCGTATTAATTGGGCTACCATCTTACGCGATATTACGATTGAATGGATTTAATACATTAGAAAAATCAATAAATTTAAGTAATAGAACTATTGAACATATATATCCACAAAAAGCTAAAGACAAATATTGGATTGATACTTTTCGTAGCTATACACCTAAAGAAAAAACTATATTAAAAAATTCTCTAGGTAATTTATTACCTCTTTCAAAAGCTAAAAATTCTAGTTGTAGTAATAAAGCTTTCCCTGATAAAAAATGTAATGATATAAATAATGTTGGATATAGATACGGTTCTTATTCTGAGAATGAAGTTGCTTTGTACGAACATTGGACAGCAAAAGAAATACTTGAGCGAGGCATTAAGCTAATAAATTTTATGGAAAACAGATGGAAGATTAGTATAGGTGATTATGACGCAAAAGTAGAGTTTCTTGGACTTGGATTTGTACTGAAAAAAGAAGGGTTAAATTAGCTAAATTAATGTATCTTGTTCATAATTCTCAAAGTGCTATCGCTCTCTCTTCTCTTCTTCCTTCGTGTTCTTCGTGTCTTCGTGGTTCGTTTAAAAAGGATGCTGGGGAAAAGTGCGATCCTCTGCGTTCTCTGCGTGAGATAAAAAAGGGATATTTGGAAGTGGAGGGGGTGCGATAGCGTTCGCGGTAGCGTGTCGAAGACATAGGTATCGCTTATTTATCAAATTTCCCAATCTTCCAATATTAGAGTATCAACCCTACTAAATTCTCTACTATTATGAGTAACAAGAGTTAAATTATTAGCTATTGTAATAGCAGCAATATGTAAATCATTATTACCTATAGGAGTACCTTTAGCAGCTAATTTACTCCGAATTTCGCCATAAATTAAAGCACATTGGTCATTAAAATACAAAGAAACAAACCTCCCTAAAAATTCCTGCTGCTTTTGTAGAGTTTTAGCAGGATTATTAGTTCTCATTGCACCATAAAATAATTCAGCTTTCACAATAGAACAAACTACTATATCTATATCGGACAAATCTTGAAAACGCCGAATAATCTTTTCTGATTTTTGATTAAGATATTGAATACAAACATTAGTATCTAATAAATATTTCATGGGTTTTTATTTCTAACTAAATAATCATGTCTTCTAGCCTATCATCCAAGGTATCATCAATACCCAAATCATCTATAATAATAGGATCATCAGCACAACTACCTGCGGTTTTATTAATAAATTCTTGCCAGGATAATTGATGATTTTCTCCTGTTTCAATATTTTTATCATCATTTATGGAAGACTGTTTTCTTATAAGATTTTCACGAAATAACCGAACTATTTGCAAAAACTCTGGTATATATTCTTCAGGAATTTGGGCGATTTCTAATAATAGATTATAACTAGGAGTAGTTGAGGATATTTCTGTAATTGATTGCTGATTACTCATAAGTATATTGTTAGTACATAATGAAAATTTATTTGCATTCTATAATATCATAAATTTCTGGAAATAACCAAAATACGATGTTTACAGTAGGTATCACTCCTTTGCGTCTACCCTGCGCGAGTTAATGACGGAGATTGCATCTTTGCGTGAGGTAAAAATGGATGTTGGGAAGTTAGCGTTCGCGATAGCGTCTCGTAGAGATAGCTTAGCGTTCGTTCGCGCAGCGTGTCCAAGACATAGGTATCATTGTTTGGGGAGTTGAAAGGATGCGATCGCTATAATATTTAAGCAATAGCAAATTCAGTATATTTCCTTTCATCAGGAGGATGAAAAGCTAAAACAATATCAAGATTAGAAATACCTAACTTCATTAACTCATTAGCTATTCCTTCCTCAGTCCAATCTTCCTCTATCCAAATTCTATCATTTTTAATTCTGACATTAACTTGAATATTATTAGTTCTTTTCTTCTCATCCCATCCCAAAAAACACCAAATGTAGTGATGATTATTATCATCAGAAACCAAACAACTTTCATCAGTTAAATTTGCTGCACCAGAAACCCAATTATGATATTCTGTGAGCACTTGTTTAATTGCTATTTGATATTGTTCTAGTTTATCCATTGCAATATCTCCTCTTTTTCTACATTCACTATAATCATTAAAATTTGATTTAGTTCGACAATCTCTTTGATTGAATCTCTTGTAAAAAAGTTTTGATATGTACTTTCTTTAATAGCTAAATAAATTTTATATTCTGGTTCTGTAAGATTAATTAAATTACGATATAAAATATATTGCCCTAAAGCTAATTCAAAATCCTTCATAGGGGAAGGACTCAGAAAACTCTTGATTTCAACAACTATTTTACGTCCATTTAGTTATGCTGCAATCGGTTTTTCAGCAGATAAGTCAGCAAACAATTCAGCATCTTTGTATTTAATTTTATAAGGATCGGCAGTAATCGTCCAACCATCCCTAACTAAAGCATTTTTAACAGCATCATGGTAAATATCTTTTGCTGGCATCGTCTTCTTAATAATATTGAGCAGACAGAAATTAATTGTTGATACAATTGTACTAAATACTCAGGTGTTAGCGTAGCTTACCGTCGGTATCGCTGTTTGGGAAGTTGAAGGGATGCGATCGCTTGACAAAAGAAATTATGATTAAACTGGAAAAAAATCAGCATCTAAAATTTCATCAGAGGAAAAAGGATTATCTTGAGGAAAAATAGATAAAGGAAGTCCGGTTTCAATAGATGCTTCTTTACGAGCGTGTTGATAACAAGTATCCAAAACTTCCAAATAATAGCCTTTTAAACTAGGACTATCTAAAAATGTTTCTTGTAATCTTTGACGATGTTCATATATTGTATACAACCAACTGTTTGACCTGTTTTGAGGTTGAAACTTGTATTTAAGCAAGCGCATAATTACAACTCGTAAATTACTTTTTAAAGCATTTTTTTCACTTCTTCCCATACTTTCAATTTCTTCAATTAAATTTTCTAATTCTAATTCTGAAAACTGCTTATTCTTTAATAAAGAAGCGGTTTGTTCAATCCATAAATTATAATCTTCTGCATAAAGATTATTAGTTAATATCCTAGATTGATGTGTCATAGTTTTCTCCTTGATAAAAATTTAAATCCCAAAATCCAAAACCACATCTAAAGCAGTACGAATTCCTTCCCAATATTCAGATTCTAAAATACCCACCAACCCCAAAACGCGACGATTATCTACAGAACGAATTTGAGCAAAATCAATAAAACGATCTTTATCTAATCCATTAGTTGCTGTTGCTTTTACGTTGACAATATAGGGAGCTTGCTTACTTCCTGGTCGAAATGGTATCACAATAGTTAATAATCCATATTGATTCATAATATCATTTTGAACTATTAAACAAGCACGAATTTTTTGTGCTTCTGCTCCCACAGTTGGATCAAGATTTACCCAGCGAATTTCACCCCTTTTATATGTTAAATTACCCTCTGGCATTAATACCATCTCCAGCTACATTATCCCAAGCAGAAATCTCATTTTGATATTCTAAATCTTTGACATCTTCTTGAAGTGCAGCAATTATTTCTTCTTCTAAAATTTTGCGTCTTTGTTCTGCTAATAGTGCATTAATATAAGCACTACGATTACCTTTTGCTTGTTTATCAATAAATCTGATAATGTCTTCTTCTAAAGTAATTGTGATTTTCATCATAGGTCTTACTTATTTATCTTACTAATTAATCATACTGTTTTTTTTAACAATTTGCCACTACAAAAGTGATGTTGGATAAAAAGTGTGATAGCGTATCCCTTACGGAAATGGAAGAGATAGCTGACTGTTCACATCGTGTTCCGTAGGAAAGGTATTGCTTTGAGGGAGCGCGTTAGCGTAGCGTGCCATAGGGATAGGTATGGCTCTTTCTTTGTGTCTTTGCGACTTTGCGTGAGGTAAAAATGATACTGGAGAAAGATGTGCGATCGCATCCCTATCGCTCAGACTATTGCTAGATTATCTTTATTGATAAACGAAATATTTATTCTAAAATCGTGCAAACATGCAATATTGCAATTATGCGATTTTAAAAATGTGTATACAATACAAATTCACTGTATTAAAACTATATAGATGATATTACACAACATCAAATATCAAAACCCGCTATAACGGAATTAAAACAGGGGACATTGATAGAGTCGTCCCCATGTGTCTAAAATCGATTACAAGCGATGTCTATCCATCAGATGAGCGCGATCGCTTGAACGATGGAACTGACGCTTTTTATGGTGTTTGCGACCCTTGATTTGTGGTTTTTTATGGGGTTGCTGCGGTTTCACTTCTGAATGCTGGTTGGGTGGAGTTGCAGCATAAGCATAATTCGGTGTAGCAGAACCGAAGATACCAATCAAAACTGGAATTGTGACTACAGTTATCACAGAATAAATCTTCATCAGCTATCTCGTAAGCTAGTGGTGTTCACATTTCCCATCAAATAGCTTGGAAATGACAGCTTACCCACTGCACACATTACACTTCTGTAATTTGATCAAAAAATTTTTTGCCACCCAGGAACAAATCTGCTGACTTCAACGTCTACTGAGTGTATCTGTGGTTTTGACGCAGATAAATTTAGCTATTCCTCAATAGCTTAAACTCGAAAAAAGTATCATCATATTGTGTATGATGCTTTGGTGTCGGTAACAATTTTCCAAATCATATCAACAACTTTTCCAAACTATGCGACTAAAACGATGGGAATCTCCCCGTCGCGAAGGGAGAAATGACAAAGGTAGAGGCGGTTCTGCCAGAAAGCGACAACTCAAAAAACAAAGACAAATGCTCAAAAAGAAACTCAAAGACAATCAAAATAGAGATAATAACAATCACAATAACCAGGGGGAAGAAAAACATTATCTTCCCCCTATTTTTTTGAATTTTTATCATATGTCTCCAACAACAAATTGGATAATTAAGTAATATCACGGTGGCAAAATTAATTCTATTCTTAATTAAAAAAATCTTACTTAAGTAGTATCTCTAGGTTGAATTTAGTATTTAAAAATTTTGTCCCTATATTTTCAGATTCACATCAAAAAAACATCAACAGATGATAAAGTAATGATGAAATTTTTTTTGACATTCGGAAATTTCTGTGTCAAACTATGAAACTAAAATACAGTTACCGATCACTTACTTAAGTTCAGTACGTTCAGTACGTTCAATAATTCATTCAACAATCTAGTAAATCTTCTAGGATTCTTTAATAAGTAAAACTAATGAGTTTTCAGGCAGTCAGGAAAATACAAACTGTCCGTTTAATTATGCACAAATGTTGTTAAATACTGATGAAATTTCTCTTGGAAACAAGGAGTCATATTATGGTGGGACGAGTGCTTTTACCAACTCAAAAAGTGCTTGATGTTCCTATTACTGCCTTGCGCTTTGATGAGCAAATAAGAACAATCATAAATTGGGCTAGTAGTCGTGAAAGCAAAATAGTTTGTGTAGCGAATGTACACATGTTAATGGAGGCTCATTGGAATCCAGATTTTGCCAAAATATTGAGATACGCAGACCTGGTAACACCTGATGGTATGCCTTTAGTTTGGATGATGCGAAAAATGGGTATATCTTATCAAGACCGTGTGGCTGGTATGGATATATTTGTAGCTTTGTGTCAATTAGGAATTACTGAAAACATTAGTATTTTTTGTTTAGGTTCACAGCCAGAAATTCTTGCCAAAATGCGAAAAAGATTAGAAAAAGAATTTCCTGCCTTGGAAATAGCAGCTATGGAACCTCTGCCATTTCGTTCCCTCACTGAAGTTGAAGACGAAGCCTTAATTAAAAAAATCAATGCTAGTGGTGCAGGTATAGTTTTTGTCTCCTTAGGATGTCCAAAACAGGAAAAATGGATTGCTCAACATAGAGGCAAAATCAAAGCGGTAATGATTGGAGTAGGTGGAGTTTTTCCTGTGTACGCAGGAATTCATAAACGCGCACCGCAAATGGTTCGAGATTTAGGTTTGGAATGGCTGTATCGTTGGTTGCAAGAACCACGCAGATTGTGGGGTCGATACTATAAAACAATTCCTCCATTTATTTGGTTAGCAACCAAACAGTTAATATCATCTAGTCGTCTTGGTTCTGTTTTTTCAAATGCTAGTAGTGATTAGGAAGTTATTAGTTGAGTATTTCTGAAATTGAGGATAGCTGACCTAAATTGAGCCAGTTACAACAACCAGAAGTAGGGGAGGTGAAGTGGTTTTTTTGATAGGAACTTTAAGCATTCACAAAATTATCAAAACCCTCAAATTTATCCGCAGTTTCAGGCATAAACCTGCTCTTTGGGTCTTAATTGACCAAGGTGTAGTCAGTTTGGGTAACTTTCTCACTAATATTCTGATAGCCCGGAATCTACCTCAATCGGAATACGGCACCTATGTTTTGATTTATGGCGTATTAATTTTTTTAAATTCTCTGCACTCTTCTTTAATTATTTATCCGCTCTCAGTAAAAGGAGCGATAGCAGATGAAAAAGATTTACGTCGGTTAACAGGAGATTCTTTGATATTGACAACAATTCTGTGGTTATTTCTCAGTTTAGTGATAGTTGCTGCCACTGCGTTTATTCACAGAATAGAAATTGCACCAATGGCTATTTGCGCTTTGTGGTTGTGGCAAAATCAGGAATCAGTCAGGCGATCGCTTATGTCGCACCTACGTTATGCTGAATCAGTATGGGGAGATAGTCTGAGCTATCTGGGACAAGCAGGGTTAGTCTGGTTTTTAGCACAACAAGGTCAACTTTCAGTTGAATCTGCATTCATCATTATTGGTGTGACATCTGGCATTGCAGCAATTACACAACTTGCTCAACTCAAAGCCAAACCTATCCCCTCCCCACAGATTTGGCACTTTGCCATCACAGCTTGGGATTTAGGAAGATGGTCACTATTATCTAACCTGGCAACTATCTTTAATATTCATGCACCTCCCTGGGTACTCACCATGTTTCATGGCACAGGAGAAGTCGCTTCACTCCAAGCTATTAACAACATCTTAGGATCTACCAACCCAATTTTGCAAAGCACACCCAGTTTAATTATCCCCTCGGTTGCTAAAGCCAGATTAGAAGGAAAAATGCCAGCTGTGTGGCAAGTCGTGAAAAATTACACCGCGCAAGGCTTACTTTTTTTATTACCAATCTACAGTTTTATTCTAGTTTTCCCCAGAAAAGTCATTGAATTATTGTATGGGTCTAACTCTCCATACTTAGAATTTGAGCAAATGCTCCGCTTGGTAGTTTTAGTGTATGGACTAGTTTATTTTTCACAAGTTGTTGGTGCCACTTTACAAGGTTTAGAAGAAAACAAATCTGTATTTTTAGCTCAATGTGCCAGTATTACATCTGCTGTTTTTGTGGGTTTACCACTAGCAGCCTTTATTGGTGCATTAGGAGCAATTATTGGCAGTATTGTTTCCGGTTTTGGTCGAGTTACAATTGGCATTGTTCTCTTACGCAAATTTCAAAATTCTCAAAAATCGATATAAAACATTTTTATTTCACATTCTTCCTATAAAACTTAATTCCAGGTAATTAATCATGGTGCAAAAATCTATGAGTGAACATCAAAAGCAAACTATTAATAAGCAGAAATTGAAAATAGCAGCCTTTGGAGAATGGGATACAACCAACTTAGGAGATAGAGCTATTCTTCAAGGTGTAACTGATTTTTTAAATCAACATGGGTGTTTAGTTCAACCCTATACTTTTGGTTCATTACGTCCTATTCAACATCACCCCAAATCTCAGAATTCAGCCACAGAATCAAGTCAGATTTATTTTCCTCCAGTAGATAAAATAATCACTAGAGATAAATCTGTAAAACATGATCACAGCTTTCCTCAACAAACAATTAAACTACTCAAACTCTCCCTCAGACCTTTACGTCAAAGGATATTAATTCAACGTCTTATACCCCAACTTAAAAGCGTTGACGCTATCTTAGTAGGAGGAGGAGCATTACTATCAGATTTAGATTTACATTTCCCTCAATCTTTAGCGGCAGTTACCTGGGTAGCAAAACAACTAAAACTGCCATTAATTTGTTTAGGATGTAGTGCTGAAGGTGAATGGTCGCCACAAGGTCGTAAAATCATTACTGAGTTTATTCAAAATTGTGATTTTATAGCCACAAGAGATAGTGGTACAGCTAGTAGACTGGCAGAAATACTCAACGAGTCAGTGCCTATTTTTGGTGATTTTGCTTTAATTGATATGCAGAAAACCAGAGCGCCAAATTCAGAGAATGAACAGCGAATATTAGCTGTCAATATTATGGAATTCTCCAACCAATCAAGCAAATATCAACAGCAATATGATCAAGTTTTAATTCAAATCATTAACTTGTGGTTAGCTCAAAAAGATGAACATGCAAAATATCAAGTAAAACTCTTTACTACTGGCGATATAGGCGATATAGCTAGAGCTAAAATCATTTTGGAACAATTACCATCTAAAAATGTTACTTTTCATCTCTTTGCCAATTTAGAACAGTTAAGAAACTGCCTGAGTTCTAGTTATGCCGTAATAGCTACAAGGCTACATTCAGCTATTTTAGCGTTGGCAGAAGGTGTACCTGTTATTGGTCTATCTGTAGATACCAAAATCAACAGATTTTTCTCTTCTCTTGGCATATCATCCTACAGCTTATCTGCTTTAGATGAGCAAGTAATTAACCAAGCAATTACTCTACTACAACACGAAAGTATCAACAAACAACTAGAGGCGATTGATTTTTCAGAAATGTCAATGACAAGAGCTAAAGTCCTATCTTTAGTTAACGAATTAGCTGCTCAAATAAATAATGAATTAATATCAGTTTCATGAATATTTATCTTTATTTAAAACATTTTGACCCTTACGGTGAAAAACTCAATGATGGAACCAGTAGAGCCGTACATGGTTTGGCATCTGGGTTGGTTAACTGTGGTGCAAAAGTGACTATTCTTTGTGAGCATCAACCTTCTACATTTGCAGAGACAGCGTATGTAACTAAAGCTGGTTATGAAATTAGATGTTTTGCTAACCCCCATGGTAGTAGTCCTAGCTTTAAACTGGCTAAAGGGTTGCAAAATTTTGTGCGGAATTCTTTAGATAGTCATAGTCTTGTCGTTTTAAATGGACTTTTTCATGCCAGTGTTTACTCCTTATCACGATTCCTCAACAAATATAAAATTCCCTACATTCTGGCACCACATAATCCCTACAGCCCTGCTATTTTTAATAAAAATCCCCATTTAAAATGGCCTTATTGGCATATTTTTGAAAAAACTTTACTCAGAAAAGCTCAAGCAATTCAAGTTTTAGATTCTCGGCAAAGTCAATTTATCAAAGAATTAGACATAAGTGTGCCAGTATTCTCCTTACCTAATGGTTTTGCTCTTCATGAAATACCTAAAGACATAGCCCCATCAAATTTAACAGCAAATAGCCCAGTTAAGTTTTTATTTTTTGGCAGATTGGATGCTTACAACAAAGGCTTAGATATTTTACTAACAGCATTCGCTAACATTGCTCAGACTGAAAATATTCATTTGACAATTCAGGGACCAGACCAGGGAGACAAGCAAAATTTACAAACACAAGCTGCCAAATTAAATATTAGTCATCAGGTGTCTTTCATCGACCCTGATTTCGAGACTCCTCCGGCAGTAATTATGCAAAATTATCAAGTAATTTGTATTCCTTCCCGGTTTGAAGGTTTTAGTTTAGCTGCTTTAGAAGCAATGTTAGTAGAACGGGTATTGTTGATTTCTGATGTAGCAGGAATTGCTCCCCATATTGAAGCTAGCGGTTGTGGTGTAGTTGTAGCACCGGAAGTATCAGCTATGACTTTAGGAATCAAAAACTTACTGCAACGGCGTTCACAATGGACAGAAATGGGTTTATCAGGAAAGCATTATGCCCTTGAACATTTACAGTGGGACAAAATTGCATCGGTAGCCTTACAGAAGTATCAACAGCTAGTTGCCTGATAAAAAAGATACAGTGCTAACTGCGATTGTATTTTGTACATTTACCTACTTAATTTTATTTATGAATACCCAAAACAAAAAACAATTAAAAATACTCATTTCCGCATATGCTTGCGAACCCCATCAAGGGTCAGAACCAGGAGTAGGTTGGAATGTGGTTAAAGAAATTAGTAAATATCACCAAGTTTGGGTACTCACTTCTAACTGTCATCGTCCAGGGATAGAAACTGAAATTACTCAAAATCCCATATCAAACTTACATTTTATTTATTTAGATCCCTTTAATTGGTACTTAAATTGGCATCCTCAACATAAACTCACCAATAAAGTCGTGCATTTTCATCACTACTTGTGGCAAATTTGGGCTTATTTGATTAGCCGTTCTCTTCATCAACAAATTGGCTTTGATCTCGTTCATCATGTTACATATGTGAGATATTCCAGCCCTAGTTTTGTTTCACTCTTACCAATTCCCTTTCTTTGGGGTCCAGTAGGTGGTGGAGAATCAGCACCTCAAAGCTTTTGGAAAGACTTTAGTTTGAGTGGTAAATTGTATGAAAATCTCCGTAATTTAGCCCGATGGGTGGGTGAGAAAGACCCGTCAGTTCATCTCACAGCTAAACGTAGTGTTGTAGCCTGGGCAACTACTCAAGATACTGCCCAACGTTTACAGCAAATTGGCACAAAAAATATCCAAATTCATTCCCAGCTAGGTTTATCTTTGGAGGAAATAGAACAACTAGCAAAAAATGCCTTGAGAGATGATTCCCATCTGAAATTTATCAGTGTTGGTAGACTTTTGCATTGGAAAGGATTTCATCTGGGATTAACTGCATTTGCCCAAGCTAAGGTCTCAAATGCTGAATATTGGATTATTGGTGATGGTAGGGAAAGAGCTAATTTAGAAAAATTAGTTCAAGATTTAGGCATTAGTGAAAAAGTTAAATTTTGGGGTAATTTATCTCGTGAACAAACCTTAAATAAAATTAAATCTTGTAATGTTTTAGTTCATCCCAGCTTACATGAATCAGGAGGATTTGTTTGTTTAGAAGCAATGGCCGCAGGACTACCAGTAGTGTGCTTAGATTTAGGAGGCCCAGGGATTCAAGTAACAACGGAAACGGGCTTTAAAATCAAAGCGTACACACCCAAACAGACTGTCTCTGACCTAGCTAAAGCTATGGAATATTTAGCACAGGACTCAGAACTAAGATTATCTATGAGTAAAGCTGGACAAGAACGGGTGAAAAAAGCTTTTAGCTGGGAAAATAAAGGCTTGTATTTAGCTCAGTTATATAGAGAAGTAGTTGCCAAAAATTCACCAAATTTGCAATTAGGTTAGAGCTAATATGAATGTTTATCAAATTTTCTTATCTCTAACACTAATCCTCAATGGATTGACAGATTTAATCAGAGTGGTGAATTTAGGGGGTATCACGGCTCTAGGTGCTATGACAATTTTAGTAGCCCCCTGTTGTTGGTTACTAATTTTTAGCCGTTATAAGTTACCCAAAATAATTTTACTGTTGTCTTGGCTATGTGCATTTCTTATCATTGCTTTCATTAGTTGGCTCTGGCATTACTCCCAATTGTCACCGGTCATGGTGGTACAAAATCTATTTGTATATCTGGCTTTTATCGGTTTTCTAGTTTTGAGTACCGTCCAAAGCCACCGTAGCAGGGAAGTTCCAGAATATATCAGTCAAGTATTACCTAAAGCAATTCAAATATCCGTAGGATTATATAGTTTAAGTTTATTGATTGGTGGACCAGGTACGGGCAGAATTATGGGTGCTCGTGCTTTTGCTTTATTTGCAATTATTGGGGTTACTTGGTATTTAGCAGTATGGCGATATCGCTTAGAGGGTGGTTTAAAATGGACAACTTTTACTATTCTCACTATAGCTTTTAGTTTTTCTCGTACAGCTTTATTGATTGCACTTATTTTAGTGCCTCTATCACAAATTTCCTTAACTACTTTCAAAGGATGGTTAAGGATGAGTATGACTATTTTCTTAATAATTACTGTTTCCTATTCAGCTTTTAATTATGTAGAACCTATCCGTTCTCGCTTTACTCAAGTAGGAGATAATGCCACAGTTGGTGGAGTGCAAATTAACACATCCGGTCGCAGTGAAGCTTGGCCAATTACATACTCTTCAGCCATGGAATCTCCTTTGATTGGTAAAGGACCTGGTTCTGTGGGAGTGATGTTAAAAAAACGAGTTGGTTCTGCGTTTACACACCCACATAATGATTATTTACGCTTATTTCATGATTTCGGTTTAATTGGGTTGGTATTGTGGCTATTAGGATATGGGCAACTAATGATTAAAACCTGGCAAAACTGGCAATGGTCAGATAAACATGACAGAGAAAATGCCCACATTCATTTAGCAAGTTTTTTAGCGTTAGTTGGGGTAGCCTTGGCTATGATTACTGATAACGTCATCGTTTACATATTTGTTATGGCTCCATTAGGAATAATGGTTGGAGCTTCCTTAGGGATTGGTAGTCGTCGTCGAAAAGAAATGAAGGTTTATTGTCAATCTTTATTTGTTAATGAACATAACAATAAATTTGCTATCAAATACTAAGTCGAATATAAAAATATGAAAATTTTATTATTACACAACAGATACCAACTACAAGGTGGTGAAGATGGGGTGGTACAAGCAGAAAAATCGTTGTTAGAAAGCTATGGTCATCAGGTATTCTTACTAGAAGTTGACAACCATGATATTAAGAACATATTAGATAAGGCTTTAACTGGTTTTAATGCTATTTATTCCCATAGTTCCAAGGCTATGGTGAATAGCAAAATATCTGAATTTCGTCCAGATATTGTACATGTTCATAACTTCTTTCCGCTGCTATCTCCTTCTATATATGATGCCTGCAAATTTCATCAAATACCTGTAGTTCAAACTCTACATAACTACAGACTTGCTTGTCCTAAAGCGATGCCATTTCGAGATGGTGAAATTTGCGAAAATTGTATTGGTAAAACTGTACAGGTATCTAGTGTTATACATGGATGTTATCGCAATTCTCACCTACAAAGCGCAGTGGTGATGACCATGAATGCTTGGCATCGAATACAGCATACCTGGCAGGAAAAGGTAGATGCTTATATTGTATTTACTAACTTTCAAAAAGAAAAAATGATACAAGCTGGTTTACCAGCAGATAAGTTTCATATTAAGCCCAACTTCGTGTTTAATGAACAATTTTACCAAGATCATGAACAGGACAAAAAATATCTAATTTTTGTGGGTAGACTCTCGGCAGAAAAGGGAGTTTCAGTTTTAATTGATGCTTATATTCAACAGAATATATCTATTCCTTTGAAAATTGTTGGTGATGGACCTTTACGAAAAGAATTAGAAGCCAAGGTTGTTAATAGTAGAGCTAAAGAATGGATTGCATTTCTAGGATTTCAGGATAAAAATCAAGTTTTAAACTTAATGAATCAAGCCCTATTTTTGGTATTTCCTTCTATTTGGTATGAAGGTTTTCCTTTGACTATTGCTGAAGCTTTTGCCTGTGGGTTACCTGTAATTGCCCCTAAACTAGGTAGTATGGCAGAGATTATAGAAGATAGAGTAACAGGATTACATTATACACCAGGAGATTCTGTGGCTTTAGCTAAAACCATTATTTGGGCAAAAAATCATCCTCAAGACATGATAAACATGGGAAAAAATGCCCAATTAACTTATCAAAGTAAGTATACACCAGCAGCGAATTATCACCAATTGATAAATATTTATGAACAAGTAATTAATCAAGATGTATAGCGATATCTAAGGATTTTTTATCATGAGTGCATTATCAAGAAAGCAACTAAATCTTTTACAAGCATTTCGAGGTTTAGCAGCAATTTTAGTGTTGCTTTATCATGGCACGACTATGACTGCTATTAATTTACAACAGGTGCTTTTTGGTAATAGTTTTGTTTTTGCTCATGTAGGAGTCAACTTTTTCTTTGTCTTGAGTGGTTTTATTATTTTTTATATCCATAAAATTGATATAGGTAAAAAACATAAGCTTAAGGATTTTTTGATTAAACGATTTATTAGAGTTTATCCAGTATATTGGTTGGTACTCATTCCTAGACTGTTAGTGAGCAGAAAAGAGATTGATATATTTACTGCTTTGAGTTCTATAGTTCTATTTCCTTATCCTGATCCACCTCTAGTTAATGTTAGCTGGACTTTAAGCTATGAAATTTTCTTTTACTTAATTTTTAGCTTAACGATGATTGCTGGATTTAGATATCTCAAAGTAGTAGTTATAATTTGGTTAGGGTTGTTAGGAATTTATTGGTTATTATATACAGCTAATATTTTTGCTTTTAACCAAAACAATTTAATTTTTAAATTTATTTTTAGTTATCATCATCTAGAGTTTGGTTTTGGGTGCTTGGCAGCATATATAGTCAAAGAATATAAAATTAAATCAGGGAAAATAATCTTAGCTACAGGGATGATTTTATTCACTTTATCATCAATAGCAACTGTTAATTATATCAATGGGATCGCCGATAGCACATTAGCCTCACCTGTGATGAGAGCACAAGGAATTAAAACATCTCTAGAAGAGCTTGGTTTTATTTACTATGGTATACCTTCATTTCTCATAATTTTGGGTGCAGCATCAATAGAATTAGTACAAGAAATTAAAGTGCCTAAAGTTTGGGTTTATTTAGGGGATGCTTCTTATTCTATCTATCTGATACATGGAACAATTATTAATAATTTAACTCTTTTAATCAAAAAAATACAGATAGAAACATTTTTTCAAAATGATATATCTAAATTATTAATCTTATTCGTGGCTTTAATTGTAGGATGTTTATTTCATTCTTATATTGAAAAACCACTGATTAATAAAGTTAAAAAACAGGTATTAGTCTATAAAAGCAACTAAAGTTGAGCTAATAGTAACGCATTGTTGCAAAAATACTACTAATTGCAAAGTATTTTGTCTAAACTGATGATGACAAGATATTATTACCTAAATGTGGGCTAATATCCATGTTTATGGTGAACGAGTCAATTTTTTCAGATATTCAAAATCATTGGGCAAAAACATCGATTCTCGCTGCTGCAAAACTTAATATATTAAAAGGCTATCCAGACGGAACTTTTCGCCCTGATGCACCTGTAAATCGCGCGGAGTTTGCAGCAATTATTTATACAGCTTTGCCAAAACAGCCATCTTCTCGTCCTGGGATGACATTTATCGATGTACCAGTTAATCATTGGGCTGCTGGAGCGATCGCTTCAGCATATCAGACTAATTATCTTTCTGGCTATCCCAATCGCACTTTTAAACCCAATCAAGCCATTCCCCGCGTGCAAGCTTTAACGGCTTTAGTATCAGGGTTAAATTATCGGGTCGCAGGAGAGGCGATCGCTACCTTGAAAAAGTATTATACTGATTTCGGGCAAATTCCCAGTTATGCCATGAATGCAATGGCAGCAGCAACAGAAAACCATATAGTTGTTAACTACCCAGACATCAGACGTTTACAGCCTAATCAAAACGCCACAAGAGGCGAAATTGCTACATTTATTTGTCGAGTCCTCAAAATTCCTACCGTACCTGCACAGTATATTCCAGGTTTAGAATTATTTGTTATTCCTCCACAATTTGATGCTGCTGACCCCTTTGTAGAAGAATTAGCACGAGTAAAAAAGGATAATCGGTGGGGTTATATCGATAAAACTGGAAAATTCATCATTCCCCCACAATTCAATGAAGCTAATGCTTTTGTAGAGGGATTAGCTGTAGTGAGAGAAGGCTAATTTATGGAAATTCGCGGTGTTTGGATTACCACAACAAATAGTCAAGTTTTAGATGATCCAAAAAATATTGCTGAGGCAATGAAATTCCTGGCTGACACAGGATTTAATGTTGTATTTCCTGTGGTTTGGAATAACGGTTCCACTAATTATCGTAGCCAAGTAATGCTAGAAAAATTTGGCATCGAAATTAAAGAACGGAGAGAATTTAAAGATAGAGATCCATTAGCAGAATTAATTGCCGAAGCTCAAAAAGTTGATATTGCCGTTATCCCTTGGTTTGAATATGGATTTATGAGTTCTTATCAGGGCAAAAACGGTGGCATAATTATTGAGAAAAAACCAGAATGGGCAGCCCGTGATTATAATGGTAAGAATTTGCATCTTAACGGTTTTTACTGGTTAAATCCCCTTGATAATGAAGTCCAGGACTTTCTGTTAAGTTTATTCTTAGAAGTTGCTAAAAAGTATGCAGTTGCTGGAGTCCAAGGAGACGATCATTTTATCGCTTTACCCATGGAAGGTGGTTATAACGATAACAATATTCAACGTTATGAAAAAGAGTTTAATCAAAAACCACCACAACCTCCAACTAGGGGTTATTCTCAAGATCCACTATGGCAAGATAAACTATGGATACAACAATGGAAACAATGGGTAAGATGGCGGGCTGATATCCTTTCCAATTTCTTAAATCGCTTGTATCGAGCAATAATTAATGTTAATCCCGAATTAGTTATTTCCATGTCACCTAGTATTTATCCTTGGGGTTATGAGAACTACCTCCAAGACTCTCAAACTTGGGTTGATTTGGGATTAGTTGATTTAATTCATCCCCAGTTATATAGAAGAGAATTTGCTGCTTATAATAGTACCATAGATACACTCAAAAAAGAACAATTTACGCAACAACAATTACCTCTATTAACTCCGGGTCTTTTATTACAAAAGACTCTAACATCAAACCCAACACAAGGAGAAAATGAGAAAGAACATTTCATTGTTTCCGCCATAAAATATAATCGAGAAGCGGGAATTCCAGGTGAAGTTCTCTTCTTTTATGAAGATTTACGCAAAGATGATGATGCGTTAGCAAAACTACTCAAAGCTACTGTTTATTCTCAATCACCGGGTAAATTTGACCCTAAAGCGATTAAAAATAATACATTTACCCATCGGCGTATTAATAATTATATTTATTTAAATGATTCTTCACCAGAAAGAATTTCCCAACTAAAGTATGACTGGATTGAGCCATTTTCTGAAGGAATAGCGGCTGTAAAGATGGGTTATAAATGGGGTTACATTGATAAAACAGCAAAATTGGTTGGTCGCCTTGAATATGATACAGTTACACCTTTTACAGAAGGACTAGCCCTAGTCAAAATAAATAATTATAAAAATCCTTATATTGGCTATATTGATAAAACTGCCAAGCGAATTACTAAATTAAAATTAGATGATGGCTTATCCTTTAGCGAAGGTGTGGCAGCAGTCAAAATCGCTAATCAATGGGGATATATTGATCAAGTCGGCACAATTATTATTAATCCTCAATTTGAGGAGGCTAAATCATTTGTATCAGACCTAGCAGCAGTCAAAATATCAGGTAAATGGGGATACATTAATAAATCAGGTGGTACGGTCATTTTTCCTGAGTTTGATGAAGCTAGAAATTTTTCTGAAGGTTTGGCATTAGTCAAAACAGGTAAAAAATTTGGCTACATAGATATCACTGGACAAGTTGTGATCGAGCCACAATTTGATGATGGAGATATGTTTTCAGAAGGATTAGCCCCTGTCAAAATATCAGGTAAATGGGGATATATTAATGAATATGGTGAATTGTTGATTCCAGCCAATTTCAACTGTGCTAAACCTTTTTCTGGTGGTTTAGGATTGGTAAATGTGGGAGGAGAAATAAAAGTAGATAATCAAACAGGTCAAACGCACTTTCTAGGTGGAAAATGGGGATATATTCGCAAACCTTAATCCATTGCACTTCTGGGGGTAATTAAATATGCATGGTTTTAAAGCCATGTAGAGACATTCCGTCGGAACGTCTCTACATTCATTTTCACCAGATGTATATTAATTTATATTCTCTTACCCTCAACCCTGGTTTAAGGTGTCTGCACCGGTTTAACATTTCTAGCTTTGTAGAAAGTTTCTAAGCTGGCACTATCACCAACAAAACGCCAATGCCAAGGCTCATAACTCACACCTTGAGGATTATCCTTGGGAAAAGACAATTCAAAGCTAAAACGAGCGGCATTAGCTTCTAACCATTTATAAGCTTTAGTATTGTCGAAATTTGGCTGCAAATTAGTAGCTGGTACTTCCCCATCACCAATATCTACTGCATAACCTGTATGATGTTCGCTATGACCAGGAGGCGCACTTAAAGCTGCTCTTTCGATAGGTCTTTGATTACGTTGAGCACCAACCCCAAAAAATAATTGCTGTTGTTCTTGAATAGAGCGAAAGGCAGAAATTGGTACCAAAATTACACCTGACCGTCGGGCAGCTTCCGCCATTTCTTGATACTTTTGAGCAGCGGCTTTTCTCATCCTCATCCGTCCATCAGCGGTAATTGGCACTAATTCTGACTCTGGTGCTTCTGGATATGCCAAATGCCCTAATACTGCATCACTGTTGTTAGTAGGAGAGGTGGTAGGAGTGGTTGGGGAATTAGTTGTGGCTTTTTGAGGTGATGTGACATAAAACAAGAAACCACTAATGACAGCAAGCAGGATAAATCCGACCACACCACCAGCCAGTAAAAATAAAGGTGGAATGCTTACTTTGGAAACTACATCAGGAGTTTCGCGAAAAGCGACTGGAATATCATCTCCAGTGCCTGATGAGTGTTGCGGTTTTCCAGAAAACCCTGCTTTATTCAAGTTTCTGCTCCTGCTTGTATTTAAAACTTACTAAAAATTTTAGACTGGAAAAAAATCAAGATCATAGGTATCATTTTACATTTGCATTCCTAGACAAAATCTTGACAAATCTTTTAGCACTATACGTGAGGTTAGTGGGATTAGTCCTACTAGGCTGTTTTCTGGGCAGAATATTACCAGCTAAATCTCCTAACCAATTAGGGCAGTTTTTATATTGGGTAGGAGTACCAATCAGCATAGTATCTTTTTTACGATTAACGGATTTATCTGGGCAGATTTGGATTGCTCCAGCGATCGCCCACTTGGCCATTTTACTAGGGGCATTTCTAGCTTGGTTAGGCATTAAAGGTCAAGAGTATTTCACAAATTCTGTACCCCAACCATCTACTCAGGGGAGTTTGATTCTAGCGGCTATGGTGGGAAATACAGGTTATGTAGGCTTTCCCGTCGTTTTAGCCCTGGTGGGAAAAGAATACTTTGCTTGGGCCCTATTCTATGATTTATTAGGCTCTTTTTTGGGCGCTTATGTGGTTGGTGTCGCCCTAGCTGCCCATTTTGGTAACGCAACCGAACACCAGCAACAAGTAACCAAGGCTATCTTTTTTAATCCTGCCCTATGGAGTTTTGGCTTTGGCTTGCTCTTTCGGCAAGTTTCCATTCCCCCATTCATGGAATTTGGACTAGAAAAATTAGCCTGGATTTGCGTAGCTTTGACCCTCATCTTAATGGGAATGCGACTCTCACGCCTGAATTCTTGGCATAAATTACCACAAGCCGGCAGTAGCCTGACAATTAAAATGCTCATCGTCCCCTTGCTTTTAGGCAGTATTTTGCCTTTGTTAGGAGTGACTGGTTCACCTGCAAAAGTAGTCCTATTAGAGATGGCAATGCCTCCAGCCTTCGCTACCCTAGTTATGGCTGAAAACTTTGGTTTAGATCGTGAGTTAGCAGTAACCGCTTTAGCAATGGGAGTGATTTTGTTGTTAGTGACTCTGCCCTTTTGGTTATGGCTTTACTAAAACTTGGGATTTCATGCCAATTTGAAAGTTCCACTCCTGAACTCCTGAACTCCTGAACTCCTGAACTTCTGAATTCCTGAACTCCTGAACTTCTGAACTTCTGAACTCCTCTTACATCAACTGTGCAGGTGTGATTTGTTCGTAATGTTCAAAAGGTTGATGAATCCAAGGGTTATCCGGTAGATAATCTACGTAATAATCAGGCGCAACCACTGAACAGGCTTTATACCAAATTACACCAGTACGAATTTCTTCTACTTGGCCATGACCATATTGTTTCAGCCAAGGAACGGTTTGCTCCAGGGTAATGCCAGAATCAACTAAGTCATCTACTAACAAAATTCTTGACCCTAATTGCTCCGTAGTCATGGTCAAGTGAGGAGCAATCACTAACTTGCCCCGATCCTGCTTACCAGGGCCGTTGTAAGAAGAGGTTGCCAAAATAGCTAACGGTTGGTTATATATACGGGACAGAATATCTCCTATCCGTAATCCACCCCTGGAAAGACAAACGATTTGGTTGCATTGCCACCCCGATTGATAAATCTTGACAGCTAATTGTTCAATTTTATGGTGATAATCTGACCAAGAGATGTAAAGGTCTGGCATAAAACTCAGGGAAGTGATTGTGATGTAGTAGTTCAGGCTAATGCAAACTTTATATTTTAATACAACCGCGATTTATGACAAAAGATTTTGACGACGATGGTGATTTACACAAAAAATCAACATCCGAAAAATTAGATTTTCCTACTAAATTAGCCTATGGGGCAGGAGATTTAGGCCCAGCAATTACTTCCAATATTGCTATCTTTTTTCTCATGGTTTTCTTTACTAATGTTGCTGGGATTCCCGCAGGTTTAGCTGGCAGTATTTTGATGATTGGGAAAATTTGGGATGCGGTTAATGACCCATTTGTAGGATTACTAACTGATAGGACTAAATCTCGTCGCTGGGGTCGTCGTCTGCCTTGGTTATTATATGGAGCAATTCCTTTTGGTTTATTCTTTTTCTTGCAGTGGATTGTCCCCCAGTTTAGCAGTGTTCCCAATGAGAATATTTGGCCATTATTCTGGTACTATGTCGCCATTGGTGTGATATCTCAAGCATGTTTTACAGTGGTGAATTTGCCTTATACGGCAATGACACCAGAATTAACTCAAGATTACGATGAACGCACTAGCCTAAATAGCTTTCGCTTCACTTTTTCCATTGGTGGCAGTATTCTTTCTTTGGTATTATCAAAGGTTATTTTTGATCATGTGGCTGACCGTCAACAGCAGTATGTTGTGTTAGCAGCCATTTGCACAGTGATTTCTGTTCTATCTTTGTATTGGTGCGTATTTGGCACACGCGATCGCATTCTAGCTTTTGAAGCCAAAAGGCTGGAACGGGAGGAATCAGAATCAATCTCTTTTCTTGAGCAAATAAAAATTGCCTTTACTAACAAGCCTTTTCTCTATGTAATTGCTATATATCTCTTTTCTTGGTTAGGTGTACAAATTACAGCTAGTATCATTCCTTATTTTGTTATTTACTGCATGAAACTGAAGGAATCGGATGTACCCACTCTAATGATAGCTGTTCAAGGTACAGCGTTACTGATGTTGTTTGTTTGGAGTTATTTAAGTCGCAGAATAGGCAAAAAATTGGTGTATTTTTTCGGTATGATTTTGTGGATTATTGCCGCTGCCGGTTTATTTTTCCTCCAACCAAATCAAATAGGTTTGATGTATTTGATGGCAGTGATGGCTGGGTGTGGAGTTTCTACAGCTTACCTTGTACCTTGGTCAATGATGCCAGATGTGATTGAATTAGATGAACTACAAACAGGAAAAAGACGCGAAGGTATTTTCTATGGGTTCATGGTGTTATTACAAAAATTTGGTTTAGCATTTGGTTTATTTCTAGTAGGTAATTCCTTACAAATATCAGGCTTTAAGGAAGCTGTGCCAGGACAAAGTATATTACCTATACAACCAGATTCAGCACTTTTAGCTATTCGTATTGCTGTTGGGCCAATCCCAACTGTTTGCTTAATTGTGGGTTTAATTTTGACTTTTTTCTATCCTATCACCCGTGAAATGCACGCAGAAATGCTATTGAAATTAGAAGAAAGAAGGAGAAGTTAAACCATGACGGAATTCTTTGCATTTGAAGCAGATTTTGTAGATTCCTTACGTTGCATTCCTATGCAGGTACGATACAAATTAGATACCTGTGGTATTAAGCTCAAATTATCAGCTTGGCATGAAATGACTACTGATGAACGGGAAAGTTTAGTTACTTTACCCTGCTCAACACCAGCAGAAATTCAAGCTTATCAAGATTACGTAGAACAATTAATTCTCGCACGGACGAACATCCCTGCTAGTAAGTTATTAATTGAACCTCACCCACCTTGGCTAAATCCAAATATCCCGGAAACTGTTCAAGAAAAAGCACAATCAATTGGTGTCACAATTACCGGAGAACAATGGTTAGCTTTAACACCATTACAAAGGTTTGCCTTAATTAAATTGAGTCGCTCAGGGCATGAAAATAAAAACTTTCCTCATGCTATGGCAGAATTTGGTTTAGTTTAGGTGTGAATTTAAGGCAGAAATAATTTTGACTTAGGTGAGGAATGGTGTAAAAGCGATTGAGAAGTAATACAAAATACTTAATATTGAGTTGAGTTTAATTTTGTTGACTTTTCTGGCTGTGATAGCTAATACCCATTTGTTTTTACCAGGCGATTTTATAAACCGGAAACCCTTGGTAAATCATCGGTTTCCAACTTTTAATTTTGAATTTTTCATTTTTAATTGGTATAACACCCCACACCCGATCAAAAGTGAGGTTATGATAACTTGACTAATAACAAGCAAGCAGTAAAAGCTAGAACTATTTTCAATTTTGCGTAGGGAATTTTCCATTTCTTCCCATTGAGTAAAGCTATAGTGGAATTTAGCAATACTGCTGCTGTTTATGTAGCTAAGGTTCAGTCTACTGCCACAACTAGAACTTGTTTAGATACCCTCACTAACTCGATGACAGGCAAAAACGCAAGACATAATGCATTTCTGCGGCTAGTGTCTAGTAATGGATCTGCTGCTGGGCCAGAATCTCGCTATTTACTCCCTTCTAATCATGAGATGGTGATTGGTAGGGACTCTAGCTGCCAAGTTGTCTTGGATGCCATGATGTACCGGATGGTATCTCGTCGTCATGCAGTAGTTCGCCCTCTGCCTTTATCTCCAGACCGAAAATCCACTTGGGTAATTTGCGATTTAAATAGTGCCAATGGCACTTTTTTAAATGGGCAACTTTTGGAAGGATGCCAAGAGTTACATTTAGGCGATCGCATTTCTCTCGGTGCAGATGGGCCACAATTCATCTTTGAATATGAATTTGTCTCTCAACCAACGGTGATGACTAGTCAAGCCACATCCCTCTCATCCACTCCTTTAGAGCCAGATTCTGTTAGCTTTACTCAACTATTTCCGATTATTTCCACTGGTAAAGACTTAACCCGCAAGGCTTACCTGATTCCTGGTATCCTCACGGTAGTTTTTGTGGTGCTGATGTTTGCTACTGTTGGTCATCCCAAAGCCAATCAAGTGATTGTGGGTTCTTATATCGCTTTTGCTGCTTACTATTTTGTTTATCAATTGTGTGGCAAGACTAAGCCTTGGTGGATACTGATGTCGATGGCATTGACCACAATGTTAATTCTCCTCAGTCCACTATTAGATTTCTTTATTTTTGTCTTTCGGGTGATTCTACCTGGTAGTTTGCCTTCTCCCCAAGAACCAATAACTTTCACAGAGTTACTAGTGCGAATGTTTTTCGGGGCTGGGTTAATGGAAGAATCTCTCAAAGCTTTACCAGTTTTAGGTGTATATTTAATTGCTAATTCTTTACCTTCACCTTGGCGGGAAAGGATTGGGGTTCAGGAACCTTTAGATGGAATTCTTTTAGGGACTGCTTCGGCTGTGGGTTTTACGTTATTAGAAACCCTTGGTCAATATGTACCAGTAATTACCCAAAATGTGACTCAACAAGCAGGGGTGGGAACTGGTCAGCTTGTGGGTTTACAGCTACTAATTCCCCGTATTTTAGGTTCTGTAGCTGGACATATGGCCTATAGTGGCTATTTAGGCTATTTTATTGGTTTAGCTGTCCTGAAACCGTCCCTGGGCTGGCAAATTCTTGCTGTTGGTTATTTGAGTGCGGCTGGACTTCATGCTTTGTGGAATGCTACAGGTTCTATTAATGCTTTGCTTTTAGTAGTGGTAGGGGTTTTATCTTACGCCTTTTTGATGGCAGCAATTCTTAAAGCTAGGGCCTTATCACCAACGCGATCGCAAAATTTCGCGACTCGGTTTATTAATCCAAAGTGAAATGTATCTCATCCCCATACAGGTAATCCCAAAACCAACTGGGAACTTTACCAGGGAAAGAAAGGGAGATAGAGGAGTATATCTGGAAAAATTAAATAGAAGGCTTCTATAATATGGCAGTTGACAGGCTTGCCGTGAGTTTGAACTACGCTTAACTACCGCGTCAGCCGAACAGTGACAATTCTCAAAACCTTTGATGGTCTATATTTTAGTTTTAGTTAATGTCTTAACTGCCTTGTCTAGGGCTATGCCAGCTTCAACAACTCTGCAACTTAAGCTTCTGTGTCCGATTCTTGCAGTTGTTGAAAAGCATAATGAGCGATCGCTAAACTAATTTTTGCTTGTTCAATCTCTGACAGTTCATGCCACTCACGTTCACCGCAGTTATTAATTATGGATGTGAGATTTTGTTTTTCACTGCTACGCATAGCATAAGCATAGGGTCGAGCTAAGACTAACAAATCATCATTTTCCCAGTTGGGGAGTAAAGATTGCACACATTGAACTAATTTGTCACTGGTGGCATCGGTCAGACTCACCAATTCAGTGGCTTTTTGGGCAATAGTGTTGAGCAAATTGGCTGGCATCAAGTTGGTAAAATGATGATGTAAAGCAGCTAGCAGTTTATTTTCCACTGTTTGCGTCTCCCTGTCCATCTCAGGAGCGGAGAATTGGCACCAAAGATGATCTAACTGGTGATAAAAATTGGCGCTACCTGTTGTCAGTTCTGCATCAAATAAATCTTCACAGGCAAATTCTTCTTCTAATTGGTGAAAATAAGCTTCGCTTTCTGGTGCTGATGGATTCCACGGATAAGCTTGGGTATCTGAAGTCAGCAAAGTTTCTAACAAATCTAGCTCGACTAATGATGGTACGGTATAGAAAGTGTCTGAATTGTTGATTTGCTTTGTCATTTTTCGCCTCACAATTAATTAATTAGCTCTGTTGACAGCTACAAGTGGAACAATCTGTTTTCCGCAAAATAGGAAGTAGATTCCTGTTGACAATGGTGTAATTAGCTTAACAGTCACCAAAGGGGTAAGGGATAAGTCTAGAGGGAGGAATCATCAATAATAAACTCCCAAACTTCTCCTTGTACACTGCCAAACTTTAGCTGCATTCCTGATGTTAGGGGTACTTCTTCCCGCAGGATTTGTTGCCAACCATCAGCACCTAAATACCAAGTTGTGCCATAGGTAGAAAAATCTTGAAGATAATAGGTGCGTGCAGAGTTACCCCGGTTTTGGGTATTGCGGCATAAAATTTCTGCATGACGTTTAGAAATATAAAGGTCAGGGATGACAATATCGTTATCTTTAGTGCGACCAATCCGGGTGACACCAGAACGCAGTGACCAGCTTTTACCGTTGCCAGAGAGAGAGCGTAAGCGGGCCTTCGGAGAAGAAGAAGTTGCACCATAAATGGCAGTATCGGGTAGTTCGGTAATTCCTTCATCCAAGCTTTTAATCAGTTCAGCATTAAAATCAGGATGTAAGTACAGCACTGGCAGTGTCCAAGCCGGTTGATTAAATTTATACAAAGTCAGCAGTTCTTGTCTAGCGGCAGACACAGCTTCATCTATAGGTTTACGCGATCGCAAAGCTTCGGCAAAGGCTTGAATAAAACTATGACTTTCTCGGTCAGCGATTTCATCCCGCATCCCTAACACCGCTGGTACACCGTGACGAATCAGCACTTCCGCTAAACTGCTAGCAGGTATAGCTTGGTGATTAATTGCTGCTGGTTGCGCGCCCCAACAAGCATTAAACACTCCCAACTTCACACCTGTGTGTTTTAATACTTGTGCTAATTCTATCCCATTGATGGTCATATTGGGAGCTAAATATAGCAAACCACCATCTGGAGCAGGCAGTCCATGACCAGCGTAGAAGAAAACGTTATAAGCCTTGGTTTCTAGTTCTTGAATTAAATCTTGGGGTGTGGGTTGCACCAGGGTTTTGACTACACAAGGAGCATATCCTGTGGTGGTTTTCCCAGAAGGGCTATTGTCGAGCAAGGTTTTTTCTAGTAAAGCCGCTTCTCGATCTAATTCCAGATTTTCGTCATATCCTAACACCAACAAGACATTTAACGCTTGGTCTGTGCGTAAATGGGGAAGTGGTTCCACTTCACTGGTGGTGCGGCTAAACAAGATGTCTTGGGACAGAGAAATTGCTGATTGACCAGGTTCACGCTGCATAATTTCCCAAGGTAGGGCAATTAAATCTGGGTCACGAATTTCCAATTGAAAGCGTAATGGCTTATGCTGACCCATAGCCATACCCCGGCTTCGTTCTAGACTGCCCAGAATTGGACCATCAAAGACCCAACGCCATAAACTAATACCTAAATATTGCATCAGCCTACTGCTGTAGGGGTTAGGGGCTGAACCAAGGGATGGCACAGTTAAATCTAGGGGTGAGAAATGAGTGTTACCAGATGTGGGGTGTGAGGCAATATCCAAGTGACTATGACCAGCAAACATCTGTTGCCATTCTTGCCAAGCCTGACTTAGTTCTGCGGAAAAAACACAGTCACGCAGAACATAACCACTGGGATAGGGCGCTTTAACCACCCAGATGGCGAAGTTATCGGGACCAGTATTGACTAGACGAGCGATCGCCAGATTCAAGGATGGCATGGATGCACAAAACTAAACAAATCAAGAACAAATACAAATAAATTTAAAAATACAGGCTCTGCCAATCGGCAAGTTTCACCAAACGACTTTTGCAGCTTTGGCTATTACCTGTATTATTTCAGGTTTTAACCAGTTTATCGGGTTTTAGATCCTGTGGAAAGATTGTTCCTGGTTCCATTTTCCGATGGTTGTTGACCTTGACAAGGACTCAAGGGATTTGTAGACCAAACGGCAACGTCAAAGTCTTGCAGCTTTGAGAACTTTAAAACGATTGGTTCTCTTTTCGTACCAGGTGGCGTTTTGCCACATACACGCATATACAGTTCCGCATCTTCTCCTGCATTATTAATCGCTCTTGTTTGTGTCACTTGAAAAAAGCTTTTTGCAGGAAAAGATTGATTTTTCCATACCAGTGCCTCATTAATTTGGATGATGGAACCAGCAGCAACGTTTTCTAAAATCAGCGGTAGAGGACTAGGAGCTACATTTTGGGGTGCTAGAGTTGATAAACCATCAGATGGGGAACCATCAGTTGATTGAGCTTGTCTTTGTAGCTTAAACCAATAACCTATCGAACCCGCGGCCAATAATAACACCAAGATAACTATTAACTGTAGTGGTAATTGAGGAGCAGTGGTAGACTGACGCTCTGGAATGACTTTAGTTTTTTGGTTTGGTTGCTCAACTTTGGTTTCCTGAGTGGTTGTAGGTGTCAAATTCACTGTTTTTGGTGAAGAGACTGTGGGAATTTGAGCATTGAGAGTAATTTCCGGTTCAGAGTATTGCACATGATAATGTATCAAAGCGATGGTCACGTTATCATGGCCATTTTTAGTGTTGGCAACTTCTATTAGTTTTTGGGATGCTTTTTCTATATCAATTTCCCCAAACAAAATAGGTAGTATTTCCGTTTCCCAATTCTCTTCTACCCGATCAAAGTCACTTAAACCATCGGATGTGAGTAAAAAAACCGCATCTTCATCAACGATAAACCGTTGGGCAGTGGGATGGAGGGAACTGCTTTTATTCATACCTAAGGCTTGTACCAGAGAACCTGCACCCGATTGCTGAACGGCTTCTCTGTAGGTGGCATAGCCCAATCTAACTTCACGGGATGCAACATCATCATCTAAGGTCACTTGATAACAGCCTTGACGGGTAATCCAATAGGCACGGCTGTCACCAACATGGGTAATGTACATTTCATGGGCAATGGACAAACCCATAACAATGGTAGTGCCCATCCGCTGTCTCCCATGACGATGTTCGGTGTCGTTGCGGTGACTGATTTTATCGTTGACGATGGCTACGGCATGTTCTAGGTCAGACAACAACAGGGAAGCGTCTATGTTCTCATAGGGAACGGAAGTCAGTTGTTTAACATGCTGTTGAATGGTTTCAATGGCTAAATTAGATGCCACATTACCACCTTCATGACCACCAATGCCATCACAGACTATAGCCAGGGCTGAGGGCTGGGGTGGTTTACTGACTATTAATCCACTGGTGGGATAACAAGCGTCTTCGTTGCGCTGACGACTGGGGCCTGTGTGGGTTTGAGTGATGATTTTAACGTGGGTATGTTGAAACTGTTCTAGGTTGACTAATGCTTGATCTAAAATTTTGATTAATTGCTCAATCAGGGTAATTTCTCCTTGAATGAGCGCATCGCTAACTTGTTTAACAATATTGGCGATTGCAGGTTTGGCATCCTTGACAAATTGTTGCCAAAACACCCCTAATTGGACTAGAGACGGCGTTTTTTCGTGGTCGAAATGCAATTCCAGCAGACGTATTAATGCCCCTTCTACTCTCAATAAATAGGGGTCTAGTAAACTTGAGGCTACTCCTTGAGTTAATAGAGGTTCCCATAAATGAGCTAGTTGCCACAGCCAATGGATTTGCCGCATGGATGAAGCATTAGCCCAAGCGGAGACCAAGGGAGCAGCTAACTGCACTTGAGTATGGATACCATCAAATAATAGTGGCGGTTTTTCTAGCAATAATAACCATTGAAGAGATTTTTCTTGGGCTAGAGACAATACGCCGTATACTTGCGGTATGTGTAAACGATAGGGAATGAGTTTCAGGTAGGGTCTAATGGCCTGGAGATTATGTAATTCTGGCATTTGGGGCAAAGTTCCAGGCTTGATATCCAACAATATTGACTTATCAATCACTAAATAGCGATCGCCTACAATTGTGCCTGGACTACCCAAATTTACATCTTTCCCAGCCACCCAGAGGTAACGCTTAGGTAAAGGTGTGGAACATCGCTGGCAAAACTTGTGGGTTAGGGGGTTAGCAGCTTGACAATATTCATTTGGGCAGTAGAGCGTTGCCGCGTCATTTTCCATAGTGTTCCCACCGATCAGCGATTGGCAATTTCCTCAATAGCATTGGCAGAGGTAATTAAGACTGCGCTTGTAATTGATCATTTACAGGATTTTAGTTAGCATTTGGTGCTAATTATGAACTGATTGCAATTTACCTGGTCAAATCACTGTTTCCCCTCCCAACTCTACAGCCTGATCATAGCCTTTTTAGCAGGACGACTTGCTATAATAGCCAGTATCTCTTGCCCTGTCAGTAAAGCATGACCTCTAAAGTAGTAGTATCAGCAGGTGAGTGGGAAACCATAGGTGGGGGAAAGGATTTTACTATCAGCATAGCTCCGCGGTGTGGCGGTTGATGTCTTCTAGCACTGGGAACTGTGGGTTATTATGGCTAATTTATGCTGTAGCTGTCTACCGTAAAATTGGGGCATGTTGACCCATGCCCCTCAAGTGTGGAGAATTACAATTTTGCGGAAATTGAATGAATGAGCCAATGATGGCGTTAACTCTAGAGACTGCTATCTGCCGCTACGAGTGGTAAGCCCATGCTGTAGTTGGTTACTCGACTAGAGAGGTTGTAGGTAATTTCGCCTTTTTGCAGGAGCGATCGCAAATAATGCTCCAAATCTGAGCCAATGCGGCGTAAGTTATAATCGGTTAAGTCTTGACCGCTTGATGCTTCTACTAACTCATCAAATTTGCGATAAATCTTTTGTAGTGCATCTTCGTTCCAGTTAAACTCGTTGTCTGGGTCAACATCTAAGGTCAAAACCTGATTACTAGGAATCAATTCTTCCTGGTCAATCTCGGCGGCAAAAATGCGAATGTGCCGAGTTGTGGACTTGAGCAGCATCGGGTTATCCATAAAACTTTGTCAGCGTTGGGTTACTCTCTTGTCATTTTAACCGTTATGCTAGAGCTTCTTAGCTGGAGATATTCAGGATGGGGAAAATTTCCCCTATGCCTGATTTTCAGTAGCTTCTATACCATCAGTCTAATTTATGACCACAATAGAGGAAAATCTCTGTTTCTGGGTTGCAGTTGGGCTGATTGTCAGCCCATGACTTCAGTTGAAGTGTAAGTTAATTCTTGCTGCTGAAATTGACCATTGCTTCGGTTAGCCTAACTTAGAAATTTGTTGTGAACACTGGCAACAATCAGAACTAATGGGATTACTGAAGCGCAACTATCAATTTTCCCGCAATATTGTCAACAAGAGACCAAAAATCCCCAAAGAAAGACTTCTCAGTAGAGTTTGTAAGTTTTAAAACTTCTCGAACTATTTGAGTAAATTCTGAGGGCAGAATCATTTGTTTCAGTATATGTGTAATGTTGAGGCAGTGAATTTTTACTTTTCATCACTGCAACAACGAACTTTTCCTTGATTGACAATTAATAAAATACGATATTTAGTGATTTTATTTAGTTTACTGACTTGCGTATCTAGATTGATAAAGCTAAAGTATACATAATTTTTACTTACGTATATAAGCTCAAAATCTAGTAAAAACTTAAACTGTTATTGACGTTTCCATAAACTTGATGTAAAAACCTTTAAAAAGGTGTAATTAGTTCTTACAGAAACTTTATTGTAGACAATCACAAAAAAAGAATAATAATTTATGACTTAGATAGGCGATAACTAGTACAGGAACATCAAACTTAGGTAGTAAAAATCTACCTGCCAAAAATACAGGGGGAATCAGATGAAATACAACTGTTCTGGATAAGCAATAATTCTTAACTCAAGCACTTTGGATTCAAAATAAAATATAAAGAATTTTGTCTAGATATCTAGCTCCTCACCCTTACGACCACCAAATACAGGAATCCTCACAAACTATGAACTCCAAAGCATTACCGCGCCAAATTAATAATCTTGAAGTGGGTGTTTATGAGTGCGAAATTCACCTCAAATTCCGCTTGATTGAGGAAAAGAGTCTATTGGGCGATCGCGAGCAACTGTTGCAGGTCCTACTAGATGCTTTGACCGAAGGTTCTGATGACTTTTTGGAAACTTTACAAGCTTCCGTCAAGGCTCAAGAAATTTCCGAGTTCAAGGCTTCACCACAGATGCGTCGCCAACTGCTGCGTTTGCGTAATGTTGCAGAAAATACTCAATAGTGAAAGTGTTGTTGGAAGTAGTGGCAAATATTGCTGCTGGTATCAAATAGTAGATTAATGTTTGAATTTGCCCTACTAATTTTTTTATCAACAGTTGGCTTGTGAGTATATAGTTCTAGCCAGAAAGCAAGCTAGAGTTTTGTCCATAGCTAGGATCATATTCAACAGTAATCTGTAACGAAATTTACTCACTCCACTTGACAAATAAAATATCCAGGTGCCATTTACCTATTTTTTGTTCAAATTTTAAAGTGTAATCCAAAACTTTTACTGTTATCTAAAACACAAACTACTTATAGAACTTAGGAATAGAGATTTTGGGGTTTGGATTGAGAAATGTCTGTCTAATGGTCATTTCTGTCCATAATTACCGAAATTCGCAAATTGATATCAAATATCCCTCTACTTTGGTGATAGATATTGAGGATGAGAAAATATAGCAAATGACAGAGAAAAAAGACTGTATGGTCAGAATTTTCTCCCCATTTCTCCCTTTTTCTCTGCCGGAAAACAGTAATTGCCCAGGCAAATTAATGAGCTAAACCATGTTCAAGGGCAAACCGCACTAACTCTGTGCGGCTATTAGTACCAGTTTTGCTGAATAAACGACTGACGTATTTTTCAACATTGCGGACGCTGGTGTCTAAACGACGGGCAATTTCTTTATTCATCAATCCTTCTGCAACCAAGTTTAAAACGCTTTGCTCTCTGGGAGTCAAGTCAATTTTAAAGGGGGCTGGAGATTGAGAAATCGCGTTTCTTTGGGTCAATAAAGCCTTGATTTGGGCAATTTGGTTAGCTAACTCCGCAATATCTGGAGTTTCCCCTTCCTCTGTGGCTACTGGAGGTTTAACAGCCCGTCTGACTAGTAAATTTTCGATAATAGCCACCAATTCATCAGGGTCAAAGGGTTTAGGTAGATAGGCATCCACACCAGCTTGATAGCCTTGAATGCGATCGCTTGTCATCCCCTTCGCTGTTAAAAACACCACTGGCAAAGCTTGAAAACGAGGATCTTCTCGTAGTTGCTTGAGAAACTGATAGCCGTCCACCTGAGGCATCATAATATCCGAAATTACTAAATCAGGTGTATTTTGTTGCATCAATTCCCAACCCTCACGGGCGTTACTGGCAACTTGAACGCTGAAACCGCTCTCTTGTAGATATTCTTTGACGGCTTCCCTTAACGCCGGTTCATCATCTACCAGTAACAGTTGTGCTGACATGAAAATTTTCCTTAAGTGTACCTTTTTCCAATTTAGCGAAAGTTGGTAGTGATAGGGAATAGGTGAGAGTGAAAGGTGACAGTATTGATTTCTCCTTTTCTCTCCTCATCTACAACCAGTCAATTATTTTGGCCTGTTCTGGTAATTGAGCAGTACGTTGCCCAAGGGAGCGCTCTCTGGCAGTATATAAACCAATGGGGGTGGTGAATAGGTCAACCCAACTACCTTGGTGAGCGATCGCTTGCCAACTAGCTTGAGGGACTTCTTTTAACAGCCAACGTAACCACCTATAAAGGTATTCTTGACCTTTCATTTCCGGCATTAAGTCTACACCATGTAAATCATGGAGATAGCGGTTAGAACGACCATAACGCCGCCACTGGCTGGATAATTCCTGGAGGGTTTGGCGGTGGCGATGTTGAACAATGGCATCAGGGGCAAATTCTAATCGACCTAAATCTGCTTTGAGAATTCGCCAGCAAATATCTGCATCTCCCCCAGTGGTAAGATGGGGACGAAATAAACCAGATGTATTGAAGACGTGACGATGAATTGCTAAATTCGCAGTTTGACCATAGGGACAAAATTTATGGTTGAGGGTATGCTTTTGGGATAAAGTTTCTTGCTGCTCTGCAAATTGTTCCAACAAACTATCCCCTGGTAATGCCAAAATTTCCCCAGCCACAATTACGACTTCTGGATTGACAAAGGGCTGAATTAATGAATGTAGCCATTGGGGTTGGGGACGACAATCAGCATCGGTAAAAGCGATAATCTCACTATTAGCGGCTCTAATGCCTGTATTCCTGGCAGCATAAGAACTTTGAATTTGATTTTCACTCAAGGGCTGAAGGTTGATGGCAGAGTTTTCAGCAGTGGCTTTCAGAATAGCAAGGGTGCGATCGCAGCTATGATTATCTACCAGCAAATACTCTACCTGTTCTTTGGGGTAAGTTTGCGACAACAAACAATTGATTAAATCTGGTAAATCTGCTTCACCGTTATAAATAGGAATTACTACCGAGACTTTAGGTAGGAAGCTATTTTGATCATTCACCATAAATTTTAAAATTGTACTTTTATATAACTTTAGTAAAAAATCCCACCCATAAACTGGATGAGATTCATTGCAAATAATTGAATTATTATCCTTAATTATTCAACTAGCTATCAAATCAGACTGGTTATAACTTTAAGTCCTCAGCACGGGAACTGACTGGTAAAAAGGATTGATTAGGTTGAGTGGGTGCTGGTTGTGCTAATTTGCTATTGGAGAGAACAGCGATCGCACGAGCATATTGAGGATCGCTTTGAGTGGCAATTAAATTCGGGTTAGAAGCTAACTGCCGTTCTTGTGCCTCTGTCAACTCTGTCGGAATATCTGGTGTAATTCCCTTGTGGTTAATATCTGTGCCACTGGGGGTGTAGTAATGAGCAATTGTCACAGCTAAACCAGAACCATCTGCCAATTCATGGACTGATTGCACCAATGCTTTACCAAAAGTTTGGCTACCAACCACTACAGCACGTTTATTATCTTTAAGTGCGCCTGTTAAAATTTCACTGGCACTAGCAGAATTACCATCTACTAATACCGCTAAAGGTAAGTTGGATAAAGACGTGCGATTTGCTTTAGTAACTTCACTAATACCTTGTCTATCAACTGTTTTGACAATGCCACCGTTATCTAGCCACATCCGCGCGATTTCAATACTAGCTTGCAATAATCCACCAGGATTACCACGCAAGTCTAATACATAGGAATCTACATTTTGTTTATTCAATTCCCGAATTGCGCGACGCATTTGATCAGCCGCATGAGCGCTAAATTCTCGGAGGCGAATGTAACCAATGCGACGATTATTTTCTTGCTTGAGGGTATAGCGCACGGTTGGGACTTCAATTGTCGCTCTAGTGAGTTTTAAATCAAAGTCAGCTTTTCCTGGTCTTCCCAGTTTTAAATTCACAGGAGTACCAGCTTTACCACGAATTAGCTTAGAGGCATCATCAACTTTCATATTCCGAGTTGATTTACCGTCAATGGCTAAGATTTCGTCACCACCTTTAATTCCCGCTTTCAGGGCTGGTGAGTTTTCAATGGCTTCTACTACGGTGAGGCGTTTGGTTTTTTCATTCACTTCCATACGAATGCCAATACCAGACACTTCTCCTGAGGTTTGACTAGTCAAAGCCTCATATTGTTTGGGGTCCATGAAGCGGGTGTAGGGATCACCCAGCTTTTGCAGAGCTTCACGGATTGATACGTAAGCTTCTTCTTTAGAGGTATAGTCTTTAGATAGGAGACTTTGCCTAATTGCTTGCCAATCTTGTTGATTAAATTTGTCATCAACATATTCGCGATTTACCAGTTGCCATACTTGGTCAACTAACGCTTTGGGACTGTCCTGTAATGCCGCATGAACGCAGCGCGTCCAGGCTTGACCAAATACAGATATAGTAGCACTTGTGGCGATCGCTCCCCCAATCAAAGCTACTTGGAGCGGCGAGTAACGTTTCGCAGATTGGTTCATGTATATCAGCTGAAATAGTTGAGTTGTTGACAGTTTAGCAATCAGGCTTCCTGGAGATATTTAAGTTTTGATGTCCTCTTTTTTCAGTTATATTCCATTCATGAATTTTTGCCTTGGGGTAATCTTGTAGAAAACACAGTTTTTATTTGTTAACTAAAAACAAGCGCACTCTCGGTTTTTCCGTAAAAGCGCAAAATATTATTACACCTGTTTAAGTGCATTCCTGATATCCTTGATTATTTTTATAAGATAGCACTTTGTTAGTTGAATGGCAGGACTTTCATATATGAAAAAATAAGGTTTTTATGATCTAAATTTATGAAGCCTAAATTTACCACTCAATTACAATTTTTCCTGGTCAGAAAATCAAGAAAACTGTGGCAATTGTTACATTTTTTTAAGCGCAGCTTATGTTTAGTCCTAGCTATTTGGCTGATTTATATAACCGTAAATTTGATTTTTGCTTCTTCCAGGTCAGTAGATGCCTTGTTTGTGCTAGGAGGTAGCATTCGACGGGAGATTTATGTAGCTCAATTATCTAAACAATTTCCCCAAACGCCAATCCTCATTTCCAGTGGTTCTAAAGACCCCTGTATTTGGTTGATATTTCAGCGTGAAGCAGCTAATTCTCAGCAAGTATGGTTAGAAAGTTGCGCTAAATCTACCTTTGATAATTTTTATTACGGTATACCTATTTTGCAAGCATGGAAAGTCAAAAGAGTTAAATTAATCACTTCAGCGAAGCAGACTTTTAGAGCTACATTAATCAGCAAAATTCTCTTTTCATCTCATGGTATTTGGGTAGACATAGATGATGTCCAGGAAATAGGTGTACCTGGAAATAAGGAAAATTTATTAAAAACAATGTTAGATTTAATACGAAGCTTGGGTTGGGCTGTAGTTAGTCAATTTATTCAACCCCAGTGTTCCCACTTAATCAAACTAGTTGATGTTGATTTACCAACTTGGGAAAGACGAGGTTTTAACTGTGAACACCAAGGGGGTTTAGGGAAGTGATGTACTTTCAGCGATAAAACCTTGAGTGGTAATGTGACACAACTTAATTAAACATATTTATATTAAAAAAATTAGGATATTAACAAGAAATCAATAAGTTAATTTATACAAGAAAGAGTATAAATCTATCTAAGATTATCGTCTTGTGTAATATACAAGTTTAAATTGGCAACTCAATTCATGTCCAAGATTCCTAACGACCCTTTATTTTCCCAGCAGTGGTATCTGCAAAATTTAGGTCAATCTGGTGGTATACCTGGTCTTGATATCAATGTAGTCAATGTATGGGAGGACTACACAGGGAAAGGGGTAATTGTGGCAGTGGTAGATGATGGTGTGGATTATACGCACCCAGATTTAGCACCCAATTACAACAGTAACCTTGACTATGATTTTGCACAGGACAATCATAATGGTGCTCCCAAAACTGATGGTGATAGTCATGGCACATCCGTAGCAGGCATTATCGGTGCTAAAGGTGGCAATGGTATAGGTATAGTTGGTGTTGCTTATAATGCTACCCTCACTAGTTTTCGGCTAGGTTTTTCTGGTGATAGTATTGATAGCTCTACAGAAGAAGGCCGTGTATTCGATAACCTGATGAACGTTGATATCGCTAGCAATAGTTGGGGCTATCCTTACGCTTTTTCAGATAATTTTCAGAGTCCACCTTTTTCCCTAGCACTAACAGCAATAGAAAATGCAGTGACCAATGGCCGTGGTGGAAAAGGTACAGTGATTGTCTTTGCTGCTGGCAATGAATATGAATATAATCTCAATACAGGCTATTACACCTACCAGAGATTACGTTACACCATAGCTGTCGCTGCTCTTTTAGACAATGGGTTAGCATCTTATTACAGTACACCTGGTGCGGCAGTATTGATATCAGCTTTCGGTAGCGATATTCCAGGTAGTATTGTTACCACTGACCGTGTGGGTGCGGCTGGTTATGATTCAGGCAATTATACTAATGATTTTAATGGCACTTCGGCAGCGACCCCGATGGTGTCAGGTGTAGTAGCTTTAATGTTAGAAGCTAATCCCCATTTAGGATATCGGGATGTTCAAGAAATCTTAGCTTATTCTGCACGCAAAAATGATGCGAGTAATCCTGGTTGGGCTACTAATGGTGCTAAAAACTGGAACGGGGGAGGACTGCACGTTAATCATGATTATGGGTTTGGGTTAATAGATGCGTTGGCTGCGGTACGTTTAGCAGAAACTTGGCATCAGCAAAGTACAGCAGCAGACTCAACGGTAGGACAACAAGAACAAGTGGTGAGTGCGTCGTCCTCCCCTAATTTAGCCATTCCTGATGATAATCCCAGTGGTATCTCCGATACTATTACTATTACTTCTGGGTTACTAATTGACCGTGTGGAGGTAGACCTAGATATTTCTCATAGCTTGGCCGCAGATTTAGTTGTCACCCTCATTTCTCCAGATGGGACTGAGAGTATACTGGTAAATCGACCTCCCAATGGCTCAAATGATGATGAAGATATCAAATTCCGATTTTCCACTACTCATCATTGGGGGGAAACAGGAGTTGGTCGGTGGAGATTAAAGGTTAAAGATGTTCAAGGTGCTGATGTTGGGAAGCTCAATAGTTGGACACTGAATCTCTATGGAGGTGAAATTAATCATAACAACACTTACATATACACTAATGAGTTTTCCCAGTTCACCACTGCTGCTGATGTTAGTCGCAAAACTCTGACTGATAACAGGGGTATAGATATCATCAATGCAGCCGCTATTACATCTCATCTGAATTTGAATCTCAATCCAGGTACAGTTAGTACCTTAGGGGGAGATAAGCTGACTATTGCCGCAGGGACGGTGATTGAAAAAGCCTTTGGTGGAGATGGTAATGATACTATTCGTGGTAATAGTGCTGTTAATACTTTAAATGGTGGTAGAGGAAGCGATCGCCTTTTGGGCTACCAAGGTAATGATATTCTTGTCGGTGGCAAGGGCAATGATACTCTTGACGGTGGGATAGGTGCAGACAAACTCAATGGAGGAGATGGTGATGACCTCTATTTAGTAGAGAATCTCCTGGATACAGTTAATGAAATAGGCAATACCGGAATTGATACAGTTAAATCTTCTCTATGGCGCTATATTCTGCCTGGAAATGTAGAAAGATTAACTTTAAGTGGGACTAAAAATAGCAAAGGTTATGGCAATACCCTGAATAATCTGCTCACAGGTAATAGTGGTGATAATATTTTGCGGGGTTTCAATGGAAGTGACAGCCTATATGGTGGTAGAGGAAATGATCTTCTCTATGGTGATAGGGGAAATGATGTTCTCGATGGTAATGAAGGTAGCGATACCATTATTGGTGGTTTAGGAAATGATGTTTATTACGTCGATAGTTCCTTAGATGTAGTAGAAGAAACTGCTTCTGGGATTGATACAGTATACTCTTCGGCACTGAGTTTTACCCTGGCTGAGAATATTGAAAACCTCACCCTCCTGGGTACTGAAAATATTAGTGGTACGGGGAATAGCCAGAATAATGTGATTATAGGTAATAGTGGTAATAATACCCTCGATGGTGGTGCAGGCTATGATAGACTCAACGGCGGAGATGGTAATGATGTTTATTACATTGATAGTCCGTCAGATGTGGTGAATGAAATCAATACTAGTGGTATTGATACCGTTTATTCTTCAATAGTAAATGTTACCCTAGCTCGGAACTTTGAAAACCTGAATCTTGTTGGCACAAATAATATTAATGGCACTGGCAATAATTTGAATAATTTACTCAGGGGAAATAGTGGCAAAAATATCCTCCGAGGGGGTAATGGTCATGATACTTTAAACGGTGGAAAAGGTGCTGATACTCTCCATGGTGGCAGTGGCAATGATGTTTATTATGTTGATAACCTCTTGGATGTGGTGAAGGAAAACAATGGTGCTGGCATTGACACAGTTTACTCTTCTGCGTTGAATTTCACATTGGCTGAAAACGTTGAAAACTTGAGGCTAACTGGTAATGGAAACATCAGTGGTACAGGTAATGAGCTAAATAATGCGATCGCTGGAAATAGAGGTAATAACACTTTGATAGGAGGGATAGGTTACGATCAAATCATTGGTGGTGCTGGCAATGATTTAATCATTGGCACTACTGTTGATACTGTACAAGATATAGATATTTTGACAGGGGGATTAGGGGCAGATACTTTTGTTTTAGGCAGTATCGATGGAGTTTTCTATAATTATTTAGGTGCGCGTAATTATGCCCGCATCGAAGATTTTAGTTTAAGTCAAAATGATGCAATTCAAATGTATGGTGATGCTAGTCAATATTCTTTGAAAACTTTTTCAGACGGTACTCTGCTTTATTTAAAGGGTATTGATGGTAGTAGTGATGATTTGATTGCTATGATTCAGGGAATTAACTCTGGGTTAGATTTAACAGCAAGTTATTTCTCTTTTGTACAAGCAGTTTCTTGAGATCGTCAAATCAACTAGCACTCTTACTGTTTGGCTAACGCGGTAGTTGAGCGTAGTCGAAACTACCCTTAGTTTGTCCCCTGGTATACTTGTTAAGCTAGAGCATTTTCTAAATCACTCTGTAAATCTAGATAATCTTCGATTCCCACTGATAGCCTGATTAAATTATCCTTAATTCCTCTTTTAATTCGTTCCGCTTCGGGAAGAGAACCATGAGTCATTTTTGCTGGATAACACAGCAATGATTCTACCCCTCCTAAACTTTCAGCTAAGATAAATAGTTGAAGACGAGATGCAAATCTTTCTACTTGCGAAAAACCACCTTTTAACTCCACACTAATCATCCCTCCAAACCCAGACATTTGTGCTTTCGCAAGGTGATATTGTTCATGGCTGGGTAAACCTGGATAATAAATACGATCAATTTTAGGATGTTGTTCTAGAAATTTGGCTAACAGTAAGGCATTCTTTTCATGTTCACGCATTCTTACAGCTAAGGTTTTAATGCCACGCAAAACTAACCAACTATCAAAAGGGCTAGGAACTGCACCAATGGCATTTTGATAAAATTTAAGTTGGGTGTACAATTCCTCGTGAGAAGTTACGACCGCACCACCAATAATATCGCTATGTCCACCTAAATATTTAGTTGTGCTGTGCACAACAATATCTGCACCTAAGTTTAAAGGTTGTTGAAAATAGGGACTAGCAAAGGTGTTATCTACCACCAAAATGATATTATTTTGATGAGCAAGTTTTGCTAAGGCAGCAATATCAATGATTTTTAATAAGGGGTTAGTAGGAGTTTCAATCCAAATCAATTTAGTATTGGGTTGAATAGCAGCCTCAAAATCATTAAGATGATCAATATCTACATAAGTTGTCGTTACACCCCAATTTTTAACTACCTTTTCTAGTAGTCGATAAGTACCACCATACAAATCATCTCCAGCAATAATATGATCGCCTGTTTTCAGCAGATTTAACACTGTTGTTGTCGCTGCTAGACCAGAGGCAAAAGCCAACCCAAATTTACCATTTTCTAAAGCAGCTAAAGCTGATTCTAACGCTTGGCGGGTGGGGTTTCCTGTGCGAGAATATTCAAAACCTTTATGTTGACCAATTGCTTCTTGCTCATATGTGGAAGTTAAATAAATTGGTACAATTACTGCACCGGTTTGGGGGTCTGGTTCTTGACCTGCATGAATAGCTTTAGTTGCAAATTCCATCTTCGTATTTTGTAGTTTGTAATTATGAATTAGTTTGACTAATCCAATATCTAATTAAATCGGCTCTAGTAATTAAACCGATGGGAATTTCTGCACGGGTGATGATAATTCCTGTTGTCCCAGATAACAAGACTCGGTAGGCTTCAGAAATATCTACTTCTTCATCAAGTAATGGTAAAGGTTTTCCCATTACGGCAGAAACTTCTTGATTAGAAAAGTTGATTCCGTCATGTAAAAACTTCATTAAAGATGCTTCATTTAAACTGCCAACTACATGGCTGTTATCAATCACAGGTAGCTGAGAAATATTTAACTTTTGCAGTAAATTAGTAGCTGTAGTTAAGGTATCACGGGAACTAACCGCAATTAATGAAGGAAAATCTGTTTTTTGAGAGAGAATTTGTCCAACTTTAATAGTTCTGGCTTCTGTACCTTCCCAAAAACCATTTTCTTGCATCCAAACATCAGAATAAATCTTATTGATGTAGTTTCTACCTGTGTCTGGTAAAAGGGCAACAATATATTTTGGCTGGGTTAATCGGGCGGCATATTTCAAAGCTGCGGCTACTGATGTACCACAGGAACCACCTACTAATAAACCTTCTTCCCGCGCTAGACGACGGGCCATATTAAATGACTCTTTATCGCTCACTCGTACCATTTCATCGACTATTTGTCGGTTGAATGTTTTGGGAATAAAATCTTCGCCAATTCCTTCTACTTTGTAGGATTTAGGACTATCTCCAGAGAGGATAGAACCTTCAGGATCTGCGCCAACAATAATAATATTGGGATTTTGTTCTTTGAGATATTTGGCAACACCAGAAATTGTTCCACCTGTTCCCATACCAGCAACAAATACATCTATTTTTCCTTGACTATCTGCCCAAATTTCTGGGCCAGTAGTGAGATAATGGGCAAGGGGATTGTAGGGGTTTTCAAATTGATTTGGTCTGTAGGCACCGGGAATTTCTTTTGCTAGTCTTTCTGCTACACCGTTATAACTTTCTGGTGAATCAGGAGGTACTGATGTGGGTGTGACTACTACTTCTGCACCATAGGCTTTGAGCAAATTAATTTTATCTTGGCTCATTTTATCGGGCATAACAAAGATGCAACGATATTTTTTCACTGCTGCAATCAGTGCTAACCCAACACCAGTGTTACCAGCAGTAGCTTCGATGATGGTTCCACCTGGTTGCAATTGTCCGGTTGCTTCTACGGCTTCAATCATTGCTAAGGCAATTCTATCCTTCGCGCTGCCACCGGGATTGAGATATTCAACTTTTGTGTAAATAGCAGAGGCGATATTTTCGGTAACGCGGTTGAGTTTGACTAGGGGTGTTTTACCGATGCTTTGGAGGATATTGTCATAGGTGGCCATAATGCCTCCTGGTACGTGAGGAAAATGGGTGCGTTTGAGAAATTTGGTTGATGGAGACTGATGAAAACTTCTTTAGCTGGGCTTTATCCATAAACAACACAAAAGCGATAGATTTACAGTAGTATAGTAATTTTTATCTTAGAAATACAAGTTTTGAACTACAGATTGAATTATTGATACATTAATTGATGCTGCCCTATGATGCTGAAATCACCATGAAATCTCTACACCGTCCTGATTTATACAGTTGGTCTTGTTTCAATCCTGCAAGAAACATTGATTTCAACGGGTTTGCCTGGATTCGTCCAGAGGGGAATATATTAATTGATCCGGTGGCCCTATCAAATCATGATTGGCAACATCTAGAATCTCTCGGTGGTGTGGTTTGGATTATTTTGACGAATTCTGATCACTTGCGGTCAGCGAAGGAAATTGCTAATCAAACTTACGCTAAGATTGCTGGCCCCGCTGGGGAGAAGGAATATTTTCCGATTGTATGCGATCGCTGGTTGGTTGATGGAGAAGAATTTGTCCCTGGGTTAAAGGTGATTGAAATGCAAGGTTCCAAAACCCCTGGTGAATTAGCACTGTTGTTGGAAGAAACCACTTTAATCACTGGTGACTTGGTACGGGCACGTTCAGCAGGTAGCTTGACACTTTTACCAGATGATAAGTTACTGAATCGAGATGAAGCGGTGGCTTCCGTTCGCAGATTAGCAGGTTTAGAAAAGGTGGAAACTGTATTAGTGGGTGATGGTTGGTCTGTGTTCCGAGACGGGAAAGAACGGTTACAGGAGTTGTTAGCGACTTTGTGACTGAGATGCTGCTGTTGTGGAAACTGGTAAGGGTGATGATATTGAATAAGTTGGATTATTAGCGATCGCCCCATTCCCCACACATGAGAAAATCAGAGCGATCGCGAGAAATTATGCAGGTTCAAACTTTAACGATACACCGTTCATACAGTAGCGTAAGCCTGTGGGTTGGGGGCCATCGTTAAACACATGGCCTAAATGTCCACCGCAACGGCTACAATGTACTTCGGTTCTAGTCATGAAAAATGACCGATCCACAGTAGTAGCGATCGCACCTTCAATGGGTTGAAAGAAGCTAGGCCAGCCAGTACCACTGTTAAACTTGGTATCGGAAGTAAACAAAGCTTGTCCACAACCAGCACAGACATAAGTCCCTGGCTGATAATTCTTATCGAGTGGACTGGTATGGGAACGTTCCGTACCATGCTTCCGCAGCACATGATACTGTTCCGGTGTTAAAATCGCTTTCCATTCTTCGTCTGTTTTTGTTACTTCAAATTTGGTATTAGAAGCCGCCATAGTGTTTGAACTCCCGTCGATATAGCGTGAGAAAAAAGCAGTGCCCAGGATAGCGGCACTAATTTGTAAAAAAGAGCGTTTGTCCATTAATTTATTATCAAACAGAATACAGAAGTCAGGAGCTAGAATTCAGCATGAATTATGTAAAACTGGCAATATGTTTGAAAACAGTGATATAATAGATAGTTCTCTGAAATAGTGCTGGGTGAAAAAAGTAGCAATTGAACTCAGCACCAATTCTACGCACTCAGCATTAAATAACACTGGTTTATGGCACTGCCAATTGTTGCAATTATCGGCCGCCCCAATGTGGGCAAATCGACCCTGGTTAACCGTCTCGCCGGGGAACAAACGGCGATTGTCCACGATGAACCGGGTGTGACACGCGATCGCACTTATCGACCGGCATTTTGGCGCGATCGCGAATTTTTAGTTGTCGATACAGGCGGCTTAGTATTTAACGACGACACCGAATTTCTTCCCTTAATTCGCCAACAAGCCTTAACAGCCCTCTCAGAAGCCTGTGCAGCTATATTTGTAGTCGATGGGCAATCAGGCCCAATTCCCGCTGATGAAGAAATCGCCGAATGGTTGCGTCAACAGCCTGTTCCTGTTTTATTAGCGGTGAATAAATGCGAATCTCCAGAACAAGGAGTAATTCAAGCCGCAGAATTTTGGTCATTGGGGCTAGGAGAACCCTATCCCATCTCCGCCATTCACGGTAGCGGTACGGGGGAAATTCTCGACGAGTTACTAAATTACATCCCGGCTGTGGAAGATGTACCGGAAAATAACGAGATTAAGGTCGCCATCGTCGGTAGACCAAACGTCGGCAAGTCGAGTTTATTAAACGCTTTCGTTGGTGCAGAAAGGGCAATTGTTAGCCCTATTTCTGGCACTACCCGTGACAGCATTGATACCCTCATTGAAAGAGATGGGAAAAGCTACAGATTAATTGACACGGCTGGTATTCGCAAAAAGAAACATATAGAATACGGCACAGAATTCTTCAGTATTAACCGCGCTTTTAAAGCTATTCGCCGTGCAGATGTAGTTCTCATGGTCATTGATGCCTTAGATGGAGTCACCGAACAAGACCAAAAACTAGCAGGGCGAATCATTGAAGAAGGGCGAGCTTGCGTTATTGTCGTTAACAAGTGGGATGCTGTAGAAAAAGATTCCTACACCATCTACGACTACGAAAAAAATCTAGAGCAACGCCTACATTTTACTGAATGGGCTGACACCATTTTTGTCAGCGCCCAAACAGGACAGCGGGTGGAAAAGATTTTAGAATTTGTGAACCAGGCCGCCGAGTCCCACAAACGCCGTGTCAGCACATCGGTAATTAACGAAGTTCTCACCGATGCAGTGAGTTGGCATTCTCCTCCAGCCACTAGAGGTGGTCGTCAGGGTAAGATTTACTATGGTACCCAGGTTAGCACCCAACCACCGACAATTGCCCTGTTTGTCAATGAAGCAAAAAGATTTAACGACAACTATCGTCGCTACATTGAAAGACAATTCCGCCAACAATTAGGGTTTAAAGGTACACCCATACGCTTACTGTGGCGGAGTAAAAAGGTACGGGAAATGGAAGTTGGTAGTGTCAACCGAGCTACGCGCGTGTAAAAATGTGAATTTTGGATTTTAGATTGGAGATGAGCAGAAATTGATACACCATCAAAACCCTTGAGATTAAACAATAGCCTTTGAATCGAAAATCTAAAATCTAAAATGAGAATATGGATTTACTGCGATCGCTTCCTCTCGGATTATATTTAGAACAACCACAAACTTGGCTACATAAACTTGACCCCAGAGTCAAGTTTGTTTGGTTGATGAGCTTTCTCTCTAGTTATGTAGTAGCTAACAACTATTGGCGGATATTTTTGGTTGTCATTTTAATAGTGATTACCATTTTCGCACAAGTCCCCCTACGAGTGTGGCGGCAGCAAATGGGGTGGTTGTTAATATTATCATTTTTAGTATTACTAATTGGCTCCATGAGTCCCGATGGACTGAGCATTAATTATCAGCCACGTCTCCCAGCCAATGAACAAATTTTAACTCAACCACCCAACGCCAAAAATAATATTACAACCACACAATATAGCCACCAAAAATATAGTTACGTTCTGTTTGATAAAAGCTTCGTGCGAATCAATCGACGCTCTTTGTCGGTCGCCACAAGTTTAAGCACAATTGTCTTTACTTTAATTTACAGCACCAACTTGTTTTTATTAACAACTGCACCAGAAGAGATTACTTCCGGAATGGAAAGTCTGATGCAGCCATTAAGAAAATTCAAAATACCAGTCACAGAAATTGCTTTAACCTTGACCTTATCTTTGCGATTTATCCCCCTAGTTTTAGAAGAAATTCAAAACTTAGTACGTTCCGTGATGACGAGAGCAATTAATTGGAAAAAACTAGGTTTGAAGGGAGGAACTAAGGTTTGGTTAATTGTCACAGAGAGATTGTTAGAAAATTTGCTTTTACGGGCTGAACAAATGGCTAATGCCATGATGGTGCGTGGCTTCACCAGTCCTAATGAACATAGAGTTCAATGGCAAGATTTAAAATTGAGAAAATTTGACTGGTTTGCTATTGGGATTTTAATTGTCTTTTGGGGAGTGCGGATAGCTTTTGGTACAGAAGTTTCTTAAAAATAAATAAGTAACCTAAATAAGTAAATTTTTGATGAAATGGTGTGTTAAAACCAAGCCTAATGCACCAGTTTTTTATTAATTGCATCAGGAAAATAATTAGTAATAAAAACTTCTCTACCTTTGTAGCGTCTACCTTTCTTCACTGCTTGATTTTCTAATTGTCCTTCTTTGATTTGTTTAGTCACTTTTTGGTCATCAGTGCGATTCACCCTGTAATCCCATTCCTTTTGATGAATAACTTTAGCCCATGAATACAGTGATTGAATTTCATCACTATAATCATAGGTTAATAGAAAGTGGAATTTAGAATTTAACCGTTGCAGCGACTTCATCAACCGATAATGGCAATCTTGAGAAAAAGAATAGTTATATAATTTGTCTTGTTCTGCATTAAAATAAGGTGGGTCAATAAATAAAAATGCCCCTTCTTCAACTTGTTCTAAAACTTCTTCAAAATCTAATTGAGTTAAACACACATTCTGCAACTTTTCCGATGTACGCAGAATATTTTTACCCCAATTTTCAGGACGCATACTATATTTTTCTCCATAACCCCAATAGCAGTTTTTCTTATTCATAATTCCTGAATAAGAAGTGCGGTTGAGATAATACCAACGTATGGCTTTTTCTAGGTTATTAGTGGGGTGAAATTCATGTTTGTAAAAACTATGCCTGTCTTTGGTCGCTACTTCCAGTTTAAGAGCATCAATTAGTTTTTCTGGATAATCACGAATAAATAAATAAACATTCATTAACTCTTCATCAATATCATTTAACCAATTCTTTTCAACCTTATCTTTAGCAAAAAATATAGAAGCCCCACCTGCAAACGGTTCAACATAACAAGAATGGGGAGGAATATATTCTAAAATTAACTTGCGGGCGTAAAATTTGCCCCCTGCATATCGAAATGGTGAGTTAATACATTGATTCATTGTTATATAGACTAGGAAAACTGATACATGAATATTATAAGAAACTGGGTTAAGCAAACACTTGATAAGTGGATTCAGAAAAAACGGGGAAATAAGCAAATCTTATTATTCATTGGAACTTTTATCTTAGGTATGCTGATTGTTTATGGACTGGGTTTACTTAGAATTCACGAGATATTTTCTCATCATTGGGAGTTTGCTGCACTTAAAAACTGGTTGATACAGGTCTCCTCATTCTTCATGAGTTTCTCACCCAGTCTTGGTTTTGTGTCTGATGTGATTGCATATCAAGCAGCCATTATTGCCATTGCGATACCCCTTAGTTTAGAAATCATTTCTCGAATCTCTGAACGCTACCAGTCAGGGGTAATTACTAAAGAGTTTAATCGACAGTGGCAGCTAAAAGTGCTGCTGGTTTTGGTAATTGCTAATGCACTGTCAGGGGTTACACTAAAATTTTTTGTAGACTCAAAGATAGATGCTGGGTGGAAGATACTTGCTTGGCTGATATTCCTACTTTTCTTAGTAACCAATATTTTATTATTTGCTTTTTTTAACATGCTCCGGCAATATGCAACTAAAACTAAGTTTTTATTGGATAGGCTATTCGATGATCTGAATCAAGTTTTACGTCCTGTTACTATCAACCGACAGATGAGTGATAAGGCATTACAACAATATCAAGAGGAATTCATTAGCGCCCTAGAAGGGATTGGTGATATCTTAGTATTTGAGACTAAAAACCGCAAAAACAGCCAGTATATCATTGAGAGTCTGAAACAAATTCATGAGATATCTGAAAAGTTTTTTGCACTACAAAATAGCCATTCTGAAAATTTTGAAAAATTACTCTATTCTCATGAAATACTTCAGTTGCATAAGCCATCATCGCAGCTAGAAGTTTCTCCAGAAAAATATTTAGTTGCGCTTATGGCTATAGTAAACCAATTCCTCCGCATACATGAAGCTGCACAGGAAATTAAAAACTATGAAATTGCTAATTTGTCATTGAGAAACTTAATCTGGCTTTTAAGAGATTTATCTCAACAAATGAATCATGACCACTCCATAAGAACATTACTGCAAGTTCTAGCTGATCTACGCTATAATAACCGACAAATTCAGGACGAATTGACTTATGAATTATATGTTACTGTGTACACAAAAGTTGTATTTCAGAAGTATTTTAACCTTAGATATCTAAGGGCATTTGATAGGTACTTTTACGATGGTATTGGTGAAATTATTTCCAGTGGTAAAACTCAAATATTTGAGCAATTAGTTTCTATACTTCATGATGAATCTGAATTCATCAAACTCCAATATACAAACCAAAATCCTATTGAAAGTCTTCAAAACTTTTTACGTCAAATAAATTATGAACTCTATCAAGAATTAGCTCAAACTAAACAGCTTGGTAAAAAACTGAAATACCTAAAGTTTTCAGTAGGTCAATTGTGGACACAAGAGCAATTAAATCAGTGCTTAGAGTTATTTAAAGAAGTACAAGATATTATTCATCGCGGCTTTCAATATCAAGAGGAAATTCAGAATCAGTTATCAACAATCTATCGTAACGTTGAATTTCGCTTCAAATTCAATAACTTAATTTATTTAATTTTTAATGTTGGTGCTTACTGTATTTTTAAAAATCGCTATGACTATATTTATTTTAAGCAACCGCATGATGCAGATGCGACTTGGCTAGGATATGACATAATACCAGGTTCTTTACTTGGTCTGTTCAATTTCTATTTTCAAAACCCTTTTGGTTCTACAATATCATCGGAAAATCATCACGGAGGTAGCCAGTATTCTGACCAATATTTCTTAATCTTGTTATTGCGCGAATTTTTAAACTCGCAAGTTACGACTAATCAAGCTAGACAAAATATTGTTAATACCTTTCAGATCCCAAATGATATTAATTCTCGTATTTTAAGTAACATTCCATACAAGGTAAATCACCTTATTCCTATTGCGAGAGAACTTATTAACCTATCTGAATCACTTCAGATACTAAATTTTGATATAAATCAACTGAATGATGCTATCGAATATGGACTGATTGTTTTTCTTGACAGTTTAAAAATTAAAGCTGATGAACAGTTAGAGAAACAAGTACATAGCCAGAAGATAAGTAATACAAAGGTGGAAGAGTTTAAGTCAGAATTCTTGAAAGGCTATAATGAAATAGCATCATTGAGATATCTATTCAATCATTTTGGTTTATATGAGGACAGAACTCATGAGATAGGGGATATAAATCTCAATTTATTCAAATTAAATAAAATTGATGAAAAACCAATATTTTTTGACGAATGGTATGTAGATTATGGTAATCTAGGATTCTTTTATGGGAAAGACTTAGCAAACCTGGAAAATGCAGAATTAATAGTTAAAATTTTGAAGCATTGTCATCTACGTGAAAATATTACTTTAGACAATATCATTAACATTGCGAGTAATGGTAATGATATAAATAATCTCCTCATCATTGGAGTTAATGCTAGCTTTGATAACTTCTTATATGATTATGCTCGTTTTAAGGTAAAGGGAATTGATGGAGAGACAGACATAAATATTCCTGAATTCCTGGGTTCATATATTTATGGAAACTATAAAATTCCAGTTTTTAATTACTTTTGTAATCGGATACCAACAGAAGAAGGTTTTCCAGAGCAAGCTATTCTTGTTATTGATAGAAATCACTTAGGCAAGCTCGTTCAATATGCACCGGTTACAGCAGATGAACCTTATCATATAAAAGAGCAATTCGCTTTTCGGATAAGCGCATTTTCTGAGGATGAAATGCTGATGAATGAATCACTGCAACAGCCGTCAGATTTTGTTGTGGCTCAAGGTGATGAAACCCAGCAAAGAGCTTACTTAGAAACTCAGGTTTTAATACGCATTTATGAAAAGTTTACTCTGGAAATCGATCCAAATTTTTCAGGATATCTTATCCCTGAATCAGATTTTGATTAAAATCTAGAAATAAAGGGGAAATCTAATTATTAGGTAACAAACAAATCAGAGCAAGAAAGTAAATCTTCCACCACTGCCAAAGAATACTCGTTTTCTTCCTCAGTTTTGATGACTTGCGATTGATACTGAGACAGTAATTTACTATAAACTGAATTATAGGGATGTTGCATTTTTATATTATATTCCTGTCAAATTAGCAGCCTGTTGGAAATAAGGTTTTAACATCACACCTAGTTGTTGAACAATCAGAGAATTTTTATTCTTCTCCAATTCAGGTAAAAGTAACTCCTTACAAAATTTATCATCACTTAAATTTTCTATCGAAAGATATTGAATGGCTCGCTTACATAAACTTTTCAGTGCTTCTTTACCTCTAAAAAATATTTTGGCTTGATGAAAATCAAGAGTTTGTGGATTATTAATATATGATTGCCAAAAATTTTCTTGCAATTTATTTTGCAACAAGGGTTTTAAAGAAAAAATATTTCTTCTAGATTCTTTAGCTTTTATAAATATTTGATTTCTAAACCAAATTTCCATATTTGGCAAAGATAAAGATGTCGGTTTATCTAAACTTAACCTCAAATTTGTTTTCTCTCGAAACCGAAACCTTAAACATTCCAATAGCTCTTGCATAATCGACGCTTGAAAATATTGTATTAGCCATTCATCTAGTTGGGCTTTAGTTAAACTATTGGTAACATTTTTTCTAAATGGCTTAGACTCTGAGCGTGTTGTAGGTATCTGATTTAATAAATTAGCTATAATCTCTGTTTCTTCTAGTAAGAAATTTTCCCATTCATGTCTTGACCAATAAATTATTTTTACCGATTTAGAGTTTTTTTGGATAAAATCATTATCTGTTCTTAAAGCCATTTCATTAATTTTTTCTTGTGTTCTGAAATCTCTATCAGAAATTGCAATTATTGGTAAAGTTTGGTGTAAGTTACTTTTTGAGTAGATTAATTTACCTATAGCGTTAAAATTACCACTACCACCTATTTCCTGGACTTTATAATTTATTTTCGATAATAATTCTTGATTTATGAGGTTGCTAATCACTCTATTAATAAATGCAACTTCAGGACTTTCTGGCTCACCTTCAATTAAGATATATAAAAAATTATCCAGGACTTGCATTATTTTTCTTCCAAATTACCCAATTTGACAATTTCCGAATCATAAAACATTTCTGCTACAGTTGGGGAATGGGTGGTAAAAATATACTGATTATTAGAGTCGTCTTCTCGCAAAACCTGAATTAATCGTTTTTGCCAAGCAGGATGTAAATGTAGTTCTACTTCATCAATGAGAACAATCGAATTTTTAGCCGTATCTGCTGCTAAACCCACCAAAATTCTTAGAATTTGATGCTCACCGGAACTCATCTGTAATAAATCATATTCCATACCATTTCTTTTCAGAATTAGAGTATCAGAAGCGGGCCCTGACTCCAACCCTATCAATTCTGAAGGAAAACAAATTTTATTAAATAATCTTTGCACTCTTTTCCAATAAGATTCTCCGAACTTTTCTTCATTCCAAGTTAAGTGTTTACGGTAATATTCATTTAACCATGATAAAACATCACTATGTGCATTGTTTATTTCCTGATCTGGAGGACTAAAACTTTTAAATAATCTAACAGTGCGTCTTTGATCTAAATAACAAACACCGCCAATTCTATCGAATACCTGATAGTCTTGAAGATTTAATGATACCGCTTGAGATGCACGTCCTCGTGCACCTAGAACTTTAATAGAATTTTTAGGTAGATAACTATAGTGATATGAACTCTTAATAGATGGTTCTCTGTTGGGAAAAGACCAAACAACTTTTGCTGGACTTTCTAAAGGTGGAGATGTATTTGATAAATTAAAGTGTTGCTTCTTTTTTAGTGAAAAATAGACCTCATTAATAGCTTCTGCTTCATCTCTTTCAATAGAATATTCAAATGTGATTTGGGCTATATTCCCTCTCCCTCTAACTAATTGTTGTACGTTGTATTCTAATCCCTCTCTTAAGGATGGATTTGGTGGATTTTCAAATACTTTAACTACTATATGAATCGCGTCTAAAATAGAGGTTTTTCCTGAGCTATTAGGCCCGACAATTAAATTAATAGGTCGAGGACGACCCAGTAAATCTGTAAAATCTAAATTAATATATTGAATAGCACGAAAGTTTTTTATTTCTAAAGAATGTAATTTCATATAGTTTTTAAAATTTATAATATTATATTTAACTTAAAAAGAGAAAATAAATTAATCCATAGTCTTCATAAATAGCTAACCACGATTATAGCGTGTACACGAGCTAATAGAGGTGCGACACCACTTTCCAGAAACCATCCCCCAACTACCCAACAAGCGGTAGAATTAACATCCATCTCCAAATTGCATCTATCACCCATGTATTGCGACTACCTGGTACAAATCCTCACTGCCCGCGTCTATGATGTAGCCCAGGAAACACCACTGGAATATGCTCCTAATCTCTCGAACCGCATCAATAACAAACTGCTGCTGAAGCGGGAAGATATGCAGTCAGTCTTCTCCTTCAAACTGCGGGGGGCATATAACAAAATGGCTAACCTGACACCAGATTTGCTGAAACAAGGTGTTATTGCTGCTTCTGCGGGGAACCATGCCCAAGGTGTCGCTTTATCTGCTACTCGCTTGGGAACGAGAGCAATTATTGTTATGCCTGTTACCACACCCTTAGTGAAGATAAATGCTGTAAAAGCGCGGGGGGGTGAAGTGGTGTTATATGGTAATACCTATGATGATGCCTATGCCTATGCTCGGCAATTGGAAGCGGAAAAAGGATTAACTTTTATACATCCCTTTGATGACCCTGATGTTATTGCTGGTCAGGGGACTATTGGGATGGAAATTCTTCGCCAATATCAACAACCTATCCATGCTATCTTTGTGGCTATTGGTGGGGGTGGGTTAATTGCGGGTATCGCTGCTTATGTGAAACGGTTGCGTCCAGAAATCAAGATTATTGGTGTGGAACCTGTGGACGCAAGTGCTATGTACCAATCTCTGCAAGCAGGTAAAAGAGTAAGGTTGTCTCAGGTGGGTTTATTTGCTGATGGGGTAGCGGTGCGGGAAGTGGGGGAAGAAACCTTCCGGCTATGTCAGCAATATGTGGATGAAATTATTTTGGTGGATACGGATGATACCTGTGCAGCGATAAAAGATGTGTTTGAGGATACTCGCTCAATTTTAGAACCTGCGGGGGCATTAGCTGTAGCTGCGGCTAAAGCCTATGCGGAACGAGAACAAATTCAAGGACAAACCCTAGTCGCTGTGGCTTGTGGGGCCAACATGAATTTTGACCGCTTGCGGTTTGTGGCAGAAAGGGCAGAATTTGGGGAACGTCGAGAAGCAATTTTTGCGGTGACTATTCCTGAAGAAAGGGGTAGTTTGCGGAAGTTTTGCGAATGTATAGGCGATCGCAATTTAACTGAATTTAATTATCGCATTGCTGATGAAAAGATTGCTCATATTTTCGTTGGTGTGCAAATAGAAAACCGTGCTGATGCTGCCAAAATGGTCGAAAAATTTGAAAGTCACGGTTTTAAAACCCTAGACTTGACCGATGATGAGTTGACCAAACTGCACCTAAGACACATGGTCGGTGGACATTCTCCCCTGGCTAATAATGAATTACTCTATCGGTTTGAGTTTCCTGAACGTCCTGGTGCATTGATGAAGTTCGTCACTTCTATGTGTCCAGATTGGAATATTAGTTTATTTCACTACCGCAACAATGGGGCAGACTACGGTCGTATTGTGGTAGGAATGCAAGTTCCACCCCATGAAACCCAGGAATGGCAAGCTTTTCTTGACACCTTGGGTTATCAATATTGGGATGAAAGCCACAACCCAGCATACAAGCTGTTTTTGGGATAGACCATGCTGGAGTATATGTAGCGGGTGACAGGTTGCCTTGTCTACGGCTATATTTAGATATTCTAATAATTAGTAAGAAGTAAGCTTAGTCAAGCACATATTTTATTGACTAAGCTCTTGTTTTTTCCGTGGATGTATGTAATTATAACAATAATCACCGGTAAATCGGTAGATAATTAGTATTTAATAAAATCAAGCAATGCCAATTCTATGTGAGGCTGCATGAAGCTAAATTCTGTAGAACCAGCCCATCTATGGTTGCATCAAGTCAGCTTTGCTGAAGAAATGGTATTAGCAAAAAATCAAACTTCTGCCATTAATTGACTGTGAGTTAATGAGAGTAATTTGTTATGAGTAAAATCATGTGTTGTCACATATGTTGTGGCAAAAATCATCATTAATTAATTTTCCTGAAAATGTCATTTTTTATCATGAGCTTTTGAAATTCTGCATTCATGAGCTATTGATTTCATCGAGAAAATTCTGTCGATAATACACTAATTGCAAACATGAATTAATAGTGTATGGCGAGAATTATCTCTGCTGGAAGCCTACTTTCTCAATGATAGATAGGCGGATTTGACATGAAAAAAAGTTAAGCTGTTACACATTTAAATTGCATAATTAGGGCGGGCAAGATGCCCACCCCACAAGAGTTATTGACATTTTTGTTATGCAAAATAGATGTGTTTAGCTGATCAAAAGTAGAAATATTCCAGCATTAACAATCACAAATAAACACATTTGTAGATAACCAGGAGCAATCGAGAAATGAGTAGCTTTGATATTCAACCAGTTGCCGGACGTATTGGTGCAGAAATAGTTGGTGTTGATTTGAGTGCTGATCTCAGCGATGAACTAATTCAAGAAATTCGCCAAGCATTAATTAAATACAAAGTTATTTTCTTCCGTCGTCAGCAACTAGATGCTAACGGACAAGTCGCTTTTGCCCGTCGGTTTGGTGAAGTTACCACAGCCCATCCTACAGTTTCTTCCCTCGCTGACCATCCAGAGGTGTTGGATTTGGATTATAGCCGTACTTCTGCCCGTGCAAATAACTGGCACACCGATGTCACCTTTGTAGACCGTCCTCCTCTTGGTTCTGTGTTGCGGGCTTTAGTCATTCCCCCGGCTGGTGGTGATACTATCTGGGCTAACTCTGTGACTGCATATCAAGATTTACCTCAACATCTGCGGAGTTTGGCTGACCAATTGTGGGCTGTTCATAGCAATGCTTATGACTATGCCACAGCCTTTGATTTACCAGAAGAAATCAAAGCTTACCGGGCTGTATTTACTTCCACTATTTATGAAACCCTACATCCAGTGGTGAGAGTCCATCCTGAGTCTGGAGAGAAGGGGCTGTTTATCGGTGGTTTTGTGCGGCAAATTCGCGGCTTATCACCAACTGAATCAACTGAATTGCTGCGGGTTTTACAGTCCTATGTGACTCGTCCAGAGAATACTGTGCGTTGGCGTTGGCAAGTAGGGGATGTGGCTTTTTGGGATAACCGCGCTACTCAACATTATGCGATCGCTGATTACGGTGATCAACCCCGTCGTGTTCAACGAGTCACCATTGCTGGTGATATTCCTGTGGGTATTGATGGTAAGCACAGCGAAGCGATTAAGGGTGACTCCTCAGCATACATCCCCAGTAAAGTTGCCGTGTAATACCAATCCCAGATCGGGATTTTAGCTAATCCTGATTATCTTTTTGTCCATTGATTCTTAATTATTTGTGCCATTAAATGAGTCAGCAAAAAAAACAATTACGATTAGGTGCATTTTTAATGAGTTCTGGCCATCATGTAGCCGCTTGGCGACATCCAGAAACACCTGCTGATGGTGGTCTTAACTTCCACCATTTTCGCAAAGTTGCCCAAACCGCAGAACGGGGCAAGTTTGATATGATTTTCTTTGCAGATGGTGTGGCAGTGCGTCAACGGGGGCAAGGGCTAGATGCGGTTAGTCGTTCCGCAGTCGTGCATTTTGAACCATTAACCCTACTTTCTGCCTTATCTGTGGTGACAGAAAATATCGGTTTAGCGGCAACTGTCTCTACTACCTATAACGAACCCTATCACCTGGCCCGCAAGTTTGCATCCCTAGACTATTTGAGTGGTGGTCGTGCTGGTTGGAATCTTGTGACTTCAGCAACGGAAGCAGAAGCCCACAACTTCAACCGTGACGAACATATGGAACATGGGTTACGTTATGAACGAGCCAGAGAATTTGTAGATGTCGTCACCAAGCTATGGGATAGCTGGGAAGATGAAGCCTTTGTTCGAGATAAAGCATCAGGAATTTACTTTGACCCGGATAAACACCATGTTCCTAACCACAAAGGTAAACACTTTTCCGTCCTTGGGCCTTTAAATGTCGCCCGTCCACCCCAAGGATATCCGGTGATTATTCAAGCTGGTTCTTCTGAAGATGGTCAAGACTTAGCAGCACATACCGCAGAAGTGATTTTCACTGCCCAACAAACCCTAGCGGAAGCCCAAGCTTTTTATGGTGGTGTGAAAGCCAGAGTTGCCCAAGCTGGACGTAACCCAGACCATGTGAAGATTATGCCTGGTGTCTTTCCTGTCATTGGTAAAACCGAAGCAGAAGCCAAGGAAAAATACGACCAACTGCAAGAATTGATTCATCCCTACGTTGGTTTGGGCTTACTTTCCGGGATGATAGGTGGATTTGATTTATCTCAATATCCCATAGATGGCCCATTACCAGACCTACCAGAGACAAATGGTGGTAAAAGCCGTCAAAGATTGCTCACGGATTTGGCAAAGAGAGACAATTTAACCATTAGAGAATTATATTTAGCGATCGCAGGTGCTAGAGGACATAGAACTATATTAGGGACTCCCCAAACCATCGCTGACCAATTAGAAGATTGGTTTGTCAACGGTGGTGCAGATGGGTTTAATATAATGCCTCCCTATTTACCAGGTGGTTTAGATGAGTTTGTAGATTTAGTCATTCCTGAACTACAACGTCGGGGACTATTCCGCACCGAGTATGAAGGTAAAACACTGCGGGAAAATTTGGGTTTACCACGACCTGCAAATCAATTTACTCAAGTTGCAGACGCACCTGAATTAGTTAGTGCTTCTAGGTAGTAAGCCTCACGCTCTAGATAGAATATACAGTAGAGATGTTTTATAGAGCGTCTCTACCTCACTATTTCATTACAGCAATTTTCGCGTATTGAGACAACACCCAAAATTAATTTCTTCCTTTGCGTCTTTGCGTCTTTGCGCGAAACTTTCATCAAGGAGTGCTTCATTGACGCGAACATCACTGTAATTACAGAGTTTAGTATTTGAAAATTAAGGAGTTATATTTTATGGCTTTAACACCTTCGACCATGTTACCTTTAGGTACTTTAGCCCCTGATTTTCATTTACCAGATGTGGTGACTGGTAAAACAATTTCTCTGGCTAATTTTGCAGATAAAAAAGCCTTGGTGGTTATTTTTCTCAGCCGTCATTGTCCCTTTGTACAACACATCAAATTTGAATTAGCAAAACTGGGTCAGGACTATAAAAATAGAAATGTGGGTATTGTAGCTATTAGTGCTAACGATATTAACAGTCATCCTGATGATGCACCAGAATTACTCAAAGCCTTTGCTGAAGAATTAGATTTAGCCTATCCTCTACTTTTTGATGAAACTCAGCAAACAGCCAAAGACTTTTTCGCTGCTTGTACTCCTGATTATTTCTTATTTGATGCTCATAGAAAACTGGTTTATCGGGGACAATTAGATGATAGTCGTCCTAAAAATGGTTTACCCGTAACCGGTGAAGATTTACGCAAAGCAATTAATGCTGTGTTAGCTGATGAAGAAATTACTTGGGAACAAAAACCCAGTATTGGCTGCAACATTAAATGGAAACCAGGTAATGAACCTGCTTATTATCAAGTAGCAGCTACCGTTGGCTAGGTTTATAGATTAGAAACTCCTTCAAAAGTAGAGACGTTTCGATGGAACGTCTCTATAAGAGTTGCCAACTCACATATTGTTGTTGGGTTGCGCTGCGCTTAACCCAACCTACATCTAAATTGCCTTGTTTCCGGCTGTAATTACCATAGATATGTAAAGTAAAATTTGTAGCGATTATATTTTCAATCTTCTTTTTTAAGATGAAAATCAATCTATATATCTAAATATTTAATAGCATTAATAGCAGTTAAAATTGCATTTTCGATAGCTATATCCTTCTTATTTAAAATCACCTCTTCCCCCATAGTACGTTGAGCCACAACAGCACAAACAGAAGCCGCAGCAAAATTATAGACACCAGCCATTTTCAATAAAGTGCCAGTTTCCATTTCATAATTTAAAATATGCAAATGGCGATATTCTTCTGTAATTCCAATTAGCCTACGCATCAAATAGGGATTTGCTGAATCAGTTCTTTCCTGCCCTTCGTAAAAAGTATCTACAGAAGCTGTAATTCCTAAATAATGCTCTATCTGCAATGCTCGTGCAGCTTGCACCAAAGCCACAGTGATAAACGGGTCTGCTGCTGCTGGATATTCTACCGGTGCAATATCATTAGCTGCACCTTGACGACACAAAGCAGCCTTACTAATAACTATACTGCCCACAGGGATATAAGGTTGAATTGAGCCACAAGTACCAATGCGAATAATTTTCTGGATACCTACCTGTACCAACTCATTCACCACAATACTCAAAGAAGGCGCACCCATACCACTGGTAGCAGATAAAATTGGTTGACCATTGGGTAAATATCCCAAATAGCTGTGCAGTCCACGATTTTCCGATAAAACTTTCACATCCTGCAAATAGGTTTGGGCAATTAAACCAGCACGTTGGGGGTCACCGGATAATAAAGCGATGGTGGGAGGTTGTGAACCCAAATCTTGCTTACCAAAACCAATGTGATAAAAGCTTTGTTCAGTCATATACTCATCCTATTCACTGTCATAACAGCAGCTTACTCTTGACCTATTCCTCAGGATAGATATTGATTCTCACACGCTGGAAATTAAGAAAAGCCTGTTGTCAGGGTTGAATCTAAGAAAACCAACAAACCAGATACTTGAGAGCAAAGAGTGAGTTATGAAGACAGAGAATCAATCTATTCACAAACAACTGTTGAGGCCAATATCAATAGTAATGATGGCAGGAATCATGATTGCATCTTATCCTGTTCAATCTTTCAGTGCAGGTAATACTAACATTTCATCTACCATCAGTACAAAAAAACTAGCATATCACAGTCAAGGTACTTACAAGAGCGATCGCTTTCGGTTTCAGTTTAACTACTCCCCCAAAGATTTTGTAGTCAATTATCAGACTTCTAGACGCAGTTCAGACGTAAATTTAGCAACTGTGGATATTTGGACTAAACAACACGCGCAAAGAATTAAAGCAGGAGTTTATGAAGGTGGCACAGAATACCCTGCAAATGTTCAAGTCAATGTTTACAAAAATTCTCAACGTTTCCCCCTATTAACCTGGATTCAACAAAGTCAGCAATTCCCAGCGGACAGACAATTTAAGACAGTAAAAATCGCAGGTAGAAATGCCATCCAATTTCAAGCCAGTGGCTTATACGAAAATACCCATATTGCCGTAATTAACCCCAAAAATTCCCAAATTATCATTGTCACTTTATCTCAAATTGGTTCTGGTAATAATGATGCAATCTACCGCAAAGCTTATGAACAGGTACTGAAATCATTGAAATTTATCTAAATAAATTATCTAAATAAATTATCTAAATAAATTTGAAAAGATAAATTATTAACATTGATTGGGACTTTTCTGGATGCAAATTAAGGGTCAGTTGCTAACGTAAATTATTACCAAAGTGAAATATCCTCATTAATCTTTAGTTCCACTTTCAGGATATTTAACATCTGTAATTTATCAGTTCTCTGTGCCTCTGCGCCTCTGCGTGAGACTTTTTCCTTTATCAATCCTCATGCAACGCCCCTAACTTCCTAATCTCCGGCCAAATCAACGCCGTTGCCACCACAACCAAAATCGTCCCAATACCCCCACTAACCACAGAGAAAACAGGCCCAAATAAAGCAGCAACCGCACCAGATTCAAAACCCCCTAACTCATTGGATGCACTGATAAACACACTATTAATAGCTGCAACTCGACCCCGCAAATGGTCAGGAGTGCGGATTTGCACTAAAGTATGGCGAACAACCACACTAATACTATCTAACGCCCCACTTAATGCCAGCATCAACAACGATAACCACATCCAACGGGAAAAACCAAAGATAATTGTCACTACACCAAAGCCTACTACAGACCAAAGTAGGGCTGGCCCAGCTTTCTGAATAGGTGGCAAATAGACTAACAATGCCGCCATGATCAATGCACCTATAGATGGGGCTGCTTGTAAATAACCCAACTCCACAGGCCCTACTTGCAAAATATCCTTGGCATAAACAGGTAATAAGGCTACAGCACCACCCAATAAAACTGCAAATAAGTCGAGGGTAATAGCAGCGAGAATAATTTGATTTTTCCAGACAAACTCCGCCCCAGCAGCTAGAGATTTCCAAGATATTGGTTCTTTAGCAAAGGTAGTTGTTTGGGGTTTAATGGCTGCGGTGAGGGCAAAACAGGATAAAGCTGCTAATGCTGCTAGTATATACACTCCTGTGGCACTACCAAACAGAGCGATCGCTAACCCACCCAAAGCAGGCCCAATTACTGATGCTAATTGAAAGCTACTACTATTCCAAGTGGCTGCATTGGTAAAGGCACTGGTAGGTATTAACTGCCACATCAGGGCATCACCAGCAGGTTTCAGAAACGCCCTAGCTACACCTGTTAGGAGTAAGCAACCATAAACGAGAAAAACCGCACCGCGATGATAGGAAATAACCGTTAAGGCTAATGAGCAAAAAATGAGCAGCAGAATTGACAGTAAGGTAATGGTTTTGCGATCGCTTTTATCAGCCACATGACCAGAAATGATAGTCAGGGCAATCATCGGTAGCACCTGGGCTAACCCTATGCCCCCTAATGCCATGGCTGACCCTGTGCGTTCATATAACTCCCAACCCAGGGCTACAGTCTGCATTTGTCCCCCAGTGAACAGGAGTACACGCCCAATGGTAAATAGTCGGTAATCTCGAAATCTCAGGGCTGCAAAAGGGTCATGACCAGTTTTAGCGTTGTGGAGAGTTGCTTTCTGTTTGCTCGAAGACATTTTTTAGTAAAGTTAAACCTTCTTCAATGTGTGATACTTGTTCCGGTGTTAAACCCTCAATAATTTCGGCAATATGGGCGCGAGTTTTTTCTTGAGATTGCTCTAAGAGCGATTTCCCTTCTCTCGTCAAATTTAAAACTACTCGTCTTCTTTCTTGAGGGTTATCGGTGCGTTGCACTAAATGACGTTGTACTAATCTTTCGATGGTGCTAGATGCCGTTGCACAGGTGACACCAAGGTGGTCTGCTACCTCAGATAAAGAAGCGCCAGGATTGCGATTGAGAAAAGCAAGCGATCGCAACTGAGGGATAGATAAGGAATCAGAACTGTGAGTCCGCATATCTGCTCGGATAAACCGCATTAATAGGGGGATAGTTTCCATGACCCTAGCAGCACATTTTTCAGTGGGTTTATCCAAACTCATGGGACAATTTTACTCCTGATTACATCACCACCCGTGGATAAATTCGTCCACAGATGAAGGTTAAACCTATTAATGTTAACAAGAGAATTGTACAGTCTAACCCAAACCCATAAATACTTGCCCCATGAGCCAGCATTGAACCGCGTAAAGCATCCACCTCATAGGTCAAAGGGTTGATGTGAGAAATGAGCTTTAACCAATCAGGCATGAGAGAAATAGGGTAAATAGCATTACTGGCAAAAAATAACGGCATGGTAATCAATTGACCAATCCCCGTAAACCGTTCCCTAGATTTCACCAGACAGCCAATAATCAGGGAAAAAGTACAAAAACAACCAGCCCCTAAAAACACAATCAGCACTACTTCCAAGAAAGCTATGGGATTGTGATTGAGGTGTACACCCAACAACAAAGCTAACAGGTAAATAAAAATCACCTGGGAAAAGCAACGCACACCAGAAGCCACACCTTTACCCAAGACAATGGCTGCACGGGGGATGGGTGCAGAGAGGAATTTCTGGACAATTCCCAAATCACGCTCCCAAATCAACGTCATCCCTCCTGAAAAAATCGCCACAAACAGCGCACTCTGAGCGAGAATTCCGGGTGTCATGAAATCTAAGTAAGGGATATCACCTGTAGGAATAGCACGAGTGCGGGTAAACACTTGCCCAAAAATAATTAGCCATAAAGCCGGTTGTACAGCCCTGATAATTAAATCTGTTGGGTCATGGCGGAGTTTTCGCACTTCCAACTCTGTAATCACTAGAGTTTTAGTCCACAATTCCCGAATGGCTGAAAACATCCCTTTGGGGGTTGTATGTCTTGTCTCAACCCAACCGTTGAGTTGTACGCCTAGTTCTTGCGGTTTCACTGTAGCTCACTCCCGATGTTAATTGATTACCTGCATAGTGAATGAAGACATCATCTAAAGTTGCATCTGGTTTGCCGATCGCTGCTTTTAATTCTGCGGGTGAACCAGTGATGATCTCTCTCCCCTGATTCATAATGGCGACACGGTTACACAAACTATCTGCTTCTTCTAAAAAGTGGGTAGTTAAAAATATGGTTGTGCCAAAGTTAACGCGCAGTTCTTGAACAAGCTGCCATACTTGCGTTCTGGCAACTGGATCTAGTCCCACTGTTGGCTCATCTAAAAATAAAATTTGCGGTTGATGTAAAATCGCTTGGGCGATTTCTAACTTGCGAATCATCCCACCCGAATAATTTCTCACCAGGCGATCGCTTGCTGATTGCAAATCCATAAAACTCAGCACTTCACGAATTTGTTTTTCTCGCCTCCGGGCAGGTATATCATATAACTTGGCAAAAATTAACAGATTTTCATAACCTGTCAAACTACCATCCGCAGAAAGAGCTTGAGGTACATAACCAATTACCCTTCTCACCCCATCAGATTGACCGCTGATATCATAACCAGCTAAATGGGCTTTGCCTCGACTAGGTGGCAGTAGCGTTGTTAACATTTTTATCACAGTGCTTTTACCAGCACCATTCGGCCCCAATAAACCAAAAGCTTCTCCAGTCTGCACAGAAATATTTAACTCATCTACAGCCGTGAAATTGTCAAAGCAACGTGTCAGAGATTGGGTTGTCAATATCAATGAATTTGGAATAGATGCAGACCCTTGAGACAGGTCTGTTTTCCCCATCAGTTTGGCCACGAGTGCAATACACTCCGTTACGAATAATTAGAATATCTAACTATTAGCTTCTCATATTTTTCTCAGAAGTCAAGGGTTTTTCACCTGATTTTGGATTTCTACTTCTTTCTCACTGACATCACCATCGAAAATCAAAAAGGCTGTGTCCTTGACAAGACCAGCCTTTTTCCGATTTATTTAGTATTTTTGAACTACTAGACTAATGATTTGCTAGTTGTTGTTCCAGTTGCAGCAAAGCTTGGACACGGGCTTCTGTTGCTGGGTGACTAGAAAACAAATTCCCTAAAAACTGTCCAGAAATGGAATTTATAATCAGTAGAGACTCAAAGGCTGGGTTAGCATGTAAAGGCATTTGTCTAGCAACAGCCTCTAATCGTTGCAATGCCCTAGCTAAAGCACGAGGATTACCTGTTAACCTAGCCGCACCAGCATCCGCAGAAAACTCTCTAGTTCGGGAAATAGCCAACTGAATAATCGTCGCTGCCACAGGTGCCAACACCACGGTTAACAGCACTCCTAAAGGATTTCCACCCCTGTCATCATCCCGTGAACCACCACCAAACCACAGGCTGTAACTCAACATTTGTGCCAGGAAAGAAATAGCACCAGCCACAGTAGCAGCCACAGCTTGAGTTAAGGTATCACGATTGACGATGTGAGTCAGTTCGTGAGCAATTACACCTTCCAATTCATCTTCTGGCAAAATATTTAAAATCCCTTCTGTTACTGCCACAGCAGCATGTTCTGGGTCACGTCCTGTAGCAAAAGCATTAGCGGTTTGATCAGGAACAATATACACTCCTGGCATGGGAATATTGGCACGAGCAGATAATCTCTCAACCATACGATACAGCCCTGGGGCTTCAGCCGCACTGACAGGTTGGGCATTGTATACTGCTAGAGCAATTTTATCTGATTGATACCAAGAAAACAGATTAGTAACTGCTGCTAAACCAATCCCGATAATTAAGCCACCTGTACCACCAATTACCCAATAACTAATAGCAATCAACAAGCCACTTAGCGCAGCCAGCAACGCAGCAGTCTTGAATTGATTTCCCATATATTTATCTCCTGCTAATGCTGCATGATTTTTTGTAAATTTCAGTAGGCAACAGCATTATTTTAGCTATGTTTTGATTGTATCGACTTCAACTCTCAAGTACAGTGATGAAAACCTCTCTCCTAAGTACGGTTTTCCTACTAATTACCCCTCCTGACGCTGCAATAGCTCATTTTTCATGATTTTACGTAGAGAATTAATAATTAATTATTAAAGGAATGAGTAAATATAGAAAACATAAAGTAGATTTTATTCAAATCACGTATAAACTTCAATAATGTAACTCTTGTATCGCAGCCATTTTGTCTGCTAAATGTGTATTGTATAACAGCAAAATTGAAATAAATAGATTTTTAAATAGTAACTACATGGAAGAATATTTACAGGCTAGTGAAATTATTGATTGGCAACATCCTCTCGTCTGGGAAACTGCACAAAAAATAGCATCTTCATATCCAAATTCTGAAAAAATTGCTCAAGCTTGTTTTGAATGGGTGCGAGATGAAATTCATCATAGTTTTGATTATCAAATGAATCCAGTCACCTGTAAGGCTTCAGATGTCCTCCAATTCAAAACAGGTTATTGTTATGCCAAAAGTCATTTGTTAGCAGCACTGCTAAGAGCTAATGGTATTCCCGCAGGTTTTTGCTATCAAAGATTGAGTCTTTATGAAAATGGTGAACCCTATAGCTTACACGGATTTAATGCAATATATTTACCATCTATTGGCTGGTATCGTGTTGATGCAAGGGGCAATAAACCAGGTGTCAATGCCCAATTTATCCCACCCACAGAACAATTAGCTTTTAAAATTAGATTTCCAGAGGAAGCAGAATTCACTAATATTTTGCCAGCACCACTGCCATTAGTAGTGGAAAAGTTACAAAATCATCTTACATGGGATGAAATGCTACTAAATCTACCTGACATTTCTCTAAATACTATTAACAATTACGGGTTAAATGTGTAGATTATATCTACTGACTAATCATTATTTTCAGCTAAATTTAACCAATAATTTATTTTATCTCTTAAAGTTTTTAGAGATACAGGCTTAGATAAATAATCATTTGCACCTGCGGCTAAACACCTTTCTTCATCTCCTCTCATGGTGAGTGCTGTCACGGCGATGATGGGAATATTTGCCAAATCTTGATCTTCATCCACGCGAATGAGACGAATTACTTCTAATCCATCTAATTCTGGCATTTGGATATCCATTAAAATTAATTTTGGCTTTTCTTTTCTAGCCATGGGAATCACATCAGAACCCTGCATAGCCACAATGAGTTGATAACCAAAATGAGTCAAATAGTCTTGTGTGACTTGGATATTATCAGGATTATCTTCTGCGAGCAGAATTAGGGAGGAATTTGTCATCAGATTAGGAGATTTTGAACTATGATTGATTGCTTTCCATGTATTTACAGGATTATCTTCGGGGTGAGAAACTTCAGTAATAGCAGGTAGGCGAACTACAAAACAGCTACCTTTTTCTATCTCACTAGTAGCTGTTACTGTACCATGATGAAGTTCAACTAACCTTTTCACCAGAGCTAGTCCTAAACCAGTTCCTTCATAATAACGACAGAGACTACTATCAATTTGTACAAAAGTTTGAAATAGCTGATTTAGGTTCTCTGGAGCAATACCGATACCATTGTCTGTTACATAAAAGACTAAATAATTATCATTTTCTAGTTGGACTTGTAAACTCACATTACCACCTTCTGGGGTGAATTTCACGGCATTACTGAGTAGATTAATTAACACTTGACGCATCCGCAATTCATCCAAATTGAAGTTGGATATTTCTGTGGCAATATCTATATTTAAGTTGATATTTTTCTTGAAAGCTATTTCTTTGACAAAAGCTACGCTAGACAGACTCAATTGACGAATATCTGTGGGTGCAATGACTAGTTCAACTTTACCTGATTCAATCTTAGCTAAATCCAGAATATCATTAATTAAAGCCAGGAGGTGATTACCACTTTTTTCGATGGTTTCTATCGTTGTTAGTTGATTCTGATTCATTGTTCCATAAATTCCTTCTTGGAGAACTTCTGTTAAACCCAAAATCGAGTTCAAAGGAGTCCTTAATTCATGGCTCATATTAGCTAAGAATTCATCTTTTAAGCGTGTGGCACGAGCTAGTTCATTATTAGCAATATTCAGTTGGTCATTCGCTGCTTGTAGTTGTGCTGTCCGAGTCTCTACCCTAGTTTCTAATTCTAGATTTAATTGTTGGAGTTCTTCAGTCAGTTTCTGTAATTCAAATTCGGCTTTTTTCCTTTCGGTAATATCTTGTAGAGAACCTGCCATACGAATAGGTTCTCCCTGTGCATTCCATAAAGCTTGTCCTGTGCCTTTTACCCAACAATAGGTATGGTCTTTTTTGCGAATACGAAATTCAATTTTATAGGAGGTATTGGCGCCAGAGGTTAAATGATCATTGATAGTATAATCCACTAGTTCACGGTCTTCAGGATGTAATAGACTGATCCAAGTTTCGTAATTAGCAGTTAATTCGTTATGTTGATATCCAAGAATTTCTTCATAGCGAGGAGAAAAATAAATTTCGTTGGTGTGTAGATTCCAATACCATAATCCTTCTCCTGTTGCTTGTACTGCTAGGGCATAACGTTCTTCACTTTCTTTGAGTTTTAGTTCACTTTGAAGCAAAGCTTGCTCTGTTTGTTTGCGTTCTGTAATATCAGTAGAAATGCCACAGATTGCATAAATTTCTCTATTTTGATTGACCAAGGGGAATTTGACAGAAATATAGGTATGAATCCCATCTTCTAGAAGGAGTGTTTCTTCAAATTTCCGTGAGCATTTTTGCTCTAGAACTTGTAGGTCATTTTGCCAAAATATTGTGGCTATTTCTTGGGGTAATAATTCAAAGTCTGTTTTACCGATAACTACATCATTCTTCAAGCTCAATAATTTTTCTGATTGGCGGTTAGTGAGAATATATCTACCTTCTAAATCTTTCACATAAATCACTGTTGGTGAATTATCTAAAATTGCTTGTAGCTGTGATTGGCTGCGTTGTAATTCTAAATTTGTATTCAGTAATTTTTCCTGAGTTTTCTTTATTTCATTAATATCTATGAAAGTTAAGACCAATCCATCAAATTTATTAATATGAGGAAGGCGATAAGGATGAATTCGCATTAATAGGTAAATATCTGAATGTTTCAGCTTAACTTCGTATTTATTTTCCTGCTGTAGTTTTAAAGATTCATCTAATAGACCCATAAAATTATCGCAGTGTAAATTATGGGAAAGATGGGCAATAGGTCTACCTATATCAGTGTCTAGTAAATTAATGACTTGAGTAGCAGCGGGTGTAAATTTCCTAATTTTTAACTGGCTATCTAAAAAGACAACACCTATATTTGTGGCAGCAAGTAAGTTTTCTATATCATTAGTTAATTGGGTGAGGTCTTGGATTTTGAGTTGGTATTCATTGTTAATGGTTGATAATTCAGCATTCAAAGAATGTAATTCTTCATTGGTGCTTTGTAGTTCTTCATTAGAGGCAATTAATTCTTCACATACGGCTTGATGCTCTTGATTTCTATTTTCTAACTCCTCTAAGGTAGTTTGCAGCATTGTTTGTGAATGCTTTAAATCGCATTCTAATTCAATAATTCTTTGTGTAGCTTCTGTATTTATATCTAAGCTTTGGGTTTTACCATTAATTTCTTGACTATGTTCTCTCTCTATGCTTACCATCAGAAAATCCTCTCCCATAGAAGTATGAGGGTGATAGGTAACAGTCATTTTTATGATGTGTGAAAAATTATCATATTTAATTTGTAGCCCTTCATAAATCACTGTCTGACGATTACGTTTTGAGCGATACAAGGCGGTATTTAATGGTAATTGTAATGGTGTAATCACCATTTTAGTAATATCATTAGTAGATATTCCTTTGGGTATTTGTAGTACATTAGCTAAATCTTCAACAACATATAAAAGTTTATTTTCTTGATTGACCAAAAAACAGGTCATTTCTCGGTTCATCAAGAAGCTTTTGAAGGCGATTTCTAACATTCTTTCTATATTGGGTTTCGATTTTTCTTTAGGAGAGGTTCTATTATAGTAATTAGGAATTAAGGTATCATAAAATGTCCTAATTCCAAAAGGTAGGCAGACATTACGTCTTTTCTCGTAGATATTCCAATTTTTATTTAGAGGTGTAAATTCTTCTTCTAAGTTACCTAGAGATTCTGATTTACCTAGAAATAGCTTACCTTTATTGATTAATGAAAAGTGAAACATTTGTAATACATGCTGCTGAAATTTAGGTTGTAAATACACCAACACATTGCGACAGGTAATTAAATTCATGCGGGTAAAACCCACATCTCGCACCAAATTATGAGGAGCAAAAACAATATTTTCTCTTAATTGGCGGGAAATTTCGTAGTTTTCTTCACGTTTAAGGAAATAACGTTTTAAACGTTCTGGTGTAATATCTTTGATAATGCTAGGAGGATAGATACCTCTTGATGCTTGGTTTAAGGCATTAGTATCAATATCAGTAGCGAAAATTGTGAAACTAACATCTAATGCACAGCGATTAATAGCTTCATCAAAAAGTATGGCGAGGGAGTAGGCTTCCTCTCCAGTAGCACAAGCAGCTATCCAACATCGAATTTGTTCACCTGGTTGTATTGGTTCTAATATTTGAGGAATAATGTCTGTATCCAGATATAGCCATGCTTCTGGATCGCGGAAAAAGCTAGTAACACTAATTAATAAATCTTGACGCATTTGCTTGCGTTCTTCTTCAGAATCCCGCAGCGTCTGAATATATTCATTGATGTTGTTACAGCCAATAATTGAACAACGATGATGGATACGACGTTTCAGAGTATTAAATTTATAGTGTAGAAAGTTAACTTCCCCTTCTTCCGCTAAAATTTCTGCAATTAGGCGAATTTCTGAATCATCTATGACGAGAAATGATTTTTCAGGCATATATCATCTGCATTACTAGAGAATAAGCACTGGATATCAATTAACTAAATACTCACCATTTCTACGAGGTGTCATAACCATAAAAATATAACTGGGAATTTATAAGTATCAAGTTGATATAAATCAACTTCCCATGTAGTAATTTCTCTAGCCGATTTATTTATGGGTTGAAAAATAATCTATGCCATTGATATGTTCTGGAGAAGTTAATCATGGCAAATGTATATACAAAAGCTTTGCAGAATCTAGAGTGATTCTTCATTACTTCTATGGCTTGGGCATCTGGATTGGTTTGGTCAGGGAACAGGGAACAGAATAGATTCTCAATGAATTGAGGAATACTATATCGAGTATAAAAGATCCAAATTCAAATTGATATATTTCATACCAAAATTTACAGCAGTAAGTTAAAAACAGCTAATTTTGTGCAAAACGCAGTTAAATTTAAGTATAAAAAAATACAACATATCAATTTGAGAATTGATTAACAAAAATAGGGTATCTGTGATAATTTACTTACTTAGTTGGTAATAATTACCAACCAGTTACTGGCAATAGTTTGATGAGGAGTGAATGTAGATGTCTAGATTGACTTGCAAGTTGTTATATGTATTCCCAGTCTTATTAATTACTCAAGTTTTAACAACAGCGGGGGCAAAAGCTGCACCTACACAGGATATAGAAGCGTTGTTGGAGGATGAACAGGGAGAGGTAGAACAGGTAACATCTGTGTCGCAATTGTCAGATGTGCAACCAAGTGATTGGGCCTTTCAAGCGTTGCAGTCTTTAGTTGAGCGTTATGGTTGTATAGCTGGATATCCTAATGGTACTTTTCGAGGAAATCGCGCGATGACGCGCTATGAGTTCGCTGCTGGGTTGGATGCTTGTTTAAATAGGGTGCAAGAATTAATTGCGAATAATACTGCGGATGCAGTGAAGAAGGAAGATTTAGAGATTTTGCAAAGATTGCAACAGGAATTTAGTGATGGGTTGGTAGAACTGGGGGGGAGAGTGGATGGCTTAGAAAGTCGTACTGCCGTATTAGAAAGTCAACAATTTTCCACAACTACCAAGTTAAATGCAGAAGTAATAATGAGCTTGGGGGGTGTGTTTGGTGGAGATAGGGCACTAAATTCTGACCAATGGAATGAGATTAATGGTTCTGCAAATCGAGAATCTGCTAAAAATGCTGCTTACGGTTCTGGAGGCAGGAGATTACAAGATAATACAACATTTAGCGATCGCATTCGATTGAACTTGATTAGCAGTTTTACAGGCCAAGACCAGTTATTTGCCAGACTTGAAGCTAATAATAGTACGGCTTTTAATGCACCAGTCACTGGTACGAATATGACTCGTACATCTTGGGATACTACAAATAGTGCCGACAATAGTGTGCAATTAGGTAAACTGTATTATCGCTTCCCCATTGGAAATAAAATCAACGTCATCGTCGATGCTGTTGGTGGTGAATTTTACGACAACTTCAACACCATTAACCCCCTCTTATCTTCGACTCCCATCGGTGCTATTTCTCGCTTTGGTCGCTTTTCTCCGATTTATCGTGCTAGTAATACCAGTTCTGCAAGTAATACAGGTTCGGGGATTAGTGCCAACTGGAAAATCAATGATGCTATTACTTTATCAGGGGGTTATTTAGCGAGAAGAGGTAGTGATCCCTCCACAGGAAAAGGCTTATTTGATGGCACCTACGGTGCATTGGGACAAATCACTTTTCAACCCAATAATAACTTGACCTTGGGCTTAACCTATGCCCATTCTTACCTGAGAGGGGAAAATAATGATGGGGATGTAGTAGTTTCAGGTTCCTACGGTAGTGCTTTTGCCAATAATCCCTTTAACTCTAGTGCTGCTAATTCTGTCAATACCACCACTAATCATTATGGGTTGCAAGCCAGCTATCGATTCAACCCTCAGTTTACCTTGTCCGGGTGGTTGGGATACACCCAAGCGATCGCAGAAAATAATGCTGGTGCTAACGTTAAAAGGGGAGACCAAGCAGAAATTTGGAATTGGGCCGTCACCTTAGCTTTCCCTGATTTAGGTAAAAAAGGTAACTTGGGTGGGATTATCTTTGGACAACCACCAAAGGTGACAAGTAATGACTTTGGCTCATCTGCTGTATCTCCTACCAATCTAGTGGCAGATAGACGAGTAGACAATGATACTTCCTATCATTTAGAAGCATTGTATCGTTATCAAGTAAACAGCAATCTTTCTATCACACCAGGATTAATTGTCATATTTAACCCAGAACACAACAGTAATAACGATACTATTTTTACTGGAGTTCTCCGCACTACCTTTAGATTTTAATGGTGGGTGAGAATGTTTCTCTGCCTGGGGGATGTAAGGTTGGAAACTGAATGATTGAGGCGAAAACTTTATATCTTCCAGAGATAAAACTATTATGAATTTAGCATATGAATAATTTTATTCAGAAAAATATATGAAAATTTACCCTTGATCATCAGATGTTGGACATTTAACTTGTATATTATCTAAAATAATAACTCTTGCGGTGTAGGCATCCTGACCTTACTGGTTATGTAAATTAAAGGTTTATTAGCTGATTTTAACAATATCAATAAGATGGTTATCTATGCCCTATGATTTGACCATGTGTCCAGGGAAAAATTGCCCAATTAAACACAGTTGCTTCCGCTTCACATCCAAAATTTGCGGTCGTCAAGATTTCTTTGTACACACACCCTATAACTTTGTCTCTAATTCCTGTAAAGACTTTATAAGTAATCGTCCAGATGTAGAAAAAATTCGGCTGCAAGCTTATAAAATTTGGCAACAACAGGGTTGTCCTGATGGACAGTCTCTAGAAAATTGGCTTCAAGCTGAGAAGGATTTAAGTCAACATCACCAGTGATAGCATCTGAGAGAATCACCCATATAACTTGGGAATATAGATAGTTTTTCCTTCAGTGCTGATTACTATAGTTTTTACTCGCAAATCCAGTTAAAGAAATCGAGTCAACATTTGTAATTACTCACAGCAGTAGATGCTCAAAAACTAAAAACCTGTGAGTGTTTTCACTGTTGATAACTATGTTTTATCAGGATTATAGTTTTTTCATAGCTAAAATAAAAACCTGGCAATTCTTCAGGTGATTAACTCTATTTACATCAGGCATTTACAAAAAAGATTACTAGACTTCTATGTAATTATACGTTGAATCTCAATCCCAAAGAGTAAATCTATGTCTCCTCTACTTAAAAATACGCTGCTGTCAGGTATGAGACAAAAAGTTCAGCGATCGCTTGGTGTCCTGTTTTCCCTCGCTTTCTGCGTGAGTTTAATGTTACATGGTTGTGGCATAGCTTTCAATACCAAGCTGCAACCCTTGAAAATAGGAATTACCACCTGGCCAGGCTTTGATATTGTCTTATATGCTGAAGCAGCAGACCTCTTTAAACGTAGGGGTTTAGAAGTAGAGTTAGTGCGGTTTGAAAATCAACAAGATTCTGCCAGAGCAGTCATGCGAGGCTCTCTAGATGCGGCTTTTGTGGCACTCTGGGATGCAGTCCAGGTTGACCCAGGTAATGATAAACCTGTGATTGTCCTAGTGACAAATATTTCTGCCGGGGCTGATGGCATAGTGGCCCAATCTCCCATGAAATCAGTCCAAGATTTACAGGGCAAGCGAGTAGGAGCCAAGCTAGGCACAGTTAACCATTTAATTTTACTGGAAGCCTTAAATAAATACAAATTACCACCAAATCAGGTGCGAATAGAAGATATTGCCAATGAAACTTCTGCTCAGTTGATGGCACAGAAAAAACTTGATGCTGCTGTCATTTGGCAACCATTATTAGGTGAAACTGCCAAGAAGGTTCAGGGCAATATTATTTATACAACTAAGGAAGTTGACAGTTTAGTAATTGATACATTGCTCACATCATCTCAAAAAATCCAAGAGAAAAAAGCAGAAATCATTCAATTTCTCTCAGCTTGGTTAGATGTGATGTCCGCAGTGGAAACCAAACCAACAGAAGTTTATACAAAAGTTGGTCAATTGCTGCAACAATCACCCCAATCATTTGCTAGTGACTACGCTGGATTAAAAAAGGGCGATATTGCTATGCAAAAACGCATGTTTCAAGACCAAAGTCGATTACAGGAATCTCTTAAACAGATGAATCAGTTGCTGGAATCTGATCAAAGAGCAGGACGTTTACCACGTCAAGACCTAGAAATCAATCGAGAACTTATTACAACTGCTATTGAGGCTTGGAAACCTTGAAGGGATTATCTTGGTTCAAAAAACATAGTCTGTCCCAGCAACTCCTCGTCAATAGCGGTTTATCTCTGTTAACGGTGGGGTTGGGAACCCTGTTAATTAATTATCAATTAATTCAATCAGACTTAGAGAAACAAATTCGCACACGTGCTCAATCGATTACCCAATCAATTGAATTTGCAACTGAGGGATTACTAGAAGTAGAACAGCGGCATATTTTGCGGCGAGTAGTGCAGAATTATGCTACTTTACCCACTGTGGTGGAAATTGCTATTGTTAATCCAGATGGCCAGGTGTTAGCTGATAGTAAAGGCAGTAAACAAGAACTGTCCTATGGGGTTGAATATACAGAACTATTATCTGCCATTAACGAAGCTGCAAGTACAGGAATAGAAGTTTCCCGTGAGATTACCTTCCATCAGAAATCAGCGTTAGTCTACATTTTACCCTTCAACAGTCTGCTATTTGGCACTTCAGGTAGACGGGGTTTAGCGATCGCTATTATTGATTTGAGACAAATGAAGCAGGAAGTCGGCAAAACTTTTTTGACTTCCACCATCACCATGTTAGTAGGAATTGTGATTATTTTGCTGTTAATCTGGTGGTTAATTCGCAAACAGTTATTAGCACCTCTGGATAGTTTAAATCAAGCTGTGTTGCTGAGTAAGGAAACTGCTACTTTCTCCATGCCAGAGAAAATATCAGCTAAGGAAATTCAATTTTTAGCAAATACATTTCAATCGGCATTTACACAACTAGAGGCTTACGAAAAACTCAAGGCAGAGATTATCCAACGCCTGAAAGTAGAGTCAGTGTTACGAGAAAGTGAAGCAAGGGAAAGAAGTAAATCTGAACAGCTAGAAAAAACTTTATTAGAATTACAAAGAACGCAAACCCAACTGGTACAAAATGAAAAAATGTCCAGTTTAGGACAACTGGTAGCGGGTGTGGCTCATGAAATTAATAACCCTGTTAACTTTATTTATGGCAATATCCAATATTTAGAAGGATATATACAAGATTTAATAAAATTGATTCATTTATATCAAAATCAACATCCAAATGGTAATCAAGCAGTTGATTTATTGTTAGAAGATATTGATTTAGATTATATCGAAAATGATTTACCTAAACTTTTGAATTCCATGAAAATTGGCTCCCAAAGAATTAGGGAAATTGTTTTATCATTGCGTACATTTTCACGCATGGATGAAGCGGAGTTTAAAGCTGTGGATATTCATGAGGGGATGGAAAGTACCCTCCTAATTTTGCAACATCGCTTGAAAGAACAACCGAACCGTCCAGCAATTAAAGTCATCAAAGACTACGGTCAATTACCTTTGCTAGAGTGCTATGCTGGACAACTCAATCAGGTATTTATGAATATTCTCGCCAATGCTATTGATGCAGTTGAAGAGAGAAGGACTAAAGAACCATTTGAGCCAACAATTACTATTCACACCTCATTAATCGATTCTGACTATGTGAAAATAGCGATCGCTGATAATGGTGTGGGTATACCAGAAGCAGTGCAAAAACAAATCTTTAATCCCTTCTTCACCACCAAACCCATCGGCAAGGGGACAGGAATGGGCATGTCTATTAGTTATCAAGTTATTACAGATAGACATGGTGGAGAGTTAGACTGTATTTCTACCCATGGACAAGGCACGGAATTTGTGATCAAAATACCTATTCGGCAAAGTTATACTCAAGGTCTGAATTCCGCTATCAAATTTCAGGAATCGGACTGTAGACGGATAACCTTGGTTTAAAAGTTGACCGATACAAAACTCCCCTATGGGGATGATATTGTTCTCCTCCTGTACCCTTTCCCTAAACTTTCCCCACATAGGCAAATCTCGATTGGGATTCTGGGATATCCTTAGATAGGATGAGATTCGCCGAATAAAGTAGAATGAAGCTGGCAGCAAGAGTAAGTCAGGTGACACCCTCAATCACCTTAGCGATCGCAGCTAAAGCTAAGGCTATGAAAGCAGAGGGTATAGACGTTTGTAGTTTTAGCGCTGGAGAACCAGATTTTGACACCCCGGAACACATCAAAGCCGCAGCAGCGAAAGCTTTGGCCGAAGGGAAAACCAAATATGGCCCGGCAGCTGGGGAACCAAAATTACGGGAAGCGATCGCCCGCAAGTTAAAAAATGATAATGGTCTTGATTATAAGGCAGAGAATGTGATTGTCACCAATGGTGGTAAGCATTCTCTCTATAATTTGATTGTGGCGTTGATTGACCCCGGTGATGAGGTAATTATTCCTGCACCTTATTGGCTGAGTTACCCCGAAATGGTGACATTGGTGGGTGGTAAGTCGGTAATCGTGCCAACAGATGCTTCCACCGGCTATAAAATCACGCCAGAACAACTGAAAAAAGCCATTACCCCCAAAACCAAGTTATTTGTTCTCAACTCTCCTTCTAACCCCACAGGGATGGTGTATACACCAGAGGAAATCAAAGCACTGGCTAAGGTAGTAGTTGATGCAGATATCTTCGTTGTTTCTGACGAAATTTACGAGAAAATCCTCTACGACGGTGCAGAACATATCAGCATCGGTTCCTTGGGTAAGGAAATTTTTGACCGGACTTTAATTAGTAACGGTTTTGCTAAAGCTTACTCCATGACAGGGTGGAGACTGGGCTATTTAGCTGGGCCTGTGGAGATTATTAAAGCCGCCAGTTCCATCCAAGGGCATAGTACATCAAATGTGTGTACCTTTGCTCAATATGGAGCGATCGCTGCTTTGGAAGAGTCCCAAGACTGTGTGGAGGAAATGCGTCAAGCCTTCGCGAAACGCCGTCAGGTGATGTTAGATAGACTCAATGCCATTCCTGGTTTAAGTACCGCTAAACCAGATGGTGCATTTTATCTATTCCCTGATATCAGCAAAACCGGATTGAATTCCCTGGAATTTTGCAACGCTTTATTAGAAGAACATCAAGTTGCGGTTATTCCCGGTGGTGCATTTGGTGCTGATCACAATATTCGCCTTTCCTACGCTACTGATATGGCGACTATTGAAAAGGGAATGGATAGATTAGAGAAGTTCGTGCGTTCTCGCATTTAATTAGGTGACAGGTGACAGGTGACAGAGTAGAGAGGAGGGGGAGATGGGGAGAGGGGGAGGAAAAAGAAGATATTCTTCCTTGTCCCCTTATGTTCCTTATATCCCTTGTTCTCCGTTTCCCTCATTTCCCTATTCCCTGTTCCCTGTTCCCTTATTGACGAAGTATTCCCATATCCTGTAAACCTTGGCGTAATCTTTGCGCTTCCTGGGGGTTGTGGAGTTCGTGGAGAGCGATCGCATTTTCAAAAGCTTCTAAACTAGCTTGAACATTTCCCACCTTCAGTAATACCACTCCTAAATTTTGATAAGCTTCCGCATAATCAGGATTTAAGAGAATTGCTTGGTCATAGGCATTAATCGCTTCTGCAAATAACCCCATTTCTTTACAGACCATCCCCAAGTTATAATAACCAGCAACAAAATTAGGGTCTATTTCTATTGCCATTTCATAAGCTAATTTTGCACCCGCAAAGTCTTTTGATATTTTCAGTAAATTTCCCAAATTATTATATCCTCCCAGTTTTAGAAGAGGGTAAATCGGCAAATTTACAGCCGCTTGATAGTGAAAAATCGACCAAGCATAATCCTTTACACTCCCGTGAGCAATACCTAAGTGATAATGCAATTCGTAGAGAATTTCATAGTTCGAGTTATTAGGTTGTTCTGGATTTTTACTTTCTTCTAATTCAATAACCGCATTTAATCCTTTTTTCAATAGTTCAATTCCCTCCTGAAGTTTCCCCATTTCCACATATAAAGCACCCAACTTATTACAAACATAAGGGTCATTGGGGTTAGCACTAAAAAACTCTCCCATGGCTAAGGCTGCTTTAGCAAATTTATTTTGTTGATTAATTACAGCCTTTTGATAGCCAGCATGGAGAATTGCCACCTCAGGAAGATAACCAATTTGCCAATGGGGTTCCTGTGCTAAAATCGCCGTAATACTATCATCAACCAAAGCATGATAAGGTCTATTAAAATTAATTTTGGGGTGATTACGAAATAGTCGAGATACCAGGGAATAGGGTGATTGAGTTGCACCTATTTCCTGTCTGAGTAAATTAATTAATATATATTTTTTTTGTTTGATTGCCTCTTTTAAGTGAGGAATTATTTCTGGTTTGAGAGTTTCATCAGCATCTAACACTAAAATCCAATCACCTGTGACATATTTCAAAGCTTCATTACGAGCCGCACTAAAATTATTACACCATTCAAAATGATATACATGTGCCCCAAACTGTTGAGCTATTTGCGGAGTCTTATCCGTTGAACCTGTATCGAGAATAACTATTTCATCCACTACATTGACGGCACTACTCAAACATTTAGGTAAAGCAGATTCTTCATTTTTAACAATCATGCACAGGCTAAGTTTCATAATAATAAAAAAATAACTCTAAAAATTAAGTATTTTTGATTCTATGGATTATTTTATTACACAAGTGATTTCAACGTGCAGGGTGAATAGTGTAACTTGATTGACTGTTACGTAGCTAAATTTTATCATCTTAAGATAGTTAATTCTTGTGGTGCGTGTATACTATGGTTAATGCCAAGCTACGCGAATGACAAGCTCAGTACAAGTCTTGCCAGCTAGAATTATACAAATTAAATCCACCACAACTTACCTTTGAAAGCAGCAATGTAGTGCTTCAAGATTAACTCAACAGGTAGTATAGCATCGTCAGTACCACCCCGCAAAAATCAAGTTGCACTTTTGACCTCACGAGCCTAATTTTTAAAAAATTAAATAGTCATTATCTAGGCAAAAATTTTGAGAAAATATGCCATTATTGATTATGGAATTAACTAATAAAATCAACAAACATGAGGTAGTTCATGAATTAGTTGAACACTAATAAAAGCTTTTGCGCTTTGTACGTATTTGTTGTGTAAACATATTAAATTCTAATTCTCTCGCCATCATTTTTGCCATTTATATATCAGCAATGAAAGTACCATCTTTCAGAATAAATACTGCATTCATCCGTCATAAAATGAAACATTCTTGGCATTTATGGAATCGCTGGTTGATGACAACTCCCATCAGAGCTTTAACGGAAGCTTACACATCAGCACAACTAATCAGAAATATAGAAATAGAACATTTTAATGGACAGAAAATTACTGTTGATTCAGATAAATTATCTGAGAGTGTAATGACTTACTGGCAAGGCTGTCTTCAGAGAAATTTAAATAATATTAACATTCGACTGACAGAATTTCAATTAAGTCGGTCTTTCATTAAAAATGATGATATTGATTTCCTAGAAAAATTAAAATTTATTGATGAGGTCATTAATAAATATAAAAGTCAAGATGAAGAAATAGAGCTAAGTCCCGGCACAAGCACAATAATTGAATCTAATCCCACTAACTTAACTATTAATAATGGTACATCATCAGAAAACAATATTCATGCTTCAAAATTACCTAAAATTTCTCAAAAAACAGGAATATTTCCGCGCTCAATTGGCAGAACTTTTAAAAGAATCAGCAGAGATTTATCCCCCCGTGCCGAGCAGGATATTTTAAAAAATTACGCAGTTTCTAGAAATAGAACTAAACGGTCAGTTAGATTTTTAATATTATTAATTATTGTGCCCCTCCTTACTCAAAACATCTCGAAAATAGTCCTGATTAATCCCATGGTCGAACGAGTGAGAGGAGAAGCAGCAGCACAAATTTTTATCAATACTGATATGGAGGAAGAAGCATTTAAAGAAATCAGGCATTTTGAAGCCATATTAAAACTTGAGAAACTGATTAATCCGACCTTAGAGATAACCCCAGAGGTAATAGAAGCAAAAGTTAAAGAGAAAGCTGTGGAGATAGCAGCAGCATCAAGAAAGAAAAGTAGTAATGCGATTAGTAATGCTTTTGCCGATGTACTTTCCCTAATTTCCTTTGCTTTAGTGATCTTCTTTAGTAAGAAAGATATAGTTTTTCTCAAGTCTTTTATGGATGAAATTGTCTATGGCTTAAGTGACAGTGCCAAGGCTTTTTTGATTATTTTATTTACTGATATTTTTGTAGGTTTCCACTCTCCCCATGGCTGGGAAGTCATTTTAGAAGGTTTAGCAGAACATTTGGGTCTAGCGGCTAATAGAAATGGGATTTTCCTATTTATTGCCACATTTCCAGTAATTTTAGATACTATATTTAAATATTGGATTTTCCGTTATCTGAGTCGTTTATCTCCTTCTGCCTTAGCAACATTAAAAGAAATGAACGAGTAATTATCAATGCTAACAATTAAGTTAAAATAGCAACCTGTTCTAGAATGTGCTGCATCCAATTATTGATTTGTGAAAAATTATCATCTTGAGACAGCATGTCTTCAGGTTGTTGTATATATTTTCCTGGTACTAATTCATCAGCACAGTTTTCAATTATTTGCCTCACACTTTCCTGAGTTGATTCTAGATGAAATTGCAAACCGATAACTTTTTCACCATAGATAAATGCCTGATTTGCACAGGCTTGACTATAAGCCAGTCGGACTGCACCTGATGGTAAATCAAAGGTGTCACCATGCCAATGAAAAACCTGAAAAGATTGAGGTAGTGGAGCAAAAGCAGGATAATTTTGTGCTTCTGGGGTCATGGTAATGGGAAACCAACCGATTTCTTTTTCTGACCCTTTGTAAACTGGAGAACCTAAAACATCTGCGATTAGTTGGGAACCCAAACAAATACCAATTACTGCTTTATTGTGCGCGATTGCTGCTTCAATAAAACGTTTTTCAGGATTTAGCCAAGCATATTTACTATCTTCGTAAATATTCATCGGACCACCCATGACAATCAGCCAATCTATATCGTCTATAGATGGTAAAGTATCATCTTGATAAAACTTGGTTGCCGAAATAGTATGGCCTGATTTTGTTACCCATTTTTCAATACTAGCGAGTCCTTCAAATGGGACGTGTTGTAAGTAATGAATTCGTCGCATAGATTTACCCTAATTTCTCCATTTTGAGATGATAACCAGGAAGATAATTAATTGTTGTCACTACTAACGGACTGTTCTTGTGTTGGTGTATTAGCAGGTTGGTTGCGATTTAAAGCTTCTCGCAGTCGTCTGAATTTATTTGGTGTGTCCTCCGTTGGACGTTTTTCTGTAGGACGAGGTTTGAGTTTATTGAGACGCAAACGACGATGCACAGAAGGTTTTTCTTTGGAATTGCTAGATTCTACTGAACGGCGTTTTTTGGGTTTGGTTGGGGAATGATCAGAATTGAGACGACGCTGAGGAGTTACATCATTATTTATGGTTCTTTCCTGATTCTGTCGTCTTTGGATATCGGGGGAACTATCAGCAGTGGGATTTTGCAGAGAAGATTTTGCTGGTTTCGCCTCAGTTTGGTTAGAATTAGACTGGGAATTTTCACGTTGACGTTGACGAGATGTTTGGCGATCGCGTAATTGCCGATAACGTCGAGAACCTTGAATTGCAAAGTTAGCTAATACACGGACTCCAGTTCTTCCCCCCTCACTGGGTTTGAGTTGAAAATTCTTAGCTTGTTCAATTAGGGCATTATCTAGTTCTTCACTGCCACTGGAACGGCTAAGTACAACTTTAGTAACTATACCTTTATCATTATAATCTACTGATACTTCTGGATTGCCTTCTATTCCCCTTCTGCGAGCGCTGTCGGGATACTTGATTTTACACTCTTGGCAATCAGCTGGGTTTAATTTGCTATTGGTAATTGCGACTGGGGGTGCTTTTGGTGCTGGTGCAACAGCAATTTTTTGTTCTTCTGGGGATTTTACATTGCCAAAATTTCCATCACCAGAACCATTTCCTATACCATTTCCCGTACCAGAACCGCTTCCTGTGCCATTTCCCGTACCAGAACCGCTTCCTGTGCCATTTCCCGTACCAGAACCGCTTCCTCTGCCTGTAATATTGTTAGAAGTTGGAGTACCAATACCAGCATTATCTCTAATGCTGTGATTGCCTGTAGCTGTGGTATTTGTTGGGGAAAGATTATTTCTGGCTTCAGCTAAGAGCGATCGCCATCTGTCACTACTGAAAGGTAAGCTAGACTTAGGGGTTAATGCCGGAGGTGTAGGTACTAGTGAAGCATCCGCGTCTGGTTTGACTGCAATTTCTGGTTTTGATACTTCTGTCTGGGATTCAGGTTGTTGCGGAATAACAGGGGTTGAGGTTCTTGCAGGACTAATTGGTTGTGGTTTGATATTATTTTCAGCAGCTTCTACAGGCTGAGTTTGCGGTATAGATGGACTAGATTGTTGTTTAAGCTTTACTGAAGGTTGTGATGGTGGAGAGTTATTAGCTAAAACAACAGCAGATTTTAGAAATTGGTCTAATTTTTGTCCTCCACCACCTGTACCACCCGATATTTTCTCTGCTTCTGGTGACTTCGCTGGTGTTTTTTCTGTGGGTGGTAGTTCAATGACTGCTACTTCAATAGGTTCAGTTTCTGGGGAAATTTTTGACAACCAGAAATTACTAACATCCAGCATCAACACACCAACATGGAGAAACACAGAAGCAATCAAACTACGAAGAAGCAAAAACTTCAGTTGTTCAACTTCTTTGACTCGTACTTGTGCAGCAATATTTGACAATCCCATTTAGCTATCACCAAAAATTGACCACTTAGCCATATTATGGTTTGTATAGCATAATTAGCATCATATTTAATACTTCTTATACCGTTTCTTTATGTGCCTGCATATATTTACCCCCTGTAGTCCCCTTGCCAAGGGGGACTACAGGGGGGTTCTATCATGTGGGTCTTCAGACAAAATTGGTATTAGCAAAAAAATACATTATTTTCCTGATAAGCTGATTAATTGAATTTGTATATTTTCTAAAATAAATAAACTGCTTGTTAGATGTATCTTCCACCATAACTCTGGTGATTTAATTTGCATTAACTTACAATCAGTTCATCTTCTTATTCCCAAACCATAAAATCGAATTTTATCTTCTAAAAATTTAATTGTCGTATCAATTTATCCTAGCTAACCATCTCCGATTTAAATTCACCTATTCTGTAATTCCTCACCTGTAATGAATATGCTGTAATTTCTCTAGAGGTTCTACGACCATTGGCATAACCAAATTTTAAGTATATACTGTTGGGTTGAAATCACACGGAACGACAACCGTAAATTATTCATCACCGCCAATTGCTTATATGCGTATCTTATTCAATCACAAGTTACAAATTACTGCTGGGATTTGTACTTTATTATTAGTAAATTTTGCTAACCAATATTTAAAAGAACCTACTTATCACCAAGCATTGATACAGTCGCAGAAGATGACAACTGCATCTACTTTTAATGCTAATTTAGCAGCTACTAGCCTAGCTCCAGTTAATCGTCAACAACCAGCTATTAACTTTACTCAAAATAATCCAGCACCAACAACCTTTTATTCAGTAATCGATGAATGGAAAAAATATAGATATAGTGTGGATGTCAAACAGGTATTATCACCTAGCCAATTACCTAATGCTAAAATTAATTTTAAACAAACAGATTTATTAACAGTTCTCATTAATACACGACAGTATTTTCAAGAACATGCAGAGGATGATCCAGATACTCAACGTCGTGGAATACTGGGTAGTCAAGGTGTGACTGTTGCAGATATTTTAAAAACCTTGGATTTTATGATTAATGTCTTAGAAGAAGATATTAGTAATAAGCGGGTGACAAGGTTACAAGATGCTGATTTCATTAATAAAAACTTTCGGGTAATTAAATGGACTGCTAATCATCCAGACAAACCTCAGCAAAAGCGGTTAAGATTGACAAAATATGCAGCTTTTACCCATCCTGGTTCCCATAAAAAGACAGCAACTTATAATACACCGCTTTATGCTTTAAAAGATGAAAATAAAGGCGATAAATTTTATACAAAGTATACAAAACAGGATGTTTTATCAGGTATTTATGAACCAGGTGGTAAAGAGTTTGGTAAGGTTGAACCAATTGCCTATCTGACGCGCCAAGGTTTAGAAGAAGCACTGATGCAAGGAACAGTTTTAGTGAATTTTACTGATGGTACTAAGGCATTTTTTAATGTTGATAAAAATAATGGTATGTCCTATGTACCAGGGTTAAAAGCGACTCAACAAAAACGCTATTGGTATTTTAAGCAAGTTGACGCTATCAAAGGCTATGGTTATAAAATTGATGCAAAAATTTCCATTAAACCAGGTGTAACATTTGCCGGAGATGTATTAAATGTTGGTTTGGGAAGAATTATTGTAATTGAGAGTAACAAAGGTAGAAGAAAACAATTACAAATGGGAATTATTGCTGACACAGGTGGGGCTTTTTTACCAAATTTACATCAGTTAGACTTTTTGGCAGGTGTTTTTCAAAGTCAACAGGATTTTCAGCAATATATTCGGCAGTTACCTGAATATACAAATGCCTATATTTTAGTTAAAAAGTGAGGAAAGAAGGAGTTCAGAAGACAGAAGTTCAGGAGTTCAGGAGTATGCCTCCGGCACGCTGCGCGAACAGAAGTTGAAAAATGCAAGAATTCAGCAGCAATCGCATTAAATTATTCTGTAACTCCTGCAACTTCTGTCTTCTGTAACTTCTGTCTTCTTCTTCCTCCTTTCACAACTTACTGACAATTCCTGACCATTGAACTTTTTTCTCTTTTTCTCGTCGATAGGAAAAGAAGTTATCTGCATGTTGGTAGGTACAATAGGGTGCGATCGCTATTTGTTCTCTACTAATTCCCAATTGCTCTAATTGAATCGCATTCACTTGTCGCACATCTACACGCACTTTACCCGGTTCCGGATCAGGGAATAAAGGAGAATTAGGCAAATCTTGTACAGCAGCAACAATTTTTTGTGGGTCATCATGTGGTATAATTGAGCTTCCTATTTCCGCAGCTACCTCAAAGGAAACTTGGTAAACTTCGCCAGCAATAGCAGGGCCCATAGCAAAGCATAAATCTGCAAGTTTGCTACCTTGGGATTGCATTCGAGCGATCGCTTGAGGGACAATTTTAGCTGCTGTACCTCGCCAACCAGCGTGCAAAGCTGCCACCTGTCCAGTTTTCACATCACCAATCAACACAGGTGTACAATCAGCAGAAGCAACCCACACAGCCTGTAAAGGTTGTTCACTGATTAAACCATCTGCCAAAGCAAAATCTTCGTCGGTGCTATTTAAATGGTGATCAACTTCTTGGGGAGTCAGAACAGTATTACCATGAACCTGTTTTAAACGATAAGTTGTAGCCTCTGGTTCCAGCACTTTTGTTAACTCTTGTGGTGGACGCGGCCAAAACTGTTGAGTAAAAAAACCATGGGGCCAAAGTTCTAACAAACTACAATTCAGGTAAGGCAGTCCTTCCCAATTACACCAGTGCCAAGTGTGCATCTTGCTTCAAACCTAAACAAAAAATTAAAAACCGCCAATTAATGCTAACTTGAACAACGGGATTTAGGGGAACTGCTGTGAAATTCAATCGGCAAATTTTAGAAACTGCTTTAACAGCAGAACGCAAGTATCCATATTTACCCTTCAATTTACAAATTTTTGATAGTCTACCTTCTACCAACCAAACCTTGTGGAACTTACTCAACCAAGGTGCAACATCAGGCACTGTAGTTATGGCCACACAACAAACTGCTGGCAAAGGACAATGGGGCCGTCAGTGGGTATCGCTACAAGGTGGTTTATATTTATCTGTAGCTGTTTCCCTAGAAATAGCAGCAACCCAAAGTTATCAACTCACCTTAGCCACAGCTTGGGGAATTGCCAGACAATTACAAAAATGTGGTGTCAGTGTGGGAATAAAATGGCCTAATGATTTAGTATTAGAAGGTCGCAAACTCGGCGGTATTTTGACTGAAACCAAAGTCCATCAAGGACAAATCACCCAAGCGGTAATTGGTGTAGGCATTAACTGGACAAATCCCGTCCCAGACACAGGTATTAATTTAGAATTGTGGCAAAAAGCTCAAAATTCTCAATTTATTCCTTGTTTAGAAACATTAGCCGCCACTGTTTTATTAGGTATAGAATCCGGGATAGAGTGTCTAACTCAAACAGGAATTAGCCACATCTTAACTGGTTATATTGATTTACTCACAAACATGGGCGATCGCGTTTATGTCGATAATCTTTTAGGAACAGTAGTCGGTGTTACCCCTGAAGGTAATCTCCGCTTAAGAACAACAGCATATGATACAACAGAAGCGGTAATATCAGAAATTTCTGTCCAACCCGGTACTATCAGCCTGGGTTATCAAAAATCTCTGGTTTAATCGCCGTTAAACGGGAATAGGTGACAGAGAGAAGAAGACAGAAGTTACAGAAGATAGAAGTTACAGAAGTTGCAGAAGTTGCAGGAGTTACAGAATAATTCATAGGATTGCTACTGAATTCTTGCATTTTTTAACTCTTGTTTGTTCGCGTAGCGTGGCACAGCCATACTTCTGTACGGGCGGGTTTACCAAAATTCTCGTTCATAGTTGATGATATCTGTAAACCCGCCCCTACTGACTTCTGAACTTCTGAACTTCTCAACTCCTTCTTTAGACAAATTACTACATCTCTATTTGCTAATCACACAACTGAGGGAACAAATGACGCAGCGCAAAAAATCTGCCCACCAGCAGTTGCACAACTCCAGACAGCAAGATAACACTCCTAAACGCTTTGCCTCTACTTTGCCAGCGCAAAGCTTATGTTGGTTGGGTAGCATTAGTATGCTGGGTGGAGGTTTCGTGTTTGCTCAAACCGAACCTTCTTCAATAGATAATATTGTGCCAACTATTGAGAATTCCCAATCAACAGCAGCTTCTAACCCAGTCAAGAAAGAGGCTGCGGTGTCGGAACCAGAAAAGCCACAGGTAGAATTTTCTGAACGGAGAACCAGACTAGAACGGAAACTCCAGCAGAAAAAAGATTCTCAAGCCGCTGCACCGGTGAAAAAGTCTCAACCCACAGCTGAAAGTTCTGAACCAGCTGTGACGGTGAGGACTTCCACTCCCAAGGCTGAAAGTTCTGAACCCATCGTGAAAATCAGAACTTCTAAACGCAAAATAGAAAATTCTGAAGCTGCGGCTAGTACCAGAAATTCTCAGCCCCAAAAAGATAACACAGCTGTATCTCCTAAACCTACGGTTCCCACCCCCGAAAAGCTGCCGGAAGTAGCTCAATCCGGTAATGATAGCAAAGTTAATATCAATGTAGGTGGGGAAAAAACCAGAGATTTTAATAACGCCTATATTGACCCGACAGATTACAGCAATGGGGCTACAGGTAATTATCAAGCCCCCAGTTCTGTTGTGATTACAGAACGCGCTAGTGGCTGTCGTGCAGTGTTAAAGGTGGGACAAGGCGCTAGTGGTGCTTGTGCTAAGGCACCTCAAACTCCCCGTGTTGCGGAAAATGGGAAGAAAGAAGCACCTAGTTGGTTGAAGAAAAGCGAAACCGCTACTTTAGCTAATGTGCCATCAGTTAAACAATCAGAAACGAAAGTTAGCAATACCAATGAACGTGTAGTTCAACCTTTAGCTAACAGTGTGAATAGCAGAAATTGGGCAATGTCCTCTACTGGTGGAACAGGTCATACAAAAACCGCATATCGTCCCAATCGGTTTATTCCTAGCCCCAGCGAATTTGCCACTACTACCGTGAGTGCTAATCCCATTGCACCCAGTGCGGGAACTTTACCTGCACCAATGGCAGAGGGCAATGTCGCACCGCGTCCAAGTACAGTTTCCTATGACTTTTCTCTAGCCTCTGTGCTGCCTCAGGTGCCCTATAACCCCACTGTTGCTTATGCTGCGGGTGGTTCTGGGATGGTGTTCCCCTTGTCTGTTCCTGCCCCCATTACTTCCTTATTTGGTTGGAGGATTCACCCGATTACAGGCGATCGCCGTTTTCACGCTGGTGCAGATTTAGGCGCTCCTATGGGCACACCAATTTTAGCGGCAGCAAAGGGTCAAGTGCAAACTGCTGACTGGGTAGGTGGCTATGGTTTAACGGTCATCCTCAGCCACAGTTCTGCCCAACAAACCCTCTACGGGCATATGTCGGAAATCTTTGTTAGCCCTGGTCAATGGGTGGAACCAGGAACGGTTATCGGTCGGGTGGGCAGCACTGGTAACTCCACAGGCCCCCACCTCCACTTTGAAGTCCGTCACCTCACCCAAAATGGATGGGTAGCAGTTGACCCTGGTGTACAACTACAAGCTGGACTTAGCCAGTTAGTACGCGGTTTACGTACTGCCCAAATTGCCCAAGAACCAGGCAGATAAACCAGGTGATAGGTTTTGGATTTTAGATGCGTCTAAAATCCAAAATCTCCAATTTTATAGAAATGGACAAAGGGGACAAGGACGACAAGGGAGACAAGGACGACAAAGAAGAATATCTTCTTTTTCCTCCCCCTCTCTTTCTGTCACCTGTCACCTGTCACCTGTCACCTGCTATATCTTTTACAAATACCCGTGTTCTATCAAGAATGCGGGTGTAATTTCGTTTTCATCCTGATCAGTTTTGCCGTGTTTGCTACTTTTTCCTGAAGAGAGGAATTTTTCCACGTATTTACCGAGAATATCCCCTTCTAAATTCACCCAACTGCCAGGTGATAACTGACGGAGGTTGGTTTCTGCATAGGTGAGGGGAATGACTGCGACTGTAAACTGGGAAATTTCTGGTGCGTAGGTAGCTACAGTCAGACTAATACCATTGACAGTAATACTTCCTTTGGGAACAATATAGCGAGCGATCGCATCGGGTGCGGTAAAAGTCATTTCCCAAGAAGTTGCTGTTTGGAGGGCGGAAACTAATTGACCCACTCCGTCTACATGGCCCATGACAAAATGACCGCCAACTTTGCCACCTACCCGCAGCGAAGTTTCTAGGTTCACATACCTGTGTTGGGTTTCTTCTTGGCCCAGGACAGTGCGGCGTAAGGTTTCTGGTGAAGCAGTGGCGATAAATCCATTTTTTAATATTTCTTCAACAGTTAAACATACGCCATCTACCGCTACACTGTCGCCATCGGCGATATCTTGCATAATCGCATCCCCATGGCTGACACAAGTAATCTGCCAACTATCTTCACTTAAAGGTTTTATGGTTCCTAACGCTTGAATTAATCCTGTAAACACAGCTTTTTGCCAAACTAACTCTATTTATTGCTTAATTTTGGGGGAAATTAACTCGTAATTCTGACAAAAAATGTAAAACTTGTGAGTATAATTTCTGGCTCTTTTTTGATAGATGAATGCTAACACATGATCATCAATCTCAAGGCATACTTGGGTAAGAAGGTTCTTGTCTGACAAGAGCAATTTGACTTACTCTAGTGTTCACTACAAGTTCGCAGTTTAATAGAAGCAATTATAGAGAATAAAAGCCCTATGTTTATTTCCGTTCAATTTACGCCAAAAATGAGTAATATTTGTTACTTAGCACCCAAGCTCTCCCAAAATTGTAGAGGCTTCGCCAATGATTGAGATGAAAGTCGCTGGCATAGCATTAGATGCCATCACCCGCAGCCCCATCGTGCTTCTTAAAGATGGGTCAGATCGTCGCGCTTTGCCCATTTATATCGGTCAGGAACAGGCTAGGGCAATTATGGGTGCTTTGGAAAATCAGAAGCCTCCTAGACCCTTAACCCATGACCTGATAGTCAATATTATGGGGGCATGGAATATGACCTTAGATAAGGTCATCATCCATTCCCTACAAAAGGATACTTTTTATGCAGTATTGATTCTTCAGCAAGGAGAGACGAAAAAAGAAATCGATGCCCGTCCTAGTGATGCGATCGCTATTGCTCTCCGTACAAATACCCCCATTTGGGTGATGGAAGAAGTAATCGCTGATGCTTCCATTCCCGTTGACCGCGACGCTGACGAAGCAGAACAACAAGCCTTCCGGGAGTTTGTTTCTAATCTTCGTCCAGAGGATTTGATTAAGCGATTTGGTAATGGTGACAGTTGAGTAAACTATGGTCTGTACTGAGTGCTGAAAAAGCAGAAATGATGAAGAATAAAAGAAGGAATTATCAAGCAGAGATAAAGGAATTCATTTCTTGATTCTCCTGTCTTTAATTCCTCATTTTTCTTTCTTTATTCACCACTCAGAACTTAAATTATGCAATATCGACGCTTTGGTCAAACTAATTTACATTTATCGGTTTTTTCCTTGGGGGCAATGCGCTATTTAGCTGATAGCAAAAATGCTTACCAAACTATCGAAAAAGCCTTTTCTTTAGGCATTAATCATATTGAAACCGCTAGGGGCTACGGTAAAAGTGAAGAATATATTGGTGAAGCGATTAAAACAGGGTTATCAGTCCCTCGCAGTCAGTTCTATCTGATGACCAAAATTTCTCCCACACCCGACGCAGAAACCATGGGTCAGCAGATCAATGAATCTTTACAACGCTTAAATACAGATTATGTTGATTGCTTAGGTATTCATGGCATCAACACAGCTGAGCATTTAGAATGGGTCAAAAATAAAAACGGTTGTATGCAAGCCGTGCAGGAAGCAGTTAAGGATGGCAAAGTCAGACATGTTGGTTTCTCTACCCATGCACCCTTAGATGTTTTGCTGGCAGCTATCAATACTGATTTATTTACATTCGTCAATTTGCATTATTATTATTTTTTCCAAAGAAATTTACCTGCCATTGAACTAGCTGCCCAAAAAGATATGGGTATTTTTATTATTTCTCCTGCGGATAAGGGAGGAAGACTATATACACCCCCAGATAAATTAAGAGAACTTTGTCAACCTTTAACACCGTTAGAAATGAACTATCGCTTTCTGCTGAGTGACAGTCGCATTACCACCTTGAGTGTGGGGCCAGCTAACCCGGCAGAATTAATAGAACCTTTGAAAGTAGCTGATAGTGTGGGTGAACTAACACCAGCAGAAATTAATGTTTTTCACAGATTAGAACAGGAACAAAACACTGTATTAGGCACAGATAAATGTAGTCAATGTTTTGCTTGTTTACCTTGTCCTGAAAATATCAATATTCCTGAAGCTTTAAGGTTACGTAATTTAGCCGTAGCCTATGACATGGAAGACTTTAGTAAATACCGTTATGGTATGTTTGAAAATGCAGGACATTGGTTTCCAGGGATGAAAGCTAATCGGTGTACAGAATGTGGTGATTGTTTACCAAGATGTCCTGAAAATTTAGCGATTCCCGATTTATTAAAAGACACCCATGAAAGATTACAAGGCAATGCCGGGCGCAGACTTTGGGGATAATTCGACATGCAAATCAACAAAATTAACACAGAAAACTATCTGTGAAGATTGTGCTTTTCAAGTATTGGTAAACAACATGGTCGAATGTGTTCATCCTGACGAAGCTGGGGTGAATTGTTCTACAGTGACTTTTTGTAGTTCCTTTCAACCATTGGTGGAAGTTGATAGTCCTTGCGTGACTTTTGGGGAATAGGTAGTTTTTGTTTATCTCCTGTTTCCCCTGCCCTTACCCATAACTCTAAGTTTCCAACACTTCCCGCACAAGAGAAGCTAACTTATCAGCACTATCAGGAACTGCGATCGCTTTTGCTCTTTCTCCCATTTTCGCTAACTCTGTGGGAGACTGCAACAACTGCAACACTTGATTTTGTAATATCTCCGATGTTAATGCTGATTGTTTAAAAGCTATAGCTGCACCAGCTTTGGTAAACACTTGGGCATTATAGGTTTGATGGTCTTCTGCGGCAAAGGGATAGGGAATTAAAATTGCTGGTGTACCACACACTGCCAATTCTGTTAAACTGCCGGCACCAGAACGACTGATAGCTAAATTCGCACGGCGTAATAATGCCGCCATGTTGTCATAAAAAGGTAATTTGATGTATTGGGGGTGTTCCAGACTGGCAAAATCTGGGTCTTTATCCCCTGTTAAATGGACGATATAAGCACCAGCCGCAAACCAAGCAGGTGCAGCTTGACGCACTAATTTATTCACCGCTACAGCCCCCTGACTACCGCCAAATACAACAATTAAGGGAACACCATCGGGAATTGGTAAGTCTAGGGTGTTAGGGGCTTCTATTTCGAGAAATTGCGATCGCACGGGAGTACCCACACAGACATTTTTGGCACGGGGTAAATATTTGGCTGCTACATCAAAACCTAAAGCTACAGCCGTACACCAAGGGCCAAAAAAGCAGGTGACTTTTCCAGGTAAAGCGTTAGATTCATGGAAAATCACCGGTAAACCCAAGGAACGGGCAGCAATGACTGTGGGGCCAGCAATATAACCACCGGTTGTAAACACACCTTGAAATTTTCCCTGTTTGAGAATGCGTCGGACGGTGAGAATAGAACCAGCTAGTTTCAGGAAAATTCGTAAGGAAGAAAAACTTAAACCTTGCTGAAAACCCTCTACAGCAATAGTAGTCAAAGAATATTGCTGAGGGACAAGTTGAGTTTCTAAGCGGTTAGGCACACCCAACCATTGTATTTGATAATCAGGTAATTTTTCTGCCAGGGCGATCGCTGGAAACAAATGTCCACCTGTACCACTCGCGGCTATAAGTAATTTTATTTGTGCGTTTGCCATCAAAGCTATACCATTTACCGTTTAGCTTAACTAAGATAAAACAAATTCCTATCTTCTCTGATTACATCAGTAAAATTTGACGATGAGTAACATTATTGCTTTTTTAATAAAACGCAACAGAAAATTTTCTCCCTCCATTTCTCTGCTAACTTTTCTACTGACACTTGGTTTTACCAGTGTTGGTCAAGTTGTTCAAGCCAATACACCAGACAAAGCACCCCCCGAATTGACCACACTGTTATCTCAGATTGACACAGCCGCAAGTCAAGGGGATGTACAACGAGTAATGCAATTTTACAGCCCTAATTTCACTCATGGTGATGGGTTAAACCGTCAGAGTCTAGAACAGTCCTTGACAGCACTGTGGAAAAGATATCCCCAACTACGTTACAACACCCGCATCCAATCTTGGAAGTCGGAAGGGAAAAGCATTGTGGCAGAAACCGTCACCACCATCACAGGTGTACCCACAGCTAACAGTAATAACATCGCCCTCAACTCCACCATTAAATCTCGTCAGCGTTTCACCGATGCCAAAATTGTCCAGCAAGATATTTTGTCAGAACGCACTCAATTAACTTCTGGTAGCAAACCCCCTCAAGTAGAAATTAAATTGCCACAACAGGTCAGAGTCGGACAGCAATATAGTTTTGATGCTATTGTTCAGGAACCCTTGGGCGAAGATTTCCTTTTAGGTTCAGCCATACAAGAATCTGTACAACCAAACAAATTTCTCAACCCCACCACCGTCAACTTAGAATTACTTAGTTCTGGAGGACTCTTTAAAGTTGGACGCGCACCATCCACCCCTGGAAATCAATGGATTTCTGCGGTTATCGTCAGAGGTGGTGGTGTCACCATGATTACCCAGCGTTTACAAGTGGTGAAAAGGTAGTTTTTCGCGTGAGGGGACGCATCCTACCTGTAGCTTGCCTTCCCTAACGCAGGAATTAAGATATGGAAAAAAGTTTAAATTTTCAAATATGTAATAGTAGGTATGTAATATTAATAGACTACATTTGCGCGTAAGTAGTCAATGGAACCTGTAACTGTTGGTATACTCGCTTTTTTAACTCTCTTGGGAGAAAAAACCCTCGAAAAAACCGTCGAAATCTCCCTTGGGAAAGCATTTGACCATATTTTGAAATTACTTAAACACAAATCATCGGCAACGGTAGCAGAAATAGAAGCAGCCTTAGAAAGTCGTGCTTTACCCCCAGGAGAACGGGAAGATGTCGGGGAAGCAGTATTAGTAGAAAAACTAGAAGCCGCAGCACAAGAAGACACAGAAATTAAAACCGCCTTTGAGGAATTAAATACTAAGGCTGAGACTGCACAGAAAACCAACCCAGATTTAGAGAAAGCAATTCAAGATTTGATAGAAGTTGTGAAAGCTCAACGCCAAACAACTACTATTACTGACAGTCAAGGCATAATTACCACAGGTGGAACTGTGACTATTAATCAACCTAATTTATATTTTGGTCAAAAATAATCTGGACACAAAACTGTCCGCCTCAGAATGAATTCTGAGTCTTATAGTTCAAGTCAGCTAAAGCTGACTGATTTGATAAATTGTCATTTCAGAGAGTTTTGTTTAGTCGGCTTAAGCCGACTTCTGCTATTAGACTGAGAATTCATTCTCAGGCAGAGATCAATTGAGTAATACCAATTGTAATGAATATAGAAAACTCCCAAGGAATAATCACTACAGGCGGAAAAGTCGATATTCACAACCCAACATTAAACTTTTCCCCACATTCGCCCATTCAACCAGTCAAACAATTCCCCTATCGAGATAACCCCAACTTTGTCGGACGGGAAGCACAGCTAACAGCACTACAACAACAATTACAGCAGCCGGAAATCGTCGCTATTTCCGCGGTTGCGGGGATGGGTGGCGTGGGAAAAACCGAGTTAGCTAGTCGCTACAGCCACAAACATCAAGGAGAATACCCTGGTGGCATTTGTTGGTTAGATGCGAGAGGGGAAAATCTGGCTGGGGCTATTGTGCAGTTTGCCCAAAATGATCTGAAATTGGAAGTCCCCCAAAAGGACGTATTGGGAAACCCATTAAATCTGACTCAACAGGTGGCTTGGTGCTGGCAACATTGGCAACCACCAGAGGGGTTAGTGCTGGTAATTTTAGACGATGTAACAGATTTAGCTCACTGTCGAGACTTTTTCCCCACATCTAACCGCTTTCGTATTCTCATCACCACCAGATTACGCCACCTCGACCCCAATATTCGGGAAATACCTTTAGATGTGCTGTCAGAGGAGGAAGCATTGCAACTGCTGACAGCTTTAGATGTCAAGCGGGTACAACGGGAACCAGAAACAGCCCAAGAATTATGTAAATGGTTGGGATATTTACCATTGGGGATAGAGTTAGTGGGGCGGTATTTAGCGAAAAAACCCCCACAATGGACTTTAGCCAAGATATTAGAACGGCTAAAAACCCAGAGTATTGAAGATGAAGCACTCAACCAGGAACTTTACAAAACCCTGAGTACAGCCCAACGCGGAGTAAAAGCAGCTTTTGAGTTAAGTTGGCAAGAACTTGAACCCCATACCCAAGAAATAGCGCAATTTTTAAGCTTATTTGCCCCTTCCGTAATTGCTTGGGAGTGGGTAGAAGCTGCGGCTAGTCAGTTAAGTTGGCATACTGAAGATGTGGAAACGGCCAACTGGCAACTTTATGAGCGCCATTTAATCAACTTGGTGGAAGATGGGGAGCAAGGCTACAACATTCATCCCTTAATTAGACAGTTTCTCCAAACCAAACTAGCAGTTTCAGGACAAGCTGAGAAATTACAAACAGCATTCGCTGATATTTTCGTCGCTATTGCTCAAACAATACCTGGCACTCTCACTTTAGAAAAAATTAATTCTGTTAAAGATGCCATCCCCCAGTTAGTAGAAGTAGCAGAAAATTTACTTCATGTGGTCAGTGATGACAATTTAATGTTGGTTTTTGTTGTTGGGTTGGGTCTATTTTATAAGGAACAGGGTTTGTATAACTTAGCTGCACCTTGGCTGGAGCAATGCGTATCAGAATTAAAATCCCGCTTGGGAGCAGAACATCCTGATGTCGCCACTAGCCTGAATAATTTGGCACGACTCTACGACTATCAAGGGCGGTATAAGGAAGCTGAATCTTTGTACCTGCAAGCATTGGAGATGAGACAACGCCTGTTGGGAGCAGAACATCCTGATGTCGCCACTAGCCTGAGTAATTTGGCAACACTCTATCATCACCAAGGGCGGTATGAACAAGCCGAACCCTTGGATCTGCAAGCTTTGAAGATGTATAAACGCCTGTTGGGAGCAGAACATCCTTATGTCGCCACTAGCCTGAATAATTTGGCAATACTCTATCATCACCAAGGGCGGTATAAGGAAGCTGAATCTTTGTATCTGCAAGCTTTGAAGATATATAAACGCCTATTGGGAGCAGAACACCCAGATGTGGCCCAAAGCCTGAATAATTTAGCTGGACTATACGAAGACCAGGGGCGATATGAACAAGCCGAACCCTTGTATCTGCAAGCATTGGAGATGAGACAACGCCTATTAGGAGCAGAACATCCTGATGTCGCCACTAGCCTGAATGATTTAGCTGGACTCTACCATAACCAAGGGCAGTATGAACAAGCCGAACCGTCGTATCTGCAAGCTTTGAAGATATATAAACGCCTATTGGGAGTAGAACACCCCGATGTCGCCACTAGCCTGAATAATTTGGCTACACTCTACAACTACCAAGGGCGGTACAAGGAAGCTGAACCTTTGTATCTGCAAGCATTGGAGATGAGACAACGCCTGTTGGGAGTAGAACACCCTGATGTCGCCAATAGCCTGAATAATTTAGCACTACTCTACGACTATCAAGGGCAGTATAAGGAAGCTGAACCTTTGTATCTGCAAGCATTGGAGATGAGACAACGCCTGTTGGGAGCAGAACATCCTGATGTCGCCAATAGCCTGAATAATTTGGCTGCATTCTACGACTACCAAAGGCGGTATGAACAAGCCGAGCCGTTGTATATACAAGCGTTAGCCATTGCTGAACTAAAGTTAGGTGCCAATCATCCCAGAACAATACTTTATCGTAATAATCTTGAATCATTGCGTAAAAAACGTCAATTCTCATAAACTAACTGAACTTCCAATACCTCCCCAATCTCCCCCTGTCACGCTTATTTGCATATAAATATAGCACTACATATACAATTTACCCTGACAATGGGGGGTGTAGACAGTCGAGAATATTTAACTACCACCCTGTAAAGTGATGGTGTAGGATTGCCTTAAATCGGTGTGAAGTGCTAGGTAAAAAATCACAAGATTGCCACTCTCTTGGAAAAACCTACTGCTACAATAACTTCGCCGTCATCTCAGGAAAATTGTTATGGCTATTTTAGATTCTAAAGGTCGCTTGTTTGGGAAAATTAACATCCTTGATTTAGGTGCTACATTAGTAATTTTACTGGTGATATTCGGCATCTTTGTTTTTCCTGGTACTTCCGGTTCTGTTGCTCAAGTTGGCTCAAAAACAGTACCTATGGAGGTTGATTTAGTCGTGCGTGGGTTGAATGTGCGCGACCCTGAACAGTTATTTAACAACGGCTTGAAGAAAGATGGAAAAACTAACGTCATTATCCGCAATCAACCCTATGGTCAGATTGCGATTAAATCCATTCAAATGCTACCCAGAACTGTAAATGTCTTCCAACCCGACGGCACGGTGAAAGAGTTACCAGATCCCAAGAGTAATAATTTCAGTACAGATTTTCTATTAACTTTAGAAGGTAAAGCCCAAGTTACAGATAGCGGGCCTGTTTTAGGTAACAGTAAAGTCAAAATTGGGATGCCTTTTGAATTAGAAGGTTTTAACTATAATTTCAATGCTTCTGTGATTGATATTCGCCTCAAAGATAAATAATTTCTGGCGTTTCATACACCAATCAATTATCTTCCGTTACGGCTAATTAATAGATACTTTTTTAGCCGTAAACAACTTTTTTAGATAAAGTTCAGTAGGCTATTTGGATGTTAATTTTATAGCCGTAGACAAGGCAGTTAAGACATTAATTACAGCTAAAACTGAGATAACCAAAGGCTTTTAGCACTGTTACCCTTCGGTTGACGCGGTAGTTGAGCGTTGTCGAAACTCACGGCGAAGCCTGTTACCGGTCACCTGCTATATCAGCCGTTACTATTCTGAACTTTGTCACGGTTGATTTGGACAATAATTCGTTTTCGTAGTTCGTCAGCTATCAATATCAACGGTGGACAAAGCAATAATATCAGCCAATATGATGGTTTTAAAGGTGCTGTTGAGAAGATTTTTTGGAGGGTAGGAGAGTAAATAATTGAGAGAATCAGAAACCATTCCACAGCAATTCCTATCCAAATCAAACGGTTGGTAAAAAAGCCCAAACGCAAAATCGAAAACCGTTCGGAACGACAGGCAAAAACGTTACCATCTTGACAAGCAACAATTACCGCTAAAGTCATTGTCGTGGCTTGATGATATATAGCCATTGTGGTGGCATTAGCTGAGTGAGATAAAATACTGGGGCTGAATGCCTGCAATTGGGAAAGGTTATAGCCATTTGTCCACCAAACTAAGAAAAATCCTGCCATCCCTGCCAAACCTTCCAACAGTCCTAAAAAGCAGTACGCACGCAGCAATAAAGGTAAATCTAACAGTGGTTGAGATTTTTTTCGTGGTGGTAACTCCATTGCACCAGCTTCTGGTTTTTCTGCCCCTAATGCCAGCGCGGGCAACATATCTGTACCTAAATCAATGGCTAAGATTTGCAAAATTACTAAGGCTGGGGGTATTTTCAGAAACACCATTGCGAGGAAGGGTAGAAACTCCGCCATATTGGAAGCGAGAATATAAGTCATGAACTTGCGGATGTTTTGATACACTGCCCTACCCTGTTCAATTGCGGCAACGATAGTTGCAAAGTTATCATCTATCAGCACAATATCAGCAGCTTCACGGGCAACATCTGTACCGCTAATTCCCATTGCAATACCGATATTAGCAGCGCGTAAAGCGGGGGCATCGTTAACACCATCACCTGTAACAGCGACGATATTACCAAGAGTTTTGTATGCTTCAACTAACCTGAGTTTTTGTTCTGGTATGACTCTGGCAAATACTAATCCAGTTTTGTGCTTGTGGAGTATTTGCCGCAATTGAGTATCAGAAAGATGTCCTAATTGTTCACCGGTGATGATTCTCGGTTTACCGTTACCTAAACCAATTCTTTGAGCGATCGCAGCTGCTGTTAAACCATAATCACCTGTAATCATCGTAACTTGAATGTCGGCACGATGACAAAGAGCGATCGCATCGGCAACTTCTGGCCGTGGTGGGTCAATCATCGCCACCAATCCCAAAAAAGTCAAATCCTGTTCCAATAAATTATTATCTGCCTGGTTTAATTCCGTTCTACCTTGCCTTATCGCCACCCCCAATACACGATAACCTTGACTTGCTAATTGATCATTAGCCGCGACAATTTCCTCGCGCTGGGTTTCCGTCAATTCCAGGTTTTCCCCTGAATGCCATAAATACCGGGAATGTTGCAACACATCCAAAGGCGCACCCTTGGTAAAAATCAAATACTCGCAATTTTCAACATTATCTAACTGCAAATTACCTGATAACAAAACCGTCATCATCCGACGGTGAGAATCAAAAGGAATTTCCCGAACTCTGGGCGCTTGGTGTTGCAACTCCTCCAACTTCAACCCAGCCTTAATTGCTGCCACTAATAACGCCGCTTCCGTAGGGTCACCTACTGCTTGCCATTGATTGGAATTAGGGGGATGATTTAACCGCGCATTGGAACAAAGTGCAGCACCAGCCAACATTAACCGCACCTGAGACTGATATTCACTAGAGGTAATTTCTACTTCTCCCTTGGGTTCATAACCCACCCCAGTCACATTAATCTGAGTATTAGGAATCCACAATTGGCGGACAGTCATTTCATTTTTAGTCAAAGTCCCAGTTTTATCAGTGCAAATAACAGTGGTTGCACTCAGAGTTTCCACCGCAGACAAGCGCCGCACCAAAGCATTCTTAGTAGCCATGCGTCTAACACCAATGGCTAAAGCTAAACTCACAGTAGGTAGTAAACCTTCCGGGACAAATGCCACAATAATCCCAATCGCAAAAATGAAACTTTCTCGTAGTTGCATTCCCACCAACAACTTAGTCAGTAAAAATATCACTACCCCCATACTCAAAGCAATGATGGTAATGATGTGAACTACTCTAGAAATCTGCACTTCTAAAGTGCTGGCTTCCCGCTGCACATGGGCTGTGAGATGGGCTACTTGACCAAATTCTGTATGAGTACCTGTGGCATAAACTACTGCCAGTCCCCGACCAGCTGCCACGGTAGAACCTGCAAATACCAAATTACTAGCGTCTGAAGCGTGGATATTTGCGGCGGTGACAGGTTGGCTAATGCGGGGAACTGGCAAAGATTCCCCTGTGAGTACGGAGACATCTACATATAAAGATTGACTTTCAATCAGTCTGGCATCAGCGGAGATTTTATCACCTTCTTCCAACTGCATCACATCGCCGCTAACTAATTCACGGGCAGCAATTACCGATAATTTCCCATCTCGATAAACTTTAGCTTGGGAAGGTAAGATTTTTTTTAAAGCTGATAAAGCTTTTTCCGCTTGATATTCCTGCCAAAAACTAAAAATAGCATTAATCCAAATTACTGCCCAAATTGCCCAACCTAATTCCGGTGTTTGGGAAATAAAAGCTAATATTCCCGCTACCCACAATAGCAAGGCCATAAAATGGGTTAACTGGTCAATAAAACGCAGAATTAAAGGGCGTGTTTGTGGTTCGGGAAGTTCGTTATAACCGAATTGTTTTAATCTTAAACTTGCTTCTGTTTCACTGATACCTTGAGGAGTAGTTGCTAGAGTCTTGTAGACATCTGGAGGTGTCAGCGTCCAAATATGAAAGTTTGAATTCATACCCTTGGTATCAATCCGGCATTCAGATTTTAGACGCTGAGTTTATAGCTGTTCATCTGTCTGAGGTATGTTTTTAGGTTTAACTGTCAGAATCAGGATATCCAGGATTAAAGAAATTACAGGATTTTTGTAATCAAATATCCCTGATTTCTAAGATAATTAATATGTAAAATAGAAAGATTAATAAAAGAAGTCGGGGATCTGAAATTTGCTTTATTTATTTTAACATTTCTAGATCAATTCCTAAAGCATTAAGTTGTTCAAGAGAAAGGGCGCGTAATTTTTCTACAAGTTGTTATCGTTTTTGTTTTTCAACTTCTGCTTTTTGCTTTTCAACTTCTGCACGTTCCTCACCTGTTAACAATAAATTCCCTTTTTCATCCCACCAACGCAACCAAGGTAAATCAGCATTTTGATATAAACCTTGCCAAATTCCTAACTCTACTCCTAAAGGTGCAATGGAGTAATGTCCCCGTTCATTGGGTGTCATTAATTGATAATTGTTATCCACCAAATGATAAACTTCGACTTGTGCTTTTGCTACTTCGTAAAAGGAAGTCATAAGTATAACCAAGATTAAAGGATTTACAGGATGTTGATTTGATTTAATAATTTAATATTAAGAGTGATCACTTGACTGATTGTCTGGTATTATATTTATTTTACAAGTAATGATCTTAAATTTTGACAAAAAATAGTAGAAATAGTAGTTTTTAGGAAGGGTAATCATTATGAGTACAAGCAACATTCAATCATCTCCTGTTCAAAGAGAACTTTCAATTAGAAGTGAAAGTGTACAACGAATTTATAATTTTTATGTAAATAATCTATTTTATGCTAATAGGAGATATCAAAGAAAGTTAGTTTGGACTATAGAAGAAAAAAGGGCATTTATAGATTCAATTTTACAAGGTTTTCCCGTGCCTATAATTTTATTAGCAGAAACAGAAAAAGATAAGAAATCTGTATTTGAAATTATAGATGGAATGCAAAGATTAAATGCTATTACGGCCTTTATTGAAGGAGAATTTGATATTCAAGGTAAATATTTTGATTTGCAGACAATGATAGAATCAAAATCTAGATTAGATCAACAACAGTTAGTACAAAAAACTCCTGTTCTCGAAAGGAAATACTGTGAAACTATAGGCAGTTATATTCTTCCACTTTCTGTTTATTCCTTTGATGATAATGATAAAGTGGATGAAGTTTTTAGAAGGATTAACTCTAATGGTAAACATTTATCAAAACAGGAATTACGTTCAGCAGGTGCAACTTCTAAATTTGCTAATTTAGTAAGAATAATCTCAAGCGAAATAAGATCAGATGCATCAGCTTCAGATATTGTTCTTCTTAATGAGATGAAAAAAATTAGTATTACTAATAAAGAACTGGAATATGGTATTAAAGTTGATGATATTTTTTGGGTGAAAAACAAAATTTTAACAAAAGAAATGCTGAGAGAGTCAAGAGATGAACAAATTGTTGCTGATATTATTGCATATATGCTGTTACCTGAGACACCTGGAAGTAGTGCATCTATCTCGGATGAATATTATGGCTTTAAAAATGGTCAACATCAGGAAAAAATAGAAACTTCATTAGTGTTGAAGCAACCTGAATCTATTAGAAAAGAATTTATGATTATATATAATCATATTCGTGAGATATTACAAGAATCAAAAAGAAATTTTAGTGAATTAATTACTTTAAACAATTTGAAATATATGCCTCGTCCTTTTCAAGTAATATTTTTCAGTTTTTACGATTTGGTTTTTCGTGAGAAAATGGAAATAGCTAATTATGATGGATTAATAAAATCCTTAAGAAATATTAATCAAGATATAGATATCACTAGTGGACAAACATGGAGCTATCAAAATAAAAGACGTAACATTAACAAGGTTAAAGGTATTATTAGAGAATTTTTTAAAGTAAGAGATAATAACGATCCTGCTAAAGATTCATGGTTAACAGAGTTTGAAACTCTACTAACTCAATCAAAAACAGAACAAACTTTATATGATTTTAAACAAGGTTTTACACAACTAAATGAACGAGGACAATTTGATCAAGACAGTTTTAGTAAAATAATTCTAACTTTAACTGCAATGGCAAATCATTCGCCTGGTGCAACTGGTTATGTTTGTGTTGGAGTAGCAGATAATGATCAGACAGCAGAAAGGATAAAAAATTTATACAATATTGAACCAATAGAATATAAAAATTTTAAGATAACCGGAATAGAACACGAAGCCAAGAAATTACAGGGGAATATTGATAATTTTTATCGCTGGATTACTCAACAAATTAAATCAGAACCTATTCATCAAACAGTTAAAGACACTATAGGTAGAGAGATTAAAATAATTGATTATTACGATAAAAGTGTACTGATATTTTGTTTAAAAGCTGGAGAAAACCCAATATCATACGATGGAAAATTTTATCAACGTATTGGTGCAAATATTGAAGAAATTAAAGTTGACGAATACGCAGAGCTTTTTAAACGGTTTTCTAAATAAATACAAACATTTGGAGATTTTGTATTTTCCCAATGAGTTATTCTCTAAAAAAATATTTCTCCACCCCTTGACAAAAATCTAACTTCCTGATTCTTGTTATAGAACTCTGTGCGCTCATTCATACTCAAGTTTTCTCACCATAATGATATTTGTCTGAATCAGGATAACCAGGATTAAAGGATGAACAGGATGGTAATTTTGGTTCTTCGGTACTTTTTATGGAGAACCCAGTTCAAAATCATTGAAAGTCTTATTGTGTCGGCATTTCATTGAAAATATGGGCATAATTGTTTATAACCCTTGCCCCGTAAGGGTTTTATGATAATCAATTCTCAACTACCATAAAATATCCGAAAGAGCCGTAATTTTTAGATTGTTTATAATCATTTAAAGACAATCATCAAAAAACATCCTGTAAATCCTAAAATCCTGGACATCTTGATTCAGACAAATAAAATACCCAACATCCTCACAAACAATCTATCCAAACCCCTACCCTAATATCACCCTAAAACTAACTATCTTTAACTTCTAACTTAATTCGATATCCTAAAGCGTCTAAAAATTCAATCAAAGTATAAAGATGATTTCCAGAATTTTCAGACAGCATCTGCTCAAGTTGTTGATATTTCTGTTTAGCTGTTTCCGAAAGATTATTTGCTGCCAATCGGGAGTCAATAATATCTTTTAATGCAGAACGTAAGACTTCAGGTTCACGTCCTTCTTCATTCGATTCTAAAAAAGTTTCTAAATATGCAGCTGCTTCTTCAACATCTTGGAGAGATGAAATTAAATATTCTTTATAACTTTTACTTGTTGGGGTTATTACTTCTTTCATAATCTCTCCAATATTCCTTAGCTATCAAAATATCTTTTTCTTGTGTACTTTTATCGCCACCGCAAAGCAGGAGTACGATTGTAGTTCCTATCTGACCAAAATAGACACGATAACCTGGCCCGTAATCAATTTTGAGTTCACATACTCCTTCCCCAACTGCACGATAGTTTCCTAAATTACCTAATTCTACTCGCTTGAGCCTATTTCTTATTTTAGCTCTTGCCGTTCTATCTCGCAGTGAATCAAGCCATTCTTCAAAAGGAATTTTTCCTTCTAGTGTGATGTAGTTTTGAATATCTCTCGGTTGCGCGTCCACTTTTCATCATTAATTCTGCATAACTTAATTTACCCCGAAGGTGAACTTGACTTGAAATATGATTAAAAAACGCAAAGACACAAAAAACACTTTGCGCCTTTGCGTCTTTGCGCGAAACTAACCTAAACTATGCACCTTCCCGTAATTTATCTAAAACACTGCTGTCTTCCAAAGTCGAAGTATACCCCGACACCCCCTGACCAGCAGTCAAATTCCGCAACAACCGACGCATAATACCCGATCGCGTTTTCGGCAAAGCATCAGTAAACCTGATTTCACCAGGACGAGCGATCGCTTGGAGTGGCCAGCGAAGACTACGTAAAACAAAAAATATTTATGCAAAATGACAATTATCAAAGTGAAACAATATCACCTATTCCCTATTTTGCATAACTACTTATTTACTTACTCAGCTAACAACTTGATAAACTTGCGAATTAAGCCAATTGTTACTGCTGGTAATTCTAATTGTGGTGTTAAACCAACATTGTCTAATTGTTGGAAAAACTTGATACTTTGAGGATTAATTTGTGCTAAACGACGACCAATATCTGGCCCAGTAAATTGGGATTTTTGACCCCAAATAATCGCTGTGGGAGTGGTCAACTGTTGAATGTAGAGGGACAAGTCAAAGCATAGGTCACCACGCACGAAGGATAGTGCTGCATATTCAGCGTTTGGTTGCTGGGCAGATTGGAGATAGGCATCGACAATTTCTTGATAGACTCGATTAGATTGAGCAAATTGTCTTTGGTCTAAAAAGCTCCGAATTCCTCCTTCTGTGGCAATGCCAGTGTTATATAATAGACGGTCAACAATGGGAACACTGACTATTTGGGCAAAAATGCTGCGGGTGTAGTCTTCACCAAAGTCTGAGAGTCCAGCAGGACTGACAAGAATGAGAGATTTAAATAACTGAGGATAAGCGATCGCTACTCTAATAGTAAAGGCTGCGGTGAGAGAAGAGGCGATCGCTACTACTGGCCCGTTGCTAATTTGGCTAATAAATTCTTGAATCGTGGTCAAATAATCATCAAGTTTATAGTTTCTCTGGGGATGTTCGGAACGACCCCAACCGATTAAATCTGGTGCGACGACTCGGTATTCTGAGGCAAAAGCTGGATATACCTTAGACCACTCATAGGCAGAAGACCCACCACCAAACCCATGTAAAAATACTAAAGTTTCTCGGTCAGATGTTAATTTTTCATCCTGCCAAGGTGCGCCTACGGCAGTATAGTATACCATCCTGCCTAGAGAAGTTTTGATGGAGCGTTGCTCAAATCCCAGTGGTTGCAACATAAGTATTTTTTGTTATGTCGAAATTATCAAGTGTCAACTTGAATGATTAATTAATCTCTCTTGTTTATTATCAACTAACCAATCCCTTCCCTGCTTCTCACTAGCGTTGGATGCTGTGGCCGTATTTTTTCATTGGTTGTTCTTTGCCTACAGAGACCATAGTTGTCTGATATTACATCGGTTGACTGAGGATAGCGATCGCTAAATTGAAGGTAAATCAGAGGTGACAAGGGATTTATTCACCAAATTTTTCCGGTTCCCATGTATTAACCATGTACAAGTATATAAACTGTCACTAAGGGAGGAACAGGGGCATGGGGTTTTATGCTATTTTGATTAAAAAACCAGTATTAATTCGGTTTACGAAAATAAATTTGTTGTGTTGAACCGCGTAGGCGATCGTATATCCCACAAAACAATCGGTTGATAAAGATAAAAACTTAAAGTAGGGAAAAGCACTTTGTCATGGGCAATCTGGGTACTCTGCAAGCGGAAAAAATGCTCAGTTTTGAAGAACTAAATCAAGAGTTTGACAACTTTGATTTGCCAAGCCCAATTGTCACCCCCATTTGTCAAAATAACGTTGAAGAATACATAGACCCTTCTCATAGTGATACTTCTAAATGTATTCGCATTAATTTTGATAATCTTAAATCCTTTGAAGTTGTTGAACGTCAATATGAGTCCTGGGGTGTAATCTTTAATAATTCTCTAGCTATACAGCCTTCTAATCCCGCATTTCCAACCAATTCAGGGGCAACAGTATTAATGGCTTCTCCTAAAAATGGAGTATTAGAAGTCATATTTCTCGAACCTGTAGCTTGGGTGAGTGCCTTAGTGACCAGTTCACAACCATTGATATTTTCTGCTTACAACAAAACTGGCCAGCTACTGACTCAATCAACTTTACCGACCGCTAATCTGGCAAATTCCGACTCCGCAATGTCACCGAATACATTATTATCATTAGAGGCAAAGGATATCAAAAGCGTGACTTTCTGTGCCTTTGATGGGCAATTTACAATTGATGAATTTCGCTTTTGTTTTTCCTCCTTAGCCTGATATTAGGTAAAGATTGTAAAGTTATTGATCTTGTATTCGCGTAGGTACACACGGTGACACAGGCTTCTTCTTGGTGGCAATTAATCAATCAAGTTCCAGGAATGAAAACAGGAAGCGCAAAGCAGCGTCATCTCCAGCGTTTTTCAGAACCAGGATTGCTGCTTGGGTTGCTAACAGTTATTGTCGCTATGCTGTTCTGGAACTGGAAGCTGTTATTAGCACTAGTAGTGGGTATTAGTGTCATGACTTGTGCTTATTCCCTGCAAAAATGGAATTGGCAACTCAGTTGGTTAGAAATCCGTAAGTTTTTAGATAGTGCTAACCATCGGTTAGCTTTAGCTGTTACCAGTGGTGGTATAGCTACAGTTGTGACATATATGGCTGCATCCATCTGGGTTGATGCTCAAAGTCATTGGATTGCTGCTGGTGCCATTGTCCAAGGAATAGGGACAATCTTAACTTTAGTGCTGTTGGTGTGGCAAATCTTCAGTCTCAATGGTAAGCGAGAAGAAGATTATTTAGAACAGCTATTACATAATTTAACTGCACCAGACCCTTTAAAACGTTTGGTTGCAGTTCGTCAGTTGACCAAATATCTTAGCCGTCCCCAGGTTGATACAGCTATACAGCAAGATGTAATTGAATGTTTGCAGCTATTACTGACTCAAGAAGAAGAAGAAGTGATTCGTCAAGCAGCTTTGAATAGTTTGCAAATTTTAACGGATACAGAGATATTATCATCCACACCTTTGCAACCTTTAAGACCTATACCCACTAAATTAAAACAAGAACTAGTTTAATTTAGTATAAAATATATCCAATCTCCTTCTACTTTGGCGATCGCACCACCAGGAAAAGGATCTGTTTGAGAACGGTTAGGGGCAGTAATTAAAGCTGTTAATTTTTCAATATGTTCAAACCCTGGTGCCTGTGGCAATATAGCTTGTAAGGTTTGACGCATCACTCGCCGTTGTAAGGCTAAGGGTGCGCTTTTTAATTTTTTGCGGTTTAAACGCCAGATTTCCTGGTCATTTTCCTCCAGTAATTCCTCTGCATCTTCTCGTAATTTTTGAGCAATTTCTTCTAAGTATTCTACCTCTGCTTGTAAGAGTTCTGCCGTTTGTGCTAAGGCTAATTCTACTTGGGGGTTGAAATTTCGTTGCAAATACGGCACTAAATCGAGACGGATGCGGTTACGAGCATATTGTAAGTCTTGATTAGTAGAATCGTCCCAAATGGGTAAGTTGAACTGTTGGCAAAATGCCTCAGTTTGGGAACGGGTAACATCTAAAAGTGGACGGACGACGGTAATTGCTGTTGTTATAGGACGTTGCCAAGTTAAGGCTTGTAAACCATCGGCACCAGTACCCCGCACTAAATTATAAAGTAGGGTTTCCGAGCGATCGCTCGCCGTATGTCCAGTGACGATATATTGATAATTATGAACCTGGGCAATTCTGGTTAAAGCCTGATATCGCCAATTTCGCGCCTTTGCTTCCGTAGAAACATCTTCTTCAGCTACAGCTAAATAAAATGGTAGATTCCAACCTTGCGCTAAATTTTCCACATGTATCGCATTAGCTTGGGAATCATTCCGCCACCGATGGTCACAATGGGCAATACCTAAATTCCATCCCCATTTTGATTGTAAATCTAATAGTAATTTAATTAAACATAGAGAATCCTGACCACCAGAAACAGCCACTAATAAACTTTGGTTATGTTTAAATAAACAACGGCTGCGGATAGTGCGGTGTACTTGGGCATGGAGGGGAGTCCATAAACTTTTCAACATTTGGGAATATAGACCGATGAAACTTAGCACCAATATACTGAAACTAACTGCTAACGCCTCACCTCAAATCCCGACAACCCTTCTGGTGACTCATATTCCAGTACCACTTCCTTCACCATTGCCGCAGGTGGCCCAGCATGACACCACCTTACCATTTCCTCCACAACTTCCCTAGCCCCCTCAAATACTGCTTCCACACGGCTATCAGGCAAATTTCGCACCCAACCAGTTAAACCCAATTCTGTGGCAGTATCTACAGTGGCATAGCGATATCCTACCCCTTGAACTCGACCGGCAATAAAAACATGGGCGCGTACTTGTTTTGGTGGTGAACTATTTTGCATAAACAAATCTGCTTAATTAAAAATGTAAAAAAGCTAATCTTGACATTCTTTTCCACTATTTTCAACAGTTACTGCGTCATGATTTTAGTTAGGGAATGATAATTTTTGATGACTTATACTCCAGTATATTGGATATTAATGGAAGTCATACATTAAAATTATAAACATCCTATTGTAGACATACTCATCAACACCGTGTAATTTTACTAATTTTTAATTTATCTTGTAGTCACTAAAGCAAATAATTAATTTTTGAACAACTAATATCATTTATATCTTCCCTCATCCCCTATCTAAAACTGAATTGTGATATTTTTTCAAGATTCAGTATGATTTAGATACATACTCACAAACAACATCTCTATAATTACAGATTTTGAACCTATCATGTCTAGCCTTCCACCACTCAACACAGACACACTTTGGGCAATTATCAATGATACAATTGATGATCACACAGTTAATCAATTAGTTTGGTATTACTTGGGTTATCGCTACAATTTAACAACAGATCAATGGGACACTAGTCAAGTTGCACCAGAGTGGAAAGAAGAGTACCCCGAACCCCCAAACTTTCTAGAATCTCGTCCAGCTACCATGAAATTAACTCGTTCTATTCCCCAACCCAACAAACAACTTTTGAAAGAAGAACTAGGGTTTAAAGGTTATAAAATTGGAGAATTTGGACCAAGACAAACTCGGAGAGCAACGGCAGCAAATTGGTTATTAAGCCATATGAAATTGTTAGCTACCCAGTCTAATTAACAGAGAAAAATCATAATTTATTGCTGCTTATAAAGCTTTGAGGTGAGTATTTTGCTCACCCTTATTTATACTAATTAGATATAATAGGTATCTGGTGAAAATTAAATGTGTTGTTCCTAGAAACCTTGTAGAGACTTTCCATGGAAAGTCTCTATAATCTTTTCTGGAGATGTCTAATATATTGTATTTTTACTTAAAAATGTGTATATTTAATAATTACCCTACTAAATTGCATCTGCACACACAGAACCAAAAGCTTGGATTATGAACAAATTAATTAACACTAACATTAAAAGTTCTCACGTCTTATTAACACCTCATGAAGTTAAGGCGAAATTACCTTTAACGAAGACTGCTGAACATACTATTTTAAAGTATCGACAAGAATTAGAACATATTCTAGATTTTAAAGATAGCAGAAAATTCATTGTAGTTGGACCTTGCTCAATTCACGACCCACAAGCAGCCCTAGAATATGCTGATAAATTAAAAGTATTAGCAGAAAAAGTCAAAGATAAACTCCTATTAATTATGCGAGTTTACTTTGAAAAACCAAGAACAACAACAGGGTGGAAAGGGCTAATCAATGACCCAGATATGGATGATTCTTTCCATGTTGAAAAAGGTATCTTAATGGCGAGAAATTTATTATTAAAACTCGCTGAACTAGGATTACCCACAGCCACAGAAGCCCTAGACCCAATTATTCCTCAATACATTAGTGAATTAATCTCGTGGTCAGCCATTGGGGCACGTACTACCGAATCACAAACCCACAGAGAAATGGCTAGTGGTTTGTCCATGCCTGTAGGATTTAAAAATGGTACTGATGGTAATATTCAAGTAGCATTAAATGCCCTGAAATCTGCAAAAACCCCCCACAATTTTTTAGGTATTAATCAAAAAGGACAAGTAAGCTTATTTCAAACTAGGGGTAACGACTATGGCCATGTGATTTTACGGGGTGGAAATCAACCTAATTTCGATGTAGAAAGCGTGAAAATAGTCGAGGAACAATTAAAGGCTGAAAATTTACCTCCCAGAATAGTAATTGATTGTAGCCATGGCAATACGAACAAAGACTACAGATTACAACCAGCCGTATTTGAGCAAGTAATTAAACAGATTATAGATGGAAATAATTCCATTGTAGGAATGATGTTGGAATCCCATTTATATGAAGGCAATCAAGCAATTACTGGTAAACGGGAAGATTTAAAATATGGTGTTTCTGTAACCGACAAATGTATTAGTTGGGAAGAAACAGAAAGAATTATTTTATCTGCTCATAGTAACCTATAAAGCTTGACAAGCCTCAGCATTAATTAGCCACTAGATGGTAATGGTTAATTTAGCCAAAACCAAAAGGTGGCTTTTTAGTTTGGGAATATGTAGTTTTTACTTAAGAAAAATTTATATTATGAATTTTAGATAAAGATAAGTGATTTTCGTAATTTTATTTAAATAGCAAGATTTGATATGACTAAACATAATGTTATTAACTGTTTTTGATAGTTGTTATTCTTTCAGGATAAGAATTTCCACTTCTGATTTACTTTTCAGTCTATCAAGCTATTAAATAGATATTTCTTGTTCTAAACTTTACAGAAAAATATAAATTATTTATGAAGTTATATCTTCATAATTTTTACTGACCATAAATCGTGATACTTAAAAATTACGTACATTTTCTAGTTGTCTCATCAGGTGCTCAACTTTAAGTAATTCAGATTGGTCTCCTTACAGTACGTTGCATGTAAATAAAGGACACTGCTATCTGAATGCCATCAAGATGATGGGGTAGACATTTTGCCTGCCCTTATAGATTTCACTGACATCAAAATTGCTGTGCTGTATGAAAATTAAATCAAATTCATTTTGGTCTTTACTCTTAGCTTTACCTATCACTTCTTTAGCTTCAATTCCTGCCTCTGCTGCTACGCTAACATGGTTGGGTGGAACATGTAGTTTGGATATATCTCAAGCAATTCCACCAACATCCTTAACAATTGGTGGGTGTGTTAAAAGTCAGGCAATAAAGGATTTAGATATATCAAACAAGATAAATGATTTACATATTACACTTAGTGTTCTGAACAAGAACACTGGGAAAAATGAGGAACTGAAAACAGATTTCTTTTTCAATGCAGGAACTGAACCTACTGAATATAAACCGATATGGAGTTTTCAGGATTTGATGGGTTTTGGGTATAACGCACAAGATCAAAGAACACAAGCTATTAGTATTGTTGATGCCAAGAGTTATTGGACAATTGACGGAAAAAAAGTTTGTCTAACCAGCCCTGATAAAAAAGTAGAACTTCACTCTAACAAAACATCAGGTTCTAAATTTGCGTGGGGGTTATTAGACTCTGTTTTAGGTTTATTAATTACCCCAGCCTATGCTACTGGGGCTTGTCCTGTTCCTGAACCCGATTCTTCAGCAGGTATGGTCTTGATGGGGACTACATTACTGCTATTGGGTATGAAAATTAAATTGAAAGCCAAAAACCCATCTCATACTTAATCAAGCTTATTTGCCAATTTTTAGTCACAACTATTTTCAGAGATAGGTTGTGTAAAAAATTTTGCTAGCTGGCAGTTATTTTGATTAAATTATCGTCATCCCCCATATCTAGGGGATGACGAGAAAGCAAAATTAACGAGTAAACTAAATCCTACGGGCATTGAAGCAGCACCATTCTTTCCGCTTCCAAAGAGTAGCTACAATCCAACCATTCTGTTCCAAAGCATCAGCAATAGCCTTAGATTGTTCAAGGAGAATACCGCTAAAAATACCCCAACTACTGGATGCCGTAATGCTGCTAATTTCTGGTAGTAATTCGATAATTACATCAGCCAAAATATTGCAGACAACACCATTGACTGGTGCATCAATTTGCGCCTGTACAGCCTCTACACTACCCTGTAATGCTATCAATCTATCTGATGTAATATCATTGAGGGCGCGGTTGCTAATGGTGGATTGTACTGCTAATGGGTCGTTATCAACGGCATAAACTTTTTTCGCACCTAACAGCAATGCACCGATGGAGAGAATTCCAGAACCACAACCAATATCAGCAATAATTTGTGGTTCGTTTTGTTCATCTGACCCAATAAAAGATTTAGGCAGGTCACTCAGACGCATTTCCAGTGATTCTAAGCACAACTGAGTTGTCGCATGGTTACCTGTCCCAAAAGCTACTCCAGGGTCAAGACGAATGACAAGGCGTTCTGTTGAAGCTGGAAAAGGTAGCCAAGCGGGGTTGATGAGAAAGCGATCGCCTATTTCTTGGGGTTGCCAATATTGTTTCCAGCTACTGGCCCAGTCTTCCTCATCAATTAACTGCCAATGCAATATCGGTGCAGAAAGCCCCACACAGAGGGCATCCTGACGCAACCATAAGGATAGTGCCCCTAAATCTAGCAATTGGGCTTGAAAACTGGGTAAATAACCTTTAATTAATGAAGAATTACCTTTACTTTCCGAAGCTGTTCCACGACAACCAAATGTTTCCAGTCGCCAAAAGATAGAATCTTCTAGGTCTGGTTCACATAAAATTTTCAGTTCCCACCAGGTATTTGCCATAAAAGTTTAAATTTAGATTTTTGATTTCCCATTGGTAATGGTAATCGGTACTATCTTTTAAGTTACCAATCACCACTTACCAATTAGCTATCTTCCAGCCAAAATCCAAAATCTAAAGTTACAGTGTGACAGTATAGGCATCACGGATGCCAGGAACTTTGGTGATTTCATCCAAAATACCATCGGGTAATGGATCATCGATACTCAATGCCATAACTGCATCCCCACGGACAATTTTCCGTCCTACTTGCATACTGGCAATATTCACATTGAAACTGCCTAGTAGGGAACCGAGTTTACCAATAATTCCTGGCATATCTCGGTGGAGGGTAAATAGCATATATTTGCTGGGGGGGACGTTAATGGGGAAACCATCAACATCTGTGAGGTGAATTTCCTTATCACCTAACAAAGCACCTGTAACAGAGTGAGTTCCTAAACTACCTGTAGCTTCCAGATGAATTGAACCTGCATAGTCGCGGGCAGAAGCATCTCTAGTTTCAATTACCCGAATGCCTCTTTCTTTGGCTTCGATAGTGGCATTAACATAATTGACTCGTTCCCGGAGAGCTTGATAAAGTAATCCTTTCAAAGCTGCTACTACCAAAGGCTGACTCTTATTGGTTGCTAGTTCCCCTTGCAGTCTCACCGTTAAGGTTTCTACCCGACCTCCGGCCAATTGTCCCACCAAGTTACCCAAGGTTTCTGACAACTGCATATAAGGCTTGAGTTCTTCTAAGACATCGGGGCCTAGTCCAGGGATATTCACTGCGGAACGGGCTGGTAGTCCTAAGAGAACATCGCGAATTTGTTCAGCTACATCAATAGCTACGTTGACTTGGGCTTCTGTGGTGGATGCACCTAAGTGGGGAGTGAGGATGATATCTTTACCAAGCGATCGCAATTCTGACTCACCCAATGGTTCAGAATCAAACACATCCAACGCTGCACCCGCAATTTTACCCTCACGAATTGCTGCTGCTAAAGCTGCTTCATCAATAATTCCACCTCTAGCACAGTTAATAATTCTGGCTGTAGGTTTCATCTTCCCTAAGGTTTTAGCGTTAATTAAATTAGTTGTTTCTGGTGTTTTGGGAATGTGGAGAGTGATATAGTCTGCTTGCTGGAACAGCAAATCTAAATCTACTAATTGACAACCCAGCTGTTCAGCCCGTTCTGTGGAGATAAAGGGGTCATAAGCCAATAATTTCATCCCCATTGCTTTAGCAACATTCGCTACATGGGAGCCAATTTTCCCTAAACCCACCACACCGAGAGTTTTTTTGTATACTTCTGCGCCAACAAAAGTTTTCCGATCCCATTCACCTTTTTTCACAGAAGCATTAGCATCTGGAATGTGACGGGATAACGATAACATCATTGCTAGAGCATGTTCCGCAGCAGCAATGGTATTGCCTTCAGGGGAATTTACAACTACAATACCTTTACGGGTAGCGGCGGGAACATCCACATTATCCACTCCCACACCAGCACGACCAATAATTTTTAATTGTGTGCCAGCTTCTATTATTTCTTGAGTGACGCGAGTTCCAGAACGAATCATCAGTGCGTCATATTCACCAATAATTTCGATTAGTTCTGCTGGCTTAAGACCTGTTTTGACATCAACTGTTGCCACTTGGGAAAGGATGTCAATACCAGCCTGGTCAATGGGATCGGAGACAAGAACCTTGGACATAATTAGGTCATTTAAAGTTACAAATTTTGCTGGACAAGACTTTTAAGTTTAGTCTTTATCTGTTGCCCTTCAGCAAAAAATTATGTGTTTTTATATCAAACCAGTCTCAGCAAACTCCTGACTGATGTTAAGAGTCTGTATGTTTGACCAGACAACATCGGTTGATGAACACCGAGTGTCGGTAGATTTGAAATACCACAGAATCCTAGAATATCAAAGATTGTGACATAGAAATTTGGGAGTTCAGAAGTATGCCTATGGCACGCTACGCGAACAGGAGTTCAGGAGTTACAGAAGTATGCCTACGGCACGCTGCGCGAACAGGAGTTACAGAAGTTCAGGAGTTCAGAAGTATGCCTACGGCACGCTACGCGAACAGGAGTATGGTTAGGGCTGGGCATGAGTTTTAGGCTTTGAGGATAAATTTTAACTGACTGAGTTAGGGTCAATACCTAGTTCTCTTAACTGTTGGGCTAATAAATCAGCCCGTTGGCGTTCTTGTTCGGCCCGTTGATGTTCTTGTTCGGCCCGTTGGCGTTCCTGTTCTGCTTGTTCTTGACTCCAAAGAAGTAAATTTCCTTCTTTATCCCACCACCGTAGCCAATTTGTGGTTTGGCATAATCTTTCACCTTGCCAAATGCCGAGAAATAACTCTATCTCAGGAATCCATATCCTGCCGTTGGCATCTGCTAATTGTAAGGTATATTTGCCATTTTCTAAGTACCGCACTTCTAAACTCGGTTCGTAAAGATCATAGGTAACGTAAGCGGGAACTTTGAGAATCTGTTCGTAGAAGTAAAGTTTACCGTAGGGTGGAGTTGAGCGCACAGATAATTCTCCACCATCTGTATCAGAGAGAAATTCCATCACTACCGCTACTTGTTCACCTTCTAAGTTGGGGGTATAGCTGCGACGAATAATATCTGCTGCTACAGGTTGTACTTGTGGTACATAGAACCAGTCAGGGGCTTTAACGATAATTTTTTTGTTAACCGTGGCTACTAGTCCAAAGTTGGAACCAATGAGCATTTGAGGTTGAATGCGTCCTGCATTACCTAAAGCATCTGTTAGTGCCGCAGCTAGGGTTGGTTGCTGGATATTTTCCACGGGGTCGTCAGGTAAAATATAGTCTGCGGGAAGTGCTTCCCAAGTGATAGTGGGTTTTTTGGGAATGGGGGGAGTTTGCAGAACCATGTTTTGTCTCCGTAGTAAATAGTATGTGGGATTTGGGGCACTAATTAATTACCCAATTAGGGAAATTTTCTTTCCTTCACTTCTGAAACGTAAGTTGCTACGGCTGTAGTAATTTGTTCTCGCAGATTTGTATAAACTTTGGCAAATGGAGGATGTCTTTCTGCTAGTCCTAACACATCAGAAGTAACTAGAACTTGACCATCACAGTCTCCCCCAGCACCAATACCAATAGTAGGAATTCGTAATTTTTGTGTAATTTCTAATGCTAACTGACTGGGAATATGTTCTAATACTACCGCAAAGGCTCCTGCTTGTTCTAGGGCGATCGCTTCTTGTAAGATTCTCTCGCTTGCTTCCTGGGTTTTGCCTTGTTGTCGTAAACCTAGTTGATGAACAGATTGGGGTGTCAAACCCACATGACCCATCACGGGAATACCTGCCTGTACCAGCCGTCCTACAGTTTCCACCATTGCTGGATATCCACCCTCTAATTTTACTGCTTGCGCTCCTGTTTCTTTCAACACTCTCCCCGCCGAGTGCATGGCCTGGGAAATACTTTCTTGATAAGTCAAAAACGGTAAATCAACTACTACTAAAGCCCGTTTTACCCCGCGACGTACAGCTTTAGCATGATAAATCATTTCCTCTAAGCTAATTGGCAGTGTTGTTTCATAGCCGAGAACTGCCGCCATAGAATCACCTACTAAGATTAAGTCTACACCAGCTGCATCTAACAACTGAGCGATCGCATAATCCCAGGCAGTCAAGGCCACAATAGCACGTCCCTGCTGTTTCCATTGAATTAATTGCTGGTTGGTAACTGCCATAAGTGATTTTAAATTCTGGATTTTAGATTTTGGATGAGGTAATGGGTAAGAGGCAATAGGGTTAAGAAATAATAAAACATATGACCATCATTAACTACCAATTACCAATTACCAATCACCAATCCCTACTTCACTGCCCGACCAAAAGCCAGGTGAGGTTCTGCTTTCCTCATATTAGGCATGACCCAAGCTAAACCTTCGCTAGTTCCTACCCACAATTTATTACCCATATCTGCGGCTAGAGTCACTACCTGGCTAGAAGGTAGTCCAGTCACCATATCCAACACAGATCCTGTATGGGGATTTAATCTTAATAAACCATTAGTAGTTCCTACCCAGACACTACCATCTTTAGCAAATTTGATCGATGTTACACTTCTGCCGCGCAGAGGAGTAACAGACCGCAACACTATACCATTTTTAGGATTAACTACTAACAATTGGTTTGGCATTCCCGCCCAAATTAATCCTTCTGGACTAATAGCTAAAGCTTGCACTGTTGCCCCTGGTAAATTATCAATGCGCTTCATGATTAAAGCACTAGCGGTATTTACCCGTATTAATCCATCCAACGTACCTACCCAAAGTTGACCATCTGCATCTAAAGTCATGGCATTGGCACTGACACCAGGCAGATTTCTCAAAGTAGTCATGATTAAACCTTGGTCGGGACTAATCAAAACTAAGCCGCTATCAGTACCTGTCCATAAATAACCACGCTTATCTACTAACAGTGATAAAACTCGCTTGGAAGGCAACAATAAATTTTGAGCAGTAATTTGGTTAGTAAGTGGATCAACTCTGGTCAAACCTTCATAGTTTCCCACCCACAGCCTACCGACTTTATCTTGGGCTAATGCGTCAATGGTAATGTTAGGCAAACTGATCCGAGAAATAATTCTGCCTGTATTTGGGTTAATCCGCGATAAACCTCGCCAAGACCCCACCCAAAGATTACCTGTAACATCTCCCAATAGATGACTAATCCGATAATCTGTTTCTAGAGAGCGTTCTTCCACATCCCGCTCATTGGGTAGTCTATCTATCCGTGGTGGTGGAGGTACGGCAGGATAGGCAGGTTGGGAATTGAGAGAACGATAAGGGTTGGTGTTAACAGTTTGATTTTGTGCAGTTGCTGGAAAGATGATGCTCGGTAACGCTATTAACCCCAGCACAGCTGATGTCATGAATAAATTAGCACACCTGAAAGACAAGGCCACAATCGTACTTCCTTTACAGAGTAATGACTATAACTAGATAACTATTGCCTAAACTGGCTGAAAATTCATTACCAGTGTTCCCTTTATTAGCATTTTTTAAACTTTTTGAGCTAAAAATTTTTTAATCTGCTCACTGCTGATGGTACAGCGTCAAATTCACTCCTGAACTTCCGCACTTACAACTAAAGGCCGTCCTTTGTAAAGCATTCTTAATAAAATATTGAAAACTTTCTTTAATAAGAAATTTAAATGAATAAGTTAAAAAGTTTCAAAGAATAACTTATTGAAATCTTGATATATTGTGAGACAAGTTACAAATTTCGTGGTGTGCAACCTTTTTATCCTTGTCCCACCTGTTACTAAACTGCAAGTATTATGTGTATCGTTCCTTGGCAAAGGAAAGGTATCAGAAAAAATAGGAGAATCAGCAATTAAGCCAACTCCCCTTCAAAACTACCCAATTTTCCAGAATAACTGCCCAGACATAATAAAAACGGCAGAAGTTCCTATGGTGTTGAGTCAGTTTAGTCAGGTAATTAGGACAGATAAAAAAACTTTAGTATTTAGTGATCAGAATGAAAAACTACTGCGTCCAAAATTGAGTACCTATAAGTAAATGTAAAAGGTATTGTATTTTACTGCGTATAAAGTGGTTTTTTGCATCAACACAGATCCTGTCCTAAAGTTCGCCCCAAAATATAAGTTTTCCTTATATCAGCTATGAGAAAGGAAGAAAAAAAAGGGTGAGAGTAATTAGCACATAACGTGATTTGATAGTAAAAAGAGTGACTTCTTGGAAGGAAAATATGTCTTACGCGCAAACGAAGACTCAGTCTAAAGCTGGGTATGAAGCCGGGGTTAAAGATTACAGACTAACTTATTACACACCCGATTACACTCCTAAAGATACAGATATTCTCGCTGCATTCCGTGTTACACCCCAGCCTGGAGTTCCCTTTGAAGAAGCAGGTGCTGCGGTAGCCGCTGAGTCTTCCACAGGTACTTGGACAACTGTATGGACAGACTTGTTAACTGACCTTGATCGCTACAAAGGTCGTTGCTACGACATCGAACCAGTTCCTGGTGAAGATAATCAATTTATTGCTTACATTGCTTATCCTCTGGATCTGTTTGAAGAAGGTTCTGTAACCAACATGTTTACCTCCATTGTAGGTAACGTATTTGGTTTCAAAGCTCTGAAAGCACTGCGTCTAGAAGACTTGCGGATTCCCGTAGCTTATTTGAAGACCTTCCAAGGGCCTCCTCACGGTATCCAAGTAGAGCGCGACAAATTGAACAAATATGGTCGTCCTCTGTTGGGTTGTACAATTAAGCCTAAATTGGGTCTGTCTGCTAAGAACTACGGTCGCGCTGTTTACGAATGTTTGCGCGGTGGTTTGGACTTCACCAAAGACGACGAAAACATCAACTCTGCTCCTTTCCAACGTTGGAGAGACCGTTTCTTGTTCGTAGCTGATGCTATCCACAAGTCTCAAGCAGAAACCGGTGAAATCAAGGGTCACTACTTGAACGTAACTGCGCCTACCTGTGAAGAAATGCTGAAACGGGCTGAGTACGCTAAAGAACTCGGAATGCCCATCATCATGCATGACTACCTAACCGCAGGTTTCACCGCTAACACCACATTGGCTCGTTGGTGTCGTGATAACGGTATTCTGTTGCACATCCACCGTGCGATGCACGCTGTAATCGACCGTCAAAGAAACCACGGTATCCACTTCCGTGTATTGGCTAAAGCTCTGCGGATGTCTGGTGGTGACCACATCCACACCGGTACCGTTGTTGGTAAACTGGAAGGCGATCGCGCTATCACCATGGGCTTCGTTGATTTGTTGCGTGAAAACTACGTTGAACAAGACAAGTCTCGCGGTATCTACTTCACCCAAGATTGGGCTTCCATGCCTGGTGTAATGGCTGTTGCTTCCGGTGGTATCCACGTATGGCACATGCCCGCACTAGTAGAAATCTTCGGTGATGACTCCGTACTACAGTTCGGTGGTGGTACATTGGGTCACCCCTGGGGTAACGCTCCTGGTGCTACCGCTAACCGTGTGGCTCTGGAAGCTTGTATCCAAGCTCGTAACGAAGGTCGCAACTTGGCTCGTGAAGGTAACGACATCATCCGCGAAGCTGCTAAGTGGTCTCCTGAATTGGCTGCTGCTTGCGAACTGTGGAAAGAAATCAAGTTCGAGTTTGAGACAGTTGATACCGTCTGATCCAGGCTGAAGGTGCAAGGATGAAGGTTAATGATAATAACCTCATCCTTTAAACTGCATTCTTCATCCTATAGAGGGGACGGGTCAAGCATGAATCTCAAGCAAATTGCGAAAGACGCGGCCAAAACTCTCCAAAGTTATCTGACTTATCAGGCGCTGAGGACTGTTTTGGCACAGCTAGATGAAACAAATCCACCATTGGCAATCTGGTTACATAACTTTTCTGCGGGAAAAGTTCAGGATGGAGAAAGATACATCGAAGAACTGTTTCGAGAGAAGCCAGATTTAGCCCTGCGGATTATGACTGTAAGAGAGCATATCGCTGAAGAAGTGACAGATTTCTTACCAGAAATGGTGCGCGCGGGTATTCAACAAGCCAATATGGAACAACGTCGGCAGCATCTTGAACGCATTACGCAATTGAGTTTATTTGAACCCACCCCAGAAACAGATTCTAACTCGGATAACATATCCGGTTAGCGCCTTAATTAAGTAGTAAACAATAGCCACTCATCATTTAGCTATGCAGACCTTACCAAAAGAGCGTCGTTACGAAACCCTTTCTTATTTACCCCCCCTGTCTGACGCACAAATCGAAAAGCAAGTTCAGTACATTCTGAACCAAGGTTATATTCCTGCGATTGAATTCAACGAAACTTCCGAACCTACTGAGTTCTTCTGGACAATGTGGAAGTTACCTTTGTTCAATGCAAAAACCACTCGTGAAGTATTGGGTGAAGTTCAAGCTTGCCGTTCTCAATATCCTACCCACTACATCCGTGTTGTAGGTTTTGACAACATTAAGCAATGCCAAATCCTCAGCTTCATCGTTCACAAACCCAACAGATACTAAAACCTGAGTTGGTTTAATTTAAGTTATTTATCCCCCAAGGAGAGGTAGTGATTTCTATCTCTCTTTTTTTATAGTTTTTCTGGGTTAGGTATCACTTCGTAATCTGCGGGAAGCAAGCTACCACCTAGCCTACTCATCTGTTTGATTCTTGTCTAAAATTGGTATAACTTCTGTCCCTATTACTCTGGCTTCGACTCAAAGATATAGTGTATAAAACTGGTCAAACAATTTATCAAATTAAGCACTCCTTACTGTCAAATTATTTAGTTCAGCAACTAAAACAGCTGGATGTTCCCATGCTTATTGTCTAGTTGTTTGGCACTGGCCACCGTCGCTTGTGACAGTTGCGTAAGTCCTGATAAATTAATCAATTTTCCATATTTCTCTAAAAATAGTATTACTTGTTACATACATTTCCCAAAACCGTAGATAACATTAAAAAAATCTTCTCCTTACAGGAGATGTATATAATCAAAGGAACATTTTTTGTACATGTTTATTTCCCCATTGGCAGATTAGCCACCCAAAGGAGTAGGCAGATTTCAGTAATTTCCCTGCAAAGAATAATGATTTAAGGGCTTTATATTGGATATGAAGCCATAAAGTACACCGCAAGGGTGAGGTATTGCTTCACCGTAGTCGGTCATTATGCAACATACGCTAATGCAAAGGAGTTTGCCATGCAACGACAAATGTGCTGGTTGTCTAAGTCTAATGGCGATGATGAAAAAATATTGTACTTGCAAGCTGCACCTGGTCAACCTTGGCGACCTTACACAGCTTTTCCTCAGTTTTCAGTGCCAGATTACAGGATTCCTGGGGGTTCTAAAGGTTGGGCAACCTATCAAAAACTGTTAAAGGTTGGTTGGACTTTAGTTCCTAGTGCCAGAGCTAGTGAATTTGCCAATCCTGTTTATGCAGAATCGACTGTACATAATCAATAGCCTTGAGCAGTTCCTTCTCCGCGAGGATCGGCTGCTGCTTCTAGATTACCATTTTTTTGAACAACGATCGCATTTCCATTCCCCCAAGGCATAACTTCTTTAATTTTATGTCCCCGACGGCTTAGGTCTTGCAGCGTTAGGGCATCTAAACCCCAAGGTTCTACACGCAGTTCATCAGGAAGCCACTGGTGATGTATGCGTGGGACGGATATTGCTGCGCCCACATCCATGTTGTATGTGAGAATATTCAAAATCACTTGCAATACTTGAGTAATGATGGTGCTACCACCAGGGGCCCCTACTACCATTCGCAGGCGATCGCTTTCGGTGACAATAGTAGGAGTCATGCTAGATAGAGGAGTTTTGCCTGGTGCTATGGCATTGGCATCATTGCCAACTAAACCGAAAGCGTTAGGTACTCCCGGTGCAATAGCAAAGTCATCCATTTCGTTGTTCAAAACTATTCCTGTTCCTGGTGTGACAATGGCTGCACCAAAACCTAAATTAATGGTGAAAGTTAAACTGACGGCATTTTTATCTGCATCTATAACATTCAGATGACTAGTTTCTGTTGACTCTTGAGGAAGACGAGAAAATTTACGACTTTTGATGAGGGAATTTTGCCTTGTATCTAGTCCTGGTTTAATATCTGTCGAAGGTGTAGCCACATCCATATTAATTTCCTGGCGGCGCTTTTGACCATAAGCCGGACTAATCAGTTGTGAAACGGGAACTTTGACAAAATCAGGATCGCCTAAATATTCAGCGCGATCGCGATAGGCCCGTTTCATGGACTCTGTTAACAAATGTAAAGCCTTCGGGTGATGCCATCCCCACGCTTGTAAATCTGTGTCACCAATCATATTTAAAATCTGCAATAGGTGGACACCACCAGATGATGGGGGTGGCATAGAACAAACCCTAGCTTGGCGAAATTGACCACATACAGGGGTGCGCCAAATGGGTTTATATGCCTTTAAATCTGCAAGAGTGATTAAACCGCCGTTTTTCGCCATATCTGCGGCGATAGTTTGGGCGATGTTACCTGTGTAAAAACTTTGGGGATTTTCAGCAATACTGGTTAAAGTTTTAGCTAAATCACCTTGTATTAACCTTTCTCCTGGTTGATAAAATTCGCCGTTGCGGGTGAAGATTTGTTTGGCGGCTAAGTTGTTGAGAATAGCCTGTTTACGAATGGAAAAGGCAGAAAGAGAACGCCAAGAACTTTTATTACTAATTATAAAACCGTCTTTTGCTAGTGCGATCGCAGGTTTAACTACATCTGGCCAAGGTAACTTGCCATAACGCCGATGCACTTCATACATACCTGCCACAGTTCCCGGTGTGGCTACTGCTAAATATCCAGTAGTGCTAGCATTAGGACGCACTTTCCCCTCTCTATCCAAATACATATTTTTAGTAGCTGTCAGGGGTGCCCGTTCCCGAAAATCTAAAGCTTGAATTGACCCTGTTTTGCCAGAATGTAAAAGTAAAAAACCACCACCACCAATACCCGCCGAAAAAGGTTCCACTACCGAAATAGCAAAAGTTGTAGCCACTGCTGCATCAACCGCATTTCCACCTTTTTTTAATATTGATAGTCCTGCTGCCGTTGCCAAAGGGTGTGCAGAAACTACCATAGCCTTTTTGCTGCGTACAGGTACAGTGATAGTTGCTGATGCAGCTTGGTAGGTAAAGATAGCACTAAGAGAAAAACAGGTTAGGAGAAATTGGTAGGATTTAGCAAGCCAGGGCAAAGTAAAAAGAATTTTCAAGATTTTGTATCTAATATATCTATTTTGTAAAGGATAGTTGATATTTATTGTCAAATCAATTCTTGAGGTTAGAAACTAAAAGAATATAACACTGGCAATTATGCTTTATGAATACTATTTCTAAACTGGAATTTCATCGGCCAGGTTGGCAAACAGCTATTGCCTTGACCTTGGGCTTGTGGCTAAGTGCAAGTTTGCTTTTAGATTGGGTAATCATGCCTATTCTTTATTTTGCAGGCATGATGAATGAGGCGAGTTTTGCCACCGCTGGCTATTCAATTTTCTGGAACTTTAATCGCTTAGAAATATTAGCAGCAGCGACTATCTTTACTGGCGTTTTGGCTGTGAGTAAATTGCAGTCCCACTGGCGTGTTAGCTGTATCTTGTTATCTGGATTGCTTTTAACAGTAACTTTCCTAGATACTTACTTTCTCACACCGCAAATGTGTGCTTTGGGCAGTCATTTCAATTTATTTACAGCAGCAAATCCTGTTCCCACCAGCATGAATTTACTTCATAGTGGTTATTTTCTGCTGGAAACTTTGAAATTAGTGGCAGGTGGCACGCTGTTGAGTTGGTGCTGGCGGGAAGTTTAACAACTATGATTCTGATTCTGCTTCACTGCTGGGCAAAAGTAGGCGAATAGCCAGGACAGCAAACCCTAAAGCAGCGATCGCTTTTAATAACCTGGTTGGTAATATTTCTGCCACTGCACCTCCAGCTAATGCACCTAAAAAGCTGGTTAATAACAGTGCCCCGGCTGTACCAAAGAAAACTGCCTTTTGAGACTGACCGCGACCAGAAAGAGCGATCGCTGCTAACTGGCTTTTGTCACCTAATTCAGATAAAAACACTGTGATAAAGCTGAGTCCTAAAAGATGCCAATTCATAATTCAAATTTGTGCAGATAAATTTGTGCAGAGATTTAATAACTGTCTAACCTTGGATTACATCCCAAATCAACATCACAGAAATCAGCAACAACATCATCCCAGCTGATTTTTCCACGGTTTTCGGGCTGAGTTTGCTAGCTATCCAACCACCTAACAGCACACCTAATAAACTAGTAGTGATGAGGGCCAGTGCTGAACCAATGAACACGACCCAAGGCTGATGGGATTCTGCGCTCATTAATAAAGTTGAGAGTTGAGTTTTGTCACCAATTTCCGCTAAAAATATGGTAATAAAGGTAGTGGCAAATACTGCCCAAACAGACTCCTGTTTTTTGCTACCTGTGCTTAATCCAGACTGGGGTTGAGCATGATTGTTTTCTTTTAGTGCTAACTGACCATCAGTTGCCGATACTTCAGCGATTTTTAAAGGTGCAGAGTCAAGTTTCACAGGCAGTCCATTAAGTATTTTTCATATTTCTTTCATTTTCTCAGATAGATGTAACAAATTGCAACTCCTCTGCTTGAGTTTTTTTGCCCACTTCGCCACTCAAGGGTTCAGCACAAGCCCAATCATTGATTCAGCACATCCTATTGATTTTCAAGAAAACTAGAACAAGCAGATTGAGGCTGAGGAACAGTAGGATTGGCACTAGGAGTATGAGCAACTAAATAAACACGACCTTGAGCATCAACAGCCCAACCCTGTGCTTGAATCATAGGAATGGTTGGACTAGAAGCACTAGTCATGTTGACAGTCTGGTGATTTTTCTGGGCCGGTAATAAATCTACTAAATCTACTAAATCTACTAAAGAATTTGCACCTGTGAATAACTCATTAGGATTGGATGGTACTCCTCCCCTACCAGTCACAATAAATCTGTTTTGTTGGTTGCCTGAATTAGTACCACAACTGGGAGAAACTTGATTTTTATTGTCTAAAAAATTAACAGGCAAATTAATTAATCCTTTGGCTGGATCAATATTTAATGTATTAATAGTGATTTCCCCATTTAAACCAAACTCAGAACTAGCAGTAATATCACTTTTATAGGTATTTTGAGGACGAGCCGCTAAACCAAAAATGCCTTGAGTTGTAATATTAATATTGCCTCCGTTACCTTTGCTGGCATTGGCAATAATATCACTATTCTCCAAGGGCAACGCTACTACAAAACCACTATTAGCATCAATATTAATATTTCCTCCTTTAGCACTGTTAAAAGCTTGGGCTGAAATCCCACTGTTATTTCTCATTAGGAGTAAATCTTTGACAAATAAGCTAATTTCTCCGCTTTCTGTGGTTTCATTTGCGCCAGTTACTGCTAATAATTTACTTTTATTAAGAAATAGTTTATCTGCCGTAATTTTAATATTTCCTGCCTGATTTCTCACCGCACTGACAGAGACTGTAGCTGTATTAGAAAAAGATAAAGAACCAGCGGTAATATCAATACTTCCTCCTAGACCTTCTCCAGCTGATTCCACTGTACTAAACACTCCACTAAACAATCCCTTATCATCTATTCCATCAAAAGCAGCACGATTATCAGCACGAATCACGATTGTACCTGCATCCCCCTGGCCACGAGTAGCAGCAGCTATCTGTGCTCCTCTACTCACAGATAAATCACCTGTAGTAATCTTAATTCCTCCTCCCCTACCCTCTGCTCCCGGTTGCACTACACTAAATATTCTGCTGTCTTCTGCGGAAAAAAGGTTTTTAGTCTTAACAGTGATACTGCCTGCATCTCCCTTTCCACTGGTGCTGGCATTCAATTGGCTACCATTATTCATAAATAGAGAACGAGCCACAATATTAATATCACCCCCCTGTCCTTCTGCGCCTGGTTCTACTGAGCTAAATGCTCCACTGGCAACACCATTCGTACCTAGGCCATCGAAGGAAACATCCCCTTGGGCATGAATTATGACCTTACCAGCATCTCCTTTCCCACGGGTAGCAGCAGCTATTTGCGCCCCATTAGTAGCCGATAAAGACTGAGTAGTGATATTGACACCGCCGGCTTTTCCATTTCCTCCCGGTTCAATATTGCTGTAGGCTCCACTGCCAAAACCATTAGTACCAACTCCATCGAAGGAAATATGTTCTTGAGCATGAATAATGACCTTACCTGCATCGCCTTTTCCCAAGGTACTAGCAGTTAAGAAAGCTCCATTACTAACTGATAGGGTACGGCTGTTAATTTCAATATCACCTCCCTGGCCTTCTCCATTTTCTTCCACTGAACTGAATACTCCCGTAGAAAATTGATTATTACCAATTCCATCAAAGGAAATATGTTCTTGAGCATGAATAATGACCTTACCTGCATCTCCTTTTCCACGAGTAGCAGCAGCTATTTGCGCCCCATTACTAGCAGACAGTGAGCCAGTTTGAATGTTGACAGTCCCACCATCACCTCTACCGTCGGTTTCTACTATACTGAATACTGCACTGGGCTTACCACTCATACCTACTCCATCTAAGGTAATCTGATTTTTGGCATGAATGAGGACATCGCCTGCTAAACCTTTACCAAAGGTGGTGGCATTGACTTGTGCACCATTCGTCACTGATAAGGAAGTAGTAGTGATGTTAATATCACCACCGTTGCCTTTCGCGCCTGCTTGGACTGTAGTAAATACCCCAGAAGATAAATTATTTTTAGCTGTTCCATCTAAGGAAATATGATTGTCGGTATGAATATGAATATTTGCTGTGTTTCCTTTAGCAAATGTACTGGCAAGGATTTGACCACCTTGGGAAAGAGAGAGGGATTCGGCAGTTATATGCATATCCCTAGCATTTCCTTCGGCTAGGGCTGCGATATTACTGAAAATTCCACTAGGGAGAAAATTTGTGTTGACTAATTTTTTTTCATGTCTGGTTGTGCGGTTTCTAGAAATATCACTATAAACAATATTGCTATTTGCTTGTTCCAGAAAATCCAGTTTTTTGCTGTTAATTTTTTGACTAGTGAATAATTCATTAGTAAGAATATTTTCACCTACTCCATCAATAGCAATTTGTTTTTTAGCATAGACATTGACAGCACCTACATCACCTTTGCTAATTGTGGTTGTCTGGATACGACCACCATTTTTGATCAAAATTGACCCAGATGTGGCTGTGAGATTAATATCACTGCCTTTAGTCAAACCAGTATAAATGTTACTAATATAAGCGTTGTCGAGGGTGATTAATCCTGTATTACTAATAATATTAATATTGTTATTAATAGCTTGATTGATATTTGGACTGTTGCCATAGGCAAATATGCCATACTTACTGATGTTAATATCTCCTTCTGCATGGAGAGCGATCACACCAGCATAACCAGATGCAGAATAGGAGGAAGTATCCACAAATAATGTCTCTATCTTGCCTGTGCTTAGTACAGATATATTGCCACCATTGCCAGGTTCACCAAATAAGGAAAAGGCAGAAGTATCCAAAGATGTAGTGATAATATCACCATTGGTAGCGTGGAGAGCGATCGCCCCACCATGACGATTTTGTCCCTCTACACCTGCATAAATATTCCCCAACTGCAAACTTGCCCCAGAAATAGCAATATCACTACCATGGGTATTGATAGTATCGCCCAAGTTAGTCATCACCACACCACCAATACCATTACCATCTGCATCAGCAGTGAAATCAATCTGACCCCCATTGGTGATGAAATTCAACTGATTATCAGTTAAATCTTTGATTGTAATATCATTACTTGCTTGCAAATTTATATGTGGATTTCGAGATGATAATTCCTGGTTTTTCTCCATCGATGCCACATCAATGCGACTATTTTTCAACAAATTGATATTTGTGCCGATAATTTCTATTGTTCCTCCTGGTGCCACCAAGGAACCCGTGTTGGTGACGGTATTTCCTAATAAAGTTAGCCTTTGTCCTGGTGATACAGTTAAATTTCCGGCATTACTAATTTCTCCTAAAGAATCTGCTCCCCATTGCACACCCATGGGAACATTAACTTGTAATAATGGTGGGGATTTAGGATTAGTAGCACTATACTCACTACCATCAGTAAATTGCCAACTGTCTCTCGTGCTAGCTATAAAAGAACCACCTATTTTTAAGCTGGCATTGGCACCAAAAACTATTCCGTGAGGGTTAAGAAAATACAAATTGGCACTACCATTAGCTCGAATTTGCCCATCAATATGGGAAATAGATTTACCTGTAACTCTAGTGAATATGTTTTGAATCGTTGCATTATTGTTGAAATAAGCTACCCCTCCAGTGGGGATAGAAAATTCCTTGAAGCTGTGAAATAAATTGTCTCTAATAAGAGTACCACCAGTAATTTGACAATTAGAATTACATCCTGTTTCTATTACTGATGGTTGGGGTAGGGTTTGGTCAGGAATGATTTGTGCAAAGGTTATATCTATTGGATAAGTCAATAAAAGGATTAAGTAATAACTCCATCGAACAAAAGTTTTGCTCGGTTTCATAGGTTGGTGTTGACAATATTTGTCCACTTTTTATCATTATTATGTGGCATTTGTATACATTTGTATAAAAAGTAACTTATAATCCAAGCATTCCTCAAAATCAATCACCGGGTAAAAGTTAAAGGACAGATTGTCCCTGTATAGTGATCAATGAAACAATGGAGAATAAGTTTTCTTCTTTATTCCCCAGTTGAAAATTACGAATTCAGTGGAACTCGGCAACATGGACATTAATATCCAGACAATTGAAGACGTAACCTTAGCGGTGGTTGCAGGTGACATAGATGCTAGTACCGCACCATCAGTTACAGAGACTATTCGACCTGTGGTGGAACCAGGTTGTAAAATCCTACTCGATATGAATAAAGTATCCTATATGTCTAGTGCCGGACTGAGGATGCTGCTGTCTTTGTATCGGGAAACTGCTGCTAAAAAAGGTAAGTTGGTACTCGTGGGTTTAACAGAAGATATTAAAGACACCATGTCTGTGACTGGATGCCTAGAATTTCTTCCCACTAGCGAAACCATTACCCAAGGTTTAGAAGCGCTGAAATAGAGGGAATTATTCACGAGTCAGCACTCAGGGAGATGGTTAGGCGATCGCTGTGTCGTCGTTGATTAAGTCAATAAATATACATTTATTACCCCACCATGATTGGACAAGATGAGTATCACCCAAACAAGATAGAAAGCTTTGAGGTTGGTAATTAAGAAATTAATACCTTCCTGACTCATCTTTTTTACCATTACCTCTGATATCAAGGTTGCTGGATTTATTGATGATTACTGCACCTGTCTATGGAAAATCTTACAGTATCGGGAACACTCCACTCTTTGAGTGCGATCGCCGAATTTGTCAAGGCCGCATCACTATCTGCTGGCTTAGATAAAAAAGCATCCTATCAACTGCGGTTAGCTATTGATGAAATTGCCACTAATATTATTATTCATGGTTATGAAGAAGCAGGTTTAAATGGAGAATTAAGCTTATCTGCTCATATGAATGAGCATCACTTAACAATTGTGATCGAAGATACTGGTACTGAATATAACCCCCATACCATGAACACTGTTACCACGGAAGAGTTAAGCCGACCCTTAGAAGAACGAAAAATCGGTGGATTAGGTGTATATTTGGCAATTCAATGTGTTGATCAGTATTTGTATGAACGGGTAGAAAACAGAAATCGCAACATTTTTATAGTCAACCGTGTGTAGGATTTACTGCTAAAAAATATACTGGCTTAACATCATAATATTATACTCTGTTAATTCATCACTTAGTAATGTTTTTGTGACTAGATAAGAACCTACGTACCAAAAATTTACTCAATTGTGTTTTACTAGACAAAGGTTGCACGCATCTATTAGACATCTCTAAACCAGAAAGTAGAGCAGTTCCATAGCGGGGAAATGACTGCAAGACAAGATTTATAAGATTCATCGTTGTACTGCATGAACCTGCTACAGGCTGTATTGCCAAGTCGGAGATATCTATTCAAAAACACAGGTTCAATTAAAAATTTGAATCATTTGCTATCGGGGGAATATGGATTTTAATAATCAATCTGATGAAGATGAGTTGCAGGAAATAGAAATATTACGCCAACAGATAGCCAGACTCAAAAATGAAGAAGCAGCTTTCAAAGCCCAAAGTAAACTATTAGAAAAATTAGTATCCATCGCTAGGTCTTCTTCAGAAGAAGAGGTATTAAAAGGAGCTTTACAAACTACTTTAGATGTGGCTACAGAGCAAACAGCTTCAGAAAAAGGTAGCCTCTTTTTGATAGAACCTTCTGGTAAAGTCTCGGATGCCATTTTGTCCCGGTCTGAAGTGACACCAGAACAGCGTCAGAATTTGATTGGCAGCGTGTTAGATAAAGGTTTAGCGGGTTGGGTCATCCGTCATCGTCAAGTGGGACTAATTATGGATACGGAAAATGACCAAAGGTGGTTAACTTTACCAAATCAGCCCTATACTGTTCGTTCTGCTTTGGCTGTGCCGATTTTGCGGGGTGAAGAGTTATTAGGAATTATTACCCTTTTGCATCCCCAGCCAAGACATTTTAGTCCAGAAACTGCTAATTTGATGCAATTAACTGCTGATCAAATGGCTTTAGTGTTAGAAAATGCTAGGCTGTACTCGAAACTCGAAAAATATTCTAAGGCTTTAGATGCAGAGTTAGAAAAAGGACGACAAATCCAAATCGGTTTTCTCCCCTATCAACTTGTGCAATTACCTAATTGGGAAATTGCAGCTTGTTTCTACCCTGCACGTCAGGTAGCTGGGGATTTTTACGATAATTTTGAATTACCTAATCATCATATCGGACTGGTGATTGCTGATGTGTGCGACAAAGGTGTGTGTGCGGCACTGTTTATGCCCTTGATTAGGAGTTTGTTACGGATATTTTCTACAGAAAGTCAAATACAAGATACAGAATTAAATCTTTTAGAAGTTAATGAACCTGTTGGTGGTTGGATTGGTGAATCTGTTCATACTAACCTAGCCCATGTGCGTGCTTTGCAAGCTGTTTCTCGTACCAATGAATATGTAGCCCTCAATCATTGGCAGTTGAATATGTTCGCTACTATCTTTTTTGGTGTGTTAGAACCGGAAACAGGCTTACTTACTTATATTAATGGTGGTCATGAACCAGTGTATATTGTGAATGAATCAGGGATAAAGAACATCCTGAAATCAACCGGCCCCGCTGTAGGCATGATATCAGGCATGAAATTTAAAATTCAGCAGGTGAAGCTGGAATCAGGGGATATATTATTTGGTTATACAGATGGTGTCACAGAAGGCAAAAATCCTGATGGTAAATTATTTACTGCTCATCGGTTGAAAGCCTTACTAGACCAATCCGCACCTTCAGCTACTGCGTTGCTGGAGTCAATTAAAACTCAATTATTCGCTTTTATTAGCGATGCGCCACAATACGATGATATTACTATGTTGGCTATGCGAAAAGCATAGGCAAATGAAAAATAATACCAATATAATTAGTGATATGCAGGTTTTAATCAAACGATAAGCCTCAGTATTAGTATGATGAATTTACAAAAATATATACATCCTATCCAGAAAATAGCTGTTACAGTTGCTCCTGTTTTAGTAATTGTTGCTGGTTTGCCGTCAGAGTTGCTAGCCCAATCTTCACCCATGGAAATCAGTTTAAAATTTCCAGTAGTTGATGATAGAGGTGCTCCGCAACGCACTATTGGAGGAGGAACGAGGAGTCCTTCTTGTTTGAGTCTGGAGGAAGGAAAGCCTTCTTTAACTGCTGTAATGCCAACTAAGGAAAATGCGGGGCAAACTATTTCTGAACATCCCACATTTTATTGGTACGTCCCCAAAACTACAGCGAAAATGGGAGAATTTGTGCTGATTGATGACCAGGGAGAAGAAATTCACAAAGCAAATGTGAAGTTACCGGATATTGCTAGCATTGTCAGATTTAGTCTTCCCAATACTACTTCTCTGAAAATCGGCAAAAACTATCAATGGTATTTCACGATGTTGTGTGATACTGATGATTGGAGTCAAAATCAGTTCGTTTCTGGTTCTATTCAACGGACTACACTCAGTTCTTCTTTAGACAATTATTTGGATCGTTCTGCTCCTCTCAAGCAAGCCAAAATTTACGCTCAGTATAAAATTTGGTATGACACTTTAGACCGGGTAGCACAAATTCGTACTCAACAACCTGCTGAATGGGAAGAGTTGTTAGAATCAGTGGACTTAAAAGCGATCGCAAAAGAGCCAATTTTTGACTGCTGTATACCTAAACCTTGATTTTGACGCATCTGACAATGTGGACAAAGGTCAAAAATTTAGTTTGGCAATGGCGCGGTGTCTGGATCACTACTCCCACAGTGACAGGTTTGATTATCCTGCTCCGCTTATTCGGTCTATTACAGTCCTGGGAATGGGGAGTTTTCGATTTATACATGCGTTGGCGACCCCAGGAACCAAAAGACGATCGCGTTGTCATTGTGAGTATTGACGACAGAGATATTCATCATCTCCAGCGTTCCGCCATTTCTGATGCAACTTTAGCCAAACTACTCAATAAACTCAAAGCCCAACAGCCGCGAGCTATTGGTTTAGATATTTATCGAGATTTACCTGTAGACCACGGTTATGAAGACTTAGCGAAAGTATTTACCTCTACCCCTAATTTAGTGGGGATTCAAAAAGTAGTTGGTAAAAGCGATCGTGATATCGTGGCTCCACCACCTATACTCAAGGAACGAGATCAAGTAGGAGCAAATGATCTCGTCATTGATGCCGATAACAAAGTTCGACGCAGTTTCTTTTACCTCACAGATAACAACGGGAAAACAGTATTTAGCTTCAGTCTCCATTTAGCTCTCCATTATCTAGAAAAAGAAGGAATTTTCCCTAATAAGGATTGGCAAATAGGGAAAGCCCAATTTCGTCCCTTTGAGGCTTATGATGGCGGGTATGTGAGAGCAGATGCCAAAGGTTACCAAATACTAATCAACTATCGAGGGGGCAGTCGCTACTTTGAGAGCATTTCCATGACCGATGTTCTCCTAGATAAAGTACCAAAAAATTGGGGACGCGATCGCGTTATTTTAATTGGGAATGTAGCTGAAAGTTCAAAAGACTTTTTCTTTACTCCCTACAGCAGCACCCTCCTCAGTCTGCCAGAACCCATGACAGGGGTAGAAATTCACGCCAATCTCACCAGCCAAATTATCAGCGCAGCTTTAGACAACCGCTCTTTATTTAAAAGTCGGACTGAACCAGAAGAATGGCTGTGGATCTTTTTCTGGAGTTTCGTTGGTGCTACCCTCACTTGGCAATTACGGTATCACTCAATCTTTGCCTTGGAAAGATTTGTTTGCAGTATTATCACTCTGGGAATTCTGTTAGGAAGTGGCTATATTGCCTTTATTTGGGGTTGGTGGTTACCCATCGTCCCAGCCTTAATAGCTCTCATTAGCTCTGCCATTGGTATTACAGCTTTTGTAGCTCGTTCAGTTGCTGACATTCGCAAAATATTTGGACGTTATCTCAATGAAGCAGTCGTCGCTAACTTATTAGAAAGTCCAGAAGGATTAAAACTAGGTGGTGAACGTCGCAAAATCACCATTCTCACCTCTGATTTAAGAGGCTTTACAGCCACATCAGAGCGATTACAACCAGAAGAAGTAGTGAAAATCCTCAACTTTTATCTGGAATGTATGGCAGATGTAATCACCCAGTATCAAGGAACCATTGATGAGTTTATGGGTGATGGGATTTTAGTTTTGTTTGGCGCTCCCACCCAAAGAAAAGATGACGCAGAAAGAGCCGTGGCTTGTGCAGTGGCTATGCAATTAGCTATGGAGAAAGTGAATACAAAAATGCAGGAATGGGGTTTACTACCACTAGCAATGGGTATTGGTATTAATACAGGTGTTGTAGTAGTTGGTAATATTGGCTCAGAAAAACGCACCAAATACGGCATTGTTGGCAACCAAGTTAATCTTACCTATCGCATTGAAGGTTATACAATTGGTGGACAAATTTTAATTTCCGAATCTACCTTAAAGGAAGTGGGTTCAATCGCTATGGTGATTGGACAAAAACAAGTCAAACCCCAAGGAGTAAAGGAACCAATTACAATTTATCAAATTGGTGGGATTAGTGATCCATATAATCTTGTTTTACCAAGCAAAAAAGAAGAATTAAAGACTCTACCACAACCTATTTCCATTCAATATGCGGTTCTCGATGGCAAAGATATATGTGACACTTTATTTAAAGGCAGTTTCATTAAACTCTCTTGTCAGGAAGCAGAAGTGTGTGTAGAAAATATTTCACCAGAAGAATTACCTGCCGAGTTAACCAATATCAAACTTAACTTATTAAGTTTTCCTCTGCATGAATTAGCTGATGAAGATGTCTATGCTAAGGTGTTAACAAAGCCTACTAGTCAAGGAAATTTTTATATTTCTTTTACCTCAAAACCGCCAACAGTGGAAGCAAAATTGAAATCTTTAATTAGTGAAGTTAGTCACAATTAAGAAACCAAACTGTGTAAATATAGTAAATACGTAAAATATTCTAGACAATGCTTGTAGTATATATTTTGAAACTATTAAAAATGCCAGTAGCGATCGCACAGTTAGAAAGCGAGATTTGGTAAATATTTAATCATGATATAGCCCTAATGATCCTCATTATATTGATGTTGATTTTTGCAACTATTATATCAGGCTGGCGGGCAAGATGCCCGCACCACAAGACTTACAGTTGATTTCAGGTCTATAAGGGACAATCTGAACCCTGCTCTGTGTCTCTTCCCCTCGGCTGTAAATATATGACGATGAGCAAATTTAGCCGATATAGCAATGGACAGAGCGGTTAGGACATTAACTAATACCAATTTAAAAAATGATTGTTACAGATGTAGGTTGGGTTGAGGTACAAAACCCAACACTCTAAAACCTTGTAAACGTTGGGTTTCACTTTGTTCAACCCAACCTACGCATCTGTCGCATTCTTTTATGGAATGGGTATAAGAATAAAACTTAGACAGCAAAAGGCTTTTAGCACTGTCACCCTGTTCGCGGAGCGTGGCGTTAGCCATAGGGGTGCACCAGTCGCTCATGGGGGAAACCCCCAAGACCGCGCTGGCTTACCTGTTACCTGTCACCTGCTATAACTAACGCAGCAATTCCTCAATTTGGTGCTGACTCCATAAAGTTTGATAAAGTCCTGGCTGTGTTAACAATTCAGAATGTTTACCGGTTTGGATAATTTTGCCTTTATCCATGACAAAAATTCGGTCAGCTGTAGCCGCAGCAGATAGTTGATGAGTAATAAAAATCACGGTTTTCTTTTGATTGCCCAAAGACAGATTGTTGAGAATTTGTGTAGCAGTTTGATTATCTACACTAGAAAGAGCATCATCTAAGATAAGCACTGGTGCATCGATGAGCATGGCTCTAGCTAAGGCTGTACGCTGTCTTTGACCACCGGAGAGGGTAATTCCCCGTTCACCGACTAGTGTTTCATACTGCTGAGGAAAATTCGTGATTTCTGCATCTATTTGTGCGAGAGTGGCCACGGACTTAACTAATGATTGCTCGCTAACTGGGTCACCATAGCGGATATTATTTTGAATGGTGGTGCTAAACAAAAAGCTGTCTTGGGGCACATAAGCGATCGCACTCCGTAAATCACTTAAGGCTATTTTGGTAATATCGATGCCATCTAGAAACAATTGTCCCGGTTCAATATCTAATAACCTGGGTAGGGCATTAGCTAAGGTGGACTTACCAGAACCAATGGCACCGACAATGGCAATAATTTCTCCAGGTGCAATGGTGAAGTTGATACGATCTAAAGCTGGGGTAGTGCTTTCGGGATAGGTATAAGTCAAATTTTTAGCCGTCAATTCACCTTTAACTTTATCTTCCCCAATATGAATAGCATCGGGAGAGTCTTGAATTTTGGGTGTGACACTGAGAATGGATTCTAGTCTGTCAATGCTCACTTCACCTCGTTGATAGGCTGTAATGGTGAAACCTAACAAAGCGGTAGGAAACACCAATCTTTCCACATAAATCAACAAAGCCAAAAAATCGCCGATAGCTAAAGTGTTGGCGGATATTCGCATTGTTCCCAACCAAATAATAATTAGGGAACTGAGATTTGCCAAACCACCAATCAACGGAAATAAAGTGTTGCGGCTTTGGGCCAGTTTCAAATTAGCCGCTAATAACTGCTGATTTTTTTGATTAAAAGCTTGACGCTCATTTTCTTCTTGAGCATAAATTTTAATTAATGCAATGCCACTAATATCTTCTTGAATCAGTCCGCTAATATCGGCAAGTTGTTCTTGGACTTCAGCTTGCTCTCGGCGCAAGCGATCGCTAAATAAGTGTACCAAAAAGAACATAATTGGATACACTGCTAGAGCATATATAGTTAATTCCCAACTAATCGATATCATTACAGGTAATGTTAGAGCATAGGCAAAGACAGTATTAGCTAAACTCAACACCGCAAAGCCTACCAACCGTCTCACATTATCAACATCGCTAGTGGCGCGACTAATTAAATCTCCAGGAGTATTCTTAGTAAAGTAAGATGGCTCTAATTTCAGGAGATGTTCAAAAATTCGCTGTTTCAGTTCATACTCTACCTGACGACCCACACCAAAAATCCAGATACGAGAAGCCATTCGCAGCAGCCACATCGCCGAACTGAGCAAGATGATAATAACTGCGTAATTAATTATTTGATTTAAGCTGAAGTTTTTTGAGAGTTTTTCTACCCCAGAGCGAATCAATAAAGGGATATATACACCTAATCCATTTACGGACAATAGCGCAATAATACCCAATGTCGTTTGTTGCCAATGGGGACGTAAATAATTGCCAATTTTTCCTAGTCGTCGAGATTGTGCCATGCAAGATTTGATCGTTTTTTCTTCTATTCAGCACCCTGTAATAACCTACTCTAGCCGATGACAAAGCCATCGCAAACAAGGCACAAAAATAAGGCCAGCTATTCGCTGTGAGCATAGCGGCCTTGTGAGTATCAATTGTTGAATCTTAGGCAGGACGACCACGTAAGAAAATATAAATTTGGTTTAGATAACTTTCCCAAACTTGGGTAGTAAGTTGTAGTGTTTCCGCATTGGGGACAAAATCTTCTACCCGTAAACCTCTGGTTCTAATTTCTTGAGGATTTTGTAGCAAATAAGTCGGTATTTTCACTTCCACAGGACTGAATGCTAAGGCTACGGTTGTTTCACCCATATCTGCCGCAGGTAAGATGTTATTGCTGCCTACATCTGAGATGTTAGAGGTAGAATTTGTTGGGCTTAAAGCTACTAATGTGCTTGGGTTAACGGCAGTGGTAGTAGCAATAGGAGACCTGACTAAAAAATAAGCAATAGCTGGGGTACTAGCTAACAGTAAAACTGCCAAAGCCCATCCTAATAAATAGCCTCCTGGTTTATCTATTCCACCACCTTTAATCTTTTGAGCGGCCACAAATAACATCAACACTGAAGCACCTAGGGGCTTGAGTGGAAAAGAAATCATCCGCCATAGAGACGCAACGGCAGGCTCATTAGGATTCAGAAAAGCTAAAGCTAACAAAAATATCACCAACCCTAAGACAAATCTGCCAACAAAGGTTGCTGTAGGATAAAATCGCTGGAACAGAGAAAAGGCTACAACACCTATAAGTAGCCAAAGCAATACCCGGCTTAGCAGTTGAAACATAGATTCACTCTCTAATTTTCTAGTGCGGTCAGCCAAGAGGCAGCGAGAAGTGGATGAATTTTATCGTCAAACAGTAATTTCTCCATAAGCTGACTGAAAAAATATCTCAAACCTCACACCCAAAGACTACCGTCGTAGTGATTTTAGTGCAATTTTTTGACACTGGGGCTATTATTCAGAAATTTATACAGGAGTAATGTATCACCAGTGATTATTCCTGGCACCAAAGCCGCAAATTCAGCGAACAACACAAAGTCTATCTGCAAAATTTGAACCGCTGGTGTTTGCATATACTACACCCTCGAAGCTGTAATGACAAAGCCTTATCAGTCTGTGGATATATTAGAAACTGAGGGGAGCGGGATTGAATTAGATTAGTTGAGTAATTGTCAACTAAAAAGGAAAAACTATGTCGTCGCCAAAACCCAGGATTTTAGTGACAGGGGGAGCAGGATATATTGGTTCTCATGCCGTGTTAGCCCTGAAACAAGCAGGTTATGAGGTAGTTATCCTGGATAATTTGGTCTATGGGCATCGTGACTTGGTAGAAAAAGTTTTGCAGGTTGAGCTAGTGATCGGTGATATTAGCGATCGCTCTTTATTAGATCAATTGTTTACAACCTATGAATTTGCCGCAGTCATGCACTTTTCCGCCTATGCCTATGTAGGTGAATCAGTCACAGACCCCGCCAAATACTACCGCAACAATGTGGTCGGTACTCTCACTTTATTAGAGGCTATGGTAGCCGCTTCCATTCAAAAATTTGTGTTTTCTTCCACCTGTGCCACCTACGGTGTACCAGAAATTATTCCCATCCCAGAAACCCATCCCCAACATCCCATCAATCCCTATGGGGCTACTAAGCTGATGGTGGAGCGCATTCTGGCTGATTTTGATGTGGCATATAATTTAAAATCCGTGCAGTTCCGCTACTTTAATGCTGCCGGTGCTGACCCTAGTGGTTTGCTAGGAGAAGACCATCATCCAGAAACCCATTTAATCCCTTTAGTTTTACTCACAGCTTTAGGTAAACGGGAAAACATCTCAATTTTTGGTACAGATTATCCTACTCCCGATGGCACCTGTATTCGGGACTATATTCATGTCAGCGACCTAGCAGATGCTCATGTTCTAGGTTTGGAATATTTATTGGCAGATGGAGACAGCGAAATTTTCAATTTAGGTAACGGTAACGGCTTTTCTGTACGGGAAGTGATTGCTGCGGCAGAAGATGTAACTGGATTAAGCATACCAGTTAAAGAGTGCGATCGCCGTCCTGGAGATCCACCGATGCTGATAGGTACCAGTCAAAAAGCCATTAATACCCTTGGTTGGCAACCCCGCTATCCAGGCATTAAAGATATTGTTGCCCACGCTTGGCAATGGCATCAACAGCGCCATAAATAAGCGAGGAGGAGCAGGTAGGATACTTTCAGTCTTTCCTACTCCCTATTCCATCTGGGGTTGTTGGATGGGTATTTCCATAACAAATTCTGCACCTGCACCTGGAGACGAGTTGCAGGTGAGTTTGCCGTGATGTTTGTGAACAATTATTTGATAACTAATAGATAGTCCTAGTCCTGTGCCTTTACCAACTGGCTTGGTAGTAAAGAAGGGGTCAAATAAACGCGATCGCACTGCTTCTGGTATGCCTGGCCCGTTATCTGCGATCGCTATTTTCACTGTTTGTGCTGTGGTTAGCTGGGTAGTGATGCGAATTTCGGGATGTTCAATTGGTTTTGATAAAAGATTTACTTCTAAATAATGTCGCTGGGAATTATTCTTTTCTCCTAATTTTGACAGGCTAGCATCTATCTCTGGTACTTCAAATACATCTATAGCATTACTCAAAAGATGTATTAACACTTGATTGAGTTCACCAGCGTAACATTCCACCAAAGGTAATTGACTATAATCTTTGATAATAGTAATTTCTGGTCTTGATTCAGTTTTCCTCAACCGATGTTCTAGCATCAGCAAGGTACTTTCAATTCCTTGATGAATGTCTACCTCTTTCATTTCTGCTTCATCTAGTCGAGCAAAATTTTGCAGAGCATGGACAATCTCCCGAATGCGATTTGCACCTCGGTGCATAGCTGACATCAAGTTTTGCAAATCATTAAACACAAAATATAAGTCGATGTCTTCAAAAATACTTTGAATTTTGGCTGTGGGTTGGGGATATTCTTGTTGATAAACTTCGATTAAATCTACCAAGTCTTGGACATACTGACTGGCATATTGAAGATTGCCGTAAATAAAACTAATGGGATTATTGACTTCATGGGCAATACCGGCTACTAATCTGCCGAGAGATATCATTTTTTCTTTTTGAATACGCTCGACTTGGGCGGCTTCTAAATCTACTAAAGCTTGAGATAATAACAGGTTTTTTTCTTGTAATTTTAATTGTAAATTCCGGACATTAAGTTGATTTTCAACTCTTAATATAACTTCTGTACTATGAAAAGGTTTTGTAATATAGTCTACACCACCCAATTGAAAGGCTTTTGTTTTATCTAAAACATCGTCCAGGGCACTAATAAAAATTACTGGTATATGGCTAGTTGTGTGATCAGATTTTAATTCCTGACATACTTGGTAGCCATCCATGTCTGGCATGTTAATATCTAGCAAAATTAAATCTGGAATCTTGGTTTGACATGCTGTCAGTGCCATTTTTCCGCTTAAGGCTTTGCGAACATCATAACCTTGAGCAGTCAACACAGCAGACAAAAGCCGTAAATTATCTGGAGTATCATCTACTACTAAAATATTCCCTTTTTGATGATCTTGATGTGATAGCATTTGCTCAAAAACGATTTTCGTGGTAAGCGATCGCGTTTACCCAAGAGTGCATATGATGATTATTCCCATAGTCTACACCCTAGTAACTATACACCCAGCTAAAAAGAAATTCCTTAGGCTAAAAGAGTAGAGAGGGAAAAGCTAGACAGAAATGTCAGTCATTTCCATGATGGTTTCAAACTTGAAATTCTGAGCTAAGTCTCTAATCAAATCGCAAATTTGGCTGTGTTCTGATGTTAAATGCTGCAAAAGTTCTAAAATCATGTCATCACTACCTATAGCTGCGGCTTGATTGACTTGTTGTAGCCAATCTGAGGGCAGTTTTGATAAATGCTGACGTATTTCCAGATCATTAGCACAAACTTGTGGTGTAGTCCCTGGGAGTGGTGCTTGGGTAGTTGCTACATTGCTGCTATATTTTACACCCAAGTATTCTTGGAGTTTATCTAATAAGATTTGTTGGGTGAACGGCTTGCGAATGACATCATCACAACCATGAGCAAGAATTTTGTGTCGTTCTTCTTCAAAAGCATTAGCTGTTAAAGCGATAACCAACGTATTAGCCACTTCTGGGTGCTCTTTAATCGCTTTTGTGGCTGCGTAACCATCCATGACAGGCATTCGCATATCCATAAGTATCACATGGGGTTGCCAAGATTGCCATTGAGCGATCGCTTCTTGACCATTTGTCGCTTCTGCTACCTGAAAACCTACGTAAGATAGCATTTTTACTAGCAATAATCGAATTTCCTTCGCATCATCCACTACTAAAATTCGATACGTTGGTTGATCAGGTGCTAATTTAATAAATTCTTCTTTGCTGGGTTGAGTAGGAAGTTCGGTAACTGAAGCTAGATGAATTTGAATATTAAAAGCAAAAGTGCTACCCACTCCAGGACTACTTTGAACAGTAATATCTCCTCCCATCAGTTGTACATACTTTCTACTAATGGCTAATCCTAATCCTGTTCCTTGTTGAGATTTTTTCCCTGTTTCTGTTTGTCCAAATGCAGAAAATAAAATTTCCAATTCGTCTGCGGCAATTCCCAAACCTGTATCTTGAACTTCAAAGCGGAGTATTTTCTGGTTATTTTCTCCTTCCGCTTGGTCAGCAAAAGCTCTGAGAGTAATTGTCCCTGTTTCTGTAAATTTTATTGCATTACCCAGCAAATTAATTAAAACTTGACGTAATTTATTCTCATCAGTATTAATATATTTCGGCAAATTGGGTGCTAATTCAAACACCATCTCTAAACCTTTAGACTGCACCCGGTGTTTTAACATTGATTCCAAATTACCTAACATACAAGCTAAATCAAAATCAGTCAGGTGCAATGTAGTTTTTCCAGCTTCAATTTTTGACATTTCCAAAATGTCATTAATTAAATTCAGTAGATGTTCACCTGCCCGATTAATAATGGCTATATTCTGAATATTTTCTTCAGACAAAGAATGGTCATTACTCATAATTTGGGTAAAGCCAAGAATTGCGTTTAGGGGTGTACGCAATTCATGACTCATATTCGCCAAAAATTCGCTTTTAGCTCGATTAGCTTGTTCAGCAGCCGATTTTCCTCTAGCAGCTACTTTTTGAGCAACAATTAACTGTTTCTGAGTGCTTTGTAGTTCCTGAATCACCTTGAGTAATTCTTGGGTACGACGTTTGACATTAGCTTCTAAAACCCGATTATATTCAGCTAATAATTTTTCCGTATGTTTTCGTTCACTGATATCAAAAAAAGTCGCAATGGCAAAGGTAATATTGCCAGCTTCATCATAAATAGGAACACCTACAGCCTCTAAGGGAATTTTTTTATTATTTACATGAATTTCTATGTCATCAACTTTGACACTTTTTCCTTGTAATGCCTTAAAAATTGGCAATTCCTGACTATCGTAAAGTTGGTCAGACCCAGCTAAATAAACTTTATAAGCTGTCACTAAATTTTCTAGAGACGCATCTGCAACTAATCCCTTACCCAAAATCTCTTCACCAATATGATTGACATAGTAAGGAGTACCTTTGGCATCAGTAATAAATACACCCACGGGCATGGCTTCCAAGAATTTATTGAGCCACATCTGACTTTCAGATAAAGCGGTATTTAAGGAATTTAATTCCTGATTTTTATCTTCTAATTCTAAAAAAGAATTTTGTAATTGCTGTGCCATAGTGTTAAATGAATTTGCTAATTCACCTAATTCATCTATGCGATTCATTCTTGTTAAGTTATTCCAGTCACCAGCAGCGATTTTTTGGGATGAGGTATTTAATTCTAAAATTGGTCGAATTACCCAGCGACTAGTAAAAATACCCACGATTGTGGATAGTACCAAAGCAATTAGGCAAATAATCACTGTCATATGATTATTCGCGTTAATTTCCTGTGTAAAATCAGCTTCAGGAAGTACAACCACAATTAACCAATCTAGTCCGAGACGATCTCGCCAATTTTTTAATTGCACAAAATAGGACAAACCTTGGTGTTGAAAAATTAGTTGATTTTCACCAAATATTTTCTGCCAGTTACCAAATTTTTCCTGAATATGCTGTGCGGTGAGACGAATTAAAAAATCCTGACTTTCAATTGCCAGTAGGCGTTTTGGCTTGCCATTGACTAATACATAAGGTTGATTACCAGTAGATGTAGCTACTATTTGTCCAGAACGTTCTAAAATAAAAGTTTTACCAGATTTACCAACTTTTAATTGTTTGAGAAAATCACTAATTTGAGATAGTAATAAATCAATGCTAATTACCCCCATTAGCTGCTTATTTTGGTCGTACACTGGATAACTGGAAGAAATGGATAAGATTTCTGGCTTATCTTCCCATTGATAAATTTGACTCCATACAGGCCTACCAGCTTTAACAGCATCTGAATACCAAGCCTCTGACCGAGGGTCGTATTCCTTTGTTTCCTGCAAAACATTTCGTTTCCCCTGCTGATTAGAATTGTAAACATACAGTTTACCTAATCCTTTCTTTTCAGAAACTTCATTAATTAATAATGAGCCATTGTCTAGTCTTTCAATACCAATAAACTCACCTTGAGGATTGGCAAAACTGTTATAGCCAACATTAAAAACCCGCATTTGTTTCCAAAAATAATTACTCGTAGTCTCAAAGTCATTAAGATTGAGTAATCCCAGATTAATAGCATCTAAATTAATTTGATTAATCTGGTGAGGTGTAGCTAAATAAGTATAAAGATGTTGTTCTATCCGATTACTAACTTCATTTTGTAATTGAGTAACTAAATCATTAATAGATTTTTGCTGATTCTGAAAAGAAATATAGCCTACTAACCCGACTGCACCACCAATTTGTAATACAAAAGGCACAATAAGAACTGCTCTCAAAGGCAGTTTGGCATAAACTCTATCCAATAGAGAATAAAAATATTTGAGGGGATGACGTTTTGAAAAAATCATGATTTGATTCCCCCCTCATAAAAATGAATAGATTTTTTTGATATAAATGCGAAAAACTGTGAAGAACAGTGAATATTTTGGCATTATTCCTAAGTTTTTTAATTTTCAGGAAATGCTGATGGTAACTCTAAATACTTAATAAAGTTTACAATAGCTGACGAGGCTTGTACCAGTATTAATTTCATTTTCATCGGATCTTGTACAAAAATTCACATTTTGCTTTGTAAGTGTAAATTGACCAAATAGACATATCCAAAAATGAATGTAGAGACGTGCCACCAGCACGTCTCTACAAGGGTTTCAAACCATGCACATTTAATTACCACTAATTACCACCAGATATCTAATGAGATTAATTATTAACTGGAATTCAATCCCAGTCTAGATAACTGATTTGGTGGTCTTCAACATCAGATTTAAGGCTGTCTTTGGCAGCCTCTACCTCCCTATTTTCGTAGTAAATTCAATAGTTAAGTTTTATGTGATTGCAGTGGGATAGACAAAGAACAGATACAACTTGGGGCTAGGTTAAATCACAATTAAATCCCTAGCTTGCAGGGTTAACTGACCTGTTGGGTTGTTTCTGCATAGCCTTTTTCATTAAGGTTTAATCTGTTTGATTCCTTCCCAGGAAGAATTCGCTCCTACCTCACATGTATCCCACAGTTCATTGACTAAACTGGTGTGAGCATAAACAGGTCGTGCAAAGGGAATATCATCTGGGTCTGGTTCAGCTTCTGTTACTGATGTGGTAGTGTAGGCGGGACGGTCAAAGGTAGTTGGTTGATAAGTTGGTTCAGGAGTAGCTGTAAAACTGGGATTTGGTGCTGGTGGGGTGGTTTCATACTCTGGAGAACGGTATGGTGCAGGTTGGGATGGGGGAGGTGCAGCAACTGGGGTTCTAGTAGGAGAAGGAACAGTGGCACCAATATTGTGAATGCGTTGTAGTGTCAACTCAGCACGCTTTTCTTTGTATCCTTGGGGAGTTTCAAAAGTATTCATCCCTAAGCGCCCTTCCAAAATGACGCGATCGCCTGGATGATAGTTTTGATGGATTTCTTTAGCTAAATTACCCCAACCCACTACCTTTAGTGGATGGGATGGGTCATCTGGTCTGAGTCCAGAGATATGTACTATCATTTCCGTGACTTCCAACCCATCTGGTGTATGACGGAGTTGAGGGCTATCATAAATTTCCGCAGTGACAATACAGCTGTTCATGGAATCCTCCTGCTTGGCAAATGCTGAGTGGAAAAAGAGAAGTTTAGGGCTGTGCTAGTATGGGGATGCCACCCTGGCTTGTATCTCTCCATTCAGTAAAGCTAACATTTTCCTGTTGACCTAAGCTAACATACACTTGGTCTGTACCCATCTGAAATAGTTTTCACTAATTCAGCTACGATTTTCATGTGCCAAGATTTCGGGATGAGAACGGTTACACTCATAGAGGTGATAGGCAGTGACAGGGTGACAGGGTAACAAGAATGATTTTCCATTTAGTGTAGAGTCTATGGCTTTTTCTTCTATTGTGCGTGCTTTGGTGCGATCGCCTCTCACTTCAGAACTCACAACCAAACTCAATAAACAGCAGGAATTACGGTTAAATGGCATTCCCCGCTTGCCCAAAGGTTTAATAGCTTCTGCATTGGCCAGTTATGAAGATAGGGATTTATGCGTAGTTTGTGCGACTTTAGAAGAAGCTGGTCGAGTTTACGCGCAAATGGAAGGGATGGGATGGAAAACTGTACATTTTTACCCCACTTCCGAAGCTTCACCCTATGAACCATTTGACCCAGAAAATGAATTGAGTTGGGGTCAAATGCAGGTTTTGGCTGATTTAGTGGGTGGTCAGTCTGCTAGGAAAAATACGGCGGTAATTGCTACTATTGGGGCATTACAACCCCATTTACCACCACCATCCGTCTTTAAATCCTTTTGTTTGACCTTAAACAAGGGGATGGAATTTGATTTAGATGAATTTGCTGAAAAAATTACGACCTTAGGATATGAAAGAGTTCCTTTGGTAGAAACAGAAGGTCAATGGAGTCGCAGGGGAGATATTGTAGATGTGTTTCCTGTATCTTCCGAGTTACCTGTGCGGTTGGAATGGTTTGGGGATGAAATAGAACAAATTCGCGAATTTGACCCCACAACCCAACGTTCTGCCTTAGATAAAGTTGAGAAAATTTCCCTGACTCCCACTAGCTTTTCACCCATTGTGATGGCTGCACTGAAAGATAGTCAACAGTTGGATGTATTGAGTAGGGAGTTAAATACTGATACTGAAGACTTTACCAATTCAGAATTGGAAGGCAGCAGACGTTTTTTAGGTTTAGCTTTTGATCAACCTGCGTCTTTATTAGATTATTTAGCAGAAAATACCATTTTAGCCATTGATGAGGTAGAACAGTGTCATGCCCATAGCGATCGCTGGGTGGAAAATGCTGAAGAACAATGGCAATTGGTCAGGGAATTTCAGACATTACCAAAAATCCATCGTTCCTTTGATGAATGTTTAGCCGCATTTAATCAATTTAATACTTTATATTTATCAGAATTAGCTGAAGAAAATGGCGGGATGAATCTAGCTAGTAGACCAGTTCCCGTTACTCCCCATCAATTTGCTAAATTAGCCGAAACAATTCGTCAAGAAAGGGAACGAAAATTTTCTGTCTGGCTACTTTCTGCCCAACCTTCCCGTTCTGTCTCATTATTACAAGAACACGATTGTCCAGCCCAATTTATTCCTAATCCCCGTGACTATCAAGCAATTGAAAAATTACAAATCAACCGCACTCCTGTAGCAATTAAATATTCCGGTTTAGCAGAATTAGAAGGTTTTGTTCTCCCTTCATTTCGCTTGGTTGTTGTCACCGACAGAGAATTTTACGGTCAACATTCCTTAGCTAGTTTCGGTTATATCCGCAAACGTCGCAAAGCTGCTTCTAAACAAGTTGACCCCAATAAACTACGTCCTGGTGATTATGTTGTCCACCGCAGTCACGGCATTGGTAAATTCGTTAAATTAGAAAGTCTGACCATTAATAACGAAACCCGTGATTATTTGGTGGTGCAGTACGCTGATGGTTTGTTGAGAGTCGCTGCTGACCAAGTGGGTTCCTTGTCCCGGTTCCGGTGTGCAGGGGATAAAGTCCCAGAACTGCACAAAATGACTGGTAAGGCTTGGGATAATACCAAAAATAAAGTCCGCAAGAATATCAAGAAATTAGCGGTAGACTTATTGAAGTTGTATGCTGCGCGATCGCAACAACAAGGTCATGCTTTTCCCCCAGATATGCCTTGGCAAGAAGAATTAGAAGATTCTTTCCCCTACCAAGCAACCACAGACCAGCTAAAAGCCGTCCAAGATGTGAAACGGGATATGGAGAGCGATCGCCCCATGGATCGGTTAGTATGTGGTGATGTAGGCTTTGGCAAAACAGAAGTAGCTATTCGTGCTATTTTCAAAGCCGTCACAGCAGGGAAACAAGTGGCACTCCTCGCACCGACCACCATTCTCACCCAGCAGCATTACCACACCATTAAAGAACGGTTTGCACCATACCCGATGAATGTCGGTTTACTCAACCGTTTCCGCAGCGCAGAAGAAAAGCGGAATATTCTCAAACGTCTGGCAACTGGGGAATTAGATATCGTGGTGGGGACACATCAACTTTTAGGCAAAAGTGTCCAATTCCGTGACTTGGGACTGTTAGTCATAGACGAAGAACAAAGATTTGGGGTCAACCAAAAGGAAAAAATCAAAAGTCTGAAAACCCAAGTAGACGTTCTCACCCTTTCTGCAACTCCCATCCCCCGCACCTTATATATGTCCTTGTCGGGAATTCGGGAAATGAGTTTAATTACCACTCCACCCCCCACCCGCAGACCCATTCAAACCCATCTGGCACCCCTCAACCCAGAAACTGTCCGCAGTGCCATTCGCCAAGAATTAGACCGGGGTGGACAGGTTTTCTATGTAGTACCACGAGTTGAAGGCATTGAAGAAACCACAGCTTCCTTGCAGCAAATGATACCAGGGGCGCGTATCGCTATGGCCCACGGTCAAATGGATGAAAGTGAGTTAGAGTCAACCATGCTCACCTTCAGCAATAATGATGCGGATATTCTCGTTTGTACAACAATTATTGAATCTGGGTTAGATATTCCCCGTGTAAATACTATTTTAATTGAAGATGCCCACCGTTTTGGATTAGCTCAATTATACCAATTACGTGGTCGTGTGGGACGCGCAGGTATTCAAGCACACGCCTGGCTATTTTATCCCAAACAACGAGTATTATCTGATGCCGCACGGCAAAGATTACGAGCGATTCAGGAATTTACTCAACTGGGTTCCGGTTATCAATTAGCCATGCGGGACATGGAAATTCGCGGGGTGGGTAATTTACTCGGTGCAGAACAGTCCGGTCAAATGGATGCAATTGGCTTTGATTTGTACATGGAAATGCTAGAAGAAGCCATTCGCGAAATTCGTGGTCAAGAAATTCCCAAGGTTGACGATACCCAAGTTGACCTGAATTTAACTGCGTTTATTCCTTCCGAATATATTCCGGATATTGACCAAAAGATGAGTGCTTACAGGGCTGTAGCCACTGCCAAATCCAAAGAGGAATTAAAAGCCATTGCTGGAGAATGGAGCGATCGCTATGGTACCATTCCCGTCCCGGCAAATCAACTATTGCGGGTGATGGAATTGAAGCAATTAGCGAAAAAATTAGGTTTTAGCCGCATCAAACCAGAAAATAAACAGCATATAGTGTTAGAAACTCCGATGGAAGAACCAGCTTGGAACTTACTAGCAGAGAATTTAACTGAAACTATGCGTAGTCGGTTTGTTTATTCTCCTGGGAAAATCACAGCAAGAGGTTTAGGAGTATTTAAAGCTGAACAACAGTTAAATAGTTTAATTGATGCCTTTGAAAAAATGCAGGGTGCCATACCTGAAGCTGCTTTAGTGTGATATAACTGTAGCCAAGATAATTAGGACATTAGATCATCTTCAGTTGTAGAGGTAAAGCGCAGTGCTAAACCCCTACAAATTATAATTTTTTACGTCCTAATCTTAGTGGCTGTTGCTATATAGCTGATTATCTTGGTGTTTTTGCCTATACTTTTATTCTTTGGCATCAGCTTACTGACGGGTTTAGACGTAGGTGGGAAACTAAACATTTGCACACTTTTGGTGATGCTTAGAGTCCTTTAGAAAGGCTATTTCTTTACGATATAAAATTATCGCATCTAGACAGCATCTAAGTTCGGGCTAAATAAATAATTTGTTGCATAATATGCAAATTATTAATACCTAACAAAACAATTAATAAAATTGTTCCTAGCATATAATAACGCTGCTTCATGATGGAAGTATTCAATATGAGTAGTAGAAAGGGAAAACTAAAGTAAGAAGTGAAAATAAACATTTCGGGCGTATCAAATACTGAATAGAAGCAGATATTAAATACTGTCGCTAAAAGAGTTGCACCTAAAAAATACAGGTTGCCTTCTTGATTAATATCTCGAAAGTTCTTATATAAACCAATCACTAGAAATAATATCCAGAGAATTACAGCGATTAAACCAACTACGCTATACAGCATGGGTTGATCAAAGAAGTTTAAAACTATTTTAGTACCAGGAACAATTTTCTCTGGAAAAGGTGATGGTGAGACAACACTGACTAAGAAAAAGTGTTTAAATAACTCTGACAACACTAGTAGCGGATGATTGAATATAGTTACTTTCACCCACTCCAATTCTGTATCAAGAGTCTCGGTAACAAAAAAATACTTGCCGCCAAAAAACCTTTTTTGTACAAGACTGAGGAAAAAAGCTATCAGAAAAATCCCTCCTAGATACTCAAGAATCCTCGTAATTTTATTGTTATTTTTTAACCCAAAAAGTAAGACAGAAAAACATATAATAGTATTTGAAAAATTAGTTATTGTCACACCAAAGGAGAATAATCCAGCTAAAATCCAATACCCTAAATAGAGCTTTTGGTGCTGCCAAGAAATAATAAATAGTAGATAAGTAGCAATTATACTTGCCGTACCAAGAGCACGAGCTTCAACCAATGTACTAAAAAATAGATGGGTCATGCTCAGTCCGAAAAGACAAGTCCACAGAAAAGTGACTATACGCTTTTTGCTTATATTCCAGAAACAAAGCGATGCTAAAAAAACACTCATCGCGCCACAAAAAGCATTTATGATGATAGCAATCACTATTTTCGGTACTGGAGGAGATATCAACTTGAGAACGCTAAAGGGAGCTAAAATTAGCAATCTCAAAGCATGGGAACCCTTATGATATTTACTCCATTCAAGTTTGATCCAATCTCCCTGATCGGCAAAGAAAAAAGTAAATTTATTGTAAGCGTAGCCTGGAATTAGTGAGAGACCAAGCGCTAAGTATAAAGCAAAAAAGCCAACAGACAACAAAGTCAAAAAAGATAGTATTTTTCTATTATCAATAATTAAGGTTTTAAATTTGGTGATTTCATTGCCAAGAATGGTAATTAAATTGACTTTATCCTTAATAAAAATTTTTGACAAAAAGGATATACCTAATATACCCAGAAAAATGAAAATATTGCCTTTAATAAAAAAACTATCTGCACGTCGCAAATAAAAATCTAGAGGGTTTTGAGATTTATGTTTAATCAGAAAATCCAATGCTGGCAGTTTATCACTATAAATTGCTGTGATAATGTGATGAGCCAATAGAAAATATACAATTATGCCTAATAAAATAATTGTACACAAACTAACGATTAGTTTATTATTTTTAGCCCAAGCTTTACAAAATTCAGCAGAGTTAATCATGAATTTAAATGGTTACTCCTTAAACAATTACAAGATTTACCTCACTGTCATTAACATTAATTAAATGATTATCTCTTCAAAAGAATAGCCCAAATACCAGTTAATATCAAACCTATTCCTATTCCATGATTTATGGAAATTTTCTCGTGCAAAAGTACAATTCCTACAAATGTTGTGGCCAAAATAGTCAAACCTATAACTACAGGATAAGCAAAGGATAGATTAAATTTAGATAAGACTGCGATATAAGCAACAGTACTAAGTCCGTAAGATAAAATTCCACCTATTAAATAAATATTTAATGGATTTTGTCCAGAGCCTAATTTTAATAGACTTTGGGCGATTGTATTCAGAACAACTGTAATTAAAATCAGAAAAAATAAAATAAATGGATGGTTCATATTCAACATCAAATTTTGATTTTATTTGAATTTATTATACTCGCTATGATTATTAAAGTATCCTAGTTCACTATGGTTTGGGTAAGGTTTTTGCACCCATTTACCAGCGATTTTTTCCCACCATCTTGGTGGATGGGGTAATGTAGCAACTTGAATACAATAACATCCACACAGCCAAGCTCCCAGAACATCTGTATGAAAACTATCGCCAATAACTATTACTTGTTTTGGGTGTAGTTGCATTTTAGCCATTGCCTGTTTAAATGCTTTAGAAAAAGGTTTTTTTGCCGGACTAATAGCTGGAATATTTAAAGTTTCAGACCAATATTTAACACGATATAAGCGTTTACCATTAGAGAGAATAAAAAATTCTAATCCTGCTAATTTTGCTTGTGTTAGCCAATTTTCAGCCAAAGGAGATAAATAGCGATCATCTTCAGAAATAATGGTGTTGTCCAAATCAAGGATAACTCCTCTAATGCCTAATTGAGTTAATAAGTGAATATTTATTTGGGCTAATTTATATACTGATTGTGATGATTTAAATTTATGATTATGAAAATAATTTTTGTATATTCTAGATAATATTTTCCGAATACTTATCATTTATTATTCCTTAAATATGGCTGAGAAAACTGTCTAAAATTTTTACTGAATTATTCCTTGTTGTTTGAGCAAGAGAATCGAAAAACAGGTGAAAATCCAACCTGTTACCGTGAGTAAGGTTGGAACATCTTTTAATAACACTTCTTCTGGTCTTTCAGCCCGATTTCCTGGTTGCTCTTGTTCACTGTTGGCAACATTTTCTCCTGGTTCACTAATTAATTGGTAACGGAAAATACCATATAAAACAAATGGTAATGTGATGAGCATCCAAGACGTTGAGGCTCCATTTAAGTAAGGTCCTGCACTCCAAAGAGCATAGGTTAAAACTGCACCTGTTGTTACCACATTTTCCATCCGATGCAACAGGGATAAAGAGTAGAATTTTAGTACAGAACGAGGTTTTGTACCTTTTATTTGTGTCAAACGCAGTTCAGCTTTGCGTTTTTCTATGCCTAAGAAAAGTGCTAACATAGCTGTACACAGTAAAAACCAAGGTGATAGTGTAATTCCTGTAGCTACCCCGCCAGCTAATGCACGTAAAATAAATCCAGTTGCGATCGCACCAATATCCAATATTACCAAACGTTTTAGCCTCAAATTATAGGCTATTTGCAGGATGGCATAAGCTGTGATAGTTGCACCTAAATAGGGCGATCTCCACCAGCTAATCAGGAGAGAAGCACCTAGTAACACTACAGCCATTACCAAAGCAACTCTAATATTTACTAATCCCGCAGCAATCGGCCGCTGACACTTCACAGGATGCTGACGATCAGATTCCACATCTGCAATATCGTTGATTAGATAAAAACTGCTTGATGTGGCACAAAAAAGTACAAATGCCATCAAACTACCAAAAAGTATTGGTAAATTTAAGCTAAAACCAAAAAGTGGCGCAGCAAAAACAACTAAGTTTTTTGTCCATTGTCGAGGACGTAAAGCCATCAAGTAAGGCCATTTCTGGTTTTTAGATACTAGCTTTTGTGCTTCCGATTTCATAACCTGACCTTAGTTCTTTTTAAATTTGATTTTGAGTTGATTTTAGTTAAAAATCGTATAAATTATTACTTTTATATGGTTGTAATTTTTTTAACTTCAATCTAAAGGTATTATTATTAACATTGTAATTGCAATGATAATATAATAACATCATGCCTATGTATTTTTATCTCTCTTTACCAAGAAATCATGTAATACCAATTCTTTATGAAGCTGCGCTAAATAAAGCTTCAAGAATGAAATCGTAAGAAGTAAGAGAAGCAATCATCGAAGTGTTCATCTGAACGCCTGGCGTGCGGATATACTGTCACAGCTTGTAGGCTTTGCTGTATAATAAATCTACGGTTTGGAGTCTAAAAAACTTTCCCGATTGACAAGGTTGATTTGATGGCTGAAGTTCCTTTTCTCAAAGGGTTGGCAAAATATGCTATCTCTGCATCATCACCTTTTTTGTCTCTTTTATTGCTAAGTCCAGTTACGTGATGGTGTAACAGTTCCTAATTACCGCAATTACTGTTGTGTGGTTCAAATTTTTATCTTATTAATGTGAAATCTACTGTAAATCTAAATTTCAGCAAGCAAGAAGTAGGTACAAATTTCTCCTCGACCTTTGATGGGAATTACTCCCCGCTTTTCTACTTGGAAGGCATCTTTGATTAAGGAATAAGTTGCTTCTGAAACTTGAATTTTGCCAACTACACCATGAGATTCCATGCGACTAGCTAAATTGACTGCATCACCCCATAAATCATAACTAAATTTTTTCAGTCCGATAACTCCCGCGACAACGGCACCTGTATTAATGCCTATTCTGAGTTGAAAGCATTGTCCTGTCGTCGTTTGGATATGGGAGATGGATTTTTGCATATCTAATGCCATTTTAGCAACAGCGATCGCATGATCAGCACGTGGAGTGGGTAAACCACCGACTACCATGTAAGCATCTCCAATGGTTTTAATCTTTTCTAAACCATAAGCTTCTGCGAGACGGTCAAAGCTAGAAAAAATTTGATTGAGAGAATTAACTAATTCAATGGGGGAAATTTGGGTTGCTAAACTTGTGAAACTGACAATATCAGCAAAGAGAATAGTCACTTCATCAAAGCGTTGGGCAATGGCACTACGTTCATTTCCCGAAGCGATTGTACTTTGTTCCTTCTTTAATTCTTGGGCGATTTCTGCTGGTAAAATATTCAACAATAATCGTTCTGATTTGTCCTGTTCATCTCTTAAACAAGATTCTACTTTCTGACGATTAGTAATTTCTTGTCTCACTCGCGAAAACATTTGACTAAATGCCCATATTACTTCCCCCATTTCGTCAGCACGACGAAGAGATAATGTAGTAAATTTTGGATCATCACCGTTTTCACTAATAGCTTCTCCCGCAGCAACTAGGTCATCACGTAATTGTAAAATTGGTTTGATGACTACTACTCCCAAGGTCAGCATGGTTGTGAGGGTGACAAAAATAGAAATAATAATAATCAACCCAGATATTCTTAAGGAAAAGGCAAATAATTCTTTTTGAACGGCAGTAGCATCATGACGGATAACTAACAAATATTTTCCTTGATGCATGGGAACAATCCAAGCAATATCATAGCGATTTCCCTGTTTATTTATCGCTCTCATGACTGGAAGATTGGAAAAATTTTGAGATGCTATTTCTGGTTGTTCGCCAAATTTGCTAATTAATTTACCATCTCTTTTTAACAGCACTCCACCTTTAATTAATGATTCTGGCTTGAGGTTTCGAGATATTTCTTCTAGCAATTTTCTTGCATCAGCTTCCGAATGATTTTGATAAATTAAAGTTGCAAAAACTTCATCAGAAATCTTTTCTATTTTCCCTAAAAGTTCATTTTTACGCCGCCAATAGGAAGGGATGAGAATGATAATTTCAATGACAATAATGCTGGTAAATACCCAGGTAACAATGTACCGTGATAGTCTTGATTTAAAAAGGTTCAGGAACATTTTAATGAGGATAAAGATCCAAAAGACTAGAGAACTTTCACAGAAGACTCAACATTACCTGGGCATGTGCTCAAAGAGATATTTTAATTATTCCTACAACCGCTAATCACAAAACAAAGTATCTCGTGTTTCTCTACCAGTGACGGGATTAGTTCCTTGTGCTGACTTGCATAATTTTGCCTGTTCATCACTACGCAGTAACACATCAGTAAAATCTGCACCATCCACTATAGCACCGTCAAACTTGGCATTAGCTGCAAATGCACCTTCTAAAACAGCATTGGTTAAATTGGCTTTAATTAACCTTGCGGAATCTAAAGTCGCATTAGTCAAATCAGCACCAGTCAAGTTTGCAGATTCTAAATTAGCAGCAAAAAAGCTGACACCACGCAAATTAGCATGGGAAAAATTACTATAACGGAGATTTGCTTTGGTAAAACTGGAATCAGTTAAATCTCGTCCTGAAAAATCAGATTCAACTAAAATTTCTTTGTTGTATTGTAGCGCCGAAGCAGCAGGCACAATACCTAAAAGTGTTGTAGTATAAATAATTGCCAAAATTGTCAGACTAAGGCAAACAGTCCAAATTCGCTTGTAGAAATGAGTATTCATGCTATTTTTAATTAATGCCTAACCCTCCTCCATCTAATTATCCACTAGATATTGGTCACTTGGGCGAAGACTTAGTAGCCAAGTGGTTAGAATCTACGGGTTGGGAAGTTCTACACCGTCGTTTTGCTTGTCGGTGGGGAGAAATAGATTTAATTGCACAGTATCACGGAAACAATATAGCATCCACAGTATCAGGCGATCGCACCCAGCCGTCAACATTAGCCTTTGTGGAAGTCAAAACCCGGAGTCGAGGTAGTTGGGATGCAGGAGGGAGAAATGCTATCACAGCCAAAAAGCAAGAGAAACTTTGGCACACAGCAGAAATCTTTTTAGCTAAGTATCCAGAAAAAGCCGACTATCCATGTCGCTTTGACGTAGCTATTGTTTTTTGTCAACCCAACTCCCCATCATTACAAAAAATAGAAATGACTCCAAAATCTCTATTTAGCCTCTCCACTGATTTATACCGCTTGGATTTGCAAGAATATATTCCCGCGGCCTTTGGTTAGGCATAAAATCAGACATTTCCCATGTGGAATTTTTAATTTATTGCTTCTATAAAGGGAGAAATTGCTGCGACAAATTCAGTCGTTGATTCATAGGGTAAAACATTTCTACCGATAATTTTTATCCCCCGACCATTAGGTAAACCAGCCATATAAGCTGATATACGCTCATCTGGTGTTTCTTGATTTGTATCTTTATTAATACTTGATGCTGTGTCTCCAACCACCACTAATGTTGGTTGCTCAATCTTGGCAATATCATCAGTATAGTCCCGTTGCCAAAATCGCGCTAAGAAAGCAAAGACTGCATAGCGTCCACCCATATTTTGTGCATCTTTTAATAATGTTGTTAACCAATCTTCATCAACGTTTTCTAATGATGCAAATAATCTTTCTTCAGAAAAAGAACGTAGAAAATTACGAGTACGTGCATAACGGAAAAACGCATTACCGATAGGTGAATTAAAAATAGACCAAAGTAAATTTTGCCGCCATTTTACAGGCTTTTTAGTAATCAATTTCCAAGGTGGTGGGCCAGACATGACCACACCAGCAATGAAACTAGGTGCTAATTTGACTAATTCAATGGCTACTGGTAGTAAAGCACCTTGGACAATTAAGATAACAGGTTGTTTTACTACTGTTTGGAGAAAATATTGTAATTGCTCGGCCCAATCAATAGGTTTATAAGCCTTGCAAGGTGTGTCGCTGTCACCACAGCCTAATAAATCAGGGTTAAAAATTAAGTTTTGATGATTTGTCTGATACCATTCCCGACAAAATCTTTGCCAGAATAGTCTTGATAAACCTACTCCAATAGGATGAATTAATAATAGGGGAGTACCTGTAGAACTAGTATTTTTAGGTTGGTGAACTTCATAAGCACAACGATAATTCTGCCAAGTATAAAACTGGGGATAAGATGAGTTTTGTTCATCAAATGTAGGTTCTAACATCTGTCTAAAAGTAAAATATTAACCACAACATATTAACTAGAACGATAGAGAACGGGTAATAATAAAACCCGTTCCATCAAAAATTATCACTATCACAGCAGGATTTAAAACATAATTTGAGGATGAAGTAATTGATATCCTGCATCTTTGAGTTTTTGATTTGATACCCATGTATTATAGGAACGGTTACTTTTATTAGCTGCATCCCAAATTACAGTGGGTAAATTATTTTTAGTTAAAACATGGTCAATTAATTCACGACTGGTTAAATGAGCATCATCAACAAGATTATAAATACCTTGTAAGCGATGCAGACGGGCAAATTCTACAGCCCCGATAATATCATCCAAATGAATCCAATTGGTGATTTCATCACCATTGCCAGGACGAGTTGCACCAGCTACTCTACCAAAGATTTTAATTAATTCTCGACCCGGTCCGTAAATTCCTCCTAAGCGAAAAATGCACACCCGGAGATTTTCATTTTCTGCACCTAGTAAAACCTCTTCTGTTTTTCGCAAAATTTGAGCGTTGCGATTTGGAGGTGCTGGTGGTGTTTCTTCATCTACCCAAACACCATTTCTATCTCCATATACTGAATAACTACTGGTGTAAATTAAATGACGAATATTAGTAAATTGCCGCAAGCTAGTGACTAAGGTTTTAGCAGTCTCTAAATAAGTTTCTTCATAGGCATTACCGTTTTTTGCTCCCATACTCAATAAAACAACATCTTGATTCTGTAAAACTGATTTTAATCCTTCTAGGTCGTTACCACGAGTGAGGATGACTTTGTGCGCGACATTTTCTAATGTTGGTATGCGCTCAGGGGTTGTGGTGGTGACAGTGAGGACAAAATTATGATTTTGCTGCCAATATCGAGCTAAAGCATAACCCACATAACCACAACCAATAATTGCTATATTCATGATTATTTAAGAAAAATAAATTACTAATTTTTAGTCAATTTTCAATCATCGCAGAAATTTTGACTATTGACTAATTACTTATAAGTATTGGCAATATCTATGACTAGTGAGAGAGTATTGCCAAATCTTCCATATAGCCGGTAGTTTTATCTGGGTTTGATTTTAGTGATGAACAGCACCATCAGGCATAATTGCACCGGCTAAGTTAGCGCCTATTAATTTTACCAGTAGGCGATCGCCTGAGCGAATCCTTGCCCCTGTCAAATCAGCACCCCGTAAGTCCGCACCACTCAAATCAGCACCAATTAAATTCGCTGAACGTAAATTTGCCTCTCTCAAGTCAGCTAACAACAAATTGGCTCTAAATAAATTCGCTTCTGACAAGTCCGCACCTCTGAGGATGACTTTGTGCATAAATGTATCACTGAGATTTGCACCGCTTAAATTTGCATAACTCAAGTTACGTCCAGATAAATCTCGATTACTCAAATTAGCACGACAGAAGTTTTGACCACTCAAGTCTTGATTTGGTTGTGGTGCTTGATACTTGCTTTGACTTTGGTAACTGTAGCTGGATGATTTTGTCGGTTGCTGATAAGCCGTAGAGTAGTGGTTTGTATGGGGTTTATCTTTAATAGACCGCAACTTATCCCGTGCTTCATTAATCGCTTTGAGCTTTTCTTGTGCTTTTTGCTGTAAGCGGATATTGTCTTTAGGAAGGCGGTCGGGATGCCAAACAAAGACCAAATCTTTGTAAGCCTGGTTTACCTCTTCTAATGTGGCTCCTGGCTCCAATTCCAAGACTCTATAATACCGCTCCATTTCGCTCATACGATGTATTGGTAGACAATCAGATCATAATTAAATTAATTATTATGAGTAAAATAGCCATCTGTCAGTATAGACATTGAGTAAATTTCTAGTTTATTTGCTATTTCTGGTGAATATTTAAATTCTTTGGCAATCAAGGTTAGTTTTTGGGCTGTCAATTAGTAAAAAATACTACTAAAAACGGTAGGTATTTATTCATGATGATTCAGATATTGACAAAGTAAGAGTGACTGTTATTTTTAACTGGTAATTTGTAATTTTTAATTTTACCTAGTGGCTCTATTTCTCCACCGGGTGATGGCACGGAAATAAGCTGAAATAGGAATTTGATAAACTTCAATAAAAATCCAAATAATAATTGACAAATGTAACAAAAAAGTTAGGATTGTCCAAATATAGGGAATCCAGGTGAGAGGAGCATGAGGAGTAGGGGGAAAATAATAAGCTCCTAACCCAATTAAAGCTGTGGGTAAAATCACAAACGCGATCGCTGCTAATCCATAACCCCAGCCTAGTTCTACACCCTCTAACTGAGCCTCTGTCCACTTTACACCATTCCACCGCCACATGAGAGGAGGTTCTCTAGAGGGCATTTTGATTTGCTGAAGTTCTAGATTAACAGTAAAAATCTCCTGGCAAAAATCACAAGACATAGCCTCCATCATCGGCATATGGGAAATTTTACCAATGCGACAAACAGGACAAGGATAATCCTCATGAAAGTTTAAAGGTGTAGCAAAAATTTTGGGTTTGGACATAATCAACCTGGTACTGCTGGAAGATGAATTTCATGAACAAGCTAGAGTACCGCTAGGCGGAATTAAAAATCAAAAATCCAAGATTCAATATTGAAAAAGCTCATAGAGAGCTACAATCTAAAGCTGTGCCAAACCTGAAACTAAAAGTTATTGAGCCTTTTATTTTAGACTGTCGCACACCCGTAACTCTCACAGTTGTAATGAGTCTATCGCTTTTTGTCCTGAGATGGGGATCTTGACAGCCAAGAATCTTTTTGTTAACGTCTGTGAATAAGTCTATAAACTTTTCTTAGGCAACGCCACACAAATGTTCAGCAATAATTCCTATTTTTATTTTTGGTTTAGGGTGGTTCACCGGGGGTGAATCGAGTTTCCTGATGGAAACTGCCCGGTGAACCGCAGAGCGAACTCTGCGGTTTTTGTTTTTTTAGGAGAAAATTTCCCGATCATGTCCTATCTAACTAACTGGTTTTATGGCTTTTACTTTTGGCCCAGCCTCAGTTCCGGGTAGATAGCGTCATGTGAATGAATCAGAACGCACCCGGAACTCTCAAGAGTCCGGGTTTTTTGTTGTAAGGAGACTCAAAAGATGATTAACGCTAAACTGGCTGCTCAATCCCATAGTGATCACCAAACTGTGGTCAAACTTTCCGAAACAGTGGCTTTCGGGGGAGAGGAATTAGTGATTATTGGTGGCCCCTGTGCGGTGGAAAGTTGGGAACAAATGGAGACCGTCGCTCAAGAATTGGCAGCTACATCTGTTCACGGGTTGCGGGGTGGTGTTTATAAACCACGCACCTCTCCCTACGCTTTCCAAGGTCTAGGTGAAGAAGGTTTAGCGATTTTGGCTCAGGTGCGATCGCTCTACAATTTACCAGTAGTCACAGAAGTTATGTCTATTTCCCAAATTGAAGTTGTCGCTGCCCATGTGGATATGCTGCAAGTAGGTAGCCGTAATATGCAAAACTTCGACTTACTCAAGGCTTTGGGACAAGCTGGTAAACCCATATTACTCAAACGGGGATTAGCAGCCACCATTGAAGAATTTGTCATGGCTGCCGAATATATTTTAAGTCACGGGAATCCTGATGTCGTCCTCTGTGAAAGAGGGATTCGCAGTTTCGATAATTACACCCGTAACGTCTTAGATTTAGGGGCAGTAGCAGCACTGAAACAAATCACTCACTTACCCGTAATTGTCGATCCTTCCCATGCTGTTGGTAAGCGGGAACTAATTGCACCTGTGGCTAAGGCTGCGGTGGCTTGTGGTGCGGATGGCTTAATTATCGAATGTCACCCAGTACCAGAAAAATCCGTTTCCGATGCTCGTCAAGCCCTTTCCTTGGCAGATATGGCTAATTTAGTCAATAGTTTAAAGCCAGTAGCCACAGCCGTAGGACGGACAATATCAGAACCAATGGGGGTAGGTTCACAACCTGCCCCTATTTATTGTGCTGCTTGAATTCCACAAGAGAGCGATCGCTTATTTCCGCACTTCCACCTTGATGATCATCCATGGTGGGAGTGAAATTTCCACATCCTCCTCCACGATTTTTCCACAAATGTACCGTACTCTCCAAATATCTACTCTAAATTCTCAGGCTGCAATCTACTTCAAGGTAACGGAAAAATTATGGGTAACTATGAAAATGCCGAACAAGGTCTTTTAGCTTGGACAGAAGTACCTAAAGTTTATTGGATTACCTACAGACAAGCATCCGGTAGCTGTTTCAGCTACAGAAACGAAATTATTATGGGTATTTCTACTGGCGCTGTCCGCAAACTCGCCGAATTAATGATGAAACCAGGTGAACGGGTGAGTGCAGTTAAACATATTTACCCACTCCAACCAATAAATTTATAACCGAGGTTGACCACAAGCCAGAACAGCATTTTGCCCACCAAATCCAAAGCTGAAACAGAGCATTTTTTCTACAGGAGTTGTTTGCGGTGTACAGATAAAATTCAAATCAAACTCTGGCTGCTGCAAACCAACACAAGGGGGTAATGTTTTCTGTTGTAAGGCTTTGAGGGCAAAAGCTACTCCTAGAGCACCCGATGCACCCAAAGTATGACCAGTGCTACCTTTAGTGGCTAAAATTGACACTTGTGGTGGAAATAGATGGTCAATAATTTGACTTTCAATGTGGTCATTCAAACGAGTAGCCGTACCATGAGTATGAATGAAATCTATATCTTGAGGATTGAGTCCACTGCGGGTCAAACATTGTTGAATAGCAGCGATCGCACTTTTGCCTGTTGGTTCTGGTTGATTAGGGTGATAAGCATCTGCTGTTAAACCAAAACCTAATATCTCTCCATAAATTTTGGCTTGACGTTGCTGGGCTAATGCTGCTGATTCGAGAATCAATATCGCTCCACCTTCACCTAAAACTAATCCTTCCCTGTGAACGTCAAAAGGATAGGCCCCCGTACTAGCTAAAGCACCCATTTGCTGAAAACCAGCAATTGTGAGCGGTGTAATTGGGGCTTCCACAGCACCAGCGATCGCTCTTTGATATTGTCCAGTTTGAATTAAAAAAGTTGCTTGAGCAATGGCCCAAATCCCCGTAGCACAAGCTGCCATTGGTGCCAAAACTGTGCCCACAGAACCAATTTGACGAGCCACTGCCATGGCATTCATGTGGGGTAAACTATCCAACCATCTTTCTAGGAATCTTGGTTGCCCATCTTGACCAGACATTTGCCTAGCCATATTTTCCCAAACAGCTTGATAGCCACGACTAGAACCAATCACCACCGCACAATCTGCTAAAGGAGGAACCAGTTCTCCATCAGCTAAGGCAGCAGCTACAAGCATCTGCGTCAAATGACCTAACTCCGATGGTTGGGAAGAAATCAACCCTAGAGGAATCTGATGTAGTTCAGGAAATGGTTGATTTAACTTAATTCCCGTCTGACCAGTTAATAAACCTTGCCAGCTATCCTCTAGGGTTTGACCTAATGCGGAAACTAAACCAATACCAGTAACAACAACCTGGGACAATTTTGGATTTTGAATTTGAGATTTTGGATTGAAAAAACAGGATTTGCTAATATTCTGTCCCTGTCAATGAACATGATAGAGAAGGGTGATGAGGAGATAGAAACAGTCAATACCCCTCTTCGGTCACCTGTCACTTATTTCAAATTTTCTAATCCTTGGGTAACTTTAGCAGAATCAATGCGATCGCCCTGCTGAATTTTGTTAACTAAATCAAAGCCTTGGGTGACATAGCCAAAAACAGCATAGTTACCATCGAGAAAAGCTAAATCAGCTAAAGCAAAATAAAACTGTGAAGAAGCAGAATCGGGCATTTGGGATCTAGCCATAGCGATCGCCCCTTGCTTATGCTTTAACTCAGGTGGTTTAGTTACACCAGCCATCTCAAAAGTTTTGCTATAAATTGGACTAGCTTCCCCCTGAGGCTTAATTTCTAGGGGAATATAGCGAATAGCATTAGTTTTGGGGTCAACGTAACTGCCTGTTCCTAACCGATTGACAGCAACACTGGTATTTTTACTTTGAGGATCGCCACCTTGAGCCACAAATGGTTGGGGGTCACGAATCACACGATGGAACATCAAGCCATCGTAAACACCCTTATTAACTAAATCTACAAAGTTTCCGGCTGTAATTGGTGCATTGGTTCCATCCACTTCAATCGTAATTGGCGCACCTTTTACCGTCATTACTACCGTAGCTTTTCCTTCGAGCCGTGGTAAATCTTTCATTCCTGGAATACTCTCACTAGTATTTGCTGGTGTAGTTGCTTGTGTAGTTGTTTCTGCTACTTGTTTAGTTTCAGTAGTCGTTTGATTGTTTGTCTCGGCCGCATTGGGGTTAGCTGTCGAGGTGGGAGAAGCATTAGAACTACTTTGACCTGTTGAGCAACCTGTCAACATCAAAGTACCAATCATCAACAGCGCAACTAAAAATTGCGAAAACTTTAACCGCATTGCCAATTACTGATTCAACCAGAGTATCTTAACTTCTCTTTTGAAATTTTCCAGATCAGATTTTGGATTTTAGGGCTACCAAGCAAGAAATCTACCAATTAGGGTATCTTAGCCATGAAATCAACTTGTTGCGTTCATTATCCACCCTAAACAACGGCAGGGTTGATGTTTGGTATTCCCTCGTCCAAAATCTCCAATCCAAAATTTAAAATTTACAGACCTTCTAAAGGTACACCCAAAAAGCGAGCTAACTCAGCCCCTTGAATTTCCAAGTCTGACAAAGATAAGGGCTGACCAACTCTAGTCAGAGGGATGTCCCGTCTACCCTTGACCCGCAGATACAATGCACGTTGAGGATTGAGACCTTCTTTAATATAAATCCGCACCGATTGTACATCTTGAATGCGGCTTTCTATCTCAATCCGGCGATTTTTGCCAGGAAATCCCCACCGAAAGACCGTGAGTTTACCTGTTTCTTGATTAAATTCGTTATAGCCACCGCCTACATCCCAAAGAATGACCAGCCATAGATACAAGGCTAGCAACACACCAGCAGTGCCATATAAGCCCATAACCAACCCTTGGGGGACAAAGACTAATTGAGTTGGATCAGTAACTATGAGTAAATTGACTTTGAGGTAACTGGAGATAGCAGCTAATAAAAAGCCTGAAGCTCCTAAAGTGACGATACTGGCCCACCAGTAGTTACTAAACCGACGAGAACCGAGAACGTTTTGATGGAGAACGCTATCGCCTTTATTAATCGTTGATGATGCCGTCATAGAACTACCTTAGCCCATGAGTTATTCCCCTTAAAAGTCTGCCACTTCACGAGTCTGTATTGCAAGTTGTGATCTTTCTGAGAAAAGTTGTGTCAGATTGTTAAATTTCTGATATTGATAGTAATAAATATCTTAAATACCTAATTCACTTGCGTATCTCCCACGCAAATCTGGATGAATGTGATAAGTTAAGAATCATTAAGTTACCACAAACTAGATTACTAGTGGATGGTACCGATAATGGCATAATCCTGAGAAATGGCCAAATAATTACGGCAGCAAATTCTCAGAAACCTATCTACTGTTCAGTAGATAAAAGTGTCAAAAAACACGTTGAATTCCTCACGGTAGTGATTCAAGAGTCATACCAGGGAGAAATTCCCAGGCACAAAACTCAAGAATCTGCCTTAAAAACGTCGCAATTTTAGTAAAAAAGAGGATTTTACTTAGATGACCATCGCAGTAGGCCGCCCCACGAGTAGCAGAGGGTGGTTTGACGTACTAGACGACTGGTTGAAGCGCGATCGCTTCGTATTCATAGGATGGTCAGGGCTATTACTATTCCCCTGCGCCTTCCTAGCACTAGGCGGTTGGCTCACAGGGACAACCTTCGTCACCTCCTGGTACACCCACGGACTAGCCTCATCCTACCTAGAAGGATGTAACTTCCT
>NZ_JACJTT010000060.1 GCF_014698825.1 Richelia sinica FACHB-800
CTTTCCACAATTCCTTTTGTTTTCCTTTTTACTTCATCTTGAGCGAAGGCGTTCTTTCTTACTTAGTCAAGGAATTAACATTCATATTTCCCGGTGCAAGATATAAGTTTGCTTATTGTCAAACTGAAGAAGTTAGGAAGCAACGACTACTTGAGGCAGTTTATCATCTGCCACGACCGTTAATTATTTATGGTACAAAAGTTGCTGATGTGGAATATTGGGCGAAGGAATTATATCGCGCTGGCTTTCAAAGATATGCAGTGATGACTGGTAAATCTACTGCTGACCAAAGATTAAAGCTTATCCAAGATTGGCGACAAAGAAAAATTGATATAGTTGTTGCTACTTCTGCTTTTGGATTGGGTGTAGATCAGTCAGATGTCCGTGCAGTTATTCATGTTTGTATTCCTGAAACTATTGACCGTTTTTACCAAGAAGTAGGACGAGGTGGTAGAGATGGTAAAGCTTCAATATCACTGACGTTATATACATCTCAAGACCAAGAAATTGCTAAATCACTTAATGATAAGTCATCAATTACTATCGACCGGGGTTTAGAGCGATGGCAGAGTATGTTTACGAGAAAAACAATAGTCCCTGAAAAAGGGTTTCGTGTACCTATAAATATTCCACCTTCTTTACAAAGTGGGGATATTGATATGAATAGTGAACAAAACACTGCTTGGAATATCCACACCCTAACGCTAATGAGCCGAGCAGGTTTAATTGAAATGGATTCCCAAGAACCTCCAAAACGGGAGGACTATCCATCAGCAGCTTATGATGCAGCATGGGACAATTATAGTAATTCTCGGCTTATCAGTATTCGTAATGATTCGCACCTACAACGCGAAGTTTGGGAATGGGAAGTAGAACCTATTCGCCAAGAACGCCAGAATTGGAGCTATAAAAATCTGCAATTAATGAGAGAAGCATTACAGCCGAAGCGTTGTATTTCGGAAATATTTGCTGAGGCTTACACAATTACTAAAAAACCAACTTTTATAAATAGAAGTCCAGTCAGTGTCTCTAAATCTTGTGGTGGTTGTCCTGTTTGCCGTAAAAATAAAAGAACAGCTTTTGCTGGAGTTATGCCGACATCACAACCTGTATGGCAGGAAACTAAATCATTTTTAGGTGCGGAAATTCAACGCTTACTAGCAGGTGATAACGTAATCCTAATTTTTTATGAATCTCTTGAACAATTAAATAAAATGCGAAGAGGTAACAAATTATTTAGATGGTTAATCGAGCAGGGAATGAAGAATATTGTTATTCCTCTAGAACATCAACATTTTATCAAAGAAGTTAATAGAATACCTAACGCTTGGATTTTCTTATTTCCAACTTACGAGCCAATGCGGATGGCACGTATTCCCACTTTAATTTTTCATCCTCCAGGAACAAACCTACCCCAGCGATATTTATTAAATAAAACATCCAATAGTCCACGTATTATTATCCTTCCCATGAATACAATAGACCCGAATCGAGAAGACAGACTACTGATAAATATTTTTTCAGGACGGCAATTTAGATTTGACACCTTCTGTATGGAGATTAGTATATGAGTGTTTTAAAACAACCTCTGGCAACACCTAGCAGAGTTAGAGGGGTTTTTAGATATTTGTTGTCTACTAAAAATCAACGAGAGAAAATAGAAGTTTTAGAAAAGATTCTCTCACCTGATGAATTGGTAAAAAATGCTCCTTCCCCACGTCCAATGCTGCGTGCAACAATTAATGAGATGGTGAAAGTAGGTCTTTTAGTTAAAGAAGACGAAGAAATTGCCATTAACTCAGATTTGCCAGAAAATGCTCGTAATCCCCAACTGGGTGACAAGTTATTACCTGATACTCTGGCTGAACTATTCTTTGCCTCCAAGAATGAAGATGAAGAAGACTTTGGTCGTGTTTGTGCTTGGTATTTAGCACAGGATATTTATGATGCGCCAGGAAATTGGGACGAAGTAGAAATACAAGTAAACAAACAGAAAGTTGGTGATTTTTTAAAGATGTCAAATAACACTCTTTATGGTCAATTGGATGACTGGATGTGTTATCTAGGTTTAGCTTGGGGACAAGCATTAGCAGGCAAAAGAATAACTGTGCCTGACCCAATTGCTTATATTAAACGTAATTTTAAACATATATTTAATGAGGATAAAGAAATTCTGCTAATAGATTTTATTACTCGTTTGGCAAGAAAATGTCCTCTGTTTGAAACAGGTAAATTTAGGGAAGAGGTTGAATCACAAGTTGACATTCGTCAGCCTAATTATCTTTCTACAAGTACAGCTTTTGCTTTATTTAGGCTTCAGGAAGAAGGTTATGTTAAGCTGCTGAGAAAATCAGATGCAGATTTGATGCTTTTACCCAAAATAAATAATCAAGTGGATGATGATGGAAGAATTTCTCATATTATCTGGCAAGGAGAAAAATTATGACTTTTAAAAATTTTGTTTGCTGGAAACCTAATATGATTCGCCGGGTGATGGATGTAGAAGCAACACAGTCGCCAAATCATCTGTTTTTGGCAACGCATCATCCAGTGGCGATGTATCGTCAAGAATTGATTAAAGCATCATCATCGGTTAAATATGATGAAGAGAAATTTCGCAGAGATTTTCTTGCTGAAAAAGATTTCGCTTTTGTGCCTGTTTTAGGCGGTTCAGGAACAGGCAAATCTCACCTAATTCGTTGGTTAGCCGCTAACATCAAATCTACACCCCAGCGTAAAGTATTACTAATTCCCAAAATCGGAACTAACTTAAAAGATATTATCACTCTGATTCTTGAAGGGATAGAGGGCGAAAAATTTGAGGAATATCGTCAACGTGTAAATCGAGCAACCAATACTTTAACTGAAACTCAAGCGCGTGTACAACTACTCAACCAATTAGCCGCAGCTGTGGGAGATAATGGTAGGCGCGATCGCTCTAAACTCACTGATGAGCAAAATTACCTAGTTGATGAACTAGATTCTCTATTATATGACCCATTCTTCCGAGAATATTGGCTTCAAGATGGTGGGATTATTCATCGCTTAGTTATTCATATTTTAGGATATCAAGATAAAGTAGAAATTATTGAAGAACGACGTAAATTTTCTCTAGATGATTTACCTCTCAATGTTTTGAATTTACCAAAAGCAGGCAAACAAGCTCAAGAATTTTACAGTCTTCTCATCGGTGACGATAATATTCAAAAAGCTACTGTTGATTGGTTGAATCTGCATTTAGATGAAGCAATTACCCAAGTTTTGAACTTGGGACGCGAAGATTTAATAAGATTAATGCGGGAAGTCCGCGAGACTTTGGCAGAACAAGGTGTTGAGTTAGTTTTACTTATCGAAGATTTTGCTAAATTGCAAGGTATTGATAGAGAATTATTAGAAGCTGTCCTAGCACGACCCCAGCAACCAGGAAGTAAACAATTATGCGCTATACGGACTGCACTAGCTTGTACTACGGGTTATTTTGAAAGTTTAATTGATACAGTACAACAACGTGTTACTTTTAGCGTTAACTTGGATATTGGTAAAGTTGGTGAACAATCTTTAATTACTCAGGCTGATATTGAAGCATTTGTTGGTAGATATTTAAACGCTGTACGTTTAGAAGAACAAGTGATTGATGATTGGGCAAATTATCATGATCAAGAGGTTTTTCAAAGAGAACCCCTGATAAGCCATTGTACAGAGTGTGAATATCGTCAAGCTTGTCATGCTGGATTTGGTGCTGTTAATGGAATAGGACTTTATCCATTTACACCTAACGCTTTAGTACAGATGTTTAGTAGAGTTAACCCTAGCGATTTTAATCCAAGAATTTTAATTAAAGATGTTGTTAAGTACACTTTAGAAAATTCAGATGATGATATTCAAAATGGCCAGTTCCCTTCAGTAACTCTACAACAACATTTTGGGAGGAGGCTGAGTAATAAATTACAGCTAGATATTAAAGCTAAAGACCCTCAAAATTATGAACGTCGTGAAATTCTCTTAGACCTTTGGACTAATAGTAATGAACTTTGCGATTTATCTACAGAAGTTCATACAGCTTTTAGTTTACCTCCATTAGGAGTCAAAATTCATCAAACAGAAGTTAATGCTGGTACACCACGCGCTGCTGCTTCCGAAACATCATACAAGACTCGTCCTGAACCTGATAGTGAAACTCTGGTAACAGTACAAGAACTACCAGAGACATTGAACAAAAAATTAAAGGCTCTCGACAGTTGGAATAATCAAGAAATTCTTCCTGACATTATCGCTAAAGATATTCGTGAGTTTGTCTTTCCCGCTATTACTCAAAGAATTGAATGGGATACAGAAATGCTACTAAAAGGTAATTTTGTAGGTAGCGGTGGTAAACTATTTCAGCAAAGGAATGTAATTTTTTACAATCCAAAAGTCAAGAGAGGGACTTATTCTGGGGTTGTTTTATCACTACCCCTCAACCCAAACGACTCAAATGAGTTTACAGAAACTGCATTCGCTTTTCAAGGTATTTTACTATACAGCTATTATAAAACTTGGAAGTTTCCTGATGGCGATCGCTATTTTCGCGCCTATGCCAAGTATCTAGAACGCTGGAGTCAGTACGTCTTAGAGCAAATTCGCCTTTATCCCCGTGAATCTGGAGAACCCTGGAACCCAGTACCAGCAACGGTGGAGTTATTAGCGATCGCAGCCACAATGGCAGGATATTCTACTAATAAACTGGAAGATTTGATTAATGCTTTATTTATTGACTTACCTAACAATGAAAATATAACTCGTGCGAAAGCTTGGGAACAGCTTTTTAATGTTTTCAAGAGAAATCAGAAAGCATTATTAGAAATTATCAAAAGTAGAATTGCTTGTACTAAAGGCAGTAGTTCTACATTTCAAATAATTGATACTGTTCAAATTATACAGCCTTTAGAACAAATCCGTAAATTTTGGCAACCTCAACATCAAATTCCTGAAGATGTCCGTGATAACTTTCCAGAATTGTGTAAGGTACGTCAACAAGTAGATGAATTGTTAGACAAAGCACTTCAAGAAGAGAGCGATCGTCAACTTTCTGTGTACCATTCTCTGGTATATGAATTAGGAGAAGATATTAAGAAAAAAGATTTAGTTAACATCGTAAAACAGGCAATGGAAGCAGCTAGAGGATCAGGTGTATTTCGTGGACGGAAGAACTTCGATGACCTTACCCTACTCTTATAACAGTTTAACCGTACTAGATTTTCTAGCTATGTAGAAACAATGAAACGTGTCCAAATAGAGCAAGAAAATTCAGAAGCTAAAACAGGTAAACTGCTTCAGTATTTGAGCGAAAATTATCAAAAAGCTATGACAGATGCTACAGAATTCCTCAAGAATACAAGTAATTTTCTTGATATTTCTCTCGAAGCAGTAAATAAAGAGATAAATGATTTAAAAACATCCGGCGGTGCGACAGTTGAATCAAGTCATGAAGCAATTCAGGATGGTTTAGTAGAATTGCGTAGCTTGCTCACTGAAATTCAAGGGTAAACAAACAATTAATTTTGGAGGATGAAATGACAGACATATTAGATAGCAGTAAAAACTTAAATTTAAATATCGAAACTGTTAATTATGTTAATCAAATTTCTCAGAATAATCGTGAATCTTTAAAGGATAAATGCCAGCGACTCATTGATTTATCTAAAATTAAATTGGATTTTAAAAAGTATGCTGACCAAATTGAAGGCTTTACATCAAGGCAAGAAGAAATTACAAAGGCTGTTCAAGAAATTAAGCCCCTTATTATTGCTGTGAGAGCTTTTAAGCAAAAAAATATTATCAATTTTGATGTAAATCAAAAATTGGATAAATTGTTAAAATTTGTTATTCTTGCTGAAGAAAATTTCCGAAACAACCCTGAATGGATTATTGATAACGATAACTTTAACGGTAAAACTTTTAGTAGAGATATAGTAAGTTTGAAAAACTTACTTCACCAGAGCCTGATTCAAGCTTGGACAAGTTATCTTCATCAGCATCTACCCAGCACTAATAAAGAAATGCTAGAAATATTTGCTGGATTGGTAACACTTAGACCAACCATTCATAGAATTTATATGTTAGAGAAACAAATTCAAGGAGTGGATTTTCCCAAGAATAGCGAAGAATTTAATAGAATAGATAATTTAATTGACGAATTGCGGCAATCTTTAGCTACTCTGAGTTCAGATCAAATACCTGAAGATGTACAAAACTTTCTTAAAACTGCTGCTACTTATGGGGCAACTATTGACCTTTTAACTCCAGAAGTAAAAGAGTGGCTAATTCAGCATGGACTCATTAGCTCCTTACGTATTCGCTTGAATTAAATAATAGTTACAATCTGTTTCAGATATAAAAAGACTAATGATAAACGTGTATTTTTGCAGATTTTCATAAATTTGCCAGTAGAAATCAGTTCATCATCTACTTACCTTGATAAATTAAGAATAATACGTAAGTTAGTAGAAATACATCAACTTATGTTAAAAAATTAGTTTTTATTAAGCGGTTGTATTCATTTTATTAGGATTAAAGTCCTTACTACAATCTTTTAATTATCTACATTGTTATATTTATGAATGCCTCGATAAATTCCTTAATTCAACAATTCCTAAATTTGCTAGAGATGAAGGAAATAACACTCCTCACCTGGGGAATTGTGGATGGGGGATTTGTGGAGGAAGAAATTGCAGAAATGGCAGCAGACTTGCTGAATAATCATGAGTCTGATGTCGATATGTGGGATTTAATTAATGAAATGCTGGAACGGCGATTATTATTTGAATTTAACCTTAGAGGTCGCCGTCTTTTCCGTACCAGAATGGCGGAAGCCATAAGATTATTTGCGCGGCTTCGTCAACTATTCCCTAAAAATAATTGGCAAACAGCCCCTACTTTAGTGGCTGACTACCGCTTACAAATCCGTCCCAGAGTTTATCCTCAAAGGTATATTACACCTGAAACAGTAATTGAACAGCTAGATGCAGATAAACTATTAACTCCGATCCGACAAAAAGCTGTTGCAGCTATCCTTAATTCACCACCGCGTGGTGAAGTTCAACTTGCAGATTTCCAGTTACGCGCCACCAGCCGAATGCTGCGGGATCTCAACAGTACCAAAAGCCGAGGGATGATTGTCTGTGCGGGAACGGGAACAGGTAAGACGTTGGCATTTTACCTCCCAGCATTAACCCATATTACGGGATTGCTGAAAAACAAGGAATATTGGACTAAGGGACTGGCGATTTATCCCCGCAATGAACTATTAAAAGACCAATTTTCGGAAACTTATCAGGAAGCACGCCACCTTGATGCTGTCCTGAAAGCAGAAGGTAAGCGGAAAATTCTCATTGGTGCGTTTTTTGGACTGACTCCTAACAACGCAACTATAGAAAATGTGGAGAATAAATGGGAATCCCAGGATGGTGGGTTTACTTGTCCTTATCTCCAGTGTCCCCAATGTGAGGGTGCGCTGTCCTGGCGACGCGCAGACTTGGAAGGTGGTAAAGAGAAACTTCATTGTCTCAATCAGTCCTGTGCAACTGTAATTCAGGAAGATGAAGTAATTTTGACACGCGATCGCATGGCGAAAACTCCCCCAGACCTGGTTTTTACCACTACAGAAATGTTAAATCGGTCGATGGGAAACTCCTATTATGGTCATGTATTCGGCATCGCGTCCGCTAAACCTCCGCAAATCGTCTTGTTAGATGAAGTACATACTTATACAGGAGTTCACGGCGCGCAAGTTGCCTACTTGCTGCGGCGTTGGCAAAGAATAATTAATCAAAAAGTCCAGTTTACAGGACTTTCAGCAACCCTAGAAAGTGCAGCCGAGTTCTTCTGTCAACTTACAGGTTTAAAGCCGGGTTCAATTGAGGAAATTTCCCCCACTGAAGACCAAATTGCTGAGGGGATGGAGTATCAATTAGTTCTTAGAGGCGACCCCGTATCTGGGACAAGTCTATTGTCTACCAGCATTCAAACGGCGATTTTGTTACGGCGCATACTAGACCCGGCTGATGAACCCCCCAGCAAAGGTTTTTATGGTTCTCGTGTTTTCGCCTTTACCGATGACTTAGATGTTACCAATCGCTTATTCCACAACCTTTTGGATGCTGAAGGCCGGGATAGTTGGGGTCGTCCTTTGCGGGGAAGACAGCCATTAGCAGCTTTGCGATCGCATAGTGTAGCAGATAGCAGAGAACGGCTAATAGCTGGTCAATCTTGGTTATTATGCGAAGAAATCGGTCACGGCTTGCAACGACCTTTAACCATTGGGCGCACCAGTTCTCAAGATACCGGAGTTACACCAGATGCAGATGTGATTGTTGCTACTGCTTCCTTGGAAGTGGGATTTAATGACCCAGAAGTTGGAGGTGTAATTCAGCACAAAGCACCGCGAGATATGGCATCTTTCCTCCAGCGTAAAGGGCGGGCGGGAAGACGCAGAATTATGCGACCTTGGACGGTGGTGGTACTTTCTGATTATGGACGCGATCGCATTGCCTATCAAGGCTACGATATGCTGTTTAACCCCGTTTTAGAAAAGCGTTCTCTACCTATTGCTAACCGCTATGTTATCCGCATTCAAGCTGTATTCGCCTTCATAGATTGGGTAGCACAGCAATTAGTTACTGCTAGCAAAGGAAGTGTATGGAATGACTTTGCCAAACCGTATTCATACTCAAATAACCGCCAGCAACAAGAGATAAAACTGATTAAAAACATTCTGGAAACGGAAGCTGGGGAACAAAACTTAGCTGCATATCTGCAAACAGCACTACACCTCACTCAAGATGAGGTCGAAGCAATTCTCTGGGAACCGCCAAGGTCATTAATGATGGCGGTACTTCCCACTTTGCTACGGCGTTTAGAATCTGGATGGAAGCGTCTTCCTATTCATCCAGATGAGTCAGACCAAGACTACCAAACTCACGACCCATTACCGGATTTTGTCCCCCCGAATTTATTTAGCGACCTGCTGTTACCAGAAGTAACAATTACTACACCAGCGCAGACGCGTAACAGTGAACCAGATGTCAACTCCATGCCCATCGTCCAAGCCCTGAAAACTTTTACCCCAGGCAGGGCGACGCGCCGCTTTGGAGTGCAGCATATCTATGCAACTCACTGGATTGCCCCACCTAACTTACAACAAAGAGAACAATACTTACCCGTAGAAGATTATTGTGCTGAATTTGAAGAAGCGGGGAATTTTCAGTTTTGGCACAATGGAGAGGTTGTAGATATTCGCTGCATTCGTCCTTGGGCGATTAAGCCAACTCAAGTGCCAGCAAAGATTTCAATTACCTCTAATGCTCAATTGGAATGGCGTAGTCAAATCATACCACCGGAATCTGGAACAAAACTCGACCTACCTCAAGGTTCCCCGTGGTGCGAAATTCTCTCAGAAGTTTGTTGCTTTACTCACAGTCAACAATCACCAGTAGAGGTACGGCGGTTTGCCATAGCATCCCATGCTAACATCCGCTTCGACAATGGCCAGGAACTTGATACCACCATTCACTTTACCCAGAAACAGGACAGTAGTCCGACGGCTGTCGGATTTGCCCAATCCGTTGATGGTCTGGTATTTCGTTTTTGCATTCCGTCTCAGTTTCGCCTCAATCCTAGCGACTTTAATCAAAATAAGATTCGCGCCTTTCGGACAGCTTATTTCCGACATCGAGTATTGACAGATATCCGGTTGTGCGAGTTAACCAATGTCTTTCAACGGGAGTGGCTTTATCAAATATACATATCAATGCTCACTGCCCGTGCCTTAACAGACCAAATTTCTTTGGCTGAAGCGTTTGAGATTCTTTTAGAAGAAGATATGGGTCAGGAAATGGCAAGGGTTTTAGACAATATCTTCCAAACATTGGATGTCAAGGAAACCTTACTTGAAGATGGCGAGGAGTCGTTACCAGGCCAGATACAAGAAAGGCAGAGGGTACATGACAGATTGCTAGCACTTTGCAGGACGGACACAATTCAAATTATTTTAAACGACTTGGCATCAGTTCTTTGGTCAGAACCGGATGAGGAATGGCACACTTGGGCAGCATTACGGTTCAAAGCAACTTTGGGAGGGGCTTTGCTGGATGCTTGCAATCAGTTGTGTCCTCATTTTGATGTGGGCGACTTGATTTTAGATATTGATCCGGGGCCGCGTCCAGCAGATGTAACTGTTGAGAGTGAGGGCGAAGAAATCTGGATTACTGAGTCTACCATTGGCGGTGGTGGGGTGATTGAGGAGATTTTACGGCGTTATGCAGCTGACCCGGCGAATTTTTTCCGGTTGGCGGGGAGTGCGTTGGCAGCTTCGGATTTTGAGATTGTGGATTCAGAACTGACTCGGTTACTGGAGTTAACCCAAACCAGTGTGGAAGTTGCTGATGCAATGGCAGAGGTGCGGTTAGCGCAGGGATATGGTGAATTGAAACAAGCAAGCGAGCGCTTGCATCAAGTCTTGTCCTCTGCGGGAATTTTGGCAATACATCCAGTGATGAGTGCAATTAACGCCAGGGTTTTGCGTCCAGGGAGTAACCCTGAAACCGATCAACTGCTGTTGAATTTAATTAGTTTGTGGCATACAGAAGAACAACGCTTAGGTATCGAAATTGATGGGCGGGTTTTTGCCTATGTAGTTAGCAATAATGACCAATTGGATCGGGCGTTGTCGCATCTTGGTTTATTGCAGCCTAATCCCTATTGGCGATTTCAAGTGATTTATGGACTGTTGTGGGCAAGGGGAAATATAGTGCGATCGCGTGCCTTATCTTCCTATAATCCCTTTGCTGTGATTCCCGATGCTGATAGAGAAATTTTACTGGATGTTTTGCAAGTGGGCGATCGCACTGTTTGGTTGGATGAACCCGACTGGCGGGAACAGGTGGAGGATGCGTTTAAGCAAGGTGCATCGGTTTCGTTGATAGCGCGTCCTGACGCACAAGGAGATTTAAAGTCAGCGATTTTGAGTTTGGCAGTGGAACCGATGGAAGTTGGGTTTTTGCAGGTTTATCCTGCGGTGGAGGGTGTGCAAAGACATCTCCTTGGTTTTGCAGTGCAGTTGCGAGTCAGAGAAACTGTGCAGTGATATTAAAGTCACTAACTTAAAAGAAAGCAATTATTAGGACAAATTAATAGTTTTGTTTTTATCTTTTTTACTAGTATCAATGTTTCCTTGCAAGTCAGCTTCCCCAAGATGACATCCTCTTTTATCAAAAACTTCTAAGTGAGCAGCTTTACCATAATGTAAATTATCTACATACCAATACATTCCTGTAGGCAATTCACAATAAATACATCTGCCATCATACTTTCGTGAAGTTTTTTGAAATCTTGTTGTATCTAGTAAAAGTGTTTGTTCATCTCTTGGAGGTTCAGTAACATCTAAAGAATATTCTAGTGAGCTTAGATTTAATTTATTTTCTAACCAATATTCCAGTGCTAGTTTACTATCAATACCATCTATACATATCTGATTGTCTTCCACATTATTTTTAATAACTGTAATTAAACAACAGCTACTAATATGTGGATGAGTTATTCTAAAACTAGAATTAATAAAATTAATTAACAAATATTCCTTACTTTCGTTTTGACTTTTTCGTTCAGCTACTTCTGCCAAAGAAGTATCACAAACATCTTTATAATCATTATCAATAGTTAAACAATCAAATGAATCTTCTGAAGAATGCATCTGATATATACGCCATTCTTTGGGGTTCGACTTATTGAAGACGATATTAATAAAAGCAGTTTTCAATGATTTATCTTTTAGTTGATTAAGACTAGCATTGAAATTAGACCCTTTGATAGCTTCATAGTTAGCATATATATTACTATCTTCTTTATAAAGTTCTTTATCTTTAATTTTTTGATTGATTAATTCAAAAATAGAGTTAAAAACTTTAATAGCATCCCGGAACTCTACCTCTGTCACAAACTGCCCTTCTAAAGATACTTCGTTAATAAATATTTCCATTACTTACATTCCAAAAAGCCTAGAGAAATCTTTATCCATTTGGTCAAAAAATCCTTCTGGCCATTCTTCAATTCCTCCATTGGGTTGGACAGGAATTTGCACTACTGGCTGTTCCGAATTTTGCTGCAAATATAATATACTTAAATCTTGTGGAGTGACAATTGTATCAAGAACGGCGATTCGCAAAGCGTTCAAAATATGGTCACTGTGTGATTCAATAAAAACTTGTACGCCACAACTGCTAACTCTAGCTAAAAATTGGGCTAATCGGGATTGCGCTTTTGGATGTATATGTGCTTCCGGATTTTCTACAATTAGTATATCACCTGGTTGAGCAATTAAACCTGACACAATAATAGGCAAAATACAATGGTATCCAAATCCAACATTAGCTGGTTTAAAACGGTCTTTTGATTTATTAGTGTTAAACAAAAGTTCAAGAATATTACTATCAGAGTTAGGAATTTCTACTTTCGCACCGCCAAAAATTTCATTAAGCCATTCCTCTGTCTGTGTAGCTAATGTCTTTGCATCTTCCCCCAAACATAAATTCTCATTAACTAAATCATCTTTCTTTTTATATAATAAATTAACTGTCAACTCCCCTTTAGCACCTACATTTGGAAAACTCGTTAGGGTAGACTTCAAATAAAATTCTTGTGGGCCTAAACGGTCAGCAGAAATGTAATGAATACGACTAAATATAGACTGATGTAATATGCTTGAGTCAATAATTACTTTGTCATCCAATTTAAATTCAGTAATCGGAGGCATCAAGTCACGTACAGTTCCGCTTCCATTAATCTCTATTTTTTTTTCTTTATTATCCTGTATGGATACTTCAAAATCGAACCATATCTTTTTGAAAATCTCTATAAATCTTGATTGGCATCTTCCATAAATTTGATAAAATTTGCTATTAAATTGATTTTGAAGATGCTGATAAATTTCTATTTCATTAAAAAACTCTATTTTTTTTATTTGAGCTACCATATCATCTTCTAAATTCTCGGATAAACAATACTCTATAAAACCTGTATTTTTTATATATTCATCATTCTTTTCTTCCAATTCTGGATTGTTAAGTAACAAAACATCTTTTTCATATAATTTATTCATATAAAAATATTTAAATACAATATCTTCCTTTCTTGAATTATTTGTATTTCTAATATCATTAAAGCTGTTTAAGTTAATGCATTTACCATTTAGGATAATTTGAGAAGTTGTAGCGTTATGTTCAATAGATTGCCTCATTAAAAGCAAAGACTGAAGAAGAGTTGATTTACCATTGCCATTAATACCAGTCAGCAAGTTGATTTGTCTTAGAGGAAAAACAACTCTCCCCTTAAAACATTTAAAATTTTCTAATTCTATTTTAGTTAGCATTAATCTATATTTCCTAAAATTGATTGTGCTAGTTTAAACCTAATTAAAACCCTAGATTTACTGCTTGTAGCATATCTAATTGATTCCAAATAATCTTCATTTTCTAATAATTTATTAAAATTTGTTTTAATACGTTCTTTATTTGAATCTAAAAATTCATCACTATTGACAGAGAAAAAATAAGAGACTGATTCAAAAATAGCAATATTTATTCTTCCCCTGTTTTCTCTAGATGGTAAACGAAAATTCTTATTGCCGAAAAAATCAAAACTTTTCTTCATCACCCGTTCAAAATCCCTCTTTAATTCGCTTATTTTTTCATCAGACATCAAATTAATTATTTTCATCGCACTTTCAACAAAATTACTTAAATCGCCCTGATAATCTTTTTCATAATCAAAAATTTTAAATGCTAAATAGCGCAAAATCACCTCTCTATCTTTCATCCTTTTGGGTGATATTCCATTATCAATAGCTTTTTTAAAATACTCTTGCTCTGATAATTCTTTTAAAAGTTTAGTCGATTTACCAGAGAAAATACAATTTCTAACTTCTTGACGTTCAAGCTGTGTCCCTTTAGTATTAATTCTATTAAAAATGTCGTATACTACTTTAACTGGTACAGAGGGCCTAATAACGTATATATTTAATTTCTTGTCTTCTATTTTGGTTTGATAATCTCCTGGCAACTCTTTTAGTTCCGAGAAGTTATAACCATTCAGTTGAGTTAAAGCTTCTAAACCTGTTAATATAAACTTATCATTGACAAATTCATGCAGAGTAGTAGTACGCTGCAAACCATCTACAATAATGTACTTACCATCTGTAGTTTGATTAACATACCAAGGAGGTAAGGGGAAATTAAGTATAACAGATTCTATAAACTGACTTTTTTGCTCCGGTCTCCAAACTACATTGCGTTGAAAATCTGGGTCAATGATAAGTTTGCGATTATCATATTTCCTCATTAACTCAAAGATAGTTTGAGAGTCTTCTCTAATATCTATATCTGCTTCAGTTGGATCATAAGGATACAAACCACCGCTACTACCACTGTCTTCTTCAATCGTGTCCTCATCAGTTACGATGATATTTTTGTAATCTTGTTCATCCCTATTCATTTTCCTTTACCTTTTTGCCTATTTTGAGTACACTACATTATCCATATTTGCAACGAAACTTAAAGAGGGCAACAATTTGATTATGACATCTCTAAGCTTGTCTTAGTTCTTAAATACCTCTCGCTATATCCACTCCCGCCTAAGCTTCCGCCCAATAACGACTCACTTCAAACAATTTTTGTTGTCAAACTTATTACTCATAACCAATACGTGTGGCTCGTCTTTTCCTGGATATTCGACATCCTCCTCGCTATCGATAACATCATCAGCACCTTGCTGCATATAAAAGGTCTGGGAGTTATGCTAGCGGATATCTTATGCAATCACACTCATCCACACCGCCAAAATCATCGATTAATTGAGGCACAATAGAGCCAAAGACACTGTGAACACACAATGACTACTGAATTGATGGTTCAACCCTCATCCTTAATACCTTCTGGTATCAGAATGATGACTAAAGCAACGCTCAATACTCAAAACCCTGAAATTACGAAAAACTACATCGCTCATCTATTACAGCAGTTAACTGAAGATTATAAAAACACCAAAGAAGAACGAAAAAAATTAGCTTCTCTATCACCAGTTTCTGATGAAGAATTTACTGTTTTAGAGGAAATCGAACTGTTAACAGTGGATATCCGAGGCTATGCCAGTCAAATTCAGGCAAGGGGTAGGATTGAAAACGAACAGCAAGCAATTGAGCGATTGCAAACTATGCACGTCTTTGATGTTCCAGCTATTGCTCAATTTTACTTTGTAAAGAATGGAGACTACAAGCAAATAAAAGTTTATATTAGAATGCTAGATTACTTACGCTTGCTGATTCTAGAATATTTGCGCTCGTGCCAAAATTTACAACAAGAATCTGCTCAAATTGAATAACATTAAATGCCTTCCCGCTATATCCACTCGCGGCTAAGTTCCCGCCAAATCCCTGACTTACTCCAAACTATTTTCGTCGCCGAACTCATTAATCCTAGTCAATGTATCTGGCTGGTTTCCCCCTGGCTATCTGACATACCTGTTATTGATAACACTGCTAACACCTTCCTTTGCCTAGAACCAGCTTGGAGTCGTTCCCATATTCCTCTTTCCCAAGTCCTCACTACCCTAGCGACACAGGGAACAACTATACACATCGCCACCCGTCCCGACTCCCACAACCATACTTTTCTGTCAGCACTCAAGGTTAGAAATAACAGCACAAACTGCCACATTCACATTACTGAAGAATTACACGCAAAAGGTATCCTGGGAGGCGGGTATTATCTGGCGGGTTCGATGAATTTTACCTACAACGGTATTACAGTTAATGAGGAAGCAGTCATTTATGACACATCCCCAGAAACGATCGCCGAACAACAGGTAATTTTTGCTCACCGTTGGGGGCAGTAGCGCCATGAGTAATCCAAGCAATACCGATGTCCGCCGTTTCCTAGAGCAGTTCTTTGGTGCAGGTAATCAATTAGACCTGGGCAAAATTGAACGTGGCGAAGGCAACCATGCTAAAATTCGCCCTTGGGTGGAACGACTGACCCAAGCTGAACCTCAACCTACTGTTCTTCCCCGTTGGCGTGAAGGAGGTGTAGATTGGTATGGCATAGCCCAAAGCCAACGCCAATTACGCTCATTGAGTGAAGAATTGATGGCATTCGTTGGCCCCACCTACTCTACATTCCGGGGACAACGATCGCAACTCAACCTGCAAGACCCTGTAGAATTAGCAATTCACGAATTTACAGGCGGTGCAGCCGTCAAATTAACTGGACAGGCGACAGTGATTTGGGAAGCTTTAGAACAGATGCGCCGAGTAAGCGATCGCCGCCTCAAGCGGGTGGTAGAAATTCCTCTGCCTACGGGTCGGGTACTGCGGGACTTTTACATGGCACTGCAAGCCGGTGATCGCGTTTCAGCCGAAAAATCCCTGCAATACCTCCTAGACCAGCATCGCCTAGATGCCCTTAATCTCTTATTTTTGCGGGTACAACTCTTAGCAGAACTACAGCAATGGAATGAGTTACTTAACCTTCTAGAATCGACTAATCTCTTACAGGTTCGCCGATCCTTTGCTGTTACCCAAGCTTTACTTCAGGCAGTGTACCGCACCCATCTGCAACATTTTGAAGAAAATAACGCCCTCACCAGTGCTGTAGCCTATTTCCGAGAAGTCATTTTCCCCCGTTACAGTAATCTTTTCGCGGTGCGTGCTGGTAGTAAGCTCCCAGAAGTGTTGAAATTATTTATGCTACTGGCTGTTGGTGGAGAATCACCACAACCTGCCCTCCGTGACGAACTGCTGGCAATTCCAGGAGTGGAGGAGAGCGATCGCCACTATCTACAAAAGTTAGCTGCGCTCCTACCTGATATTGTCCCTCCTGAGTTAGAAAAGCATATAGAGTGGGATGCTGGGGAATTGCAACGAGCTGAACAGCTATGCAAGGATGGAGACTTTGACCAAGCCTTTTCATTACTCTGTGATGCGCCCTCATCGAAAGAGAAAGTTCGCTTACTCTTGCAATGTGCTTACGAATTGGGAACCTTGGCAGTAGAAAAAGCTGCATTGCAAGCCTTTGATGCACTGACTGATGACGAGCAAACAGCCTTGCTTAAGGTACGTTGGAACCGAAATTTTCTTACCCAATTGTCGGGAAGTCAAGAAGATACACCAACAGACACCCCAACAGCCGAAACTGTCCCAACCAATTGGCTAGAGTGGTTATTACAGTTGGACAAAGACCCAAATTGGGAACGAGCCTTACATACTGCATACCAAGGTTCTGCTGAGTGGGATGTCACCAGTTTGCTGACACAGCCGCAAGCAGTAGCAGAGTTTGACCAATTGTTAGATCAAGTCGGCTCAAAAGCTGAGTCTGTGCTGCACAATGCCCTTCCCCACTTGTTAGCATTTTTTCAAAAAGATGAGCAATTTCCCCGTAGCGAATTTTTGATTCTTTACCACTCGTTACTAATATTGCTAGTTATTAGTACCCACGGTGGAGATGCTGATTTGATTTTGTTCAATGATTTAGCGATCGCGCTTTTAACTTTGGGAATTGACGCAGGCATATATAGCGCAATTCTAGACCATGCTTGGGAACTCTGGCATCGCTACAACTCCCCGAAAAAGGTTGACTGGATGCTTGACCTGCTTGACCTACTCGTATTGTACCCATGTGCAGCCCCCCAGAGGCGCGAACAGTTATTATTTACGGTTGCTGAAAGTCTGCGCCGCTTTGCCGGACGTATTGACGAGACTCAATGGGGGATTTTTCGCTCTCTGGTGAAAGACCTTAACTTGCAAGCATCACTGCCAAATTTACTCGGTGAACAAGCAAGTTTGGTAGAACCAAGTATTGAGGTTGAAGCGAATATCTTCCAAAAACTCAAGGGGAAATCTATTTTAATTTACACCTTGACAGAATCCGCAGCCTTAAGGGTGAAAAGCATTTTGGAAGCTGCTTGCCAAGAGGTTACAGTTTACCTCAGCCATGATAAAGGGGGTAATGATAGGCTGCGTCAGTGGGTAAGAAATTCTGATATTGTTGTCATGGTAACAGCTAGTGCCAAACACGCCGCCACAGGTTTTATTGAAGCCCATCGTCCATCACAGCTTGCGCCGATTCTTTTAGTTAATAGTAAAGGTCGTGCAAGTATGCTAAGGGTAATTCGTGAGTATTTAGTTGGGTGATGAATCAAGGGGTAAAAATAGGTTGTCTTCGATAAGTGAGCGAACTTCGGGAGATACTTTACTTTGGTTCAGACAATCTAAAAGCAGCATATTGGCATCATAATACTGCTTGAGTAGCTTTTTTTGCTTATCACTAAATTTCCAATCGTGACCTATATTACTATACTTTATAGTTGCATCTCTCATTTTTTCAATCCAAGATTGACCTTCAACTTGCCACCATTCCTGATAATATATTTCCCAAGTATCCATCCAATCAGGCAATAGCTCCTTCAGTTCTTGAAGAGTTTGCTTGAATTGTGGAACAATGTCAAGTTTGATAATGGTATCAATGTACTGATTCAGACATAAAGCAGTATTACTAACTTCGTCGTCTTCAATTTCATATTCTAGAGTACCGTTAAAAATACTAAATAAAGTGACAGCATCGTTGAGCGCACAGTTTAGGTAAAGTTCCAACTTTAGCCCTAGTTCATGGGCAAGATAAATATAAGAGCTAGATTCAATTTCTAAATCTTCAATGTAAGGATTCAGGTCTAAATGTGAGGAATTAAAGAAGGAGTCTGCACAGCAGGGTTAACCATTGCTTTGATAGCTTGGTCAAAAAAGTCAATAACAGAACGTCCTTG
>NZ_JACJTT010000061.1 GCF_014698825.1 Richelia sinica FACHB-800
TAAGTTGTTTTAACTGTTCATAATGCAGTCCTAATAATCTTTGAGATTCTTCAGGATTGTTATGAATATACTCGACTATGTTGCTCATAATACCAGGGTAGATACGCTATTTTATCTGGTTATATCATAATTTCATTCTTTTTCGGAGATGTCTAATAAATTAAAGATTCTACTAGTGCTCAACGCCTCACGGCATCATAGGTTACTTCACCTGTTCACTTTCTAAAGCTATAGAGCTAATCAAACTGTGCTCAACGCCTCACGGCATCATAGGTTACTTCACCAGACAGAATGCCAAACTTAACCCCAGAAGAATATAGTGCTCAACGCCTCACGGCATCATAGGTTACTTCACTAGCAGAGTACCTGAGAGTAAAGAGATTGTAGGTAAGTGCTCAACGCCTCACGGCATCATAGGTTACTTCACAATACTTGCCATTACTCTACTCCTTTTTAAACTTGTGCTCAACGCCTCACGGCATCATAGGTTACTTCACGGCTTTCATCGGCAATATCTTTAAAATCCTTAAGGTGCTCAACGCCTCACGGCATCATAGGTTACTTCACGAATCGCCAAACTTAATTTCCTAAAGCCGGATTTACGTGCTCAACGCCTCACGGCATCATAGGTTACTTCACGGCATTAGCTGAAACCTACATCAGAAAGCTATTCAGTTTGCATATTACAAGCATCTTGCCCTTGAATGCAAAAAGTTCGGTAACTTTTTACCTAAATTGGATTTTCAATGCGAATTATCTGCCATCAATCGCTTGCAATGACTAGCTTTCAGAATAAATACAAGCACCTCTTTGTGTTCCCAAAATCCTCAACAGGATATCCTAAAAGACTTTCCAGGTTTTTTATTGTGTCCTGAGAACTAACAACCGGATATTCTTGCATTACAAGATTTTGTAAGTTTCCTCTGGGAATGACCAAGCATTAGGACGATTATATTTTGGTATGTCAGTTACACACTGATTAGAAAGACGAATCAGCAGTAAACTATCTTCAGCCGTTAATATTTGCTCTAATTCCCAACGTAGCTTTTCCCGCGATCGCATACTCAACCAAGACCGGAAAATTGAGTATTGGATTCTTTCACCATAGCCTTCCAGTAATTTATACGCTTTACGCCAGCGTTTTGGGTTACGGATGTCGTAACAAATGAGGTAACAATTTTTGTGTTCTGCCATTGTTACATATCACCGTAATATTAGATGACCAAACAACCCAGCTTCGCCACTCCATTCTTTTTCTAGTAGTCGCACCTCCAATTCAAATAAACGGCGATAGGTGAGGGAATAACCTGTAGCTGGATGCTTCCAACTTTCTTGTTTACGACGCTCATACAGTTCAACAAACTTTTGCTTGCCAGTTTCACTTAACCATACCTGTTGACCTCTAATATCAAAATCTTCTTGGGGATTCCACTGACCCCGATTAATTGAAGATATTACTGTCATATCAACCAAAGGTACTCTGAAAATTTCCAACAAATCCAAGGCTAGAGGTGCAGCTTGTGAACGAGGTTGATGATAAAAACCTAATGCTGGTTCTAAACCAACACTCAAAATTGCATTCATTACATCTTTGAGTACCAAAGCATAACCAAAACTGAGTAAAGCATTGAATCTATCTTTAGGAGGACGGCGGTTTCTACCATTAAAATGCAGTTCTCTAGCTACATCTTGAGAAATTAAGCAAGGTAAAGCACTAAAATACAAGGCAGCAATATTTCCCTCTAGTCCCAAGAGCGACTCTAAGGATTTAGCTTGAGGAACTTGTTTGAGGACAGCTTTCATTTGGCCGATAGCTGCGCTCGCCGAAGGCATCGCTTTCTCTAAATTCTCAGGTACTTGAGTTTTTCCCCTAGTGCCACGCATTAAAAATTTGCGTTGACCTTGACCACGACAAAGCACCAGTTTACGTGCTAATTCCAGACATGTATCAGGGTTAATTAATGCAGCATACTGACGAATACGCCGTTGAATACTGCCATTGCGGTTATCAAAACTACCAAGATAGCGACCACCACCAGAAACAAAATGTATTCCTATATCTTGGTCAGCACAAAAATGTAATGCCTGAGTAGAAATTTGTGAAAAACTGTGTAATACCAACTGTCCTATCTGACGAGCCGGAATGTTTTCCACAGGTTGACCACGACGAGCAATTTTTATTTGTTCTCCCGTTCTCCCCACTAATGTACCTGGTTCTAAAATATGAATTACCAAGCGTTCATCATCTTCTGGAAATAGGCGAATTGGTTGCCATTCTCTATCATGGGCAAGCCTAGCTTCTTCTGGTAAGCAAACAGGAGCTAAAGAACAACGGGTGCATAATCGCTCGTTATCTGTTACTGGTGGCCTGTATGCTGATTTTCTCAGAGTGCGTGCTTGCTGGATTGCTTGGCGAACAGTTTCCCTGCCTGAATCATCCAGTGGTACATGAACCAGTACATTATCAGCATGATAACGAATACGACCTTCTTTGACCGTAATTCCCAAAGCTGATTCTAGGAGACAGGCATAAGCGAGGATTTGTAACTTGTCGCTTTCCCATGCTTGAGGTTGTTTGTTTTCATCTCGATGACAACGACCACGTTTATGCTCGTAGGGTATAGTTTGCCCATCACGGGTGCGAAGGGCATCCAGCCGCCCACGTAAACCTAACTCTTCACTTTCAAGAAATAATTCCTCCCATTCCTCATCTTCCTGTTTTTCGATTTCTGTGTGCAGTCTGCGTCCAGCAAATACCGCAGCGTCTTGGGTGTAAAGTTCCTCAACTTCTTCTAGGTAAAATAAACGCGGACAGTAAGCTAGGGCATGAAGGGCAGAAACACGCACAGTTTCAGAAACTGGTTTTGTCAGAGCTTCTAATTCTAAATCAATAGCTTGCATGGTATTACAAATGTTTACTTGTGTGTTACCTTGCTATTAATCTAGTTGGTGAAGTAGGCAGAAACGTTTCCTAGTTGAAAATAAGATTATTAAATTTTCAAGGTTCGGTTTGATGCTGATCTGAATATTCTCACAAAGAAAGGAATATTATTATTCAAATCAACTTAATGTGGTAATTTTGACCAAGCAGATTCCGGCGGTTCCAGTACAAAATTATCTGCTGGATAAAAGACTCGAATTTGAGTTTTTGTGTTATCTGCTCGATTAATCCAAGTTGTAAGTCGGCAAATTCCTCTATTGGGACGAGTATTATCTTCTAAAAGACAATACCATCTTGTACAAGGAGGTTTTTCTAGGACTTGAATATTATCAAATAAAAAGTTATTATCTCCAGCAAAAGGAAGTCCATAACGTGGTTCATTGAGTTCTCCATTCAGTCCTTGAACAATGCGATCGCACAAAGATTTATCTGTTTTCACTCCCACAACCAGCTTTAGATTAACAATCACCTCTCTACGCACAGGTGCAATCCAGTATTTATTACCATAGGTTTTTTGAGCTAATTCTTTTCCTGATGCACCGACAGGATAATTATGAAGTTGTTGAGATAAAACAGCAATTTCTGATTTAGGTTTTTCGGGATAATGGGGAACACCAATAGCAATTTCTATTTCCGGTAAATCATCCCTAATTAAAGTAATAGGTTTGTCAGTTGCAGTTCTTTGTTCAATCCCTGCTAAATTTAGCAAAATACCGTAAACAGTTGATGGAGATGGTACAGGTGTTGTGGAACGATATGAACCAGACTGAAAAGGTCTAAAAGAGGCAAAAGGAGCTTCAAGCAGCAGAAACACTAGCATTACCTCCTAAAAATTCATTTGCTAATTGATCAAATAATTGTTCAGGATTTTTGAATAAGTGAACACCCGCATTAGTTAATCTAGAAATTTCAGCTTCATTCATCTGACGCACAATTTCACCACCAATCCAAAATTCATCTCCTGGTAAATCGCAACCTGAAGAATCTCGTTGACATAACCGATTTAATTCAGGAAAACTACCATCCTCTTCAAATCCATAGGTTTTATAACCTGCTACTAATTTAGGAGTTAAACGTGCAACTACAGAACAAGGTGCAAATTCATAATATGCTCTAGCGTGTCCTCCTGCTACACCATTGAGTTGTGCGATCGCTTGTAATAAAGCTCTTACCCATTCTGGTTTTTCTAAACAATCTAGTTGAGATAAAGCAAAAGGATATTGAAATGCTGTATGTGTTACTTCTCTATGCAATAAAGCAGAAGTAGAGGCATTTTTCCAAGGACTTTGACCAGCATTCAAAGGTGATTGATGAAAAACAGCATCATATTTATAGGGACTCAAAGCAACTGCCATGTTACAACGAAAAATACTATCTCTTTTAGGTGGTAAAGATTGTTCCCTCATCTTTTTCACATCATTCGTTTGTGCTACCATGTAACCGAATAAAAAGTCATCAGCATATTTGGCAGGATTAGGATATTCTTTAAATTCAACTGCTAACTGATCTTCATTATGTAAACGAGTACGGTTATTCGGTTGTTTGAGTAAAATTAGACTTTCTCTAATTGCATTGCGGATAGATTCTGGACTGATCACCGCATATTTTTGACCTTGTTTGACAATTTTTTGTAAAACTGTTCTATTTTCTTCAGATTCACCACGATAATTACCAGCAGGAGCAGGATAGGTAAGAACAGTAGCGAAAAGATTGAGCTTAGTTTGATTGTTAGTCATGATTCATTATTTCCTATTTCTGTTGAATAAATTTTCACCTAATGGCATCAAAGGAAGAGAATTTTTTAAGCAGCTTTGTCTTCAGAATCTTCTTTATTGCTAGTAGAAAACTGGCTAGAAAGAGCTAATAAGGTTAATGCTCTAATTTCATCAGTTTTATTAAATAAATCATCAGCGAATTGAGCAAATTCATTTTTTTTAACAAAAGGATAAAGAGTTGAAACAAAATAATCAATGAAGGATTGGGATTCCGTGCGAGAGCGCACAGCTAAAAAAGCTTCATTAGCTATTTTAGTTTTCTTCTCATGATATTCTTTTTCTTTCTTAGGATTTCCTTGATATTCTTTCCATTCTAGTCCATGCTTTGATTTAAGTTTTCCTAATACATAAGATTGACAAACTTGATAAACAATTTCAGCATATTTGCGAATAGTGCTGGATTGTGCATTCATTGTAATTTCTCCTTGATTTTGTAATATTTCAATATTGAATAATTGACGAGCATCATGACTGAAATAAGGGTCTTCAAACCATTTGCGAGGAATACGACTTAAAAGTTCATCAAAGCCAATCCAGGGAAGAGTTTCTGTTGGTTCTTCATCAGAGTTATTAGGATTAAGATAAAAACTTAATAAATTCAGCAATCTTTGCTTGCGAAACCAAGGACACCAGTAATTATCTTTGATCTGGGCATAGCGATCTGTAATTTCTAAAATAGGTTCGATATAACTAATTGATTGAAATTTAATACTGTTACCTGACTTTTCAGCATGAAAAATTTCAGCACCTAAAATAGATTTTCTAATGCTTTGCTCTCCTGTTTTACGAGCTATTCTATCTTGCAGAAGAAAAATATCTAAAGCACCCTCTTCAGCTAAATCAATTACGCATTCACGGGGTAAATATCCCAATTTTGTGTTATCTCTCTCTTTTAAAACTCTGGGTAAGTTATGACAAAATCGCTTTAAATCAGCTACGTCAGGAATAACAATAGCATAGCTACTAAATTCACGTTTACCATCTTTATTAATCGTAGAAGGTCGGTAAATTTGGAAAACGAAAGGCGCAAAATGTAAGAGAAATTGATAACGAATCATATCCTGAGTAGGAATATTATCTGCTGTTGTTGCCATTGCACCTAAATAATAATTTCCTGACTGTCCTATTGTCTTATCAGGCTGATTCAGGTCTTTCCAAATTTTTTCAGAATCTTGAATGTAAGTTTGTCCATCACATCTGTTATTAAAAGGATTGCGAGTAGCAGGAACTCCTCTAACAATATTCCATAGCATATCACGCCAGAGTTTGATCCATAATCCTTTATTGATGTCTTCGTCTGACTCATCCCAATATGATAAAAATGCACCTTGAGGAACAATGACTGAATAATAGTACATTTTTTGTGTTGTGGCTCTACCTTTTTTATCAGTTGTTTCTATCTCCTCAATACGTTCATAATCTTTTATTTTTGTAGCTGTACCTCTTTCTTCTTTAAATGATTGATAAGTAAAATCAAATAAAGATTTTAGTCCTTCCAAATTTACGCTTAACTTAGCTCCATATTGATCAAGATGACTTAACTCGATAATTGAGCCTGTTCTTTCTTCAAACCAAGCCTGTTTAGATAGTTCTTGAATCATTAAAACTAATCCTGCGAGTCCGGCTCGATGTTGGGAGGAAGGAAGTTCAGCTAATTGATAATATAGTTCAATAACATCTTGATTTTTCATTGTCCAAATCCTCGTTTTTCGCAATAAAGTTTACTATCTGCGATCGCTAAATATTTAGGTAATTCATCTGGACGATTTTCTGTGTTAAACTGAGCTAATTTTTTCGGAATGGGTAAAATATAACCTTCGGCATCTGGATTTTTAGCTTCTCTCAGTTTTAAAAACTTTTCAGCATCAATATCTAAAACAGCATTAACCGAATAATCATCGGTTTCTCGAAAAGGTTCGGAAGTTGCCCAATATCCAGCCTCAATAAAACTACTATAACCCTCTATATTTACTTCTGGAGGTGAGTGTTTTTCAAGTTTTTCAGCTAATTGTTTTTGAGAAGCTATACCTAGAACATCATTGATAAAATCTTTGGCACTTTTAATTTCTTCTTTGTTATAAGGTTTTACATCTTCTGGTTCATATATCCAGATATCAGAATATTCAATTAATCCATGACGGTTTGACCTTCCAAAACGTTGGACTAATGCAGAAATTGGTGCTAATTCTGTGATCAGGACATCTGCATCTAAATCTAAGGACATCTCACAGACTTGAGTGGTAACAGCAATAACACTTTCTTTCTGTGATTGAAAAGCATTAACTGTCTCTTGATGCCTTTTTTTTCGATGTTCTAAAGTGAAACGACTATGGTAAGTTAAAATTTTAGCATCCTTTCCTAAAATATCTTCTAATTCAATAGCTTTTTGACGACATCTATCAACCGTATTCACCACCCAAAGAACCCGTTTACCTTGTTGAAAAGCAGAGGTAGCCTTAGTATTTGCTGTATTTTGATCACAATAGTGAATTTTATATCTATCTCGTTTTTCTGCCTCCTCTAATTCTTTAAGCTCAGACCTATCTTCAGTTGGAAACACAAATAATCCTAATCCTTTCTGTTTTTGTTCTAAATTTAAAGTTAGAGCCTTCTTTCGTGATGTGGATAATGTTGCTGTCATACATAAAACAGGAATATCAAAATGTTCTAAAAAACTTATTAAAGAATTAAACATTTTGCGAGAAAAACTGTGAACTTCATCAATCACTACCACTGAATCTGCTAAAACTGGTAACAACACCAACCCTGTATAACTATGGGTTAAAAATGAGAGAAACTGATCAACTGTTGCTGAGAAGAAACGCTTACCCCAAAATCCCAAAGCATAAAGACGCTCATCTGTAGTAAAGTCTTTATCTTTTGTTGATTCAGAAGGATTTTCGGACATTGCTTTGAGTTCATAAGGTGCTGTTCCTGTTAATAAGCTCGCATCGGACTCAGGACACCATGACACATAATCTTTAAACCCCTCGGTAGCTGTTCCCCTTGTAGGATATAAAAAAATTACATGGCCAACTTGATAATGTTTGAGAATGCCTTGCTGCCATTTATAAGCAAATATGGTTTTACCTGTTCCACACCCACTAAGTAATAGCAGACGTGAATTTAATTCAGTTGCCTTTTCCTGAAATTCTTTTAGCTCAAAAGGTTTACCTGTCTTTTGTTCAATTTGCTGATAGCGAGGTTTAAGAATTTTGTTATCAACTTCCTCTGCTGTCACTGGTTCTCTGTGCAAGGTTTCTGTCACCCATTGATTAATAGCATCAGAACTTTGAACCCGAAAAATTCCTGATGCCACTGAATCAGCAGCTATTAAACCTGATTTAACGGCTAATAGTAAAGCACGACGTTCAGGGTTCTCCTCAATTTCGTAATTCAAATCATCAGCAGCATCTCTAACACTTTCATAAACTGATTGCCACAATTTGTCTTTACTCATCCATTTATGAGGAAGTTTAGGAGTTCCTTTGAGATTAACAAGTTCTCCAATTTCTGCCAAAATTACTTCTATTTGAGGATGTTCTAAATAGAGTTGGATTTCTTGAATAAGAGTGCGTGATTGCCCAAAAGGTTTTACATAGCCTCTTTCATGAGGTGATGCTTGTAAATGATGACATAATACAGCAGCAGTTATTACTTTTAAATCCAGTCCACTAGGTTCTAACCATTTACGAACTGTAGGAAAGTGAAGAATTAAGGCACTAATCCATTCATGGCGTAAAGATTGCTTCAGCTTTTTTCCTTTAATTAAAGCATCAAATTCTTCATTAGCTTTACCGATATCATGAAATAGAGATGCAACTCGTATATGTACCAGAAATTGCTCAGAATCTTGAACCTTAAAAAAGCGACACCAATTCCTAAGCACTCTATCTTTGAATATCGCCAAAGCAGCTTTTTCAGTATCTTTAAGATGCTGTTCCAAAGTTAAAGGATCACGATTGGGAATCGGACTCTTAGCTAAGAGATGCGGTTGCATTATCCTTTTCTCCCTGATAACCTTTTTTAACTTGAATATTGGGATAAAAAACACCACATCCCAAACGGCGTTTTCCTCCTAAACCATGAATTTGTAACTTAATCGAATCTTTTTTTGTTAAATCAGAAACCACCACACTAAAACCTACAATCGTATAGCTTCTTTTTTGATCAGGTTTATTGATTTTAAGGGTTAAACGCTTAGGTTCTCCTTCTTCATTCGCAGGAATACCAATATTTGCTTGAATTTCTAAAGCCTGTAACTGCCGATTAGCTGCTTCTAAAAAAGACATAGGTTCAGTATAACCTTTAATAGTAACTAAGCGGGACTTTAATGATTCACAACTTTGAAGAGTTTGTAATTCAGGATTTCCCAATTTAATTTGATATTCTCCAATAGTTAAAGTTTGTCCAACTAGGGGATAAACTAGGGCGATCGCCTCTACAGGAAGTCGTAAATAAAGCCGTGAACTAGAAGTTAAAGCTATTGTTCCTTGTTTATCTGGAATACCTGAAATTGTATTAATTGCTAATCCTTCAAGATTATGTAATTGAGGAATCTTTTCTGAAATACTCCCTAAAAGTCTATGGTTATGATCAGCATGAAGTTTCGTCCCCTGTACAGGAAATACAAGGTTAATAATTTTGTTCATAAGTCACACTCATGTTTTGTTAATATTAATACTTTTCGCCTTATGGCATCACAGGTCATGTGAATCAGCATTATTAAACCTGTGCTGATTTTTATATTCAATAAGCTATTAAGTTTTAATGAGTTCCCAAGAGTTATGTCCTTGATGCAGTATGGTGTAGTTATTTATCTGACAAAATTGCTTGATACTACACAGCTTATGTAATTTTGAAGGACTTATGCTTAATTTTTGACAAACTTCACCAGTAGTTAGATTTCTATAATGGTATGGTAAATCGAATATAGAAAGCTGACGGTGCGAAGTTGCTTCCAGTTTTTTTACGAAGTTTTTAGGCATGATGCTAAAACCTACATTGCTAGTGGTTATTTTTATTTTACCCCACACCCCTAATATTATAGATACTCACATCGAAATATCCTAATTGAAAACGAGAAGCCTTATTGGAACTCGATTTGAGCCTTGACTACATAAACAAAAACTTAAATACATTGAGAACCTGGTTGTCATTACACAATCGCTTAAGAGCATCAAAGGATGATTGAGTAAGAACCCCGATTTATATCGAAACTCAGTGATCAACGCCAATAATAATGACATCATAGATTCTCTAACCCTTATTATATAATGATTTGACATGATCTCCACTCCTCATAGTTCATAATGTTTACTCATTTCCTCAACTTCCCCCTTCACCAAAGCCACCAACTCTGGTGGTTCTTTTACTACTGCACCTTTGCCATACCCCAACACCCATCTTTTCAACTCATTTAAACCAGTTACCTGCATTTGCAAAGTAATAGAACCATCAGGATGTTCCTTAATTTCTTGAGTAGAATGCCAGCGTCGTTCTCGTATATAGGGAGCAGTAGCAGCATCAAACCAAATGGCCACAAGTCTGGGATTTCCATTACCGACTTCTGCCTGAAAAATCTTCTCCAAATATTCTTTAGGATTAAAAGTTGGATCTCGAATAAACTTGCTATCTAATAGTTGCAATTTCCTGATTCTATCTACACGAAACCAGCGCATAGCCTGTCTCTGATGACAAAAGCCAATAACATAAGGATTAGTACCTCTATAAATATGCAGTAAATAAGGGTCTATAACTCTATTAGAACTTGCATTGCGACTAGCTGTGTAATAATGAATACTAACTTGCCTAGAATTATGACAGGCCTCAACTAACTGACCCCAAATTTGCGGATCGAGATAAGTTTCTGCCCCAGAAGTAAAAAGGATTCTTTCATCAGCTATTTGCTGCAAATCAACCCATGTCTGTTTTGGTAATCTTTCACTCAATCGCACAATTGCGGAGCGTAAATCATTAATATAAGCAGAACCAGCATAAGCTTGTAACATTCTTGCACCCAATGTCAAAGCAAATAATTCTCCTTGAGATAGAGAAATACTAGGTAGTCGCCACTCTGGGTCAGTGTAGTGATGACCTTTACTCCGACTAAATTCTAAAGGTGCATTGAAGCGATCGCGTAGAAAAGCCAAGTCGCTCCGAATAGTGCGCTCACTAACTTCTACCTGTTTAGCAAGGGTTAAAGTTGTTGGTTGCTGTGTAGTTCTCAGCAATAAATCAATGTGCAATAGTCTCTCTAGATGCCGAGGGGACATAAATCCTTCAGTGGATGATTAACCTTACTTAAGCGTAAAATAGTTACCCGGCAAAAACACTTCCGCTTACAAAATTTCAGTAATACTTAATTTATGGCAGACATTTTTTACAAAAAAATACTTGTTTACAGCAAATTATTGAAAATTAAAAAATTAAGTATGGTGATTGGAATATTGTTTAACTGTTAGTTTCTGTGATTTGAAACCTAAAATGGCAGTTATTGCCACTTTATGGTTCACAAACTAGGTAGCCAATATATGGTTCAGTTTTCATATATGGGTAATTTATTTGGTAATGATTATCGTACAGAGGATAGAAGGGAGTATTTGTGCATCGCGCAAATACCTCCAACGCGCGTGATTATCATTTTTACTTAGTTAAAGCCGTTTAAACTTGCGGTCATTATTTGATTCACAACATGAGATTTTGATTGTTTGAAAGCCTTGAAATTACGTAAACTTCTGGTCAGGTTATGATTCATTTTTCGGCCAACTTAGGGTTCAAAGCACAAATTACCCTGCAACTTTTGATAATGCTGACTTAACACGGTTGGTAAATTCTGATGACCGATGACAGGTAATAATTAGTTGGTCAATAGCCCTGGTCATTGCCACATACATTAATCGCGCCTCGTCTGCTATCTCTTGGTTTTCTTTGGGCATATAGCCAAGGCCGGGAACACATACTATTGGAAACTCTAACCCCTTGCTGGAGTGCATGGTTAAAAGTTTTATACTTTCTTCAGCAGGATTATAATTGCGACTATCATTATTGGCGTTCACCCACTCGATGGGAATCTGCATTGTTTGGAAGTCTTGGAAGAAGCGATCGCCCATGAATTTGAAGCGATAAATAATTGCTATGTCATTCCAGGGTGTACCCCGTTCATGTAATTGTTGCAGTCGCTGGGCTAAGTATTTTACTTCCTGTTGAAAACTGGGGAGTTTAATTAAATCTGGCATTGCTCCCTGGCGGCCCGCACTGGCAGGTTCTACCAATACCACTTGGTCATCCTCTCCGGTGGTAGGTTGCATCACTTCCTTAGCAAATTCGTAGGCTACCCCTAACACCTGTTCTGTGTTGCGGTAATTGAGTTTGAGTATAGTGGTGCGCCCCTGTGCCTGAATGCCTACACTCTTAAAGCTAAATTTCTTGTCGCGTTTTTCGCCGTAGAGATTTTGGGCATCGTCATACAAGATAAGCAGTGAGTTAGTTTCTGGGTTGACCATCTGTGCAACCAATTTTAACCACTCTGCTTTAAAGTCGTGGCCTTCATCTAGCATTACCGCGTCGTAAGTTCCGGCGGGTATTGTTTGAGCGTCAACCGCAAGGATGACCCGATTCACTAATTCTTCTATGTAAGCTTCACCTTGGTATTCTTTGGGATTTGGTCTAGGGATGCGGTATTTTTTCAGCTGATCCATACACCAGCCATGAAAGTGTCTCACTATCACCCGCTGCCCCAGACCTTTATCTACAATCATTTGTCTGAGTTTGGCAGCAAGGGAGACGTTAAAGCACAGTACCAAAATAGGTTTATTACCAAACTGTGCAAGATGCTGACAGCGAAAACCTAAAATCATGGTTTTACCGGAACCCGCCACACCATGAATTAACCGATGTCCATCACCTAAACTGCGGGCTAACTGTTCCTGTTGCAAGTCCATGATTTTTAGAATGTCAGGGATTTGCGGCTGCGCTGGTTCTTCGGTGGTGGTGTCTATATCGAATAAAGATAATTGTTTGGCAGTGATGCGTAAATCTGGGAAGATATGCCAGCGAATTCTATCTATTTGGTTGCTAGTGAGTCTGTTACCAAAATTGTATGCCGACAAATCCCAAAGTCGTTGCTGAAATTCCCCTGCATCGGTACTCGGTAACATCTCATCTTTGCATATAATTAAATGTTCCTCAAAAACTGCGGTGAGTTCGCTATTATTAAAGTCTTTGCGGGTGATGTTAGTTAAAACTACACCATAACCATAGGGGATAATTAATTTACCTTGATAATCTCCTTCTTGCTCCACCAGGGCAGGGTCTTTTTCTAGCATCTTGTTGACTGCTAGGGCGTAGTCTCTGGCTTGCTGTAGCGGATTTTGAACTTCCTTGAATCCATTATCAGTAATTATGGTAAATGTGGAAGGATTAACAGTTTGAATGGTGTCCAGTTTCCAATCTTTCACCTCCAGAATAAATAAACCCCTGCTGGGATGTAAAACTATGAAATCCGGGTGTAACTGCTTTTTACCCACTGGTACGTCGTACCAAAGCAGGTAATCATCATCTAGTTTTTCCTCCATGCGCTGCGCTAACCTCCTCTCGCCAGGGGTCATTCTCATTGAGCAGCTATTGAATGAAGGAATTAGTGTGGCCATAGAAATTGTGAGTTGGGGTTTCCTCTAATAACTGAATGAATTTTATGTTAGACATCTGTGTTTAGGTGCAATTCCTGTGATTTTTGGAATAATTAGGGCGGTTCTAATTTAAATAATCTACTCCCAGAAGGCGTTACAACATCTATCCATTCATCACCACAATAAGGATTGACTACCATCCAGGATTTTTTACCATGTTCTTTGACATAAGTATCTTGCCATTTACACAATATACTTTGGTTGCCATAAAACCAATAGAACTTCTTGCCGTTAGGAAAAGTGTATGTATGTAGCCATCCTTTTATTCCTTGTAAAGTAGCCTCACTTTTCGTTTCTTTGCACATCTGGGATTTTTTGCTATTTCCTAATACGCATGGGGTATCATGCCATGTCTGAGCATAAACTTCCTGTGTAAAAAACGATGAAGTTATACCCATGATTGTTAAACTCAAACAAATGTTAAATAATCGCATAGTTTATTCAGAATGAAAGTTAATGTCATTTAGGAGCGCACAAAGCAGCGCGGATTGGCTTTTAAGAATTGTAAATTTCTATTTACGTCACTATTTCGTTGCGAGTAAGAGTTATCTTTACTTTAAACCTAATCTCTTTTTAATCTCTCTCAGTTCTTGAGTATTAGGACTAAACCTTTTATACTTATAACCTGGTTCAATTTTGATATATGGTGGTAAATCTTCTGTTGCCACAGGTTCACAGGATTTGTAAATTAATCTCATGGTCTGTAAATCAAACTTAGAAATCCTCAATAATGAATGTTTGCTCTTAGGAACGATACCAGAAATTTTTCCTCTAACTCGTATATCCAGGTCTTCTACTAAACTACATATACTTAATTCACGAGTTACTTCACAAGGTCCAGCACATCCCGTTCCATCACTTGATATTTTAATATATTCACGAAGATCATTTTTAACTTCTGAAACTGACTTGATCTTTTGAGCATTATTTGTTTGAGCATCAGTAATATTATCAGCAAACATTAATCCTGTACTTAATGCTAAACCGATGATTAATATTGATTTACTACATTTCATATTATTCCTCCCCAATAATTTAAAATTACAAAATTACAATGTGTGTAGTGAACACTCTTATCCTTGTTTTCCCTCAATAACGGAATGTAGTACAACTTCCAAAACTGTATTTGCTGAATTGTGATTAACGATGCCTACGGTGTATCCCTGACGGGACTCGAAGAGAGCGAAGCTATTGCGTTTTTGACTTTCTTTGAAGAATAGGAAGCCGTTAGTTTTTCTTGATATTTGGTTTTGCAAGATTTATTCCAGAACCACGATTAGGACGCATAATAATCTGAGATGGTGTAGAAGTTAAATTTTCAAAGGTGTTGTAATATTGTGAACCATCAAATTTGTGTAACTTCCAAATAAATTTCATCTCTCCCGAATGATAGAGTAAAGTTGCCAGGTTGAGCCAACCATTGCTTCTGTTTTTTAGTACAGCTATTTGTGCTTCATTAGAAGCAGCACCTGTTTTCCCTATCAGACGATATCCACTACCACTTTTCTTGAAGATATAAACTGGACATTCCCAAGCTCCACAGTGAGGGCCACCGGTGTAAACAATAACTTCCTTTATTTTATCATTGTTTAAATCTACCTCCGCAGTAAAGTATTCAATTTCGTGAAAAAAATCACGTACATGATTACCGACAGAATTTTTAATTGCTGATATTAAAGCTGAATTTGTTTTCCTATTATTCTTTGCTTTTAAAGTAATAATTAAATCAGTATTTTCCCTCGGAATATTAGATTTGATAGTAAATTCTGAATCGCCGGAACGTGCTGATGCTAATGCCGATAATTCGTTAGCACCTAAAGTCATCAAACTGAGTCCCAAGATAAATAGCGAACGCTGTGCTTGTGATAATATTCTGACTTTCATTAAGCTAGCTCCTGTCTGATAATTTTTAACCACTGATTAATAATTGCATCGATACATTCTTTCTTTTAAATCTAGCTCTTTGAGAATTTGATTACTTGATTCACAAGATGGGCTATAAATAGTTACTTGCCCTGGAACACCTATAAAAACGGTTTCAGCTTTAACAGTCTTACATTGTGACCAAATTTTCTTCATTAAAGCTAATTCTCGTGATGTTATTTTGAGAGGGCGTTTACTTTTTAGAGGTTTACCAATAATTTTTCCATTAACTCGTGTGTTAAGATTTCCTACGATTTCACAAATTTGAATAGATAGTGGAGCAAGACATCCTTTCGTATCACAAAAACTCGGAGGGTTTAATCTCTCAATAATTGCATTTTTAGCTTGACTAACTGAACGAATTCTATTACTAGATGGTATTTCAGAAGGAAATTGTGCTGATGCTTGCTTGCACCAACTTAAAGACAAAACTGTAATCACTGCTAATGTTGTGGTCTTTACTAAGATGTTTTTCATGGGGTTTCCTCAATAATCTTCAAAATTAATCAATCGGTTCTTGAGTGCAAGTAAGATAATTAGAATTTACCCAACCTTGCAACCCTTCAACTTTTTTATTCGGTCCTTTAAACACAGTTACATAAGCCCAGATACCTTGTTGTTTATGTAGTAAAACATGATTGCCATTATTTAAACCAGCCCTAGATTTACCGTTGGGTTTAAATCGCAGTGCCAACTGTCCAGTTTTAATATTGACCACATCACACCAGGTAGCCCATTTCAAATCAACTTTAGGTAGGTTTTCTGCAATTGCTACCATTTTTTCACGTAATATTTGTTTATTGTTGTGAACAATGGTTAAGTACATTCCTTCATTAGAGTTTTCCTTCCAGGACACCGAGTAATAATAATCCCCGTTTACCCATGTAGTACCCCGATAACCCTGATCACGCCATCCTGTACCGTCTTCTAATCTGATGCACTGGCCTTTATCATCACAGCCAACATAGACTGTACTTTCTTCGTATAGGATATTAACTGTGAATTTTCCGGCACGGTATGTATCGGCTTTGGCTTGTAAGTTGGTGCTGACAATACAAGCGGTGGTTATCGCTGCGGTTAATAATAATCGTTTTAAGTTCATGTTTTCCTCTAAGAATTTGGGAGTGTTTTGGAAATGGCGATGGCGCGGAGCGCCCGCCGGAGGCGAACGCCTAAATAATCAGCATAATAAAATCAATAATTTATCTTGATTATTTAAGTAATTCAGTTGTTTGTAACAATACTGTAGTCACTGCTAATGTTGTGGTTTTTAAAATGGTTTTCATGGTTTCCTCTAAGAATTTGGTGAGAGCATAATTGATTACTGAGACACCCAGCGAGTTAAAGATTCCCGGCGTTGTTGGTTTCTTTGGACTGGTGTCAGATCAAAAGCACTTTGTTTATTAAATGCTTTGGGGTTATACATTCCTGTTTCCCAGTTGCCATACATAGGATTAGGTATAGCAATATAAGCAGGTTCAATTATTCCTTTATTAACATTCAACATCCCGTAAGCATGACGATACTTATCTGTAAAATCACGTCGTTCTTGATTAGTCTTGCCTATGGTTTCATCAAAGTCATTCAGATTGTCCCCAATCAAGGCAACTACTGTATATTTTGTTTTATCTGCACTGCCATTTTTTACAGCGTCTACTCGCCATTGTTTAGAATTATCTTCTTTACCATTAATGATTTTGGTAAACTCTCCTTTGAGTAATACAGTATTTTCATTAACTCCTGTAAATCCTACTGCTTTTAAATTATTGATAGTAGATATTTCCAAATCATTGATTTTAGAAGTTTTTACACTTTTAGTAGTGCGATTAGAAATAAAGAATAATTTACCCCCATTGTTATTAACATAATTTACAAATTCTACTGCTCCTGGTACAGCTTTAGCTTTTTCTGCTTTAATCCATTGATTCCAGGTAGTAGTTTCATAACCCTTATTACTATCTAATAACCCTGCTTGATAGGGGCTATTATCAAGAACTGTTTCATCAATATCAACGATAATGGCAGGACGAGAAATGTTTTTTGATTTAGCAGTATCAAAAGTGAGTTTAGCGATATTGAATGCCTGATAAGTTAAAGCCCTGTATTCTCCAGATTGTTGCACCCAGTTAACCGCTAACATCCCCTGTTGATTTAGTTGTTGACCTGTAAATGCTGTATCTTGCTGTAATTGTGAAATTAGTAGTACGGGTACTAATGCAGTAACGGTAAATGGTAGTTTAGACATTGGTGGTTACGATATTTTTAATTTAGATTTGGTTTGAGGATTTTTTCTGCGATTGCGATCGCTTTGTTGATCGCCAATCCCAAGGAGCAGTAAATTGTGAGTCCCCCCAAATATTTAAACGCTGTTGTTTAGCTTCAGCTTCAGCTTGTTCTACGATGGAGGCACTAGCACAGTTTTTTAGATATTGACGATAAACCATTGCTAGTCCTTCTTTGACTAATATCTGCTGTACAAAAGTCCCATCAAGTAAACGTACCTCAGCAACCTTGCGACCGAAACGGTCAGTATCTACAATATTTAGTTTGACCTGATCACCAACTTTGATAATAGATTCTAGACGTTCTTTAGCTTTATTCCCCCATGAAAACTGATTCTTGTCAGTCGGGTTATTAGTATTATTGTCTGATTCAGATTTAGGCGTTTCGGCTGTATCTACACAAGCAAATCTGACTCTGATTTCTTGATTGGATGTATCAGTAACGGCGATTGTATCACCATCATTAATTTGTTTGACTTGGTAAGTGAGATTAGAGGATTTAGGAACATTATTAGATTGTTCATCTTTAAGTACAATAAACTGATTAGGTTCTGTAATTGTTAATTGATTTATTCCTCCTTGTTTTTTGGGTTTAATATTAATGATTTTGACATTTTTACCTTGTATGGAAATAGGATTAGGCGCATCGGGGATTTTATTGAAAATATTGTCAGGTATAATTACTTCATAAATCTTCTTGTCTTCTCCTAAAAGTTTAAAAGATTCAACTTCACCCTTTTTAGTCCAGCCGTTAATTTTACCTGAAATTTCGGTTTGAGTGGGACTGCCAGGTTTACCATCAGGACCAGAAATGTTGAATGTCGATACAAAACTTTACATCTTTAGATAGAGTAGCTCTAAAAAGCCTAAAATAGTCAACATAACATTATCTCCTCAAGCCAATGAACATAAC
>NZ_JACJTT010000062.1 GCF_014698825.1 Richelia sinica FACHB-800
CTTTCATTCCTTGTTCTCATGAGAACAAGGAATGAAAGCAAGGACTATATGAACCCTCTCGTGCATAGATGAGTCGCGTCTGTGTTTATCCATTGCTTTACTCTCTTGTATAGGGATGAGTATCTGCTGTTATACCCTGTTGTATATAGATACCGTCCCTCTTGTCTACCTATACCTGCGGTCAATCCCTCTTGTATAGTTATGCGTATCTGCGTTCAACTCCCATTGTGCATAGATGAACCCTTTTGTATGGTGATAGGTATCTGTGGTTAATTCCTCTTGTGCATAGATACCTGTGTCACACCCTCTTGTATAGTCATGCTTAGAGGTCTTGCCTACTCATGACTGCGTTAAGTCGTCTTGTATATAGATGCCTGTGTCCTCACTTTCCCATACCCTCTTGTATAGGCATCCGCTAATTTTTCCCGTGTCAATTTCTCCGGCTGCATTTTTCCCACATGCCACATTTCCAAAAACAGGCGATGGCATTTTCCCATCTTCACCAGTCCCCAATCACCAACCATCTATTACTTTATAACTATCTAGTCATAATCTAAGACTTACTATACTGCGTACCATAGCAGGCTACTACGCGCTATCGCGCGGGTTGCCTAAAACGGTTTCTTCTCAAAATTTAGCAATGTTATTTTTTACACTAATCTTAGCTATCAATTTTACGTCAGCAGTTGATTTTTAGCTTAAAAATGCTCTGCGGACGTAACCTTTTCAAAACCTCTAAAAGCCTTACCACACAAGCTTTTAACCCTGCGTCCGCAGTTACCCTCTCTCTATAGCCTCACCCAACTGCGGACGTAAAACAATGTACGGATAAAATACCCCCCTGGTTTATATTAATCTATTTAAGCTTACGGATAGGGTACGCTTAAATTGGTAAAAATAAACCCTACTCCTGTAATGGGTTGGAATAGGGGATGGAGAGGGAAGAGGGCGATCGCTTAAAAGTATCCGTGTTAACGGCGTTACCAACCGCGAGCGCCGATACTGTGGCAATAATATTTCATGGCTGTAGCACCAGGGCTATCACCGCGAGCAGGAATTTCCTGTCCGCTTTTCTTCTCACTCAACTTAACACCATTGCGTCCGTAAACTCTCATACCAGCGATCCAAAGCCTTTCATCTCCACATCCAGCATTAAGTAAATGCTCAAGCATTAAATCATTTTTGGTTTGATACAGTTTAATTACCTGTCCAAAAGGAGGGTCGGCTTTCCCCATGTTTTTGGTGTCTAACAGATACGCATCGCCATCGCTGTCAGTACCAACCTGTACATACCGTTCAGATTGAGCTAAGACTGTGGTAGACAAGCTTAAAACAATGGCTATAGACACGCTTAATTTTTTCAACACTGTAAAAATCTCTTTTGAAAGTTCCTATATTTAGAAATCCCAAAAATAAACTGACTCTAACTTGCTACATCAAAACTTTACAAAAGGCAGACGTGTAATCTCTATTTTAAATAGCCTCTAGTATCTGCTTGTATTCTCTTGCTAATTCTTCTGGAGTCATATTTCTAAAATCGAAGTCTTCTCTGGTTTCCGTTTTGGTTGGGTTATTTATGACGTAGCCATTTTTCTCGACTGTTGCTATAGCTTTTTGAGGATTTAATACAAGGTCAAACATTCCATACTCTCTTTCAAGCCGACTATGAATATTGATTGAACTGCTCAAAGCAGAAATAGCGCGAAAATTAATATCCGGCTCTTTCTCAAGTTCGTTTAACATCAGTTGTGATAATTTTTTTCTGATCAGACCATTACAGATACATCCTTCTAATGATTGCTCACTGGCAAAATTAACCCAGTCAACAGGACTAATATCTTTACCTTCTACTGCTTGACTAGAGGCTTCTTTAACTGCCTCTATTTGGGCTTCTATAACGTCTTCTTTAGTCTCTTGGGTAGTTGGTTCATTGTTGCTATTGAACTCATCCCACCACCTATAAAGAGTCTTTCTTGACACAGAAGACGTATTTTCAATATCTTTTATTTTTATACCTTTACGGAATAGCTCAAAAGTCTGTAATTTTTCAGTGGTTTTGGTTCGTGGCATAAAATGTCATAAAAATTAGAATATTTCTCGCTTATGCCTATTTTATGACATTAAAAAATTAATGCCTAAACTTTTGCATTCTTGCTTTCTAGCTTATTTAATTTATCCCTTGCAAAATTAGCCTTAACCATTGCTCTATTTGCTTTATCTGGAAGCTTTAGCTTGCTGTAAAAGCTGCTAAATTTTCCTAGAAAGGTATTAATTCTTGCCAAGTTTCTTTGAGTTCTGCCCTTATTTGATGAACATAATCTCTCATGGCTAATTCCTCCATAGTTTCCCCCATATTGGCAGAATTATTGCTTATGCTGCTAAATATTGAAATTCTGCTTTTTCATAAGCCTCAAATACCCTTACATCCTCCTCACAATCTTTTAAAGGATAATCACTAAAGAATTTAATATTTAGAGCGATAAAGAAATTCTTACCAATCTCTAATGCTGCTTTTAGTCTTAGCTCCCATAGCTTCAATGTATTTTGCTCTTTGTGGTAGTTGTACAAACTTGAGAAGCTAGGATTACTCATCACTACTTGGTTGTCAATCTCATCCATGAAGTTGCTGTAAGCTGGCTTCAAATCTCTGATAGCTTGCTGCTCACTGGGTTGTAATTGTTGCCAAGCTGTATTAATAATGTGGTCAATTCTTGTATTCTTCTCTACCTGTTCAATGGTTCTACCGTTGGGACTATCTGGATATTTAGCACTATTCAACTCATTAACAGCATGACTATAAATTGAATAATCCTGAGAAGCGATCGCACTTCTGAACTGTTCCTTTAATCGGACTATTTCTATATCAGTGCTGTTTTCATTCACCCAAGGGATAATTTGGTGAGTCTCTAACCATTCGTTATCTTTGATAGTGGTAATGTTAACGATTGCTTGACGTATCGGGTCGTTAAACTTATCCCAATCAATCTTATAGTGGTTGGTTCGTTTGTTGTTAACATCAAGTTTCTTAACAGCCTTGCCTAACTCAAGTCCAATCATCCCCAGTAATTGCTTGAACAACTCCATAACCTCTTTACGAGACTCAGTAACCTTGCGCTTATTGATGTTTAGCTTGGTTAGTAGGTCTTTAGAGTTGTTAACTTTATCAAAAAGTTGTAATAACTCTGGTGAGTCTTTGGTAAATTCCTTATCCTCTTGTATCAATTCCAAAATTTTTAATTCGTGTAATGCTGCTATTTTGGTGTATTTGTAGGTGTGTATGAGTTCACCTATAAAACTTTTTTCAGATGTGGTTTTAAAGTACCAGTCCTCTTCAAATTTTTTCTGGTTAACCTCAAAATTAACTAACCTAGCAAAATTTTGATTATTGCCAATATAGCCACGGATTTTAAGTTTACGTTGGAACAGTTCTAAACCATAACATTCTTCTTTATCTATTCCTGGTAATGTTTCCAACAACAATTTAGTTTTTAAAATCCGTCTCCTAGTCTCAGGTGAGATGCCTTCTTTCTTTTCTTTATTTTCATATTCTTTACATTCTTCCATGCTTTCATAAGGAACAGCTAGATATTGTAGTTCAGCTTCTTTATCTAACAATTCCTCTTTAATTTCTCCCATTAAAGAATCAATACCACTATTAATGCCCCATTTATCAAAAGCTACATTATGTCCTGCTTTTATTAAAGAGTCAGCTAAACAACGTCTTAAATTCTGCCTTTCAAAATTAGCAAGTCCCCATAGTTTACAAGAATAATCAAACCATTTATCATTCTTCATTTGCTCCAAAGCATTGATAATAATGTCCTTGGCTTCAGTAAATGAAGCATTTTCGATACACATTAAGCTAGACAATGTAATGCGGTCTAAGAGTGCATTTTGTATGGCTTTTTGTGTGTAACCCATTGGTATGGAATTATCCCTAATTAGGGAACTTTCAGGACAATACACATAGTGATTAATGGTATTGTCTCTCAATCTAAACATCATTTGATGTTGTGAACTTGTACCCAGTACACCACAGAAAAATGTATATTTAGCCGTAAAATATTTTTCTGTAATGCTCACTCCTGACTCACAAGATGGGGTAATAATTACGAATTGTGGCTTAATATTTCTGATATAAAGATTGGGGTCTTCTAAAAATTCCTTAGCATATTTTTCATGCACAGTATCAGCACTAATTACAATACCTACTTTCCCGGCACGAATTAAATACTCTTGCAATTCGTGAGCAAATTTTTTACTATCAGTAGCGATAAATGGGATTGTATCACTACTAGATAAATGTGTTATTAAATGTGATTTTGAGCGTGGCTTTAGCTTAAACTCGCCATTTTCATCAACCTCACCCCCATCAACAAAGAAGATGTTATGGGGTGCTATCTTCTTGGTATTTTCAATTGTAAAAAGCTCTTTATCTGGTGCAAATGAATGAATAAAATTAACCGTAGCAGTGGTTAAGTTTCCATCTAGTAAAAATACTCTGTTAGCTTCTCTTACTGCCTCCTCAAAGATATTCATAGCTCTTTTTTGTTCACTATTTGAGAAAGTGCCACCATCTATCAAATGTTTAATTACTGATTCTATCTCATCAAAGTAAATGTCTCTACCCTTAAACATCCCAGATAGTTTATGCGCTGAATTAATGCAACACATTAAGCTAATTTCTTGGCTATCAGTAACTACCCCATCTTCATTGATATGAGAGATTTTAATAAATTTCTTAGTACCTCTCTTACCAGTTTGGAAAAGTAAATTATTACGATAGCCAATAACATCTGATCCCAAACCTTTTAGAGCAAGTATTTTTTGTATTTCTCCTAGCATTGCTGCTGTTTTGCCAGTACCCAGTCCACTCTTAACCGCAATGATAGCGTTATGCTTAGGGGTATCTTCTGGGAATTGGAATTGCTCTTGATGGACTTTACGAATAGCTTTAAAATATCTGGATTTCAACCAGTTTTTAAAGTTAATATCGTTAATCTGTTCCTGTTTAGTTTTTTCGTAGTTTAATGCTACTAATTTGATTTGTTCTAATGTTAAATAACTAACATTATTAAGATTCTCTATTTCATCAATATCATTATGTTCCTTAGAATCTTGCCCCCACCAAGCAAAGGAAACCTCAAAACCATTATTAACATAAAATTCATACTCAGATAACCATTTTTGCCAGACTCTATCATTAATGATGTCTCCTGCATCTGGACAAAGCACAATCTGATTATTTGTTTTTTCTCTGAGAACTGGTAAATATTTAGCAGCATGATTTGGGGATGATTGCATATAGCGTCCATTCCCAATCACAGGAATATTATGCTTAATAGCAGCTACTACTGGTTTTAGTCCTTTGCCTTCAGATACATAACCAGGCTTTTTGGCTTCATTTTTGCCTATCAATATTGCTATGGGAATCTCGCCATAAAGATGATAGCTAGTATATTTTGAGCTTGATAAAGCCCTATATCTGCCACCATTGACATCAGCAACATCTTTTCTAATCTCAAAACCTGATATCTGGTTTAATGTCCAAATAGGGCATAATATGCCCGCAATAGCGTTAGTTAAATTTCTTGCTACCGGATTGTAACCAGGGAAGTTGTCAGGGTAATGTTTATTTAGTTTTTGATAAACATTTATAGAACGATAGCCTAGCGCGTCTATCTGAGAATCATTCAAGCCTCTATCTCTCAGCAGTTGTCTATGTTCATCAGATAGAGAGAGTTCTGATATTAGCTGCAAATTATAGTGATGTCTCTCAGAGAGAGATAATTCACCAGCCATAGCGGCTTGCTTTTTGGCTTCTCTCTCTCTCTTGACCTGCTCCCATTTTTCCCTGATAGCTTCTTTGTCAGCGTCTACCAGATTAAAGAATTGCCATTCTTCTTTCTCAATCCCAGCGATATAGCCGTTGATATTAGTTCCTTTGGGCTGTCGCTCAATCATGCAAAGGATATTTTCGTTTTCTAAAGTCCGGCACTTGCCAGAATCATCCCCACAGATGGGGCAAGGATTAGATCGGGAGGATATGGTTAGTCGCCTCATGACTACGCAGCCTCCCCTTTTCTGTTCACATATAATTTAACTGCTTCCCACTTTGGCTGTGAAGCGTACCCGTTAACAGCGCCACATTGGCAACATTTAAGGTTAGCGGCGTGTGGGGTTTTATTTTGCCGTTCCTCCAAGTACCAACCTGGGTTAACTACCTTGCAACTGTTACACGCTCTAGACTCTGGGTATTTGGGAAAAACCCTCTTGAAAATATTACTATCTAGTGATATAGTTGTAGACATGAAGGGCTGTCCTCCTCTTAATCTTTGAACAGCCCGCACTTCCTATTTTTTTTAAGTATCTATTTACTGTTTCAAGTTTTTTACCTGAAAAAACTTAGAACAACCTGACACAAGTTAGAACAGCGTGATATGATTGTGGAAAGATTTTATAACTTTTGAATTGAAGTCTAGTGTTTGTTGACTTCTGACTCAGGTCTGATAAACCTAGTCCGGTAATCTTTCCTCAACAACGAAAGATACTGTAAAAAAGAGGCTGCGGGCATTAGCTTTTTTTTAGCTAATATTCTAGTAATCAAAAAAGCCAATAATCTATTAATAACATGGTTTTTTGAAGACTGTATAAAATTTACAGCCTGGGATATCCCCATGTAAAAACTTATCCTAACCATAGACAAAACTCTATGGTTTATTGTTGCGCTTCTTGTTATAGACAAATATCTATACATACCATAGACTTTATTCAATCAAAGATAATTGTTGGTTGGTCTAACTTTCACTTTGTCCTGATTGCCTGATTAGGTAATCTAAAACCCTATCAATTCGTTCTAGTGCAGCGTTAGTTGTCCGCTGAAACTCTTGGTTATTTCTTTGAAACTCCTGAAATTGTATCTCAGACTGTCTCAGGGCTTGCTGGTGTAACCGGGCAATATCAGCCAAGTTGGTAACTGTCCTCTCTAATCTGGCGAGGGCCTGACTGTTAGAACGGGTTTCACGTCTTACACCCTCTTGAATGGTGCGGACTAAATCAATTTCATCCCCTAGTTGGTCTAAACGTTGGTCAATATCATCCAGCCTTGCGGTTATCTCTGGTTGTGAATTGGTCATGATGCCTCTTTTTTGCTTTTGTGGTTAGCGATCGCTCTAACTGGCTTTCTGGTTTTGGGATTCACAGTCCCCATTTACCCAATTACTTACAGCAATTTCTATAGCTTCACTTTGCTTAATATCTCTGCTAAAGCAAACGGTTTTGAATTGTTTGTATAGCTCTAGGGGGATATGTCCGCTAATTTGTTTGTAATTGGGGTCACGCCTTTTATCCATATCAATAACACCGATAAATATATAGAGAATTTTACTCTATTTATCGTGTTCACCGTTTATCGTGTTGACATTTTGGCGTGACAAAATTACTATAACATCATAAGCACTTAATCAGCCAATATTCAGCCACCGATAAGTAACCAACGACAAGCCAAAAGCCTTACCCAGCAATATACACAGCATTTTAAGGCTACACAGATACTGATACCCCTACTGATTCCTATCTGACCATATACCGATTAAGCGTGATATTACACCCATTCAAATTTATTTCTGTATGAAAGATGAAACCAAGACGCTGCAAGCATTCCACAGATTTTGATATTTTTTTAGATTTTCCTTGCACTAAAACCCATCTAGCCCAACTGCTAGGGGTAGCACGTTCAACTCTCGTTATCTGGGAAAACATCGCATTTTGGAGACTGCCCAGTTTTCGGGACGCATACCCCAAGACCCATGATGGCAGCTACGACCGAGAAAGCCCCCTTAGTCCTTATCAATGCTGGATTATAGGCAGAATAGGACGGTTAATGGCGCAATTACGCCGTAGTGAACGAGTGAAACATTACATACTCAAAAATCCTCAAGATTTCTCTAGATACCAATTCCAGAAAGCCCAAAATCAAGTAACACCAAAAATTGGAGCTTAAAACCCATGCCAGCAACCACACGACGCAGAAAAACCACATCAGCAACAACAGGACTGATACCAATTACTGATATCTGCAAAGCTGAAAGCGTTACAGAACAAGCCTTTAGACTGGCTTTGATGGAAATTAGACCCGATGACTTTGACACGGTGAAAGCGATCGCAGAAGCCCAAAAAGATATGGTGATAGCTACACTGCAAGCCACATCTAAAGCACTACCCCAAACCTCACAAAATCCTGAAAACCTTAGCCAGCAAGAGTTACAGCCAGCACAAGGAACAGCCACAGAACAGCCTCAAAAGCCCCAAAATTCTGACATAGTGGCATCTACACCATCTGTCCCAACTTCCCAACCTCAGCAATCTGCCAACGGGCCAAATCTTCCAGCCGCGCTAGATGAACTGATAGCCACAGTTAAAGAAGATGTTCAGTTGGCGGATCTAATCCTTCAATTCAGAAACCAACAAATTACCCAAAATAAACAGGCCCGTGATGCCCAACTAGTAAAGCAACTACAAGAAAGCCGGATAGATACCAGACACCAAGTATTTGATGCTTTACGTGGTTTTGGTAGTGCAGTTGCTAGTCCAGACTTACCAGAGTTACCAACCGCGCTATCAGAAGAAATCAAGGGTCTGTGTGACGAACTGGGAAAGCAACTAAGCCTAAGTTGAGAATTAACCCATTGTTCATTTTTGACGCGCTCAACGCCACCCTAGAAGGTCTAGCGCAACTGTTTACCCCACTTGAGGATGATACAGATGATTTTGATATTTGACCGTGTAAACAACTTCTTAGCAATCGCTATTAACACCCTACTCTGTGGCGACTACTGCAACACCCACTAATGAAACTGCCTTACTAGAGAAGCAAGGCAGCATTAAGATTATTTACACCAGGATTTTACCTTATGGCTAACCTCAGCACTGAGCAAATCAAAACCATTCTTAGAGGCACAGAAGAAACACTCAAGATGGTTTTAGCCTCGGAACAATACCAAAAATTACAACAGTCACAATACTTTGACACCACCAATGATTTAACTTTGGGTGATGCGATTCAGGCATTATCAGAAGTATGGGAAGCAATTGTTAATATTCAATACTCTGAAGAAATGGCAGCAATAGAAGCCAAGAGATAGTTAGATACAGCAAATTAATCTTGATTCATTTCTCCAGAGAATAAAAGGGATATCTGCCAGATATCCCCACAATAAGACGTGTCTCATTTACTCCTCAATTCTATGCCCAAAACCAAGCTACAAACAACACAAGATAAACTGAGAAATTCTGTTGGGGTGTCTTCAGAACAGACTAAGAATAACCCACATAGTCCAACTGAAAATAATCATCAAACGTTAGTTTTTAACCCAGATGATTATCTAGCCAAAGATTTATTTTCTGATTCCTCCAACTTACCCAGAGTTACCAAAGTAGATGCTGATAAAGCGATTCAGAGTATTAGTGAAAAAAGGGAAACACTGCGGTTAATTGGTGCAAATCTCCAACTAAATACTGATGTTTATAAAACTGGTTCTCTCAGTGAAAAGATGAACCAAGCTAACATTGTTTATCAAACAGACGGCATAAACACCCAAGCTAAGATAGTGGACTTTCAAAAAGCAGGTGTTAACCTCCAAATTGCACAATCTAAGCTTTACCAGACACAAGAAAAACTCACCCACCAAAACATTGAGCTACAAGGATTAAAATCAGAAACACCACTAAGACAAGCTTACTGGAAAGCCAAACTATCATTAATTGAGTCCAGGATTGCACAAGTAGAACTGGCTAAATTCCAACTTGATGCCAAGATAGGAGCAATTGAGAGCGAATCAGAAAGTATTGATTAAAAGTATTTAAACAGGGTGATAACTTCACCCTTTTATATTAATTGGATAGATAAAATGAACTTTCAAATACTAAGGAATAGTTTTGTAGTTGGTAGCTTGGGTGTAAGTTTCACTGGTTTCGTTGCACTATTCACCCCATATAATCAATTCTCCCAATTCCTGATTAGTGCTGGTTTAGGTAGCTTGGCTAGTTCATCTCTGGCTATTCAAGCAAGCCAGAAGGTGAGTAATAGGAAGTGTAAAAAGTTTTTGGGTGAGATTGAATCATTAAAAAGCGAGACTAATCATTTTTCTAAGCTACTACAAGACAAACACCAGGAACTAGCAGAGGCAACAAGAGATAGAGATAATTATGCTGAATCAATGGTTAATTTATCCCATGACTTAGGCAGATTAACCGCAGAATTGAAAAGCACCAAGCAACAGTTAAATGATGTCCAGGATGTTAACTTTAATGCAGCCGTTGAAACCTTGAGAGACAGTTTAAAGGATGTTCAAAGTCAAGTAAACAACCTGTTACCTTATTTAATTAAAAAATTTGGGATTGATGTTAATTCATTAGTGCAAGAATTTAACCAAGACGTTGTTAGTATTAACGCTCAGATTGGTGTAATCTCTGATAACTCCCAGTTAACCAATGAGGAATTAATTAGCGCGTGTATCGCAGTACAACACCAGATACTTACCAAAGGGATTGGATTAAAAGCACGGCTCTATAAATTGGCAGTAGAGAAACTTCAAAAACAGTTAAGTAATGTTATCTCGTTGGATGAATACAACGAAAAGATAGCAGCAATCAAAGACTATTACACTAAGAATTTAAAAGCGATTCAGGAAGAATTTAGCCAAGTAGCTGATGGGGTAATATCTGCCTATAAAAATGATTTCTCGGAAGTAGTAAACGACGGTTTAAACCAGTCCCAAGAATTAGCACAGTTGCAAAACGAGATAATCTCACTCAATGGTAAATTACATGAATTGAGCAAGCCTTTACAGTTTGTAGGTACATCAGAAGCTGCAAGGGTAGGTAATTCTATTATCAATTACTATTCCTCAAAGCTAGGGATTACCCTTGATGCAATTGATTTTAGTAGCACAGAAACAGGTTATAAACTACTGTTTCATCTGTCCAGAAACAGCCGTTTTATAGACACTGCAACTCTTAACGATGGAAACAACCCAGACAAAATAAAGGAACTGTCTGGAAGTTTATCTTCTCCCAAGTTTACACAATCAGAGAGAAGTAATTATGTTTCTCTGGAAATCGAATTAAAGAAACAGGAGAAAAAACAGTTAACCATTGAAGACGTTAGACGGCTCATTGAGCCATCATCAAAGTTTGGTGAAATTGTGTCCAGATATCACCAGTCAAAACCAACCTTGAGAGTAATGACACGTACCGGAGGCGGTAAAGGCATTGCGGTTAAAAATTTACTAAACCACTATATAAACCATTGGGAAGGATGGGAACTTTGGCTAAGTGACCCTCAACATGGAAGCTTTGAGGATTATTGGCAGTGTCCCAAAATCGCCAAGTCTCCCACAGAAGCCAGCAAGGTTTTAGAACTGTTTATTAGTGAATTTAACAAGCGTAAAGAGGGTATTTCTATTAATGACAATATCCCAGTTATGGGTATTTTTGACGAATGCGATAAAACCTTTGACAAGAAACAAAAGCAGGGGATAGCGCAAATCTGGACAGAGATTAGACACCGGAAAATGAAACTGATATTGATTGGTCAAAGTTCAGAGGTGGGTAAAAATGGATGGACTTGGGATGAAATGAATAATTGTTCATTAATGTTCATTGGTGATGCCATCGGTACAGCGATAAAACACGCTGATAATTTGGGATGGTCAAGCGATATGAAAAGTAAAATCCCTAGTATCTATGCAAAGGTGAGTGAGTTTTTTAATCAAGTTAACCAGGATATTGCTATTAAAAATCAATACCGCTTTGCACTGCTTATAGATGGTATGAAATATGACTTTATAGAAATACCACCAGCACTAGAAGGCAGTTTGGATAATCATCAATCTTGGCTTGTAACTAATCCTTGGCAGTCTAAAGCATTGAGAGAAGGTCAAGCCGTTGCGTGTTCACACTGTGGCAGTTTGGATGTTAAGAAGAATGGCAAAGTAGGAAATAGGCAGCGTTATAAATGCTCAAATTGTACCAAGAGCTTTACCGTGTAGGGGTTATAACAATAGATGGTACAAGTCAGATGGCATAAGGTTTTATTACTAATATGTGTGGGTATTTTGGTGGTGATGGTAGGAACTGCTGTCTATACTTGGTGGAGACAGAAAGACGGATGGTGTATTAAATTTAACTCAGATGGCAGTGAAAAAGTGCTGTATGGCGCGGAATGCCAAAGGTAGAAGGGAAATAAATTATACAGTCATATCGAAAAAGTCGGTTTTCGATATCAAAGCATTAGTCAAGTTATTAGGTTGTCACTGACAATCTACTGGAGGTGTTAAACAAGTTTAGATTAATAGCCTAAATATCCACCCAGATAAACGAGAATTTGACTACAACAGTAAATATCAAAGAGGTTTATATCGACTTAAAGCTTCATCTACAAGGGAATTTAAGTGGTCAAAGGTATGTGTAATTTCATAAGCATTATCATCACTTTTAGCAGAGTTACATTTCCAACAAATAGCTTCTAGGTTGTCATAATCAAACATGCTTTCTGGGCAGCGCGCTTTATTTATTTTATGGTCTAGAGTCAAATAATGTGGATGAAAATAAGTATTTCCTGCTTTGTTAATAATTTTTCTTCCGTTATTGTCAATATACTCGTAGCCTCTTTTGATGGCTTCAGTTTTCGATTGGGTACTGTGAAATTTTTTGCCATGAAGCATCTTTTTACCACAATAAGGGCATGGCTTGTCTTTGTTCATAGCACGATAGGCATTTGGGGTAATTAAGCCATATTGAGGATGTTTAATTACAGCAACATTATTACTGGATTCCCAAATATCAGATATTTCTCTTGAATCATATAAAGTTTTAAGTTTTGATTTTGGTATTTCAGCCATAGCTATAGATTATAAAGTTGGATATTTACGCAATGTTTCATCTACCAATTTGTCTATATGTGCTTGATTGTCAATCAGAGTTTCAACTGTTTCTTGAGCTAATATTTTTGCTTGATTAGCTTCAATTATCGATTGATCAATTGCACCAAGGATATCCCCTTTATTAACCTTGTGTTCAAATAAACTAACAATATTATTAAATAAGCGAATTATTTCCCAGGAATTTAATACTTTATCCCATCCGACATTATAATAACCTTGGTTACGAGCTTCCTTTTTTTTATCTTTGGTCAATTTTTCAAATTTTTCTTTATTGCGTTGCTGCCATTCTCTATAGCTCATGCCATTAATTAATTTCATACTTTTTTATTTCTTGCTGTAAATTTTTTTCAATATTTCTCCACTCCTGAACACCCATATTATTTTTTATATAATTTTTCATGAATGCATTGTCTTTTAAAAGCCCATCAATTCTCATTTCAAGTAAACGTACTTTTTCTATTGAGATTTCTGTGACTTTTTTACTGCTGTCTCTTGTGTCTATAATTACTTGCTTTAAATCACTAGTATCTTGATTGTAGTCCTCTTTGTGAACTAAACCATTTTGTAATAAACTTTCCTTTCTCTCTTGTCCTGTTTTTGATAATGAGTTTAATAACCACTGTCCTGCTTTGAATATTTCAGAGTTTTTAATATTCAGAAACTCTTTTAATTTAGCGTTAGCTTCTGCTGTTTTTTCAGCTTGGCAATAACGATTAAAATTATTGGCAGATTTAATTAATAAAAACACATCGAGTTTATCGGCAGCCTCAATAATCTGTTCATCCGTCATCTTGGCTTCAAGCGCGTATTGAGCAATACCTGATGCTTGACTAATTCTGGATATTAGCCGCTTACGCTCTTTCTTGCTCAATTGTGCATTCATATCTTACAGTGTATATTTACAAACAATGTATATAATACTTATACCATTAAATACATATAGATAAACAAAAATTTGTCACTAAAAAAGGGAGCCGTTAAAACTCCCTCAAAAGCTTGTATTGACTGGTTTATAAGTCAATCCCATCAGGAACCAAAGCAGCTAAATCAATCACATCTTCAATCCTTTTCCCTGGCTTGCGGTTGTCATAGGGTGAAAGTTCGTGTTTACTGTTGTGATCATCAAGCCGTGTCTTATACCCCTCTAAAATTGCCTTGACAGTGGCAGGTTTTGAGCCGATGAGGGATTGTATAGCCGTCTGGGTAATCATCCATTTTTGGTGTTTCTCAGTGCAGTTGTTGTTGTGATTTTCAAGTGCCACAATAGCCCGTCTCGCTAACTCATCAGCCCTGCCAGGGTGGGTCTTATATTTGGTACTGCTTAGTAATTCAGTTGTAGGAACTGCTGATAAATCAGACTCATAATTACTAACTTTACCGACAATTGTTTTGGCGTAAACCTTACAAGCTTGCTGGATAAATTCAGCCAACGACTTACCAGAATAAGCCAAAGCACCCTCTACCATTTGCCGTGTTTCACTGTCCAGTTGTAAAGCTTCGATGTTCATAGATTCTAGGGTTAATTCTGGTTTAACTTCCTCTACTACTGCCAGAGTAGTAACTTCTGCTTTGGCTTCTACTGTTGCGGTAACTTCTGGCTTAGTTTCCTTGACTTCTACTGCGGTATTCCAGTTTTTAAGCTTACCGTTGAGATATGACACAGCCGCTTTTTTTGCGTGTTCTAATTCTTTGTGCTTTTGAGTTTGCAAACCTGATTCATGCGTACCCTGCCAGTACAATTGTCCGTCAACCTTGCCGATTACCTGTATAAACTTGAATCCAGGGATATCATTAAATTCTAAATTTGATGATGGTTCTACTGCGGGTTTATCTTCTATAACTTCTGGTTGGGGTAACTCAGGTAAATTGCCAAAATATTGATTTCTGGCATCGTCTCCTACCACCTGCCATCTGCTCTCATTAGTCGTTGCATACCATAAAGCCAGGTGTTGAAATCTTTCTACCTTTCCCTTCCCTTCATTAGTGAAATAGTATCCCGGTGTAGCCGTATCTTGGTCAGGGAAAGCAGACAGTAAAGCCTTTCTGAGAGCAGTTCTACATCTAGCGAAATTACCCTCTGATACTGCCTTTTTCATCTGCTGCCAATACTTGAGGGTAATTTTCTTAATCGCCAATTCATCAGTAATGCCTTGGAGTTGAGAAATTAATTGAGCAGCAATGTTTTCAGACTTCTTAACGTCACTCATAATGAAAAACAGGATTATTTATTTCGTTATCCCTATACTAACCCTCTTGCAATAAGGTGTCAAGAGGTATTGTATAGGGATTTTATTTTATATCTTAGTCAGTGTACCTTGTTTAATTTCATACCGTTTGTATGAGTTAATAGTCTTTTCATCCTCATCACCAAGTATTGCGCTTGCGTATTTTGTAAAGTCAAAGTGTTTCAAACTGCTTTCTCTATTTTTTACGCAAGCTGTAAAATAAGCTGCTCTAAATTTATGGTAGGTTCTCTCATCTTCTGGGAAGATATCAAAATCTTTGCAGCGTAAATTCAATGTTTTTGAGAAACGTCTATTTACCCGTTCGGGGTCTTCATTGCAGTCAAACCGCTTACCCTTCTTATCGAGCCAGTCAAGCCCGAATATCAACAAATCAGAGTTAATTAATGTAGGGATTGTAAATTTTGCATCAATTAATTTGACTGCCTTATCAGCAACTTTAACCCTGCGAGATTTTCCCTTTAACTGTCCAGTGAAAATAATAGAATAATCGTCAACTTTTTTAAATTCTGCCGATAAATGAACTTCTGCCATGCGTCTTCCAGTTGCCAGCGATATTGCACAAGAGACATCAAGCCAATTAACATTGCTTTTCTCTGGAGTAATGCCGTTGTCATGTTCCTGTTTAATTTCTGTCAGGATGTTGTAAGCATATTTTAAGGAATTAGTCAGGTCTATTTGTATCCTGTTTTCCTCCTGGCTTCTATCTTCCACATTTTCGCGGTATTTAATATTAGTCTTATTCTTATACTCAGAGAATAAGAAGGTTAACGCATTGCTGAAATTAGTAACAATAGTCTTGAATTGATTAATGACCATCGGGTCTTGTAATTTGTCTTTGGTAATGCTTCTGAGTGCCTTCTTGATAGCTTGCGATTGTCTGTAGGCTGATGGATAGGTTTTTTCATCTTCTGGCTTATCATCTGGGTAATTAATTTTTAAAAGGCGGGCTTCTCTTACTGCCAACTGTTCCCATCCGATCAGCTTGCCCTTACCCTTTTTGCGCTCCGTAACTTTATAGGGTGTAAGAGCTTCTAGTTCGGGTAATAAATATTTTAATCTTTCATCTACATAACCGTTTTCTAATTCGTCTGCGGTTTTAAGTTCCCTACTCATATTAATTCCTTGATTACTAATTTCATATTTAGATAGTAACCAAGGAAATATGTATTGTCAATTGGGCTTGTCAATAGATAATCTGTACTGATAATACCAAGTATTAATGTATAAGCTATCTATATACAAATCCTCTTGACTACCCAAATAATAAGGGATATTATGAGAACAGTTGAGGCGGTAAACGCTACGAAACGCCCAACAGATAATCACTTCAAAAACTCGCTTCATTAAAGGAATCTCTACAATGTTGTTATAATCTTTAATCGCTTCACAACAAAATGCTTACGCTGAAATTCAATCTCAAATTGAAGCATTGCAAGCCAAGCAACGGGAAATTCAGGCATATTTGCAGCAGTTAGGCAGCATTGAAAGTCAGATGGTATCAGCGGCTCAAATGATACAGGAAGCAGTAGCCAGCATCCGCGAAGTTTGCCCCGATGAACTGGAAAATTACCAAGCCACGATAAACGCTCTATTTGGCAGTTCTCCCATTGCACAGTTGACCGCAAGCGTTGACCCTCAGACAGAAAATGAAATACCCTCTACACCAGTAGAGCCAGAGGACAGCCAAGTAATTGATGTTGTGTCCACAGTAGAAACCAGCGAACCAGACGCAACCGCACTAATTGAGGAAATTAAGTGTCTATCTGCTGAAATGTCATGGAACGACTACCGCAAGTTTGTAAACTCCTACCCACTCCCTCAGCGAATCGTTAAAAAGTCTAAGGATGAAGTTAGAGCAATCTTTGAGCAATTCCTTGGAAACTGCCAAACAGAGGCATTGAGGGGGATGATAGCCAAGCTACGCAAAGCTTAGAGGGTGTGGGGTGAGTTTTCACCCCTGCCCTGCTGTCGTGCGATGAACTGACACCCGCCGTCGTGCGATCGCCCTCCTCCCAATCCTTCCTCCCCTCCCCACACCCTACCCAGTACCGGAGCAGGGTTTGTTTTTACCAATTCAAGCGTACCCTATCCGTAAGATTAAATAGATTAATATAAACCAGGGGGGTATTTTATCCGTACATTGTTTTACGTCCGCAGTTGGGTGAGGCTATAGAGAGAGGGTAACTGCGGACGCAGGGTTAAAAGCTTGTGTGGTAAGGCTTTTAGAGGTTTTGAAAAGGTTACGTCCGCAGAGCATTTTTAAGCTAAAAATCAACTGCTGACGTAAAATTGATAGCTAAGATTAGTGTAAAAAATAACATTGCTAAATTTTGAGAAGAAACCGTTTTAGGCAACCCGCGCGATAGCGCGTAGTAGCCTGCTATGGTACGCAGTATAGTAAGTCTTAGATTATGACTAGATAGTTATAAAGTAATAGATGGTTGGTGATTGGGGACTGGTGAAGATGGGAAAATGCCATCGCCTGTTTTTGGAAATGTGGCATGTGGGAAAAATGCAGCCGGAGAAATTGACACGGGAAAAATTAGCGGATGCCTATACAAGAGGGTATGGGAAAGTGAGGACACAGGCATCTATATACAAGACGACTTAACGCAGTCATGAGTAGGCAAGACCTCTAAGCATGACTATACAAGAGGGTGTGACACAGGTATCTATGCACAAGAGGAATTAACCACAGATACCTATCACCATACAAAAGGGTTCATCTATGCACAATGGGAGTTGAACGCAGATACGCATAACTATACAAGAGGGATTGACCGCAGGTATAGGTAGACAAGAGGGACGGTATCTATATACAACAGGGTATAACAGCAGATACTCATCCCTATACAAGAGAGTAAAGCAATGGATAAACACAGACGCGACTCATCTATGCACGAGAGGGTTCATATAGTCCTTGCTTTCATTCCTTGTTCTCATGAGAACAAGGAATGAAAG
>NZ_JACJTT010000063.1 GCF_014698825.1 Richelia sinica FACHB-800
CTCTACGCTGAAATTGGGAAATTAACCAAACACATTATTGCATCTATTGCCCGAAGGCAATATATTTTGATGGCTTTATCTGTAGCTGGCTTTTAGAGAATTGGTATAATATCTCCATGTGACATGACAGAAAATTGAAATATTCGGCAATGTCTTTGTTAGGGATATGTTGAAGAATAGTTTTACTGTTCATAAATTTAAAATCATTGGCTTTAATCTTTTCGGTGCTACTTAAATACAAATTAAAAACTACTAAAATCAAGATTCACTATGGGTTTTTGATAACCGATATTTTTATTGTCTATAAAATCTACAAAATCTTCAATAAAATTGTCATAATTATAATTTTCATAATTGCCAGGAATGTAGATGCGGTAGGAATATTCAGTACAATTTCTACCCATACCATACTCCTCATAACCCAGGTCAAGCTCTTCCCAATATATAAGTTCATGCTTTGTAAGCAATCTAATTTCTCCATCAATATCACTATATTTACAGATTCTTTTCAGTTTATCTTCATTGAAACGATAAAATGGTCTACTCAAACCATATTTTTCACAAGAATTTTCATCCCTGCTTTCAAGAAGGAAAGCATAAAATTCTCTTGTTATACGAGGTAACTTAGCCAGTTCCTTAGCCAAAAAATAAAACGCCTGTTTTATATCATCAAGTATGTAATAATCATCTTCTTCAAATCCTTCATTCCTTAATTTATTTATGTGATATTCACAATAAAATTTAAGTGGATTTTCATTGAATTTAGGTTTTGCTATTGCCTCAACATAATTTTTAATACTTGTCGTAAATTCACCTTCTTGATTTGGTATCTCTAATTCTATTTTTACCCTAACAATCTCTTGTTTTATGTAATGATAAATAGATTGCAATGTGTCTAAAGGAAGCTCAACTGATTTTTGGCAAAGTGTGTTGATATCCCAAATATTTTCCTTTTTGAAATTTAATTTATCCCAGAGGTATTTGTTTTCTGTGTAACTTTTCTGTTTGTAACCTATTATTAGTATATAAATATCATCATATTCTTGAATATTATTTTCCCAAACAGTATTGAGAGTTTCATTAATCTTAGCTGATGTTTTTTCTGATGTAATTTGAAATGCGGTCTTATTTAAAGTATCACCTAAATCTAACCCAGGCGCATTGCTTCTTTCATGATTGAGATTTTCTAAATGCAAATCACGTAATCTATTCAATATTTCTTTAAAGAAATCTTCAAGATATTTATTGAGGTCTGTTAAGCCTAATTTACATCTATTATCAACTTGATGAGCAATATTGGCTAGTTCATCTATTATTTCACCTATAAAATAACCTCTAGTAATCACTTATTTCTCCTCACTCTTATTTACAAAGTCAATAAATAAATTTACGCCTGTTTTCAATCTCAACAGATAAATTGAAGGTAGTTTTGTGAACAAGGCGGAAGTTTATACTTAGATGGTTATTATACGAAACTCTTATGAATATTCCCTGTTTCACTGACCAATATGCAACAAATTAGATTAAACTATGTAAAGTGAAAGCTTAAGAAATATTAAATTCTATTTCTGGTGTACTTATGCAGTGTATAGTTAATCGCCGCGCTCAGTTTTTAGCTAGTCATCGGTATTGGTTGCCAGAACTGAGTGAAAGTGAGAATTGGGAAAAATTTGGGCCCTTCTCTAAATTTCCTGGACAAGGCCATAACTACGTCTTATTTATCTCTATGGCAGGAGAATTAGACGAGTATGGTATGGTGTTGAACTTGTCTGATGTCAAACATGTGATTAAAAAAGAAGCCACTGGTCAATTAGATTTCGCTTATTTAAATGATTTGTGGCCAGAATTTCAAGAAACTCTTCCTACCACAGAAAATATTGCCAAGGTGATCTGGCAGCGTTTAGCACCTCATTTACCTTTGGTGCGTGTTCAGTTATTTGAACATCCCCAACTATGGGCAGATTATAGAGGAGAAGGAAAAAAAGCTACTCTAACTATCAGCACTCATTTTAGTGCAGCCCATCGCCTTGCACCTAACCTCAGTCCAGAACAGTATGGTAAGTGTACCCGTACCCATGGACACAACTATCATCTAGAGGTGACAGTAGAAGGAGAAATGGACTCACGCACTGGCATGATTGTGGATGTCAAGGCTCTAAATCAAGTTGTGGAAGATTATGTCATCTCCAAACTTGACCACTCTTGTTTAAATGAAGATATTCCTGATTTTGCTGAGGTTGTTCCTACCACAGAGAATATCGCTCGCTACATTAGTAACTTGCTAGAATTACCCATTCAAGGTTTGGGAGTGAAACTAGCCAACGTCAAGTTATATGAAAGTCATCAACTGTGGATAGATTATCCAGGCAATGGGTCGGAAACTTTCTTCAGCGTTGCGACTCATTTTAGTGCAGCCCACAGATTAGCGCATCCTCATTTGAGTTTAGAAAAAAATAAAGAGATTTATGGTAAGTGTGCTCGTGTCAATGGACATGGACACAATTATCAGTTAGAAGTGACCGTTAAAGGTGAAATTGACTCACGCACAGGGATGGCCATTGATTTATTGGGTTTAAATCAAATCATTAATGATTATGTGGTGGAACCCTTTGATCACAGTTTCTTAAATAAAGATGTTCCTTTTTTTGGGGAAGCAGTACCCACTGCTGAGAATATCGCCCTTTATATTACTAATGTGTTGCGATCGCCTATTCAAGAGCTAGGGGCAGAACTTTACAAAATTAAACTGGTTGAAAGTCCTAATAACGCTTGCGAAATCTACGCCCTCCAATCTGACTCTTCAGTTGGTGATACAGCCAAAGATCAACAGTTATTAGCGGCTGTATAAATTTAATTTCCTAATTTTGTGGGTATGTTGTGGTGATGCTCATTACAACAACCCCAAAATTTCCAGGTGAATTTAATGGGAAAATCGACCCGCAGCCAAATATCGTAAATAGCGATAAAGTAAATAACTGGATAATCCGCAGCCAATATTAACTAATATTTGACCAAGGACAATTAGTAAAATTTCTGATTGTAGGATTTGAATAGGTTGTAAAGGACTAAGTTTTATCGCTAACAAAAATAAACCCAGAATCGAATTGCCACCTAAGAGGAGAATCAAAACCACTAACCCTCTTTGCCAGTAAATATCTGGGAAGGTGTGAGCAGAAATCACTGTTAGAGGTCGTTTACCTTGTATCTTCCTCAGTAGTTGCTCTAATCGCCAAAACATCCATAACTGCAAGGGAAAAGCAGTATAACCCAGAAAATGCAGCGGGAGAGGATAACCCCAAGCGATGGAAACAATATTCACTAAAGCATGGGAAAGGACAGAATTTAGCCAAGCTTTGGCTACTAATAGTCGGTATTGACTAAAGCGCCCACCAGAAGAAACATATATACCTAAAGCATAACCCCAAGGGGCAGAGAAAATCATGTGTCCTGGTGTACTGATGATTCTGTCTATCACCCCAGCTGTTCCGTGGAATAGATAGATCCAGTTTTCTTCTGCTGTAAATCCCAGGCAAACCGTAAGACTAAACAGAAACACCGTAGTCGGACGCAACCGATATCGAGATTGCAAATAGTAGATAGGGATGGCTGCTGCTGCTAACTTACAACCTTCCTCTATTACCCCTATTTCTAATATTTGCCGGAGTATGACCACTAAAAAAGAGCGTGATATCTGTTGCCCAGAGAAAAAACCATGAACAATAGTATCAACCAGCCATTCTAGACCTACAGCGACAAAACCAGATATAGCCCCAGAAAGGAAAAATCCCAGCAACCTCAACAGGCGTGGAGCTACAGGAGTGCGGAGGTAATAAACTAGCAGCAGTAGGAGGGGTGGTATAACTGCCCACAGCAGTATGAAGAAATTAGCCACTCACCTGAGCGATGATAGTGCGGTGACGAGGACTATTACTAGCGATAAAAGGTGTTTGGAAACCTGCATCAACTAGAGTTTGCTGAATATCTAAACTGAAATATTCATCAAAATAAGGTTCTGTACTTTTGAGTAAGGTCAAAACGTATTTGGGCATTTTCTGGTAAATTTCTGACTGGGGGTTCATATCCATAATTGTCAAATGACCGCCTGGACGCAACAGTCTTCTAGCTTCTGCAAAAATTTGCCGAGTGGCTGCTTGGGGCAATTCATGACAAATCAGAAACAAGGATATTAAATCAAATGACCCATCTGGTAGACCTGTAGACTCAGCTTGGGCGTGAACCCAGTTGATTTTAGCTTGACGTTGTTGGGAGCGATAGTTAGCTACAGCCAAGAAGTAGGGTGATAGGTCTAAACCGGTGATATTGGCTTGCGGATAAATTTCTTGTAAAGCAAAAGTGCTTAAGCCCACACTACAGCCTATGTCCAGAATATCTTGAGGAGGTTTAGGGAGCTTGGCTCTGAGGATATTGTGATAACTTTGTCGCAGTTGCAAGTCACCATTGGCTTTGGCATCAGGCCAAATTCCGGCATGAACGGCTTTAGCAGCAACTTCCAACTCAAAAGCTGCTTCCCAACTCAAATCTCCTTTTTCATAGGCATGAAATGAGGTGAGGTAGTAGTCTGGGTAAGTGACTTGGGGATTTTCGACTTGTGCTAAATCAGCTGTCCAATCTCGTGCTTGTAGGGTTTGAACTTCTTTTGTCCAAGGTACACCAATTTTTTCAGCACGTTTGATCATCATTTGTCTAGCTTGATGCTTGGCCAGGTTAGCTAGAGGTTTGATGGACAAGATACCATTGATGAAGCGAGATGCTAAGTCAGGGGAGGTGTTTACAGTAGCGGTCATAAGTTAAATTGCTATCGAAAGCCTCTTTTACTTATGACACATTTGCTCGATTTGAGTCTAGCAGATGAAGGCAATGGCGAAAAATCTGCCCTACTGATTTGGTAATTGTGGTTGTTCTCTGGAATATTTAGCTACTAGAGCAGATATTTCTGGGTTGTAGAGTCGCAGATAATTCCAGTAGTTACCAAAGACTTGCCGGACATAGTTTCTCGTTTCGTCAAAGGGAATTTCTTCTACAAATTCATCTGGGTCTTGCTTGGCAATGGTTTGTAACCATTTAGCAACGTTACCAGGCCCAGCATTGTAACTAGCGATCGCTAACATGGAATTATTACCATACTGCTGATGGGTATGATCCAAGTACCATGTACCCAGCATGATGTTATCTTCGGGATTTTCCAAGTCGATTTTTTTGATATCCATATTAATTTGTGGCGCAATCCACGCAGCGGTACTAGGCATCACCTGCATTAAGCCTGTAGCACCCACTGGTGATTTAATTCTGCGCTCAAATCGGGATTCTTGACGCATCAATGCAGTGACTAGTAAGGTATTTAGTTGACGTTGACCAGACCATTTTTCAATTTCTTTCACATAGGGAAAGGGATAACGAGCTTGCCAATAACTAATTTGTTGGCTCAAAGTAATGTACTCAGCCTTTTCCTGTGGTGTTTTCCGGTCTTCTAATCTAGAAATCAAATTAATGCCAATTAAATTTTCCCCTTTGGCTAATCGCATTAATCCTTCAGTAAATTGCTCTCCGATGGTGGGTTTATCTTTATTTTGAAATTCCGTTTCCCACTCATACCAAGCATCACGGTCTTGCCCCAGTAAGTACAATTCTTTAAAGGTTTCTGACCCAGCCAAGGGAACTGCCCGTTGGGGTGGAATAATTTCTGGGTTCATCAACCGGATTGTATTAAAATCACCCACATTTAGCCCCAAAATGGTTGCTGATCGCCAGGCATAATAAGATTGGGGAAACTCACTTAATACATACTCATAGGACTTGCGGGCATCTTCTTGCTTGCCTAAATTAGTGGCCCATTTACCTACCCAAAAACCGGCTCTGGGAGCCAAAATACTCGTGGGATTGTTGGTAGTAATAGGTTGGGCCCATTGCCAAGCACCAATATAATCTTTGGCTTTAGCTTTTTTCTGGGCGGTTTGCCAACGATATTCTGCGGCTTCGTCGGAACTACTATATTTACCTAAAAGTAATTGCCAAGCTGCATTAGCTGATTTTTCATCTTTAAGAGCTTGCAAGATTTTGGCCTTTTGCACCAAAGCTTGAGGTGCTTGGTCAGGGAACTTATTAATTACTTGTTCCAGATAGGGAATGGCGGCCCGACTAGCAGACATTTCTGCCAATCTTAATAATGCTGTGCCTGTTTCCTCAGCGGTGGGAAATTGTTGTATTAATTTTTGATATGAGGCGATCGCTTGATCCCGTTCTTTATTCAGTTGGAATCCCCTGCCAATGCGGTAGAGACTCTGGGCTGTCTTGGGTGCTTTGAGATAAGCATCCTTAGCTTTCGTAAATTGATCGTTATCCCAGTAAGCCTTAGCAATTACTTGCCAGTCTTCCGGTCTCAGTTTTGGTTGTTTCACAAATTGGTCTAATATCCCCACAATTCCCGGTTGTCTGTGGGCATATTGGGCCAAAATGAATTGTAAATTGGGCTGATTGGGGTTAATTTGCAAACGGGTGCGGATAATTTCCCAGGTGAGGGGATGGGAAGGAAAACGAGCGATCGCCTGATCCTGTAGCTGTGGTTGACCAATTAAATAAGCAGCCTTCACCATGGCTGGGGTCTGTGCATGGTCTTTAAAGACTTTACGGCGCAAATCTGAAGCTTTGCCCTTTTCTCCCACTAAATCATAAGCTTGGGCTTGTTTGAGTAAAACATAAGGTGCTAAAGCTGGATATGCCTTGTCCAGTCCTGCTAGCAAACTCAGAGCCTTTTGACCTTCCGCCGTTTCTAGATAATCGCTCGCTAGCAGATAACGGGCCCGTTCCCGATCTGGTGAACTGCCTGTTTGAGCGATTTCTGTGAGTTGAGCCGCCCGTTCTGGTAAGGATTTGGATACCAAAGGAAATACAGACGACTTAGCTTTACTGGCCTCAGATAATTGCTCAGACTGATTCTGACTCAGCTTCAACAATTGGCTCAAAGACCTGCCCATTTGTGGAGCAGATACCATTGCTCCAGCTAAAAAGGCACACAATCCCACACCAGCAATCAAATAAATTTGCTTTTTCTGTAGTTTCTTCAGCATCGACACCCGCTGAAAGTTTTCGATCAATTCTTTGCAACTTTAGCATTACTCACCAAAAGTGTTATCACTTTCCAGGATTAAAAATTTAAAATTTTAAATTTAAAAACCTTAAATTATGCAGTTTTTATTGATTTTGAATGGTAAATTTACTTGCACCGGAGTGTACTAGTCTCTCAGGTTCATAGCCACAGTGGGATAGAGTCTGAGGGGGTTGGAGGGGGCTTCCACTTTTGGGTGATGTCGATAAAATTGCTGATAGTCAGAGAAAAAAACGCAAAATTTTTGATTCTTCCCCCTTAGTTGCCATCTAAGGGGGATTTTGATTTGCACTTTTACATTGATTACACAAAACATTCTTGAACCAGTCGGAATATTTCTGATGTCGTCAATCCAGTATTTTCTGGCTTTATGACTTTATCCGGATTGGCTTTCTTCTACTGGGAACAGTTTATTGGTAGATGCACCTTGATCTTCAACTCCCCTGGTTGGCTTAAACACTGACCGGGGGTTTTTTTATCAACAGAATTCAGAAAAATTCAAAATAGGATAACTTCAAAATTGAATTGATAAACAAACTGTTTTGAGAAGCTTTCACATGCCAGATATATCGCTTCATGTTGATATTCAAGGTCAAGGATTTCCCCTGTTAGGACTACATGGTCATCCTGGGTTTGGTCGTAATCTCTCGGTCTTTGCTGATCACTTATCCACACGCTTTCAAATCTTTGCCCCTGATTTGCGTGGCTATGGGCGCAGTCGCTGTCAGGGCAAATTTACTATGCAAGACCATTTAGATGACTTAGAAGCTTTACTAGACCGATTTCAAATCGAAAAATGTCTCGTTTTAGGTTGGTCACTGGGTGGCATTTTAGCCATGGAATTAGCACTGCGACTACCACAACGGATTAGTGGCTTAATTTTAATTGCCACAGCGGCTAGACCTTGGGGCAACCATCCGCCTATTACATGGCAAGATAATCTTTATACGGGTATTGCTGGGTTAATCAACTATGTCAAACCTGGTTGGCAATGGAATATTGATACATTTGCCAAGCGATCGCTCTTTCGTTACTTAATTCAACAACACACGCCTACTGCTTACAATTACATTGCTCAAACAGCAGTACCAGCTTACTTGCAAACTTCTGCTGCTGCTACTAACGCTTTATATACTGCTATCAAAGCAGGTTATAACCGCATTCCAGATATATGGCAAATAGTATGCCCCTGCTTAGTTCTCGCTGGTGCAGAAGACAGACACATTACCGCTGCTTCTAGCTTAGAAACAGCCCAAAATCTCAAATATTCTCAATGGTATTGTTACCCCCATACTGCCCATCTTTTCCCTTGGGAAATATCCCAACAGGTACTAGCAGATATCGACGCTTGGCTAGAAAATCATCCCCAAGTCAGCCAATTCTAGAGAGCATATCGCCTTCGTTCCTAGGCCCAACCCAGGAACGATGACAGCCTAGTAAATGGAGGTTAAATCTGACCGCTAAAGACAGGCTTTACTTTGCGGTCAATCCATTCCCCCAAGTCGTCAGCAATAGTTAAAGAATTGGGTTTACAACGTTTGATATTAACTATAATTCCTTGTGCTCCTTCAATTTCTAAATCTTCTATATAGCCTTTGCTAGCTAAATTTGCCTCTACAGAACTTAAAAAAGGGCCGAAGTAGTAAGTACAACGGGGATTTTGCGTCACAATTTCTACCCACCAAGCCAAGCCGAGGTCGTTGAAGGAACTTATCAACCTTTCCTTGAGATTATGCCAAATGGTTTTCATGGTTTTCGCCGATTTTATAAATGGTGACTGGTTGTCAACAATATGTTAGGTGTATTCTCTTTTTACATTTCTTTATACTCTTTTACTACTCTTTTTTCAAAGAGACTGTATGCAATTTATCAAGGTACAGTGTATTTAACGATTTTTGGCGATAAATCTCATAAAGTGCCATACCAGCGGCCACGGAGGCATTGAGGCTAGGAGTCTTGCCCTGTAAGGGAATGGAAACTAAAACATCGCAAGAACGTTGTGTCAACATACTCAGACCTTCACCTTCAGCACCAATGACTAAAACAGTAGCGCCATTGAATTTAATGGTATGTAACGGTTCACTACCTGTAGCAGCAGTACCATAAATCCAGAAACCAGCTTCCTTCAACTGTTCTAAGGCACGGCTGAGGTTAACTACTCTAGCTACAGGAAAGTTTTCTAATGCCCCAGCTGCTACTTTGACTACGGTGGAAGTGATACCTACAGCCCGACGTTGGGGAATTACCAAACCTTGAGCACCAATGGCTTCTGCTGTGCGAATTATTGCCCCCAAGTTATGGGGATCTGTGATGCCATCGGCAACAACTATAACGGGATCAGTGACAGATTTGGCTTTTTCAATTAAATCTTCTAATTCCAGGTAAGCATAGGGAGCGATTTGGGCTGCTATGCCTTGGTGATTTCCACCGTCGGTGAGATGGTCTAAACGCTTCGGTTCTACTTCATCAATGACAGTGCCGTTATCCTTAGCCTGTAAAATTAGATGGTGGAAACGGGGGTCATAGCGGAGACGGGAAGTAATCCAAATCCGGTTGAGATGACGTTGGTTTTCTAGAGCACTTAAAACTGGATGACGACCGTAAATTAAATCATTATCTTCTGTGGGTGCAGCCGCAGCAGGTGCAGGTGGTGCAGAAACACGACGATTTGGCCGTGGTCTACTAGAAATCTTATTCTCACCTTGACTTTGGTTGCGGATGGGGTGGGGAACAACGCGCTTACCCTTGATTTTTACGGGTTGCCCACGTTTGGGGTCGCCAGAACGATTGATTTTTTTGGATGGGTTAGACATATGAGTATTAGGAGAAATAGCGAAGGGGTGGGCATGATGATTAATCAATTTAATGAACCATTACAATTTATGTTCCTATCGAGAGAGTGAGCTTCACCTCTATTTCTCTAGATGGAGTTTTTGTAACAATTCGGTTAAACGTTGATAATCAGTAAGGTATAAATAGCCAACTAAAGCTTCTAGACTGGTTGCCTGTTGATAAATTTCGGGATTTAGTCGCTTAGGCCGCCCCGTAGCGGCATTGCGACCTCTACGGACAATCTCTAATTCATGGCTCCTTAAGTAAGGAGTGAGCGATCGCAAATGTAGCGCTTGTGTTTCCGCTTTTACCTGCTCCACTACCGAACGATGGTAAGCTTCTGGTCGTTGCTTTGGCCACAAGTAAAATATTCTAACATACAGTTCGTAAATCGCATCCCCCAAGTAAGCTAAGGCAGAAGGAGAGAGTTGTTTAATTTGTTCGGGGGCTAATTGGGAAATGTTGATTAACATTGCTGTCAGGTCAGATGAATCAGGAAGGGTAGTTTCATCTGCTTGATTTAATACATCTTCCTCCTTTGAGTTCACACCTTGATCATTCCTTAACGGACTACATGGGGGAGATAATCTTTACCAGCTTTACTACTTGCGGTAGTATGCCCTGCTGGACTCATGGGCATATTGAATACTAACAAAAATAACTGTACGGTCGTGGTTGGGTAATAGTTAAGTTTGATACATACCCCGTGGCAATCTGAATAATTGCGATGAGATATTAAGCCTAACCTTGGCTAGGCTGGTTAAAAAATGCAACTACATACATGTAGATAGTTACATTTTGTTCAAGGTAAAGGTCGATATGGTTATTAGTGTGATGATTGAACCGGGATAACTATTATAAAGCTTAATCGACACTAAATATAATAGCGAAAAAAGATCATAGCCAAAAAAGTAAGATTAATTTGATATTTTCAAGAATAATGGCGGCAGTGCTGACAAACACAAATTTTCCTCTCCCGCAAGGAGAGAGGATGTTCTGGTGTGATTTTGAGAAAAATTAAGCTATCCGATGTGACATCTGGATAGCCAAATTGATGATCTCTGGCCAAGCAATCAAGGTGTCTGGATGTTTTCTAAAGCTGCATCCACGGTAGTTTGCAGAGAGAGGAATTTCTCTAAGCGCACAAGCTTGACCGTTTGTGTAACACGCGCATTTGTGACAATTTGCAAGGTACCATTGGCATTTTGAGCTTGTTTTGCTAATTGCACCAGAGCACCCAAACCAGAACTATCAACAAAGTCAATTTGTGAGAGATCCAGGATTATGTGCTTTGGACCCTCGTCAATTTTTGTACCTAGTACCTTGCGAAATGTCGGCTCAGAAAATGCGTCTAATAAACCTGTGAGGCGGAATAGCTGACAGTTATCCCGGATTTCACGAGTGCCTCTCAGGCTCACGGTTAGGTTCAGTGGTTCAGCAATAATTCCCTCCTCATCTTGGTTACTAAAAGAAAGTAAACGCCATAGTATAGATGGTTTTGGCGCAAATTGTCTAGTTTGGTTGTTGGGGTCAAGGTAATTCCCCCAGCAATGACCAATTCCCTATTTTGACATTTTTCTATTTTTACTTAGCTTAGACGATCGCTGTTTGACGTGCTGCCTGCATTTGTCGAACAAATTGCTCGAACAAATAGTCTGCGTCGTGGGGGCCTGGTGAAGCCTCTGGGTGGTACTGGACAGAAAATACAGGGAGAGTTTTGTGCCGTACCCCAGCCACAGTGCGATCGTTTAAGTTTAAGTGACTCACCTCGACCACAGCTGCCGGTAAAGAATCTGGGTCTAGGGCAAAACTGTGGTTTTGGCTGGTGATTTCGACTCGCTGTTGTAAACCAGCGGGCTGATTTAAACCACGATGCCCAAATTTGAGTTTATAGGTTTGCGCGCCCAAGGCATGACCCAAAATTTGGTGTCCCATACAGATACCAAACATGGGTTTTTCCGCCGCCAGCAAGGCTTTGGTAGTGTTAATACCTTCCGTTACTGCTGCTGGGTCGCCAGGCCCGTTCGAGAGAAAAATGCCATCTGGATTGTATTTGAGAATTTCTGCTGGAGGTGTATCAGCAGGTACAACTATGACTCGACAGCCATAACTGGCTAAACGCCGCAAAATATTGCGTTTCACCCCAAAATCTAAGGCGACAACGGTGAAAGTCTCACCAATGTTGGCCACAGCTTCAGGATTAAATTCCCAGTGGCTGGTGGTTGGTTCTGACCATTCATAGGGAGTGGATGTAGTTACTTCCCTGACTAAATTTAATCCTGTCATGGAGGGAGCGGCTTGTACCTGCTCTAATAATTCTGCCTCATCTAAAATGGCGGTAGAAATGCCACCATTCATGGCTCCAAACATGCGAATTTTGCGAGTGAGGGCGCGGGTATCGATGCCGTAAATGCCGGGGATTTGGTGCTGTTTGAGGTAGTCAGGCAAGGATTGGGTGGATCGCCAGTTACTAGGACGGTGACAGATATTGCGAGCGATCGCTCCCCGGACATGGGGATGAATTGATTCCTCATCTTCTGGGTTAACGCCAGTGTTACCTAATTCTGGATAAGTAAAGACTACTATTTGACCGCAGTAACTGGGATCAGTTAAAACTTCTTGATATCCAGTCATGCCAGTGTTAAACACCACTTCCCCAATAGCGGTTCCCATGGCACCGAAAGACCAACCGCGATAAGTGGTGCCATCTGCCAAGACAAGTAAAGCGGGTATTGCGTCAGACAGGGGCATAAATAATGAAAGCAAAAGGATGAGTGACGGGCATTGGGTATTGGGTGTTGGGTATGGGGTCTTGAGCATTGGGCATTGTTGATTCTTCCTGAACTCCCTTTGCTGTCTGCTCCCTACTGCCTCAACTTCTCCATTTTCCTCCCAGCCCCCGTAATTATCCCATGACTTGAGGTTTTTCAGGAGATGGGGAGTCCAGGAGTTGGGAGATTCGACCTCTACTCAGCTTGGAGAGATCCTGCTTGAGCAAGTTGGGTCTGTGAACAAAGAATCACCTTGCTAGAAGCGCGGTGAGTGTCAAACTGTTTTTTTGTCAGGAGGGTACACTGGAAGAGAGCCAGGGCGGTTAAAATTGGATTAACTATGCTTCAGTCTTTCTTATCCCGCACAGCCCTTTTTTTTGTCTCCGGTAGTCTAGCGGTTTTCATGGTTGCCTGTAGTGAAACCAAACAGACGACAGTCACAGGTGGTAATAAGCAATCTTTGCCGATGAATAATTTGGCAGCGATTAAGCCTCCCATCACAGCCAAACTACCACCAGAAAAGTCAGAACCAGCAAAATCTTTGGCATCTTCAGCGATCGCTACCAGTCCCTTAGAACAGGCGCTGGACAAGGTTACTGGTGCTGAAAGTATTAGTCAGTCGGCTCAATCACCAGAGGATTGGCATTTGGTGGCCAGTCAGTATCGGGATGCGATCGCTCTTTTGCAGCAGGTGAAGAGGGATAGTCCCAATTTCCCCTTTGCCCAACGCAAGATTACTGAATATCGCCATAAAATTCAATCTGCCCAGCGTAAAGCTAATCCTGGGCTGTTGGCATCTTCAGCCACTCCACCGCAAAAAAGAGTGGTGATTGATGTTCCCCGGCCATTAAACACCACAGAGGATGTTCCCAAGGCGACCCCCAAACAGCCTGTAGCCACATTGCCACTGACTCCACCTGCTTTACCCGCATCTACTTTTCTCACCCCCAATAATGATGTGTTTATCGCCCCGATTAAACGCCGAGTTGGAGGCACACCCATTATTGAAGTTACTTTTAATGGCAAACAGCGATTTGAAATGATTCTCGATACGGGTGCAAGTGGTACAGTCATCACCCAAGATGTAGCTAGGGCGCTAGGTGTGGTAACTGTGGGCAAAGCCAAGGCTAATACAGTTAGTGCCAAGGCAGTGGAGTTTTCCATTGGTTATTTAGATTCCATGGAAGTGGGTGGTATGAGTGTCAACAAAATTCCTGTAGCGATCGCTGGTGCAGAATTAGAAACAGGGCTACTGGGACATGACTTTTTTGGTAACTATGATGTCACCATTAAACGCAATGTCGTCGAATTTCGCCCCCAACTCCATTCAGAACTTAATGCTGAAGAAACTGAACTAAAGCCTCCAGCTTTTTCCAGGGGCTACCGCTTTGTAAAACTTCCTTAGCGATGCTCACACCTGCACGATGATCCAACCAAGGTACTACCCCTGCTACTTGTAGTGCCAAAGACGCATTCAAGGCGACTGCTTCCTGTTGTGCTAGTGTTCCTTTTCCTTGCAGTACAGCCTTGAGGATTTCAGCATTTTCTTGAACATCTCCGCCTTTCAACGCTGTAATGGGTGCAGGAGTAACTCCCACTTCTTGGGGATTAATGGTAGTTAATTTCACTTCTCCTTGAGATAAAACAGCTAAGTCTGTAATATCTCCTAATCCTGCCTCATCTAATCTTTCTCTGCCATGGAGAATCATTGCTTGTTGAGTTCCCAGTAGGTGTAATGCTTGAGCAATGGTTTCTAATAGTTGGGGATCATATACCCCAATCACTTGGCCTGTAGGACGTAAAGGATTGACCAATGGGCCCAGTAAATTAAATACTGTTCTTACCTTCAAATTGCGGCGAATTTGCCCCACTGCCTTCATCGCTGGATGCCAACCGGGGGCAAATAAAAAAGTAATCCCTACTTCTGACAAAGCTGCTTGTACTTTCTCACCAGCTGCACCCAAATTCACACCCAATGCTTCTAAAACATCCGCGCTACCAGTCAAACTAGAGGCGGAACGATTACCATGTTTAGCCACAGGTACACCATAGGCAGCAGCTACAAAAGCCACGGCTGTAGAGATATTAAAGGTTGATGCACCATCACCACCTGTTCCACAGGTATCAATGACACGTAGGGTCGAGGCAGAATTAAACTCTCCAGTAGTTTTGGTTGAGAGGGATTGTAAAACCGTTGCCATCCCTGCTAACTCTTCAGCAGAAACGCCTTTAAAGTTGAGTGCCATTAAAATTGCCCCTGTCACCTCTGGGGGAACAGCTTCACTTAACCAACCTTGCATCAATTCTGCTGCTTGTGTACGGGATAAAGATTGGCGGTCTAATAGTTGTTGTAACAAACTAGACCAAATAGCAGGGTTAAGGGAAGTAGTCATAGTTGAGGTTGGTTGTATCTGTTGGTAATCTGGCAGTTATCCTAGCGAAAAATGACACTCTATCAAAGCTGATGCTCAAAATTAATGAATCAAGAAAACTAATATTTTCAATAGACATGACCAGAAATGAAATCAGCTGGCTGAGAGAGGCAATGATGGTGATTGGCAGCTTAGTTGGGCTATACAAATATTTTGGTCATGGATAATTTAATGATTTAATTTCCTCAAGTTATTTTTTAGACTATTGTTTTTTTCTCAAAAATTCTTGATTTTGATCTACGTCAATTTGTTTATCTTTAATCACTAAATAGTGTATTTTGATAGACAAATTGCTGATGAAGGATAATTTTTTTATGGCTCGTTCTGCACCTTATCAACCGTTGTTATTAAGAATACTCCATGGTGTAAGTGGAATTTTAGCTGTTGGTGCCTTCTTCACAGGCTTTTTAGTTTACAATACCTTTGATGGACGCTTCGGTAAACTACCAATTCCCAAATTTGATCCAATTCAAGATTTACATGGCACTTTAGCGTTATGCTTTTTACTGTTGTTCCCGGCTTTAGCTATATATAGCTTTCACGCTGGTAAAAAACGGTTGATTCAGCCAGATTCTTTTCAGCAATTAACCCAATTAGGTAGACCTATTTGGTGGGTGAGTCTACAACGTCTGGCCAATACTTTAATGCTGGTTGCTTCTATATTTGCCCTAGTGTCAGGCAGAATGATGAAGGAAGAGTGGTTACCAACTGGAGAGTTAGACCACATTTGGTATTATTTCCATTTACTAGCTTGGCTAGTGATTGGTTTTTGTTTAGCAATTCATATTCTAATGTCAGCTAAAGTTGGTGGTGCGCCTTTATTATTATCAATGTTTTCGTGGCGATTTATACCTGAAGATAGTCCTATGGTTTGGTATAGCCGATTGCAAGCGTGGTTGATTAATTGGAACCAAAATTTTCCAGAGTTAATTAGTCAATGGAAAAATAGATATTTATTCATAAAAATAGTGGAAGGTTTTGTGATTTTTGGTGTTGTAGCTGCTTTTTTGCTACCAGTCTTTTTTGCTGCTGATTAATGATTGATTCTTTTGTCTAATTTTATGGCAATAACTCAGCAATAGGAATTATGAAAATATCTGGAGATATATCCGAAAGAAAATACTTATGGCAATTAATTGTTACTTTTATAGTGATGATTATCAATATTTTTGTATTTATGAATTGACATCTCACCCAAATAAGAACTTTCGCGGAAATACAAATTATTTTTTATATCTATAGCCAGATAAATCAGCTTTGTTATTTGAGCAAAATAACTGAATATCACTATTAAAAATCAGCAAAAATATGCGATTATTATCACCTGTAACTTTAGCAGCCTTTTTGGGAATTACAACTTTTGTATTTATCCCCAAAGAATACCAAGCTACAACCACAACAAATAATTTACTGGCCCAGACAAATCCTGCTAATCCCAGACCAACACCAACTCCAACAATATCTCCAATTCCCACTCCCACACCTACATCCCACCTTCCGCCCCCTAACTGTCACAGAGGGAAATTACGGAGAGAAAACATCTAATTGAGAATAAAAACAGACATATTGAGTGTAAAAAGACATTTGAATAACAGT
>NZ_JACJTT010000064.1 GCF_014698825.1 Richelia sinica FACHB-800
TAGTGGAAGCGGAGATTTCTGAAGCATCTGTGAGGTTTAATTCTTTGGCATCAATTTGAATACTCCCTGCTTTCCCTTGACTGCTGGTGTTACTTGTAATTTTACTAATGAATATGAGGAGGAGTCTAGGGATTGAGTCGAGATATTAGCACCAGCAGTCAGAGTCATCCCCCCGCCATTTCCTGCTGTTCCTGAAAATGAATATGAGGAGGAGTCTAGGGATTGAGTCGAGATATTGGCACCAGCAGTCAGAGTCATCCCCCCGCCATTTCCTGCGTTGCCTGATTCTGAATATGAAGATGAGGAGGAGGATAGAGATTGAGTAGAGATATTCCCACCAGCATTTAAAGTTATCCCCCCGCCATTTCTTCCTTTTCCTGAATCAGAAAATGAGGAGGTATCAATATTGCCAACCGTAATATTTGTCGATTGTGATAGCAGGTTAAAGTTGGATTTATATTGATTGGTTAATAAAACATTTCCACCATTATTTGTAATATTAGCTCCAATAAAATTACCATTCTTATCATATTTATCATGAGCTATTGTAATAATATCCGCACTGGTGGTATTAACAACATTAGCCGTAACATTCGATGGTAAACTAGGATTATTTGGTAATCCTCCTGGTATTTTGTGAGGATAAATTCCGGTTCTCACATCTAAAATGCCTACATCGTTTTTACTGTTAACTGTAACTATTTGACTGCCACCTTGACCATCAGTAATAGATTGATTTATTGGTTTATTGTCTGGATTATTAATAGTGACATTACTTAAGGTTGCTTTTCCACCTGCTAAAATATATAAAGATGAACCTGTATAATCCCCTAAAGAGATATCTCCATTGACTTTAATCACGTTATTATGAGGGATTAAAAAATCTATGAGATTGTGGTTTAAATCTTCAGTAGTAAAATAACCACCTACTGTATATCTACCCTGACTTAACAACCTGACTGGTGATCTAAATATAATATCTCTATCAGATATGAAATTACTATCATGATGATTTAAAGCCTTAATTTCAATACTTTGGTCGCCTTGAATGGTTATATCACCAGCCGATTGAAGAATTACAGGTTTATTAATACTATCTTCAATCTTGATTTTTTCTGTAGCTGTTAAATTTAAACTCCCTCCTGTTCGCAAATTTGCTGCTTTTAAATTGACGTTTATTCCGGAAATATTTAAATCTTTGCCGACTGTTAATGCACCTGTGTTAATAATATTCGCACCCACAAAAGTGAGATTTTTGCCATCATCAACTTTTAAACTACCTTCATTTTTAATCGACCCTTGCAGATTTTTTAAGGCATTAGCAAATAATGCCCCTGGTTGAATATTCAACAAATTGCTTTTAGCTGGTTCTGCGGCACTAAATAAACCAGACTCTCCTAACTTAATAGCATCCGCAGTGGTGGCTGTAAATGAGCCTTTAATGTCTAAACTGGCATCTTTACCAAAATAAATACCCTGGGGATTGATTAAAAATAAATTTGCTGTTCCTTCTACTCCTAATTTACCTAATATATTAGAAGCACTCCCACCAGTCACACGAGTTAATATATTCTCAATTCCTAAAGGGTTAGCAAAATAAACACTTTTCCCTGTACCTACATTGAAGTTGTCAAAGCTATGAAATAAATTTGCACCTCTGGTGGTCCCACCTGTGATGAGGTCTTTTAAATTATCAACTTTGTTAATAACTGAATTTTCTTGACCTAATGTATTATCTGGTTTGATTTGTGCAAGCACACTAGGACAATTAGCAAGTATTCCATTTGCGAATAAACTAATTGCTATTTGCAGATTAACTAGTCGTTGCCACTGAGGTACTATCCACATTGAGCAAATCACAGCATATTAATTATTACTGTAAATTAGTATACACGTAATATAGTGGATGATAAACATAAAATTTACATACTAGTATTGCTTTATTCCACTGTGCTTCGTATGACTAATGCCAAGCTTCGCTAAGGCAATGATATTTTACATTTATGAGTCATAGACATCTGGTAGTAAATGTGCGTGGTTTGAAACCCTTGTAGAGACGTTCCACCGGAACGTCTCTACATTCATTTTCACCAGAGGTCTATTAGACAATTGGTCTGAGAGAAGTGGTGCGGAGGATTGGTTTTGAGTTTGGCACAAGTGTTGATTATTCTCTCAACACAATAATTAATCTCACTACAGCCATGAAAGAAAATTTCATCAGCCCCATATATTGAGTAAAAATCGTCGTAATCAATCTGAGGTAGGACAATAAAAATTATTGTCTCTGAGTTCAGAAGTTTTATATCTATAACAATGATTTTTCTGGCAAATACAGGCACATTTGGATAATTTATTTCTATTTTTATGGATAAATTGTTATATTCGGCGACTCATTCTGAATGGAAAGACTACAATTTAATTGTAGCTTCCGTAACTATTTTGTGTAACACTAAGGAGCTACCTCAAGCTATTGGAAAACGGGGGGTCAGGTTATGGCTATTGCCACGATTAATCCTACCACTGGGGAAACTATCAAGGTCTTTGATTCGTTAACAGATGAGGAAATCGCCCATAAACTAGCATTAGGACAAACTGCTTTTCAGCAATATCGTTACACTAGTTTCCTGGAGCGATCGCACTGGTTGCAACAAGCGGCAACAATTCTTGACCAAGAAAAAACAGAATTTGCTCAATTATTGACCCTGGAAATGGGTAAACCATTAAAAGCAGCGATCGCAGAAGTAGAAAAATGTGCTGTTGTTTGTCGCTATTATGCAGAAAATGCTGCTGATTTTTTAGCTGATGTCACCGTTAAAACTGATGCTAGCCATAGTTTCATCAAATATCAGCCTTTAGGGATAATTCTCGCCGTTATGCCTTGGAATTTTCCTTTTTGGCAAGTTTTTCGGTTTGCTGCACCAGCACTGATGGCTGGCAATGTGGGGCTACTCAAACATGCTTCTAATGTGCCCCAATCAGCTTTAGCTATTGAAGATATTTTCCATCGGGCAGGGTTTCCTGTCGGTGTATTTCAAACTTTGTTAATTGGTGCTGGAAAAGTAGCTGATTTAATTGCTGATGACCGGGTGAAAGCTGCTACTTTGACAGGAAGTGAACCCGCAGGTGCTTCTCTAGCTGCGGCTGCTGGCAAACAAATTAAAAAGACGGTTTTAGAATTGGGAGGCAGTGACCCATTTATTGTTTTAGAAAGTGCAGATTTAGAAACAGCAGTAAACACAGCAGTTACAGCCAGGATGTTAAATAATGGTCAATCTTGCATTGCTGCCAAACGCTTTATTATTGCCGAATCAATTGCTGATCAATTTGAAAAACTTTTGTTAGCAAAATTTCAATCTCTCAAAGTCGGTGATCCCATGCAGCCTGACACAGATATTGGGCCTTTAGCAACTCCCGATATTCTCCAAGATTTGGATCAACAAGTGAAAATAGCTGTAAAAAGTGGAGGGAAAATTCTCACAGGTGGGTATGCTTTATCTGATGGTGCTGGAAACTTTTATCCACCAACCATTATTATAGATGTTCCACCAGTACATCCCATTGCCAAAGAAGAATTTTTCGGTCCTGTAGCTTTATTATTTCGTGTTGCGGATATTGATGCGGCGATTAAATTAGCCAATGATATCCCCTTTGGTTTAGGCGCAAGTGCGTGGACTAATAATCAACAAGAGTGCGATCGCTTGATTCAAGAAATTGAAGCAGGTGCAGTCTTTATTAATGGGATGGTGAAATCAGACCCACGCTTACCCTTTGGTGGGATTAAGCGTTCTGGATATGGTCGGGAATTGAGTATTCAAGGTATACATGAATTTGTGAATGTTAAAACTGTGTGGGTGAAATGATGGTGTCTGTGGTGATCAGATTTTGCCATGATCATTGCAATCAAGGTCGAGATTTGTATGAGTAAATAGCGAGAAGTTGGGAACTTTTGATTTAAAAAATAGTGTGAGTCACACTCCTGAATTCTTACGTCAATGGTGAATTAAAGTTGTGAGGGATTAACGCAAATGAATACGGCAGAATTATTAGTACAGTGTTTAGAAAATGAAGATGTACAGTATGTATTTGGACTGCCAGGAGAAGAAAATTTACATGTTTTAGAAGCTTTAAAAAAATCATCGATTCAATTTATTACTACCCGTCATGAACAGGGTGCAGCCTTCATGGCTGATGTGTATGGTAGGTTAACAGGCAAAGCTGGTGTTTGTTTATCTACCCTTGGCCCTGGTGCTACCAATTTAATGACAGGGGTGGCAGATGCTAATTTAGATGGTGCGCCTTTAGTGGCAATTACAGGCCAAGTCGGTACTGACAGAATGCACATTGAGTCCCATCAATATTTAGATTTGGTGGCAATGTTTGCACCAGTGACCAAATGGAATAAGCAGATTGTCAGACCAAGTATTACACCAGAAGTGGTACGGAAAGCCTTCAAGCGATCGCAAACTGAAAAACCTGGTGCAGTTCACATTGATTTACCAGAAAATATTGCTGCCATGCCTGTAGAAGGCAAACCATTGCATAGGGATAATATCGAAAAAACCTATGCTTCTTTTGCCAGTATCCGCGCTGCGGCTGCCCTAATTTCTCAGGCAATTAATCCCTTAATTTTAGTTGGGAATGGTGCAATTCGTGCCCAAGCTAGCGATGCCGTTACCCAATTTGCAACCCAATTAAATATTCCTGTTGCTAATACTTTCATGGGTAAAGGCGTAATTCCCTACACCCATCCCTTAGCGTTATGGTCTGTGGGATTACAGCAAAGAGACTTCATTACCTGCGGTTTTGACAACACAGATTTAGTGATAGCTATTGGCTATGATTTAATTGAATTTTCTCCTAAAAAATGGAATCCTGACAGTGAAATTCCCATTATCCATATTGCCACAAGTGCCGCAGAAATCGACAGTAGTTATATTCCCAAAGTCGAAGTAGTAGGAGATATTTCTGACTCCCTCAATGAAATATTAAAGGTTGCCGACCGCTATGGTAAACCCCACCCCTATGCTATTAGTTTACGGGGAAATATTCGCGCTGATTATGAACAATATGCTAACGATGATGGCTTCCCCATTAAACCACAGAAATTAATTTATGACCTGCGGCAAGTTATGGGGCCAGAGGATATTGTCATATCAGATGTAGGCGCACATAAAATGTGGATTGCCCGACATTATCATTGTCATAGTCCCAACACTTGTATTATTTCTAATGGCTTCGCTGCTATGGGAATTGCTATTCCTGGGGCATTAGCAGCTAAATTAGTCTATCCAGACCGTAAAGTTGTCGCTGCAACTGGTGACGGTGGTTTTATGATGAATTGCCAAGAATTAGAAACAGCATTAAGAGTCGGTACACCCTTTGTCACCTTAATTTTTAACGATGGTGGTTATGGTTTAATTGAGTGGAAACAAGAAAATCAATTTGGTAAAGGTAACTCATCTTTTGTCCATTTTGGTAATCCTGATTTTGTGAAGTTAGCTGAAAGTATGGGTTTAAAAGGTTATCGAGTAGAATCATCTGCTGATTTAATTCCTGTACTCAAAGAAGCTTTAGCCCAAGATGTCCCAGCAGTGATAGATTGTCCTGTAGATTATCGTGAAAATCGGCGTTTTACCCAAAAAGCTGGTGAGTTAAGTTGTTCAGTTTAGTAATTAGCTGTTGGTCACTTTACTGATACCAACATGATATACATATTTGAATAATCAAACTCTTGTGGTGCGGGCCGAACAGCCCGCTAAATGTGTACCTCATATCTATGGCTTCGTGAACGTTATAGCAGGAGGCAGAAGGCAGGAGGGAAAGCCTCGTTATATCTACGTTTCAAGGATTAATAATGTCCTAATTATCCTGGCTACAGCTATAACTGCTGTATCATCAGCTTGTAAATATTCAGAACTTGAAATTTTTAAAAATGAATTGGTTAGCTCATCTATTTCTATCTGAACCAAATGTAGAAATGCGCTTAGGAAATCTCCTAGCTGATATTGTCAAAGGTGGAGAACGTCACCAATTAAACTCAACTATTCAAAGAGGAATAAACTGTCATCAAATTATTGACCAATTTACTGATAATCATCTAATTGTGAAGCGAAGTAAGCAGCGTATTAACAGTAATTATCGACGTTTTGCCGGCATTATTGTTGATATTTTTTATGACCATTTTTTAGCAGCTAATTGGTCAGAGTATACAACGATTTCTCTAGATGACTTTACTACGGAAATCTATACATCATTTCAAAATTATCCTGGTTATCTGCCAGTGATAGTGAAAGAAGTGATTACTAGGGTTAAAGATAAAGATTTATTAGGTTCTTATCGGCAAATTGCTGGTGTAGAAAATTCATTACTAAGAATTTCCAAACGTTTATCATTAAGGCAAAAGAAGATATTTAATTTAAACCCAGCTATTATTGAACTGACAAGCCAATATACGGAATTTCAACAAGATTTTCAAGAATTTTTTCCTGAATTACATTTGTATGTAAAAAACTGGTGTCTTAGCTGATTTGAATTGCTCACTTCAAAGGAGGAAAGGTGAGGATTCCCACAGTAATATTATCATGACCACCACAGCTACGGGCAAATTCAACTAAGGCACGGGAAATAGTAATAGCATCTTTACCGGAGATTTGGTGTAATAAGTTAGCGAGGTTCTGTGGTTCAGGAGTATAGTTCCACAGTCCATCTGTACATAATAATAAATAACCGGCACCTGGGATTTTAAAATTAATTATAGAAGGAACAGTATCTACAATATTATCAGCACTTAACCAGCGCGTAATGACATGAGCATGAGGAGATTTTTGTGCTTCTATTTCTGTCATTTTCCCTGCTGCAACTACTTCCATAAACCAGGAATCATCTCTAGTTAACTGCTTACAGCGGTGACTATAGTCTATCCAATAAGCGCGACTGTCACCTAACCAACCAATGGTAGCAATACCATTTTTGACTAAAGCTGCAACAATGGTGGTAGATGGAGGATCTACATCTTCACTAACTTGAATAGGGATATCACATATAGAAGAGAGTGCAATATCAAAAGCTGATTTAATCGCTACTTCTGGGTTGGTTTCACTGGAAATTTGCGTGAGGAACTGACAAGCACTTTCCGCAGCAGTTTTAGCTGCGAGTTCCGGTTGTTCAGAACTAGAAACACCATCACAAACTACTAAAATTTGGGTATTGAGATGATCAACATGGTTTAAATCCAGGTAATCTTGGTTACGGTGGTGCCGCAATCCGCGATCGCTCACTCCTGCTAAATTAGAATTGATCACCACTTCTAGTCTTTCCAAATCTGGCAGCATATTACTATATCCGCATAGATGACAGTCTACTCGCTCATCTATGGCCTTGATTTGTGCACCACATTTTAAGCATCGCATCATAGTTGCTAATTGTTCATGTTTATTTTTAAAGTTTTAGTTAAATTATTTTTAAACCTATTGACTTAAAGTACTTATCTTGCATCAAGTTCTAGCATTTGTGCTAGTGAGTGATCCAATGCCATTGCCAAGCTTTCCGCAAAAGCTGGATAAATTGAAAGTCTCTTTTTGGCAGTGAAAAAGCTTAGTTAAATGTACATAATTATTGTAAAACTCGAACTATATTTTGCATATATAGTCAACCTAAATAATACGTAAAAAATCGTATTTATTCTTTCTACTATTTGAGCCGAATCAATATATATCAGGTAAATATGGGGAACATCTTGTGATTTATCTAGAAACACTCACAATCTGACTTGTGCAAAACCAGAAAATAACAATATGATGAAATCAGATTCGCAGAACTAGAATTGTTGTTCTCGAATTACCCTAGCTAACCATTGATTAATCCTCATCCTTCACATAAAAAACAGTAATCATTGGTGGCTGAAAATCTTCCTGATCTTGTGTTTAGACACTAATTTTCAGAAAAAATAGTCACATCAGGCACAGTTTTAGACTGAAGCCGTCTAGTAATCGAGAAATGGGAATTAAGCAGTTGAGATTGCTAATTCCTTGCGCTCTCGTCTGCTTTGCCATGAGTTAAACCAGCTAAATTTGTCCCGAAAAACTGCTCATTATCATTTACAAAATGCCTTTATTATGCTTGTTTTCCCATCTACAAGACTATGCACCAGAGAAGACCAACCACTAATCACTCATTCATTTATAGAAAGAGCATAAATACTTGTAGACTATATGATTAGCAGATTCCATCATCAACAAATGCAACTGCACAAATGGATAATTAATGTATCACTCAAAAGTATGAACTGGTATTTCCTATCTCTAGGTCGGTGGACTAAACCTACAGCCACTTATCTGCAAACATTGCGTAAAAGCCTGTTTCCCATACTCTTTTCAATTAGTTTAATTATCGCCTTGTTGGTAAACAGTCTGACTGCTGTTAATGCCCAGCTACCTCGCCAAGAAATTCGTGGTGTCTGGATGACCAACAATGATTTGCATATTCTCAGGGATAGAACCAAGGTACAGGAAGCTGTTTCCCAATTGCGGCAATTAAACTTTAATACTATTTATCCTGTGGTTTGGAATTCAGGCTATGTCATGTATGAGAGTGCAGTTGCAAAAAGTTTGGATATACAACCCTTTGTATTTCGGGGGTTAGATGGACATGATATTTTGGCTGATTTGATTAATCAATCCCACCGTCAAGGATTAATGGTAATTCCTTGGTTTGAATTTGGTTTTATGGCTCCTCCATCTTCAGAATTAGCATTAAATCAACCTAATTGGTTTACTCAAAAGCGAGATGGGACTCAAACTTCTATTAGTGCAGCCGGAGAGGTCATGTGGTTAAATCCTTTCCATCCCCAAGTACAGGAATTTATTACTAATTTGCTGGTGGAATTAGTAAATAAATATGACATCGATGGTATTCAATTTGATGACCACATGAGTTTACCTGTGGAATTTGGCTATGATAAATACACTGTGGATTTATACAAGCAGGAAACTAAACAAAATCCTCCGGCTAATCCTCAAGATCCAGATTGGGTAAAATGGCGAGCAGATAAAATTACAGATTTCATGGTGAGACTCAACCAAACAGTGAAACAAAGAAAATCATCTTTAGTATTCTCTGTGTCTCCTAATTACTACGACTTTGCCTATAAATTTCATCTACAAGATTGGTTAAATTGGGTCAGATTAAATGTTGTCGATGAATTAATTGTGCAAGTTTACCGTTCCAATTTCCAAAGTTTTATTTCTAAACTTGACCGGCCAGAAATGGAAGAAGTCAAACAAGTAATTCCCACTGGTATCGGCATTATGGCAGGACTGAGAAATAATCCTGTACCCATACAACAAATTAGACAGCAAGTCAGGGCTGCTCAACAACGTGGCTTAGGGGTAGCATTCTTTTATTACGAAAGTCTTTGGAATTATGCTCCAGAACCTTCCCATGAACGTCAAGCCGCTTTTCAAGACTTTTTCCCCTATCCAGCGATACGTTCCGCATCGGTGAGATAGGAACTTGAGAATTTAGCTCAAAATTGGAAATCATCTTGATTTAGGGTGCGTTAAATAACGCACCTTGAATTTTTTATAGACATTTATACTACTAATTTCTACTTCTATTGGATAATTGATGTTTTACTATTCATCCCCTAGTTAGAAGCGAAAGGCTATAGCCATTATCTATGTTGAAAATGGAAATGCCTCTCAAAATACCGTGTATTTTTCCTAGTAATTAATTTGAATGATCCGGTATTGGTTAGAGCTAGAGTACGGGATGTGATTATGTACGAATTAGTGCAAACCGTTATTAATAGTGAGGAAAAAAGAGAGCTAGGTCAATTTTTATCTAAATTACATACTAGTGACCAGCATTATTTTTTAAGAAACGAGATTTTACAAGTTTTTGCCGAATATTGTTCACAGTCACAAAAACCTGCATATTTTTATCATTCTTCTTCTCTGGGAACCCTGATTCATCACACCCATGAAATTATTTTTGAAAATGCAGCAACTTGGTTTGTAGTCAGACCAAATATTGCCAGTCAAGAGGTGTGGAAACTGACAGCGGATTTGAATAGCTGTTCCTTGATGTCACCTCAATCATTATTAGATGTATGCGATCGCTTGGTCAATCAGTATCAATCGAGTATTCTGGAAATTGACCTGCATCCATTTTACGAAAGTTCCCCCAAAATTACGGATGCGAGAAATATTGGTCAAGGTCTAGCCTTTCTCAATCACTATCTGTGTGAGCAAGTTGTCCACGACCCGAAATATTGGTTAGAGATACTGTTTCAGGCACTACGGCAAATAGAATACAATGGAACGAGGCTATTAATTAGCGATCGCATTTCGTCAGGAATTCAACTGCCACGACACATCAAACAGTCCCTGCAATTTTTAAATCAGCGACCAGCAGAGGAACCATACAGCGAATTACGTTCTCAACTAGAAGAACTAGGTTTAGCAGCAGGTTGGGGTAACAATGCAGGAAGAATTCGCGAAACCCTCGCGCTGCTAGAAAAACTCATCGACTCACCCCATCCCAACATTCTCGAAGCTTTTGTTGCTCGCATTCCTGCTATTTTTCGCATCGTTCTCATCTCCATCCATGGTTGGGTGGGTCAAGAGGATGTAATTGGCCGAGATGAAACTTTAAGTCAAGTTATTTATGTTTTAGAACAAGCGCGGAATTTAGAAGCTAAACTGCGCGCAGAAATTCAACTTGCTGGGTTAGATATTCAACCCCACATCATTATTCTCACTAGGCTAATTCCTAATTGTGAAGGCACATTTTGCAATTTACGCATCGAAAAAGTTGCAGAAACAGAAAATACTTGGATAGTGCGGATTCCTTTTCAGGAATCACATCCAGAAATCACTAATAACTGGATTTCTAAATTTGAAATTTGGCCTTATTTAGAACAATTTGCCCTTGATGCTGAACAGGAATTATTAACTCAATTTCGAGGTAAACCTAACCTCATCATTGGTAACTACAGTGATGGTAACTTAGTCGCTTTCCTTCTTTCTCGTCGATTGGGTGTAACCCAATGTAATATCGCTCATTCTTTAGAAAAGCCCAAATATTTATTTAGTAATTTATATTGGCAGAAACTGGAATCACAGTATCATTTTTCTACTCAGTTTACCGCTGATTTAATCAGTATGAATGCAGCCGATTTTATTGTTGCATCATCCTATCAAGAAATCGTTGGTACACCAGACAGTTTTGGTCAATATGAATCCTATAAATGCTTTACCATGCCTCAACTCTACCATGTTGTAGATGGGATTGATTTATTTAGTCCTAAATTCAATATGGTTCCACCAGGCATTAACGAAAACATATTTTTTCCCAATAACCATATCACATCTAGAAACCCAGACGATACAAGACGAGTACACGACCTTTTATTTACAAGTAGTAATGAAAATATTGATGGATATTTGGATGCACCTGATAAAAGACCGATATTTTCTGTAACTTCGATTAATTCTATCAAAAATCTCACCGGTTTAGTCGAATGCTTCGGTCAAAGTAAAGCTTTACAAGAGCGGTGCAACTTAATTTTATTAACCAGTAAATTACACATAGATGATGCTGCTAATCAAGAAGAAATTTATGCAATTCAACAACTAAATTATATCATTGAACAATACCATTTAGAAGGTAAAATTCGCTGGATAGGAATGCGCTTGCTGCGCCGAGAAATTGCTGAAGCTTATCGCATAATTGCCGATTATCAAGGTATTTATGTTTATTTTGCCTTATTTGAATCCTTTGGTATCAGCATTGTAGAAGCAATGATTTCTGGATTACCAACTTTCGCCACTAAATTTGGTGGTGCTTTAGAAATTATTGATGACCAAGAACACAAATTTATTCTCAATCCCACTAATTTAGAACATGCAGCAGATAAAATCTTCAATTTTATTGAACAATGCCATAGTCACCCGCATTATTGGCTAGAAACTTCTCAAAATCTTATTGAACGTATACAGCATAAATATAACTGGAAAAATCATACCAATCAATTATTAAATATAGCCAAAGTAGTGAGTTTTTGGAACTTAGTTTTTCCCGCCCACAATGAAGCTAGAGATAGATATATGGAAGCATTATTTCATTTAGTTTATAAACCCAGAGCAGAAAACATTTTGCAGCAACATCTCAGCAGGAAGTAGGGGGGAAATAAAATTCTGTCACCGTTTGGTCGAAACTTACCGCAAACCTGTTAACTATCACCTATTAATTCATGGATACAAAAGATAGTTTTCGTCATTTTATCTACACAGATTGGATATTAATTGAAAACCAATTTGACCCTAGTCAATTACAAGTCAGAGAGACTATCTTCACTATCGGTAATGGCTATGTGGGGACAAGAGGTAGTTTTGAAGAAAGTTATCCTCATGCTTTACCAGCTACCTTTATTCAAGGCATTTATGATGATGTTCCGGTGGTGTACACCGAATTAGCTAATTGTCCAGATTGGTTACAATTAACCATCACCATTGAAGGGGAACGCTTCCGCCTTGACCAAGGTGAAATTTTAGCATACGATCGCCAGTTAGACCTGCGTCAAGGAATTTTACACCGTGCTGTACGTTGGCGTAGTCCCAGCAATCAAACCATTGACATTAATTTTACCCGCTTTGCGAGTTTGGCAGACCCCCATGTCTTAGGACAACGCTGTCAACTCAAAGCCATAGATTTTGATGGCATAGTGGAAATTCAAGCTAGTGTCAATGGCTATCCTGAAAACCAAGGTTTTAACCATTGGGAAGGATTAGACCAAGGTAAAATCGACCAAGGTTTTTGGTTGCAAAGTCGCACCCGTAACTCACGGATTGAGATTGGTCTAGCTGCGAAAATATCTTTATCAGGAACACAAGCACTGTGTCAGGTGAATACTACACCGGGATATCCGACTTGGAGTGCTAGTTTTTATCTCAAAGCTCAAAACTTAGTTACGGTAGACAAAATAGTTACTGTTTTTACTTCCCAGGACGTTAAATCTCCAGTCTTAGCAGCGAAGAATAAACTTACCCAGCTACCAGATTACAGCACCTTATTAAAGGAAAACGAAGCCACATGGCAACAGGTGTGGCAGGATAGCGATATTGTGATTGAAGGCGATAGTACAGCCGCTTTTGCTGTTCGTTATAACCTATTTCAACTATTAATTGCTGCACCAAGACATAATGACCAAGTGAGTATACCTGCCAAAACTTTATCTGGGTTTGGCTATCACGGACATATTTTTTGGGATACAGAAATTTTTATATTGCCATTTTTTATTTTTACCCAACCAACCCTAGCCCGAAATTTGTTGAGTTACCGCTATCACACCCTACCAGGTGCGCGACGAAAAGCTACTCATTATGGTTATACAGGAGCAATGTTTGCTTGGGAAAGTGCGGTGACTGGGGATGAAGTGACACCGAGATGGTCGCTACCGCGAGACTTCTATGGAGAAGATGTGAGAATTTGGTGTCGCGATCGCGAAATTCATATTAGCGCAGATATTGCCTATGCAGTTTGGCACTATTGGCAGGCCACAGAAGATGACCAATGGATGCAACAACAAGGTGCAGAAATCATTTTAGATACAGCTATTTTTTGGCAAAGTCGTGTAGAATTTAACACCCAATCCCAATGTTATGAAATTCGGGGCGTGATTGGTGCTGATGAATATCATGAATTAGTCCATAACAATAGCTTTACTAATCGCATGGTGCAATGGCATCTGGAAAAAGCAGTGTTAATTTATGACTGGTTACAAGATAATTTTCCCGAACAAGCCTCACAATTAGCCAGCAAATTACAAATAACTCCAACAGATATAAATAAATGGCGAGATATTATTCATAAAATATACTTTCCCATCCATGAAAATGACGAATTAATTGAGCAATTTGCAGGCTTTTTTCAATTAAAAGATATTAATTTAACTGAATATGAACCCCGCCAGCGTTCCATGCAAATGATTTTGGGTGTAGAAGGTATTAATAAATGGCAAGTTTTAAAACAGCCAGATGTCTTAATGCTCCTTTATTTAATGCGCCAATCAGGAGATTTTCCCTATAATCAAAATACTTTAACAGCCAATTGGGACTACTACGCACCACGTACCGATATCACCTATGGTTCCTCCCTTGCCCCTTCCATTCACGCCATCTTAGCCGCCGATCTGGGCAAATCCAAGTTAGCTTATCAACACTTTTTACAAGCAGCATTGGTGGATTTAGAAGACAAAAGAGGTAATACCCAAGATGGCATTCATGGTGCCAGTGCGGGCGGTATTTGGCAAACTGTAGTTTTCGGGTTTGGTGGCATAAAAATCCGCAACAATCAACCAGTTGCCCATCCCCATCTACCACCCAATTGGACTAGACTCAAATTTAAGTTACATTGGCGTGGTCAATGGCATGAATTTGATTTATATCCCACTCCCCCACAAGTTCCCCATCCTGTTGTCTCTTCTCCACAAATTCAAGGGACAATTTTCGATTTGGATGGTGTATTGACCGATACAGCCGAATATCACTATCAAGCTTGGCAAAGACTAGCTGATGAAGAAGGCATACCCTTTAATCGCCAAGCTAATGAAGCTTTAAGGGGAGTCTCTCGTCGTGCTTCTTTAATGCTAATTATTGGCAATCGCCGCTATTCTGATGCAGAAATAGAAGAAATGATGGAACGAAAAAATCAATATTATGTGGAATTAATTAAAAACATCTCATCTCAAGACTTATTACCAGGGGCAGTATCCCTGTTAGACCAACTGCGTCAAGCCCAAATTAAAATTGCCATCGGTTCTGGTAGTAAAAATGCCCGTACAGTGATTGAACGGTTAGGAATTGCTGATAAAGTAGATGCGATCGCTGACGGTTATAGTGTGCAAAAACCCAAACCCGCACCTGATTTATTTTTGTTTGCAGCCCAGCAGTTAGGACTAGCACCATCTCTATGTGTAGTATTTGAAGATGCCACCGCAGGTATTGCCGCCGGTTTAGCTGCTGGCATGTGGACTGTAGGATTAGGCCCTGGGGAAAGAGTGGGTGCAGCCCATGTGGTATTACCTAATTTAGCCGGGATTAAATGGGTGGATATTCGAGCTAAGTTAACTAGATATAGTAGGTGACAGAGGAAGAAGACAGAAGTTCAGAAGTTTCAGAAGTTTCAGAATAATTAATGTGATTGCTGCTGAATTCTTGCATTTTTAAACTCCTGTTCGCGCAGCGTGCTGTAGGCATACTTCTGTACTTCTGTTGAGTGTTATACCAATTCTCTAAAAGCCAGCTACAGATAAAGCCATCAAAATATATTGCCTTCGGGCAATAGATGCAATAATGTGTTTGGTTAATTTCCCAATTTCAGCGTAGAG
>NZ_JACJTT010000065.1 GCF_014698825.1 Richelia sinica FACHB-800
AAAGGAATTTATAATCACAACTTAACTAATATATTTTAATTATTCGCCCAAAATTACCATATTTTGGGCTATTTTTATCTGATTTTTCTTAACATTCAACATTTCTGGGACAATATATATTTGATTTACAGTTAATTCTATCAATATTGAATTCTCATATGAATATTACCATTCGTTTTTTACCAGATGATGTGACCGTCGAAGCAGAAGTAGGGGAATCTTTACTGGATGTTGCTGATAGAGCCGGGGTATCAATTCCTACAGGTTGTTTGATGGGAAGTTGTCATGCTTGCACTGTGGAATTAGATGATGGGGAAGTCATCCGCGCTTGTTTAACCCCAGTTCCACCAGGAAAAGAAGAATTAACTATACATTTGTTTAGTGATCCAACTTGGTGATGGTTGGATGTTCTATGCTTTCATTCTCAAACTTTTCATGCGCGATAAAATTGTGGATAATTGTATACAACTTAAAAATTGTATACGACTTAAAAAATGATTGCGACAAATATAGACTGGGTTGAATTAAGTGAAATCCAACCTAATCATCTGTTTAATTACGTTGAATGCCTAATGCTAAATATTGATACTTTGAGGAATCTTGGAAGGTAATAAAGATCTATAAGGTATCATCCTTTCAGTATTTAAGCCATTAATTATCTTTTCAATTTCTTGCAGGTCTTTTTGGAAATCATCTAACGCAGCTTCTACTTGCTGATTTCCTCCAGTAATTGATTTAGAATATTCACCCAGTTTGGTGTAATAAACTGACCCAAGTAAATAAAGAATATTGATTTGTTCCTGTGCTTTTTCTAGTGATGGTAAACCATTGACAAAATCTTCTGATACTTGTGGATTTGTTGGTGTTGGAGTATAGCGAGCTAAAGGAAATGCTGGTGTATACATCATCAGTCCACGTTGAGCAAAATTCACAGCCGCATGTTGGGCACTAGCAGTAAAAATGATAGTAGAAATAGCTTTAACTAAATAATCTAGAGTCTTAATTCTGCCTTGACTATCCTCACCAAAATTCTGTAATCTGCCCCCTTTTGGACTAATTAATTTAGCAGACCAATTTTGCAAATCTTTATCACTGACAATAACAGCATCGCTGGTGTAATAAGCACTTAAATAGGCAAATACCCATTTGTAAATGGCATTCCAAATTAATGTACCATCATCTCGATAAGGATAAATTGGTAACTGCTTAGTATCAGTGACACCTCGACTATTTAAAGTATCAGGAAAGGCTATTTGATTAAAATTTAATAAATAACTTTGTGCCGCTTTAATAGCTAATTTTTGGTCAGATTCAATAGTCCCAACTAACAGAGAATCTACTGCACCTTTAGGAGCGATTAAAAATTTATGAGCGCCATAATTTATCAGTACAGTTCCCTCAAGATGGGGTTTGAGTAGATTTTTAACCACATGGTTATTAGGTAAATGATTAGTAGCTACAATAAATGGCTCAATTACTAAATGTGTCCGTCCTAAATGGCTCACCAATTCATGATAGTTGCTATCTGCCATTTGTAAAACATTTTTAGCAGTCATCCACGTTCCTGTCTCCAGAGGAGTAAATACAGACTGCTGACAACTAATTGCTATTGGCACTAAATTGAACGATGAACTATGAGCAGGAGGTACAGCAAATAATCCTATGGGTGCAGCAGCATATTTTTGGGCTTTTGGATAACTACCATTTTCTAAAATTTTTAATAAATCATAATCTGACAAATAAAGTCTACCTTCTGCAATTGCTGCTGCTAGAGAATCGGGAACACCCATTATTGCGTTGGCAATTGCTTGGTATTTTTCACTATCAATTTGTAACCGTAAATCTAATTCCTTGATTTGATTTAGCATCACTGGATTTGACCCAGCTACTTGCATATAGGCAAAAACTAGATCCTCTTGGAAGTTATTGGCAATTTTTGGCTTGGGTATGACTTTAAACTGTTGGTCATAACCTGCTAATGGATGATTATTATTTTGATGTTTGTTTACAGCATCTTGATTATTTACCTGAATATTTTCTTCGGCTAGCTGCAATAATTTTGCATTATATTTAATGATTTCTCTAAAAGATTTTTTGGTAACAGATTTAGTAGATTTAGATGTTATTTGTTTATTGTTTTTCTTGATAATTTTAGTAAAGGCACGGTCAATTTTCCGGTCTTTTTTATCTTCGTAACTTGATTCTACACTTTTTTGTTGAATAGAATCATTAATTTGCTCATCAATGTGCAGATTTTCATCTATTTCCTGGAGGATGGCAAGTAAGTTAGTAATATTGCTATTTAAATCATCCTCTACATCCTCTTGTCCTCCCATACTCCTGAGATTCTGGTCAATTGCTCTTAATGGGATGAGTTTATCTTTAAATAAAGATGTATCATTTTCCTCTGTATTAGTTACAATATTACTTTTGGCATTATTATTTAGATTAAGAATAGTCAGAACAGTTAATAATAAACCCAACCATTGAGCGTTGGGTAATTCATCTTTAGGCAAAAGAGGAAAATTGATGATTGGTATTTCTGGAATATCGGTGACAGCCAAAGGCTCAAGATATGTATAATTATATTCATATCTATTAAACTGTGTAGGAATAAAGCAATTAAATAATTGATATATAAATACGAGTGTATTTTTCAGAGTAAGCATATATTTTTTACCTTAATTTTCACTAAAATTTTATGTTTATACCCGGAAAAACTTATTCAAATTTTAATTGAATAATGAAAGACAGTTTTTACAAACTTGTCTTCTATTTAACATATTTACTTTTAATTAGTATTTAATTTATGATGTTTTAATAATTACATTGTTTTTTGATAAGTATTTTTGCAATTTATTGCAAATAGCAGTAAAACAGCAAAATTGCTTTGTGTTTATACCAAAGTTCTATGAATCTGCTCACATTCTCTCTATTTATTAAAACTATGACAATGAAAAACATAAGTGTCACTACGGCTACTTTTTAACTGTCCCTCAATCACGCTATATTGCAATTAATGATAATTAGGAAAAGCATCTGTGTTTCCCCTTTATGACGACAACCCAACTCGGATTACCCCATTTTTTACCTATGGGTTAATTGGGATGAATGTTTTGGTCTTTCTCCATGAAGTGAGTTTGTCTAGTGACCAATTACAGCAGTTTTTTCAGTTGTATGCTGTCATACCAGAAGAATTAACCACTAATTTAACCGGAGAATGGACAACCTTATTTACTTCGCAGTTTTTACACGGCGGTTGGTGGCATTTAATATCAAATATGGTCTATCTTTGGGTTTTTGGCAATAATGTTGAAGACCGTTTAGGACATGTAAAATATTTGATTTTCTATTTAACCTGTGGTGCTTTAGCTGCTGGTTGTCAATGGTTTATTAGTATGTATTCTCCTATTCCTTCCTTGGGAGCTAGTGGAGCAATTTCTGGGGTTTTAGGTGCTTATCTCATTTGGTTTCCCCAAGCAAGAATTACAACTTTATTGTTCTTAGGATTTTTCATTACTACTATTAATGTACCAGCATTAGTAATTATTGGTATCTTCTTTATCCAAAATATTGTTGCTGGTTTTGCTAGTCTACAAGCAGCCGCGAGAATGAGTGTAGAAACAGGTGGAGTTGCTTACTGGGCGCACATTGGCGGTTTTGTTTTTGGGATGATTCTAGCACCAATATTTAATGTGGGAAATCGAGAATAATTGTGGCAAGATGATGTGATTTTAGCAACCTAATTATGAGGTTGCTATCTCCCACTGTTTATAGTGAATATTCTCTACCATTTCAAAAATGCTTCCTCAACACCTTCTTCCCGTCTCAGTTTCGCGTCTTTTTCAAACCAAGCGATAATTTGTTTTGTTGTTAGTTCTTCAATGGGAATTTTATATTCTTGGGCGATGTGTTGCAAAATTCTCAGAGATGAAATGGTTAATCTAGTTAAAAACTTTTCTGGTGAAGATAATAATGCTGCATCTACTTGTGTAGACTCGTCTAGAGTTAAAAATTGGGTTGATGATTGATTAGGTGCAATATCCATAAATATCAAAAGTCTGTTTAATTTCCAAGTTGCCCTTATACTATTAAATCATATTATTGTAACCCTTGAGCAATAAACGCAGACCAATAGCGGGGATGTGCAAAGGGAAATTCTGAATCAGAGGTTTGAACTCTGTGTTTTAGTAGTTTATTGATTTTGGTATGAATACTATATTGATGTTTCCACTGTGAATATTCACCTGAATTACGAGTATATTTTTTTCTATCTCCTATAAGTTCTTTTTCCTTTGATTCTATTTCCTTGGATATTTCTTCTAAATCCGCTTTTCTTAATTCCCGCAATTTAATTTGTGCTTCTTTTAGTGCTTCTGGACGATTTTTATCTTTTTGTCTTTGTTGATAGTAAAAGATAGAAAATAGCGCAGTAGCTAAATCATCAACCTTCCATAAAGAACTAATTACACTTATCGCACCAGCACATAAAAAACCAGTGGAAAGTGTGAGTAAATTATCAGTTATACTTGGTTTACCTAAATTTGTTTCGCAACAAGAAAGAAACACATCTACAAGATTAGGTAAACGCCAACCAGGAGACATTAATTGACCTAATGTAATACTAGCATCACCTAGTTTTAACTGAGATTCCAAAGGATTATATAAACAAGATTCAGCATGGTGGCAACAGTGGATAATTTGTACCTGTTCAGCTAATTGTCGGAAATTATTAACAGTAGCTTGACTACTACCTATTAATCTTTTTTCTGATGGAATATTATACATTTGGGCGATTTGTTCACCTTCCCATCTAGCACAATGTAGATCATCTGTTGCATCTTCTACAGTTCCATATTTTAGAGACGTTTCCTGAAACGTCTCTACATTTAGGCGTTTATTGTTATAGTTTTGATGACAAAAATCTAAAATTTGACAACTGGGAGTATAACGAATCAAAAATCTATCTACTAAATATTCTTGATATTCTCCTGTAGGTAAAGCAGCAAAAGGTATTTGATGTAATAACAAATGAGGTTCTATAATTAATTTATCTATTTCTTGAAGATATTGATGGATTATTTTTGATAATTGTAATCTCTCAGCAAGTTCATGGAGAAAATGTTCCATGTCATTTTCCCATTTTTGATAATTATGGATATAATTTGATAACCAATTTTGTGCAATCCAGTTTTGTAATCTTTCTAAACCTTCATCTATACAGGTATGAAGATAAATTGAGTTTTGGGTAATGATAAAAATATGGGTATCAGAGTTGGTAGTGTAGAAACTGATAATAGCTGTTTTAGGATGATCAATTAATTGCTGAATTTCTGACAAAATCAGAGGTTGAACTTGAATTTCACCGGCTAAAATGGGGTCTTCTTTTCTGAGTTGTTCCCAAATTTCTTGTTTTAAAGTTTCTAATAATGCTATTTTTTCGTTGTATACTTGCCAAATAGCGCGGGTTTCACTACGGTTATTTTCTGATTTATAATTTTGGCATTCTATGTCAATTTGTTGTTGTAACTCTTCGTATTTTTGTAGTAATTCTTGAACTTTTGGCGGTATATTCCCACTTTGGGAGAGGTGAGAACTTGCCATTAAGTCTACTAGAAGTTTGGAACGAGAGCGTTCCGAGTATTCAAATGCTTTATCTATTTGTTTAGTATTAATGTAGGCTTGTATAATGTTTTGGTAAATATCTATTGAGTCTGCTAAAATTTCTTGACGACGTGATTCTGATTTTATCCAACTGCGGCTAGTTTCTAGTGCTTCAATAGCCGTAGCATACCCGAAAATAGCTTGCTGCCACATTTTATTATTAAAAGCTATTTTACCTAAATTTTTTCCTGATTTTAAGGAAAATCTAGGTACAATAATAGGGTTAAAATCTTTAAGTGATGCTTGTAAATAAGTAATTGATTTCTCGATTTCTCCTTGATAATTATATGCAATTCCTAGCAGATATTGTAAATTAGCCCAATTCTTAGGAAAATCTGTGTGAGTGTAAACTTTTAAGGCAAGTGTACAAGCATTAATAGCTGATTCCTGATTTTTTGATAAATTATTTATATCCCTAATTAGATATGAATTAGCTAAATTATGTTGAACATTAGCCCATTGGTCTGGAAAATCTTCATATTTATATACTTTAAGTGCTAATTTTAGTTTGATTATTGATTGTTGGATATTATCAAATATATTACCATCTGTTAATTTTAGATAAGCAAGTCCAAGATTATTGTGTAATCTAGCCCATCTCTCAGGAAATTCATGATAAGTATAAACTTCTAAAGCAGCTTTATATGATGCAATTGCTTCTTGATATAAACAACTTTCACTATAAGCTAATCCCAAATTAATTTGAACATCTGCCCAATCTGATGGACAAATATCACGTGCATGAACTTTCAAAGCAGATTTACAATGTAAAATTGCTTTGTCTATATTCTCTTCTCTGTCTCCTTTAATTCTACAAATATATGTAGCTCCTAAATTAGATTGAGCATCAGCCCAATTTTGTGGGAAATCTTTTAAACTATAAACTTCCAAAGAACTTGTATAAAAATGAATTGCTTGTTCCAAATTTTCTGACAGATCACCTTTAATCCTTTTCAAATATACAGATCCCAAATTTGCTATAGTTTGCGCCCATTGCTCTGGATATTTTTCTTTTTTCTAACTGTTATAGCATCTCTAAAAGCTACAATTGCTACTTCTAAATTATCTGATTTTATCCCTTTAATTCTATCAGTATATGCAACACCTAAATTATTCTGTAAACTAGCCCATTCTTCCAAGAAAGACTGTTGTTTTGAAATCACAGCAGCAATTTTATAATCTATAATAGCAATTTCAATATTATTAGCTATGTTTCCTAACGGAAAATGCTGAATTAGAATACTAAAAGAGTTAAGAGTTACCGCTATAACTCGTGCTTCTATTGGTGTTGCTCTAGATAATTTATTCATAACCCAATTATAGAGTTTTTCAGGTAGAGAATCATCATCTAGAATTTGTATATTTTCTTGCAAAATATTTCGAGTTAATTGCAAGTTATGGTTACTATTCTCAAATTGCTGCAAAATCTGTAAAAGAGTGACTAAATTCTTAATTCTTATGATATTTATTCATTCAATTGAAATTGAAATAGTGCGATATTGTCAATTAAAAACTTTTAAAATTACCCCAAAATCTCCGTCAACCTCTCTATTAAGTCTTCCGCTAACTCTAACAACTCAACCTCATCAAAATCACTATTACCAGAAGCACGACTACTTCCAGAAACCACAATATCACCAACTAAAAAATCCTTCGCTGCAAAAATCCGATCCTCTTCCTTTAACTGACTCAAACAATATTCTAAACCAGCAATAATTTCATCAAGAGACTTATCCTGTAAACGATTTCTCACTTTCACAGCAACCACATCATCACTTTCTAAAAAAGTAGTAATTTTCTCAATATAACCGGGTTCATCGTCATCATTACCCCAAGTTTCCAACCAATCACCATCAACATCATCACAGTACAAATAGGCAGCATCTAACCCATACTTCATAATATCATCTTGTAATTGCTGTGCGGCTTCTACAGCTTTTAAAAAACTGTCTAACCTTTGTTGACGGTCAGATGATTTTTCAGCTACCATAATTACCTCTTGTTAATATATATCAAGTTCAAAAATATAAAGCTATAAAATCAACCGATGATAACTACCTGAATTTAGATGATTACTATTATCTAATGCTGTTTTCACTATCTGATTAACAAAGTCCTGGTGTTTAGGGTTGTAACTTAAAAATAACCCTCTTTCTATTTGCCAAAAAATTAAAGTATCTTGCCAATGAGTAAATTTATCAGGTAAAAATTCTTCGGCTAGGCTAGTAACTTGTACACAAAGGGGTTTATTTTGACTACCACTAACAATTATATCAGTTGCCATTGACAAGTCAGCAATATATCTTTTGACAACAGTACCATCATCTTGCTTAATCATTTTAGAGATAGAATCTATTAGTGGTGCATCTTCCTGATTAAAATTTCCCGCCATTAATTCTCTTCTCCACATATAAAATTTTTTGTCTTCTTGATTCAACCACCTCGGAAATAAATCACCATACCAATACTTTAGAGTCGGTGATAGCGTATCTAAAGCAGATTGTTTTTCTATATCAGAAGGTAAAGATTGAAATTTTATCCAAGCATCTGCATCTGTGAGAATTTCGAGGAGAAACAAAATAACAAAACGTTTAGATATTAATTTTCCAGGTTTCAAGTCTTTAATCCAATTATGAATCTGGTTTAACCTAATTGCTAACCTGGGGTCTATAGTTGATGTTGCCTCAATTAGTAATTTGAGTTGTTCCTTAATCTCTTGTGGATTCAAAAATATACACCTGAAAAATACTAAAAATTTATTTTATGATTATATCAATGTAAATTAGTTTAAAGATAGTAATCCAAAATTCAAAAATTTACCTCTTTTTAATTCCTAACTCGTAGGGATTTAGGACTGCTAAAACCTGATAAATTAGTTGTCATATCATCAATTTTCATCCAAATCCAAAACAAAGATAGCCGACTTGCTGATCTGCGGTTATCTGCGTTCAATTATTTCTACCCAACCACCTACCTTTTCTGCACTAAATACCCACAACGATGTTCTCCATTGATTAACCAGTGGGTACGCTCTACTGTACAATCGGGCAGAATGGCTGCAAACATTTCCAGTTCATGACCACAAACGCTGGGGAAAGATTCAGCGACGTTGGAAATAGCGCAGGTATGTTCTATAAATAAGAATCTATCACCACCAGCAGCATCTGACTCGACTGGGTGATATTCTGCCATAAACCCTTCTGCTTGTCGCAGTTCTACTAAAGTGGCCACCCGTTCTTGCAAGGAACCATGACCTAAAAGTTCTCGATATTCTTGGGCTTTGCGTTCCCATTGTTTTCTTAAAATCGATTTTACCTGGTCACGTCCGACGGTTTCTGCCAGGGTGTCTAGGAGGGAAACGGCAAATTCGCCATAACTATCACTATATTTATCATTTTCGGTGCGTTTTAGGCGATCGCCTTCTGTGCGTCTGAGACGTTCACTCACTACCTTTTGTAACTGTTCCCGTCCCCTCTGACTTAACTGATAAATGTGCTGGGGACGGCCCATACCGCCTTGTTCAGGTATAAAATATACTACTAATTCTTCAGCCTCCAAATCCTTCAGATGACGACGAATGGCTTGGGGACTGACTTCTAAAACTTCTGCTAGCTCAAGAGCCGTTGCTTGGGAGTGTTTCAACAGATACTCTAGAATATCTTGTTTAGTGGAGGACTGCTGGGTGGTCGTCATCATTCTCTACGAGACGCTTCGCGAACGTCCAAAAAATTTTTTGGGAAAATTTGACTTTAACAACATTGTTGTTGTTAATCTATCGTAAAATGAAAATAGATTAAACAACAGAGATGTTGTTTTAGTCTGCCACTCTATTGTAACAGCCCTGTTACCACTCGGTGACACAAAACGGGAATTAGCTCAATGCAACCCGTCGCCCATCCTGAAAGAGAAGCAAATTCCGAACACGAGAGAACACTAACGATGAGCGCTTCTGTCAAAACCTTAGTCAACCAACCTTACAAGTACGGCTTCGTTACAGACATTGAAGCCGACACTATTCCGCGTGGACTAAACGAAGACATTATTCGTCTGATTTCCGCCAAAAAGGAAGAACCGGAATTCATGCTCGAATTTCGTCTCCGTGCCTATCGTCAATGGCTAAAAATGACAGAGCCAACCTGGCCCCATGTCACCTATCCGCCAATTAATTATCAGGATATCATTTATTATTCTGCTCCTAAGCAAAAGAAAGAAAAGCTCAACAGTTTAGAGGAAGTAGACCCCACCCTCATCGAAACCTTTGAAAAGTTGGGTATTCCTCTATCTGAGCAAAAGCGTCTAGCTAATGTGGCTGTGGATGCCATTTTTGATAGCGTATCTGTTGCCACTACTTTTAAAGAAAAACTCGCCAAAGATGGCGTTATCTTTTGTTCTATTTCTGAAGCCTTGCGGGAACATCCAGAGTTAGTGAAAAAATATCTGGGTAGTGTAGTTCCTATTGCTGATAATTATTTTGCGGCCTTAAATTCCGCTGTATTTAGCGATGGTTCCTTTGTTTACATCCCCAAAGGTGTGAAATGTCCTATGGAATTGTCCACCTATTTCCGCATCAACTCTGGTGATACAGGACAATTTGAACGGACTCTAATAGTTGCGGAAGAAGGCAGCTATGTTTCCTATCTAGAAGGTTGTACTGCACCCATGTATGACAGCAACCAGTTACACGCTGCGGTAGTGGAATTGGTGGCTTTGGATAATGCAGAAATTAAATATTCAACTGTGCAGAACTGGTACGCTGGTGATGCTAATGGTAAAGGTGGAATTTACAACTTTGTAACCAAGCGCGGTTTGTGTCAAGGTGTGAATTCTAAGATTTCCTGGACTCAAGTGGAAACTGGTTCAGCTATTACTTGGAAGTATCCTAGCTGTGTGTTAGTTGGTGATAATTCTGTGGGTGAGTTCTACTCTGTTGCATTAACAAATAATATGCAGCAAGCTGATACTGGCACTAAGATGATTCATATTGGTAAAAACACTCGCAGTACAATTATTTCTAAAGGTATTTCTGCTGGGAAATCAAGCAATAGTTACCGGGGTTTGGTGAAGATTAATCCCTCTGCTAAGGGTGCTAGAAATTATTCTCAATGTGATTCGATGTTGATTGGAGATAATGCTCAAGCTAATACTTTTCCTTATATTCAAGTTCAGAATAATACGGGGAAGGTTGAGCATGAGGCTTCTACTTCTAAGATTGGGGAAGACCAGTTATTTTTCTTTGCTCAACGGGGTATTTCTGCGGAAGATGCTATTTCGATGATGATTAGCGGTTTCTGTAAGGATGTTTTTAATCAGCTTCCTATGGAGTTTGCGGTTGAGGCTGATAAGTTGTTGAGTCTGAAGTTGGAAGGTAGTGTGGGTTAAGAGAAAGCTCACGCAGAGGCGCAGAGACACAGAGAAAGAGAGAAGAGAGAACATGATTATTGAGAATAGTGATTTGATTTTGTCGGTTAAGGATTTACAGGCTGAGGTTGATGGAACTCCTATTTTGAAGGGGTTGAATTTGGAGGTGCGTGCTGGTGAAATTCACGCCATAATGGGGCCTAATGGTTCTGGTAAGAGTACGTTTTCTAAGGTGTTGGCAGGACATCCTGCTTATACTGTGACTGGTGGTGAGGTGATTTTCCAAGGTGAAAGTCTGTTGGAAAAGGAAGCTGAGGAAAGGGCTAGAAGTGGTGTGTTTTTGGCTTTCCAATATCCTTTGGAAATTCCCGGTGTAAGTAATTTGGATTTTTTACGGGTTGCTTACAATTCTCGGAGAAAGGCTCAAGGTTTGGAGGAGTTAGACGCTTTTGATTTTGATGATTTGGTTGAAGAAAAGTTGGATGTTGTGAAGATGAATCCGGCTTTTCTTAACCGTAGTGTGAATGAAGGTTTTTCTGGTGGTGAAAAGAAGCGGAATGAAATTCTGCAAATGGCTTTGTTAGAGCCAAAGTTGGCAATTTTAGATGAAACAGATTCGGGTTTAGATATTGATGCTCTGAAAATTGTGGCTAATGGGGTGAATCAATTAACTAGTCCTGAAAATGCCACAATTATGATTACTCACTATCAGCGTCTTCTAGATTATATAGTGCCTGATTTTGTACATGTGATGGCACAAGGACGCATTATTAAGAGTGGTGGTAAGGAATTGGCTTTAGAATTAGAATCTCGCGGTTATGATTGGGTTCTGGAAGAAGCTTTAGGAGTAGGTGTGTAATGTCTATTGAAGTTTCTCCTAGTTCTATTCCTAATACTTTATTAGATAGAGATGCTTATTTAACTGACTTATTAAGTCGGGTAACTGCATCTGTAAAAGATGGTTGGTTACAAGACCTACGCAACAATGCTGCTAAGTGGGTACATCATTCTGTAATTCCCACCACCCGCGAGGAAGAATGGCGATTTACTGATTTATCTGCTCTCAAACAGGTAGAATTTAATTTAGCGGGGTTTGCTGAAACTTCTGTTGAAAGTTTGGTTTTACCTGAAGTTTCTCAGCGGTTGGTTTTTGTAAATGGTATTTACGCACCAACTTTATCCAGTGTTACAGATTTACCTGCTGGGTTAGTCGCTGGTAATCTAGATGTTTTACCTGATGAGATTGTTAGTAAATATTTAGGACAATCTGAGGGAACAAGGGAAGTTTTTACCGCTCTAAATACTGCTGGTTTAAATGATGTGGCAGTGGTATGGGTTAGTAAAAATGTAGTGGTTGAAAATCCAATTCATCTACTATTTATTTCTGTTTCTGGTGAAACTCCAACTATTGCCCAACCACGTTGTTTAGTGGTAGCTGAAAGTAACTCTCAGGTAACTTTAATTGAAGAGTATCTTCCATCTCCACAAGATGAGGGAGTTTATTTTACCAATAGTGTGACGGAAATCTGGGTGAATGAAAATGCTCAGGTTAACCACAATAGAATTGTGATGGAAGGTGATGCAGCTTTCCATATTGGTAAAACTGCGGTAACTCAGGGACGATATAGTCGTTATAGTTGTAATGCTATTACTGTTGGCGGTAAGCTGTCACGCCATAATTTAGAAATTTTGCAAGCTGGTGAGCAAACAGAAACCACACTGAATGGTTTAACTGTAATTAGTGATCGTCAATTAGCTGATACTCACAGTGCGATCGCTCTCAATCATCCTCACGGTGTCAGTAAGCAACTCCATAAATGTATTATAGGCGATCGCGCTCACGGCGTGTTCAACGGTAAAATTTTCGTTCCCAAACCCGCACAGTTAACCGACGCATCCCAGTTAAACCGGAATTTATTGTTATCTCCCAAAGCGCGGGTAGATACCAAACCCCAATTGGAAATCACTGCTGATAACGTTAAATGCGCTCACGGTGCTACAGTCAGTCAGTTAGAAGATGATGAAATCTTCTATCTGCAAAGTCGGGGTATTAACGAAAATGACGCACGCAAGTTATTAGTTAATGCTTTTGCAGCAGAAATTATTAACTTAATACCCGCTACTTCCTTGCGAGAAAAACTGTTAAAAACAGTCGTCACCCTCACAAACAAATAATCAAAAAACCCCACCTTCAAACAGTGGGGAACAACCACCAAAAAAAACTCAAAAACCTCTTACCTTTGTGGTTTATTATTCTTAACTTCTACATATTTTGTAAATTCTAGTTTTATTCTGTTCGCACAGCGTGGCAAAGCCATACTCCTGTAACTCCTGAACTTCTGAACTTCTGAACTTCTTAAATATGACCTTCACCTCTACCAAAACTCTAGCTGATAAAGTCCGTCAAGACTTTCCCATTCTCCACCAAGAAATACACGGTAAACCCTTGGTGTATCTCGATAACGCTGCTACTTCTCAAAAGCCATTAGCTGTATTAAACGCTTGGCGCGATTATTACGATCAATATAATTCTAATGTCCATCGTGGCGCACATTTTTTAAGTGCAAAAGCTACCGATGCTTATGAAGCAGCAAGGGATAAAATAACTAAATTTATTAATGCCAAATCACGCCAAGAAATTGTTTACACACGCAACGCCAGCGAAGCAATTAACTTGGTAGCTTATAGCTGGGGAATGAACAACTTACAGCCTGGAGATGAAATTATTCTCTCGGTGATGGAACACCATAGTAACATTGTTCCCTGGCAATTTGTTGCTCAAAAAACAGGTGCTATCTTAAAATTTGTCGAACTGACACCAGAAGAAACTTTTGATTTGGAACAGTTTAAACAACTGATTTCCGACAAAACAAAAATGGTGTCTATAGTTCATGTTTCCAACACCTTGGGTTGTATTAACCCAGTGAAGGAAATCGCGGAAATTGCTCACAGATACGGTGCGAAATTCTTAATGGATGCTTGCCAAAGTGTCCCTCATATGCCTATTGATGTCCAAGCCATTGATTGTGATTGGTTGGTAGCTTCTGGACATAAAATGTGCGCTCCTACTGGCATTGGCTTTTTGTATGGCAAGTTGGAATTACTAGAAGCAATGCCACCCTTTTTCGGTGGTGGTGAGATGATTGCTGAGGTATATCTCGACCATTCCACCTATGCCGAATTACCCCATAAATTTGAAGCAGGTACACCGGCAATTGGGGAAGCGATCGCACTTGGTGCAGCGATCGATTATCTTACCAATATAGGTATGGATAAAATCCATGCTTATGAAGCTGAATTAACAGCTTATCTATTCGAGCAATTAGGACAAATACCCCAAATCAGAATCTACGGGCCAAAACCCGATGCTCATGGCGAAGGTAGAGCCGCATTAGCAGCATTTACAGCCGAAGGTGTCCATGCTAATGATTTAGCAACATTGTTAGACCAAGAAGGTGTAGCTATCCGTTCTGGACACCATTGTACACAACCATTACACCGTCATTTAGGTTTAGCAGGAACCGCACGAGCTAGTTTATCTTTTTACAACACTCGTGAGGAAATAGATGTTTTCATCAAGGCTTTGAAGGACACGCTGGACTTTTTTGCTAGTGTATTTGCTGAATAAATCGAGGGTGGGTCATTCCCACCTTTTTTAAAGTATGGTTTAATTACACAACAATTCATCAATTTTCTTTAAGGGCAATAATTCTCGTATTTTAAAAATCTTCCCTACTACTTTTATCTTTCACTGAAATAAAATCTGCTGCCAAACTTAAAATCCAAAAGCTAAAGCATCCAGCATATATTTACCTTTCTCACAACCAACTTCTAGATAAACTTCTAATAACTCCTTATACTTATATCTTGCACCGGGAAATATGAATGTTAATTCCTTGACTAAGTAAGAAAGAACGCCTTCGCTCAAGATGAAGTAAAAAGGAAAACAAAAGGAATTGTGGAAAG
>NZ_JACJTT010000066.1 GCF_014698825.1 Richelia sinica FACHB-800
GAATATCTTTGCTATCGAAATACTCTTAAAAATTGGCATACTTTTATGCTCCTCTGAGCAACTTCAAAACTATTTTTCTCACTGTTGTTACTCTACCACTTAGTCGCGCAAAGTGCTGTATATCTAACGGAATAATTAGGCTCATAAAATCAATAAAAAAGAAAAAAACACTTTTTTAAGCATAATGATAGGTCGAAAAATTGAGGAAAAATTTTACAATAATAATAATTGGTGGAAATTTAATGGAATCACATGAAAATAGCAATTACAGGTGCAACAGGATTTGTGGGTAGTCATTTAGTAGAAAGACTACACAAACAAGAGCATAATTTACTGATATTTACTCGCAATACTGCCTTTGCTCAAAAAGTTTTTCCTGCTCAAGCTTTCCCAAATGTAGAAATCATAGATTATACACCTGGTGTATCTGGTGCTTGGCAAGATGCTATTTCTGGTTGTGATGCTGTAGTCAATTTGGCAGGTGAACCCATCGCAGAGGGACGTTGGACACCAGAGAGAAAACAAACAATTTTGAATAGTCGCAAACTGGGTACACAAAAAGTTGTAGAAGCTATTACCCAAGCCCCAGCCAAACCCAAAGTATTAATTAATGCTTCGGCAATTGGCTACTATGGTGTTAGCGAAACTGCCAGTTTTGATGAAACTAGTGCCTCTGGTCATGATTTCCTCGCACAAGTGTGTCAAAACTGGGAAGCGGAAGCGAGAAAGGTAAGAGAAGCTGGTGTAAGGTTGGTCATTTTGCGCTTTGGTATTGTTTTAGGTAATGGTGGCGCTTTAGGCAAAATGATTACACCATTTAAATTGTTTGCTGGTGGCCCCATTGGTAGCGGTCGTCAGTGGTTTTCTTGGATTCACATTGACGATATAGTGAGCTTGATTATTCAAGCATTGAATCAACCAACCATGGAAGGAGTATATAATGCTACTGCTCCTCAACCTGTGCGGATGTCGGAGTTAAGCCAAACCATGGGTCAGGTTATGCATCGTCCATCGTGGCTACCTGTACCTGGGTTTGCCATAGAAGCATTGTTAGGTGATGGTGCTGTGGTGGTATTAGACGGTCAGCAAGTGTTTCCGAAGCGGACTTTAGAATCTGGGTTTGAGTATAAATATCCGACGCTGCCAGCTGCACTCAAACAAATTCTGTAGTGAATAATGTTGTTGCTGTTCTAAGAATTCTTGATGAATTTTTTGGTGACCCAATTGATAATTCCATTGAGAATAGCACCTCCCATCAAGATACCAATAGCTGGGTTAAATAATGGCTGCCATAATTTGTGCCATAAATCTAACCCTAAGTTGATCCCTGAAGCATTCCCTACGACGGCTACGGCAAACCAGCCAAACCCTAACAAAACTAGAAATACATCAGCAACTAAGATTAAGTTGAGCCAATTTAACAATTTATCTTTCATGTGGTAATTGGTAATTGGTGATTCTGGATAGATTTCTTCTGTCCCTGTTACCGTAGTTTGCCGTAGGGATAAATCCTCTGCTTGCTTGTATCCTCTATTGCCCTACCTTGGGGACTGACTTCGTTGCCTGAAATTATTCAAACAACCAGCTTTTTACTTTCGCTAAATTCTTCCAATCTGGTTTTCTAGTTAAACCATCTTCAATGCTGTTTTTTACTTCTTCTTTCCATTCTTCATTGACAAATATCAACTGTTGTGCGAAGTCAATGTGTTGCCGTAAGCCTTTTTGGCCTGTTTCCAGCATAGCTAGAGCGAGATTAATTCTACCTTGGGGGTCTTGAGGATTTAACTTGACTGCTTTTTGAGCAGCTTTGTAAGCTAAATTTGCTTTATTGTCGAGTAGGTATAGCCAAGCTAAACAAATCCAGGCAGAACTGCTACGGGGAGAGCGATCGCACACTTCTTTAAACACAGGGATGAGAGTTTCTACTGACTCTCCAGCTTTATAGCGTTCTAAACCTGTATCAAATAGGATTTCAACTGTCTCAGTCATTGGTCATTAGTCATAAATCATTGGTCTGTAGTCAGTGGTCAGTTGTCATGGGCAACTAATCACTGACAATTGACAATCTTACACCCCAAATGACTTGCCGCAACCGCAAGTTTGAGAGGCATTGGGGTTAGTAAATTGGAAACCACCACCAATCATGGCATCACTGTAATCTAGCTGCAAACCGTAGAGATATAACAAGCTCTTGCGATCGCACACAATTTTAAAACCCTCATAATCAAAAACTTCATCCTGGGGGGTAATCTTGCTGATGTCCTCAAAATCCATCATGTAAGACATACCAGAACAACCACCTTGACGCACTCCCACCCGTAAACACAAGTCCTTACCTTGCTTATCTTGTAGAGACAGGACTTGCCGTAATGCTGATTCAGTGACTATAATCCCACGCTGTTGAGGCTGAGTAGCTTGTGTCATCTGCTTTTCAACTCCTTAACTGGTTTGATTCATACCCTCTAAGGCGTTTCACTGCCTCTGGGTTTTTGTTAATGTTTTTGTACTCATTTTAGCTAGATTGCAGCCTGTAGGACTGGAAAAATCCAAAAATTAAGTGAGATTTTGGTAAGAGGCAGAAGGCAGGGGGCAGGGATAGAAACTAATGTATTATTTATAGCCGTTCTTCTTTACTTCTTTACTTCTGTTCGCGCAGCATGGCGTTAGCCATACTTCTGTACGGGCGGGTTTACCAAAATTCTTGTTCATAGTTGATGGTATCTGTAAACCCGCCCCTACTGACTCCTGTTCGCGCAGCGTGCCGTAGGCATACTCCTGAACTTCTGTAACTTCTGAACTTCTGTAACTCCTTCCTTCTGCCTAAGAGTTGTAAACACTGCGTTAAAAGCTGCTAAAGATTTTTATTCTAGAATTGAGAGATTCGGTTTGTTTAGAGAATAGGTATTTTTGGAATTCCAGCCTTTTATTTAGTCTGAGCAGCAACCACTCTTCAGGTGCAGCCGGGAGAATTTAATCCAAGGCTAACCATTCCCAAAAGTCTACTTCTAAATAGCTTTTTTTGGATTTACTGACTTTATGACAAGTTTTAATCGCTCTACCAGTCGTCGGCTGAAGAAATTAACGCAAATTCCTTCTGTATGGGAGGGCGATCGCCGTCCATTGTCATCATCGCATACGCAATATACAGATCCAGAGTCTGAGGGAGAATGTATTCTTTGGGTAGATGCTTCCCAAGGAGTGGTTCGGGGTATGGATATGGTAGATGCTGCCATCGGACCGGAAGCAATTGTGCGTACCTTGATGCGCGCGATGGAACACCCCCAGAGTCCAGGTAAACCTGCCAGACCCCAACGCATTGTGGTGAGAGATAGGGAAATTCAATTTTACTTGCGGGGAGTTTTACAAGATTTGGACATTGCCATTGACTATGTTCCAGAATTACCCCTAATTGATGAACTTTTCCGCTCTTTTTCAGAAGTCATTGATAATCAAACTCCTGATTTACCTCCCCAATTCGCCAAAGTTCTCCAAGAAAAGGCTTTTGCCATGTGGCAAGCTGCCCCTTGGGATTTGTTAGAAGAACAGCAAATTTTGTCCATCGAGATTAATAAATGGGATGTAGGCACACTCTATGCTTCTGTGATGGGGATGCTGGGGATGGAGTATGGTATTTTGCTCTATCGGTCTGAGGACTCCCTCAAACGCTTCCGGTCTTCTGTACTGAGAAATGAAGATTCTACCCAACATTTAGAAGAAGCTTTCCTCAAGCAAGATTGTTTTTTCCTCACCTTTGAGTCTGATGAGGACGACGACGATGAAGATGATTTGCAAGATTTAGCCGACCTCCCCATTTCTGGAATTCTCCCTACTTTCGGGAATATTCACCCGTTAGAAGGGTTGCGAGTGGTTTTATATGATGAAGAGGCTTTGGTAGTTTTAGTGGCGCTAGAAGGCATTCTCCGCTTTCTCCGTGACCACCGTCGTCAGTTGTATGCCGATGTTTTTCCTCCCTTAAGCCATCGCTATCGGATTCCGCTACCAGAAACAGTGGATGAAAACGCAAAATCTGTATCTGTGACTGTTTCGACTTTGCCAGAGTTGGCAACAGAATTAGAGGAAATGACAGAGGATTTAGAGGATGAGGATGAGGAGGAAGACTATGAATCATCTGCATTTCAAACTCTACGGGATGATTTAATTCCTGAAGATTCTTTTCTCAGTTTGGGTGTGGTGTCTTGGGAGATGTTGGAGTACCTGCGTCATGGTGTGACTTACCACCCAGTTGGGGAAATTAAACCAGTTGGTGATGGATTACCTGTAGTATTAATTCAAACATCCCGCCCCAAAGCCAAAACGGTGATTGAAAGTTTAGAGGCAGCTGGTGGACTTAGGGGAATTTGCTTTAATCCTGGTGCAGATCCCTTTGATGGCGATCGCTATGACTTGGGTTTGTTACAAACAAAAAATAGTGAATTGTTTCTGTTTGGGGAATTTCTAGACGATGACCCCATTCATGTGGAAGCTAGGAGAAAGTGGAATCAACGTTGTAAAAACACCAAGGGCTATTGTGGCTTAATCATCGCTAAAGGACTCACGGGGTCTGCTCGTGGTAATCCTCAGTTACGAGATATGATGGCTTTGTTTGAAGCGCGATCGCTCTCTCCTCAAGATTTAGGCATTGGCACTCTCCAACTCATGCCCCAATTAGAATTGGATTAATCTCCTCCCCACATACAGCATCACTGAGTGTGGGGACTTATTCTATCAGTCCCCCCTGGTAGCAAAGCCTTCTCCATCAGTCTGTGTTCTCTCTTTTTCCCTGGTGTTCAAAATAATTTTTTTCACGAAATAAAAATAACGAGTAAGATTATCTATACTTTGAATAAAAATTATCCACAGTAGCCAAAATTAAAGGTAATTAAAAAAGTTTGAAAAATATTACGAAGCATGACAATTTACTCTGGGTACAGGTGAAAATCTATGTTATTTCTACCAATTGATAAATGTGGGAAACAGTTGACAAACCAAAAATTGTTAATCAAATTAGGGACATTTTTAGTGTCAAAAGATTCAAGGTGAGTCAGCGTCTTCTTTGATTCCACTCTTGTCCATACATCCAGTAATGTTAATATACAGCTAATTACATGATAATGACAAATAAAAAATGGGCCGTTAAACGTATCACTGTCAATTTGGCAACCCAAGAAGCGGATAAATTAGAAAAATACTGTCAGCAAACTGGCAGACCCGCAACTGATGTGATTCGCGAACTAATTAGAAGTTTGTCCATTGCCGAAGAAGCAAAGGAGAAGGACTAAGGCTGTCAAAAAAAAGGTGATTGGTAATAGGTTTTGAATGTTTTCACAAAAGGCCACCATTGATGACCTATTACCATTCCCTGGTTAAGTAGCAAATTCCGTCACCAACCCAGTTACAATTTGTAAAGAAACTGAACAAGGAACGTGGGAATGCGTGTTGCAATTGTAGGTGCGGGACTAGCTGGGCTAGCAACTGCTATGGATTTAGCTGATGCGGGCTGTGAAGTAGAAATTTTTGAGTCACGTCCGTTTGTTGGCGGTAAAGTCGGTAGTTGGGTAGATGGGGATGGCAATCATATTGAAATGGGATTGCACGTCTTTTTTGGCTGCTACTACAATCTATTTGAGTTGATGAAAAAAGTGGGGGCGATAGACAATTTACGTCTGAAAGAACATACCCACATGTTTATCAATAAAGGTGGACGCACGGGAGCTTTAGATTTTCGCTTTTTCACAGGTGCGCCTTTTAACGGACTCAAGGCATTTTTTACAACTTCCCAACTTTCCATCCAAGATAAATTACAGAATGCGATCGCTCTGGGTACTAGCCCCATAGTTAGGGGTTTAGTGGACTTTGAAGGGGCGATGAAAAATATTCGCAATTTAGACAAAATTAGCTTTGCTGACTGGTTCCGCAGTCATGGAGGCAGTGAAGGTAGCATTAAACGGATGTGGAATCCCATTGCTTACGCCTTGGGTTTTATCGATTGTGATAACATCTCTGCCCGTTGTATGTTGACAATTTTCCAGTTTTTTGCTGTGAGAACAGAAGCCTCAATTCTGCGAATGCTGGAAGGTTCACCCTATGAGTATTTACATAAACCGATCCTGGATTATTTAGAGGCTAGAGGTACAAAAGTATATACTCGTCGCCAAGTCCGGCAAATTCAATTTGCAGAGTCAGGGGAAGAAACCCGCGTCACAGGCATATCCGTTGCCCAAGGTGACACAGAAGAAACCATCACCGCTGATGCCTACGTTTTTGCTTGCGATGTGCCGGGAATTCAAAGGATACTGCCCCCAGAGTGGCGTAAATGGTCAGAATTTGACAACATTTATAAACTTGATGCGGTGCCTGTGGCCACAGTGCAGTTGCGGTTTGACGGCTGGGTAACAGAATTGCAAGACGAGGAAAAACGTAAACAACTGCAAGAAGCTGTGGGCATAGATAACTTACTGTATACGGCTGATGCGGATTTCTCTTGTTTTGCAGATTTAGCTTTAACTAGCCCTGCGGATTATTATCGCCCTGGTGAAGGGTCTCTGTTGCAGCTAGTATTGACACCGGGAGATCCATTTATTAAACAAAGTAATGAAGCGATCGCTCAACATGTCCTCCAGCAAGTACATGAATTATTCCCCTCCTCCAGAGAGTTAAACATGACTTGGTACAGTGTGGTTAAACTAGCACAGTCTTTGTATAGAGAAGCACCAGGAATGGATGCCTATCGTCCAAACCAAAAAACACCAATACCTAACTTCTTCTTGGCTGGTAGTTACACCCAGCAAGATTACATTGACAGTATGGAAGGAGCAACTATTTCTGGAAGACGGGCTGCAAAGGTGATTCTGGAAACGGTGAAGAAATAGGTGACAGTTAACAGGGAACAGGGAACAGGGGACAGGTGACAGTGCTAAAAGCCTTTGATTATCTAAGTTTTAGTGCTAGTTAATGTCCTAAGCACTCTGTCCGTTGCCATCACACTGAAGAAAAGGGTGTAGATTCAGAGTTTTCTTTCTATCTGCCCCTGTCTCCTGGAATTAATCACGATCAAAAATTTTAAATTTTAAATCTAAAATCCAATGGCTGACTGGTTAGAGCATAGCGTACAAGTCGAAGTAGAGGCTCCTATAGATTTAGTATGGAGTCTATGGTCTGATTTGGAACAAATGCCTAAATGGATGAAGTGGATAGATCAGGTAACGGTTCCAAAAGATAATCCTGATATTTCTCTGTGGAAGCTCAATACTGGCGGTTTAGAATTTACTTGGAAATCTCGGATTGTGAAAGTGATTCCCAATCAAATTATTCAATGGCAATCTATTGATGGTTTGCCCAATCAAGGGGCAATTCGATTTTATGACCGTCATAGCAGTAGTATTGTGAAAATGACGGTTTCCTATGCCATTCCTGGCATTATTGGCAAACTTATGGATAATTTGTTTTTAGGTAAGGTGGTGGAGTCTACTATCCAAGCAGATTTGGAAAGATTCAAAGAATACGCCTTAAACGCCAAATCGATGTAATTTGACAGGAATGGAAAGTACCAACTTCCTGTCAATTATGAATTAACGTTTAGCAATACCTTCGTCACGGGCTGCCCGTTGTACTGCACCAGCTACCGCACCAACTACCCGGTCATCAAAGACGGAAGGAATGATGTGTTCCCGGTCTAGGTCGGAGGGTTTGACTAAGGAAGCGATCGCACTAGCAGCTTCTAGATACATTGTGGTGGTAATTGTATTGGCACGACAATCTAAGGCACCACGAAATACCCCAGGGAAGGCCAGGACGTTATTAATCTGGTTAGGATAATCACTGCGACCTGTGGCAATCACTGCTACTTTGTTACCCACTAATTCTGGCTGAATTTCGGGAATGGGATTGGCCATAGCGAATACTATCGGGTCTTTAGCCATAGATGCTACCATTTCTGGTGTTAAGACTCCGGGGGCGCTGACACCAATAAATACGTCTGCACCTTGCATGGCACCAGCTAAAGTACCTTGGGCTTTGACGGCAAATTCTTGTTTTTCTGGGGTTAAATCTGTGCGACTGGTGGAAATAATACCTTTAGAATCGCACATCCAAATTTTTTCTGCCCCTGCTTTGCGGAGTAAATGAGCGATCGCCACACCAGCAGCTCCAGCACCATTAATCACAATTCGGATATCAGTAATGGATTTATGGACGACGCGCAAAGCATTAAATAATGCAGCTAAGGTGACAATTGCTGTACCATGCTGGTCATCATGAAATACGGGAATGTCTAATTCTTGCCGCAATCTTTGTTCAATTTCAAAGCAGCGTGGTGCGGCAATATCTTCTAGATTCACACCACCAAAGACGGGGGCAATATTTTTGACTGCTTGTATAATTTCTTCTGTATTTTGAGTAGCGAGACAAATAGGGAAGGCATCAATGCCTGCAAATTCTTTAAATAGCATCGCTTTACCTTCCATCACTGGTAAAGCAGCCTCCGGACCCAAATTACCTAGTCCCAAGACCGCACTACCGTCGGTGACAATAGCCACGGTGTTGCGTTTAATGGTGAGGTTGTAAACTTCCTCTGGATTTTGAGCGATCGCATTACAAATCCGACCCACACCAGGAGTATAAGCCATTGCTAGGTCAGAAACACTCTTGAGGGGAATTCTACTAGCGATACTGATTTTGCCACCACGATGTAAATTAAAGGTGCGGTCATAGACATTGATGACCTTAATTTCTGGTAATGCTTTCACCGCTTGGACTATGCTTTCTGCATGTTCTGTACTCGCAGCATCCACACTCAAATCCCGAATTGATTGTTGACGGGTTTGCTCAATTAAATCTATTTGACCCAGATTACCACCACTAGTAGCGATCGCCTGAGTGACTGACGCTAACATCCCCACTCGATTGGGAATTTGCAAGCGGAGAGTGACACTAAAACTAGAATTAGGAGTGAGATTTGTCATTGTGCTATCCGACTTTAAATTTTTGATTTTATAGTGAATAGCATGTTAACGCCCTATTCCGGCCATTAAATATCACATTTAATATTTATCAGTTAGACCCATACTGTCTTGAGTGCAACTCCCAAAATCATCACCAATCTGGAATTTCCTCTCTGAATTTCCATTTCTGGGTAGGAATTGCACTCACGTACACAATAGACATCTCCGAAAAAGAATGTAGAGACGTTCCATGGAACGTCTCTACAAAGGTTTCAAGCCACACATATTTAATTACCGGAGATGTCTAATACCTACCCTAAGAAATTAGATTGTCAACATCTCCACATCAAAACTTAAGCAACTAAGATAAAATCGCTAGTAGCCAAAGTTTCCGGTGTATTAAATAAATTGGCAAAAGCTGCACCGGTTCCTAAACTCGCAGTAATACCATTTTGGTTGTAGAACAAATTGCCACTGCTGCTACTGTAAACAATGAATGCCCCTTGAGTAGCTACCAAACTATCATTATCAACGACTGCAAAATCACTAACTTGGCTAAAACCATTCCCTACTACACTTTGGAGAGCATTAAAAGTTGTTTTACTTAAAACGATTTTGTCTGTGCCTGGGGTAAAGTCAAAAATGATGTCTGAGCCAATATCACTAGCGACAAAGGCTCTAGAAGTACGATAAATAAACTGATCATTACCAGCTTCACCAGCGAGAATATCATTACCTGCCCCACCAGTTAAACTATCCGCACCATCACCTCCACGCAAATTATCGTTACCTAATCCTCCACTGAGGTTATTATTCAGAGTATTGCCTGTTAATCTATCAGCACCATTACCACCAATGACATTTTCAATCACATTACCAGCAGAAAGAGTCAGACTGAGATTATTAGCCACCACTGTTTGAGTCGTTGTTCGGCCTAAATTTAAAGTTGCACCAGCGGTAGTCCCGCTCAAATTAATGGTATCAATCCCACCTGTGGTAGTTTCTTGAATGGTGTCACTACCCAAAGCAGTGGTAGCAGTAAAGCGATAGGTATCATTGCCATTACCTCCAGCAAGGACATTATTAGCACTATTACCAGTCAAAATATTGTTACCTGTATTCCCTGTACCATTGATGGCAGCAGTACCAGTGAGTTGAAGATTTTCTACATTAGCAGGTAAAGTGGTGGTTATACTGCTTTGCAGTGTATCAGTAATAGTGATAACCGCAGTATTATTGGCGAGAGCTACACCTACAGGATTAGATAAGACTAAATTAAATGTTTCGTTGGCTTCGTTGACGTTGTTGTTGATAATGGGGATAGCTAAGGTAGCTGTGCTAGTGTTAGCGGGAATGGTCAAAGTCCCACTCACAGGAGTAAAGTCACTATTAGCTGTGGCAGTTACACCAGTGGTGCTGTAATTAACATTAATGGCTTGATTGGAGACAGTGCTAAGAGTGAAAGTGATAATTGCATTGTTGTCCAACCCTTCTACCACAGTGACATTATTGACTGTTAACAGCGGCAATTCATCGTTGATAATTGTGCCAATTCCTTCTGCGTCTGTAATGGTAGCGTTCACAGGAGAATACAGAAGCACTTTAAATGTCTCATCAGCTTCAGTGATCGTATCTCCATTAATCACAATTCCGATAGTTTTGCTGGTTTCACCTGGATTGAATGTAATTGTTCCTATTTGGTTAATGTAATCAGAATTAGCCGTAGCGGTAGCATTAACGGTTTGATAGGTGACAGTGACGGGTTGGAAACTGGGGTTGGAGAGTTGGACTGTGAAATTAGCAGTTTTTGTGCCACTGTTCCCTTCTGTTAATGCGACATCGTTAATACTAATTCTGGGTTGGAGGTCATTATCTGTAATGGTTACTGTCCCACTATTGCTGCTACCCACAACATAACCAGTTGCTGTGGATAAAGTGAGAGTTACTGTTTCGTTTCCTTCAAAATTGACATCTTCTATGGGACTAACAACAATGACTGCTGTACTGCTACCGACAGCAAAAGTCGCTGTACCATTGAGGAAAGTATAATCTGTACCATTGATTGCTGTACCGCCAATGGTATAGTTAACGGTAAGGGCAGAAGCAGTGCTACCAGTACGAGTTAAGGTGAAAACTCCTGGATTGGGAGTAGCGGTGGCTAGAGTTTCTCCAGCGATCGCATCTGTAGTAGTAACTGTTATGGTAGGTAAATTTTGCTTAATTTCAATAATGCCTCTGAAAGAAAATGAGGCGTTACTGGGGTAATCGTTCCATTTACCACGAGAATTAAAATTCATTACAGCATAATCTTCTCCTGTTGGGCCTCCATTATCGGGTTGGCCTGGCAACCAGTTAGTATAAGTAGATGTTTCACCACTGGCCCAAATAAACTGGCCTTCTATTGCTGCATCTGTTAATCCTATCCAAAATTGCTCTGTACCACCAAAGGTACTAACTAGCCAGTCTTGCTCGGCTTGTGAGTTGATTGTAACAAGATTTCCACCTAAACTAAGTGCTTCAGCTTGAGCTTCTTGCCATGTGCCAATATCGGTAGTTAGCGCGTAGAGAGAGCCGTTATACTCGTAGTAAGTAGGCATGATCATCACCCTTGGTATCAATTTTTAATTAAATGCTTTATTTGTTCAGTTTACCGTTGGAGAATTGAGGCTTATATATATGCAGAATAAATTTAAGGTTGGCAATATTTTTTAGCTATTGTGCAAAAAGACTACACTTTATCTCAGTATCTCAGTAGTCAAATTCTGGTTTTGCTGATTGAGAATATGAATTTGTCTCACGCAAAGGTGCAAAGAAAGAAAAGGTGATTTTGCATTTCATCTGATTCAGCAAGTACCAAATTCATAATGATTAATGAGTAATTGTCATAAATAATCCTATAAATCTTGCTGGTGGCATTTTGTTGTCACTCAAAACAAAAATACCCCCCATTTCTGGAGGGTATGTTTTATTTAACTAAGGTTATTAAACCCAGTTGAATATTAACCGTTGATTGCAGGAGCGCTGATTGCAACAGGAGCAACATCACCAGCAGCCAAGTCTAGGGGGAAGTTGTGAGCGTTACGCTCGTGCATTACTTCCATACCTAAGTTAGCGCGGTTGATTACGTCTGCCCAAGTAGCGATAACGCGACCTTGAGAGTCAATTACAGATTGGTTGAAGTTGAAACCGTTCAGGTTGAACGCCATGGTGCTGATACCCAAAGCGGTGAACCAGATACCAACTACTGGCCATGCAGCCAAGAAGAAGTGTAAGGAACGGCTGTTGTTGAAAGAAGCGTATTGGAAGATTAAGCGGCCGAAGTAACCGTGTGCAGCAACGATGTTGTAGGTTTCTTCTTCTTGACCGAACTTGTAACCGTAGTTTTGAGATTCGATTTCGGTTGTTTCACGAACCAAAGAAGAAGTTACCAAAGAACCGTGCATTGCAGAGAACAAGCTACCACCGAATACACCAGCTACACCAAGCATGTGGAAGGGGTGCATCAGGATGTTGTGTTCTGCTTGGAACACGATCATGAAGTTGAAGGTACCAGAGATACCCAAAGGCATACCATCAGAGAAGGAACCTTGACCGATGGGGTAGATCAAGAATACTGCGGTAGCAGATGCCAAAGGAGCAGAGTAAGCTACGCAGATCCAGGGACGCATACCCAAGCGGTAGGACAATTCCCACTGACGGCCCATGTAGCAAGCACAGCCGATGAGGAAGTGGAAAATTACCAATTGGTAAGGGCCACCGTTGTACAACCACTCATCTAAGGAAGCAGCTTCCCAAATGGGGTAGAAGTGTAAACCGATAGCGTTGGAGGAAGGAACAACTGCACCAGAGATGATGTTGTTTCCGTAGATTAAAGAACCTGCAACAGGCTCACGAATACCGTCGATGTCAACGGGGGGAGCAGCGATGAACGCGATGATGAAGCAGGTGGTTGCTGCTAACAGGGTGGGGATCATTAGTACACCGAACCAACCAACATAAATGCGGTTTTCGGTGCTGGTGATCCACTCGCAGAAGCGATCCCATACGCTAGCGTTAGAACGCTGTTGTAAGGTTGTGGTCATGGTTTTATAAGTGCGGTAATTGTTAAACATTTAGGCTGGATAGATTTGTATCTAGCCTTACTAAAGGAGTTTACATCAATTTACTTTATTTTTAATATTTAGTTTCTTATCTTTTTCTGAAGTTATATTAAGTATAATTTGCCAAAATTTACAGATAGTTTCAAGTATTTGGTCAGGTTAGATTTTCCTATCTGCCAAACAAAACACCAGGCTGTTGAAACCCTCATATAAAACACCTGGTACTGTTTATTATTCAGATATTTGATAAGCCCTAAATTGTTGTTTTTTCGACGGTTACTCAGTCAGTTATAATTACTAACTTATGTAAATTTTTGGTTTCTTCGGTACTTTTGATGGAAAATCCAGTTCACAGTTCTTAACAGCTTTATTGTGTCGGCATTCATTGAAAATATGGGCATAATAGCTTATAAGCCTTGCCCCGTCAGGGTTTTGTGATATTCAGACGCAAAAGCCAATTCTTGTTGCGCTAATCGTTAACTAAAACTGAAGCTACTAAAAATCAAAGTAGATATACGGTAGTCCACCTTCAGGTGCGAACAGCCAAACGGCATAAAAGCATAAAGGTACAAATACTAATTTGATTGGCCAACTGAACTCTACCTTTAAACCTTTCTTGAAGATATAGGTAACCAACATGACTACAGCGATGGCTAACAGTAACCAGCACATTTGAGGTTGGCTGAGATTTAATGCTTCTACATATACTTTTTGGGCAAACTGTGCATCAGCATTACGTCCCCAAAGATGCTGTATGACTAATGTAGAGTCTTGGATATTAGGAAGACGGAACCAAATCCAAGCGGTGAATACCATCAGCTGGGTAATAAACCAGGCAAAAATTATACCTATAGGGTTACGCCAAAATCCTGCGACGATGGGTGAGCGATCGCTCACAGTTTTTGTGAGACGATGGACTATTAAGGCTAAACCGTGAATTCCTCCCCATACTACAAAACCCCAAGCGGAACCATGCCAAATCCCAGCTATTAGCATCACGATTAATAAATTGATGCAAGTACGAATCAATCCTTTGCGAGAACCACCCAGAGGAAAATATAAATAATTACGCAACCAATCACCTAAAGTCATGTGCCAGTGTCGCCAAAAATCGGCAATACTGGTACTAAAGTAAGGAAAATCAAAATTTTCTGGTAATACTAAACCAAAAAGTAAAGCACTACCACGGGCAATATCAACGTACCCGTTAAAATCTAGATATAGTTGCAATCCGTAAGCTATAATTGCCAACCATAGGTCTAAACTGCCGGCTCTTTGTAAATTGCCGAAGCATAAATCTACAAAAATTCCTAAATTATCTGCAAAAATACCTTTTTTAATGGCACCTCTAGCAATTAACCATAGAGCTTCTGAGCATCTATCTACGCTAGGTATTTGCTGATTTTGCAACTGAGTTGCTAAATGATGGTAACGAGTAATTGGTCCAGAAATAAGTTTAGCAAAAAATAATTTGTAGGCAGCAAATTTAAGAAATTGGCGAGTAGCTGGAGCACCACGATAAACATCGATTAAATAAGCTATACATTCAAATGTAAAGAAGGAAATTCCTAAAGGAGCCACAAATTTGAAGAAATTTCCTTGTGGCTCATCTGATAAATTCAATACTAGTGTTAATAAAGGATTGAAATATTTAAATCCTAAGAGGATAAATACATTAATAAATATTCCCAAACCAGAAGTGTTGAATGTTAAGAAAAATGCGATAAAAACAGCCCAAAATATGTTAGATTTTGGGCGAAACATTAAAGTATATCTATTTGATAGTGATTATAAATTCATT
>NZ_JACJTT010000067.1 GCF_014698825.1 Richelia sinica FACHB-800
TGATAGAATGTCGGTATCATTTTCAATAGATTGGTCTTGTTGAGAATATAAGACCTATCTTTTTTTACCATACACCTTCACATTCTTTACTCTGTCTCTTTTTCAGCCTTCTTTGTCCCCCCTTAAGGTCTAAACAATAAAATCTGAACACCAATGATAACATCCCTCTTCTCTTCCTCTCTACGTCTCTGCGTGAGATAATAAAAAAAGGACGAACTAAAAAGCCCGTCCTTAAATTGCCGAATAACACGCAAAACTTAAATCTTTGCTTCTTCTTTCACTAACTTATCCCAACCTAAATCTTTCAGATTATTGTTACGACGCAAGGGACGAGTTACCAATTCTAAAACATCACGAGCATTACCAAAACCGTGAATTTGAGCAAAGGTAAATTCTACAGACCATTTAGTATTAATACCCCTGGCTTCCAATGGGTTAGCGTGAGACATGCCAGTAATTACTAGGTCTGGTTTTAACTCATAAATACGCTGAACTTGATTGTAATTATCTGGCTTTTCCACAATTTTCGGTAAAGGAACACCCATTTCTTCACAGGTCTTTTCTAACAAAGCTAACTCAGCAGCTTGATAGCGTTTATCCATATAAGGAATACCAATTTCTGGTACAGTCATTCCGCAACGAACTAAGAACCGTGCGAGGGAAATTTCTAACAGGTTATCACCCATGAAAAACACAGATTTACCGCGAATTAATTTCACGTAATCTTCTAAATTTTCCCAAATCTGCGCTTCTCTTTCTTCTAAACCTTGGGGTGTAATTCCAAATACAGAACAAATTTTTTCTACCCAAGCGCGTGTTCCGTCCGGGCCAATGGGGAAGGGTGCGCTAATGAGTTTACATTTGCGGCGACGCATTAAAGTTGTAGCTGTGCGACTGAGGAAGGGGTTAACACCGGCAACGTAATATCCTTCTTCAATCACTGGTAATTCGGTAAAGCGTTTCGCAGGTAACCAACCAGAAACCTTTATCCCTTGTTTCTTCAGTTCTAAGGTTAACTGGGTAACTACAGGGTCAGGTAAAGAACCAAAGAGGACTAAGGGGGGATGGTCTACATAGTTAGATTCTTCTTGTACTACTTCTTCTTTTTTCTTCCCGAAGTGGAGAAGTTTCTGGATAGCGTTGCGTTCTTGTTTTTCGGTCTCGGCTATGGGTGCTTGAGAAGGACAACGGTTAGCCATTGCTGCTAAAACTGTGTCTTCCCCTTGGGTGAAAGCATAGTCTAAACCGTTGGCACGGGCAACAACAATGGGAATACCAATTTCTGCTTCTAACTTGGGTGCTAAACCTTCCAAGTCCATTTTAATAATTTCGGTAGTGCAAGTGCCAATCCAGACAATTACACTAGGATTGCGATCGCGCTTTATTTGCTCGCACAATCTTGTTAGTTCTTCATAATCATTCAATTGTGCTGAAATGTCCCCTTCTTCCAACTCTGCCATTGCGTAGCGGGGTTCAGCGAAAATCATCACCCCCATCGCATTTTGGAGGAAATAGCCGCAAGTCTTTGTCCCAATTACCAAAAAGAAGCTATCTTCAATTTTTTGATATAACCAAGCCACACAGCTAATTGGACAAAAGGTATGGTAATTGCCAGTTTCACATTCAAAGGTTAATGCTTCTGGTTGTTGAGCGACAGTCATGTTGATTTTCTCCCCTTGATTTTTAAAGCGTACAAGGCAGGTGAATATAGGGTGAATGAAGAAAGGAGTGGAGAAGCTCCCAGGAACTTCTCTGTAGTCTATGGATGAGAGAATGAACCAATAACCTGCATTCTCATTGCTCTACATTGAACTCCTTTCGTTGTCATACCAAACACTAACTAGCTATCCCTAGATTCAACAGGAACGCTAAGATTTAAGCATTAGGGAAGAGACGGGCCATCTCCGATTCATCAAAAACTCCTGATGGTAACTCTTCCCCAAAAGATTCGTTATTATCGTCACCTTTGGCTAAAGACATTTCGTCACCCCAGACATCAGATAAGACATCGCTAAAAGCGGTTTCTTCCGGTGGTGTTAAGTCTTCTAAGCCTTGGTCATCAAGATTGTCATCTGCTAAAGTCATGGACTCAAAGGACATATCCTCAAAGTTGCCCATGGCTTCTGAATCATCACTGTGTCCGTTACCAACAGCCAGATGATCAAAACCATTGTCAGTCAATGATTCACCATCTTCTGAGTCAGAAGTAGTTTCCAAACCAGAATGATTAGCATAGCTTCTGGGTTCTGTCATCGGACTGATGCGGTTTCCCAAGGCAATATCTGGGTCAAAATGCAAATCCAGCACCTCTACTAAGGTATCTGCATCTGGATTCAGTTTAGAGAAAGGATACATCAATTGAGCCAGTTTTGGCTCTAGGGCATTGACTACTCCCAGGATGAGATAAGAAGGGGGCCGCTTTCCGCCGTCGGGTGTATAGACGGATTCTACAGCCATGTGCATGGATATCCATTCACGGTTGAGTTGAAAAAATTGCAACCACTTTTGTTTGATTGAATCGGTAAAGCTATCAAAGAATGCCATAGTAGTCCCCCATCCTGAGAGGTAAAATGTTTTATACAACCATCAAGTCTAATTCCTCTTCCACTCTAGTGGCTTGTGGTTTACCCGGATTTAGATAAAAATCTGACAATAAAGAAAATAGTTCACGGTCTTGAGCATCGTTAGGAACGACACCTTCAGGACGGGATAAAATTTGATCGGCTATATTCAGGTAATAATCGCAAACGTAAGCCAGGGAAGGGTCTGACTCTGCCATTTCAAATAAAGTTTTACCTTTAACGCGGGAAACACGGATATCTTCAATTAAAGGTAATACTTCTAAAACTGGCATCGGTACGGCTTCAACATATTTATCAATTAAGTCTCTCTTGGAGGTACGATTACCGATTAAGCCAGCTAAACGCAATGGGTGAGTACGTGCTTTTTCTCGTACAGAAGCGGCAATACGGTTTGCAGCAAATAAAGCATCAAAGCCATTATCTGTGACAATCAAGCAGTAATCTGCGTAGTTGAGGGGTGCAGCAAATCCACCACAAACAACGTCGCCGAGAACATCAAACAAAATCACATCATATTCGTCAAAAGCATTGAGTTCTTTCAATAATTTGACGGTTTCACCTACCACATAACCACCACATCCTGCACCAGCGGGTGGGCCACCAGCTTCTACACAATCAACGCCACCATAGCCTTTATAAATAACATCTTCTGGCCAGACATCTTCGTAGTGATAGTTCTTTTCTTGTAAGGTGTCGATAATAGTAGGAATTAAAAATCCGGTCAAAGTGAAGGTGCTGTCGTGTTTGGGGTCACAGCCAATTTGCAGGACTTTTTTACCGCGTTTGGCTAAGGCGACGGAGATATTACAGCTAGTTGTAGATTTACCGATACCACCTTTTCCATAGACTGCTAGTTTCACTGGTTTTGCCTCTTAAGATGTGGTTTGTCAAACTTGCAGCTCAAACATTTGCCTTCACCTAAGCTGAGAGGCGATGTGTGAGGTGTGAGTGTCATTATTGTGCAAATTTTCTGGAAAGGAAAGGGTCTTTAAATATGCAAACCGTTGATATACAGCGATTTTAAACTTAAAAGATACTTTTTTCGGCTTTATAAAGATTTAAATTAGTTTAAATCTTTATATTTTATTTTTTAGATTATTTATTTTTTATATAAATAAAAATAGTAACAAAAGACAAAAAATTAGTTCAGAAGTATGGCTAGACCTCAATATGGCTAAGGCACAGGACGAGAATGCTATCCGCAGGGAGTAGGTAGGGCTGGTACTGTTTGGGCAGTAGCCAAAAGCAGATGAATTAGGAGTGACAAAGTAAAAAGCTGTCAACGCCAGTGGTATAGCAGGTGAGAGTCCTAAAAGCCTTTGTTTATCTCAGTTTTAGCTGTAGTTAATGTCCTAACTGCCTTGTCTACGGCTATATCATTAAATCCAGATGTGTAGAGAATAAGTCGATGCTGAATCTGTAGATAGACAAGGTAATGGCGATACCATACTCATACGTTAAATAGAGATAATTAGGGGAATTATTGGCAAATGCCATGAAATTTGAGAAAAAATAATTTCATAGGTTTGAATCTGCGATCGCTTGTTGAGTCTGTAGAATCGGTAAATATTTATTAAAATATCAAAATCTTATCCACTGGCTAAGGTGCTAACTGCCAGCAAGCATAGGAAATGGGCTGCTCAAAAAACATACATTAACCTTAAATACTTCTCTCTCTATCACCTGTCACCTGTCCCCTGTCACCTATCACCTGTCCCCTGTCACCTATCCCCTGTCACCTATCCCCTGTCACCTGTCACCTATCCCCTATCACCTGTGCTAGTTCTTCCGTCTCATCTTGCACTTTAGCTTTAATTTCTTTTAAGGTTTGCCAGCCTGGTTGCCATTGGGAGTTATCTTGTAAAAGCTTGGCATTGATCCAAAAGCGGACATTGGGGTCACAGGATGCAACCATTTCTGCATAAACCCATTTACCTTGGTTTTTGCGGTTGATTACTTGAAAATGTCGCCAACCGTCTACTTTTTTTTGGGCAGTCCACTTAGAACCGAGTAGGTGGGGAAACTTTTGTTTTTTCGGCATTAGTTAATTTATCAATCTTCAGTTGATATTAAATCACCATTTAAGTCGAAGATTTGATGGTCTAATTGTCCATCTTGTTCAATACACAGAGAAAAATAGCAAAGATGTTGACCGCAGATATCGATGTAATTAGTAATTTTGCGCTTTTTTTTCGCTAGCCTTTGGCGGACAATTTCATTCGGGCAGAGTATTTCTAATGTCCCTGTACCATCTTCATGGGTGACGATGCGAAATAGACAATCTTGTAACATTGCCCGACTACTACTGTCAAAAAACTGCTTAAATCGCTTGAGTCTTTCGCCTTGAGTCATTTTACTGACAGGAGTAGGCAGGATTAAATCTTCTGCTTCTATCTCAAAGTCATCATCTTCAAAATCGTAGGGGTTCATCATCATTAGCTGGGAGGTGGGGTTAATGTGAGGAAAAAACCTATTGACGATTTGTACAAGTCTCCCCATGGATGAGGAGTAACTGTTCATAGGTTAAAACGGACGGTAATACTACTTGATAAAGACGTGAAGACCGATCCATAGAGTAACTGCCATGTTTTTACAATGAGTTTATAAGCACAAATTCACTGTTGTTTGATCTGGGACGGAATCAGGCTGACACCTATAGTAGTGTGTTCCTGCCGGATCTGGAGTGGTTTATTACAGTAAAAACCTATGCAACCAACTAATCCAAACCAATTTACAGAAAAAGCTTGGGAAGCGATCGCCCACACCCCGGATATCGCTAAACAATACCACCAACAGCAGCTAGAAAGTGAGCATCTGATGAAAGCACTGCTGGAACAAGAAGGGCTAGCTGGTGCAATTTTTAATAAAGCTGGTGTAAATTTACAAAAAGTAGGCGATCGCACAGAACAATTCCTCCAGCGTCAACCTAGAGTCTCTGGTAGTAGCAGTTCTGTTTACTTAGGACGCAGCTTAGACAGCCTCCTTGACCGAGCGGAAAATTATCGGCAAGAATTTAAAGACGAATATATTTCCATAGAACATATACTACTGGCTTATGCCAAAGATGACCGCTTTGGTAAAGGTCTATGCCAAGAATTTGGTCTAGATGAAGGCAAATTAAAAAATATTATTAAACAAATTCGGGGGAGTCAGAAAGTGACTGACCAAAATCCAGAAGGTAAATATCAATCTCTAGAAAAATATGGCCGTGACTTGACCGAAGCGGCCCGTCAAGGTCAACTCGACCCCGTGATTGGTCGTGATGATGAAATTCGCCGCACAGTCCAAATTCTCTCCCGTCGCACCAAAAATAACCCGGTTTTAATTGGGGAACCAGGGGTAGGTAAAACAGCCATTGCCGAAGGTTTAGCACAGCGTATTGTCGCTGGAGATGTGCCTCAATCCCTCAAAGATAGAAAACTCATCGCCTTAGATATGGGTGCTTTAATTGCGGGGGCAAAATTCCGTGGTGAATTTGAGGAACGCTTAAAAGCAGTATTAAAAGAAGTCACTGAATCAGGTGGAAATATTGTCCTGTTTATCGATGAAATTCACACCGTTGTCGGTGCTGGTGCCACCCAAGGGGCGATGGATGCAGGGAATTTGTTAAAACCAATGTTAGCGCGGGGTGAATTGCGCTGTATTGGGGCCACAACCCTGGATGAATATCGTAAATATATTGAAAAAGATGCAGCCCTAGAAAGACGCTTTCAGCAGGTGTATGTAGACCAGCCCAATGTGGAAGATACAATTTCCATTTTGCGCGGGTTGAAGGAACGCTATGAAGTGCATCACGGGGTGAGAATATCTGATAGTGCCTTGGTAGCTGCGGCCACCTTATCTAATCGTTATATTAGCGATCGCTTTCTTCCAGATAAAGCCATTGACCTCGTAGACGAAGCTGCCGCTAGATTGAAAATGGAGATTACCTCCAAACCAGAAGAACTAGACGAAATTGACCGCAAAATTTTGCAATTGGAAATGGAAAAACTCTCCTTGCAAAAAGAAAGTGATGCGGCTTCCCGTGAACGTCTAGAACGTCTAGAAAAAGAACTAGCTGACTTCAAAGAAGAACAAAGAACCCTCAGCGCTCAATGGCAATCCGAAAAAGATATCATTACAAAAATCCAATCAATTAAGGAAGAAATTGACAGAGTTAATCTGGAAATACAACAAGCAGAAAGAAATTACGACCTCAACCGCGCCGCTGAATTAAAATATGGCAAATTAACCGATTTGCACCGTAAATTAGAATCCACAGAAGGGGAACTAGCCCATACCCAAGGTGCAGGTAAATCACTCCTGCGAGAAGAAGTCACAGAAGCTGATATTGCCGAAATTATTTCTAAGTGGACAGGAATTCCCATCAGTAAATTGGTGGAATCAGAAAAAGAAAAACTGCTGCATTTAGAAGATGAATTACATCATCGGGTGATTGGACAAAATGAGGCGGTAACAGCCGTTGCTGATGCCATTCAGCGTTCTCGTGCTGGACTATCTGACCCCAACCGTCCCATTGCTAGTTTTATCTTCCTGGGCCCCACCGGTGTGGGTAAAACTGAATTAGCTAAAGCTTTGGCGACATATATGTTCGACTCAGAAGAAGCTTTAGTGCGAATCGATATGTCTGAATACATGGAGAAACACGCCGTTTCTCGGTTAATTGGTGCCCCTCCTGGTTATGTGGGTTATGAAGAAGGAGGACAATTAACAGAAGCAATTCGTCGTCGTCCCTACGCGGTAATTTTATTCGACGAAATTGAAAAAGCACACCCAGATGTATTTAATATTTTCCTGCAAATTCTCGATGATGGTCGGGTGACCGATTCCCAAGGACGGACGGTTGATTTCAAAAATACAATTATCATCATGACCAGTAACATTGGTTCTCAATACATCCTCGATGTATCTGGAGATGATAGCCGTTATGATGAAATGCGCCATCGAGTGATGGAAGCAATGCGTAGCAGTTTCCGTCCAGAATTTTTAAACCGCATTGATGAATTAATAATCTTCCACAGCCTGCAAAAACACGAACTGCGTCACATTGTGCAGTTGCAGGTAGATAGATTAAGAGAAAGATTGAGTGATAGAAAAATGTCTCTCAAACTCTCTACTAGTGCTTTGGACTTTTTAGCAGAAGTAGGATACGACCCTGTATTTGGTGCTAGACCACTAAAAAGGGCCATTCAGAGAGAGTTAGAAACTCAAATTGCTAAAGGCATCTTGCGTGGTGACTTCAACGACGGTGACACCATTTTTGTAGACATTCAAAATGAACGTCTATCCTTTAGCCGTTTGCCTTCTGAGGTATTTGCCAGCTAATTGCTAGACAATTCTGAGGTTTGAGATTTTTTGTTCATAAATTTATCTCTGATGAACGAAATCAAAAATCTGCACTTGACAACTTTCAGGCCCCTATCCCTGGTGGTGGTGGGGGTCATTTTATTGCAGGTGACATTTGATAGGGCACAGGGAACAGGTGACAGTGGTAAAAGCCTTTGGATTTCTCAGTTTTAGTTAATGTCTTCACTTTCTGGCCTACAGCTATAAATATCTTCAAGTTAATTCAAGATCAGAAAGATGAATAACCTTTGAGGACATCATCAACCAGGTATTTTCAGTTTTCATAAAAACTGGGTAACTTTCTCAGAAAAACTGAATTATCCTCGAATGCCTAAGGTTTCTATTAATTGAGTGAGAGAAATGCCATGTAACCGCGCTAATTCCGATAAATACTCAACTCGATGTTCTTGTAATTTATCGATTTGTTCACTTAAGTACAATAGCTCTTTATATTCATCGCTTCTCAGTATTTCCATTGTTTCCCGTGACAATAATTTATCATAGCCACTATGTGAATTCGCTACCTTTCCTTGGTGCATTTTGAGAAACAAATCTACTTCAGCTTGAATCAAACTAGTGGCCTTACGATGAGCATGTAAGGTAATTACGCGAGATAAGAACTGCTCTAGGTCTAGCTGGTTCATCTGCTCAACTGCATTGAATAGTTCTTCGACGGAAATTTTAACTTCAACCTTTACTGCTGACATGTGGTCGATTACACCAGAATAATTTTGTCAACATTTTATCAACTGGCGATAGCAAGGGAGTAGATGAAGTTAGTGAAAAACACGTTTAAAAGGGATTAATTTTCATTAAATTTTGTAAAACTTCATTAACAAAATATAATCCATCAGTGCGATCGCTGAAACCACCTCTTTTATCTATACATTAAACAAAAGAGCGATCGCACCCTTGATGACAGTAATCGGTGACTTGACCGTGTTTACAGAGCTAACCAAACCAATGGGAAGGTTCACAAGCAGGTTCTACTGTTTCTCGCAAACAATGACTAATCCAGCCAGATTTTTGTTGAAAAATAGCAAAAATGCCTTGGTGGATTAATTGTTGTAGATGTAGTTTTTGTTCTAAAGGATTGCGGGACAACTTGTGGCTGAAAATAGAACTTTTTTCTACCTTATTAATAGTGCTGTTTCCTTCAGCTATGAAATTATCAAAATAAGGAATCTGATTGAGAACAAAGTGAATCAATTCTTGCCGGAGGTCAGGCAGGGCAAAGGCTTGTTGGTAAGGTTGGTATGGATAGGTATGTAAAACAGTTTCTATTTCGTTAATTACTGATTCATGAGTCAATTTGACTAGTGTTTTCATAAGTAATTATCTCCATTTTCATTCATGTCTTGATTGGTACAACAAAAGTAGATTGTCATACGAGTTTTGTCATGATAAGCAGTTATAGGATTTTTTTCTAGTAGATAATCAATCCCTTAACTATCATTATTTGTAAGTACAAAACCAAGTTATTCAGTTATTTTTAGTTAACGTTTATACCAGCCGCCGTTAACTTCCGTAAACATTTCTCAGTAAGACAGTAGATTCCTTGTCATCAGTCTATGCTTCCTATTATTTCAAAATTACGAAATTTTAGTTAAAAACTACACAAAACGCATCATTTACCTTGAGGGATCAATTTTAATGCCTATTACTAAATTGTAAATTTACTTCAATTTGTTGCGATTATAAACTCACATTGTTATTTACATTACTTAGAATATTCAACATTGGTTATTTTGTCTTTGTATTGTAAACAACGCTATTTTTAGTTATAGGTCATTCCATCTCAAAACTGGGAAAATCCTCTCTAGCTAAAGCTTTGGATGAAATTATAAAGAAATAAGAAAATTTTTATAACCTTGTGATACATATAAATTTTTTCTGGGGGTCTAGCATTGCTAAACCCGGAATCTCACCACATTAACGCCAATCATCCAGGGCAAAAATATCCGACCGATTGTACCCTGGTGTATTGGGTTTTTGCATAGTAACTCCAGTAATTTGGGTGCGAAAACCTATGGCTATTAAATAGCGATAGGCTTCATGACGGCTAGTATTAACTCCAGCTAATAAATTGGACATACCAACAGTTAAAGCCATGTTTTCGCAGAGGTTGAGTAATTGCGCGAATCTATCGACAGCATGAATTTCTGGCAGCACCGCAGCAAACTTAACATAACAGTTATTGCTACCAGCTTCTGTTCCTGCACCATAATGGCAAACAGCCAATCCTACTACTTTGCTGTCATCCAGCAAAAAAATAGTATCTCCTAGTTCTAGATTTGATACAGCTTGAATTTCTTTTCTCAGATCCAGTCCTGGGTAAATCCTGTGGGTCAGTTCTAAACTAGCCATTAAAACTTGTTCTTGTTCTGATTGTCTTAACAGGGAGTAGCGCAGAAAGTCACAATTTACCTCACATGGTGATGCGGATTTAGCCATAACTGCTGTGAGATATTGTGGCCAAAACCCAAATTTTTGATATAAAGCATGATGTTTGGCACTGTTGGGAAAGGTAAATAAACCAGCTTGTTTAATTCCCCATGCTTCCAAGCGATCGCATACTGCGGCAATTAGTTGCTTGGCTACACCTTGATTCCACAACTGAGGATGGACACTTAAAGGTCCAAAGAAACCAAAACTCCCCCAATTAGTCGCCAAATTCGACCCCATCAGTTGACCATCTAATTCAGCCGCAAAAGCCCCGGTGGGTTCTGTCCAGTAACGATGACGGATATAAGCAGCATCTCCAGCAAACTGAAATGGATCGGCTAATCCCACAAAGGTACCAAAAGCTAACCGAAATAAGCGATCGGCAGTTTCAATTTCCTGACTTTGCAGCAAGCGAATAGATAGATTCATGTTGGTTTTAGTTTTGGCTAATTCAGATTACCATCATCCAACCAAGAGACCTGGACTTCGAGCTTTTCACAGCACTCCCGGACTAAACGTAAACCTGCATCTAATGACAATTGAGCGGTAGTCGGAGTAAACTCCTGTAATATTTCAGCTTCTATCGTTTGATAGTGTTCCATGTCCTGGCTGAGTTTTTCCAAAAAATGTGCGCCTTCCTTGGCTTCACTCATGGCAAACTTGAAAATTGAATCCACATAAGCCTGAACTCTGGGGCTTTTCATTCCTTCTGTAGCTGCGGTATAGAGTAATTGACCATTCAGATAAGCAAAATCTGGTACATAGAGATGGTTGCCAGCTAACTCAAATACCTCTACTCCTTTAGCTGGTCTCACAGTTAAATTCTCGTGTCTAACTCGATTAGCAGCATTTTCTAACAAGATAATGATGGCTAAAGTAACGGAAGGGTAGTTGCTGTCTATACACCTGACTTCCACTGTGCCGATTTTGTTGAGTCGAATGGGATTCCATGCGGACTTGAGTAAGCTACCCCCCGACTCTAAAAACTGGTGACGTTCAATTCCAGCTTTTTCCAAAGCTTGCAACCAAGTATAGTAACGAGCAAATTGTTGTTCAACCAAATCCTCCACCGTCTCGGCATAGGGCATGAGTCCACCCACAGCTTGTAAATTTGTGTAAACTCCTTCCCAACCAAAGACTTCACTCCCACGATAGCGGATGGTATGGGCTGCTAATCCAATTGCTTGTCCTTCATAAAAGGGACAGGCCCTAGTAAGGGAAATCAGGGCAGAATCGCAAGCTGTAGCTAAGTTGTAAATATTTAATAATTCCTCTCGTTCTGCGGATGTGGAGTTATAAGAAACTGCCACACGAGGGTCAATTACCCCTGCTGGTACTTCTAAATGTAGATGTGTACCTGTACATTTGCCAGCGTGGAGAAATTTATCATAGCCGACCGTGCGGGCTTGAATATGATAGTTGGGGCGATCGCGCATCACGGGCATAATGTGCAAAGGATAACTAGACAGAGGATAGAGGCGTAGATGCATCTGTCGCGATACAGATAGTGCTAATTTGAGATTTTTCAGGTATTCCCTGGCTAGTTCTATGCCTGTATAAGCTGGAGGTGTGTTAATCTCCACCATACTTTTCACGAACTCCGGCACAAAGTAATTAGGATTAATACCCTGTGCTTGGGCCATCAGATGACAACTGTCCAGAAATTCATCAGCGCGATCGCTCAAATAACCATTTTCATCTACTAGAAAAAACTCTTGCTCAAGACCGATACGACGTTTAACTACACCCATATCGCTCATTAATCCTATCTTGAAAAATCCTGACTTTGCTTATTAGGATAAGGTGACATGGTGAACATATACCTAACACCATTTACAAAAATTTTTGCTATCACTAGAAACCAACAGGCAACCATCAAGGCATATTGATTGGCATTAATGCTGATTAGCTTGAGCATTAATTTTCATCCTATATTTTTTCACCTGCTGTCCTAAATCTCCAGTCAACCAATCATCAAACTGTGGATACACAGGTAATCGGGGCACTAATTCCCACCCCCCAGGTTCCAAAATCTTCCTTAATGTCTGTGCTTGTAAGTGGGGATAATCTGGATTTACTTCATCTTTCGGGCCAATTCCCCCCAAATCTCGCGCACCCCCTTCTATACAAGCCAGTAACCATCCCTCATCTACAACTAAATTCGGGGGAATTTGAATCGTAATATCTGCGGGAAGAATTTCCCTAGCTTGAGCGATCGCTTCTGGTAAGCGATGGGGGTCAAAAGGTGGTGCATCAAAGCTTTGCAGACTTCCTGGACTGTGGGGTTGTAATATTACTTCTTGAATGTTTTGGTATTTTTGATGCAACTGAGAAATTGCTGCTAAAGTTTCCCACCAATCAGCTTCTGTTTCTCCTATTCCTAACAGCAAGCCTGTAGTAAAAGGTATTTGCAATTCTCCTGCCCATTGTAATTGTTGCAGTCTTACTTCTGGTAGTTTACTCGGTGCATGACGATGGACTGTATTTAACAATTTTGGTGTTAACTGTTCCAACATCAAACCCATGGAAACATTCACAGTTTTTAGCTTTTGCATTTCCTCCCGACTCAGTGGCCCAGCATTCGTATGGGGTAAAAATCCCATCTCCAAAGCTAAAACACATAAATCATAAATACGCTGCAACCAAGCTTGCCGCTGGGGTGAACGGGGATGAACTTCACCACTCAGGATGAGAATTTCACAGACATTTTGCTGTTGTAATTGTTGCAAGATTCTTTTTGCCTCTGTCAGAGTCATCCAGGGAATTTGACCAGGGTCGGTGCGAAAATTGCAGTAACTACACCTGTTAAAGCATTCGTAAGTAGGAACAAGGGTAAAAGCTGGACTATATGTAACGCTGAATTGGTGAGATGAAGACATCAGGTAAAGCAGGTTAAAGGTGGCAAAGTCTATTTGGGTCTATGTTTTATTAAACAAAATATAAGATGTAAGGATGATAATTCAGTATGAATTATGTAAAGACAGTATATACATAAGTATTTATAATATTTTGTTCTCAAGCTGTAATCTGATGGTGGTTTTTCAGCTAAACCACGTCTAGCTTGCACAATAAAAATACCAATAACTCTTGTGGGGCAAGATGCTTGCCCGCTTCCATTATGCAACTCCAATATGTAATAGCTGCTGAGTAGCGGAGTAAACGCTTTTCACTCTCTGACCAAAAACTGAGAAATGTAACAAAAAGTATACGAACTCAAAAGCCATGCTGTGTTTAGATTTTAACGATTAACGTTACATAGCTTTACATGTTTATTCAAAAATTTTGCCAAAACCCCTTTACAAAACTAAATATCTTGCTTAATATAAGTACATAAAGGTTGGAAACCCAACCAAAACATCATCATAAAAGCGCAATCATAAAGACATGACAGCAACCTTACAACAGCGCCAAAGCGCCAACGTATGGGATCGCTTTTGCGAATTCATCACCAGCACCAACAACCGCTTATACATCGG
>NZ_JACJTT010000068.1 GCF_014698825.1 Richelia sinica FACHB-800
ACGGAAGAATTGACGGTATCTACACCTGCTTTAGCATCATCAAAGTCTTCTTTGACTACATCACTAAAACTATTGACGAAGTAAGTATCATTGCCATCTCCACCCCTCATTGTATCAGCACCCAACCAACCATCGAGGGTATCATTTCCTAGACCTGCATCTAAGTAATCATTGAATATAGTACCGACGAGATTGTCGTTATTGGGTGTGCCAATAATATTAGCCACAATTTTTACTCCTTTTAGTTGCTGACAGAGAATTTTTCTGTGCCTTGTTAAAATTAATTCCCTATCGGCAATGCTTAACCTTCAAACCCTTGTTGCACCGTGGTTAACTTGCATTGGCAGTGAATAATTTTGCCTCAGTACAGCTATTCTCTAGGTCTGTAGATTCAGTGGCATTAACTAAAGTTTCAAGATTTGTAATGTTTTATTGTTAATTTTTGTTAATACGTAGTAATTATTTACACTATGACAGGAATCGTTGTGGAGATATCTGAAAGCTGAAACAAAGTAACATCCTGAGTGACATTTACGTCAGTTGTGACAATTTTGTCTGTTCTGACGTTGGTATGCTCAAACAAAGGCCATAACTGCTGCGGGAGAACCGGAACCACCTCTTAATCTGAGAATACCAATCACCAAAGTTGTACCTGTGGGTGGTAGTTGGTCTAAATTCGTGAGATTTTCCAAGACAATGCGGGGTTGGGTCAATACTAAACGGTTGGTAGAGAAGTTATTATCCTGTCCTGAATCTACACCATGGGTATCAATTCCTACACCTGCAACTTGTCTTTGCTCAATTAAAAATTGGGTAGCTACACTGCCAAACCCAGGAAAGTGCATATTTCCTGCTGCATCTTGGTTAAAAAAGGCGCTATTGTCTGACCATTTTCCCTGCCAGCCAGTATAAAGTAAAACTACTGAACCAGGGGGAATTAGACCGTATTCTTCTTCCCAGGTTTGGATATCACCAATGGTGAGGAGATAATCAGGATTAAAGGTGGCTTGATAACAGATATTGATGACTATAGCGGGAACAACAAGAGACTGGGCAGGATATTGATCAATACTTATACCTTGATGCTCAAAGCTTTTGGGAGCATTAATATGAGTTGCACTGTGTTCACCAATATCTAGCTTTCTTAAGTAATAACCGTCATTATTGATTTCGGCTACGGTAGTAAATTCTACTTGTGGATCGCCAGGCCATTGTGGAATGTTGGTATCAATAACATGACTGAGGTGAATAACACGGCTAAAGTTAATATTCGACAAGGGAAGATTCCTCATGCAACATTTCAATAAATAATCCCCCAAATTCCGTGACTTGCAGATGATCTGGGGGTTGAAAATGTTGCAGCAAAAAGTGAATTTGTTTACTAGTAAACACGGCAATGGTTAACATATTCGTAATAAGTAGTTAAGAAACGGTAAAAACATACATTGATATAATTGTAACCAAATCATCATTGAGGAGTTCAAAGTCGCCTGTGGTGGTTGCATGACATGATTGTTCTTTGCAAGTTTTGTGTTATAAAGCTGACAGAAAATTATCTAAGGTACAAGACTACTCTATGGAACCAGATAAACTGGCCCGTTTAAAAGAGTACGGTGAATTTATTCTGCGTAAAATCGACTCTGTACCCCAACGTCCTTCTCAGCATGAAGATTGGGTTCCTACAAGTTTAGATGATTGTTTGGTGAAGTTACAGGAAGCAGCACAGAAAACTGTGGAATTGGCAACTTCACCAGTTAAAATTGGTGTGATGGGGGAATTTAGTAGTGGTAAAACGCTGTTACTGGGAAGTTTAATTGGTTATGCTGATGCTTTACCAGTGAGTGAAAACCCAACGACAGGTAATGTCACTGCTATTCATATTCAACCACAAAATGGTTTTGCAACTACTCAAGTAGATAATTATACTGTTGAATATTTATCCCATGAAGGTGTGAATGAGTGTTTACACTTCATGTTAGGTGAAGCGGATAAAAGAGCAACGGCAGCAGGTGTTGCACCTTTACAAATTTCTCGGATTAAAACTGGCAAAGATATTAGTAATTGGTGTGAAGAGACTTGGAAAGTTTCTAATAATTTAGAGTTACGCTATTTGATTCGGGAGTTAGTGGTATTTTTGCGTGCATATCAAGCTTATGGTGAAGCTTTATGCGGGTTAAAATATGAAATTGATGGGGTAACTGCCCGTGAAGGTTTACAATTTGTGGAGATGCCTATGGCGATTCAAACTTTGAAGTTTGAAGATTTGCCACCTGCACATATTCGCTTACCAAGTCCTCCACAAAATGTTTCGACCCAGTTATTACAAAATTCTTTTCCCTTAATTCGCCGTGTGGATATTGATGTAAAAATTTCACGGGAAATTTGGGATGTCGGTGGGGCAGAGGAATTTATTCTGTTAGATTTTCCTGGGTTGGGTGCTGCTAATTCTGGGGCACGGGATACATTTTTATCTTTGCGGGAATTGGCACAGGTACAGACAATTTTAGTATTACTCAATGGTAAATCACCAGGGAGCGATCGCGCCAATCGCATTTTCACCATGATGCAGCAACAGCGACCAGGACAAGACCTGAAGGATTTGATTTTGGTTGGTGTGGGACGCTTTGACCAATTACCCTTAGATAATGAAGGTGGGGAAAGGGAACTAGATTCGCTCTTGGAAGTAGAGGAAGGTTCCTTGACTACAGATACGGTGTTTCGGAAAATCAAAGTTCTGCAAACGATTATTGATGGTGCCGAAGCATTCACCAATCAAAAAGACAGAATTGTTTTATTATCTCCCTTATTAGGGTTAGCAGAATTAGCAAAACGTTCCACCACAGTGAAAGCTGGTTCTGAAGAGTTTCTCGCTAATTTAGATTACCCAGATTATTTGCATCGGTCTAAGCGATTACAACAGAAATGGGGTAGTTTAAGTGAAAAGTTATTAGCTGATGATGGACGTAATTCTCTCGGTAGACAATTGGGATATTTTGCTCAAGATGGAGGAATTAGTAAACTGAGAGAGTTAATTCAAAGCCATGTGAACACTCATGGATTAAAGCAATTATATGAAGATACCCGGAGAGCCGCAGATGCGGTAGTACAACAACAGGAATATCTGAGAGATATTATCACCGAAATTCATGAACAAGGTATACCCACTGCTGAAAGTCCTGCATTGATGGAATTACGTTTAGCCATTGAGAATTTAGATAGAACCTACAGAAACTTTCAAAAAGATTTAGGGAAGGAACCACTCAAAGACCGTCGGGGAATTGTGGTTAGCGATGTTATCAAAGATGAATTAACCTACAAAATTTTGAATTGGAGTCAATGGACATTATTATTTAATAAAGTTCAAAACGGTACAATTACTTTAGCTGAATCAAAAGGCGCAGCAGGAAAGCTATTTGATCGAGGTAATCGCGGTAATAGTTCCTTACCTAGCAAGAGTGAAGACTTTTTTCCAGTGTTTGAAAAAACTGTCAAGGAGTTGGAGAATTACGCACGGGAACGCATTCGTCAGGCTGTGGCTGATTTGTTAACTAAATTATCTCATCAAGTATCCCTAGAAAGAGAAAAATTACAAGCTATTCTCCAACCAGATATGGAAACAGACATAGAACAAAAATTTGGTGGAGAGGAAGCAGATTTATTTTACAAACTATTCTTAGGTTGTGACCCCCAACAGTGGCAGGAAGCTATCCTTTCGGAGATTGATAGTCAAGATAAAACTATTAATCCAGAAGTGATATTTCCTTTAGCAAGACAGGATGACAAGCACAAAGTCGGGCAAATTTTTGATTGGTCTCCAGAAAGGAGTGGTAATGCAGCTAGAAGTGCAAATCATCAGTTATTTGTCTTACGACTGCGAGATGAAATCACAGCCAGTGCGAGTTTGCATTTAGTTCAGTATGTAAGCGAAATTAACCAATTAGTTAATGCCGAATTAAATGGCATTTTAGACCAAATTATTCCCAGCTTACAAAACCTTTCTAAACAAGAACAACTACTCAGATATATTGCTGCTGGTGATGAACAAACCCCAGGAGAAATTCCCACTTGGCTACAAATTCTTTCTCACCTAGCGTCAATTAATGAAAACCAACTATCTGAATATCTCTAACTTATCTCTGAACTACCTTTCATACTTGAATTAGCAAGCATTATATACACATGAATCCCTTTCAATTAGATCAATACTTAGATAACCTTAGTCAACAACTCAGCGAAAGACTTAACGATAAACCCCGGAAAAGATTTCCCGGTTGGTTAGCTTTAGATTTTGGTACTTCTAACTCTACCGTTACCTTATTTGACCCTATTGAAGTACCCATTGCGGAAATTTTACCTAGAGAACAAGAACTAAGATTAAGGGAACGTTTATCAGTATGGTTAAGTTCTCCTGCTAATTTAGCTTTACCAGATGCCAGTGTAACTGAGTGGGAAAAATTTATTGGTGATATTAGTAAAAATTTAGAAGTAGAACCACAAAATTTAAGCGAAGTATTTAAAAGTGATAATAAAAAGCTATTTTTAGAAGCAATTCGCCAAATTGAATTATGTTTAGGAACTAGTGATAGATTTCGTCATGCTGTCAGTAAAAAACTCTATCAGATATATCATGAAGTTTTCCGAGTGCCTACTTTAGAATCCCAAAATTTAATTCCCGTAGTCCTCGATATTGACAGAAGGGAAACAGAAATACCCTCAGAAATGGAGGTATCCCAACTTTTACCCTTAAAGTTGCGGATGGGACGGGAAGCAAGGGATAATCGTAAGAAAGCGATCGCTCAGGGAACGACTCTATCCATCAAAGAAATTATCAGCAGATTTCACCACTCCCCTAAACGCTACTTTGGACAAGACCGCTACTTCCCTGTCATTCTCGATGGTGAACAACAAAATATCACCGTTAACCAACTCATCCAAGCTGCTTGGTCTCATCTCATCGAACTGACCCAAGACTACCGTCAACGCGCTAGACGCAGATTTTCTGAAGGTGATTTTTTAACCGCAGTTGTCACCTATCCGACCGTCGCACCTCCAGTCGTGCGGAAAGAAGTTAAAGAACTAGTGGAAGAGTTGGGAATTGATGACGTACAAACTGCATACGATGAAGCAGTTTCCGTGGCTATTTTCTTCCTATGGCGAGAATTTGGTGGTAATCTCAACATTGGGATTGAATCTTTTAAAACCCGCTGTCATCAAATTGGCAATAAATGGTCACAAAATGTTCTCGTTTTAGATATTGGTGGTGGGACAACAGATTTAGCTTTAATTGAACTCACCCTAGAAGACAAAACTCCTTTCTTTGCAGACCATGAAGATAGAGGTTTAGGTGGACGCTACTATAAACTAACTCCCAAATTATTAGGTTCCTCCGGTCATTTACAATTAGGTGGGGAGTTAATTACTTTACGCATCTTCCGCTTATTAAAAGTTGCTATTTGTGATTTTCTCCTCACTGCTGTTACCGTTGGTGATATAGAAAGTGACAAACTAGAAGACTTAATTAACTCAGAATTAAATGAACGGTTCCTAGAAGACGGTCAATATAAAAGCGGTAGCTTATTAAAATGTATTGATAAAGAAAATCCCGAAGGTGATGTAGCCTTTAAAGATGCACTGGATACAACCGAAAAAATCCTACCTACCCGTTGGCAACATGCACCTCAACGCCTACAAACATTTTACACACTCTGGGATCATGCGGAAGCTGCCAAATTGAAATTAGGACAAAAACCCCCAGTCAATAGTCCCAATTTAACCTTTACCCTTTCCGAACAAAATATCGGTGAACTCTTGGCTCAAAGTGGCATCAAATTTCAAATTAGAAGTTCAGAAACCATGTCTGTCACTTTAGACAGTCAACAATTTGAACGCGCTGCCATTGCCCCAATTAAAGAAGCAATTGGTATAGCTAAAGGGCTGATGGAAAGCCGCTTAATCAGTGAAAATCATCAAAAAGTTGATTGGTTAATTCTCTCTGGTAAAACTTGTAATTTGGAATTAGTACAAAAACAAATTTATCAAGAATTCAGTCAGTCACCTTATTTTGTTTGGAACCCAGAACGCATTACCTTTGTCTTGGAATTTACCAAACTCGCAACCTCAGCAGGTGCTTGTTACGCCGAAAAATTGCGTCGTCTCCGCTTTGACCCAGAAGAATCAAAAAGTCTTCTCCAAAAAGGTGCAAATCAACTAGAAATAGACGTTAAAAACCTGTTTTATTATCTTCCTTGTAACTTCAAACGCAAAACTCAAAGCAACGAACTATTACCAATATTTTATGCCGGACAAGAACTATATCAAATCTCTCCTTGGGAAAGCGTTGCTAAAGTGCGTACCCGTTGGCAAGGAATACAATTAACTAACATTATTTATCGTCAAGATTACGAAGATGGAGACTTGCGGTTGTGGGGTAGCTTTGATGGCAAAATGCTCATGGCCAAATTAGGTATGGAAGAAGGGGAATTTCTCAAAAAAATTAAGGTGCAATTTGAAATTGACCAAACCCTACAATTTACCGTGCTTCTCTGTCAAGGCAACCCCCATTATCTAATTGATGGTAAAGGTATTGACCTCGCTTCTGTCCTATCCCAAAATGCCGAAACATCAGATTTATTTGCTGATGGCAAATTAAAATGGAATATCGCTGTTGAAAAACCCTCTCAAAACTTAAATGATGGTGATATTGCCATTAACGTTTTAGAGTCAGCTACAGTTGATCAACCAGATGCCTATCATTTAGTATTTGCAGTAGATACAGAAGAAAGTAAATTACTGCAAACATTCCATTATTTACAAGATGGTATTACAGAACCGGGACTAGGTTTAATTAGTAATGCCTTACCTCCCTTTCCCCAAAGCGGTCAACACACCTTTTATATTTATCAAACTGACCCCCTCACCAATACCAAAAAATGGATACGTATCGGTGCACTTAGCAAACCCGATGTCCACACAGACTACCCTTGTAAGTATCATGTCACCCTTGATAATCAAGGAATTTTGAGAATGCACGCTGGTGAAGTGCCTTACTGGATAGGGAAAAATCAAGACAGTTTGCAACAAGAAGGCTGTGTTTATCGTGCAGAATTAGAACTGCAACCCAACGAAGTTGATAAAGAACGTGACCCTTTCTGTGGTATCCATTAAGTGAGGTGACCAGTGACGGGACAAAGTTATGCAGCACTTGCGCGAACTTCTCACAACTGAAAACTCAGAATTAGCGCGGTTACTTCGATTTAGTTTGCATGGACTGGAAGCTGCGTTAATGCAAGCACATCAGGAATACCCCCTCGACCCTGGTGGCCAAGTATGTGCACAAGTGCTGCAAGAACTGCAAGACCTGTTACACCCAGCATCGGCAACAGCAACGGAAATTACTGTTCGTGAACCATGTAAACTCATAGATTTACAAGCGGCTTTTAATGCTGATTCGGAACTGAATTTTTATTTAGGTAATACACCTCTCAACAGTCAAAGTGATGGCGAATTATGGCAGGAAATTCACCGTAAGCTGTTACGTGTACCAGAAAATTTAGCAACTATTTGGCGACAACGTGCTTTAGAATCGGCCCAGGCAGTGGGGGCAATTGCCGATGATGAAAATGTCGAAGAATTGCCTTTTATTCGGGATGAAATTATTTATCCTGGGTTAACTGGTACTATTCAAGCTCAGGGTTTAAGTTTATCGCAACAGGCTTTTGTCAATGCTGGATTTACCCAAGAAAATCAATCAGAAAATTTAAATTTATTGGCAGGATTTATCTTATTATATACCAAATTTGTCAAAAAAGAACCAGATTTACATCATGCTTTAAAAACTGTATTTAGCTTTGATGCTATTTCTCTACATAACAACATAGAACAACATCAGCAATATTTAGAAGCTTTACAAGACCGATGGCATCGTACACAAAAAAGTGAAGAAAATTCTGATGAAATCGCTAATTTACATGCCTGGATTGATATGGATGAAGCAATTCATTCCCTAGTTTTTATGCCTCCAGCGGAACGTTATTCCTGGTGGGGAAATTTACAGCAAGAATCCAGACGTATTCTCAAAAAAGTTGCTGATGCAGTAACGAAAGCTGGTCATGAAGTGCGAATTAAACAATTGTCTGGACTATATGCTGATGTGTGTCAATTTTCTAAAGATGATTTGCAAGTAGATTGTGGTGGGACACCAGGAGAAGTGTTAACTTGTTTGCGAATATATGCACGAATTAATCAAGAAGAATATCCGGGAAGAGTGATGTTTCGTGGTTCCAGGTGACAAATGAACTCCTCCAATTTTACTTTTGCAAAATTTGTTGAATTTTCTGAGTCAAAACTTTTAATTTAATGGGTTTAGCAAAAAACTCATTGATACCTGCTGCCATTAATATTTCTAGTTCATTGGGCAGATTAGATGCTGTGAGACCGATAATCGGAATATCTCTAAATCGTTGATCAGCACGCATTTTTTGAGTTACTTCTAAGGCATTTATTCCTCCCATATTAATATCCACAATTACTAAGTCAGGAAGATTTTCTTGAGTCAAAGTTACAGCATCTTGCTCATTTTTGGCGATGATGAGACGATATCCTTTTTGACTGAGATAATCACCAATAGTGGTGATATTAACTTCATTATCGTTAACTAAGAGAATTAGGGATGTATTGCGTTGATGTTGACTATTTGGTGTGAGACAAACAGAGTGTTGATTAGTAGATGGTGAGTTATTTTCGGCTGTTGATTCCTCTGGTGTACCTGTACAAGGCAAATATACAGTAAAACAACTTCCTTGACCTAGTATGCTACTAACTTCAACTTTACCACCATGCAATTCAACTAATCGACGTACTAAAGCTAAACCTAATCCAGTGCCATTGTACTGACGGTTAAGTTTGCTATCAATTTGTACAAAAGGTTTAAATAGTTTATTTAAATCGCTACTAGCAATACCAATGCCTGTGTCGATGACAGAAAAAGCCAGAAAATCCATTTCTGCTTGCACATCAATTTGTACTGTTAACTGAACACTGCCACCTTCAGGAGTAAATTTAACGGCGTTATTGAGTAAATTAATGAGAATTTGGCGGACGCGGAGTGGATCAGCAATTAATGAGGGTAATTTAGGGGGAATTTCTAATTTGAGTTGAATGCCTTTTTTATGGGCCTGTTGTTTAACGAAGGTGATGCTAGATTCACACAAATCACGGACAAAAACTGTCACAGGATGGAACTCTAATTTACCCGCTTCAACTTTTGATAAATCGAGGATATCGTTGATTAATTCCAGTAGGTGTTGACCACTGCGTTCAATTGTGGCGATCGCCCCTTTTTGGCGATCATTTAATTCTCCAAACACATCTTCCTGCAATGCCTCGGACATCCCTAAGACCGCATTGAGGGGAGTCCGCAGTTCATGACTCATATTCGCTAAAAACTCATCTTTGAGTCTGGTGGCCCGGTCTAGTTCTGCATTGGTCAAACTTAATTGCTCATTGACCAGTTTTAATTCTTCTTCGGCTTTTTTCCGGTCACTGATATCCGTCACCCTGACTAAATTGATATGAGTACCAGCAATCACCATGGTTTTTGAGGCTAAATTCCCCCAGAAGCAGTTACCTTTTTTAGTTACATATTCAATTTCTCGAGTCAAAAAGCCTTTGAGTTTCATTTCCGCTTTTATTTCCTGTAACTCGGCATCGGGAAATGGCTGTTTTTGCAGTAAGTTCATATTGGTAGTCATTAAATCTTCTTCTCTATTGGCTTCAAATAACTCTACTGCCCTGTGATTACAATCTAAAATCCAGAATTTTTGAGGATCAACCAGAAAAATGGCATCTGTTGACTGGTTAAAGATGGCATCTCGTAAATCTCGATTGCGAATCAGTTCTAATTCTGCATTTTTGCGGTCAGTGATATCTGAAGCTGTGCCAACTAAGCGGATAACTTCACCATCCTCATTGCAAATTACTTCTGTTCGCACATGGACATAGCGTAACTTGCCATCAGGACGAAGGAGACGATATTCCAACTCTTGAGGCTTTTTAGTTGTCATTGCTTGTTCAACTACTTGATTATGGCGATCGCGATCGCCTGGATGAACATACTGTAGTAATTCCTCATAACTAGGAACACCCAAACCTGGATTCAGTCCAAAAATCCGAAAAATCTCCTCCGACCACATGATTTCACCAGTTTTGACCTCATATTCCCAACTGCCTAAATGGGCAATTCTTTGGGCCATACTTAAGTGAGTAGCGCTTTTTTGCAGCTGGGATTCTATTTTTTTTCTCTCCTCTAAGCGGGTCTTTTGTTCACTAATATCTCGAAAAATGGCTTGGATAATGTGCTCCCCGTTAATTTCCACTACAGAAGCAGTAATATCAATGGGCACGGTAATACCATCTTTTCGCAATAGTAAGGTATCTAGGAGTTCAGCCCGTTTATTTTTCACTAACCTGTTAAAAGCGGCTATGGCCCTTCCTAATTCTTCGGGAGGAAACAAAAGGGTGTAATGTTTACCAATCAGTTCTGCCTGGGTAAAATTCAGCAACGCCTCTGTTCTGCGGTTGCTGTGGAGAATATTACCTTTGATGTCACCCAGCAGAATACAATCACTGGCCTCATCCATCAATAACCGATATCGAGCCTCACTAGCCTGTAAAGCCTGAGTGCGTTGGGTGACTAAAGCTTCTAAATCCTGATTAAGTTGATGTAGTGCTTGGATGGCATCATACCGCTCTAATTCAGCACTGATGCGGGCGGCAAATACCCGTAGCATGGCTATTGTCCGTGACTCTTGCTGCATAGGCTGATCATCTAAAACACATAGACTGCCTATAATCTCACCTTGAGTATTAGTTAAAGCAATACCAATATAGGATTCAGCTGCCAAAGCCACTAATTCTTCATTGCCGGGAAATTGCTGTTGTAGATTTTCTGTACAACAATACATCCCCTCAGTCATGGCTAAACCGCATGGTGTATTTTCTAAATAACCAATGAAATTGGTTTGAATTTGATTGTTAGCCCAAAAAGCATAGGTTTCAAAATATTTACCTATTTTTTTAGTGACGAGCACATAACGAACCTGGAGTGCTGTGGCAATATATTCTGCTAAAACTGGAAAAAAATCTCGACCAGTAAAAGCTGCTGCCCCCTCTACTAAATTTTTGAGAGACTCTTCCGCTTGTTTGCGTTCAGTAATATCTCGGCATACACATAATTTATAAATTTTATCGCCCCATTGTACTGAATTGGCGCTGATTTCTACCTCGTAAATCGAGCCATCTTTCCGTCGATGAAGAGTTTCAAAGGTAGCACTTTTCAGATGTACTTCATGGATTTTTTCTAGGACTTCCGTCTTTGACCATTGAGCATCCCAATCTGACACATTGAGTTTGGCCATTTCCTCCAGGGAATAGCCAAGCATCCGTGCAAAACTTTCGTTAGACTCTACAACATTGCCTTGTAAATCTATAATCACAATGCCGTCAAAGGAAGTTTTAAACAAGGTTTTCCGTCTGTTTACTTCTTGTTTCAGTGCTTGGGTTTGTAAATATAAGTCTTCGATTAGCTGATCTATACCTTGCTGCAATTCACTTAATTCTATTTTGCTTAAAGACTGCAAATAATTGACAAGACTTGTTTCCGTAACTATGCCTATCACTTGGTCATCATCATCCATGACCGGAAGATAACGAATTTGATGCTCATGAAAGATATTCAGGACAGCAGAAATATCAGTAAATTCAAATTTTTTAATGGTGACAACAGGGTGAGTCATCACTTCAGCGATCGCTACCCCCAGAAATTGCCTTCCTGCCGCACACAGCCGCAAAACATCTCTTTGAGTAAAAATTCCCACCAATTCATTTTCCGCCATGACTAAGGCGCAATTAGCACCCATACCGACTTGATTCATCTGAGCAATCACTTCTGTCACCAAGGTTTGCTGACTTACCATCAAGGGATAAGGAGTGATCGTTTGTTCGATAACATGTGCCGTTATTAGCGTCTTGAACAACATTTTAAACCGAATAAGCCGAGGGGGGAGCAGTGAAAAAACAACATTGGACTGATACCGTATATTTTCTTGTATAAAAGGAAAAAATGCTATTTTTCACACAACTTAAAATTTTTTGGTGCGATCGCTCCTATTGGCTTGACCCACACACAAAAACCGAGGAAATTCCAAAATCTCTGGTTATTGTTTAAAAATTCATTCCATCAATAACAAATAAAGCTCGTTTATCCATGGGTAAATTTCCTGGAAACACGAGCTAAAAACATATTTACTTGCTTAAGTATTATTCCCGTTGTCACAAATTATCTAGGAATATTAGGACTAGGTATGGGAATTGATGTAGCCCACCTTCCGCACCCTAACTGTCACACATCAAAAAAAGCCACCAAAATAGTACACAAGAACTAAAGCTTATTTAAGTCCTAAGAGAGTTAATGAAAATAAGTATCA
>NZ_JACJTT010000069.1 GCF_014698825.1 Richelia sinica FACHB-800
ACCACACTGATCCCTTCCCGAACTCAGAGGTGAAACGCTGCTGCGGCGACGATAGTTCTCGGGTAGCCGATTGTCACAATAGCTCGATGCCAGGTTCTCTCTTCTCCTAAGCCTCCTCATTCTTCATGCGGGGGCTTTTGGTTTTTTGAGCAAAAATATCACATACTCATCTTATCTTATACAATAGATACTCTCGAACCGATAAAAATATTCCGTATCTTGAAAGTTAAAATTGAACGAAAATATAGTGGCTTAAGGTCTCTCAAGAGGGATACAGCATAGCTAGCTGCACCTGATAAATTACTCTGGGTTTCAAACAAAAGATAGCCTATCAACGAACAAAGCACTATCCTCACACCTGTAAATGCTAAAATCTATGACTTGATTGATAAAGAGAAAAATTATGGCATCCATCCGCGAGTTGCATGAACAGCTAATTAAAAAAGAACGTTCTGCCGTTGAAATTACCCAAGAAGCTTTAGATCGTATTCAAGCCTTAGAGCCAAAATTGCACAGTTTCTTACATATAACGGCACAACAGGCTCTAGAACAGGCTCGTGCAGTGGATGCAAAAATAGCGGCTGGAGAAGAAATAGGGCTGTTAGCAGGGATTCCTATTGGTATTAAAGATAATATGTGTACTAAAGGAATCCCCACTACCTGTGGTTCTCGGATTTTGGAAAATTTTGTTCCACCTTATGAATCTACAGTCACTCAAAAATTGGCTGAAGCTGGGGCGGTGATGGTGGGCAAAACCAACTTAGATGAGTTTGCTATGGGGAGTTCCACAGAAAACTCCGCTTACCAAGTTACAGCTAACCCGTGGGATTTATCACGAGTTCCTGGTGGTTCCTCCGGTGGTTCAGCTGCGGCAGTTGCAGCAGATGAATGTGTGGTTGCATTGGGTTCGGATACTGGAGGTTCTATTCGTCAACCTGCTTCTTTTTGTGGTGTGGTTGGTTTAAAACCCACTTATGGCTTAGTGTCACGTTATGGTTTAGTGGCTTACGCTTCTTCTTTGGATCAAATTGGACCCTTTGCTCGCAGCGTTGAAGATGCGGCTATACTATTAGGAGCGATCGCAGGTTATGATCCTCAGGACTCTACTAGTTTAAAGGTGGAAATTCCTGATTATGCTTCTCATTTAAGACCAGACTTGAAAGCTAGAAATAAATTGAGAATTGGGGTCATTACAGAAACCTTTGGTGAAGGTTTAGACCCGGAAGTTGAACAGGCTGTGACTAAAGCTATTGAGCAGCTACAAGAGCTAGGAGCAGAAATTCATACTGTTTCCTGTCCCAGTTTCCGTTACGGTTTACCCAGTTATTACATCATTGCACCATCGGAGGCATCAGCGAACCTAGCTCGTTATGATGGGGTTAAATATGGTTTGCGTTCTCCTGATGCAGATAATCTTCTATCAATGTATAACCGCACCCGTGCTACAGGCTTTGGTGCAGAAGTCAAACGGCGAATTATGATTGGTACTTATGCTTTATCTGCTGGTTATTACGATGCTTACTATTTGAAAGCCCAAAAAGTTCGCACGTTGATTAAACAAGACTTTGAAAAAGCCTTTGAAAAGTTTGATGTTTTAGTTTCTCCAACTGCTCCGACAACAGCTTTTCAGGCTGGAGAAAAAACTACAGATCCCTTAAGTATGTATTTAAATGACTTAATGACTATTCCTGTCAATTTAGCTGGTTTGCCAGGTTTAAGTATACCTTGTGGATTTGATAGCAAAGGATTGCCTATTGGGTTACAACTAATTGGCAAAGTATTAAGAGAAGACCAACTTTTCCAAGTTGCCTATGCCTATGAACAGTTGACTAATTGGCACTTGAAACAACCACAAATTGCCTAATATTAAATAAATGAGTGGTGCGTTATAACATACAACGCACCCTATGATTTTAATATTCAACGTCTTGTAAGATGGGTATCTTGGCTCAAGTGATATTAGATTTTTGTTTTTAATTCAAGTTACTCGGTATGGTCTTGAATTGTTGTGGAGAACCCAAGGAATAATCTGCTAATTTAAAGTCTGCAAAGGGTTTTTTCTCTAATCTGTCGCGCAAAGCTTCATCTAAAATTACACCTTCAGATTGTTTTTTCACTCCAATAATAATAATGCTGCGCTGATAGGCGGTTAAATCTTGATTACCTTGGCAATCTTTGCGCTGAAATTGACCAAGATTTAATAACCTATAACCTTTGACGCTAGGTGTATTTCTAAAGAGTTTTTTGGCTAAAAGTTGAATTTGCTTGGAACGTTCTAAGGCGCGGCTTTGTTCAGTAGCTACATCACCTTCACAAGAAGCTGTACCCACGGAAATAATTTCATGAGGGTTTTCCATGATTTTTTGGATACCTTCTTGTTCTAGGTTGTTTCTTAAATCATCTAAATTAATCAATCTATCGTTATATCTAATTTGATAGGTGCTACCCAATTGCCATTTGTATTCTACTGATAAAACAGCAATGTTAAATTCAGCCACTCTACCTTGACTATCTTTTCCTTCTTCATAGGGGAAATAATCTACTTTGCCTTTCTTTTCTGGTAATTGACCATAATCTGGAGGTAAGGCAGCAAATCTAGTGTTGCGTGTGGCTAAAGCCACAGACCAAAGTAAGCCCAAGGAAACTATTAAGGCAGCTAACCAAGCCAGTAAAGTTAATTTTTCTGGTTCTTTTGGTTGAGGTTTAACGGTGTGATGGGTTGATGGTGGGTTAACACAAACTTCTGTTTGTAAGTTGCCAACAACATTGACAGTGGCGGAGGTATTACCTAGAAGTTGACTTTCAATTTCCCCTAAACGTTGCAGAATGTCTCTGGCATTGAGAGGACGCTTTTCGGGGAAAGGAGACATTAACCAATCAATGAAGTTTAACAATATTGGTGAAACGTGGGTGGCATGATGTCGCCATTGCAAAGTATTGAGACGAGGATCATATAAATCCTCTGGGTGAATTCCTGTTAACAGAAAGACAAAGGTAGTGCCTAAAGCGAAAAAATCTGATTGGGGAACAGCTTGGCCACTTCTTTGTTCTGGAGCAGAATAACCAGAGGACATAATTGCTGTCATTCCCCCATCTTGAGCGAGATAGGTTCTAGTAATTTCTCTGGCTGTGCCAAAGTCAATTAATACAAGTTGCCCATCAGGGCGAATCATGATGTTAGATGGTTTGATATCGCGATGCAGATATTGGTTATCATGGACTAATAGCAAAATTTCTGCTAATTGTTTTAACCAAGTGATCGCTTGACCTTGAGAAATTGGTCGATTTTGCTGCTGTCTAAGCCATTGTTCTAAGTTGGGCCCTTCGATTTTTTCCATGACTAGACAATGCAACACCATGCCCAACCTAGTTTGATATTGAAAATAGCCTTCTGATTTGGGAATACCAGGATGATTTAACTGTCTGAGGACAGTGGCTTCCTGCTGGAACAGGGACACGGCTTTGTTGTTGTTGGCTAATTCGTCTTTGAGAACTTTGAGAATTTTCGGTGTATCTAGTTCATAGGCCTCATAAACATTGCTAAACCCAGTTTTGTCACTCAACAGCCGCATAACTCGAAATCTGCCGATTAATTCCAACTGGGAACCACAGCTTTGACAAAAGCGATTTTCGTCATTATCGGGGTGGTTGGGTTGAAGACAAGCTGGGTTGATGCAAAGACTCATATATGAAAGTTCAGAATTCAAAAATGAAAATTTAAACTTCACCATCTTCAGTGACCATTTCCTGTTTGAGTAGCTAAAAACTTGGCTACAGTTTGGTTAAATGGCTCTGGTGCAGTTAAGAAAGGCCAATGATTACCAGGAACCCGACACAGTTCCAGGTTGGTCAGGTTGGTTGTGTACGGTTGAATTTGCCAATTTTGGCGGTTGACACCTTTCTCAGGCTGTATAAACAGGGCAGGAGTATCAATTGGTCCAATGAAACCTGGTACTTCCATCACAGCTGCAAAAATACCATCACGGGCCGCAATTGTAAATTTGCTTCCCCAAGTACCGTTTGGTTTTTGTTCAATACCAGCTTGGAATACTTGTTGCTGAATGACATTCCAGCTTTGATATTGACTTAATTGTTTGATTTGCTCTTGGGCTTGCTCATAACTGGCAAAAGGCCCCATACTTTTGAGGAATGGTAGAACACGATATAAGAGGGGAAAAGTTATTTTCAGGAAACTGGGCATTTTCCAGATGAAAATAGGGTCAATGAGGGTAATGCTACGCAAGCGTTGGGGATTTTGCCTGGCCCAGATGACAGCTAATTTACCTGTCCACGAGTGACTCACCACATGGGCCGTAGACCATCCCAATTTATCCATCAGTGCTTCCAAATCAGCGATCGCGCTCTCAAAACTATAATCCTTTTCCGGCTTACTACTGTCACCATGACCACGCATATCTGGGGCAACTATATGGTAATCTGCTGCCAAGTGTTCTCCCAGACTCAACCACACTAAAGCATGATCACCCATTCCATGTAACAGTAGCAATGGTTCTTGGCCTTGATGCCACTCTAGATAAGAAATTTCTACATCAGGCTTTGATAAAGTTTGACGTACAGGTATCATCGCAGATCCATCATTGGCAAGAGAGCTTTGCGCCTAATATAGTACAGCGAAAAAATCAATCTTTTGTCAAACTACACTAAGGATTCAGCTATCAGCAAGCAGTTTTAGACTATTTTGGATTGTAGATTGGAGATTTTAGTGAAACGGTGAGGGTTGGGGATTTTTCCCATGTTAGAAAGGTTTGTACTTATTCACACGAAATCATAGGACTAATAAATGTCAAGATCAAAAACAGGATTACAAAGGTATTAAAAATATCACCAGAAAACCAAAAGCAGATTATGAAGGAAAGAAAGAGATTTCAGGTTTTATCTTCTTCTTTCTTCCCCCTTAATTTTTAATAACAGCCCTTGACATCAGTTCTACACCGCTATATTCACTTCCCAAAGTGACGCTTGATGATAGCGCACGTGGCCTCAGCCATAGTCCTCAATTCCTGAACTCGTTGTTTCTTAACACCGTTATGCCAGAAATACACCAATCCATTGCCCAACATTACCACGAACGGACAAAATACGACCCCGACACATTGGCTTCTAAAAGTCAACGCATAGACTGGGCAAAACAACCAGTGCCTTTTAAAGAGTACAAAATAGGCAATGATTTTGACCTCAAGCCTTATTTACAAGAGACTTCTGAGGAATTTGCCACCAACCCAGATGCTCAACTATGGCGACGTATATCTCTGTTGCTATTTCACAGCTATGGACTAACTGCAAGAATGCCTTCTTTAGGTAGTGCTGTTTATTTGCGCTCGGCACCCAGTGCTGGTGGTTTATATCCAGCGGAAGTTTATCTAGTTTCTCGTGGTACGCCTTTTTTACCACCGGGACTTTACAACTATCAATGTCGTAATCATTCTCTTAAACACTTTTGGGAAAGTGATGTTTGGCAAGCTTTACAAGCTGCTTGTTTTTGGAATCCTTGTTTAGAAAATACCCAATTAGCTATCATCATCACAGGGGTTTTTTATCGTTCTGCTTGGCGATATGAAGATAGAGCTTATCGACGCATTTTTTTGGATACAGGGCATTTGCTGGGCAATATAGAGTTGGCTGGTGCGATTACTGATTATCGTCCCCACTTAATTGGTGGTTTTATTGATGAAGCTGTGAATGAGTTACTTTATATAGACTCGGAACAGGAAGGAGCTACAGCAGTTTTAGCATTGGCAGATTTATTAGATATTCGCCAAAACTTACCAGTGGGGCCTACTGCGCTACCTTCTAGTACAGAAACTAATTATCCATATGTACCAGATGGAGAATTACTCAAATATTTTCATCACCACACAGAAATTCAAACAGGTACTAGTGGAAAAATGACCTTACCCACAGTACAGCCAGAAAAATCCTTAGAAGATAAATATAATTTTTCTTTTTGCGACAAAATTTCTACAGCTACCACACCAATTGATTGGGGAGAAAATTTATCAGAATTAGCCAACACCATATATAAACGCCGCTCTACTCGTGCTTACAGCGGTGATGATTTAACATTAGATGAACTCAAGAGCTTACTTGATTTTACATATCAACCCCAAAATTACATCGACCAAAACCTAGACCATCATCCTGATTATTTTGACCTGAATTTGATTGAAACTTTTGTAGCTGTGAGTGGTGTAAAAGGTTTGGAGGCAGGTTGTTATTATTATGCACCTAAGGCGCAAGAATTACGGCAAATTCGCTTTAAAAATTTCCGCCGAGAATTGCATTTTCTGTGTTTAGGGCAGGAATTAGGCAGGGATGCAGCAGCAGTATTATGTCACACTGCTGACTTAAAATCGGCTATTGCCCAATATGGCGATCGCGTTTACCGTTATTTACATATGGATGCAGGACATTTGGGACAACGGCTGAACCTAGCAGCTATTCGTCTCAATTTAGGTGTCAGTGGTATCGGTGGCTTCTTCGATGATCAAGTCAATGAAGTTCTGGGTATTCCTGCTGATGAAGCTGTTCTTTATATTACAACTTTAGGAAGACAAAGGTAATACAATACTATTTTGAATTGAGAAATCTAGAGTCAATTTTTAATTTTGAGCCATTGTTATGTGGTGAAAGAGAGCATAAATAGAGCATAAATAATGTCACCTCTCACCTAGGTCTAAACCTCTGGCTGCAAATCTACACTGTAGATGTTGTTACCTTCTAAATTATGCAAAGTGACAGTTAACACTTCTGTTTGGCTGTCAATTTTCACGGTGCCGAAGAATTGTAACCCAGCACTTGGTGGTTGATTTTGTTTCATCCCCACAGGGATACTGTGAAACTTCACTTGGGGGCCAAAAGTATTGTCGAGTTGACCAGGCCCAAAAGTACCTGCATTTAAAGGCCCAGCAATAAATTCCCAAAAAGGAAGAAAGTCTGTAAACTGCGCTCGATTTGGGTCGTAATAGTTAGCAGACGCATAATGAAGGTCGGCAGTCAACCAGACAACATTGCGAATATTGTTATATTTAATGAACCGCAATAAATCAGCTAATTCTAATTCCCTTCCTAAAGCTGGGCCATCACCATTGCTAGCATTTTCAAAATGAGTTTGACCATCACGCACTATCACTCCAATAGGCATATCACTAGCTATTATCTTCCAAGTAGCTGGAGAGTTGAGTAATTTTTGCTTGCACCATCGTAATTGTGGGTTGCCAAGAAATGCTGTTTCTGGACTTATAACAGCTTGTCGGTTAGGAGAATTAGCTCCTCGATAACTACGCTGATCTAACATGAAAATTTCTAGTAACGGCCCATAGTTAAAGGAACGGTAAATACGCTGGGGGTCATTGGGATGAAAGCGAATGGGTGTGTATTCTAAAAAGGCTTTTCTCGCTCGCGCTGCTAATAAAGATACGTTCTTAACTGTGTAGCGCGGATCATCTAATATTTGTTGAGGATACCAGTTATTTCTGACTTCGTGGTCATCCCATTGTACTAGCTGGGGAACTTGGGAATTAAAGCGAAGAATGTTGTCATCCAGCAGATTGTAAATGAAGTTACCACGAAATTCTGTTAAAGTTTCTGCAACTTTTGATTTTTGAGCGATCGTTATGTTTTTCCAAATGGTACCATCATCTAGTTTTACTTCTGATTGAATAGGATTATCTGCATAAATAGTATCGCCAGAATGAATAAAAAAATCGGGGTTCAGCTTACGAATCGATTCGTATATCTTCATTCCACCCCATTCAGGATTTATCCCCCAACCTTGACCAGCTGTATCTCCTGACCAGGCAAAGAAAATATCTTTTTCTTTACCTAGAGATGCTGTGCGGAAATAGCCGGTCACAGGTGCGCTGTAAAGATTAGAGTCTGCGGTATCCTGAAACGTCACACGATAAAAGATATCCTCCCCTGGAGGTAAATTAGTTAAATAAGTGCGAGCAGTGAAATCATTGTCTGCTAAAGCTGCTTGACCAATCACTCGACGACTATTTCGGAAAGATTCATCTGTTGAGTATTCCACAATCATCCAAGATGGACTTACACCTTGATGAGGTGGTACAACTCGACTCCAAATAACTGCACTATTGCCAGAAATATCACCACTAGCTACTCCATAAGGAATAGATGGACGATTTTTATCTAATGTGATTATTCCTGGTGCTTGGGCAAAACTTGATTTTAACCACATATTTGTAGTTAAAATACTACTACTAGTAATCGCGGCACGTAGTAAGAATTGGCGGCGTTTCATGGCATGAAAGTTATGTTCTGCTATAGGGTAAAATCCTTGTTAAAAAAGGAAAGTGGGTATTTTCTCATCTAAAATTGGTGAAGAATTTGTTTACTACCTATTTCTTTTTTTTCCATACTCATTTACGCTGATTGTATAAACATCATTTGTAGTAATGTAATATTTATTTTCAGTATCAACAAGTAGTTAAGTTTTAAATACTATATATTGTTGATATCAAAAAATACAAAGATAATAAACAATACTTAATTATGCTGTCACGAGAAAAAGAAAAACAAGAACCACAAATTCCGCATCTAAGACTATTGTTTACACAGGGTTACCCTTAATCAATTACCCAGTTGTTGCTCTGGAATTTTTGACTGGTCGATGGAATCTATTGTTGGTGTAGCAAGAAACAAGCATCGCCACAAGTTTAGTTAAAAGAATTATGGAGTGGTTAGATTTACAGCAAAAACATATAAATCATCAGCAAAAAATGGATATTAATTTGCTTTTTTATAAACATCCTAATCCCATGTGGATATATGATTGTGATAACTTGAAGTTCTTAGATATTAATGAAAATGCTTTGATTAAATATGGGTATTCGCGAGAGGAATTTTTGCAAATGCGAATTACTCAAATTCATTCCCCAGAAGATGTTCCAATGCTACTCGCTTTTTTAGCACAGAACAACAATCAATTACAAAAGTTGGGCAAATGGAGACATACTCGCAAAGATGGACAATATATTTTTGTAGAAATTATTGCCCAAGTTATTGATTATCAAGGTAAAAACGCTTGTTTAGTAGATATTCAAGACATTACGGAACACAAACGAGTAGAAGTTACACTGCAAGATAGTGAAGCTAGATTTAGAGCTATTTCACAGGCAATTCCTATTCCGTTAGTGATTGCTCGTTTGGATGATGGCATGATTTTGTATGCTAATCCAGAGTTTATCCAAACCTTTAAATTTGTGGCTGAAGATTTATTAAATTTATCAATTGCTGAGTTATATACCAATAATTATGAGTGGCAAAAACTCTTAACTGAGTTTAAACAAAATGGTTATCTATCTACCCGTGAAATTCAATTTAAAAAATTAGATGGGACTTGTTTTTGGATGTTGTCTTCTCTCAGATATTTAAAATTTAATGATCAACCTTCACTGTTACAAATTTTAGATGATATTACGGAAAGAAAAAATAATGAATTGAGGTTAAAAGCTCAAGCAGAGCGAGAAAAACTGATGCGAACTGTGGCCCAGCGAATTCGCCAATCGTTAAATCTCCAAGACATTCTCAATGCCACAGTACAAGAAGTGAGGTTCTTGCTAGAAGTTGACCGGGTTGTGGTATATCAGTTTGCGTCAGATATGAGCGGTAAGATTATGGCAGAATCGGTTGCACCTGGTTGGACAGTTTCTTTAGGTGTAGAAGTTGAAGATACTTGTTTTCAACATGGTGCGGGAGCAGGATATTATGCGGGACGCAAACGAGCAATTCCCAATATTTATAAGGCTGGATTAAGTGATTGCCATGTGAAATTATTAGAAAGATTTGAAGTCAAGGCAAATTTAGTAGTACCTATTCTTTTGGATATGAATGGGGAAAATGCAGACTTTTATTTGTGGGGCTTATTGGTGGCACATCAATGTTCTCAACCCAGGGAATGGGAGGAGAGCCAATTAGATTTACTGGACCAGCTAACTGTACAATTAGCGATCGCCATTAAGCAGTCGAATATCTTACAGCAAGCCCAGATTGAAATCACCCAAAGGCAAAAGGCAGAAACAGAGTTAAGAAGTGCTTTAGCTGAAAAGGAGGTATTGCTCAAAGAAATTCATCATCGAGTCAAAAATAATTTGCAAATTGTTTCTAGTCTTTTACAACTGCAATCAGACACATTTCAAGATCCAGAAGTGATCAAGGCATTGAGAGAAAGTCAAAATCGCATTGAATCTATATCTTTAATTCATAAAAATTTATATACCTCTCCTAATATTGGTCAGCTAAATATTGCTGAATATATTAATACTTTGGCGGCAAATTTGCTGATTTCTTATCAAGTTGTACCAGGAAGAATTAATCTTGAAACTGATATTGATGCAGTGAATTTAAATATAGATCAAGCCATTCCCTGTGGCTTAGTAATTAATGAGTTAATCTCTAATGCTCTTAAACGTAAGGATTCAGGTCTAAATGTGAGGAATTAAAGAAGGAGTCTGCACAGCAGGGTTAACCATTGCTTTGATAGCTTGGTCAAAAAAGTCAATAACAGAACGTCCTTG
>NZ_JACJTT010000007.1 GCF_014698825.1 Richelia sinica FACHB-800
ACTGTTATTCAAATGTCTTTTTACACTCAATATGTCTGTTTTTATTCTCAATTAGATGTTTTCTCTCCGTAATTTCCCTCTGTGACAGTTAGGGGGCGGAAGGTGGGATATAACCTAAGGTATCTACTTCGCTAGGGCGATCGCTATTTTCTTGGGCTATCTGCAACGACTGTTGATAACAATTTAGTGCCTGTTGATACCGTTCCAAATATTGATAAGCAAAACCTAGCCTGGTAATAGTAGCGTGATAATTCCAGTTGTTTCTCTCTCCTGTGACCTCCCATACTCCTATTAATTGTCTACACAATTCAACTTGGAGCATGTAGTAACCATTTAATGTTAAAAAATCATTGACTGTTTTGAATACATCGAATGCAGCGTCATATTGTTGGAGTTGATATTGATGGTAGAAAATTTCTAGATATTCGTGGATATCTACCACACTATGCCAAGGTTTTTGTTTAACATGCAAAAGATAAAAAGAAATCGCTTGCTGATGCAGTTCAGTTTTGTCACCAGCTTTGCAGCGCAAATACTCCAACACTACTGAATGGAAAATAAACCATTTTTGGCTGTTGGATTTTTCTAGTAAAAATGAGCGATTAACCAGGGTTTTCAATTCCTGCTCAATATCATTTTCTGAAATTTCCAATAACAAATTTGCTGCTGTTCCTTGATGAAAACCCCCACGGTAAACGCTGACATTTAATAATAGTTGCTTTTGTAGATCATGCAATCGTGCAAAACTGGCATCTAGTACCAACATCATCGCCACATTACCCCGATGATGCTGATTCACTAAATTAGTATCAGTTAATATCTGCTGTAGATTCCCTAAGCCTAGTTCTCCTAGCCTTTCTAAGCTAGGATCTTCGGGGAATTCTGCTGTGAGTAAATCGGCCACTAATCTCAATAACAGCGGATGCCCTTCTACTAATTTAGTAAATGCTTCTAAATTTCCCCTAATGCCCAACGCGGTTAGCAGTTGTACCCCAGCCTCAATTTTCAGACCTGTGAGAGATAGCCATTGAATTTTTGATGCTATTGGCTGTTGGGGTCGTTCTCTAGTAATGATTAAGACTTTACTCTTGTCACCATACTCTGCCCAAACTGTGAAAAATTCACTATAAAACTGGCTGTCCCATTGCTGATCTTGCTGTAATAAACTTTCTAAATTGTCAATGATGAGTAAGTATGACTCGGATCTTAGGCAGTTAATTAATGCTTCTACTAATTGTGATTCTTTTTTTTGTGATTGATCACCAAATTCTCCTAGCACTTGGCAGGCTAAATCGCTGAATACTAGACCACAACTGACATCTACCCAGTATCGCTTCGAGAAATGCCCAATTTCTTTGTATATTTTGGCAGCTAGCATTGATTTTCCTACACCGCCAATACCTTCAATCCCAATCAGAGTAATATTTTTATCTTCTAACCATTGAGTAAGTTGGGTAATTTCCTCACTGCGTCCCTGCCAGTAGGTTAAGGTGGTGTCTAGATTACCTGCTTGCATAACACCAGGTAATTCTGCTGGACTACTACCTTCTAAACGTTTGACTATTTCTTCCTGTTGCACCCCAAAAATTACCCTATGAAGTTCTCCCCCTGAGTCAGGAGACTGACTCTGGTCTTGGGTAGTTTCTTCCTTATTCAAGTCATCTTGACTACCAGAGTTGTTTTCTTCTGTCATACTTAAACCCTAGTGAAAAATATAGCCGTTGACACTCACCTGGGTAAAATTATCTCTCACTTAAATTCATAACCACAACCTAAGTAAGTCCATGCTAAAAAAATCTCTCATTCATGTTGAGTAATGCTTAAGTAGGCTGTGTTGTCTTGTAGTACAACGCACCATCAATGATTGCGTGTGCTTTAGCCTTTGGTACTGACTCTTACTTGTGGCCGAGCAAATCTATTTCTAGTTGGATGGTAGTTGTATAAAAAAGCGGAATCTTTTTTCACATGGTTTTGACAGAGATTTTAAGGTTAAATTAAAACTAATTCGTCAAACTAGATACTCTCCTAGACTAGTTTTGCTCATTGTGAATTGCTAAACATGGTCATCTACCCATTCCAGAAAAAATCTCAAAAAGAACACAGTCAGCAAGAAAACGACTGGCGATTATTTTTGCGTTTAGTTCCTTATGCACGCCGTCATCAAGGACTACTAACACTTTCAATGTCTCTACTGATTCCTATTGCTATAGCTAATGCTATTCAACCCACTTTAGTTGGTCAGGCTATTTCCTTAATTCGTCAAGAACCAAGTGTGTATGGTTTTTTGCAAAATCGTTCCCTTTGGGAAGGCTTAGGTATTCTCCAGGGAATGTTATTAGCAGCAATTATTATTCGTTTATCTTTAACAGGTATACAAGGTTATTTAGTTCAGAAACTAGGGCAAAAAATTACAGCATCAATTAGAGAAGATTTATTTAAGCATGTCACATCTTTAGCAGTACGTTTTTTTGACACTACACCTGTTGGGAAGTTAATTACTCGATTGACTAGTGATGTGGAAAGTTTAGGGGATGTTTTCTCCACTGGGGCAATTGGCATTATCTCCGATTTATTTTCCATGCTGGTGATTATTGGCTTGATGTTTTCCATTCAGTGGCAACTTGCTTGTTTATTGTTATTGATGTTGTTTCCCATTACATGGTTAATTATTTACTTTCAGCAACAGTATCGTCAAGCAAATTACAAGGCCAGGGAAGAATTATCAAGACTAAATTCTCAACTGCAAGAAAATATTATTGGCATTAATGTTGTGCAGCTATTTCGGCGGGAAAAATTTAATGGCGAATTATTCCGGGCTACTAACCACCGCTACATAAAGGAGTTAGATACAAGTATTTGGTATGACTCTGCTGTTTCTGCAACTTTGGAATGGGTAGGATTGGTGGCAGTGGCTGGGGTTTTGTGGATTGGAGGTTGGTTACTGTCGGGGAAGTTTATTACTTTTGGGATTTTATCGGCTTTTGTTTTATATGCCCAACAATTATTTGAACCACTCAGGAACTTTGCAGAAAAGTTTACGGTAATTCAATCTGGTTTTACGGCAATTGAAAGAGTGACGGATATTTTAGATGAACCGATAGAAATTCGTGATTCTCTCCAGTCTGCTGAATCTTTTTTAGAGTTTAAATCGGGTTATATTCAAGAAATTGTCCCTCAGCTAGAATCCCAAGATTTTACACCTACTCCACCACGGGGAGAAATTCGATTTGAAAATGTATGGTTTGCCTATAAAGATGACGATTATGTAATTAAAAATTTGGATTTTACAATTAATCCAGGGGAAAAGGTGGCTTTGGTGGGGCCGACTGGTGCGGGTAAAAGTTCGATTATTCGTCTGTTATGTCGTCTCTATGAACCAACCCAAGGACGCATTCTCATTGATGGTGTGGATAATCGGGATATCCCCCAAAAAGAACTGCGACGCTATATGACGGTGATTTTACAAGAAGCCTTTTTATTCGCTGGGGATGTTAAAAGTAATATTACCTTGGGCGATCGCTATAATTTTGAGGAAATTCAACAAGCAGCCATGAAAACCAATGTGGCTGAGTTTATTGACCAGCTACCTCAGGGCTATGATACCCAACTCCGCCAACGGGGGACAAATATTTCTAGTGGTCAAAAACAATTATTAGCTTTTGCCCGTGCAGCTATTCGCAACCCACAAATTTTGATTCTGGATGAAGCTACAGCTAGTTTGGATGTAGGTACAGAAGCTATAGTCCAAGAAGCCCTCAATCAACTCCTCATTAAACGCACAGCAATTATTATTGCTCACCGTCTCTCTACTATCCGCAATGTAGACCGGATTTTAGTATTGAAACGTGGTGAATTAATTGAACAAGGTAATCATGAGCAATTACTTTCCCAAGGAGGACTTTACGCAACTTTACATAACCTTCAAATGCTGGGTACTTAATCTTAAAATTTCATGAGTATGGGGCAGGTTTACTAAGCATTTATGCTAGCTTTATACTAGCTATAATATGCCTTCATAACTTTGTTGAAAAATTCCGTAAAAATACGCCTATCAATTAATGAAAATAGCAGAGCTAATTAGTTGGTTTGAAGCATGGGCAAATCCCGCTTGGTGTGAAAGTTGGGATAATTGTGGTTGGCAAATAGAACCTGGGGTATTAGAGGCACAGGCGCGGGTGTTGGTGTGCTTAACTCCTACTTTGGCAGTGATGGAAGAAGCGATCGCTAAATCTGCTAATTTGATTTTTGCCCATCATCCTCTCATATTCAACCCGCCTAAATCTCTGTGTAGTGGTGATCCGTTGGCAGAAATGGCGCGATTAGCCTTTAGGCACAACATCGGTATTTATAGCGCCCATACCAACTTTGATCAAGTAGCTGATGGTACTGCTGATGTTTTAGCGCAAATTCTTAACTTACAAGAGGTATCACCCCTAATCCCTACCCAAGGAAATCTCGGTTATGGTCGTGTTGGCACATTAGCACCCAGTGTAACTTTAAAGGAATTATTGACAAAAATTCACACTCGACTCAATCCCCCCAAGTTACTTTTTTCTCCCACTGCCGATTTACAACAAATCATTAGCAAAGTTGCTGTATTAGGTGGTTCGGGAGCTAGTTTTATTTCCGCCGTTGCCAAAACAGGTGCTCAAGCCTATTTAACTTCCGACTGTAAATTTCATCAATTTCAGGAGAGTCGTGACAAAGGGGTAATTTTAATCGATGCTGGACATTATGGAACTGAACGCCCCGCCTGCGATCGCTTAGTCGAAAAATTTCAGTCTCTCCACCTCGATTGGGTGGAATTAAGTCAAAAAGATGAGGATTTTCGCCAATTTTGCCCTTAAATAGTATATTTTCATTTCTTATGTATTTTTAAATACAATTTAATAAAGTAATAAGACGGCTATTAAAGTATCTTTTTATATTGCCTTCTCATTAGGCGTTATCAAATGTGATAGCGTCTTTATTGTATATTTTGCTATTCTAAATGTACTGAATTTACGGTATTATTTAGCTTATTTTTAGATTTTTGTTGTGACGGGGATCACAAATCAGGTGTAACTACAATCACAAATATTACCCGCTTTGCATCAATGTAATTAACGAGAAAATGCTTCACACTAAAAATGATAAATTGTTTACTAAGCCCTAACTATCATGATTCGCGCCCTAGTAGAATCTGCCTTTGAAACGGGATGTCTTAGTGTTGAATCTGAGGGTCTCATCCACCAAGTCCTAGCAACCAGATGCTATCAATCAGAAGATTTGGCTGCTTTATCTGCTTTGTATGATGCGGTTCGTAATGGTGACATTAAAAGAGAAGCCTCTCCCAATCGCCCCATGGAATTTCCAGCTTTGAATAAAATTCATTAAAATTTAGTTATAAATCTCATAAAAACTCAAAAAATGCTAATTGGGGCTAATTTGTTGTGTTTTTTGCAAGAAGATAGCAATTATCTCCATCCAGGTAACTAGGGCTACGCTAACTGCGTTATATTCTCCATTAATATAAGGATTTATTACATCAAGCTATAGGTTTTAACTCAAAACTCTTCAGGGATTGTTGTTTAAAACCATGAAGGTCACCAGAGAATGAGTTAAGATCAAATACATTAGGGGTTAAAGTAAAGCCAAGTCCCCAGACTTCTCAGCAATGCCAATGAATACAAGTAGGCAACTCAAACAACTTCAATCAACGCTTGTTTTGCAGTACTTTTTATTACATAATGGTAGGAAACAATCACCAGTACATATTTACCCGGTTAGGGCAACTCCAGAGTTGTTTGACTTCTATGAATGAAGTAAACAATCTCTAATCACTTCCCTGAGAGATCGAGTTCAACTGATGCAGAAACTTTTAGTTTATGACCCTAGTTTTTCCGAAATCTGACAACTATAACCAAGCTGTGAGATTGGGTCACTAAACACTCTCGTTCTGAACTGTAGAATTAAACTCTTCAGGGTGTATCTTTAACTGGGATAAAACCCAAAATTTCGACAGGTTTAACTACGTTGTTTAAAAAGGCAGAAGCAGTACATGCTACACCGCAAGATTTATCAACTGTGTTGCGACGGGCGGGAGGTATGTGTATTCTTGCGGGACCAGCAACGCTGGATCGAGCGGGCCCGCATCATCGATATCGAGGGTGATTTAGTGACTCTACGCTATGAAACAGACGAAGAGGACGAAGTTTGTTCTTGGGAAGAGATGGTTCGCCTAGAAAGCATTGGGTCTGTAACGCAAAAACTCGCGTCAGTACCACGTGGCAATGTGGAACCCCTCATGACGGAAGATTGTCCAGAAGCCGAACGAATTCGTAACCGTTTTACTGACTCAAATCCAGATTAATGAGTGCTGTAAGGGTTATGTGATTGGCTTGCCACAGGGAGTGCCGAGTTTTTTATCCTAACTTGTTACTCAGCATTAGATAATCGTTCAAAGGCAGGGCAATAACCTTCAAGAGTAACTTTGAAGTTATACAATGGGGCGGCGGGATTCCAACACCGTTGCCCTCTTTGATATCGGCAAGTTCCACAGCACTCTATATCTGTCCACGTAAAGCGATCGCTATTTTGATTGAGCAATTCCCTCTGAGTCAACCCCCGCAACACTAATTCTTCCCCCTGCCAACGGGCTTCAATCAGTCCTGTATCGGCAAACTGTCGCCATCGCGGGTCTTCTGTAATGGCTTCTGGCAGGGTGACTGTAACTACAGTATCTAATTCCGAAAGTTCCCCTTCGTAGTTAGTTTCCGGGGCAGCTGGTTGCAAAAAGGTCTCGCCAATGGGCAGTTCTACCAATGTGCCACAGGCCGGGGAATGGAGATGATAACGGTTTTGTAATTCTTCTAAACTGGTCAGGTCTGCTAAATAGGCAGGTGAACCGTGAACAAACACCACATGCTGGGGTCTTAAATTATGAATTAATTGGGTTGTGCCGGGGCCATCACTGTGTTGAGCCAGCAAATAACTTTCTATAGTGATGTCATCTATTGCCTGTTGATGAATAGGAATATCTATTTTTTCTGGTAATAAAATCAGCCAACTGCCAGTATTGGGTTGACAATATTTCGATACGTCAATGGTCGGGTCGGTCAGCACAATACAAGGAGACTTACCTAATAAGGAGAGATTTTCCGGTTGCAACCTACGCACACGGGGACGCACCCGTTCATCCCAAAATAAAGGCTGATGGCGAGCAAAGTTTTGCACTGAGGCGGGTAAATGGGGCAAAAGTTCTAAATAAGCGTCACAACCAGCCGCTACTGCACCATCTACCCAAATATCCAAATCTCTTCCCGTAAAATGGTGATGGGAACGTAACAGCATCAGCAATTCTTGACCTAATCCTAATGCTGGTGTGGGTAAAATGACAGAACAGTGTTCTGCGATCGCTCGATGAATTCTTTCTGCTAATTGATTCTCTTGATTGCGACGGTGAGGATAACGGGAAGTGCCATAGCTACCTTCAATTAACAGCACATCTAAATCTAAACCCCGTAATTCTTCTAGACGCAAACCTTCCACTAACCGGGAATTAGACAAGAAGAAATCTCCTGTATAGAGAATTTTGTAATCACGCTGGGGACTGCGGTAGGTGATGAGAATGGCCACAGCCCCTGGTAAATGGCCAGCCGGGAACAATTCTACAATTAGACCATCAAGAACTTCTACAGGCGATCGCAACGGTAATGCCTGACAAAAAGCGGAAATTTCTTCTGGATTCTCATCTAACCAATTCAGTGGTAATAACTTGCTAGTTACCTCACTGCCATAAATAGGTAAAGTGGGAAAGCTTTGGTGCAGTGCCAGAAGCCCTCTGGCATGATCGGAATGAGCATGACTAATCAATACTAAATCCGCCGGTAACGGCACAATACCTCGTGGTGCTGATTGATTTACTTCTTTAGCTAAAGAAGAAATATCCGCCAAGCCACAATCTAGAATAATCCGGTACGGGCCAATCCGTACTAGTAGACAAACACCCTCATCCTCATGTTGCACTCCATAGGGTAAACATGCTAATTCATTCGCCGACTCACCAGCATCAGGGCGAGAAGGGATTGATAAATCATCCCTCATACACTTCTCCCCATTAAACCTGCTCCAAAATTATCCCTTAATTTAGATGTCAGGGAAACTTGAAAGAAGATGACTGGTGTACCAAGTGAATGATTACGGCAATGATAAATACACTTATTTCATTTTGTTAACATTTGTAAACGTCCCGCAAACCCACATCAGTGTGCAGAACCGTTACCATGATAGTTGTCGGAATCATAGAATCCGTTTTGAGTTCCGAAAAATAAACAAGCAAAAGTAAATATAACTGTTAGTCCAACCAAAATTAGCTTGACATCCATTAGTTTGCCGCCCTTGACTCAAGACTTTTTTATCTTAATAGAGTGTTTCTGTGTCTGGGAAGAATCGCTAGAAAATCTTTACTATGGTTGACTGGTTGGGAAATTATAGCAAGTGACAGGTGACGACAGTGCTAAAAACCTTTCAATATCTCAGATTTAGTTTGAGCTAATTTCCTAACTGCCTTGTCCATGGCTATAAGTAAAAACACTACATTAGCTTCAAAGGCAACGTCTCCATTCATCTATATACATACATCACAAAGCTAAGTCTTGTCCCCGTTCTGTAAAGCGGACATCTTTAATATTCCATTGGGCATTACTGGTTAAAGTTTTACGCAAGCTGCTAAATATGGCAAACTGCTCACAACTAGAGAGGGAAGCTAATTGACGTTTAGAATCAGCAGCTAGACGCAAATCAACTGTTGCCACTCCATCTTTAATATTGACACGATAGCCAGATAAGCTAAAATCAGCACCATCTCTATCTTTGAGAATTTGTCCGATTGCTTCTGTCACAGGTTCTTGGGCAGAGACTTCAGTTTTTTTCGGGATCAATTCTTGACATTGGTCGTCACTTGTGTATAAGGTGACGTTGATTGTTTTCGGTTGATTGGATTTTGTCTCAGCCTCAGTTTTTGTCTCATTTTCAGAATCTGGCTGTTCTTGAGTTGTATTAGGTTTTGCTTCCACAGATTTAGACCGTAGTTGTGCAGTGGAAGGACTCAGTTGAGGACGGGGGGTAGTAGTGGTTGTGGGGCTTTCCAAGGAGGGGTTATTGGCATTTTCTCCTGTATTGGTGCCTGTACAGCTGCTAAGAATAGTGCAAATAACAACAAGTGCTAAGGGGAAAAGATATTTTTTGTGGGTGTACATAAAATTGCCTCATAACTATAGTTTTGAATATGTTTTTATATCTCTTTTCTCGATTACTGGCAACTATTCCGTATAAATTTACAAATATTGCCTAATTTTGATAGAAAAGTTTTTAGGATAAAATCTCCAAATTATGAGAATTTCATCTCTATCATTTCAGAGTAAATAGAGGTGTTTTCACGGAAGATATTTAACTTTTATGACACATAAATAATTCATTTTGTTTCTGTCCATGAATATTTAACCTCAATTAAAACTTATTTTTATCCAGCACCAATGCATTTAATAGTTTTACTGGCATTTAGCTTTAACGTCTAGTCACCATCCTCATAAAAGCTGCACCAGTGACTAAAGCTGCAAATTGTCCCCACAAAGCAAAATGTGATTGATTAACACCACCAGGAATATTTAAACTACCAATGCCATAAAAAGCTTGTTGGACAAACCACCAACATACATATAAAAAAGCTGGTAATTCAACTGGTATATAGACAAATATTAATGGTAAAACCGAATATATACGGGCTTGGGGATATTTCATGATATACGCACCAAGAATAGATGCGATCGCTCCATTCGCTCCCACTATAGGAATAGTTAAATTTGGGTCGAAAAAACTTTGTACCATACCACAGAATATCCCAGATGCTAGATAAAGCACTATATAGCGTCGCTGACCGATAGCCGCTTCTACAGACTGACCAAACACCCACAAAAATAGCATATTGCCTAATATTTGGCTAAAGCTACTGTGAATGAATAGGGCAATTGGGAGGGAAAGTAAGCGCCAAAATACAACTATCCAAGCAGCAGAATTATAGAAAACTGCATTAGTAATGGCTCCATTGGTTTGAGCAGGAATAATTCCCCAATTATTAATAAAATTGCCTAAATTATCGTTGATTGCTAAGTAAATTTCCCATAAAAAAATACTAATATTAATGCCAATTAACCAATAATTAATAATCGGTTTATTCCATTTGATTACATTGTCACTGACAGGAATCATGTTAATTGATCAGAGGTTTTGAATTGATGAGCAAGTTGAAAATGCCTAAACTGGAAAATAAAGCTATTCGTTAGCAGATGTCATTACATGAAAAAGCCAAATAATACAAATTATCCGCAATTGAGTAGCATATCCCAGCCGGAAAACTCCAGTCAAACCTAAAGATATGAATTTTTAATTGGTATAATTTACCCAGTATCCCATAACCCTGTGGCAAGATTGAAATGATGTCATCTTACACTCAGTTAGGCAAAAGGGATGCTAGGGAACACTCTGACAGGAAGATACCAAATTATCAGCCACCTGGGAGGAGGTGGATTTGGAGAAACTTACGTTGCTCATGATACTCAGCTACCTGGTGCACCTCCTTGTGTTGTGAAAAGATTAAAGCCACAAGCAAATGATCCTACAACCTTAGAGACTGCTAGACGATTATTTGATACAGAAGCACAAGTTTTATATAAATTGGGAAATCACGATCGCATTCCCCAACTTTTGGCATACTTTGAAGAAAATGCAGAATTTTATCTGGTTCAGGAATTTATTGTTGGTCACGATTTGAGTCAAGAGTTAATACCAGGAAAATTGTTGAATGAAGGAGAGGTAATTTCCTGGTTAAAAGAAATTTTAGAAATCTTGGATTTTGTACACCAACAACAAGTAATTCATCGTGATGTTAACCCGCGTAATATTCTCAGAAGGAAAACAGATGGTCGGTTAATTTTAATTGATTTTGGAGCAGTCAAACAAATTGCAACCCAAGCCATTGCATCTGTTGGGGAAACTAAATTTACGGTGGCTATTGGTACACCTGGTTTTATTCCCAGTGAACAAGCACAAGGTACACCAAAATTGAGTAGTGATATTTATGCTTTAGGCATAATTGCTATTCAAGCTTTGACTGGGTTAGCACCTGAACAATTAGAAAAAGATGTAGAAACTAATGAAATTGTCTGGAAAAAATCTGCTCAAGTTTCACCAGAGTTAGCACAATTTATTGACATAATGGTGCGTTATGATTTTCGCCAGCGTTATGCTTCAGCAACTGTTGCTTTACAGGCATTAAATCATTTAACAGCTAATAATTCTAGGACTGTAATTGTCACACCTCTTGCACCAATTACTACTCCTGTACATCAACTAAAACAACCAGGATTAATTTGGAAAGTTACCTTATCTGTATGCTTCATTGGTGCTGCTAGCATCGGGTCTATATTTGTCATGAATCGAATTAATTCTCACAGCGCGACGGAATTGTTTCAGCAAGGAAATACATTATTGCAACTACAACGCTATGAAGAGGCATTAGCATTATATGAAAAAGCAGTAAATATCAAACCTAATTACCCTCAAGGTTGGTATGGTCAAGGGAAGACATTATTTGAATTAAAGCAATATTCAGAAGCACTCAAAGCTTACGACCAAGCAATTCAACTGCAACCAGATTATTTAGAAGCATGGATAAATAGGGGATTTACTTTAATCAAATTACAACGTTATATTGAAGCAATATCCGCATTTGATAAAGCATTACAATTTAAAAATAATGACCCTAGTATTTGGAATGCGAAAGGAGATGCTTTCCGCAATTTAAAACAATATGACCAAGGAATTAAAGCCTATGAACAGGCAATTGAGTTACAACCAGATAATTATCAGTTTTGGTATAACAAGGGGCTAATTTTACAAAATATAAAACAATATGAAGAAGCTATTAATGCCTATAATAAAACTGTGGAATTAAAACCAGACTACGCTGCTGGCTGGTATAACAAAGGTAATAGTTTAGTTAATTTAAATCGTTATGAAGATGCCTTTCAAGCTTATGACCAAGCAGTGGCATATCAACCCAATAATTATGTAGCCTGGCTATCTAGAGGCAATGTCCTGATTACTTTACGCAGGTATGGAGAAGCTATTAGTAACTTTGAGCAGATTATCAAAGCTGATCCAGATAATTATCAAGCCTGGTATTATCGTGGTTGGGCGTTACATCAAAGCCAACGTTATGCAGAAGCCATTGAATCTTATCAAAAAGCCATTGCTATTAATAAAAAAGACTATAAAGTTTGGTATAACTTAGGCAATTCTCAATATAACTTACAAAAATATGCAGAGGCGATCGCATCCTACAATCAGGCAGTGCTTTCTCAGCCCAACCATTATGAAAGCTGGTATAGTAGAGGCAATGCTCTATTGAATATGCGACGATATCAAGATGCGATCGCTTCCTATAATCAAGCCCTGAAATATAAGCCTGATTATCAACAAGCTATCAATGGTCGTAACGAAGCCCAAAATCAACTCCAAGCGGAAACATCTCCTCGGTTCATTATTCCTATCCCTAATCCTAAATCTACACAATAGCGATTAGGATCATGATTTTTGGTTTTTCTGGCGGATATTTTGTTTGTGAGAATACTCTTGTAATTTCCTTTGGGCTTGGGGATAAACTGTAGTATCTTTAGGAACTTTTTGGAGAAATTTAATTGCTCCGTTAAAGTCATGAACACCTGCTTTTTTATGAGCTTCATTTAAAAAATGACTAGCTCGAATTTCCTTTTTCTGACTATATTCTGCTAACTTTTTCTGAACAATGGCACCAGCAGAAGTTTCAGGAGGAATTTGGCGCAGATATTCCAAGGCTGTAGAAAAGTCTCTATTTTCTGCACTTTTATAAGCCTTGGTCAGTAAAGATTGGGTTTGGAATTGAATATTTACCTGTGCTTGTTGAACTAAATTACCTGTCTTAGATTGCCAATATAAACTAGTAGGCACTTTGGGAGCATTACGCAGTACATCTAACCATCTACCTTCCTTCAACGCTTGTTCTGCAACCAGATATTTTTCTGCGGAAGTTTGCCATTGTTTTTTCCATTCCCCAATATTTGCCTGGGCTTCTGGATAAACATTACTATGGGTAGGAATTGATTGAGCTAAAGTAATTGCTTGTTGAACATCACCACTTTGATATTTATCTATAGCTGTATATAAAGTTGCTGTTTCTGAATGAGAAATAGAATTTTGAGCTAAAGAATATACTCCCCATCCCAACAACAAAGAATTTATGGTGAGTCCAAGGCGCAGTCCTGCTAGTAAGGGAGAAGATTTAGAATTAGATGAATTGGTAGAATGGTGATATTTGTGGGTAATTGGTTCTAATAGTAATTCCTCATCTAGCTGGGGAGTTTCTTCTGGTTGGTTGACCCAAATCATCTGCTGAAGAACTTGTAGTGCCTCCTTCGCAGATTGAAAGCGGTCTTGATGATTATAGCGAATCATTTGGGTTAAAAAAGCCGCTAAATATTCGCTGATTTCGCTATTCTCCGATAACCAAATAATTTCATTAGTTACTGGATCAATATTAAATTGTAGAGGTGTTAATCCTGTTAAACCTTGAATAGCAATCATTCCCAAGGCATAAATATCGCTGCTGGGTTGAGTTTGCCCTAAAAACTGCTCTGGAGGAATATAACCTAAGGAAGTAGCCGGCATTTGATAAATAGCTAGTTCCGATTCTGTGCTGAAATCAACTGGTTGAATTGAACCAAAATCAATTAATACTAACCTGCCATCAAAAGCACGTCTAATTAAATTTTCCGGTTTGACATCACAGTGAATGAAGCCTTGAGAATGGACAAAATCCAGAATGCTTAAAACATCTTCTAAAAAGACTACTGCATCATTCTCACTCCAGCGATGGCCTAGTTCTTGATTGAGAGCTAATTCATTAGCTAAAGCTTGTCCAGCCACAAATTCTTGAACTAAATAGAACCGTTCATTTTCTTCAAAACAAGTAATTAATTGAGGAATTTGATCGTGACTGCCTAAAATTTGTAAAGTTTCTGTTTCGGTGAGAAACCGCAGTCGCAGATAGTCATAACAGGAACTCATTTGATAACTATTAACTTTGAGTTGTTTAACAACGTATCTCGGCTTATCTGCATAATCTAAATCTAAAGCGACATAGGTTTGTCCAAATACTCCTGCCCCCAGGCTTTGAACAATTTGGTAACGCTCTTGTAATACTTTACCTATCATTTGGTTGCTCATAAGCTAGTTACTGAGAAATCCATACATATAGGTTTTCTAGCGTCACCTCCTATTTCCGGAATCATGAAGGATAATTCATTTAGCCTTTAACACATGACCAGATAATGTTTCTGACCTTGTCAAAGGCAAAATTTGCAGATATTTAACCTCAAGTAAGCTAAATCCCAATTACCAATTGCATTACCATCGGTATAGTTCAATATTTGGCATTTTAATTTTCATGTCTTGGTTAATCATCCACCTTCGGAATTATCTGTTAAAGGTTTCACTACTTTAGAAATAGCTTCTTGCACGAAAGCTTTAATAAATTCATCCCGACGATTGATTTGAAATTGACGCTGTACCACTTCTGTCATACCTCCATCACCCCAATCTTGGTCATGACGGAAATATTCGATAAAACTTTTACCAGCAATTCGAGTTAAATAAGCGGCAGTTACTCCTTGAATGGCACGACCAACTATAAAAGTCGCAACATTTAATTGTAAGGCAGTGGAAAGAAGTTGAATTGCACCTTTAACAATCCCTAAACTAGCAATAGTTTTTGCTAAAGATAATGCTAATTCTCGCCCTCGTTCCATATTTAATTCACAGCCATACACCCGACCAATTTCTACTACCATTTGAGCATTAACGGCAGCAGTAGCAAGTAAGTCTACAACTGGGAGGGGAGTAACAGAAACTACACCTGCACCTATCCATTGAAACCGCTCAACAATTCTATCTGCTTGACGACGGCGTTGGGCATCAATAAGTTTCCGGGCTTCTTCTCCCAAGCGTAGAGATTGTAAGAGGATGTTGTCGGCAACTAAATCTTCACCTTCTGCCCGCAGGACAGCAGCCATGCGACGCAACAGGGGGATGATATCTGGTTCTGGTTGAAAGATTTCCCCAGTTTCCAATTGTGCAGTTTGGGGATTAGCTGTGATCGCTACTACATCATTTGTAGCAATAAAACCCCGCACCCGTTGACGCAATCGCGCGAGGATCGATTCTTTATCTTGTTCAGTATACAAATCAGTTTTATTCAACACCAAGAGCGATCGCTTGCCAATTTCGGCTAAACCCCGCAACGGTTCATATTCTGAACGCCGCAAATCATTATCCACGACGAACAACAATAAATCCGCTTCTGTAGCTAAAGCCCGCGCTAATTGTTCCCGTTCTGTCCCTGCTACCCCAGCTTCTAAAATTCCTGGTGTATCTGTAATTAAAATCTTCCGTTCTAACCCCTTCAAGCGCAAACAATAGGTTTCTCCCACCTTAGTAGTTCCCATTGGTGCATTTACTTCACCCACCATTCTCCCCATAATTGCATTCACCAGGGAAGTCTTACCAGCACTACCTGTCCCAAACACCACCACCTGAATTTCACCTCTAGACAAATTGGCTTCAATTTCCCTCGTGCGACTCAGTAAAGCTTGACGAGTCACTTCATCTTGAATTTGTGCTACCTGTTGACGCACTGCTTGAAGAGTGGAAGAAGCGGCATCAGATTTAGCCGCAGGAATTTGAGCAGGAGTCACAGTTCGGCGATAACTACGGCGCTTTTCTCCTTTTTGGAGAACCATCACGTAATACACAAATGCGGCAATCAAACCGCCAATTAACACCACCAACAGCAGTAACAGCAAATTACCTAGCAATGGTGAATAGGACAACTGCCAGTAAAGACGTGATAGAGAGTCAATTAGCCACAGGACTAGGGCCAAAATGACAATCAAACCAACAATCAGTGTTACTAACCGCGAAAAAGGCATGAATTCAGGCGTTTCAGAAGTTTAGGAATCAGAATCAGGAGCTTTAGTTGATAGAGCTACACTAACAAAAGTTGAGAAGTTCAAAGTTTTATAGTAATACATTCATTTCTTCCCCTGCTTCCCCACTTCTTGGTATCTTGTCGAATCTACGTTATTTCTTCCGTCAATTGGCCAAATCCCCCGCCTCAGATATCCTGCCTTCACTTACCAGCAACCAATTTTAACGCTTTCTTTACAGTGGCTTCAGATTTTTCCACAAGTTTTACACAATTCCTCCATATCCTATATCTAAGTAAAAACCACATGTTATGACCATTTGGTTAAGCATCATCCACCAATGAATTTACATAAATTAGACCTAGCATTTAATCCCCAATTCGACAATATAAATCCTTACTTATATGAATCTCCTACGTCCTTCCTTAACCAAAGCTGCTCAATCACTTTCTAGTTTTAGGAGTAACCCTGCAACTAGAGCTAATCATCTTCCTATGCCGCCAATTTCTTTCAATTTGCCCACTCGATGTCAACAATGGTTTGCTCAAAGCAAGATTGGCCGCAAAATCGGTTATGGTTACGCGTTAGCAATAGGGGTAGCTTTACTGGGCACTTTTGTAGGCGATTATTTAGGCAATCGTTATAAAGAAGAAGCATCTATACTATCAATTCACGCACAAACAGAATTACAAATTAACAGTAATTTAAAGGCTATTATTCTGCAATCATTAGTTCATGAACAAAAATTAATTACTTTAATTGATTATCCAGAATCATTTCAAAAAGAATATCACGAACTCATAGAATATACTGAAGAAGTCCAGGAACGTTGGCTAGAGTTGAAAAAATTTGCTGCTACGGCCAAGCAAGAAGAAGTAAAACAATATGAGATGTACGATGAATTATTTCGGAAATATGACCCCATTGTGACAAGTTACGTCCAAGAGGTTTCCAAGTTAAAACAAAAATTAAATCAATATTCAATTCACTCACCAGAGTTTTCTGAACAAGCACGTACACAACTAGATAATATATTTAACAAATTTGTCTGGGAAAAATTAGATCAATTGACCTATGACATCTCAGACATTATGGTTTTATCTCAACGAGAGTTAGCAACAGCAAAGCAAAATGAAGCGACAGCAAATAGGCTAGATACTAAAATTAGTTTGTTTAGTACGTTATTATCTATTGGCATTGCCGCATCACTAGCTTATTTAACTATTTATGCCATTACTTTACCCATTCAAGCTACCACAAAAGTTGCTCAAAGAGTCTCCCAAGAATCGAATTTCGATTTACAAGCACCGGTAATTAATAATGATGAAGTGGGAATCCTAACTACTTCTTTAAATGATTTAATTAAACGATTTAAAACTTTATTGATAGAGCACAAAGCTAGTGCCGAACAATTAAGAGAATCTCAACAACTATTACAATTAGTTATTAACACTATTCCCCAAACAATTTATTGGAAAGACCGCAATTCTGTATTTTTAGGTTGTAACCAAAAATTAGCTGAATTAGCTGGCTTAGAATCACCAGAAGCCATTATTGGCAAAAAAGATGATGAGGTGCTAGCTAAGAAAGAAGCTTCTCTCCATGATAGTCAGATTATGAATACCAATAGTCAAGAAATTGGTGTCCTGGAATGTGTTCATAATGCTTATGGACAAAACATGTGGACAGAAACGAATAGAGTACCTTTACATGATGCAGAGGGTAATGTCATTGGTATCCTGGTGACTGTTCAAGATATTACAGAGCGCAAAGAGTCTGAACTTCATCTCCAGCAATTGAATCAAGAATTGGAAAGACATTCCCTGCAATTGAAAGATGCCCTCACTAAACTGAAGAAATCGCAAATGGAATTGATCCAATCAGAAAAAATGTCATCTTTGGGTCAATTAGTAGCAGGAATAGCCCACGAAATTAATAATCCAGTTAACTTTATTCATGGAAACATTACCTATGCGAATGAGTATGCCCATGAATTATTGGATTTGCTGAATCAGTACGAAAAACACTATCCCCATCCTCCAGCAGAAATAGAAACACTGAGAAAGGATATTGATGTAGAGTTTCTTAGTGAAGATTTTACGAAGCTATTAGAATCTATGCAAATAGGTACTAATCGCATTCGTGATATTATTCTCTCCTTACGCAATTTCTCACGGTTAGATGAAGCGGAAGTTAAAAATGTTGATATCCATGAAGGTATTAATAGTACCTTGACTATATTGCATAACCGCATCAAAGCCAAGCCTGATACACCAGAAATTCAGGTGATTAAAGAATATGGTCAATTACCATTAGTTGAGTGTTATCCAGGCCAACTCAACCAAGTATTCATGAATATTATTTGTAATGCCATTGATGCCATTTTAGAAACTCATATAGGTAAAACCTATGAGGAAATTTGTGCAAATCCAGGGAAAATTGTGATTAAAACACAATTGGAAAATGACCAGTCGATTTCTATTCGGATCACTGATAATGGCCCTGGGATGACAAAAGATGTAAGTGCTAAGTTATTCGATCCATTTTTCACAACTAAACCAGTTGGTCAAGGTACAGGCTTAGGTTTGTCTATCAGTCACCAAATTATTACTGAAAAACATGGGGGTAAGCTGTATTGCAACACTGCACCAGGAGAAGGAACAGAGTTTGTGATTGAGATTCCTGTTGGTGAATTTTCTGTAGATGTCTAACTCCATACTGGCCTGAGACTGCCAAAATAAGAAAGGCAACAGCTTGGAGTTATAGTTACCAGTGAATCCTCTTTCTAGTATTTCCGCTCAAACTCAGCATCGTAAAGCAGACCATATCCGCATTTGTTTAGAAGAAAATGTTCAGTGTCAGGAAGTGACCACTGGACTAGAACGCTATCGATTTACTCACTGTTGCTTACCGGAACTCGACCGCAACGATATTGATATTTCTACCAGTTTTCTGGGTAAACATCTGGGTGCACCTTTGCTCATATCTTCTATGACAGGGGGAACAGAACAAGCAGGGATGATTAACCGTCGTTTAGCAGAGGTGGCCCAAGTCTATAAACTAGCAATGGGTGTAGGTTCCCAGCGGGTAGCAGTGGAAAAACCCCAAGTCGCTGATACCTTTGCTGTTCGCAAGTATGCACCTGATGTGCTACTGTTTGCCAATTTGGGTGCAGTACAGTTGAATTATGACTATGGTGTGGATGAATGTTTGCGAGTAGTGGATATTTTGCAAGCTGATGCGCTGATACTACATTTGAATCCCTTACAGGAGTGTATTCAAGCGAGGGGAGATGTCAATTTTCGGGGATTACTTGACAAAATAGCTAAATTATGCAATCAAGTCTCAGTGCCAGTAATTGCCAAGGAAGTAGGTAATGGCATATCAGGGCAAATGGCAGACAAATTAATTGCGGCTGGGGTAGTGGCTATAGATGTGGCTGGTGCTGGAGGTACATCCTGGGCGTTAGTAGAAGGGGAAAGGGGGGAAAATCCTTTACAAAGACGGTTGGGGAAAACCTTTGCTGATTGGGGTTTACCAACGGCTGACTGTATTCAAGAAATTAGAGCGATCGCCCCTCATATCCCACTCATTGCTTCCGGGGGGTTACGACATGGTTTAGACGTAGCCAAAGCGATCGCTTTAGGTGCAGATATCGCTGGTTTAGCCATGCCTTTTCTCAAAGCCGCAGCAGTTTCGGAAGCGGCCATAGCAGAATTAACAGATATTTTAATTGGGGAAATCACCACTGTCCTCTTCTGTACAGGCAACTCTTCTTTGTCTCAATTAAAGAATTCAGATAGTTTACAGCGCTTACAATAGTAAACAAGACTTTTTCTGTCATACCAATTTGTCAAACGATGGTGATAGAGAGAAGGCTTAATAGATAGGCCATCTCAATCTCACATCCAAAATTTCCCATATCAAATGGTATACATTCTTTTCTCTGTGCTAATAACTAATAACTAAAAACTAATGAATAATTTCCTTAAACAAACTTTATCCAGTCTCATTGGTACCTTACTAGGATTAGCTATTTTCTCTAGTATTGGTGCCATTGGTTTATTATCTCTGTTTGTATTAGTAGCTACTAGTTCCAAAGATACAGGGCCAGAAGTCAAAGATAAATCCGTAATGGTGTTTGACTTAGGGACAAAAATTACTGATAGTGAACCCAGTTCAACAGAATTATTGCAAAAAACCTTGAGTGGGGAAGATACAGAGCAAATTACCCTGCGCCAACTCATCGATACTATTGAAAAGGCTAAATCAGATTCCCGTATCGTGGGCATCTATTTAGATGGTAGTAATTCTCTCAACAATAGTAATATCGGCTATGCTTCCTTGAAAGAAATTCGCCGTGCCTTAGAAAATTTCCGGGCAGCGGGGAAGAAAATTATTGCCTATAGTACAGCCTGGGATGAAAGAGAATATTATCTCAGTTCTGTGGCTGACCAGGTAATTATTAATCCCATCGGTGGGATGGAAATGAACGGTTTAAGTTCACAACCCATGTTCTTAACGGGGGCATTACAAAAGTATGGCATTGGCGTACAGGTGGTAAGAGTTGGGAAATTTAAAGGGGCAGTAGAACCCTTAGTTTTGGATAAATTGAGTCCAGAAAACCGAGAACAAACTCAGAAATTGCTAGACGATGTGTGGGGAGAATGGCGCAATACCGTTGGTAATAGCCGTAAAATTTCACCCCAAAAGTTGCAAGCGATCGCTGATAATCAGGCCTTCTTAGAAGCTAATGAAGCGAAAAGCAATGGTTTAGTTGATCAGGTAGCTTATGTAGACCAAGTAGTAACTAACCTGAAAAAATTGACAGGTAGTGATACAAAGGAAAAAAACTTCCGCCAAATTAAAATGACTGAATATGCAGAAGTTGCGAGGAAATCTTCAGCCGCAGATAGTCAGTCAGACAAAAAAATTGCTGTGGTCTATGCCGAAGGGGAAATTGTCGATGGTAGCGGTCAAGAAGGAGAAATTGGAGGCGATCGCTACGCTAGAATCTTTAAAAAACTACGACAAGACCAGGATGTTAAAGCTGTAGTCCTGCGAATTAATAGCCCCGGTGGTAGTGCCACTGCATCAGAAATCATGCAGCGAGAAATCAAATTAACTCGTCAAGTGAAACCCGTAATTGTGTCTATGGGAGATATGGCAGCTTCCGGTGGTTATTGGATTGCTAGCGACTCCAACAGGATTTTTGCTGAACCCAACACAATCACAGGTTCCATTGGTGTATTTGGGGTTTTATTCAACGGTCAAAAATTAGCTAACAATAACGGTATTACTTGGGATACTGTGAAAACTGCAACCTACGCTGACACTCAAACCGCTGCCCGTCCCAAATCTCCCCAAGAAATAGCACTGTACCAACGCAGCGTCAACCGCATCTACTATATGTTTTTAAATAAAGTTTCCCAAGGTCGGAAACTGCCACCACAAAAAGTCGCAGAAATTGCCCAAGGACGAGTGTGGTCAGGTGCATCAGCTAAAGCCATTGGTTTAGTTGATGAAATTGGTGGTTTACAAGTAGCGATCAATTACGCGGCTAAAACAGCCAACTTAGGCAAAAATTGGCAACTACAAGAACATCCCCGTCAGACTACTTTAGAGGAACGTTTATTTGGTCGGACTGTGGAAGAAGTCCAAACAAAATTGGGGATAGAAACAACTCCACCTCAACCCAATAATCCCCTCTGGGCAGAATTTAGCAAACTACAACAAGAAATAGAAATCTTGCAAAAAATGAACGATCGTCAAGGCATTTATGCCCGTCTTCCCTTTAACTTGCGGATGGATTAGGAGTTAAAAAACCAGCCGAAATTCCGTTTCTATCAAGGCAGTGACCAGATGAGGAACATTTATCCTGCATCATAGTAATTGCCTGTTAACTGGACTTAGGCAAAAAAAAGCCGAAAAAGCGATCGCAACTTTTCTATTCCCCGTGACTTATGCCCAAAAGAGTGTAGAGTAGTGAAGAATTAAACTCGCTCCTCTATTCCACACATCCATCTATGGATAGAAAAACGAAACGGTTGCTACTTCTTGTTATTTCTTGCAGTTTTTCTGGCGTGATATTAGGCGGTACTGCTGGCTGGGCTGAAAGTAAAATGTGCCTCAATGCCAGTACAGTAACCAGTGATTGTATCACCCAAAGTTCCTGGCAGCGAACCATTCAAGGGATGAGTACCGGATTATTAGCAGGTGCTGGGGCTGCTTTTGGTGCAGCCTGGAATGTACGTCACGAAAACTAAAAACGATAGTTGCGATCGCGTATCCACAGACTTTCAGGCACAGCATTGCCTTGGGGATCGACTTTCACCCTCACAACAATGGGTGTACGTCTACCACTCCTAGTTTGCTGTGCTTCCAAAATCTCCTCATTAATTCTGCGGCGTTGTGATTCCCGAATGTTGTAGTTTTCCAAACCGTAATTAACAGCCCCATCTTGATAAGTGCCCCTTAAAGCTACCTGTTCATCGGGTAGAAACACAGGACGACTGCTACTAATTCTCACTGGTCTCCAAGCCCTAGGAACCCCATCATTAAAGGATTCTCGCTCCTGCAAAATCAAATATAAGGTGCTACCTTGGGCAATTTGTCCATTTCTGAGGGAATTTCTTCTTACCCAATCCCTCCAACCTGGCACTCTTCGCAAATTTTCTGGGCGAGAAACATTATAATCGAGGTTCAAATTATAGCCTTGGAGCAAATCTTCTGCATTAATAGAAGCGGTTTGCAAAACCACTGTCCGACCCGTCACTCCTGTATATAATGCTTGCCCTGGTACTGCTAAAATTAACCCTACTTGCAACATCAAAGGAGCAATTAAACGCCAAATTGGTAAAGGTTTATTAGCTTGTTGTTCAGTAGCTCGGAGATAATCTCGAAAAGTTAACTTTTCGGAAAACTCCATTTCTGGCGATATATTTTTCTTAGTCTTGGATTCAGAGGTATCGCTTTTCATCGCTAGAATTCCTAAATTGTCAGTTGCCAGATATCAATTGCCAATGGTCATGTGTGAATGATCAATGACTAATGACTAATAGGAATTTAACCGCAGAGATTTCTGAATATTTGGGAAACGGAAGTACCACTTCGCTATTACTTCTTATTGCCAGAGCTAGAACTAGAAGATAAGCGTTTTTCAAACCATAAACCAGCGGTAATCAAACAGTAACCACAGGTAACAAACACAAGGGACTTAAACAATAAATCTGTGTCGTATTCTAAAACCCGACTGATAACTTGGAGGGTGAGTAATAGCATACCACACCAAAATGGTCTTCTGTCACGTAATTTTAACCCTTCTTGAATTAACCCCCAGGCTAATGTTACCAACAGAACATTAAACACAATCACTCCAAATTCGGTAACACGAGCGATCGCTTGATGCCAAAATGGAATGACGACAATACACCCTAAAAAAATACTAATAATCAGAGTTTTAAAGAAAACCTCCCGCCGCATGGGGTTATTTCTTTGTCGCAACATAAACAACCATTGCAACACAGCTAATCCACTGAGAATCCCCAAATCTATAATTGGCAACGACCGGAAGACACTAGAAAAGTTATTTGGTTGAGAAAAAGCGTCATCAAAGGATTGCCATTGCCAACGAAAAGACAACAGATAAAAGACAATGCCAAAACACAATAACCCTAAATTGCGAGCTAAAGGTTGAAATAATCTGTAATTAATCGTTGGAAATAGTAAATCATCATAACTCCAGAATAATGCTGGAGGCAGTACCAAAGCAAAAGATGCCACCCAAGGGACAACATCCGATAAAGTTAACAATGGTAGAGGATTGAGATTATATTGCAAAGAGATAGTAAAGGCTACAATCCCCATACCAAAAATCCATCGGGAACGACAAATATAGGCTAAGGGTACAAACAATAACCATGAGAGAATAGGCATATGGCGAACAGCTAACCTTGCCCAACTCAACTCCCCCGGAGAAGACCAAAAATCTCGTAAGCCTATCCAGTAGCCAATTTGAATTAAAATAATGGCCAACACCCCCAGAGAATTGAGGGAAAGGGCATAGGCCATAACCAAAACGCCAAATCCCCAGGCAAAAAATAATTCTGCCGTCGAACCATTAATATTGAATATCTGCCCCATTAACGCTATGTTTGCACCCAAAATCAGCGCACTCAAGAAAAGCAAAGCCTCTCCCAGTAGGCGTTTGTCCCGGTTGAGCTTTTTGCCTTCCTTAGCAGCAGCGATCGCAGGTTGCCTCCAGGTGTAAAAACCGGTAAAACTAGTAGCTAGGAATAAACTAATTAATAAAATAAACCTAGCTTCCCGTGACCAAATTTGCCAATTTGCACCCACAAAAATCATTACACCTAAAACTAACAGCAAGCCACCAATACCAATGGCTGCTAATACAAACCGCTCACGAGCAACAGCATCTAATTTATTAAATTGATACCGTTCGGCAATTTGGTCGTGTTGAGAAGAACTAATTAGTCCTTCATCCCGCCAAAGTTTTGCTTCTTGGCGTAATTTACGCTGAAAATTTTCAAATATCATGACCCTCTCCGGTGCAGTGGATAAGTTTGGCCAAAGTCAAAACAAGGTTAGCTTCCAGCTAAACGCTAGAAGCCGCGCCGGACGCGCTTTATAAACGCAATCTCCATGATGGTCAAGTATTTTCAGTATGCAGCCAAATATCTAAATTGCATTGTTCTGCTGTAACAGTTTCCATATTGTTCTAGGCTGACAAATTTATTGAGATTATTTCTATGGAAAAACCTTCAAATTTATTAATTAAACTCTCACGGCGTTTATTTACAAATACAGATATACAAACTCAATTTATTGATGCCTTAGTTAATCCTCAAATCTATTCACCTTGTATTCTCTGGTGTGAAGAAAAACCAGAAAATTCCCCCTTTCCTATCGCCACATCAACTCCTTGGCAACCATCATTTGTAGACCGTTTATACCCAGGTGAAAAACCTGGTCAACATTCCCTACATCAACAAGGATATTTTTATTGTTTAGATTTCTCTTCTGTATTTGCTGCATCAATTTTATTGGCAATTTCTCAACCAATATCAGTAATCTTTGATATGTGCGCTGCCCCTGGTGGTAAAAGTATTTTTGCTTGGCGATTATTCCAACCAGAATTACTAATTTGTAACGAAGTTATCGGCAAGCGATTAGGCATGTTGATTTCTAATTTAAAACGCTGCCATATTCAACCCTGTGCAGTAGTCAATAGAGACTCTAGTATTTTGGCAGAGATATTTGCTAATTCTAGTGATTTAGTTTTAGTTGATGCTCCTTGTAGTGGTCAATCTCTATTAGCAAAAGGTGAAAAAGCACCAGGATGTTTTCATCCCACAGCTATTAATAAAAGTGCCAATCGCCAAAAACGTATTATTGCCAACTCTGCCAAAATAGTTGCACCTCAAGGCTACTTAGCTTATATGACTTGCACCTATTCACCAGAGGAAAATGAGCAGGTATGCCAATGGTTATTAGACAAATTCCCGCAGTTTCAACCAGTAGAAATTAACCATTTATCTACATATCAATCGCATTTAACTACCATGCCTTGTTACCGCATGTTTCCCCAAGACAAACTAGGTGCTGGTGCCTTTGCAGCTTTATTTAAGCATCAAGGAGAAAGGGATAATAGTAATTTCCATGTGGATAATCTTAAGTCTATCTTGCAAGACCATGATAGTAATTTAAGTTGTTTTAATAACTTTGTGGCAGCCAGTAATTAAGCCGATGCCAAATATAGCAGGTGACAGTTAACAGGTGACAGGTAAGCCAGCGCGGTCTTGGGGGTTTCCCCCATGAGCGACTGGCGCACCCCTGCGGGGTGACAGTGCTAGAAGCCTTTGCCTGTCTCGGTTTTAGTGTTAGTTAATGTCCTAACCGTTCTGTCCATTGCTATATCTAAATCTAAGTTGAGAAATATTCCTGTAGGGTGTGTTGTCGCGTAGCGCAACGCACCTAAAATAATTGCTGCTATACAATGATGATTCAATGATAATGAATTAATTAACGTTACTCCGATTTGTAGCGAAATATTGTATGTAAACAGGGGGTAGGTTATTCTACCCCAGCTATTTTTACCTCTAGGTCATCCCTGTAGGATGTTTGGTGGTTGGTGTTAGAGTCCACCTTCATCAGAGTTACGGGATTTAGATTTAGCTTTATTAGCACTGCGTTTCAGGGCAGAGAGTCTAGCTTCATAGCGAGAACGCTGGCGTTTACTAGGGGTATTTTCAATTAGGGTTTTCAAGGCACTACCAAGACTCTTGTAAGCGTTGGGGAGACTATAACCAAAACGAGTAGCTAGGGCGATCGCTTTTTCATCAGCGTCGATTAATTCTCTAATTTGCTTTTCCCCATTATTTTTTTGATACAGCCGCCAACCGGAAACGCCACATAGTGCCAAAGCCAAAACTAGCAGCAATCCATCCTGTACCCATAATTCACCCACAGCACCACCTAAACCAATGGCCAGTGCTGCCATTTCCCATCCATCCTTAGGAATGGTGTCATTTTGAACGCGGGCCACTTCATGCCAAAACAGCAGATTACGCTGATCCATTGCTAAAGCATCCCATTTCACCAAGTCAATTTGAATTTCTACTTGGTCTTTGCCGATTTCTTCACAACGGATCAGGGGTGGATTAACCTCAGTTGTGCCTTCAACCGTGACCCAACTCTGCAATTCTGGCGGTAGTAAGCTTTTTAACCGCCGAAGTTCACTCATTTCCGCTTTGGCAGAGGAGGTTGCATAGGATGTCATAAAATCCAGCCCTAAAAATTTCAGTTTATTGTGAGGTTATCACTTTGGAGTATAGCGATATCAGGGATAATCCGCTTCATTCGGTAGGAAAATTTCCCAGCTTGCTGCGGTCTTCCATTGCCTTTTCTCTCAATTCTAATCAACCAAGAGCCTATCTTAAATACTCATTGACATCCTACCACCGCTAACCCTTGCAGTGTAGCAGGGGATTCCCAGAATCACTTACCCGTATGATTAGGTCATACTAAACTAACATAATAATATTACGGATATTGCTAAAAGTAAGGGCGGGTTCACCATCAGTTAAAAATGGATTACTCTGTAGCTATTGGCACGTTGAAAGAGAGCGATCGCCTGCTTGCATCTTTAATTGATACAATTGGTGAATGTAAACTAGATACAGTCCAGCAAACTGGAGATTTATTTTATTCCCTCTCCCGGTCAATTATTTATCAGCAACTATCTGGTAAAGCCGCAGCAGCTATTCATAGTCGATTTCTAGACCTGTATTCTCACACACCCACACCTGAAGCCATCCTCCAGACACCAGATGAAATCTTGCGTGGAGTGGGTATTTCTCGTCCCAAAATCGCGTATTTACAAGACTTAGCGCAAAAAACCATTGCAGGTTTGCCAACTATCACAGAATTAGAATTGATGGAAGACGAAGCGATCGTTCAAACACTCACACCAGTAAAAGGTGTTGGACGCTGGACAGTGGAAATGTTACTGATTTTTCGGTTACATCGCTGGGATGTTTTACCTGTTGATGATTTGGGAATTAAAGCCGGAATTCGTCGTTTGTACTCGCTTCCAGAATTACCTGATAAAAAGACTGTGGCAATATATGGAAAAAAGTGGAAACCTTATTGCACTATTGCTTGTTGGTATCTGTGGCGTAGTTTGGAATTAAATTGACACTGAAATTGACTGAAATTTAAACACTGAATATAATAGCAAACAAATAATACGCTTTATTATAACAGCACTTAAATCATGATCGGAGAAAAGCCCATACAAGAATATTTGTTTCTTAATGAAACAGAGGGACATTTAAAACACGAAGATTATATTAATTGTCCTGCTACTGCTTTTCTAAAATTTTGTATGAATGCCAAAGACTCTATTGAATATTGCAAAGAAAATTTTCCCAAGTATCCTAGCACAGATTCTTCTGAAGCATACAATAAATTAAATAAAGAAAGTCATGTGATGATTCAGATTTTCTTAAATTCAATTTTAGCGTCTCTGATGGGCCATTTTGAAACATACCAAAAATATCTTTTTGCAGGAGTTTTTGAGAGAAGTATATATTTAAGAGATTTTAAGTCAGGAGATTTTTTTAGAACTGTGGATACTAGATACAAAGATAATGGAGGATTTGTACAAATAGACCCCAATCATCTGCTGGGATATAGAGGAGAAGATAGTGCATCTACAGGAGTTATACTATCTGATACTTTAAAAGGTTGGCACGAGCCAACACAGGTAAATAAATATATAAAAGCTTTTGGATTTCAAGTTGATTTTTATACTGGTGACGATATAAAAGATTTGCAATGTCTTTGGCAATTACGCCACTCTATAGTTCATACAGCCGGAACTATCACAAAACCAGATGCACTAAAAGTTAAGCAATTAAGCAATTTTTCTGGAAAAAATATTGTTTTAACCAATAAATTCATATATGAACTATCAAAACGAATGCATAGTCTTGTAAAGGGTGCTAATAATAGACTTCAAGATAAATTTATGCAAAACATTAGAGATGATATTAGTGAATCTGAAAAAGAAAAGATCATCGCTTTTTTTAAAGTGGATTCAAGTAATCCGAAATGGCTTCAGTAGCTTCAGTAAAATTGATGGCTCACACAGAAAAGTCCATATAACTGATCAAGTTACCAATGGATGGTGCTTGATTACTATTATTATATTCAATTAAATGGTTGATGACAGTCTTAATAGCATCTGGCTGAGGATGCTCTTCAACAATAATTCTTAGCTCTGCCATCTGAGTTATCAACGCTCAACAGCGCTAGAATAACACGAAATTTTGCTAACAACCTATGACAGAGGCTTCGTTGCTAGTTAATACGTTTTTCTCAGATTTTGTTTAGCAGTAATAGAATAGGAGCGATCGCTTTCATCACAGACTACCTCTATCTACAGATAGACTTGAAGTAGTTAATTTGACAGATTACGCCCGAAAACCGCTGTATTCAGAAGAGATTCTTAGCAATTACAAGCTTGTAAAATTTTTATGGTTTCTCAAATTCGCTTTTTGATGTGCGCTCCCGACCATTATGATGTTGACTATGTGATAAACCCGTGGATGGAAGGGAATATCCACAAGTCGTCACGCGATCGCGCCGTAGAGCAGTGGAATAAATTATACCAAGTCATTAAATCCCATGCAGTTGTAGATTTAGTGAAACCAGAAAAGGGTTGGCCAGATATGGTATTTACTGCCAACGCTGGTTTGGTTTTAGGAGAAAATGTAGTTTTAAGCCGATTTTTACATAAAGAACGGCAAGGAGAAGAACCGTATTTTCAACAGTGGTTTGAGCAAAACGGTTATAATGTATACGTTCTGCCCAAAGACCTACCCTTTGAAGGTGCTGGTGATGCGCTTCTCGACCGAGAAGGACGGTGGTTATGGGCCGGATACGGTTTCCGTTCTGAGTTAGATTCTCATCCTTATTTAGCCAAGTGGTTAGATATTGAGGTACTTTCCCTGCGATTGATAGATGAACGGTTCTATCATCTTGATACCTGCTTTTGTCCCTTAGCAAATGGTTATTTGCTGTATTATCCTGGTGCCTTTGACTCCTATTCCAATCGGTTAATTGAAATGCGGGTCGCACCAGAGAAGCGTATTGCTATTGCTGAAGCTGATGCTGTCAATTTCGCTTGTAATGCGGTGAATGTGGAAAGCATCATCATCATGAACAAAGCGAGTGATAGCTTAAAAACCAGATTAGGGGAAGTGGGTTTTCAAGTGATTGAAACACCCCTAACAGAATTCCTGAAAGCTGGTGGTGCGGCTAAATGCTTGACTTTGCGGGTAACGGAACCTGTAGTGGAAGAAGTCCACGCTACCACCCAAGTAGAAAGCCGGATTATTCGTTTAGAAGGGCATTTACTTGATTCTGGTTTGATTAATCGCGCTTTAGATTTAATCGTTGACTCTGGTGGTAGTTTCCAAGTTATGAATTTTAACTTGGGAGAACAACGACAAAGTACATCTGCTGCGGAAGTGAGGGTAACAGCACCATCCCACGATGTGATGGAAGAAATTATCTCTCAATTGATTGATTTAGGCGCAGTAGATTTACCCCAAGATGAAAAGGATGCCAAGCTGGAACCAGTGGTACAAGCTGGTGTAGCACCGGATGATTTCTATGTCAGCACCATTTATCCTACGGAAGTGCGGGTCAATGGGGAATGGTTGAAAGTAGAAATTCAGCGCATGGATGGCGCGATCGCTATTTCCCAAACCGCCAATGGTATAGTAGCAAGATGTAAAATTTTGCGTGACTTAGAAGTTGGGGAACAGGTAGTAGTTGATGTGCAAGGTATCCGCACTATCCGTAAACCAGAATCCCGCGAACAACGCAATGCTCAAGAATTTAGCTTTATGTCTTCTGGTGTTTCTAGTGAACGCCGAGTAGAATTAGTAGTTGAACAAGTAGCGTGGGAATTACGGAAAATTCGTGATGCTGGTGGTAAAGTAGTTGTCACCGCTGGCCCTGTGGTGATTCACACTGGTGGTGGTGAACATCTATCACGATTAATTCGCGAAGGCTATGTACAAGGACTTTTAGGCGGTAATGCGATCGCAGTCCACGACATCGAGCAAAATATAATGGGAACTTCCCTTGGTGTGGACATGAAGCGGGGTGTAGCTGTCAGAGGAGGACATCGACACCACCTCAAGGTAATTAACACCGTCCGTCGTTACGGTAGCATCGCTAAAGCTGTGGATGGGGGAGTTATCAAGAGTGGGATTATGTATGAATGTGTGAAAAATAACGTTCCCTTTGTTCTTGCGGGTTCCATTCGCGATGACGGGCCCCTCCCAGACACCATGATGAACTTAATTCAAGCACAGCAAGAATACGCCAAAATTATCCAAGGTGCAGAGATGATTTTGATGTTGTCTTCTATGCTGCATTCCATTGGTGTGGGGAATATGACACCTGCGGGAGTGAAGATGGTCTGTGTGGATATTAACCCAGCGGTTGTGACAAAATTGAGTGATCGCGGTTCAATAGAATCAGTAGGTGTAGTAACTGATGTGGGTTTATTCCTGAGTTTGTTAATTCAGCAGTTGGATAAGTTGACAAGTCCCTATGTTGCTAAGGTAGTTTAAAGCAGGTTTCGCGCAAAGGCGCAAAGACGCAAAAGGTTTTTCTTTGCGTTTTTGTGTCTTTGTTTTTTTCATAATGAGAAATTAGAAGTTTATCATTTAGTAGATTTTTCTTACCAAAAAATGCAGCCTAACGAACATGGACATTATCCAATTCCCCCTTTAGGTGTAGAATTAGGTCTATGGCAAGGAAGTTATTTAAATAATTCTGAGCAACTTTGGCTACGTTGGTGGGATAAGGAAGGTAATTTATTATTAGTGGGTAAAGAAGAAGCCCAATTAGAAAGACTAAGGGCTGAACAAGCAGAACGCAAAGCGCCACCATTAGCAGTAAAATTGCGAGAAATGGGCATTGATCCAGATACAATAGATTAAGAAGTTTTTCGCCCAAAGTAAGGAATATGCAAAGGGTAGTTTTATCAAGAGAGTTACAAGTTAATTGGGTAAGTTTTCTTGCCGATTTTCTGTTGGTAGGTATGGTATTTGGCCCACCAATTGCTCCTTTTTTAGCTGCCTCTGGCGTGTTTTTGCTTCCTGGTATTGCGGATATCATTTACTTTATGGGTAATCATGTTTGTCCGCAACCGACAATGGGATTGGAGTTAGCACCACCGTTTATTATGGCAGTATGTATGCGGTGTTATGGTACAGTAACGGGTTTGTTAATTACCCGGTTACTGTATGCGGTAACAGGAGGTAAAGGTTTTTATTGGTTACATCAATACGGTTGGAGTGGTGCGGCTTTAGCTAGTGTATTGATGATGGCTTATCCTTTAGAATTAGCAGCACAAATTTTCGGTGTATGGGATTTTAATAATTATATTGTTACGCCTTTCGGTTTAATTACAGGTTTGGCTTGGGGCTTATTTGCTATGCCACTTTATCATGGATGGAATGATAAAAAATAACCCAGTAAATATTTTTTTCTTTTTCTTTTTGTGACTCATATTATGTTCGGTAAATCACCCTTAATATGTCATTGTGAGTGCAATGTATTGGAACGACGAAATCGTAAGATTTTTGGGATTGTTTCCCCACATTCGTAATGACAACCATTTAAAAGTACATATATCATTCCCACATTTTTTATCAGAAAAAACCTCTTTTCTCTTCTATCTGAGAAAAGAGGTTTGTAACTTATATTTTTTGGTCAGAAATCTTTCCTTTCCTCCTCGACTAAGCAACTATATCAATAGCGGAAATGGCCTGACTAGCACTTGTAACATTAAAGCCGATAAACAGTTGCACAGCCACTTGTGTACCACTACCATCAGCATCAAAGAAGAGATTTGTACCATTGGTGAAGAACCGCGTTGTGCCTTGAGTTGCGCTAGCTACACTAAATTCAATCTGAGCAGTTACCAACACTGAACCTGCAACCAGTCCACCACCAAAGCCAGCAGCAGAAATCACTACCTTATCACTTTGGGTAATATTAAAATCAGTGATAGTATCAATACCTTCAGTAGTATTGTTGCGGTTAAATCTATCAGCACCTAAACCACCTATCACAGTATCATTACCTAAACCACCAGTGAAGTTTTCACTAGCTGAACCACCAGTCATAGTGTCATTAAAGCTAGAACCATTAACCCCTTCAAACCCAGCTAGCACATCACTACCACCACCTCCAGTGGCAGTATTGGTATTCAGGTTCACATTGACAGCAGATGTTACGCCAGCATAATCAACCACATCCACACCACTACCACCATTCAGGCTATCATTGCCTAAACCACCAATCAGGGTTTCATTGCCTGTGCTTCCTACAATGGTGTCATTAAAAGCTGAACCATAAACACATTCAAAACCAGCTAGGTTATCTGTTCCTGCTGCACCTGTAGCCGTGTTGGTATTCAGGTCAACATTTACTGCTCCTGTAGCATTGCTGTAGCTAGCCAAATCTATACCAATACCACCATTGAGGCTGTCGTTTCCTAGCCCACCATTTAGGGTTTCATTACCTGCACCACCTACAACGGTATCATTTAAGCTAGATCCATTGATTACTTCAATGCCAGAAATAATGTCAACATCAGTACCATTAGTTGCAGTCCCATTATTTAAATTGACATTGACTCCCGCAGTAGCATCATTAAAGTTAGCTGTATCAATGCCAGCACCACCTGACATAATGTCACTACCTACACCACCAGTGAAGTAGTCATTGCCAGCGTTACCTACTAAAACATCATTACCAACAGCACCAGTAAAGGTGTCATTTCCACTGCTACCAGTGAAGCCATCGTCAAAGTTGGAACCTGTAGCTCCTTCAAAACCAGTGACTACATCATTACCATCTGCCCCGGAGGCTGTACCAGTTGCTAAGTTAACGGTTACACCACCAGTGGCATTAGCATAACTGACAATATCAGAGCCAGAGCCACCATTCAAAGAATCGTTACCTAAACTACCATTGATAGTGTCACTGGCTGCACTACCAGTGATGGTGTCACTGAAGCTAGAACCAACGACGGCTTCTATACTGGATAAATTATCAGCACCTGCTCCACCTGTAGCAGTGTTAGTGGTGAGGTTAACATTCACACCATAATTAGCAGCATTGTAGTTAGCGGTATCAATACCATCGCCTCCTACTAAACTGTCGTTGCCTAGTCCACCTACAACTTGGTCATTTCCACCACCACCAATGATAGTTTCGTTGCCATTACTACCGGTAAGAGTGTCGTTGTAAGCAGAACCAATGGCACTTTCTACACCACTGATGGAATCTGTGCCAGCAGCACCTGTGGCGGTTCCTGTAGTCAGGTTAACATTAACTGCTCCTGTGGCATTACTGTAGCTCGCCGCATCAAAACCATCTCCGCCAACTAAACTATCATTACCTAAGCCACCATTGAGGGTATCATTGCCTGTACTACCAGTGAGAGTATCATTTAAGCCAGAACCTATCACTACTTCTACGCCAGTTAAGGTATCACTACCTGCGCCACCTGTAACTGTGCCTAAGCCTAAGTTCACATTTACAGCTGTCGTCGCACCGCCATAACTTGCTGTATCCAAGCCATCGCCACCGTTGATGACATCATTACCAGTACCACCAGTAAATAAGTCGCTACCTCCACCACCTGCAAGGGTTTCATTACCAGTACCACCAGTGATGGTGTCATTGAAGTTAGAGCCAATTGCGCCTTCAAAGCCTGTTAAGGTATCTGTACCTGCTGCTCCTGTGGCTGTACTAGCACCTAAATTGACATTGACTGCACCTGTGGCTTCTGTGTAGCTAACTTGGTCTAAGCCACTACCGCCATTTAGACTATCGTTACCGCCAGCCCCAGCGATAGTATCACTAGCAGTGCTACCAGCAATTGTGTCATTAAAGTTAGAACCAATCGCCCCTTCAAAACCCGTTAAGGTATCTGTACCTGCTGCTCCTGTGGCGGTGTTGGTAGATAAATTCACAGTTACAGCACCAGTAGCAGTGATATAAGTAACTGCATCAGTACCTGTGCCACCAACTAGGCTGTCATTACCGCCTCCACCTCCCAAGGTTTCATTGCCAATACCACCAGCGATGGTGTCGTTGAAGTTAGAACCGTAAACACATTCAATTTGTTGGAGGTTATCTGTACCTGCACCACCTGTAACTGTACCTGTACCTAAATTCACGTTAACGGCAGAACCAGCATCTGTATACACTGCTAGGTCGATACCTGCACCCCCTACTAGGGTGTCATTACCAACACCACCGTTGAGTGAATCATCTCCTGCACCGCCACTTAAACCTTCGGCACCACTACCACCAACTAGGCTATCGCTAAAGCCAGAACCAATGGCACCTTCTATCCCAGAAAGGGTATCTATACCAGCAGCACCACTGGTGGTATTAGTGCCTAAGTTAACTGTAACTCCACCAGTGGCATCGCTGTAATTAGCGGTGTCTGTACCTGTGCCACCGGAAACAATATCATTACCGATTCCACCCCCCAGGGTGTCGTTACCAGTACCACCAGAGAGGCTATCTGTTCCGGCCCCTCCAGAGAAAATATCGTTGTTAGCACCACCTAATAAGGTGTCATTGTAGCTAGAACCAATAGCACCTTCTACACCAGAAAGGGTATCTGTTCCCCCACCACCAGAGGTGGTATTAGTGCCTAAGTTCACAGTGACGGCGGTATTAGCATCACCATAATTGGCTTGGTCTATGCCGTCACCACCAATGATAGTGTCGTTGCCTAAGCCGCCACCAAGGGTGTCGTTACCACCACCACCAGAGAGGCTATCATTACCAGCACCACCGGATAAGCCATCACTATTTGTACCACCCAGCAGGCTATCGTTAAAGTTAGAACCAGTGACAATTTCAATTCCAGAGAGAGTATCTATACCAGCACCACCGCTAGTAGTACCTGTGGCTAAGTTAACCCTCACACCTGTGGTAGCCGTACCGTAACTGGCGGTATCAATGCCGCTGCCACCTTCTAGAACATCATTGTCTGCACCACCTGTTAAGCTATCATTGCCTTCACCACCAGCGAGGGTATCTTCTCCACCGCCACCGCTGAAGATGTCAGTACCTGTACCTCCTTTGATATCATCGCCTGAGTTAGTGCCTATGACTTGTAAACGCTCGATTTCCCAAAAATTAACGGAGTTGGTAGTACCTTGTTGGTCTACTTGCGCGGAATAAGAACCATAGAAACTGCCTTTACCATCTCTGTTGATATTACTTTGAATGCCAAAGCCTGCGGCGGTACTAGCAGAGTAGTCAATAATGAGTAAATCATTACCTAAACCACCGTAAACCCGGTCATCGCCACTACCAGAATTAATGGTATCGTTGCCACCAAGGGTGTAAATTGTTTCATTAAAAACTTGTTGGGTAAAGTTGATTTGGTCGTTTCCTGCACCAGTAACTAGGGTTTCAAATTGTTCAATGCCTGTAATAGTTGAGCCGTTAACTAGGTTGATGGTTGCACCGCTGTTATTGATGACCATGCCTGTGGTTTGGCTGGAAAAGTCGGCATCACGGAGGGTATCTTTACCAATTCCACCATCAATTTTGTCTACACCACCATAACTGGTAATCAGGTCTTCTCCTGCACCACCATTGAGAGTATCGCTATTTGTTCCACCAATGAGGGTGTCGGCAAAGTTTGTGCCTGTAAGTTGGAAGCGTTCAATATTAGAAAATTGGATGGAGTTAATAGCTCCAGCATTGTTAATTTGGGCAGATAAAGAGCCGTTACGTCCACCTGCACCGTTGGAAGAGGAAGAAAATTGAGTAATACCACCGTAGGTATTGGCGGAATAGTTGACTATTAAAAGGTCATTGCCACCACCACCATCAACAATATCTTGGCCTGCACCGGAATTAATGGTGTCGTTTCCGCCGGCAGTGTTGATATTTTCGTTGTTGGCTAGGGTGAAGTTAATGTTGTCGTTTCCGCTACCAGTTTCGACATTTTTGAAAAGTTCAATATTGCTAATGACTGCGCCATTGGCTGTGGTCAGACTTGCGCCACTGTTGGTGAGGGTGACATCGTTAATGGAGCCAGAAAAATCAACAAATTCCAGTAAATCAGTTCCACCACCACCATCTAAGCGATCGCTTCCACCACCACCATCGATATAATCGAAACCATCACCTGCTAATAGGATATCAGCACCTGCGCCACCTCTGAGGGTATCCGCAAATTTAGTGCCTGTAATTTGGAAACGGTCAATATCGTAAAACTCAACGGAGTTATAGTCACCAGCACTATTAATTTGTGCCTGAATTCTGCCGCGATAGCCTTCATGGAAATATTCTGGATACCATGGTCCTGGTTCTTCTTGAAAAGAAGAGTAGGATAGTCCACCAAAGGTGTTGGCAGAATAATCAACAATCAGTACATCGTCAGTACCGCCCCCAGAATAAACAATATCTTGCCCTAAACCAGCGTTAATAACATCATTACCGCCTCCGGCATCGATATAATCATTGGAGCGTACAGTATAAAGAATGCGGTCATTACCTGAGCCGGTGTAGAGGTTTTTGAATAATTCCACGCCCGTAATGACTGTACCATTTGTACCAATTAAGATAGCGCCGGAATTATCCACAACTAAATCAGTGGTTTGGGCAGAGAAATCTGCTTCCTCTAAAACATCAATACCTACACCACCATTAATACTGTCAATGCCCCTACCAGAGTCGATATAATCACTACCTGCACCACCATTCAGGGTATCATTACCAAAACCGCCTTTGAGGGTGTCTGCAAAGTTAGTACCAGTAATTTGGAAACGTTCAATACCTGTGAACTCTACTTGGTCATAACTGCCGGAACCGTCTTTGTAAGCATACAATAAGCCGTAAAAACTACCTGTTTCTGCATCTTCGTTGATATTAAAGTAACTGATGCCGGGAGCATAACTTGAACTACCTGCAAAGGTATTGGCAGAATAATCAACTACTAAAACATCATCACCACTACCACCATCAACACGGTCATATCCACTACTAGCGTTGATGACATCATCACCATCTCCACCGTTGACAGTATCATCTCCTCCACCACCAGAAATGGTATCGTTACCAGCACCACCATCAATGCTTTCCCCAGCAGTTAAGCTAAAGTTGACTAAATCGTTGCCACTGCCTAGTTTCAACCCGCTAAAAACTTCTATGCCTTTAATGGTTAAACCATTGCTAAAGGAGAGGGTATTACCACTATTATCAATTACCAGATTAGAGACAACGGCGGAAAAGTCAGCATCAGTTAAAACATCTGTGCCAGTGCCACCATCAATACTGTCAACTCCACCTCCACTGGTAATGGTGTCATTTCCTCCTAAGCCTGTCAGGGTATCATTATTCACCCCTCCTCGTACATTGTCGGTCAGGTTTGTTCCTGTAATATTGAAGCGTTCAATTTTGGAAAACCTAACTGAGTCATAGTTCCAGCTAGCATCTTTGTAAGCGTAAAGTTCACCACTGTAACCAGCTAAGGCATTAGTACCGTTACTGAAATCAAAGGAAGAGAAGACTATGCCTGGACTAGGAGAAGAGCCTGCATAGGTATTACTGGAGTAGTTGATCACGAGAATATCACTACCATCTCCACCATCAACGGTGTCGTTTCCTAGTAAGGGGGTAAAGACATCATTACCACCATTACCTATACCATCTACAGGTAAGTTGTCATTGTTATTAGTTCCAGTAAAGTTAGCCATAACTAAAAAAGCCCCGTATTATTGCTGAATTAATGAATTGAGAACGAAATTTTATTTCCGTCCTAACTACGTTTTGTTTAAGTTGTATGACTATGATAGGTTCGTATAAATACTAAGATTAATAAGCAAGTGGATATAATGGCTATAAACCATAGTTTGACTTGTTTATAGATTATATTTTCTGCCTAAAATTCGAGGTAAATATCCGTTTACGTCACTTAAATGTTCGTCTAAATTATAACATTAGCATAATCAGATACTTTGCTTTTTATACAAAAAACAAGAAATGATTATAATCATCCCAAATCTTTAATTAAATTTGAATTTACCAATACCCTAGTTATGCTTTTAAACAATCGTTATGATGCAAAAATCAACTTTCTTGCCTTATTGTTGGACCTGAACAAGGAAAATTTTTGCTATTACCGTATGTTTACGCAATACAAGATGAGGTCTTTTCATCAGACTGTGAGAATAACGGTAAAAAGACTAATATTTTTATGAAAATTTTATGTAAAACCTATTCTATATCTACTATTATTCGGGGTTATTACTGAATCCGAATATGAATAGAGATGAAGTGAAGAAATACCACATTGAAAGCTTGGTGTTGGAAAATTAAAACTTTCCAACTTTGCAGGGTTGCTTGTTTGTGTATACTCTGATGGCATGGTCTGACAACGAAGGTATGGCACAAAATTTATGCTGCCATGATGTAACGCTAAAAATCTAAAATCCCCTACTTTGATTACTTTGGCTGATTTTAAACCATTCAGTAATACCATCAGCTAATACATTCGCCATTTGTTGTTGTTTTTTGGGGTTGACTATCTGCTCAAACTCATCAGGATTAATCATAAAACCTAATTCTAATAATACCGATGGAGCCGCAGAGGGACGGGTAAGAGCTAGGTTATTCCAAAAGACACCATAGGAAGGTTGATTGAGTTTTTTCACTACATAGTTATGTAAAAACATCGCTAAACTATGGGACTGGGGATGATACCAAAACGCACCAAAACCTTTGGTGTTTTCTGCATCACCATCATCAGGTAGGGCGTTATAATGGACAGAAATAGCGATCGCTGGTTCTTCTTTACTGATTATTTCCTGACGTTCCACCAAAGACACGTCTCTATCATCTTCTCTAGTCATCACCACTGTGGCACCACGCTTCACTAACTCATCTCGCAACAGTTTAGAAATGACTAGATTGGCATCTTTTTCTAAATACCCAGTGGGGCCGCTAGCACCAGATTCTTTACCTCCATGGCCTGGATCAAGTAAAATCTTCTTACCTAACAAAGGCTGGCGTTTCTTGTTTCTCCAGACAGGTGGATGACGCAACTTTAAAACTAGGGTGCTGTTATCGTATCTAAGCTTATAACCCCATTGTTGACCTTTTTTGAGGTTAAAGGTGTATTGTACTTTTCCTGGGGCAATTTGTTGCCAATCCAGGCGAGAAATCAAAGGGTTATCATCTAAACGAATAGTGTCTGTTTGGGCAGTCGTGTTGTGTAGAGTCAGAACAAAACCATGATTTTTTTGTTCTACGCTCACAGGTACGGGAACTTGTAAAGGGAATAATATCTCTGTGGCATTAGATAATGGACGATAGGCCACGCTACGAATCATGGTTTGTGGCGGTACTGCACCGGTTAAAATGCGGGTTTCTTTGCTATTAATCCAAGCATCATAATCTAGACGTAACCATTCACCCTCTCTACCTGTAACTGCTGCCCTTGTGCCTTTAGGTAGTGGTGTGAGTCGGGAATAATCTGTGCTGGGGCCAGTGCGGGCCACTCCTGCATCTGCGGTTACCTCTATTACTGATAGCTGTGCTGGAGAAATAATTTCTATGTTTCCTGGGCCCGGTTGAGTGATGGTTTGACCATTTAGTGTCAAACTAAATTGAGGTTTTCCCAAATCCGCAGCATTTGCGACTGTTGTACAACCTTGGTAATTGCTAAGGATAGAAGTAATGGGTTGGTTACGTCCTGTCAAAATACTAGAATTCGCAGGTAGTTGTGCTTGTTGGGGTTGGGAAGCAAGGGTGAGAGTCTGATTAGCTAGTTGAACAGAAACACTAGCATTAGGGGGTGCAACGGCACTAAAACAAATGAGTTCTCCTGGAAGTCTGGCAATATCTCTAGCAGGGGTTAAAGAATCTTTGGCGAAACCTAACCCTTGTGGTAGCGTTGGCTGTGTTGATATTCTTGTAACTCTAATTTCTCGTTCCTGATTTTGGTAGCGAATTTTAAATAGATTCTCTCCCAACTGTAAGGGTAAACTAGGAGCAAAATGACCTACCTTGCTACGCTTCACTGGTTTACCATTGATGAGAACTTGCCCTGCGGATGGTGCTGTACCAATAAAAAAGATTTTTTCTGTACTGGTTTGATAGTTATTTGGAGGAAAAACTACTACAAGTGCAGGTTGTGCTAATGCGACCGAGGAGGTGAAAAAACAATTAAATATTATTAATCCAAAGAAGGTTTTCACGGCAAAATCACACACAGAAGATTTAACGATTGTGACTGTGGCACAATGACGGGATGTGTTTTTAGAAGTTGCTAGCAATTCAAATTACTATGACTAAGTTTATCTTTGTAACTGGGGGCGTTGTCTCTAGTATCGGTAAAGGCATTGTAGCAGCAAGTTTGGGACGATTACTCAAATCACGGGATTATTCCGTATCGATCCTCAAGCTTGACCCTTATATTAACGTTGATCCGGGGACAATGAGTCCTTTTCAACATGGAGAAGTATTTGTTACCCAAGATGGTGCAGAAACTGATTTAGACTTGGGGCATTATGAACGGTTTACTGATACCTCCATGTCTCGCTTAAATAGTGTAACAACTGGCTCGATTTATCAAGCAGTTATTAATAAAGAGCGGCGAGGCGATTACAATGGTGGGACTGTACAGGTAATTCCCCATATTACTAATGAAATTAAAGACCGGATTTTGCGGGTAGCTAAAGAAACTAATCCGGCTGTAGTGATTACAGAAATTGGTGGGACAGTAGGAGATATTGAATCTTTACCGTTTTTAGAAGCGATTCGTCAGCTACGTAAAGAGGTGGGACGGCAAAATGTTCTTTACATGCATGTAACATTATTGCCTTGGATTGCTTCCGCAGGGGAGATGAAAACCAAACCAACTCAGCATTCAGTCAAAGAATTGCGTTCTATTGGTATTCAACCAGATATTTTAGTATGTCGGAGCGATCGCGCTATTCCTGTGGGCTTAAAACAAAAACTGTCGGAATTTTGTGATGTGGCTGTAGAATGTGTGATCACATCCCAAGATGCCAGCAGTATCTATGAAGTGCCTTTAACTTTAGAACGGGAAGGGTTAGCACAGCAAGCTTTAGAATTGCTGCAAATGGAACAGCGTCAACCCAACCTCACCCATTGGCAAACCATGGTAGACAGGTTGTACAGTCCTAAATACCCAGTGGAAATTGCCATTGTCGGTAAATATGTCCGGTTGAGTGATGCGTATCTATCTGTAGTAGAAGCTTTGCGTCACGCTGCTATTGATACCTATGGTGACTTGCGGTTACGCTGGATTAACTCTGAGGTTTTAGAAACAGAACCGGCAGAAAATTATCTTGCTGGTGTAGATGGAATTGTCGTCCCTGGTGGTTTTGGTGTCCGCGGTGTGGATGGGAAAATTGCCGCAATTAAATATGCACGCGATCGCCAAATTCCCTTTTTAGGGTTATGCTTGGGAATGCAGTGTTCCGTGATTGAATGGGCCCGCAATGTTGAGGGACTAGCTAAAGCCAACAGTGCCGAATTTGACCCTTATACAGAAGACCCAGTAATCAACCTCTTGCCTGAACAGCATGATGTAGTTGATTTAGGGGGAACAATGCGTTTGGGACTTTATCCCTGTCGTGTGCTACCCAATACCTTGGCTTTTAAACTTTACCAAGAAGAAGTGATTTACGAACGTCATCGTCATCGCTACGAGTTTAACAACGTTTACCGTCACCGCTTGTTAGAGTCTGGTTACGTCATTAGTGGTACTTCTCCTGATGGCAGGTTAGTGGAAATTGTGGAGTATCCCAAGCATCCCTTCTTTTTAGCTTGTCAATTCCATCCAGAATTTCAGTCTCACCCCAACATACCCCATCCTTTATTTAAAGGATTTATGGAAGCGGCTATTTCTCGTTCCCATAGCGTAACGGATACTCAAAAACCTTTGCAAGTATCTTGAGTCAGATAAAGTACAAAATACAAAATACATATTTTGTATTTTGTATCACCAGAGACAAGACAATATAATTTTTGGATAATAGCCGAAATGATCAGCTTAACATCCCTTCAAAAAGTTTTGCCTTTGGCAATCAAATTTGAGGAAAAATCAGAATTTGAGTAAACATGCAATTTACCCAGTAAAATTACTTTACAAGAGCTAAAAAGATTTAGTCACTGTTGAGGAAATGTTGTGGCTTACTGGGTCAAAGTGCAACACCAAAGGAAGGAATATGTAATTAATTTGGAATATGTCCACACTTTCTGTTATGAACCCAATGGCAGGATCACATTTTGGGTACCAAATAGCAACCTACCCATGACCATTAGTCCTCAAAGTAATTGGGAAGACTATCAGAAAATTTTAGAATATTTAGAGTGTGTACAAGGTCTACAGCTTGATCATGCTTATTGGGTGACAATTGCCTACGATCGCAATAAATATATAATTAATCTTAAATGTATTAGCTCTTTTTGTTACGAACCCAATGGTAGACTGACTTTTTGGCTACCAGAGATGGCTAACCCGATTATTATTAACCCGGTGAGTAGTCCAGAATCATATACGCAGATTGTACATTATTTAGAAAAAACCACAGGATATTATCTCTCTTAAGTTGGTAGGGAGAAGAAAATTCTGAATTTCACTTTCTCAGTTGCCAACTTTTTGCCAAGCTAATTTCGCTGCACCCACCATTCCCGCAGAGTTACCTAATTCTGCTGGCAGAATTTTTAACCCTGTTCGTGATGTTGGTAACACCCGCTTTTCAATTTCTGCTTGCATGGATGGGAAGAAAAACTCAAAACTTGCACTAACACCACCACCAATAATAATGGCTTCTGGTGTGAGTACATATATCAAACTGGTTAAACCAATACCCAAGTATTTGCCATATTCCTGCCAAAAAGCTAATGCTTGTGGGTCTCCAGCTACAGCTAACGCACCTAATTCCGATGGTTCTTTTCCAGTTTGACGACGAATAGCGGAGATACAAGTATACTGTTCTAAAGAACCTTGATTACCACTATTACACATCGGCCCATCGGGATATAAGGTAATTAAACCTAATTCTGCCCCAGCACCTTGATGGCCGACAAATAATTTACCATGAAGAATTATTGCCCCACCGACACCGGTTCCCAAGGTCAACAAAATCAAATTTTGGAAGTGACAACCAGCACCTAACCAAGCTTCCCCTAAACCTGCACAGTTGGCATCGTTAGCAATGATGGTGGGTTTACCTGTTTTCGCTTCTAACCACTCTGCTAATGGTATATCTTGCCAACCTTGGAGATTAATAGCTACTTTAGCAATACGTCCTGTAGCATCAGCTGGGCCGGGAGTACCTAAACCGATAGCAATACTTTGATGATCTGGGTCGATATGAGCGATCGCATCCACTATAGCAGTCACCACCGCCTCTGGGGTTGCTGGTTGGGGAGTTGGTACTGTTAAGGATTGTAAACAACTACCATCGGATGTAAATCTTCCCAGCTTAATCGCTGTTCCCCCTAAATCAATACCAATTACTTGTTGCACAAGACTAAATTCCTAAATTAAATCATTCTCTAACATATAACAAAATCAAAAAATATGGATATTCATCAACTAAAAATTCAGGCTGATATATATCTGCAACAGGGAGAATTTGTCAAAGCCATCAGTCTTTATGAACAGAGAATAGGTCTAAGTCCTGATTTATTAGATTCTTATTTATATTTAGGGTTATGTTGGTTATTAATAGGTGATGAATATCGAGCTAATGAGATTTGGTTATCAATTTTCGACAAGACAGATTTTGATGTATTAGAACCAGAATTAACCAAGTTTATTTTAGTTTTAAAAACACAAGCTCACGCATATTTATCGGATCTTAAACCAGAAATAGCCCAACGGATTTATGAAGTAATTATAGATTGGGATACTAGCGATGCAGAAGTTTATTATCACTTGGGTCAGGCTGTGTCTATGCAGGGTAATTTAGAGTTATCTATTACTTACTGGGAAACCGCATCAATACTGCAACAAAGTTGGTTTGAACCTTATTTACAACTGGCTATTACCTGGCAAAAGTTATTAAATTTTCCCTCAGCCATTGAATGCTATCAACAAGTCATCCAAACTTCACCCAATAATTGGGTTTATTATCAACTAGGTCTGTGTTATACGCATATTTCCGAGTGGAAATTAGCTATTGATTGTTTTGAAAAATCTATTCAATTTCAAGATGATTATGCACCGGCTTATAGTGATTTGGGTGTATCACTTATTTATAAAGGAAATTTTAACCAAGGTATAGAATATTTAAAAACAGCAATACAATTACAATCAAAAATAAGTTTATGGCAAAATAATTTTCATCTCAACACACCAGGAGTGGCATTTTTAAAGTCATTAATTGATGATTCTTATCAAACAGAAGATACATATTGGCACTTCAGCCAACTAGTTGAACTAAGTAACCAAGAAATATACCAAGATTTACTGCACAAAATTATTGAAATTAATCCAGAAAATAGCAATGCTAGTTTAGCCTTAAGTAAGGTGCTATTAAAGGATAATCAACCCACAGCAGCAATTGAAATTTTAAACAAAATCACCAATCATCCAGAAGTTGATTATTTACTGGGACAATTTTATTTACAATTAAAAGACTATCAACAAGCTATCGTATATTTAACCAACTACATTACCTCCAATCCCCAGTTAAATGACCCATATTATCTATTAGGAATAGCACATTTTCAAGCCGGAGATATAAACCAAGCGATCGCTACTTTGAAAAAACAGGTTGAATTAGGGTCAAAATCACCATTAAATTTAGCTTATTTAGGTTTCTTATTAGCTCATCAACAGCAATTCGCAGCAGCTAATCAATATTTTCAGCAAGCTATCAATATTAATTCTTCCGTTAGCGAATTTATTGATAATTTAATTAATGTTTTACCGGAAAATACTAGATTAAATTATCATCTTGAACCCTCGCACCTACAAATTGTTGATCCTCCCAGAGAATTTTATGAATCAACTGCACAATGGATAGGAAATGATACTCCCAGTCAAGCAACCTATCATCGAATTTATCCAGAAATAGATATTGATTTAAATTATCCACAATCATTAGATAATTTTCTACATTTTAGTTTCAGATTTGAAAAGACTATTAAATTACCTGCATCCTTTGTGGTGAAAATCCCTCAAGGTCAATTTTGGTTGAGTGCAGATCAAACACAATCTTTGGTGATGACAGACCCATCACATTTTTTAGCAGATATCTCTCCAGACTACCCAATTTTAAGTCCACAGCATCCTGATAAACATCCCAGTCATCATGGAGTTTTTGCCATTAATAAACTACCCCCAATTCATAAGATAGAGGGGAAAGTAGCTGTTTTAGCTGGACTGTCTAATCATGTTTATTTCCATTGGATGTTGGATGTTTTACCACGATTAGAGTTATTAAAGCTAGATTTAAAATTAGCAGAAATAGATTACTTTATCGTTGATAATAGATTGCAATTTCAACAAGAAACTCTCACCACTTTGCAAATACCTGAAGAAAAACAACTACAGATTAATTCCCTGCATCATCTGCAAGCTACTGAGTTAATTATTCCTTCTTTCCCTGGTTGTGTAGCTTGGATGCCCAAGTGGACTTGTGATTTTTTAAAACAAAACTTTCTTAAAACGGAACATCACCAGTTTATATCTCCGCAAAAGAAGATTTATATTACTCGCAAATTAGCTAAAAGTCGTAGAGTTATCAACGAAGATGAACTATTAGCTTTACTCCAAATCTATGGATTTCAACCAGTGATTTTAGAATCAATGTCAGTAGCAGAACAAGCAGCATTATTTGCTCAAGCAGAAATAGTTATTTCTCCCCATGGTAGTGGTTTAACTAATCTAGTATTTTGTCAACCAGGTACTAAAGTGATCGAATTATTTTCACCAAATTACGTTTATCACTGCTATTGGTGGATCAGTAACTTAGTTGGTTTAGATTATTATTACTTAATTGGTGAAACTTTGCCAGGTTGGCATTTACAACATCTGATTTATCCTCAGAATTTTGCCGAAGATATGATGATTAATATCAATGATGTGAGTAAAATTCTCCAACTAGCAGATATTAGGAAGTGACAGGTGACAGAGATAAAAACGGTTGGGTATCTTAGTTTTAGCTGTAGTTAATTTCCTAATTGCTTTGTATACGTCTATATTAACTAAAGATGGATATATAAACTCACTATCCACCTTCATCAAAAAATAAAATTTTAACTTTGATCAAAAGCAACTTTCTGGTTAGTCGTAGTACAACATTTCAGATCACTCACAACTCGTACATTAGCAATGGGATAGGAATTATGAGTAGCTTGTTGCCAATTGGTTACTGGTGTACCTTTTAAAATTCCCGATAAAGCCACAGAAAGCATGAAGCCACCGGCCGCAGCCGCAATTAAATTAATGTTATCGTTCACACAACTCTCTCAATTCTTTAGTAATTAATTATCAATGGTTAATTGTCTGGTTGTGAATTACCAATGATCATTTGCGGATACCATTTTCTCTTCTTAATCGGGGATTGACAAATTCATTTAACCCTTCACCAAGTAGTGATAACCCTACCACCATAATTGTCATTGCTAATCCAGGAAACAGGGTAGTCCACCAAATACCTGTGGGTAAAGCTTCCAGGGCCTGTTTTAAATCATATCCCCATTCTGGCACTTCTTCTGGCAATCCCAACCCTAAAAACCCTAAACCCCCTAAAACCAAAATGGCATCGGCAGCATTGAGGGTAAATAGTACAGGTACACTTTGGATGACATTAAAAAATAAATATCGAGAAAGTACAATCCAGGTAGAAGCACCCATCGCTTGTGCTGCTTCAATGTAAACTTCTGTTTTCACACTGACTGTGTGGTTGCGAACAACACGATAATATTGGGGTATGTAAGCAATGCTAATAGCGATCGCTGCATTTAAGATTCCTCTCCCCACCACAAAAGCCAATGTCACAGAAAGTAGCAACCCTGGTAGGGTGTAAATGCTATCCATGAGAAATAGCAACACCTTGTCTAATCTACCTCCCAGATAGCCACTCACCATCCCCAAGGGAACACCTATCACCATACTTAAGGCCGTCGCTAAAACTACAACCTGTAGTGCCGCTTGTGCGCCAAATATAGTGCGGGAAAATACATCATGTCCCAACCGACTTGTCCCAAACCAATGCTTGGCCGAAGGTGCATCATGAATAGGATTAGTTAAAAATTCCTTGGGATTTTGCAGCCATCCCCAAGCCTGAAATACAGGTGCGAAAAAAGCTAGGAAAATAAAAAATAGGGTAATAATTAACCCTATCAGCATTAATTGCTGAGATAAACTAGATTTTTTGGCAAAATTGAGGAAACTGAGTGATTTACGTTTTGTAATGGTCATGCTGTGTTGACTTCAATATTTTGTCCGGCTGACGACCTTTCATGCAGACAGCAAAGAGGATTAACTTTCCCATTGCTGCATAGATGGTGTCATCATAACTAATCAACCAGACATGATATTAGAAGTCAGCAAAAATATTTCAGTTCCCCTCGTGATTCGAGAAACAATCACCTAGACACCAGCTTGAAAGATTTGATTAGCAGTTAAGTTCAAATTTGGGAAACTAGGCGACATAATCAGGTCATCACCGCGAAATTGACTGACTTGGTATTCCCCATCTTTCAACTCATAAATAGAGATTGTTGGTTGCTTGGGGTTGCCAATCAAGGCTCGACCACCTAAAGCAGCATAATCAATAATCCAGTATTCAGCAATCCCCATTTCCTCATAATCAGCTAGCTTTTTGTGGTAATCATCACGCCAGTTGCTACTCACCACCTCTACCACCAAAGGAACAGAAGCTGATTGACTAATGGTAGACTCTTTTTTCCATAAAGGTTCGTTGGCTAAATTGGGTCTATTCAACAGCAGTATATCTGGTGAATAACCAGATTCTTTGTTAGGTGGTTTGATGAAAGCTGTTTTGGGGATGAAATATGGAAGTTTTAGCCGTTTATATTCTGTGACTATTTCTCCCACTAAAAACCCCACTATTTCTTCATGGTCTCCTACTGGTGGTGTCATTTCTACAATTACTCCATCATGGAGTTCATAGCGGACTCCTGTCTGCGGATACCACTCTACAAACTCTGCAAAGGTTACTAGTTTGTGTTTAGGTAAGGCTTGCACCATATTTTACCTGCTTATGTAAAATTTACCACATTTCCCCATCCCTGTTTTCTACAAATTACTCTCAATTAATTGGCGATATTCACTCTTTTGCTTCACACCCTTGAGTTCCTTCACCAGTTCCTTGTCCTTGAAAAACTGGACAGTAGGTGTGCCTGTTACTCCAGCATTTTCAGCAATTTCTCGGTCTTTGTCGATATCAATTTCCACAAAATGGATTTTGCTGTCAAATTCATCTACAACCTTATTTAATATCGGCTTGAGAGTATGACAGGGGCCGCAACCAGGGGAAACATATTTAACGATGAGTAGGCGATCGCTTTCGTGGAATAATTTTCTTAAAGCATAGCCACCTTCATGGCGTGTTGCTTGTAAACTAAACTCAGCCGCTGGGTCTACTACTGTCTTCGTCTCTACCTCTGATGCCAATTCATTATTAGCAGTTGCAGACTGGAGATGAAACTCCTGAATCAAACCCTTGCTAGATAACCACCTTTCCGCCAACATTGCCGCCATACATCCAGTGCCCGCAGCTGTAATTGCTTGACGAAACTCATGGTCTTGCACATCCCCAGCCGCAAACACACCTTCTACACTAGTTTCCATCAAACCGTTTTTGGTGACAACATAACCCACTTCATCCAGTTCTAGTTGTCCTTTAAATAAAGAAGTATTGGGAGTGTGACCAATGGCGTAAAACAACCCCTTAGCAGGTAATACACTTTCTTCTCCAGTCACAGTATTACGGACTTTCACCCCATCCATATGACCATTACCTACCACATCCACAGCCACTGTGTGCCAATGCACCTGGATTTTGGGGTTACTTAACAGTCGGTCTTGCATCGCCTTAGAAGCACGCATCTTCTCCGAACGTACCAACAGATTCACCTTAGAACCATACTTGGTCAAATAAATAGCCTCTTCCGCCGCGGAATCTCCCGCACCAATAACCGCCAACTCCGCACCGTGAAAAATGGGTGTAGCACCATCACAAATGGCACAGGCGGAAATTCCCCGACTCCAAAATTGTTGTTCACTGGGTAAACCCAACCGTTTTGCAGTAGCTCCAGTAGCAATAATTATACTATGAGCCTTAATTTCCCTTTCCTCAGAACGAATAGTAAAAGGACGCTGACTCAAATCAACAGAAATCACATCTTCTGTATATAACTCAGCCCCCCAACGTTCTGCCTGGGCCTTCATTTTATCCATCAATTCTGGCCCAGTAATACCTTGGGGAAAGCCAGGGAAGTTTTCTACCTCTGTTGTAGTCATCAACTGTCCACCAGGTAAACCCCCAGCTTGGAACCCTTCAAAAACAACAGGTTTTAAATTCGCACGTCCAGCATAAATAGCTGCGGTGTAACCTGCTGGACCAGAACCAATAATCACTAAGTTTTCTACTGTTGGGTTAACCATATTTATACAAACTCATAACGACTACGCTTAATATATCATAACATAACCGGAGAGGGAACAGGTGATAGGGAGTACAGAGATGTTTGTTTTCAATAAATAGGCGCTATGTGCAATTAATTTTGCGTGGGTACTTATAACCACTGATAAATATTCAACCCACCATTGAAGAAGCAAATTAGACTTTGATAAATATGTTTGCTATGAGACAATACACAACAGTAAAAAGCCACTCTCACTGAGACAACAAACAATTCTAGGAATAAAGAGTTATGGCAACCAATAACCCCACCTCTGATGTATTAGAGAAAATTCGTCAGCAATTTGACAGTTCTCCATATCCGAGAACCCCCCTAGAACAATCTCCTAAAGATAACTTTAACTTATTGTATATTCATAATTTTGTTACACCTTATTATCTAAGAAATCAAAAAGTTATCAACACTCAAGACAAAATCATTTTAGATGCAGGGTGTGGCACAGGTTATAAATCATTAGTGTTAGCAGAAGCTAATCCAGGTGCAAAAATTGTGGGTGTGGATATTTCCGCAGAATCAATTAAATTAGCAAAACAACGCTTGGAATATCACGGATTTAACAACACTGAGTTTTATGTCTTGCCTGTAGAAGATTTACCCCAGATAGGTTATGAATTTGATTATATAAATTGTGATGAACTTCTCTACCTTTTTCCAGATATTGCCATTGCTTTGCAGGCAATGAAATCTGTACTTAAAGCTGATGGAATTATTCGCAGTAATTTACACAGTTCCATTCAAAGATTTAATTATTTTCGCGCTCAAAAAGTTTTCACAATGATGGGATTAATGGATAGTAATCCAGAAGACCTGGAAGTGGAAATAGTCATCGAATCAATGAAGGCACTAAAAGATAATATCAACCTCAAAGCTACTACTTGGAATTCTCAATACGAAGAAGCAGAAGACAGAAAAGAACGGATTTTAATGAATTTCTTGTTCCAAGGAGATAAAGGCTATACTATCACAGACCTCTTTGCAGCTTTACGGACATCTGAATTAGAGTTCATTAATATGGTGAACTGGCGTAAATGGGACTTGATGCAGTTATTTAAAGAACCGGATAACTTACCTGCTTTTCTAGCCATGAGTTTACCAGAAATTTCCCAGGAAGAACAATTACAGTTATTTGAACTGCTACAACCTGTCCATAGATTACTAGATTTTTGGTGTGGTCATCCTCAGCAACAGCATACATTTGTACCTATTTCTGAATGGACAGACTCAGAATGGCAAAGGGCAACAGTGTATCTACATCCCCAACTCAAAAGTCCTCAATTCCAAGAAGATTTGTTTGCCTGTATTAGAGAAGTTAGACCATTGACAATCAGTCGCTACCTATCTCCACCAGAAGAAGTTATTAGTATAGATAGCTCTATTGCTCCTTGTTTGGTTCCATTGTTAGAACAACCGCAAACTATTATTTCGTTAGCAAAACGATGGCAGCAAATCAGACCTATAGATCCTGTTACCTTAGCACCCAACGATGAACAGCAAATATTTGATGTCATCAAACAGCTACTGTTGAAACTAGAGGAACTGGGTTATCTCATGCTTGAGTGTTAATCAATACTGGCAAAATCTCGCCAGTCTAAACATAGTAATAATACTGTTCATTATTACCTATAGATGTGGTAAAGAATGCCAGCTTGGTCAGTATCTCTTGGCTATTAGGAGAAAAGCAAAATCGATGAAAATCGCTCTAGTAGGGACATCTAGAACTTGGAAAGGAGAATAAAAAAAATTTTTTTTGCAAGTGATATGAAAGTGATCGGAAGTGGGTAACTTACATTTAGAAATCAAAAAACACCCTTGCCCAAGGAACCAGAGCAATGAAAACCGATCTTAAAGTTAAATTTTTGCAACATATCCTGAATAAAAAGAACAACGAAGAAGGTTTCACCTTGATTGAGTTGTTGGTTGTTATTATCATTATTGGTATTTTATCTGCGATCGCTCTCCCCTCCTTCCTTAACCAAGCTAACAAAGCCAAGCAGTCCGAAGCTAAAACTTATATCGGTTCAATGAACCGCGCTCAACAAGCTTACTACGCAGAAAATAACGTTTTTGCTGATAACGATAGTTTTGCTAAATTAGGTCTTGGTATCAACACCCAAACACAAAACTACCAATACAAAATCGCCAATGGTGGCAGTGGTCAAACCACAGTATCTAACCGTGCCCAACCTAAAGAATCCTCTGCACCTATCAAAGCCTATGTTGGTGGTGTAGGTATAGGCACATTGGGTGATAGCAGCGAAGCTACTACCGTAGCCATCCTTTGTGAAGCTAACCAACCTATCAACATCAACAACGCTCTTAATGGTGAAACAGACGCAACATTTACTGGTGGAACAACCCCTCCTGAATGTCCAACTGATTACAGCCTCGTTAAGTAATCAATTGAGTTAGTAGGTGGGCAATCAACTGACTCACCTTACTTAAATATACAACCAAGCTTTAATTAATAAGCTAATTTATTATACTGCTAAAGTGGGTAGAATTTTCTCTGTCCACTTTAATTCTATTTAAAATGTTTGCTTAATTAATCTCCAATTTGCTCAACGAATATTCAAATGAATAATATTATTAGTTACCAGGAACAGGCTACACAATCCTTTCAGGTAGGAAACTACATCCAAGCTGCAAATTTATATGAACAAGCCATTACTGCTGCCCCTGAAGTAGTATCGAATTATTGGCATTTGGGATTATCTTTGCTGTTACAAGGACAAGAAACAGAAGCACAAATGACTTGGATGCTACCATTAGCAGAAGCTGAAGATAGCACCATAGAAATATATACACAGGAACTGCTACAAATTTTAGAGTCAGAAGCACAAAGACAAGAAAAATTAGGAGAATTATCTCTAGCTTGGACAATTTGCCAACATATTCGAGAAATTAATCCCCAGAACATTAATAATAACTTAAAAATTCTGTTGCTCTCCATCAAAATTGGTAACTGTGAAGAAACAGAATTACAGGAATTAGGCATTATTGAATTATTAAAACAACATCCCCAAACCAGCTTAAATTTAGAATTATTATTAAAAGTCTTAGAGCAAGTATTTGATACACCAAATTTACACCTATCATCTCCAGATTTATTAGCAGCTTGTTTAAATTATATTGAGCATCCGCAAAAAATATTTTTCATAGTTTTAAGTGCTGCTGTTAAAATCGGACATACCTTCAAAAATCCCCAACTTGCTGCCCAAATCTTAGATTTATATTTGCGTCTAGACTTTAATAATGTAGAAATTCTCAGACATTTAGCTATTTTTTATCAAGATGCTAAAAATCATGAACAGGGAATAGAGAAAGCTAAATTATGTCTGGCTTTATCCACAGAATTAGCAGACAAAATTTTTGCTGCTCATTTATTGTTACGTGGGTTGATGAGTGCTGGTGGATATTGGGAAGAAATATGTGCAACCAGTCGAGAATTAGAGTATTTTCAAGCAGAATTTATTCAAGCCCAACCCCTGGCCATTGATGAAGTCAGGACGCTGCGGTTACTCACACCATCCTTTGCTATACCACATATTAAAGATAGCCCAGCACAATTTAGAACAATACATAACCAAATAGCACAAATATTCCAAAATAATATTCAAGCTCTTGCTCCTGACCAGGCAAAACGATATTCTCAACACTGCATTAATAAACAGAAAAAAACACTTGCTGCCCGCAAATTAAAGATAGGATATGTTTCCTACGCCCTAAGAAGGCATTCTGTAGGCTGGTTAGCTAGGTGGTTATTTGATCATCACAATCGTGATGAATTTGAAATTTATGCTTATCTAGTTAATTACAGATTAGTCGATGATTTTCTCCAAGAACTTTACACCCATAAGGCAGATAAAGCCCATAAATTAGATATGGATGCCTTAGAAATTGCCGAAACAATCTATGCAGATGATATTGATATTTTAGTTGATTTAGATAGCATTACTTTAGATATTACCAGTGAAGTTATAGCCCTTAAACCTGCACCAATTCAAGTTACTTGGTTGGGTTGGGACGCTTCTGGCATACCTGCTGTTGATTATTTTATTGCTGACCCTTATGTATTGCCACATTCAGCACAAAATTATTACCCTGAGAAAATTTGGCGCTTACCTCACACATATGTGGCTGTTGATGGTTTTGAAGTGGGTGTACCAACTTTACGTCGTCAAGATTTAGATATTCCTGATGATGCGGTGGTTTATTTGAGTGCTCAACGAGGATACAAACGCCATCCTGAAACCACAAGATGGCAAATGAAAATTATCAAAGAAGTTCCTAATAGCTACTTTTTAATTAAAGGTAGCGCTCAAGAAGATTCGATTCAAGAATTTTTTCACAAAATAGCCGCAGAAGAAGGGGTAGATTTTTCGAGATTGAAATTCTTGTCTGCCGATCCTACTGAGTCTATTCACAGAGCTAATTTAGCCATTGCTGACGTGGTATTAGATACTTATCCCTACAACGGTGCTACCACGACCCTCGAAACCCTGTGGATGGGTATTCCCATCGTCACTAGAGTGGGAGAGCAATTTGCAGCCCGGAACAGCTATACCATGATGATGAATGCAGGAATTACAGAAGGTATTGCTTGGAGTGATGAAGAGTATGTAGAGTGGGGTGTGCGGTTAGGTAAGGATGAAAATTTAAGGCAGCAAATATCCTGGCAGTTACGTCAATCAAGACAAACTGCACGTTTATGGAATGGTAAGCAGTTTACTCGTGAGATGGAGAATGCTTACAAGCAAATGTGGGAACAGTTTCAGGTAAACCAGTAGCGGGCTGTTTGGCCCGCACCACAAGACAGATTAGACTCAGATGGATACTTCATTGAACTATGGTGTTTCTGGGAAAGTTTGCACCTTACCATCTGGACTCAGCACAACTCTGATTCTGAGACTTTGACCAGCTTTATTGGCTGAGACAAAGGGTGTGCCAATTTCAGGAATACCACTATTATCAACATATTGCCTTGCTGCTTGGTTTAAAGGCAAAATCCTCTCAATCATGCCGTCAACGCCCAACATTAGACTGTACTCTAGGGTGTCTGATAAGCCCGTCGGTGGTTGCCAACGTTTTTTCAGGTAATCTCTGGCTTCTGCTATTTGTGGTGTGTCAAATAATGTAGCTGTTTTTGCTGGTTCAGAAGCAGTGGTGGTGCGTGCTGCTCGCAATTTTGTGACTAAATCATTACTTGCTCCAGCAGTAGCATCAGCAGGTGTAGAAATTTCTCGATTGAGTTGTTGTAAATCTAGGGCAGCAGAGGGAAGAGGAGGGGCGATAGGAGAGGCTAGTGGTTGAGGAACAGGGGAAATATTAGTTGGTGCGCGTTTGGTGTTGAGATTAGCAGCAGCTTGACTGCTAGCAATCGTGATATTTGTGGGAGAAATAACCCCTGCGGGATTTGGGCGAGTATTGGGGGCTTTGGTTGGTAATGATAATGCTGGGTTAGCACTGAGAGGGGGTTTAGTTTGCCCTAATATATCCAGTGTCTTTTGTGGGGATGTATTAGCTGTGGAGTTGGGGACTGTGAGAGGGTTAGGAATGGATGCTGATGGTATTGCTGGGGATGCACCTAAAGTAGGTAAAGGAATGGGGTTACTACTACTAGGGGCTGGGGGTAAAATTAAGGGAGAAATTGCTGGTTGAGGTGTAGGCAGATTGGGCGGAGGACTGGGTTGGAGGGCTAAGTTAGCTGGTTCGGAATTAGGTTTGCTAGCTGTTTGGGTTTGATTTGATTGGCGTTGGCTGGCATATTGCCAAGTGAAAGGAGCTAAACCAACAGCTAATACTAATACGGCGGCAATTGGGGCCCAAGTAGGTAAGGTGACAGAAGATGTTTCATGGCCAAGATTTGGTAATGCCATGACATCGGCAGAATATTCATCTAGGGCTGTTGCTAAATCAAATAGTTGTAAAAGACTGAGTTGAATATAGGGGCCAGATGTGGGATGGGCGAGGGAACCAAAAAATAATTTATGGGTTAAATTTTCACTAGGTTCTAAATAAATTTTTGCTTCTGGTATTTGGTTAGCAACAGGATTGATGGTTTGGGCAGAAAAGGTAGGGGGATGAGTATCTGGTGATTCTAATGGTTCAGGAATGGAAGTAGAGGGAAGGGATGTGGAGAAACTGAGCCAAAAATTATCGGCGGACTGGTGAAGAAGTTCTTGAACGTAGATGGTGACGACATCACACAAAGCTTGGAGTTGATCGCGATCGCCCCTTATAGCTACTTTACTTTCTGAGGGTAGTCCGGGAGCATCAAAATGTAATTCAAATCGTAAGTCTTTGAGGACAGTTGTTCCCATCCAACGGGATAAAGGCGAGCTTTGGGCCCAGATTTCCAGGGTACAACTGGGCGGTGTGTAGCGACGGATAACAGAATTAGATCGAGGCATAGGAGGAATGGGAAGGGAGACGATTGGGAATTTTGGATTTTGGATTTTAGATGTTGGGATGAGTTATCATCAATCGCAAATCGAAAATCTAAAACTGTTTTGTGGCACGGTCTATCAGTGCTAACCACAAACGCCGATGTCCACCTGAAGCACTGTAAAATAATAAATCTACAAGCAATTTGAGTGCTAACTTGGTCAGCAAATCTGTAGAGATATGTTCGTCTTCTTCCATCCGTTCTTGGTAGGTGTTGCAAAAAGCATCAATATAATCTCCCAGTAAAGCAGTTTGATGAGGTTCTCGGTTAGTAGCCGCCATTTGCTCTAATAACCCAACAGCACGACGAATTAATTCCTGATGCTGTTTAGCTAAGTAGCAGATAATCAGAACTAGCGATCGCGCTTCTTCTATATCCAGCTTTTTGCGCCCTCCCTGACCTTTACGCAGCGGGTTTGATTGGCGTAGTCGCCACAAAGCTACGCGGTCTGGTACTTTTGACTCTAAGTTTAAATTGATTGCCGCCGAGAGCATGGCCTCAGAACCAATGCCTGTGAGTGTTTCTAGGGCCAACAGCACTAAATCTAATTGGGTTTTGATATTTTCCCATTGAATTGAGCTAGGGGCAGCAATTTGGTTTAAGTCCTCCCATTGGGAGGTTGGAGTGGCGGAATTAGCGACCGAGTGCATAACTTTTAGCATAGGTGATCAGGCTGAGAAAGGCGGTTGCTGTTACCCATTTTGAAACCAGACTCTTAGGCATGAATATAGGTTTCCTATGTTTATTGTTGAATCAGTTGAGTAAACAGCATTGCTTTAAGGGTATTTATGTGCAAAAACAGAAAACAAATATCAAGTTGAAAAGTCTGTTGCTGTCTGGCTTTTCGTGCATTGATGTTTTCATTTAACGGACAATTGGTATAAATCAAAGTCTAGATTTGCAGGCATAAATTTTGTTATCTAAATCAAATTGGCATTAAATTTCAGATATTTAAAAAAGGGCAACTAATTTTAATCCACCAAAATTTGGATGGGGATATGGGGTGAGAGGTGTTGTGCTGGGACTGGCGATGTTGAATTAACTACCCTGATGCAGAGAATCTGGCAACAGTTTGCCACCAGAATCAACATCTCAATTGACGATGAGACAAAAATTCAACTTATCTTTCATAAATTAGCCACAATCCGTGTAATTGCTAGTGCTTGTGAAATAAATCGTAATTAGCAATCAGCAATTTATCCCTATAGATAGAGGATTGATTTTTCCGTTACTGCACATGGGCAATAGTGACTCCACTACCGCCATCTGCTTGTTCTGCACCTTCATAGTGGCTAATGCGTGGATGCTGTTGCAGGAAGGCGTGAACACCTTGCCGCAATTTACCTGTACCATGACCGTGAATAATCCACAAGGGGCCAGTGGCTTCGGAAATAGCTTTGTCTAAAATATATTCGGCATCAGCTACCCGTTTTCCGCGCAAATCGACGGTATTTTTGGAGGTACGAATAGCGGGGGCCGGTGTGGGTGGTGGTGTCACTGGAGTTGGGGCGGCCTTGGGTTTAGCTATGGGTTCTGGTTTTTGCCCGTCTAAAGATTCTACGTCTTGGAGTTTGACGTTCATTTTCATGATCCCAAATCGCACCGTTAACTCCCCATCTGCATCGGGTGCAGTTAATACTTCAGCAGTTTGCCCTAATTTAGGAATACGAATGCGATCGCCTACTTTGGGCATAAACCCTGGTTTGGGTTTGGGTGGTGGTGCTGGTTGATGTTTCTGGGCAATTTGGTTTAAGGCGTTGGTGGCTTGCTGGGCATCTTGGGCTGTGGGTGTTCCTTGTTGTAAGCGCCGAATGACCTGGGCGATTTCCCCTTTGGCTTGGTTAATTGCTTGTTGGACGGCAATTTCTTGGGAAGCCCGTAAAGCTTGTTCCCTCTCCTGTAATGCTGCGGCTTTGGTGGAAACTTCTTTATACAGCTTTTCCGCTTGGCGTAATAATTCCTGGGCTTCTGCGGCTTTGGTTTCTTGGCTGCGGCGTTGGGCTTCTAAACCGGCAATTACCTGGTTGACTTCATCTGTGGCCTCTCCCACTTGGGTTTTAGCTGCTTCTACCACCTCTGGTTTTAAACCGAGTCGTAGGGCTATAGCTAAGGCGTTAGAGCGTCCAGGAATGCCCCACAACAGACGATAGGTAGGTGAGAGGGTAGTTTCGTTAAATTCGACGGAGGCATTCTCAAACCGAGCATCGTCGTATTTTAAAGCCTTGAGTTCACCAAAGTGGGTGGTGGCAATGGTTAATTGGGAATGTTCAGCTAAATACTGGAGTAAAGCGATCGCTAAGGCACTTCCTTCTGCTGGATCTGTCCCTGCTCCCACTTCATCTAGTAATACTAGGGAGTCAGGTAATTCATCCCTTGTTTGCTCACTAATGGCATTTAAAATTCGACTAATGCGACGGATATGACCGGAAAAAGTCGATAAACTTTGTTGTAAAGATTGTTCATCCCCAATATCTGCCAAAATTTGACCAAACCAAGGCATTTCTACTGGTTCACGGGCAGGAACAAATAAACCCACTTTGGCCATTAAGGCAGCTAATCCCAATGTTTTTAAAGTTACTGTTTTACCTCCAGTATTAGGGCCAGTAATGGTAACGACCCGAATATGAGGACTAATAAGTAAATCTACAGGCACTACTGAATGGCCTTGTTCATGTTGCTGCTGCCAAATTAACAAGGGATGGCGCAACTGCCGCAGGGTAATGATTTCCTGTGCTTCTCGTTGAATAAACCGGGGAGGATTTGCCCCTAACCAGTAACTATATCTAGCTCTAGCTGTAGCCAAATCCAAAGTGGTGACAATAGCTAATAATCTTTCTAAATCTGGTTTGACGGCTGCTACCTGCTCAGTTAACACCCGACGAATGGCTTCTTCTTCTACCTGCTCCCTTTTTAAGGCTTGGCGTAATTGATTACCCATGGGCACAATGCTATTGGGTTCAATGTAGAGGGTTGCGCCACTGGTGGATGTGTCATGAACGATACCAGGAATCGCATCCTTTTGCTGTGCTTTCACGGGGATAACAAAGCGATCGCCCCGTTGGGTAATAATCAGTTCTTGCAGGGCGTTAGATTTAACCTGGATGATATTTTGCAGTTTTTGAGTAATTTGGCTGCGTAATCGACGCAACTCCTCGCGAATTTCCCCTAATTTCTGACTAGCGCGGTCGGTAACTTGGGCCCTTTCATCAATACAACGGTGAATTTCCTGCTCTAACTCTGGGTAAGTCCGTAAATCAGCAACTAACTCACTCAGAATTGGCAAATCTTCTTGGTTGTCGATAGACCGACGTAAATTTCTCGCACCTGATAGAGTAGTAGCGATATTTAACAGTTCTTCCCCAGACAAAATTCCTTGCAGTTCTGCCCGTTCCAGGGAATCACCAATATCTTGAATGCCCTCAAATGATAGGCCAGGACTCAAGTGACTTTCTAGTTGATAGACTTCCTTCGTTTGAGCTAACAACTGTTCACTTTCTGCCTGAGTGCTGGGAATTGGTAGGTTACGCGCAACTATCGCCCCTAACTTAGTTGCCGCAAAGGTAGAAAGGTGCTGGCAGAGGCGATGCCATTCTAGTAGTTCTAAGGTTTCAGATTGAATCAAGGCTTCAACGTCTAATCTGAAAATATCGTAACAATTCTAGCCGCAATCAGACTCAATCTGGCAGGGATAAATTTTTCTGGTGTCCTCACCATTTTTGCGTTATTTACTGAGAATTAATTAAAAAATGTATTAAATAGTAAACCAATATTAACGAAATATCACCATTTGTGCTAATTAAAAATATGATAAACTGTATCTATTAATGCTAAATCTGAAATATTCCTAGATTCAGATTTAATCATAAACTTGACGATTTTCGCAGTGATATTCATCTAAAATAAACCCTGATAAAAAGATTTTTGGTAACAAAACACACATAAGCTTTTCCTGCTGTACTGGTTCTGTGTAGTTGAAGGCAGTTCATAGACATAGACAAGAAGCAGGAACAAAAGGGTAGTTGAAATCAATGCTATAAAACATTCAAAACTATAAGAAGTGTCAGAAATATTTTGTGAAAGTAGGATGTTTACCAATGTTAGTAAGATTAATCATTATCAATCAGTTTTTACGATATTTTTGATTGATGATAATCCTGAAGATAGGGCAACTTATTGTAAATTTTTACAGAAAGATACATTATACAAATACCGCATTTTGGAGTTTGAAACTGCTACAGAAGCATTAGCTGCTACTCCACAAGAAAGACCAGAGATTATTTTACTGGATTATTTGTTGCCAGATAGTGATGGACTAGAACTAATAGAAGAATTTCGCCCATATTTTAGCAACCATCAATCAGCTGTAATTATGCTGACTGGACAAGGAGACCAAATCATTGCTGTACGTGCGATGAAAAGCGGTATCCAAGATTATTTAGTGAAAGGGGAATTGACTGCTTCTATTTTGCAACACACCATTCATCAAGCAGTAGAAAAGATACATTTAGCTAGACAGCTAGAACAAAGTCGAGAACAGCAACAAATTATCGCAGCGATCGCTCTACGGATTCGTCAATCCCTACAACTCAAGGAAATTTTACAAGTTACTGCCACAGAAGTCCGCCAATTTCTCAAAACAGATAGAGTAGTTGTCTATCAATTTCAGCCAGATATGAGCGGTAAGATTGTGGCTGAATCGGTGCTACCTGGATGGAGTACATCTATAGATGTGCAAATTCAAGATACTTGTTTTCAAGAACGAGTGAAAATCAACCACGACTATCGTCACGGCAAAAAACGAGCCATAGATAATATTTATCAAGCAGGTTTAACCGATTGTCATATCCATCTGCTGGAACAATTTGAAGTCAAAGCCAATTTGGTTGTACCAATTCTAGTCAACCACGAATTATGGGGATTATTAATAGCTCATCAATGTTCTGCACCCCGTCACTGGCAAGATGTAGAACTAGATTTATTAGATCAATTAGGAGTACAACTAGCGATCGCCATTCAACAAGCAAGTGCCTATGAACAACTGCAAGCAGAATTAGTAGAACGGCAAAAAATTGAGGAAACTCTCCGAGAAAGTGAAGAGAGATTTCGTAGTACCTTTGAACAGGCCGCAGTGGGGATTGCTCATGTATCCTTGGATGGATATTTCCTCAGGCTTAATCAACGCTTCTGTGACATCGCTGGCTATACTCAATCGGAACTGATGAATTTAACCTTTCAGGATATTACCCATCCTGAGGATTTGTTAGATGATTTAGAGCAAGCTAATATCCTGCTGAGAGGGGAAATAGACACCTATGCACTAGAAAAACGTTATATCCGTAAAGACAACTCCATTGTCTGGATTAACTTAACAGTTTCTTTGGTACGCGATCGCTTGGGTGCACCCAAATATTTTATTTCCGTCATCGAAGATATCACACTGCGTAAACAAACAGCTAACGCCCTTCAAGCCAGTGAAAATCGGTTTCAGGCATTTATGAATAATAGTCCTGCTGCTGCCTGGATTACCGACGAAAACGGTCGCATTCTCTATGTCAGTGCAACTTATCTGCGTCTGTTTGATGTGAAAGCTGAAACCATCGAAGACCTACTAGGAAAAACAGTATTTGATATTTATCCACCGGAAATAGCGCAGCAATTTGTGGATAATATTCGCCAAGTGGCACAAACTCAGCAAGCCCTAGAAACTATCGAAAAAGCACCAAGAACAGACGGAACTCTAGGGGATTTTCTAGTTTATAAATTCCCCTTACCAGACACCACTGGTCTAGCAATTGTGGGTGGAGTAGCTGTGGATATTACTGAGCGAATTTTAGCGGAAACAGCACTACAACAACTTAATCAGGAACTAGAAGCTAGAGTGGAAGAGCGTACAGCAGCTTTAATTCAAAGTGAACGCCGTTATGCCACTTTAGCGGAAACAGTACCAGTGGCTATTTTCCGATTTGATGCGGCTGTCAATTGTGTTTATGTCAATAATTACTGGTCTCAATTGACTGGTCGAGAACCACAGACAGCCTTAGGGATGGGATGGGTCAAGACTTTGCACCCAGAAGACAGCGATCGCTTATATAGACAATGGCGAAAATGGACTCAAACCACTCAACCAGGACAATTGTTTTGCAACGAAGGCAGACATTTATTACCAGATGGTAGAGTGTCTTGGTTTTATATCCATGCCTTACCGGAAATTGACCTATCAGGCCAAATCATCGGTTATATCGGCACATTAACAGATATTACTGCTCGTAAACAAGCAGAATTCAAATTACAACAAACCAATGAGCAATTAGCCCATACTAACTTAGAACTTTCCAGTGCTACTCGCCTTAAAGATGAGTTTTTGGCGAATATGAGTCATGAACTACGCACACCTCTCAATGCCATTTTAGGCATGTCTGAGTGTGTTCTGGATAAAGTGTTTGGGCCTATTAATGAACAACAGGCAAAAGCGATCGCTACAATTGAGCGTAGTGGTAAACATCTACTAGAACTAATTAACGAAATTCTCGATTTATCCAAAATTGAATCCGGCAAACTAGAATTGCAGCTGAATTCCGTTTCCATTAAACACCTATGTGAAGCCAGTCTAATTTTCATCAAACAAATAGCCTCACAAAAGCAGCTTCATATCACTACCAATATTCCTGACAATTTACCTAAAATTGAGCTAGATGAACGACGGATGCGTCAGGTACTCATTAACCTCCTCAACAACGCTGTTAAATTTACTCCCAACAACGGCTCAATTTCACTCAATGTCTCAGTCTTCACAGACCAGAAGCCCAACAATATTACCTCAGATCAACTATTGTCTTCCCTATCCCTTCCACTCCTGTGTATTTCTGTCATCGACACAGGAATTGGCATTGCAGAACAGGACATCAATAAATTGTTTCAACCCTTCATGCAAATTGACAGCAAACTCAACCGTCAATATGAAGGAACAGGCTTAGGACTAGCACTAGTGAAGCGCATTGTCGAAATGCACGGTGGAAAAGTCAGCGTCAACAGCGAACAAGGAAAGGGTAGTTGTTTCACAATTTGGCTTCCTTACCATTCCTAGCACTGCATAAAATTCTTTCCCTAGACCTAAAACAATATAGAAACTCAAGCATCATTAACTGACTCATCACAAGGAGTTAAAAAATGAACACCTTATCACGTATTTCCAGTATCGCCGCTATCGTTACCATCTTGTCACCTATGCTCAGTATAGATGCAGCCCACGCTGAACAAAGTTATCCTCTCACATGTCGTGGTGGTGGTACATTGAGTATCCAAAATGATGGTAATCAAGGTGTACGTATCAAATTTAAACCAGGAGTAGGGGCAGCAGTTCAAGGTTTATCTCCTGGTCAATGTACATGGTCAGACCGGGCTTTAAGTGCTGGTGAACCAAAAACAATTTGTGATAGTGGTGTCAGTGCGGCTCAATATGTGGCTCTTTTAGTTAATCCCAATCAATACGCAATTTTACAAGTTTATAACAATCGTAACGGCTGTATGCAAGTAACTAGAGTAGGCCCTTAAATCAGATATTCATTAGTCCTGAGGGTATTTGAGGTTGATGCGGCACAGACATAAATAATATCAGTTTTGTAGTGCGGGCATCTTGCCCGCTATCGTTGTAACTCAAGTAAAATCTGCGGTATTTATGCTAATAACTATTCTTTAGCGTAAGTTTTATGACGATAGTATTGTAATTATTAAGTGATATTTTTAGCTAAATTTATGACAGAAATTAAATTTGCTATTGAAGGTGAAGATGCCATCCAAGCTACAGAAGAGCTTTTAGCAATTGAGGGTATAACTGGTAACTATACTGTAGAGTCGGAAGATATCAAAAAAGAGGCAGTCATTACCACAGTAGCAACTATAGTTGGTTTAGTTGGTGGGACAATTGCCATTGCCGAACAAATTCGTAAATGGTATTTAGAGTATAAACAGAACCAGTCGGGTAAAAGAATTGCTAAAGTTCTGATTGTCGGTCGTAATGGTAGACGATTACTGTTAGAAAATGCCACAATTGAGCAAATTCGCCAAATTTTAGAATCTTAGATACTAAAATCATCCCGTGCAGATTCTTCACCTTGACCTGAAGGAAATTGCAGGTAATTACGTAGAGTTACGCTACTTTACTGATAATTACAACAAATACGAAAAAAGGTCGCTCTCCTTGAGCGAAATTACCGATTTAATCGAGTTAGCAGAAAGAGATTATTACGTTTCCTCTTATGCTGAAGATTACTCAGTCACAGGACAACGGCTGTATAACTGGTTAGATGGGAGTGACAGATGGTTACAAAAACTCATCAACCAGTATCAGCGTCAAGGAATCATTTTAGCCATTGCAACGGCTGAAAAACTTGCCCATTTACCTTGGGAAGTTCTGCACGATGGTAAAAGCTTTCTGGTGCAACGGTCAATTATACCCGTGCGGTGGGTATCGTCGAACACGGTAAAAACGTTAACTGTAGAGAAAAACCCAGAAAACCGCGCTTTGGAAGTCTTATTTATGGCTACTTCTCCCCAAGGAGTAGAACCAATTTTAGATTATGAAGCAGAAGAACCACGAATTTTAGAAGCCACAGGAAGACAACCTTTAGCTTTGACAGTAGAAGAAAGCGGTTGTTTATCCGAGTTGGGTTATTTAGTTGCAGATTACGGTAAAGATTATTTTGATATTTTCCATATTACCGGTCATGCCACAATTAGCGATGGTAAACCCCAGTTTATTACCGAAACGGAAACCGGAGAAGCTGATTATGCTAGTGCAGATGATTCCGAGTTGGGTTATTTAGTTGCAGATTACGGTAAAGATTATTTTGATATTTTCCATATTACCGGTCATGCCACAATTAGCGATGGTAAACCCCAGTTTATTACCGAAACGGAAACCGGAGAAGCTGATTATGCTAGTGCAGATGATATCGCTACAGCACTACAATTTCGATTACCCAAATTGATTTTCCTTTCTGGTTGTCGCACTGGACAAGTTGGTGGTGATGGTGCTAATTATGGTTCTGTGCCTTCAATGGCAGAAGAATTGCTAAATGCTGGTGCAAAAGCCGTTTTAGGATGGGGACAAAAGGTTTTAGAATCTGATGCGACAGAAGCCGCAGCCACATTATATAAAGAATTAGCAGCAGGAAAGCAAATTACCGAAGCGGTTGCCAGTACCTATCAAACATTAATCAAAAACAAGGCGCGAGATTGGCATTTATTAAGATTATATGCCGCAGATAGTATACCAGGGGAATTGGTGAAACCTAAAGGTACTTCTGGATGGAAACCAGCACCTCCACCGGGAGCATCCCAATTTTGCAAAAATAACCGCAGCAACACCAAAAACTCTCTTCTTCCTTCTTACCTATCCCTACGGGACGCTACGCGAACGTGTCCTTCGCTCCTATGCCTTCGGCACGCTTCGCGAACGTGGTTCGTTTATTTCAAGTCTTGAACTCAAGCAAAAAATAAACTTACACATTTGGGATGCTCCCCCTCCACCTTCTGTTAGCACCGAATTTTTAGATCCTGTAACTCAAAAAACAAAAGTCTGCACCCGTGAGAGTTTTGTAGGTCGTCGTCGTCAGTTGCAAAATTGTTTAAAGAGGTTGACTCAATCCACAGAAGAAATAGGGGTATTAATTCATGGCATGGGTGGTTTAGGTAAAAGTAGTTTAGCAGCTAGACTTTGTGACCGACTACCAACTTTTCAGCGTGTTGTCTTGGTAGGGAGAATTGATGAACCAAGTTTAGTTAGTCGGTTGGTGGAAAAGTTGGATGATAACGAACAACGCAAACAGCTACAAAATCCTGATGAGGAATTGAAATTTAGGTTGAAGCGGGTATTTCAGCAGTTGCCGGACGCAGGGGAAAAGCCGTTTTTGTTAGTGTTGGATGATTTTGAGGTGAATTTAGAACCTCGTCAGGATAGCTTTGTGTTGAAAACAGCAGCAGCAGAGGTTTTAACGGCTTTGGTTTGGGCAATTCGGGAAACATACACCAATCACCGCTTAATTCTCACCTGTCGTTATGACTTTGAATTTAGCAAGTTGCAGTATTTCTATAAACAGCCCTTGGAAGGGATGCGGGGGGCAGATTTAAGAAAAAAGTGTAATCGTCTTCAGGCTTTTAAAACATCATCTCAGGTAGATGAAAATTTGAAATCTCAAGCGAAGAGGTTAGCTGATGGAAATCCTCGGTTGTTGGAATGGTTGGATAAGATTTTGCAAGCAGAACCCCACCCCCTAACCCCCTCCCCGCAAGCGAGGATGGGGGATAAGAGTGTTGATAGTGTTGATGTGGTGGCAATTCTCAATCGTTTAGAAGTTGATGCGGTGGAGTTGCGAGAACAGGTTTTAGCTGACGTTTTGCTGCAACAAATGGATGAAACGATGCAGGAAATGTTAACGCTGGGTTTGGTGTTTGAGTTACCAGTCCCCAGGGAAGCATTAACCGCAGTTTGTGAACATATCCCCAATTTGGCAGATTATATCAATCGCGCAGTGGCGTTGGGATTGTTGGAAGTTAGTCCTGATCAGTCTTTGCGTGTACCGCGAATTTTGCCATTAAAGTTACCTACTAATTTAGAAACACTGCATCAACAAGCGGCTGAGGTGTTGTACCGTCTGTGGTGGGAAGAAGCAGAAAGTTCAACAGAGGAAGAAAAGTTAGAAATTCATCGGTTAGCGTTGTTGGGGAAACAAGGGGAAATTGCCTCAGAAGTTGGAACGATTTTGGCAAATAACTGGATTAATAAAAGTCGATTTCGTGAAACCTTACATCTATGCAAATCTACTTTAGATACTGTTGAAAGCTATACAATTCTTGGTAATTTAGCTCGTTCTGAAAAAGAACTTGGAGAAATTGAACAAGCACAGCAACATTATCAACAAGCACTAGAACTCTGTCCAGCAAAGGACGAAAAAGACAAAGCTGCCATTATTCATAACCTAGCTATTATCTATGCCAACACGGGAAAAATCGACAATGCGATCGCACTCTACCAGCAGTCTTTAAAAATCGAAGAAGGCATTAACAATGTCCAAGGTAAAGCTTCAACTTTACACGGGTTAGCTAATATCTACGCCAACACAGGAAAAATTGACGATGCGATCACACTCTACCAACAGTCTTTACAACTCACTGAAGATATTGGGGATGTCCAAGGTCAAGCCGCGACTTTACACGGGTTAGCTAATATCTACGCCGACATAGGAAAAATCGACGATGCGATTACCCTCTACCAGCAGTCTTTACAACTCACTGAAGGCATTGGGGATGTCAAAACTAAAGCCGCGACGTTGCACCAATTAGCTATTATCTATGCCAACACGGGAAAAATTGACAATGCGATTACCCTCTACCAGCAGTCTTTAGAATTCACTGAAGATATTGGGGATGTTCAAGGTAAAGCCGCGACATTGCACCAATTAGCTAATCTCTACGCCAACACGGAAAAAACCAACGATGCGATTACCCTCTACCAGCAGTCTTTAGAAATCAAAGAAAGTATTGGGGATATTCAAGGTCAAGCGATAACGTTGGCAATGTTGGGGCAGTTGTTAGCAGATGAAAAAGGAAATTTTGTGACTGCACTGGAATATTTACAGCAGTCTTTGGAGATATTACAGCGTATCCAATCCCCCGATGCTGAGACAGTGAGGGGAATTATCAACAGAATTCAAAACTCAAAGCATTAGGCATTTCTGATACAGTGATACTAACTCAATTAAGAATTACCCCCTTATTTTTAATTTTCCATTTATTAATTCATGACCAAAAAAGTAGACATTGGTAGTAAACGCCTAATAAGTCTCGCCCCGGATAATTGGGTACAATGGGTAACACAAAGAAAAGATATTCGGGTTAAGGAATTTATTTCTTCAGAGTTTCAATGGGTTAGCCGCGATAATGATGTACTCATAAAAGTCGAAAATCCACAAGGAGAATTTTTAATTCTCAATGAGCTACAATTGCGTTATAACGAGACAATGCCTCTGAGAATGACGGCTTATATTGCTCTAGCCAGAGAACGCTATAATTTACCTATTTATCCTGTACTTATCAATATTTTACCCCATACCAAAACACCCAACATTCCCAACTTCTATCAACACGAATTTATGGGAGTGAAAAGTTATCAAGACTATCGAGTAATTAATCTCTGGGAAATTGAAGCTAGTTTAGTATTTCAAGAAAATTTAGCAAGTCTATTACCCTTTGTACCAATTCTCAAAGGAGGTGGTGAAGAAGCAATTGTCAGAGAAGCAGTCATTAAACTGCGAGAAAATGAACAATTAAGCGATTTAGAACCATTATTATCATTTTTTGCATCATTTGTCCTCGAAATACCAATAGTTCAACAAATCATGAGGTGGGATATGACAGTATTAAGAGAATCACCCTGGTATCAAGAAATCCTCAAAGAAGGTTTGCAGCAAGGTGTGCAACAAGGTGAACAACAAGGAGAAGCTAATTTAGTTATTCGTCAACTATCAAAGCGTTTTGGTAATCTAGACCCAGTAATTACATCACAAATTCGTCAATTATCAATTTCTCAATTAGAAACATTAGGGGAAAGTATTTTTGATTTTTCTGCTATGGCTGATTTAGAAAACTGGTTACAACAAAATGCTGATTAATCAATTGCTGTAATCAATTTTCTTAACGACCTAGAGATTTGTATAATTTTTCTAGATATTCTTTGGCTAGTTGATTATGGAGGTTTTTGTGTTATGCTGCTGGTTTTTCTTGTACCAGTACATAAGGTTCCACAATCAAAGCATTAAACCGTTTGGTGCGATCGCTATTCCATTCTCCCAACTGTGCTGGTGAAGGTTTGGTAATTAATTGCTCATCAATCCATAATTGAACTGAGGCGGTGTTATCACTAGCGATCGCTTCTCCTACATCTAGCAAGTCTAAACCATCAGCTACGACAATCACTGCGTCTCTCTGTGCATGGGGAATTAGCCACTCCCATTCGGCTTCGTCTAAGTTCTGTGTTAACTCTGTTTTAATATCAGACATAATTGCCCCAGCTTATCTTATACATTTAGTTTACCAGATGTATATCAACACTACGGCTGGATTGATGACAGCAAAAATCATCCTTGCTGCCACACAGGCAAAGTTATGGGTAAAGTCACAATAATTGAGGACTATTGATTTAATTCTGAATGGAGCTAAGCGGATTCGAACCGCTGACCCCCTCAATGCCATTGAGGTGCGCTACCAACTGCGCTATAACCCCGAAAAATACATTAATGATTATGGCTTAATAATTTATTTTTGTCAAATTTTATTTTTTCTTTAGCATCTCATATTCTCCAAACCCTTAGCCAAATTAATTTTGACCTGGGTGAGCAGTTAAGCAACTTTTAATAAATAGCTCATACAATTGCCCATGAGGAAGTACACTACCAACATAGCTGCTGCGGCTAAGGCGACTAAAGTTCCAGCTAGCATGAGGGAAAACTCCTTATGTTCAAAGGCTTTCTCCATTAAGTGCAGTGACCAAGCCACCAGCGCCACATCAAAAAGTAAAATAGGAATCAACATATTTTTTAATAATTCTTAATACTAGTACCCTAATATTAACATTCCTTGAGGCAACTGTGGGGAATCCAGAAGTGATGAACTTGGTCGCTACATTTGGGTTTAAAGAATGGTGCGGACAGGAACGCCGCGTTCATGCAAATAATTTTTAATTTGTGCCACACTTAATTGCCCATAATGTAACAATGATGCCAAGAGGGCAGCTTCTGCTTTCCCTTGGGTGACGGCAGCATGAATATGATCACAATTACCCGCACCACCAGAAGCAATTACAGGAATTTCCACAGCTTCGGCGATCGCTCGCGTCAACTCCAAATCGTAACCAGCCTGAGTGCCATCAGCATCCATACTCGTTACCAATAGCTCTCCTGCACCACGTTTTTCTACTTCTTTTGCCCAAGAGAGGGCATCAATACCTGTATTTTCCCTGCCACCACGCACGTACACATCCCAACCAGGGTTTTCAGGGTCAAGTCTTCGCCTAGCATCAATAGCAACAACTATGCACTGATTACCAAAGCGATCGCTTGCTCTGTTAATTAGGTCAGGATCTCGTACTGCCGCAGAATTCATACTAACCTTATCTGCTCCGGCGCGTAACAAAGCTTTAACATTTTCTAAGCTTTGCACCCCACCACCCACAGTTAAGGGAATGAAGACCTGTTCAGCGGTTCGGTACACAACATCAATAATCGTGTCTCTGTCTTCATGAGTAGCTGTAATATCCAGAAACACTAACTCATCTGCACCTGCATCGTTGTAAACCTTAGCCAGTTCTACCGGATCACCTGCATCTTTGAGGTCAACAAAGTTAACTCCTTTTACAACCCTGCCCGCCTTGACATCCAAGCAAGGTAAGATTCTTTTAGATAACATAGTGACTTTACACTCCTGGTAGTTGTTCGGAATATAAATTGTAAAGGTAATAGGGTAATAGGTGACAGGTGACAGTAGGGAAGAATAAATGACAAATCACAAATGACTACTGACCACTGGCCAATGACACATGACCACTGACCACTGACACAATTGAGATTATGGCGATTATTTCTTCCAGAAAACAGCCTCCTGAATCAGATGGACAACCAGAATCTCAGGTAAAGGCAAAAGCAAAGTCTAAAAAAAGTCCGCCCCCACCAGATGAAAATATTTTGCAGTCGCAAGCCACGGTGGAGGAAACAGATAAACAAGAAGAAAGTATCCGTCCCCATCGCTTTGCTGATTACATTGGTCAAAAAGACTTGAAGGATGTGCTGGATATCGCCATTAAAGCTGCTAAGTCCAGGGGTGAGGTGATGGATCATTTGCTGTTGTATGGCCCCCCTGGGTTGGGTAAAACCACAATGGCGATGATTTTGGCATCGGAAATGGGGGTAAATTGCAAAATTACTAGCGCCCCCGCTTTGGAGCGTCCAAGAGATATTGTTGGTCTGTTGGTAAATCTCAAAGCTGGAGATGTGTTATTTGTGGATGAAATTCATCGCTTGTCGCGGATGACGGAAGAAATTTTGTATCCAGCGATGGAAGATTACCGTTTAGATATTACGGTGGGTAAGGGTTCTAGTGCGAGAATCAGAAGTATTTCCTTGGCTAAGTTTACCTTAGTGGGCGCTACAACCCGTGTAGGTGCGCTCACATCACCCTTACGCGATCGCTTTGGTTTAATTCAAAAATTACGGTTTTACGAAATTGATGAATTGAGTAAAATTGTTCTGCGTACCGCCGAATTACTCAACACACCTGTGACTCCAGAAGGTGCGACAGAAATCGCCAAACGTTCACGGGGAACGCCGAGAATAGCAAATAGACTACTTAAGCGTGTCCGTGATTATGCAGAGGTTAAGTCATGTAAGGAAATTAGTCAACCTGTTGCAGCAGAAGCCTTACAACTATTCCAAGTAGATCCCTGCGGTTTGGATTGGACAGATAGAAAAATGCTCAGTGTAATTATTGAAAACTTCAATGGTGGCCCCGTGGGCATAGAAACCCTTGCCGCAGCTACGGGAGAAGACACCCAAACTATCGAAGAAGTATATGAGCCTTATTTGATGCAAATTGGCTATTTAAGTCGTACTCCTCGCGGTCGTGTTGCGACTAAAGCTGCTTACGACCATATGGGATTTAACCCACCGAATGAGCAGTTATCTCTACTGTAAGATGTGAAAAGACAATAACTCTTGAACAGATACCATTAGACCTCTGGTGAAAATGAATGCAGAGACGTTCCAGAGGAACATCTCTACAAGGGTTTCAAACCACGCACATTTAATTACCACCAGATGTCTATTAATTTTCCATGCTTTTTGGTGAGTAGATTAAGCAAGAACTGAAAGGGAAGCTTGTTTTGGTCTAGGATTAGCTGTAGCTGATGCGATCGCTAAAACCTAGACTGAAGATATAATGGTTACAAGTCAAGTTAGCGCAGGTAAGTGCTGTCAGGTACATTTACCATTGCATCCCTAATTTTGAGAATTTGGTCGGTTTTTTTTAGCAAATAATCCGGACATACTTAATCCTGTTACTAATAATCCAATCAACCCTATACCATTTAAAATAGGATAAATTCCTTCTAGATGAAATATTTCGCCGGTATGAATGCTGAGAAGTAAGCTAGCAGGAACACCTATATTCATAGACCACTCACGAACAATAGTTGTTAACATCCCTGTGAATACTGTGAGAATTAGTGGTAGGGAAATAATTAGACCTAGAAGACGGTGATACTTGCGAAATGAACGTTTCATAGTTTTTATCTAGTAGTAGTAGAACAATTGATAGGTGTAAATACTAATTTTAAAGTCAACCAGTATGGTGAGAAAATTAGGCAAGACGCTGTTTTTCTTTACCGATTTTTTTACCTTTTCAGGGCTATCATGTATGGTCAATATCTGAGGTGAGTTTACATCATTCTTGATTTCTGGAAACTAAATTATTCATTAATCTCTGGGTTTCTAGTTTCAGCATTCAGGTATGCTGGATTGGTCAAAGAATGACTGTAAAATCCCAAATCTTGTATATCAAAGGAAAGTAGATGATGAAACGGTATTTTCAAATCTTAATCATTGCTGGAATTAGTTTAATTTCTTTGGTGGGATGTAGTAGTGGAGAACAAACAACTACACAATCATCTCCAGGGGGAAATTCTACAGCAGAAACTCCTGCTAAAACTACTGGCACAACAGCTAATAATGCTACTCCAAAAACAAATTTTGATGCTTTATTAGGTGTTGTTAACAGTACCACCACAGATGTAAATGCAGGTAACTTTACCAAAGCAAAAGCAGAATTTGATAAATTTGAGGATTTTTGGTCAAAGGTTGAGGATGGTGTTAAAGATAAATCACCGGATGCTTATAAAAAAATTGAAGATAATGCCGATGAAATCAAGGCTGGACTGAAAGCAGCTAAACCTAATAAAGAGAAATTATCAACTGCTTTGAAGTCGCTAAATCAAAATCTCACAACTGTTAATAAATCTTAATGTCTTGGACATTAAAAAACTGGAATATACAGTCAAGATTCATACCAATTTAAAAAATGATTGTTACAGATGTAGGTTGGGTTGAGGTACGTATCCCTGCGGGACACTGCGTGAACACGCAGTGTGCCGTTCGCGGTAGCGTTGCGTAGCAAAGGCATAACCCAACACTCTAAAACCTTGTAAACGTTGGGTTTCACTTTGTTCAACCCAACCTACGCATCTGTCGCATTCTTTTATGGAATTGGTAAAAGTAAGGTGTGCTCAGGTTATATAGATTTTGAACTTTAAAAAAGTGATAATTGGTCTGAATTAGCCTGATTGTGCGATGCTTTAGGCGTGGCAATAACACACCCTACCATTTTGATAAATTATCTATAGGAATATTTTGGAATTGAGAATTTTGATCATCAAATTAGAGTGGACATCTTGAAAGAATACAACGAAGGACTTTTACAAGAGGTCTAGTCAGCATTTATCAGTTCTTGTCATCATTTTCAAACTAGTATATTAGCCGCAATATTTTATTTTTTATGGAGTATCTTGAGGAGTTGGTGTAGGTTCTTCTGTGGGTGCTTCTGTAGGTTCTTCTGTCGGAGTTTCTGTAGGTTCCGGTTCTGGGGGATTTTCTGCGGTTACAGTCAGTTGATAATCTACTGCTTGGGAAGCATTGGAAACAATGACAAATTCATAAAATCCGCTTTCTGGCAAGGTTGTAGATAAATTACGCTGTTTGGAATCTTGCAATAGCGTCACTTTACCAGAGGGAGAATAAATTGATAGCAAAACTTGGGAATTGGCCTCTAGTTCCATTTCCATATTTTGCTCTTTTGCTAGTTCAGCAATGAAGACCTTTCCTCCTCCGGGGGAAAGAGTCCCACTCACAGTTTTACTAGTAGCACCAGTGTCAAAAACTATTTTTGCCAAGGCGCTACCTTCCACAATGGCATTGAATTTATCATTAACTATGGCATACCAGACCTGTCCCACTGGTTCATCGATAAAATCTTGACTTCTTTGTTCAGGGAAAATACGTAAGAAAGCAGCATCCCCCAAATCATATAAAGAACGACTACCAACATTAACTTGGTTAATGGCCACTTTCCAGCGATCGCGTTCTGCGGAGGTGTAAGTACCCAATAATCGCCGTGATTTAGAACTAATAGACTCCAGCTTGTTCAATAATTTTGCCGCTGTTTGATCCCATTTTTCCCTTGCACTTTCATCGTCTGGACTGTCGGTGAGTGTACGTCCTTTGAGGTTGGGGTTTTCTTGCCAAAAAATTTGATTGACTAAACCAATATAAAAGTTATAATCTATACCTAATTGTTGACGGCGATCGCTCAATTTTTGTTTGCGTCGTCTTTCTTCTGGGGAATAATTAGCTAAGGGATCTTGAGTTTGAGTTTGGCTAGGAGTGGAACTAGCTGTCACATCAGGGTTACTACCATTTATCTTTTTGCCGTTATTAATGCCCCACCAAGTCACACCAACAATTCCCGCTACCACCAAAGTTGTGAAGAAAGTTAGGGTTGGTGTCCAGCGACTGGGAGGTGAAGAGGAAGAAGCTGGAAGTGAGGGAGAAATAGGGGGAGAAACTGCCACTGTCCCAGAGGTGGGAACTTGACTGGGTGGGAGAGTTTGAGTTTGCTGATAGCTGATAGGTGGCTGAGTTTCAGGATAATTGACTGGTTGGGGATTCAGGGCTAACAATACTTGACGGGCTGATTGATAGCGATCGCTTGATGCCGTAGATAACATTTTATCTAATACCTGGCCCAATGCAGAACTAACAGTGATTTCCCTGCGCCAATGCCAAGTTAAATTATAGGTATCCAGTAATTCCTGTGGTTGTTTCCCAGTCAGTAACACTAACACCGTGACCGCTAAGGCATATAAATCACTGTGGGGATAAACAATACCAGTTTGCATCTGTTCTGGTGGTGCAAACCCGATTTTTCCCAATAATGTGGCTGCTGGGGGAGAAGTAACTGATCCTGATTGATAATATTGAGAAGCCACCGTTGCTGCAACTTGTTTCACACCACCAAAATCAATTAATACTGGTAACTGGTCAGCAGTCCGCAGCATTAAATTATCTGGGGAAATATCACGATGAATTACACCTAAAGAGTGGATATATTCTAGTACAGGTAAAATTTGCTGTAATAGCTGACGCACTTCTAACTCTGTAAATGTTAAACCCTGTTGTTTGCGGCTATTTAATAAAGAATTATAAGTTTGACCTTCTATATAATCTTGAACTAAAAATAAATATTCCTTGCCTTGCAAATTCACCCTCAGCATTTCTCGAAACCGGGGAATTTGGGGATGTTGCAATCGATAAAGAACACTAGCTTCCCGCTGGAACAATTCCTCTGCTTTCTGTACCACATAGGGAGTTTGGACTTGGGGAGAAAATTCTTTTAAAACGCAAGGTTCCCGAAAGCGGTTGGTATCTTCTGCTAAATAAGTCCTCCCAAACCCCCCTTGTCCCAGTTGACGGACAATCACATAGCGATCGCTTAAACTTTGTCCTGGTTGGATACCATAGTTGATAGGTGTTGCCACTATTTTCTCACCACACTGAAGACAAAAGCGACTACCTGGGGGATTTTGGTGTCCCTGTGAACAATAAAGATTGGTCATTAGTTCCGTTGTCAGTTGTTAGCTGTCAGATTTTATTCTCACCCTAGCACTGGTCATCTGTCACCTGTGCAATTTCATGAATCGTGCTTTGATGGTAGATTTCGCCAATAATCCCCAAAACAAGCTATCAGCGTAATCACGCAACTGGCTTTCCATAAAAATAACCACCAAGGCTTCCACCATCCCCCAGTTTGCACTTCCACCACATCAGATAATCCAAATAGGAAAAAAACCAAAGCTGTAAACTGATTTTTACGTTGAGCAATTACAGATGGGCGCTTGTAACTATAAACTAGAAATGCGATCGCAAATAAAGTCCATAATACTGCTTCAATATAATTGCCTTGGCGATAAAGAGTTTCTAATAACTGTGCATTCTCAATTGCACCAGATTGCTTTAACCACACAGCAAAAGCCAACATGGATAAAAACAATAGCGTTAACCTGATTATCGCCCCGATAGTTACCCGCAAGTTAATATTCTCCTGTTACTGTGCTTGACTAGCTGTATCAGCAGCCATGGCATACCAAATTTGCAAGAAAGTCTCCTGATTTAGTTGACCACGTTGTTGGTCAGGAAACAACGGTTCAAATTTGGCATAGACATCTGCTTTGAACTCATCCATTGATTGATATTTACCTAGTCTTCCTGACTGGGCTAATTGTCTCCAACGTTGATAGTCCGTTTGAGAATAACTACCTAATTTGCGGCGGGCTGATGTACTTAATTGAGCTTGTTCTATTTTATTCAATAAATCATCAGCAATGCTATTCCATTCCTCCCGCAAGGCTGCATCTTCAGGATTACTAGTTAAACTGCGTCCTTGCAAATTTGGTCTTTGTGTATAAAATCTTTCATTCACAGTTTTTGTGAAAAATCCTGAAGAGATATTTAACTGTTGCAAACGAGCAAAAACTTGTTGAATCTCCCGCTTGCTAGTTTTGTTATTTTTTGGGTTTCCACTGGGACTATCAATCGTAGGAATTTTGGGCAATTCCAGTGAAGGAACAGTAATCGATGACACAGCTTTAACCGCATAACTACCAGTAGCCCAAACACCTGCACATGTTAAAACGATCGCACTTGTGCCGAGAAAACTGACTGCAAAAGGACGCAACCATTCTGGCATGGGTATTTGCTGCACTACCATTTGGGTTCTCGTATGAAAACGGCTGCTAATAGCCTTGACCCCTTTTATACCAGGTGCCACAACATTAGTTCTCATCCGAGTAATATAAGGATTTTGGTGATGCACAGGAGGTGGCATAGTTTTGACAGGTGTCACTGTATTTGCGTTTGCCACTGTCATGGCAGTGGGTGTAGGTAAATCTTTTAGTACCTGTTCAGCCTTTTGATAGCGATCGCTTGGTTTATATGCCACCATCTTTTTTAAGACAGTTGCTAACTTGGGACTCACCTGAATTTCTTTATCCCAATACCACACACCGTTATAACTATCATATAAAGACTGGGGTTCCTTCCCAGTCACTAATACCAAAGCCGTTACCGCTAAAGAATATAAGTCACTATTTTTAAATACCTTTCCCTGTCTTAATTGTTCCTCTGGTGCATACCCTTTTTTCCCCAGCAACGTCGCATTTCCTACTAACTGCGTAAACCAAAAACCTTGAGAAGCCGGTAACTGTTTTACACCACCAAAATCAATCAACACGGGTAAATTATCCCCACGTCTCAAAATCAAATTATCGGGAGAGATATCACGGTGAACTATATCCAATGAATGAATATAAGACAAGACAGGTAATATATTATGCAGAAGATTGATTACTTCCTCCTCACTGAAAGTCTTTCCCTGACTCAACCGCTGATTTAAAATGTCGTAATAATTATCACCTTCCACATAATCCTGTACCAAAAAGAAAAAATCCTTTGTCCCGATTTTGGCTTGTAGCGAAGTATGAAACTGGGGAACTTGGGAATGCCTAATTTTCCTCAACACACTTGCTTCCCGGTCAAAAAGTTCCTTAGCTTTTTGTAACTCTTGGGGTGTTTCCACTTGGGGTGCAAACTCCTTCAGCACACATTCCTGCTGGGAGTTTTGTTTATCCACAGCTAAATAACTCCGACCAAAACCCCCTTGTCCCAATATCCGCACCACTTCATAACGATGATCAATAATTTGACCAACAGATAAAGGTAAGGGTTCACCGCAGTGAGTACAAAACCGATTATTATGATTATTAACGTGCTTCTTGCTGCAATATACCTGCATGGTAGTGAAAGAGAAAAGTAGGTGAGATGCAAATTTTTGATTATATCCTGGGATTAATTTTCCCTATCTAGTTTTATCAATTGCTACAACAACAGCAAGTCTGTTTACGAATATTTTTATAGATAAAATTTTTTCAATGGCAATCATCAATTATCAATGATCATTAACCGTCGTCAATTTATCACCAGTGTAGGACTAACTACCCTAGCAACTCAAATACCCTGGTTAACAGCCCAAAGTCAAACTTTAGCCACTACCATCATTAAACCACCAAGGCTGCAAGTGGGTGATACTATCGGCCTGATTTCTCCAGGTGGTATGGTTGAAGTAAAAGATGTTGAAAAAGCAAAACAAGCTTTGATGAATTTAGGATTAAACATCAAAACAGGTGTACATATTTTAGATCGTTACGGTTATTTAGCTGGAACCGATGCCCATCGTGCCCAAGATATTAATACCATGTTTGCAGATCCCTCTGTAAAAGCAATTATTGCTATGCGCGGTGGGTGGGGTTGCAATCGCATTTTACCTCTACTTAATTATCCTCTGATGCGCGCCCATCCGAAAATAATTCTCGGTTACAGTGATATCACATCTTTATTATTAGCGATTTATCATCGTTGTCGATTGATAACTTTTCACGGGCCAGTTGCCACGTCCACATGGAATCAATTTACCATTAGCAATTTGCAGAAAATATTATTTAATGCAGAAGCTGTAACTCTAGAAAATAATGACGGAAAAGAAGGCAAATTATCAATAATTAATTTGGGAACAGCCAAAGGTAAATTGATGGGTGGTAACTTATCTGTTTTAACCGCTATGTTGGGTTCATCTTATTTACCAACATGGAAAAATACTATTTTATTTGTTGAAGATATTGGTGAAGATATTTATCGTATTGATAGAATGCTAACCCAGTTAAAAAATGCTGGTATTCTTAATCAAATTAATGGCTTTATTTTTGGGCAATGTACTAACTGCCAACTAGGAGAAGAACCATCTCTAACTTTACAGCAAGTATTACAAGACCATATTCGACCTTTAAAAATTCCTGCTTGGTACGGTTCCATGATTGGTCATATTCAAGATAAATTTACCTTACCCATCGGATTAGAGGTGGAAATTGATGCAGCTACAGGCACAATTAAATTATTAGATTCACCTGTCAGTTGATATGTTTAATTTTTTAGGTTTCTGCATTGATTATGATTTCACGAAACTCAAGCCAATTACTCCTGCTAAAATTAACCCCATAAATAAAGTTTTCGCTACACTAAAGCTTTCCTTAAACAAAATAGAACCTAATACAGATGTGCCCACGATTCCCACACCTGACCAAACAGCGTATCCAATACTAACTTCTATTGTTTTCAAAGATAACCCAAAGAAGCTAAATGCTAGAGGATAGCCAACTACTGTGCCGATTAGATAAATTGGATGAGAAAAGCCATTAGCTAACTTTAAAGAAACTGTACCAAAAATTTCGCAAGCAATTGCCAAAAATAGAAAAAGCCAAGCCATTTCTGTAATTCCTAATCCATTATTGATTATTTACAGTGCTTGACAGGGGTTTCCGCAAATTCTCCCATCAATTGGGAAAATATATTGAAAGCAAGAGGATTTTTAAAAATAGATAAATTTTATTTATTATCAACATACATCTGGTGAAATGATTGTAGAAATGTGCAGACGGAACGTTTCTACAAGTTTTTCTAACCATGCACATGAATTACCACCAACTGTCAATTCACCCAACAAAGAAGAAAGTATGAATTGTGTTTGAGAAAAATTATCTGTATACCACCATATTTATCGTCTAAAATCAATCATAGTCTGAAGATAAGCATCCGGTAGACCAGTATCAAAACATTTACCTTGCACAACATATCCTGTCATACCTTCAGCTTGCCGTAATTGTTCTAAAGCAGAAGTTAACTGAAACTCTCCCTGAACTCTGATATTTTGTTGAATGTTCAACTCTAACCAATCAAAAATCCTCGGTGTCAGCACATATAACCCAAATACACATAAAAATTCATCTGTTGGCATTCCTTCAACCTGTAAATGCTGTCGCGCATACTCAAGAGATGGTTTTTCATATATTTCTGTTAAAGATAACCAAGATTTTTGATTTTGCCACACCCCTGCTACACATCCAGCTTTATGAATTAATGCTGCTGACATCCTCGTGATACCAATAACGCTATGATTAACTTGTGCATAGATATCGATAATTTGTTGAGCACAAGATATATTTATATCTGATTGATAAACATGGTCGCCTAATAATAGTAAAAATGGCTCATTGTTAACCCAATCTTTCGCACAGAACACAGCATGTCCATAACCTTCCTGTTCTGTTTGAGATAAAATTGTAATTTTATTACCTATTGATTGTAAATATTCGCTATATTCTTTATTTGCTGAAGAAAGTTTACACAACAGTTCTGGTTTAGGTGGACTTTTAAATAGATAGGAAAATAATGGTATATCTTCTGGTTGCACTACTATGGCAACTTCGGAAATACCTGCACTGATCGCCTCTTCCACTATCGCTAAAATAATTGGTTTAGCACGACCATCTTGATCAATAATAGGAAATAATTCTTTTTTCACTACCTTAGTAGCTGGAAACAATCTGGTGCCAAAACCAGCCGCAGGAATTATTGCTTTTTTAACTTGATGGTTGGGCATAAATAGTCAATTTTAAACATTGCATTGCTTGAAAATCTCTATTAATAATATCTATTAATTTTTGTTGACTTGCTGCATCTTTAACAATAAATTGTGCTGTACCATCACCTTGAGAACCTACTCCTTTACCACCAAATATATAAGGTTGAATTGGTGGATAATTTAAGAGTTTGTGTAGGATGGGTGCAGTTAATTCTGTGGGACAGGCAGGAATAAGATAACGATCAAAATACTCTTGAAATTGCTTCATCAATATACCAATTTTTTCTGCATCTCCTGCTTGAATTGCTTCTACCGCCCCTTGGGTAATTTGATAGCTAATTGCACCGAGAAATTCCTGGACTTGCGTTTCTATATCATTCCTAGCAAAAGGATAACATTGATGCAGTTGAGCAAGAATTTGCTGTGTATTCTTGCTAGCACCTAAATCAACAATAACAAAAAATAAATTTTTCGCCGCAGCTAATTCAATTACCTCTGTACGATCGCCATCAAATACCATGGCAATGGGCTGATTCCCATAAGCACAACCTTGATCCATTCTCCCACAACTAGAAGGTGTAGTAATTTCTCCCTGGTAGGCAAATTCCATTTCTTCACGATGGCTCATTTTTAAATCGTATACCTGATTAAAGGCCCTCGCTACTAATACACAGACAGTCGCACTTGATGAAAGTCCTTTTTTGATAGGTAAATCTGTACAGTAGTTATCTATTTCTAATCCACCTACCTGGTAATGATTCAAAATTTGATAAGCTACACCCGCAGCATAACTAAAAAAACCCCCGGCTTTGGCTACCTCCAGTAGCGTCTGCTTCTCCATATTTAAAGCCAAGGTTTTAACATGACCATCATTCAGGGACATCTTGAGTAGCAAATGACTGGGATGGGATTTCACATTGGCGTATAGTCCTTGATTAGTTCCTACTAATAAGGTGTAGCCCTTTTTTAGTTCGGGGTTGTGGCAACGATAACTTCCTGCCCAATCACTATGTTCTCCAAATAGACATAAGCGTCCCGGTACGAAAATTTCCATAGATTGTGGAAGTAAAAAATACATTCACTCATGATGCCAGGTGCAATGAAGAGTTTTCAAGATGGTCTCAATAGCAAATGACAAGAGGGTTTGCAGCTGATGGGGACAAAAACAATGGCGATCACAAATCAGAGGTTGAGTTGACGATAACCATGAGATTATGACCTGATTTTTACGGCAATCAGATAATTTTTATACTATATCTTTACATTTGTTACTTGGGCAAATAGTTTGTTTTAATACTGAGCGATGTGAGTCCTTGATCACTCATGTCAGTTAATAAACTGTCACTCTCCACCCTGACTATTTGTACCCAAAAGAGGTATGCTTTATCTGTGCAAGGAGTGATACCATTTCACGAGCTAGTTGGCGCATTTAACTTCGCAGTGCATTTGAACACAGCAATTTTGCGAGTTATTAATGTTTCATTCTACGATGAAAAGGTATACAAATATACGAAAAAGCACTTGAGAATTATCAAAAACTCAAGTGTTTTTTCGTGTATAAAATAAAAATCACAGATAATTTAACTAGCTAAAAGCCCTTACCACTGGTAGGTAAAAATTCTCCATTGTTAAAAAGTGCGATCGCTTTGGAATTTATTAATGATATTTATCTGATTTGGTGATTATCGTGGAAATAGGACTTAGCTACTCTTGCCGCTAAATTATCCAGCCAAGTAAATTTTTGGTAGTAACAGCAGGTTATCGACACATGGATGTTGAGGAACTGAAACGGCGCTATGCTGCCGGAGAAAGATATTTTCCGTCTTCTAAGTTAATTAATGCCAAGCTAATTGCTGCTTACTTACCGGGAGTCAACTTATGGGGTGCTGATTTGACTAACGCTAACCTCGCTAAAGCTAAACTCTGGGGTGCAGACTTAAGCAGTACAAATCTAGCTAATGCCAACTTAACTAGGGCAAACCTCTGTGGTGTGAATTTAAGTCAAGCAAATCTTCGTGGTGCCAAACTTCACTACACCAAACTCTATGGCGCAAATTTAAAAGGTGCTTACTACGATGAAAGTACACGATTTTCTCAAGGTTTTGACCCTATTAGTCATCAAATGAAAAAGTTGTGATGCCTCAAAATCATGACAGAGGAAAATTTACGCCTTTTTCTGATTGGCATTAGGAATAAGTACCCCATGCCTGGGACTAAAGAGTAACGCCAATACAAATAAACCCGAAACCACTAAGACGATAGCTGGCCCAGAAGGTAAATTATAAAAATAACTAAGATACATGCCACTAATACTAGAAATGACACCAATCACCGCCCCTAAAATCATCACTTCATGTAGACGTTTGACTAATAAATAAGCTGTTGCACCAGGGGTAATTAAAAGTGACAAAACTAAAATTACACCTACAGCTTTCATACTGGCCACAATAGTTAAAGCAATCAACACCATCAAGCCAAAGTTGAGGCGATTGACTGGTAAACCTGCTGCTTGTGCGCCTAAGGGGTCGAAGGTATAAAATAAAAGTTCTTTGTACAAGAGAACAATGACAATTAACACAATTGCGGCAATCACAGCGGTGTCTCTCACTTCGTCACCAGTGACACCCAGGATGTTGCCAAACAGAAAGTGATTGAGGTCGATTTTATTATCTTTTTGAATAATGGTAATGAGGGTAACACCCAGGGCAAAGAAGGCAGAAAACACTATTCCCATGGCTGCATCTTCTTTGATAGGCGATCGCGTGCGGATAAAAGCTATTGCCATTGTACTTAATACACCAGCAATAAATGCACCTACAAAAATATTGCCACCCACCATAAAAGAAATGGCTAGTCCAGGTAAGACCGAATGACTGATAGCATCACCTAGTAATGCTAGGCGTTGTACCATTAAATAACTGCCCACTACAGCACACAATAAACCCACTAAAATAGCAATGACTAAAGAACGTTGCATAAAGCTATATTGCAACGGTTCAATTAATGCTTGAAGCATAAACAATAGATGCTAGAGACAAACAGCAAAGGTAAAAATTAAGATTTCCGCCAGCAATTTTTTAAGCCGCAAAATATATCACATTACCACCATAAGCACGATGGAGATTATGTTCTGTCAACACTTCTGGGCGTGAACCTGTGGCAATCAGTTCGCAATTGAGTAAGATTAAATCATCAAAATGGGTGATAGATTTACCCAAGTCATGATTCACGACTAAAATAATTTTGTTTTCTGCTGCTAGTTCGTGAAATACTTCAAAAATAATTGATTGGGTTTTTTGATCAATACCTACAAAAGGTTCATCAAAACAGAAAATTTCTGCTTGTTGAGTTAAGGCCCTGGCTAAAAATACCCGTTGTTGTTGTCCACCGGATAATTCACCAATAGGACGATTTTTCAAATCTCCCATTCCCACCCGTTCTAAAGCAGCTTTTGCTACTTGACAACTGACATTAGAAAAATTACGCAACCAACCTGTTTTTTTCACCCTTCCCATCATCACCACGTCCCAAACTGTGGCTGGATAAGACCAGTCAATTTGGCTACGTTGGGGGACATAGGCAACCTTTTCTAGCTGTTGCATCACAGGCTGATTGTTGTAGGCTACAGCACCACTGCTTAATGGTACTAATCCCAAAATTGCTTTCATCAGGGTACTTTTGCCAGCACCATTAGGGCCAAAAATTCCTGTGATTCTGCCTGGACGAATTATACAGTTAATATCCTGCAAGGCCACCTGTGTACGGTAGTGTACGCCTAATCCTGAAACTTTAATAACTTCGGGTGAGTACATCTCCATTGCTTTAATCACTGGTGCAGGCTTCTCTGGTGCTAGTTTCTGAAATATACTTAATTTCCGGTAAAAAGAGACGCTGGTCATGGGGGTATTTAAATATTCATTTCTTGAGCTTACTATAAAAATGAGAGAAATATGAAAAAAATCTCTAGTTAGAGGTATATCTCTAGTTGGATAACAATGGGGTAACCATACCAAGGATGGTATGGAACTAGGAGAGGGAAAAAATCTCCGTGAAAATATTGATAAGAATTAGCTAAAAATCCCCAGTTCACTATTAATCAAGCAGATAACAATGAAGCACCAATGACAATAAATGATTTGGGGCTAGAATTCAGTTCAAATCTTTAATTGGGATGAATATCAGGTGTAAGCTAAGTTGGGCTGAAATGACTAGTACCTGTACCAGAGGTGCTACCCTATTTATTTGGGCTTGCATACAGCCAAACTGGACTAATTCACGAATTTGATTAATATAATCAATCTTCTAGACTGACAGGTTTGGCTAACTTTGCGGCTAATATTACAATGGAATTTATCGACAAATTGAGGACAGATTAAGAATGACCCAAGTGGTTCTAGGAGAAAACGAAGGCATTGATTCAGCCCTGCGTCGCTTTAAACGCCAAGTTTCCAAAGCTGGTATATTGGCTGACGTTAAGTATCATCGGCACTTTGAAACCCCATTGGAAAAGCGCAAACGCAAAGCAGTGGCAGCTAGACGCAAACGCCGTTTTAAATAAAGCTATGAGGTTTGGTACTGGTGTTGTTTGAAGATATCAAAGACAACAAGTAACCGCGCTTTACCATTCTGAATCAAAATTCAAAATGTGCCGCACCCCTTTCGGGGTGTAGGCTAATTCTTAATATCTACCTTCAGCCTCATTCGCCTCGAAAGTTGTGCTATTACAGCGATTCATCGCTTTTTCTACCCCTTGTTTGAGGCTGAGTTCTAGACAATCAACTACAAAGTCCAGTACCAGAGACATGACTTTATTTTCAGCAGCAGAAAAGCGCCCCAAGACATAGGAGACCGTTTCCGAATTATCTCCATTTGCTGCACCTTTGGGTTTTCCGATGCCTATGCGTAACCTGGGGAAATTTTGACTACTCAAATGAGCGATCGCACTTTTCATACCGTTATGTCCACCAGCAGAACCAGATAAGCGTAGACGAGTTTTGCCCAAGGGTAAATCCATATCGTCATAGATAATCAGCACTGACTCAGGCGGGAGTTTATACCAACTCGTAACCGCCTGAATTGCTTGTCCAGACCGATTCATATAAGTTAAGGGCTTGAGTAAACGCACTTTCAAACCACCAGGGGCTATACCTTCACCAAACTCCCCTTGAAACTTACGATTTTCTGCTAGAGGAATTTGCCAAACACGGGAAAGAGTATCTATTGCACCAAAGCCAATATTATGGCGCGTTTGGTCATACTTAGGTTCTGGGTTCCCCAACCCGACAATTAGCTGGGGAATGACCAAGGCGTTGGCTTTATCAGATTCAGTCATCTTACTCACAGTCGTTCTTAGCTGGTAGGTGAGGAACCAGCATTTTCTGGCTGTGATTTGGTGGCTTCGATTTGCTTAGGTTCCAATTCCGCAGTAGTTTTCACAGTTTGTTCTAATGATTCTGCTTCCTTTTTAAATTCGTTTTGAAATTCATTGGAAGCTTCTTGAAAACTGCGAATAGTTTTCCCCAAACTCCGGCCAATCTCTGGTAACTTCTTGGGCCCAAAGATTAACAGTGCAACCACCATAATTACAGCCATTTCTGGCAACCCGATTCCGAATATATTCATTTTTCACCACCAGAAAAACTGAGATTACACATTTTAGTTTAATCAATCATGGCTCTCATACATAGCTGTAGACAAGGAAGTTAGGAGATTAACTAAAACTACAACCCAGACATCCAAAGACTTGTAGCACTATCACCTATCACCTGTCACCTATCACTATCACCTATCACCTGTCACCTGTCACCTGTCACCTATCACCTGTCACCTGTCACCTGTCACCTGCTATAACAAAGGGCGCAGCATAGCCACGCCCTCATTCATCAATACGCCAGTTTTCACCGACTTTGTGCTAACTTTGCCATTTATGCTAGTTGGCTGGATGTCTATTAGCCACCTAAAGTACGCCAATCAACAAGTACATCCTGAATCAACAGAGACTTGTTGTAAACTTGCAGAATAATTAGCAGAAACACAAAAAATAGCAGCATAAAAACACCCATTACAGGTGTAGTTCCCCAACCTGGAGCTACTTTACCATACTCAGCGTTGAGGGGTCTGAGAATATCTCCCAACCTAGTCCGTTGTGCCATAGTTCACCTAAGATGAATTGCCAAAACTTTTTTTAATCTTCTTTTAGACATTCCCATCCTTAAAAAGGTGAGATTCCTGGTTTAAACCTGCTTTCGCCAAATAAATAGGCTATAAAGCGTATTGTTTAAATTTATCCATAGCGATGTTACGGATAATCAACCAAGCATTCACCCGATAAAGGGTACGTTTCCGTGTGTCTCACGGTACGCGGATTACTCCAAAGGCTTTTCTTAAATTATCGCAGTTTGTGATATTTGTTTAGCTTTATTGATGGAGCTTTTCAATTTATTACCTGGTCAGGTCTGTTAAATACTGGTTTTCCAGATGGTTAGGTGTATAGAGTCTACTAAAACTGGTCAATGAGTTTTTTGCTCATTTACTTTAAATTTTGTAATATTCTATTAACATAGCTTACATAATATAACCCTAAATTTATGGATTTAGACCCTGGTATAGTTCTTGGCGTTTCTCTGTCGGCAATTTTGATTGCTATTACTGGTATGGCAATTTACACTTCTTTTGGGCCACCCAGTAAGGAGTTAGCTGACCCTTTTGAAGACCACGAAGATTAATAAGGTAATAAATTTAACTTAGTGGTGGGTAATACCCACCCTATTTGAGCAGATAGAAGGAATTAGATTTGTAACCAACCAGCGATCGCTTGGGGCAGGGGTAAGACAATAATCAATAACAAAGCCATAGATAGCAGCCCTAAAATATCCCGTCCATTATCCAACTCTGTCACATCATTTAAGGCTGGTTCGTCCATTAAGGGAATAAATAATAAAATAATTGCCCACAACAAAAATTCTTCTTGGATAAAAGAAAGTAGTAATAACAACAACCGGGCTACTTGACCAATCACAATCGCAGTTCGTTGTCCAAACATGGCATGGACAATATGACCTCCGTCCAGTTGTCCCACGGGCATTAAATTCAAAGCTGTGACAATTAACCCCAGGAAACCAGCTACGGCTACAGGATGTAAATCAATGGCAGATTTTGCCGTTAGCTCACTACCCAAAGCTAATTTAGAGAGAACAGCTAATAAAATCGAATATTTAGGGTTGAGAGCATTGGGATTTAACAGTCCTGTTTTGTCACTCATGGGTACTACTTCAGAATGAGTCAAGCCCCAAAACAGTAAAGGTAAAGTAGCGATAAACCCAGCTATTGGCCCCGCAATACTCACATCAAATAAGGCTTTACGATGCGGAATAGGACTACGCATTTGTATAAATGCCCCAAAAGTTCCTAAGAAAAAAGGGACAGGAATAAAGTAAGGCAGTGTAGAACGAATTTTATAGAATTTAGCGGTAATGTAGTGACCAAGTTCATGTACTCCCAGGATTGTCATTAACCCTAAAGCATAGGGTAAACCCCTGAGAATTAAAGAAAAGTCAGATTCCAGTTCTCTGAGTTCTCCTCCCGCAATTTTCACCCCGACTAGGGTGGTACTCACTAAAGTTGCTAGCAGTAATACCAGGGCTAATCCCGGTTGAGTAATCTTTTCTGATTCACGTTTCGTGTTTTGTCTGGCTGCTTGGGGATTGGGCACGAGAACAAAAAAGGGCTTATCATTCATCCCTTCTTGAAAAATTACCAGAAAGCGATCGCCAAATTGTGATTCAATATTGGTTTTAATTTGCTGGTAAGCACTAGTAGCTGTCGTCCGTAACTGACCACGGCAAATCACCGCTTGCGGGCGATATTCTATGTTTTGGACGTAGTAAATTGACCAAGGAAAACAGTTTCTCAACTGTGTTTCTTCGGTATTATCTAAAGCACGCACTGGTGTTGGTTCTGCGGTAGGATGGTTAGCCGATTCTGGTGCTGAAGGGGAACTTTGAGTTTGTACCTGTCCTGGCAATTGCCGTCCCCACTGAAACAGCAGCCAATATAGCAGCAGACAAATCACCGACGGCCAAATTAACAAGGCTGGTGGTGGTGGTAGGGTGGGTCCATAAACTAAAGTCCAACCAGTTAACAGAAACGCTGGTGTCATTAATACCAGCCATAGCAACCAGACGGGTGTCCGGGTAATTTGAGCAACACTATGCCGCACTATGAGATAAGTAGCTAATCCCAATAACAGGAGCAACCAAAATGCCATTGTATCTTCACTAAATTTTGACAGTAAATCTCACCTGTAGTTTTGTGATTATTGATAACTACAACCAAGACCATCATCCCCCAGTTGTCCACCGCAGTTAACAACAGTGGCTCTAACTACACTCTAACCTGATTGTCCACAAATCCTCAGCTATTCATGCCTTCCTTACCCGAACAGCCAAGTCAGACATCCAAGCCGCCAAGAGTTGTACTTCCTGAAACAGCAGCGACAGACGCAAACCTGTCAGAGAAGGTGGTACACAACAGGATTTTTGCCTTTCCCCCCAATCGGGATACATTAGGGGGAACTTCTTATTTCATTGTAAGAAATGAAGGCAATATCCTCATCGATTCCCCAAGCTTAGATCAGAGTCATGAGAATTTTTTGCATTCTCAAGGTGGGGTGAAATGGTTATATATCACTCATCGTGGTGCAATTGGCAAGGCCACGGAATTTCAGCAAATCTTGGGCTGTGAAATTTTGATTCAAGAGCAAGAAGCTTATTTATTACCAGGTACCACCGTCACTACCTTTGGGGGAGAATTTACCATTGATAGTCAAGTCCAGGTGCTGTGGACACCAGGTCATTCTCCTGGTTCATCATGCTTATACTACAAGGAATTTGGCGGTGTACTGTTTTCTGGTAGACATCTGCTACCTAATCAACAAGGGCTACCAGTTTCACTCCGCACAGCCAAAACTTTTCATTGGCCAAGACAAATTAAAAGTATTCAGTGCTTGCGCGATCGCTTTACCCCAGAGACTTTACATTATATCTGTCCTGGTGCTAACACAGGTTATCTCCGAGGTAAACGGGTCATTGATAAAGCTTATCACCTGCTCTCTCAACTAGATTTAGAATCTTTAAAACTTGTACAACCCATGATTTGACAGGGAGACAAAAAGCAGAGAAATAATTTAATTATTTTCTTCTGCCTTGTGCCCTGATTAACCTTTTCCAGCCACTACCAAATTCTGAGATAGCAATTCTAAAGCCGCTTGATATTGACCATCTGAAGCAGTACCAATTTCTTCACGGCTAATTGGGGTTTGGGGAATAACTTGATCTGGCTTAATTCCTAATTTATTAATATCTCGATGGTTGGGAGTTTCGTATTTGGCAATAGTCACAGCCAACCCAGAACCATCAGACAATTCAAATAAAGATTGAATCAACCCCTTACCAAAGGTAGTTTCGCCCACTAACTGAGCACGGCTATTATCTTGTAAAGCACCCGCTAAAATTTCACTGGCGCTAGCAGTACCTTGATTTACCAGCACCACTAAAGGATCTTCGGTCAGTGCCGGGCCGAAGGCTTCTACCACCCCTTGAATGCCTTGACGATTGACGGTGTAAACTACTGTCCCCGAATCCAACCATAAACGGGCCACTTCTATTCCTGCCTGTAATAGCCCACCAGGATTATTTCTTAAATCAAGAATGTAGGCAGCCGCGCCTTTTTTCTCTAAACTAGAAATAGCGTGTGCCAACTCCGCAGCGGCGTTGGCGTTAAATTGGCTGAGACGTAGGTAGCCAATGGGTATTCCTTGGGGGGAAGACCGCAGTTCAGCTACTACAGGATTCAAAGCAATGCGATCGCGTGTCAATGTAATTTCTTTCTCACCCTCACCCTCTCGCTCAATTAAGAGAGTCACAAGGCTGCCGATAGGCCCCCGCATCCGTGCCGCAGCTTCATCAAGGGTCAAAGCCTCTGTAGATAAACCTTCAATTTTGAGAATGCGGTCACGGGGTTTTAAGCCTGCCTTTTCCGCTGGAGAACCAGCTATGGGCGTAATCACTTCTAATTTTCCAGTTTGGGGATTCAGGACTATTTGTAAACCCACACCAGTCAATTCTCCAGAGGTATTGACTTGCAAACTCCGGTACTGTTCAGGATCGAGAAACCTAGTAAAGGGGTCATCCAAAGTCTTGAGCATCTTCTGAATCGCCCCATAAGCTGCTTTTTCGTCCTTGAGCGGCTTTTCTAAAGCTTTTTGCCGCACTGCCGCCCAATTTTGATGGTTAAAAGTTTCATCTAAATAGGAACGATTGACAATCCGCCAAACCTCAGCCACTAACTTTTGTTCCTGTGTTAACGCAGCTGCTGGCATGACAAATGCGTTAAAGAATAAGCTCAAAACTACGACAAATGCTAATCCCAACCGCCAAGCCTGTTTTTTCATGAAATCCATTTCCAATTTCACTTCTACCCAAATTCCCTATAACTTTGCAGATGCACTGTTGTTGATGAAATCTATCTCTCGACTATGTTACTTTTTTTATAGAAGAGGTGCATTGCTCTCATCAAGTTGTTAACTCAACTGCTGCCAGCATATCCCTCTAAAGACACGATAAAATCATCTTTGGAACCAACATTTACAGCGTTGGCTTGCAAAGAGAAGGCAATATATACCATATTTACAGAGTGTTAAGTTTATGAAAACCTTAACAACTCTGGCAGAAAAAGCACCTTTGTGAAAATCCCAAACTTACTATTGGGAGATTTATCAACCGCACCCGATTTTTAGGAACTTGAGATTGTATGGCCAACGTTTATGACTGGTTTGAAGAACGCTTGGAGATTCAAGCGATCGCTGAAGATGTAACCAGCAAGTACGTACCTCCCCACGTTAACATCTTCTACTGCTTGGGTGGTATTACCCTAGTGTGCTTTCTCATCCAGTTTGCTACTGGATTTGCGATGACATTCTACTACAAGCCAACTGTTGCTGAAGCTTATTCTTCAGTCCAGTACATCATGAACGAAGTTAACTTCGGTTGGCTAATTCGCTCCATTCACCGCTGGTCTGCCAGCATGATGGTGCTGATGATGATTTTGCACGTTTTCCGGGTCTATCTAACTGGCGGTTTCAAAAAGCCCCGTGAGTTAACCTGGGTAAGTGGTGTTATCCTCGCTGTGATCACAGTATCCTTTGGTGTAACAGGTTACTCTCTCCCTTGGGACCAAGTAGGCTACTGGGCTGTGAAAATTGTTAGTGGTGTTCCCGAAGCTATTCCTGTAGTTGGGGTTCTTATTTCTGACCTCCTCCGCGGTGGTTCTAGTGTTGGCCAAGCTACCCTTACTCGTTACTACAGTGCTCACACCTTTGTTTTACCTTGGTTAATTGCAGTCTTCATGTTGTTCCACTTCTTGATGATCCGCAAGCAAGGTATTTCCGGCCCCTTGTAATCTCAAGCCATTAGCTGGCAAATAGGCAATGAATAGTTTTCAGATGAGAGTCCTTTGTTTTAAACTGAGAAAATCCAGTGAAAGTCACAAACAAAAACTATTATCTGAAATCCTAAGCTACTGCACCCAGTGCAATTTGCCTGAATAGCTAATAGCTTCCCTTAACTTCAGCAGGAGAACACATTTAGAGATGTCCACTCAGAAAAAACCGGATCTGAGCGATCCTATTCTTAGAGCCAAACTTGCCAAAGGCATGGGTCACAACTACTATGGTGAACCTGCATGGCCTAATGATTTGCTCTACGTATTCCCCATAGTAATTATGGGTTCCTTCGCTTGTATTGTGGCTCTAGCTGTTCTAGACCCAGCACTAACCGGCGAACCAGCTAACCCCTTTGCTACTCCTTTGGAAATTTTGCCAGAGTGGTATTTATACCCTGTATTCCAAATCCTACGTTCACTACCTAACAAGCTGTTAGGGGTATTGGCAATGGCTTCCGTACCCTTGGGATTGATTCTTGTTCCCTTCATTGAAAGTGTGAATAAGTTCCAAAATCCTTTCCGTCGTCCAGTCGCGACAACAGTATTTTTGTTTGGTACTTTGGTTACCCTGTGGCTAGGTATTGGTGCGGCATTACCCCTAGACAAGTCCTTGACCTTAGGATTGTTCTAATCTAGGTTCATCAGTCACCACAAAGTGTTTTGATACCTGTGAGTTTCAAGAGCATATACCAAAGATGTGATTGCTGATGACTAGCTGTAAGCATAATTCTCACGGCTTAACCAGTTCCTCATGCTTATGGCATATGCTTTTGGAACTCATCAACAGGTTTAAAGCATAATTTCCCAAGTCTAACCTGAGATTTTAAATTTTGGATTGACAATCAATGCCAGTCCAAAATCTCAAATCTAAATCAAGTTCAAAAATACAAGCATTTTTTACTTACATACATATCCAAGTCACGGTCAATGCTTAGCGCAGTGCAGCAAGGCCATCTGACGGTGAAGAGCGATCTAAGGCTCCTAAACCAAGTACAACAATGGTTTGAAAAATTTTGCCTGGAATATTTAGCGCAGTTAGGCTGGTCAGAAAGCCAACTTTATCGCCTCAACTTAGCATTGGCAGAGGGTTTTACTAACGCCGTTCGTCATGCCCATCGGTCATTACCGCCAGAAACAACTATAGACATAGAAGTAACTCTATGGTTTGACCGGATAGAGATGAGAATTTGGGATTATGGCAGCCCGTTTAATCCTGATGAGATATCAGAGCCACAACCAGGCACTCTCCAAATTGGTGGTTATGGATGGTTTCTCCTACGGAGATTAGGAGACCGTGTTGTCTATGAGCGTAATGCTGATAGTCGAAATTGCTTACTCATAGTCAAATATTTTTTAGGTGAATCAAATTAAGACTCGCACTATAAGGTTTTCTTATTGAAAAGTTTTGTAATTGATTGGAGCATTAATACTGCTGCTAATTTTTATCTAAGAAAGCATATAAACATATTTATTTAAAAATAAATGCCCTTGGATTGAAACCAGGGCAAGGCTGAGTCTTCACTTATTTCGCATCTTTGAGTTTATGTGAAAAAAGGGGAGAACTAGGGGAGATAAGCCAGATAAAAATGCAAAAAAGGTGGGCTTTTTTATTTTTTCTCCCACCTTGTGATCTTAATTATTGAAAAGTTGAAAATGGATAGTCACAGGACATTAACCAACATTTGCTAACAGCAATTCACGTTGTTCTGCTCTCCTGACAGTCACCTGACCATCATGATTAACATCAACTATGGCGGTGTCTCCTTGAACAATTTGACTAGCAAGTAGGGCTTCTGCTAGGGAATCTTCTAATAGTCGCATGATGGCACGACGTAAGGGTCTAGCACCATAGCTGGGATCATAGCCTTCTCTGGCTACCAGTTCTTTGAATTTGTCTGTGACTTCTAAGGTAATGCCCTTTTCCTTTAAGCGACCAGCGACATCCCGCAGCATAATGTCAGCAATTTGCTTGACTTCCTCTTTGCCCAATTGAGTGAAGACGATAATTTCATCAACACGGTTGAGGAATTCGGGACGGAAGTAGGCCTTTAGTTCTTCATTAACTAAGTTGCGGATGCGGTTATAACTAGCTTCTGGTTGGTTGTCGAATTCAAAACCTAAGCTACTGCCACCTTTTTCAATTACCTTGGAACCAATGTTAGAAGTCAAGATGATTAAGGTGTTCTTGAAGTCCACTTTCCGACCTTTGGCATCGGTGAGATGTCCATCGTCTAGGATTTGTAGCAGTGTATTAAATACATCAGGATGGGCTTTTTCAATTTCGTCGAACAGCAATACTGTATATGGTCTGCGACGCACTGCTTCAGTAAGTTGTCCTCCTTCATCGTAGCCTACATAACCAGGAGGTGAGCCGATCAGTTTAGATACGGTGTGACGTTCCATGAATTCGGACATATCCAATCGAATCATGGATTCCTCTGAACCGAAGAAATAAGCGGCTAAGGCTTTAGCTAGTTCGGTTTTACCTACTCCTGTGGGCCCAGAGAAGATAAAGCTGGCAATGGGTCGGTTGGGGTTCTTTAAGCCAACGCGAGCGCGACGAATGGCACGAGAAACAGCGGTAACGGCTTGTTCTTGACCAATGAGGCGTTGATGGAGGGTATCTTCTAGGTGCAGTAGTAGTTCGGATTCAGATTCTGTCAGTTTGTTAACTGGTACTCCTGTCCAAGAGGCCACAATTTGGGCAATGTCTTCTTCATCGACAACGGGGGTGGTGAATGCTTCACCGGTTTCTAGTTCAGCGTGGATTTTGTTTTGCAGTTCTACTTCTTGCTCATAAAGTTTACTTGCTTTACCAAAATCTTGAATTCTGATGGCTTCAGCTTTGTCTTTGCTCACGGCTGTGAGTTCGCGCTTGAGTTCTTTGTTAGTCGAGATGCGAGAGAAACGCAAACGCACACGAGAGCCAGCTTCATCGATTAAGTCTATGGCTTTATCTGGTAAAAAGCGATCGCTGATATATCTATCAGATAACTGTGCTGCTGCCGCTAAAGCTTGATCCGAAATAATTACTTTGTGATGCTGCTCGTAGGCACCACGCAAACCATAGAGAATTTCAATAGTTTCCTCAACTGAGGGTTCACCAACTAAAATTGGTTGGAAACGCCGCTCTAGTGCTGCATCTCGTTCAATATGCTGACGGTATTCATCTAAGGTGGTTGCACCAATACATTGCAGTTCACCCCTAGCTAAAGCTGGCTTGAGGATATTAGCAGCATCTAAGCCGCCTTCTGTACCACCAGCACCAACTAAAGTATGAATTTCGTCAATCACCAAGATAATATTGCCGACTGAGCGAATTTCTTCCATGATTTTCTTCAGTCGTTCTTCAAAGTCTCCCCGGAAGCGAGTTCCTGCCACCAAGAGACCCATATCTAGACTAATAACTTGCTTATTGAGCAAAATCTCAGGCACATCTTGATTAATAATACGTTGGGCTAAACCTTCAGCGATCGCTGTTTTCCCAACTCCCGGTTCCCCAATCAATACTGGGTTATTCTTAGTCCGACGACCGAGCACTTGCACAGTCCGCTCAATTTCCTTTTCTCGCCCTACCACAGGGTCTAATTTCCCTTCTTTGGCTAGTTTCGTCAAGTTTCTGCCAAATTCCTCTATACCTAGTGTTTGGTGAGGACGCTGGGAACTACTACCAGCAAAAACCGTGACATCTTCACCTAAACGACTAATCACAGCGGAGCGAATAGCGTTCAACTCAATCCCTAGATTTTGCAACACTTTGGCGGCCACACCTTCTCCCGCCTCAGTCAAACCCAACAATAAGTGTTCCGTATTGATGTAGTTATGTCCAAGACTATGGGCTTCTCTAAAGGATTGCTCAAACAGGCTTTTCACCTTCGGTGTAAAAGGAATTTCCGGTGGGACAAAACCAGAACCCCGTCCAATAATTTTTTCTACTTCCCGACGCGCATCTTTGAGGGTAACACCTAACTCAGCCAGCACTTTAGCAGCAACACCAGTTCCTTCTCCTATCAACCCCAGGAGAATTTGTTCTGTTCCTACAAAATTGTGTCCCAGGCGGCGAGCTTCCTCCTGAGCTAGCATAATTACCCTAATGGCTTCGGAAGTGAAATGTTCAAACATAGCGGGTTCTTGCTCCCTTGCTGCTTGGACTTTGGGTGATTTAAAATTTCACCCTCATCTAAAGTTTCTTGTAGTTTCTTAAAGAAAATGTATCTTTATTTAATAGTTAATGGCAGTAGTGAGAGCCGTAAGTTAAAAGGTGTGGTTGCCCTCATCAACCATCGTGTGGAAGTCAAAACCCCCCATTCAAACCTCAAAAAGCTGATGTATTGAGATTTTCCCCTATTTTGAAAATTTCCCGACTTCCAGTATTAATAACTAAATAGACTCTCAACCCTTAACTATTAATTAGTCTCAAATCCTGTAGATGTGTGAGTTATGACAGAATCTTCTGGCAGTAAAGATCAACAACATCCCCTTTACAACCGCGATCGCCCCCTAATAGATATCTTACTAGCACAAGAGCCAACAGACTACAATTTGGCAGAATTCGCAAGAATGCGAATTCGCTATCAAGGCTTTCCTGGTGCTAGAGACATTCAAAAAGACTTAGATAGAGTCTTACAGAAGTGGGGCTTAACAGAAGCTGAATTATTTGAAAAAACCCGCCAAATCCATGATATCGGCGGTATTTATAAAAGTCGAGGAAAAAAAGAAGAACAAGACTGGAATTGATGAGGAGTTCAGACACGCTACGCGAACAGAAGTTACAGAAGGAAATTAACTCTTCCCTCCTCTGTTCCCTGTCACCTGTTCCCTGTCACCTGTTCCCTGTTCCCTGTTCCCTGCTTCCCATACTCCCGGAGTTGTTGTAATAGCTTTTCTTGGGAGGAAGTGGGGGAAGTTGTCCCTTCCCGTGGTTGAGGCTGGTTGTTTGAATTTTCTATCACTTCTGATGTGGGCTGTGGTACTAAAGCCTGTTGCTTGGGAAGAGGTGGGGTAATTACGACATCGGGAGAAACGACAGAGGCTTTGAGTGAATCTAAAGTGATAGCAACCTTGGTTTGTTGCTCCATATCTTGAGTAGAAGAAACTAATTTACTCAAACCATTGACTAGTTGCAGCAGATTTTTGCGGAAACTAGGGTCACCTGTTAATTCATCTAAGTCAGAAGTAATTTTTTGAGTATTTTCAAATGTCACCCTAGCTGCATCTAGAGTTTGTTGTAGTAAGACGACATTTTTAGGGTCGTTTAAATTTTTAGAAGCATCTCGCAAATTAGCGGAAGCTTCAGCAGCGTTGGCAGATAGGGTTTCTAAATTTTTCAATACTTCTCCAGTTGTTAAACGATTAACTGCTGGTGAAAGACTACTAACAGTAAGACGTAGCTGGTTACTAGTTTGAGTAATATTATTTAAAGCCCCGACGAGAGAAGTTCGATTTTCTGTCAATAAACTGTCTAAATTGTTGAGCAATCGATTCGCTTGTCTGGCTGTGACACTAAATTCACTAGCGGTTGCACCTAATTGATTAACTGTTTTGTTAGTTGATGCACTAAGTTGATTAGTTGTCCGCTGGACTGTTACCGCAGTGTTAGAAAATATGCCTAATTGTCCTTTAAAACTTTTACTCAAACTTTGTAAATCTCGACTTAATGCCGCAACATTAGTGGCTGCATCTGTGGAAGTTACTAAGAGTTTATTAATATTTTGATAAAATTGTTGATTATTGTAACGATTGGCTAAATCAGTTGATTGACGAATGAGTTCGTCTACGCTAATACCAATTTGACCTTTGAGTCGTGAACCATTACAAATAATTAAACTAGGATTACAATCTTTGTCTAAAGGTTTGGCAAGAGTTCCCTGTGGGATGTTGCTCTGGGGTCTAATATCAATAATACTTTCACTAATTAGGCCACTTTGATTGGCTTCGATAATAGAATCACGGGGAATTAACAAATCTGGTGAGGAAATTTCGATTTTGACATCCACAGCATTTGGTTTGGTTTGAATACCAGTAATGCTGCCCACTTCTACACCACGATAGCGGACTGGTGAACCTTTTTCCATGCCCTCAGCATTAGCAAATTCAACTATAGCTGTGTAAGAACTGCGTCCTGGGGTAACTCTATTCAACCAAAAAATAATTACTCCAAATGCTCCTAAACCTAATAGAAGCAACAAACCTACCGAACCTTCTCTAAATGTTCGTACAGAAGTGAATTTGCCAATTAAACCTTGCATGTGTTGTTCTACCCAAAAATTAGTTCTGAGTTGTGTGATTCTAAGTTAAGTTAACCAGCTACTTGTATTGGGCCATTTACACTCCCACTCATAAATTGTCTGATCAAAGGATGCTCTGTGTGATCTATTTCGCTTACTGTACCTTGCCATTGCACTCTACCTTGATAAAGAAATACTAATCTATCAGCAGTACGTCGAATGGTACTATCTTGGTGAGTGACGATGACATAGGTACTACAAATACCTTGGGTATTTTGTAAGCTACGGATTAAATCTTCGATGACTGTGGAAGCTATGGGGTCTAGTCCAGCGGTGGGTTCATCGTAGAGAAGAACTTCTGTCCCAGCTTGGGTATTTTCAGGGTTGGACATAATAGCACGGGCAAAACTAACTCGTTTTCGCATCCCACCAGATAATTCTGAGGGATAGAGATGACCAATACCTGGTAAACCAACCATTTCTAATTTTTGCTCGACTAGTTCACGAATATGCGATCGCTCTAGGCGAGAATGTTGATATAACAAAAACCCTACATTTTCATCCACTGTTAACGAGTCAAATAAAGCTGCTTGCTGAAATACCATGCCAATACCCACAGGGTCGGTATTATCTTCTACTAAACCCTCTCTGAGTTTGCCATCAATATAAATTTCCCCAGTATCAGGCTTTAATAACCCAGCTATTACCCGTAAAATAGTTGACTTGCCAGTTCCAGAAGGGCCAATAATGCCTACGGCTTCCCCTCGGTAAATAGTTAAATCAACATTGTCCAAAACTTGATGATCACCAAAAGTTTTAGAAATGCCTTTTAGCTCAATTAATGGTTCAGTCATTGGTAATAGTTCATTGATGATAATGAATTAAGCATCAGTGTAACAGTGTTCAAAATTCGCGCGTACTTATTGATGCTGGCAAAATCGAAAACTGACAAATGGGAAACATGGCAAATTTTGATGTCATCGTCATTGGTAGTGGGATTGGTGGGTTATGCGCTGCGGCCTTACTGGCCCGTTATGGTCGCAAGGTAATTGTCTGTGAAAGTCACACCATTGCCGGTGGTGCTGCTCATACCTTTAAACGCAGGGGTTTTGAATTTGATTCCGGCCCTTCCTTTTATTGTGGTTTAAGTCATACCGAGAGTTTAAATCCCCTCAAGCAAGTTTTAGATGCGATCGCTCAATCTCTCCAAGTTATACCCTATGATCCTCTAGGACACTACCATTTTCCCGAAGGCTCTTTCCCTGTGTATAGCGATGGGAAACGTTACCTTCAAGAGTTACAAAAAATCACACCCCAAGGTGCTAAAGAATTCCAACTGTTTGAACAACGCTTGCTAGGACTCTACACAGCGATGAAAGATATTCCTACCCTAGCATTGCGCTCAGATTGGCAAATCATCCCCCTATTAATCCAACGGTATCTACCATCCTTAGGCAAAATGTTAGTTCATTTGCCCCTACTGCAAAGTTCCGTAGGTCAGGTCATGGATACAACCATTCAAGACCCTTGGGTGAGAAGATTGATTGACCTGGAATGCTTTCTCCTCTCTGGTTTAAAGGCAGAAGGAACCATCACCCCAGAAGTAGCTTTTATGCTGGGTGAGCGCTCTCGTGCGGGTGTAGAATATCCCGTAGGCGGTAGTAAAGCCATTGTTAATGCCTTAGTCAAAGGTTTGCAACATTGGGGTGGTGAGTTGCGCTTGGGCTGTCATGTAGAGCAAATTCTCGTGGCAGGGGGAAAAGCTCAAGGAGTAAAATTACGCAGTGGCGAAATTCTCACAGCAGAAGTAGTAATTTCCAATGCCACAATTTGGGATACTTACAACCATCTACTACACCCGGAAGACTTACCAGCAAGTTATCGTCAAGCAGCCATCAATACACCAGCAGTAGATAGCTTTATGCACCTACATTTAGGAATCAGAGGCGATGGCTTAGAAAATTTAACAGGACATCACGTAGTCGTTCATGACTCTCATCAAGATATTACAGCACCTGGAAATACTTGCATGATTTCTATTCCCAGTGTTTGGGATGGTACTTTAGCACCACCAGGACATCATGTGATTCATGCCTATACCTTAGAACCCTATGGTGGATGGGAAAGAAATGATAGTTATGCCAGCAAAAAACGGGAAAAAGCCCAAACTTTATATCGTGCCCTAGAGCGAATTATCCCTGATATTCGGGAGCGTGTGGTGTTGGAATTAATTGGTACACCTCTAACCCACGCGCATTATTTACGTCGTCATCAAGGAACCTACGGCCCAGCCATTGCCGCTGGAAAAGGTATGTTTCCCAGCACACACACACCCATCAAGGGTTTATATCGTGTAGGTGACAGCACTCTACCGGGAATTGGTGTCCCGGCTATAGCTGAATCAGGTATTTTATGTGCCAATACCTTGGTGAGTGTACAGGAAATGATGATTGGGAATTGAAATTTACTATACTTCTTCAATCTCTCTGTCACCTGTCACCTGTCACCTGTCACCTGTCACCTGTTCCCTGTTACCTCTCCCCTGCTACCTCCTGGGTAGAAACAGTCAACACTTGTGGTGGACTAGCATCTGGTGGATAAAGAAAGTCTACTTCTACCAAACGGCGATCGCTTGGTTGCATATTTAATAATACCAATGGTTCCCCTGGCTGGCCTCTTCTCTGAACTAAATGGACAAACTCAGTTTTGGGCTGACCTTGGTCATTGGTATATCTTACCCGCACAGTTCCCCGAAAGAAGACTTGACGGGCAGGTGTGGTAAAAAAGCGTAGTCCTGACTTACTCAACTGGTCTTCCTTGATAGGAGTCTGCACTGACACAGTGACTTTTTGCGGTTGGGATGTATTGTTATACAGCGGCAATTGCAAACTGTATTGAATACCATAGTTACCATGGGCACGATAAGCTGTGTCAGGATAACGTACTAACATTGATGCAGTTTGAATTTGACCAGTGCCTAAAGTGCCTCCATGTAATGTACTCAAACCATAGGAAAAAGCTTGACCTGGTGAGGGAATGGTTAAATATTTCGTTTCTGGACTATCTACAATATTCGCTCGCCATTGGGAACCTTGAGCTACTCCAGCTACTCGACCATAAATTCTTGGTTTACCAGTTTCTTCTAAAGGAGTTGGGGTTTTATCTCTAGGTGTGGACAATTCACCTTGATTGAGTAATTCTTCCCATTCTTCTAAACTAGGCGCACGTTCGCTGCCATCAGCGTTAAGGGGAGCAAACTTAGCTAAACTAGCTGCGTAAACAGTGCCATCACTCCTTAATCGCATATATGTAGAGCGGCCATTGAGAGGCGGTGTGAGTCCTTGTACCGGAATGGGCAGATTTAATAACATTTGACTTTGCCCTGGAGGAATGACGATTTTGGCAGGAAAAATTGGCTGTCGTCTTCCTCTCAAAATATCTGAAGTTACCCGGCTACCAGGCCCAGCAAACACCTTCCCAGAATTATTAGGGATAAATGAATCTAATTGAATAAAGGGGGCATCTGGTTGGCTTAAATAACTCGCTCCTTGCAAAATATTGACGGTCACTGGTTGAGCACCAGGGTTATGGAGGATGACTCCCAAGTAGAGGGAACGTAAATTTTCCGGTGGTTCGGCCTTGGCAACATGGTGGGCAAAAATATCAAATCTGCCTTGGAAGGGAAAATTTAAATGGGCTGTGGGTACTTTTTTTCCTTGACTAGGAAAGGTGGAAAGTAAAATTCCTTCTTTGAGAACTAATTCAGGGCTATTGCTATTAAAGACGGGAACTTGATCTAATTGTCCTGGCAGAGGACGGACTGATTGTGGTTGAACAACTTCTGCAACTGGAGGAGTAACTGGAAGTGTTTGAGCGAGAGTCAAAGCAAGTAGTAGTGGCAACATGATACTGAATAAATTTTCCTGTAAGACGCTGATAATGTTATGTAAGTGCCAGGTTGTTAATGATTAAAACAAAATCAGCAATAATCCCTACCAAGTTATCTTGATTCAAAATCGGCACATGGATAAAAATGCAAGGAATTGTTAGTTGGGATTGGCTTAAATACTCTAAAACTGAATAATAAAGTCCTTCACAAACAAACTTACCACAGTCATAGCTAATCTCAACTTCTGTTGTTCCTGTGATTAATTTTTCAATATCAACGGTGGTTTGGAGAACTTTTTCCTTGCCATCTTCACAGGCAATATTTGTACTTCGAGCCATGACTTCTACACTTAATTTTTGACGACTGGCAGCCATGCCACAACAAATGACGTAATCAGGTTGGAGGTCATTAATTTTGGCAATAACTTCAGAACTAGCGATTTGAACATCTACTCTTAAGCGGTGCAAAAAAAATAAATGATGGGGGAGGGAAGCCATTTTGGCTAGTTCGAGTAGTAAATCATCAGAGGAATTTGACTGTTGATCACTCAACCAAATGTCAAAAGAAGTTAAGAGAATTCTTTTCTGCATAAAAAATATTATTTAGAATTAAAATATAAACACCCTCCCTAATAAATTGACAAGGAGCAGGTTAATGCCAGTAATTGCAGTCGTAGATTATGAGATGGGAAATTTGCACTCAGTCTGCAAAGGTTTAGAAAAGGCTGGGGCAACTCCTAAAGTAACTTATTGTGCCAAGGAATTAGAGCAAGCTGATGCAATAGTTTTGCCTGGTGTAGGAGCATTTGATCCGGCGGTACAACACTTGCGGGCACGGGGTTTGGAGCAACCAATTAAAGATGCGATCGCTTCCGGCAAACATTTTTTAGGGATTTGTTTAGGACTGCAAATTCTCTTTGAATCCAGCGCGGAAGGTACTCAACCTGGTCTGGGAATTGTGCGCGGAAAAGTGCGTCGATTTCGTCCAGAAGCAGGAATTGCCATTCCTCACATGGGTTGGAATCAACTGCAACTAACTCAGCCAAAAAGCACTTTATGGGAGCATTTGCCTGCTCAACCTTGGGTTTATTTTGTTCATTCCTACTATGTTGAACCAACTGAACCTCATGTTCGTGCAGCAGTAGTGACTCACGGTAGTCAAACTGTCACCGCAGCGATCGCTCATAATAATCTCATGGCAGTTCAATTCCACCCGGAAAAATCATCCAATATAGGATTGCAAATTTTATCTAATTTTGTTTCTCAAGTCCGAGAAAAAGTTCCTGCTTAATCAAAATTAATATATTGTTAGTTGTCAAAAGTTAGCTCTTTTTTGTTGGCCAGCAAAAACCAATAATCTACGACTAATGACAAATAACCAATCAACAATGACCAATGACTAATCAATGAGTCTGAGAATTTACGGGAATCGGCTGCTAAAAACTTTGCCAGGACAAGACACTAGACCCACCAGTGGGAGAGTGCGAGAAGCGGTTTTTAATATTTGGCAGGGAACAATTAGCGGTTGTCGCTGGTTGGATCTATGTGCTGGTAGCGGTTCAATGGGTGCAGAGGCTTTATGTAGAGGAGCCAGTTTAGCAATAGGAATTGAACAATCTAGTCGGGCCTGCGAAATTATTCGCCAAAATTGGCAGCAAGTAGCGAATTCTGAACAAAAATTTCAGATATTGCGAGGCAATGTTATTCAACAATTAAAAAATTTATCAGGAAAACAATTTGATCGAATCTATTTTGATCCACCCTATGCAAGTGGTTTATATGTACCAGTTTTAGAAGCGATCGCTCAATATCAAATTTTAGATCCTCAAGGTGAAATAGCTGTCGAACACAATCCCCATAACTGGACACCACCAGTCATTCCTAACTGGGAAGTTTGCCGTCAAAAAGTTTATGGCAACACAGGCTTAACCTTTTACCAAACCCTCGAACCAGAACAGATGGAATGATGGGGTGATAGATGCACAACAATTTAGATTCTCTTTCAGACCCCACCACCCATAACTTGGGCACAAAATACCCCAATCAAAAATGCAAAAGCTTGTTTATTCAGCTTTTTAGTGATTTTGATTAGTGCTTTCATTTTTGCCAAGCAGCACTAGACAGTCATCACCAGGCCATTTATGCCTTCCGACTTCTGACTGGTAAAATCAGCCGCCCAATTCTGTAGGACGCTTATATTGCTTATAAGCAGCGTAAAAGAGTCCGCTCAGAGTCACGAAAATCAAACCAAGGACAATACCTGAGAGCAGGGGTTCAACCACTGTAAATCTCCTCTTTGCAATTGTTAAACATTTGTTTCCTGTTTTTGATTTTACCAAATTTAGACTGAATCCCCTGCCCTCAGAGGCTTTTAGACCATAAATAATTTAAAAAAAATATCATCTGTGCTTGCAGACACAATCAAGAAATTTTAAGCTATGTGTAGGGAATGAAAACTTATTCGTAAACCTACATTGGAACAGTAAACCTTTTGGATAACCAGCTTACCAAACCTGAAAACATTATTCAGCAGATCGTGTTGTTAGTAGTCGCGATTCTGGTGGTAATTCCTTTGGCCCTTTTTGGCGTGCAAATGATTCAAGCCTCCGACCCTTACGTCAAAAACGTCCTGACTCAACCAGGAGACCCCATACAAGGAAAAGCAATCTTTCAAATTAACTGTGCTGGATGTCACGGTTGGGAAGGAAATGGACTAGTAGGTCCTAGTTTACAAGCCGTTTCCAAGCGCAAATCTCGTTATGGACTCATCCACCAAGTAATTAGTGGTGAAACGCCACCCATGCCGAAATTTCAACCAAGTCCCCAAGAAATGGCAGATTTGTTAAGCTATTTAGAAAATTTGTGAAGTTTTATTTAGTTTAGTTATCACTGAAGTCACCGTCAACCACAAGATTAGGTGAGTTTGAAGTTACATTCCAGAATCAATTTTTGATTGACCAGGGAATAAGGTTGGATTTTCAAAGCCTGGTTAAAAGCTTTAATAGCATCACTATATTTACCTAAAGCTGCATAACACAATCCCATGCCATGTAGCGCCCCAAAGTGTACAGAATTAAGCTGAATCACCATTTTACAGTCAGCTAAAGACTTTTGATATTGACCAATACTGTAATAAAGAAAAGCTCTACGGTTCCATGCTTCAGCAAAATCAGGCTGCTTTTGAATCAATTCCGTCAGCACTGTTTCTGCCTTGATTACTTCACCCGCATCAATTAATTTTTGACTATAGTCAATCTGTTCTAGTCCATAAATTCCCTTTTGGTGAAACCAGATCCGCCATATTTTTCGTGTAGCTTGTTCACGAATTTTCGCATCAGGATTTTTCAAATCTTCAAGTAGAGAATTGATAGATAAAGAATCCATGAAGTTGATATTAATGAAATTATCTTGGGTTTATCCCACAAAATTATCTCTTATATTTTGATTAAAGTCATCCTAAATTGACCTTTCCCCTCTAATTTTCTAATGAAAGTAATTTGCAATTACATCTAGTATAAATTTTCTATCAATTACAAATTAATCAACCTGGACTTGATCAGATTTTTCTGGCTTGGATATGTTCCAGAATTAGGGGTAATTAGTATTAAATATGACCGATTGTCATAAAATTTTATGTAATGACAGCCTGCGGTAAGTGAACGAATAGGAAATTTTTAGCTATTACTCATCAATTGATAGCAAATGAAACCTGAACATTCTCATTTTAATTGCTACCTGTGATTTTTTCTTGGGGAATAATTTCTGTTACTACCCCACCTTGAGAATTACCACCTTGCACTACAATATTTTCGGTTTGCAAATTTCCAATAGCTGTATCACCATTAAAAGTCAATTGGGGCTTAACTTGGCGGTAAATTACATTTCCTTGGGCTTCTACCAGCTTTTTATCTAAATACCAAATAAGTTGATTGGATTTTAAAGTTTGGCGACGTTGCCCCACTGCGTTCACATTTCCCGTTAAATAAACGGTTTTTTGCGGAATTTTCATTTGTCCTTGATTCGCAGTTACAACAACATTTTCCGTTTTATGAACTGCTTTAACTGGAGTATTGGTCGTCACAGTTTCATTATTGATATTCCATACCATCGAGTTACTAGTAATTTCCATTGGTGGATCAACTAACTCTAATTTGGCATCTTGTTTCAAGTTAGCAATTTTAGTTTTTAGGTTAATTTCTGCACCTTTACCTTTACCTCTATCAGTTATTTGATTATTCTTATAACGGTCAATTTGAATGGGACTATCACTAAATAATTTTTCAGTTTTAATCTGCCAAATTAAATTATCAGTTCGCATTTGTAATTGCGGTTCCGTAGAGTTAGCGACTACAGAACCAACAAATTCTACTCTTTGTTCACGGGTTTTAACTCTAGCTTCTTGAGCCAATGCTGTTAGCTGTTTATGCTGACCATTGATTTGGTTGCGAATAATTAATAAATCTTCTTCAGGTCGCCATTCCAACTCATTACCCTTCAAAACTATGCCATTACGAGGATCTGTAGCTAAAATTTTTCCTTTCAGAAACAATTGCTTTCCATCTTGTTCGATATCAGCTTGTTCTGCCTGGATTTTATAAACTATTTGACCATCCTGATAAAGTTCTCCATTAGGGTTTTGAGCCTGACCAATTTGTTTTTCACTGGTATATTTTGCCTGTTTGGCTTTGACTTTCCAAATGGGTCTACCAATTTCATCAAATTGTTCTAAAGCTACACCAAAAAAAGTTAAATTGCTATCTGTATTTTGTCCAGATGTATTTTCAGGATTGGGTTTACGCAAAGATGGATTAGAGCAGGAAATTAAGTTAAGTAATAAGAATAATGCTAAAGGCAGGAAATACAAATTACGTGATAATGATAAATTATCAAATAAATAAAAGCAGTGGGAGTGAGTTTGATTTCTCCCCTCTAATTTAAAATAGCCTCTCCCAATTTTCCTGCTTCTTTGCTTGTGCATTATTCTGGTATTTCTAAATGTCCGTCACTATCTCGCGGATCGTCTAAAAAGCCCATTCCCGATAATGGTCGATAGGGATAGCTTTGACGAGGGGTTTTTTGAATATCTTCTTTGATGGCTTCTAAATCTATATAGCGATCGCTCACATTGATTAAACTATCACTAGTCATCGAACGTAAACTCACCACCTCAACCCTAACACCCCGATAACTAACTGAATTGACAGCATATGCCAAATCGCCATCACCACTCACTAAAACTGCGGTATCATAGGAATCGACAAGAGCCATCATATCAACAGCTATTTCCACATCTAGGTTAGCTTTTTTCGAGCCATCTGGCAGTTGCACCAAATCCTTGGCAATCACTCGATATCCATTGCGACGCATCCACAACAAAAAGCCTTGTTGTTTTTCATTGGTTCTATCTACACCCGTATAAAAGAAGGCACGTAATAACCTAGAACCTCCAGTTAATCGACACAACAGCTTGGTGTAATCTATTTCAATTCCTAGTTGGAGTGCAGCATAAAAAAGATTTGAGCCATCAATAAATATAGCAACACGACCCCGATTTTCCAAAACCTGTTCTGGCGTAAATATTGAGTCGTTTTCCAAATTATTCAACATTGTTGTCATACCTCAATTTTTATCCTCATTATTTTTGTTACAAATAACCTAGCTTTTACATACTTGTTAGAGTGGCTTATGATAATTTTCCGGGGCTAATTAATTCAGCCCCGAATATATTTTTGAGTGAATCACAACCAGTAGGAACTAATCGTTTTTTAGGGTTTCTATACGCTTAAAGATGGGTTGGGGTGTTCCTAGCTTTTGTTCAGAGGAAAGTACCCCCCATGTTGCATGGAGATGAAAAGGTGCAACAGTCTCGCTATCTCGATGATCATCAAAGTTGATATTCCAACCCAGTTGTTGATAAATATTACTGCTGAGGTTAGGAATAATAGGGGAAAGGAGATAGGCTGCAAGCCTAACAGTTTCCAGTACCGAATACAGCACTACTTCCACCTCTTCCTGTTTTCCCTGTTTATATAATGACCAAGGAGCTTGTTCATCAATAAACTTATTACTGGCTTGTACTAAAGACAAAACAGCTAAACAGGCTTCATTAAAAGCTAGAACTGTGTATGCTTGTTTAACTTGCTCTCCTAAAGCTTGGCCTTTGGCCTTTAAAGGATGATCGGTCGGGATTGCGGCTGAAGCTACTGATGGCACATTGCCAGCGCAGTATTTTTTCACCATGTTCAAGGTGCGATTTAACAAATTGCCTAAATCATTTGCTAAATCTGCATTGAGAACATTAATGAACCTATTTTCATTAAAATCGCCATCCTTACCAAATTCGATTTCCTTAAGGAAGTAATAACGAACGGCATCGCTACTATAGCGTTGGACTAAATCGAAGGGATCTAGGGTATTACCTAGAGTTTTTCCCATTTTTTGGCCATCTTTGGTTAAGAAGCCATGGCCAAAAACCCTGTCTGGTAAGGGTAAATTTGCTGACATTAGCATTGCTGGCCAGTACACCGCATGGAACCGCAATATATCTTTACCAATCAGGTGGAGATTAATAGGCCACCATGTTGCTAGAGCATTGGTTAAAGAGGGTTCACTATCTGGTTCTAATAATGCTGTGACGTAGCCTAGAAGAGCATCAAACCAGACATAAAGGGTATGTTTGGGATCAACGGGAACAGGAAACCCCCAATCCAGATTTACCCGTGAAATCGAAAAGTCCTGCAAGCCTTGATTCACAAAATTGAGCACTTCGTTCCGCCGACTAGCTGGTTGAATAAAGTCTGGTCGGGATTGATAAAATTCCTCCAGACGGGTTTGATATTTAGATAGGCGGAAGAAGTAGTTTTGCTCATCTCGCCACTCTACTTCTTTGGTAGTATGAATTGGGCAACGCTTCCCCTCTAATAGTTCGCGTTCTTCTTTAAATTCTTCGCAGGATACGCAGTACCAGCCTTGTTGTTGTCCTTGGTAGATGTCTCCATTATCCCAGACACGCTGGAAAAACTCTTTGACGATCGCCTGATGATTAACTGCTGTGGTGCGGCTAAAGCGATCATATTGAATATTTAATAACTGCCACAAGTTGACAAAACTCGGTACAATCTCATCACAAAACTGCTGTGGCTCTTTTCCTGAACTAGCTGCTGTTCTCTGAATTTTCTGCCCGTGTTCGTCTGTACCTGTAATCATCAGTACCCGATTTCCCAGTAGACGCTGAAATCTAGCCACGACATCCGCAGCGATGGTTGTATAAGCACTGCCAATATGGGGAACATCGTTTACATAGTATAGAGGTGTTGTTACTACAAAGGTGTTTTTTGTTTTATCCACTAGATTCATGCAAAATAAAAAAATAAATTATTAATTGGTATTATCTCTTTTATGTCGTCAAAACCACGCAATTATATAACAATACTCCTATTTTTTCAAACAATACCTTAATATTAGCAAATTTCTTGACTCAAGATTTTTTTTGTAATATCTAGAAATCCAGCTAATTGTGCCATAAATAAAAACAAGTCTGTCAGCATTTATCATCCTCAAGCAACCGTACTGCTACATATTGTGGTGATGAGAAGGCACATAATATCTTGGCTAGAGATTTTGCATTTAATCATCTGGATTACCCTTGACACAGAAGAAAATTGTTTATTGCATTTATGTCACCGAAAATACATGGAGATAAAGCAGATAATATTGCTAATTCTGTCAATCATACATTTCTGACTGATCAGCTTCGAGTTGACAGTAAAGAAATGTAAAAATTACATCCATAGCAACTTGCCAATTCTCAGCAAAAATTCACTGATTCATGATGAGTCTGCAAGAACCAATAAAGATTTCTTGCTGCTTTTTAGGATTATTATCAATGTCAATGTTGCCTGATTACCAGGACTGAGATCCCTCGTTATGCTAGGGTAATTGTAGTGAGTAATCACCGCAGTTTGATGGATGCACTTGTAGAGGATAGCGGCTTACTCTCATTCCCAGCAACGGGTATAGTGGGAATTCTGCTACGCAATCAACGCTGGTGAAGCGTGGTTTGAGTCATTGCCGATAATTATTATGATCAAATCAATCTTTACGAAATTCTGTAATCATGGTTTCATAGTGGGTGATATTTTATCTGGAAAGCCTGATTTTTGGGGTTTGTGGACGATGAAAGGCAAATTTATGAGCTATTGTCTACACCAGCAAAAACGATCAATTGAATTCTAGGAAAAACCTGAACCCAATAAATTTTCGAGATGCCAAAAGTTGAAAACAAGCCTTGTTTCCTCACTCCTAGCCGATTACAACCAGAATATCCGCTATTTGTTTATTTACCAGGAATGGATGGAACTGGTCAATTGTTGCGATCGCAAACTGCGGGATTAGAACGGGGTTTTGACATCCGTTGTTTAGCTATGGCCAGAACAGACCGAACACCCTGGGAGATGCTCACAAACAATGTTTTAGATTTAATTCACACCGAATTAGAAAAAAGCCAACAACGTCAAGTTTATCTATGTGGCGAGTCTTTTGGTGCTTGTTTAGCAATGAAAGTTGCCATTAAATCACCACATTTATTTAAACGCATTATCTTAATTAATCCCGCTTCGGCAATCCAACTACGTCCTTGGTTAACTTGGACTTCTCAATTAACTTATTTAGTCCCATCGTCATTTTATGATGTAGGAGCTTTAGCCTTATTACCGGTTTTAGCTTCCTTACCACGACTATCCAGAAATGTGCGTTATGAACTACTCAAAGCCATGCGTTCTGTACCCGCAGAAACAATCAATTGGCGTTTATCTTTGTTGCGGGAATTTTATGTCAATCAAGGCGATTTGCAGAAATTAAAACAACCAGTTTTATTAATTGCCGGAGGCAGCGATCTCTTATTACCTTCTGAAACTGAAGTCAAAAGATTAGAGAATATTTTACCCCAAACAAAAACAGTTATTCTACCTGAAAGTGGCCATGCTTGTTTGTTAGAAGAAAATGTAAATTTATATAAAATTCTTAAAGATAATGATTTCTTACTCATGAAATCCCTAACAGTCAACAGTTAAGAAAATAGATATAACAGTTGACAGCGCTAGAAGCCTTTTATTGTCTACGTCTGAGCATTGGTTGATTTCCTAACTACCTTGTCCGTTGCCAGAGTAGGCGATGGATTTACAAAATCCCATTATCTAGGTAAAACGTGAGCAATTTTTATTTATGATAGGAATGAAATATTTATGACAACACGCTCGTCTGCTGGTTTTGGGTATTCTCTGAGTATTTTTGATAGAGTCAAGGCTGAAGATATTGATATATCAATATTCATCTATTCACTGCATAAATCCTGACTGTCAACGTCCTTACCCCCAAGCGTGGGGTAACAAATTTTGTAACAGCTGTGGCGCACCCTTACAGTTGATAGATAGGTATTACCCAATTCGTTTAATGGCCGCTGGTGGTTTTGCCCACATTTTCACAGTTTGGGATGATAAAACTAAAACAGAAAAAGTATTGAAGGTATTGGTGGAAAGCTCACCAAAAGCTCTAGAGTTATTTACACAAGAAGCAGAAGTTTTAAAGGAATTACAATATTCAGGTGTTCCCAAAGTAGAAGCTGACGGATATTTTCAAATCAATATTACTAATCCTAAATCCTACCACCTGCCTTGTTTGGTGATGGAAAAAATCAATGGACAAAACTTAGATGAGTTACTCCATCACTATCCTCAAGGTTTGCCAGAAGATTTAGTTTTAACTTGGTTGATTCAAGCGATTAAAATTTTACAAGAACTGCACAAACGGCAGATTATTCATCGAGATATTAAACCTTCCAATTTGATGCTACGGCAATCAGCATCCATCCCAATAGAAGAAAATGACCAACTGGTATTGATTGATTTTGGAGGGGCTAAACAATTTAGTGGTTCAATTCTGCGTTCTCAACGCCATTCCACCAGGTTATACTCTTCCGGTTACAGTCCACCAGAACAGGTATCAGGTGGTAATGTGGGGCCTGCGGCAGACTTTTATGCCTTGGGAAGAACGATGATTCAATTACTCACTGGTAAATATCCACCCAATTTAGAAGACCCCATCACTGGTAAATTAAATTGGCGCAAGTGGCGTAATGTTGATCCCCAACTAGCAGATTTATTAGATGAAATGGTAGCAGAGGATGTGCGATCGCGTCCGGCTCATGCAGCGATTATTCATAAACGACTAGTAAAAATTGTGCAAGTAGCTTCTCGACGTAAGTTATTAGCACCTTTGCAAAACGCACTGCAAAGATCATCAACACCGATATTCCAGCAATTAGCCCAGTTCATTCAAGCTATAGATCAGACTATTAATAATCTAACCCAAACAGTCAGTAATACAACTTTATTAACAGTTACAGCCATATTTAAAGTCGTCTTTGCCTGCATAGCCACCAGTTGGGCAATGTTATTAACTAGTATAGGGTCTGGAGTAGGTGCGATCGCTGGGTTTATTTTTGCTTACCAAACCAACTTAGGTGTGAAAGCGACAGAAATATTACTGCGTCAGCTTCCCAATTTAGCACCCACAACTCCATCGGCATCAGCGGCAATCGTAGTTTATGCTATTGCTGGCTTAGGTACAGCTTGGGGGTTAACAGTTGCTGGTTGTTTTGGGCAAAAGCGCCGTTTTTTCATAGCATCCCTGATGGGGGTAGTCAGCTATGGTAGTGGTTGGATAGCTTGGCAATTCGTGAAACCACAAAATAGCATCGAGGGTTTAGTTATATGGATGTTAATCTCCCTTTCCCTCCTCACCTTGGGCATCGGTATTCGTCACCATCAAATAATTCACGCTTTAATTACTGCCCTGGGTAGCACCACCATCTTAGCTGGGTTAATTAAACTGGGCTTACCTCTGCCTATACCCAACCCTTCAGAATTATGGCAACTGGCCGGGTTTTTTATTCTGATAAGTATACTAATGAATTTGTGCTTAGGAATTAGTTATTACTTAATAATGCCATTCCTACGCTGGCTGGGATGGCGTTAAAAGAAGAAGACAGAAGTTCAGAAGTTCAGGAGTTCAGGAGTTCAGAAGTTGCAGGAGTTGCAGGAATTACAGAATAATTCATGCAATTAAGCTGAATTCTTGCATTTTTAAACTTTTGTTCGTGCAGCGTGGCGTTAGCCATACTCCTCTTCGGGTTCACGTAGTGTGCCGTAGACATACTCCTGTACGGGCGGGTTTACCAAAATTCTCGTTCATAGTTGATGATATCTGTAAACCCGCCCCTACTGACTTCTGTTCGCGCAGAGTGCCGGAGGCATACTTCTTTTCTCGCAGCTTGCCAAAACAAATGTCCCCCCGGTTATTTGCTCTAATTCAACCGGGGGGACTCCATATTTCGTAGACTATAATTCTTTCAGTATAGTGACTTAACTCCTATTCTATGGCCTCTCTGCCAATTTGCCTAGCTCTCTCAGTGCAATTTATCTAGGTTTCCTGACATTTTAGGTTTTTGTTGATATTGTTACAGTTTTAATAATATTTATGGTTATTTTGTTACAAAAAGCAGGGAAAAACCCTGCTTTTGTACTTCTAGCTTTGGTCTAACCGCAATACAGCCATAAATGCTTCTTGAGGAACATCAACAGTTCCCACGGCTTTCATGCGTTTTTTACCTTTGGCTTGTTTTTGCAGCAGTTTTTTCTTACGGCTAATATCACCGCCATAGCATTTAGCAAGTACATCTTTCCGTAAGGCGGGGATGTGTTCGCTGGCGATAACTTTACTGCCAATAGATGCCTGAATGGGGACTTTAAATTGATGACGGGGAATGAGTTCTTTGAGTTTTTCCGCCATTGACCGACCGACATTATAGGCTTTATCCCTGTGAACAATCATTGCTAAGGAATCGACGGGATCGCCGTTAATCATGATATCCAATTTCACCAAGGGATTTTCACGATAGCCGATGAGGTGATATTCCATACTGGCATAACCGCGCGATCGCGATTTCATTTGATCAAAAAAGTCGGTAACAACTTCTGCCAAAGGAATTTCATAAGTTAAGGTGGTGCGTCCTTGGGTGAGATACTTCATATCTTTGAAGATACCCCGTCGATTTTGCGACAACTCCATCAAAGTACCAACATAACCTTCCGGCGTAATCATTTCTACTTTGACGTAGGGTTCTTCAATTTTTTCCCGGTCGTTGGGGGCAGGCAAATGGCTAGGATTATCAATGTACAGTTCTTCACCCTTGACGGTTATGACTTTATAAACCACAGAGGGGGCTGTAATAATTAAATCTAAGTTATACTCTCGCTCTAGCCGTTCTTGGACAATTTCCATGTGTAGCAAACCCAAGAAGCCGCAACGGAAACCAAACCCCATGGCACTGGAGGTTTCCGGTTCATAATGCAAAGCCGCATCATTGAGTCGGAGTTTTTCTAAAGCTTCCCGTAAATCTTCAAATTGGTCAGCATCAATGGGGAACATGCCACAAAAGACCATGGGGTTGGCTTCTGTGTAACCAGGTAAAGGTTCTGTGGCTTTAGCATTGGAAAGGGTAATGGTGTCTCCTACCCGTGCGTCAGCTACAGCTTTAATGGCAGCAGCTAAATAACCTACTTCCCCCGCGTGTAATTCATCTACTTGCTTTTGGGTGGGAGAAAGGACACCTAACTCATCAATTTCGTATTCTTTACCGGATGCCATCAAATAGACGCGATCGCCTTTTTTCAGGTTACCATCCATCACCCGGAAGTAAACAATTACTCCCCGATAACTGTCGTAGTAGCTGTCAAAAATTAAAGCCCGTAACTTTTGATCAACCGTATTGGGTGCCGGTGGAACTCGCTCAACAATAGCCTCTAAAATTTCATCAATTCCGACTCCCTCTTTCGCAGAAGCCAAAATTGCACCGCTACAATCTAAACCAATAATTTCTTCAATTTCACCAATTACCCGGTCAGGTTCTGCACCAGGTAAATCGATTTTATTCAAAACAGGAATAATTTCTAGATTATGTTCCAGTGCCAAATAAACATTCGCTAAAGTTTGCGCCTCTACACCTTGGGACGCATCTACTACCAATAAAGCTCCTTCACAAGCTGCCAAAGAACGAGATACTTCATAAGAAAAATCCACGTGTCCCGGCGTATCGATTAAATTCAGCACATACTGCTGGCCATCCTTAGCAGTGTAATTCATCCGGGCAGCTTGCAGCTTAATTGTAATGCCGCGCTCCCGTTCCAGATCCATGTTGTCAAGAAATTGCTCCTTCATCTGTCGCTCATCGACAGTGCCAGTAGCTTGTAACAAGCGGTCAGCCAGAGTCGATTTCCCGTGGTCAATGTGGGCAATAATACAAAAATTGCGAATGCGAGCGGCGGGAACGTCAGTCATATACTATCTTTGCTTAAGCAGCAACCAAAGTGAAAGCTATTTACTTAATGTATTTTAATGCTTTCTTCGGTCAGACGCTGCATAGGATTGGAGAAGGAAATAAATATTCTGATCTACTAGTTTGCTACTATTTCAGGGAACTATGATTAAGTGTGCATCTTGCACATTTTCTAGTCCCAAAATTATGAAGATAACTGCTTGACAAAGTTTAAGAACACACAAATTTTAGAGTTAGAGCATCGAAAACCTATGAATATGCAAGAAAAACCTACCGGTGCAGACAGCCGATACACCGATAAGGTAGAAATCGCTGTCCGCTTAGATTCCGAACTATTAGCACAAATTCAACATTTGACTAATGATCCTAGTAAGGTGATTGAGGTGGCTATTCGTCAATGGTTAAGGGGAGATTTTAGTAGAGATGATGAATTAACCCGCACTCCCATGCGAACCCCTGTTCCCCCTAGAGGTGAATGGAATGATTAAAAACCTCATCTCAACTATCAGCAAATGATAAAAAATGTAAAATTTAATGCTCTAGATTCCAGAAAAATCAAAAATACATAATCGAAAATAGTCAAAGCTGTAAAACTTTATGCCAAAATTTAAACAGCTTTAGTACAAGCACGGTGGCAATAAACTTGTCTATCCAACTCGATTTCATGACTACTACTGCGAATACCCAATTGCCAAATTTATTCCCTCAAAATCTGGAATCAATTAACCGCAGTACCTGGGCTTCAATGCCAACTCTAGATGTTGAGTTGGTGTATACGCAAGATGGAGCAGGACGCTATCTGGCGTTTAATTGGCAGCATAGCGAACTTTTGGGGTGCAAAACTGAAAACATAGTTGATGCACTCAATGAGGATGATATCTTTGTGCCGGTGGATAAAGTTGTTTACTTGGAACAATTGCACCGGATTTTGACAAGTTTGGTACCGGAAAGGGTTCAATGCTGGTTTAAATGTCGTCAGGAATTATTAGAGTTGGAGTTGACAATCACTCCGATTATGCCTTGCTTGGGAGAAGCCGCGAATACGGTTTTGGTGATGGGTAGAGTGTTGCCAACCACAGCCAATGGTCTAGAGGTAGATAGGTCAGAAAATACACCCACACCTCTAGAGTTAACATTGCGATCGCAACAACACCAAAAATTATTAAACAGAATCACCAGAAATATACGGCGGACTCTGGATCTAGACATTATTTGGCAGCAAACAGTTGATAATTTAGGTCACATACTCCAGCTAGAGCGCTGCGTTATCTGTCCCTACCAGCCCTCTAGCCCTACCCTACGCATCATTGCTGAATATCATCAGTCCCATTTAGCTCCTATTGTGGGTTCAGAGCTAGATACATCTACTGAACCTGGGTTACTTCAAGCATTAACAACCCTAGAACCGATAGTCTTAGAAATACCTGGTTATACCAATAATCCCCAACAAAAAATATTAGTAATTGCTACTAGCTATCAAGACCAAGCCAACGGGTTAGCAATGCTCAGTCTGAGGCCAAATTGTTACCCTCTGACCCAAGCAGAAATAGAATTAGCAAAAGAAGTGGCAGATCAACTGGGAACAGCGATCGCTCATGCTACTTTGTATAAAGAACTAGAAGCCGCCAGACAAAAAGCAGAAGAAGCTTCCCGCTTAAAGAGTGAATTTCTAGCCAATGTCTCCCATGAAATTCGTACCCCTCTCAATGGCATGATTGGCTTCTTAAAGCTGATTTTAGAGGGTATGGCTGATGACCCGGAAGAGCAAAATCAATTTTTAACTGAAGCTCACGGTCTATCAATACATCTACTCAACATTCTCAACGACATTTTAGACATTGCCAAAATCGAAGCTGGCAAAATGGAATTGGACTGTGGGCCAGTGGCTTTGCATGAGTTATTTCACGATTTAGATAATTTCATGCGTCCCCAAGCCGAAATGCGAAATCTCAGCTTTGAGATGCAAATGCCTGCTACTTCCGATGAAGTAATTGTTCAAGGTAGTTACCAGCGGTTGTTACAAGTGATGTTGAACTTGGCGGGTAATGCCATAAAATTTACCCACGAAGGGGGCGTGACTATCTCTGCTGATGTGGTCATCAAAAAAACCAAAGGAAAATCAGCAAAATCAGGGCCTGGAATGGTCAGAGTACGTGTGGCAGACACTGGAATTGGTGTTTCTCTAGATAAACAAGACAAGCTCTTCCAATTATTCTCCCAAGTAGATGGTTCTCGCACTCGCTACTATGGTGGCACTGGCTTAGGTTTAACCATTTCCCAAAAGCTGATTGAAGCCATGGGGGGGGAAGTGCATTTTTACAGTTTAGGAGAAGGTCTTGGCTCCACAGTCACCTTTACTGTGCCACTATATCAGCAGCCAGTTATCTGTTCACCTAATGAACCAGAAGCGTAAGGAATTCAGAAGTTCAGAAGTTCAGAAGTTCAGAAGTCCAGAAGTTCAGAAGTTCAGAAGTTCAGAAGTTCAGAAGTTCAGAAGTTCAGAAGTTCAGAAGTTCAGAAGTATGCCTCCGGCACGCTGCGCGAACAGAAGTATGGCTGATGCCTCCGGCACGCTGCGCGAACAGAAGTATGGCTGATGCCTCCGGCACGCTACCGCGAACGCCACGCTATGCCTATGGCACACTACGTCAACCTAAACAGGAGTTTAACAACGCAACAATTCAGCCGTAATTGTATGAATGATTCTGTAACTCCTGAACTCCTGCAACTCCTGAACTCCTGCAACTCCTGAACTCCTGCAACTCCTGAACTCCTGTAACTCCTGCAACTTCTGAACTTCTGTCTTCTCCCCTCTGTTCCCTGTTCCCTGTCACCTAATTTAGCTAGGATCAACTTAAAACAGCGAGAAAATAAAATTTTCGGTATTTTGGTTAATGGGAAAGTTTTAATCTCAATTACCGATTACCAATTTCGTTAACTTACCAGGTCTAAAACAATGGAACTCACAGTAGACAATGTAGAAACTGTATTAGATGAAATGCGCCCTTATCTCATGTCTGATGGTGGTAACGTGGAACTCGTGGAGTTAGATGGGCCTATCGTAAAATTGCGGTTACAAGGTGCTTGCGGTTCCTGTCCCAGTTCGACTATGACCTTGAGAATGGGTATTGAACGCCGACTAAAGGAAATGATTCCCGAAATTGCTGAAGTAGAACAGGTTATCTAGAACTAGGGGATGGGAAGGGAGTGATAATTAACTGTCACCCTTCTGGGAAACTAGGGTAATAAATGTGAATTGCGATCGCACACAATTTATGATTGATAATTCAAGATTATCGATCTAATCCCAAATTCTGATCACTCCCTATGTCCCACCCCCTTTATGTGGCTTTTATCTGGCATCAGCATCAGCCACTATACAAATCTCCAGAAACTAGCACTTCCCTATTATCCAGCAGTCAAAACTATCATCTACCTTGGGTGCGCTTGCATGGTACTAAGGATTATCTAGATTTAGTTTTACTGCTAGAACAGTATCCCAAATTACACCAAACAGTAAATTTGGTACCATCCTTAATCTTGCAATTAGAAGATTATATTGCTGGTACAGCATTAGACCCTTATTTGAAAGCTAGTCTGACTCCTGTGGAACAGTTAACCCAGGAACAGAAAGAATTTATTATTGAACATTTTTTTGATGCTAATCACCACACATTAATTGACCCCCATCCTCGCTATGCTGATTTGTACCACCAACGGCAGGAAAAAGGGCAAACTTGGTGTTTAAATAATTGGCAATTACCAGACTATGGAGACTTACTCGCTTGGCACAACTTAGCCTGGATTGACCCCTTATTTTGGGATGACCCAGAAATTAGCGCCTGGTTAAAACAGGGCAAGAATTTTAGTTTAAGCGATCGCCAAAGAATTTACTCAAAACAAAAAGAAATTCTCAGCCGCATTATTCCCCAACACCGGAAAATGCAGCAAAATGGGCAAATTGAAGTGACCACAACGCCCTACACCCACCCCATTATGCCCCTGTTGGCGGATACTAACTCTGGGCGGGTAGCAGTGCCACACATGACATTACCTGAAAATCGTTTTCAGTGGGCAGAAGATATTCCCCGCCATTTACGCAAAGCTTGGGATTTATATACAGATAGATTTGGTATAGAACCTCGTGGTTTATGGCCTTCTGAACAATCCGTTAGCCCGGAAATCTTGCCATACATCATTAAACAAGGATTCCAATGGATTTGCTCAGATGAAGCTGTTTTAGGGTGGACTCTCAGACACTTTTTCCACCGTGATGGGGCTGGGAATGTTTTAGAACCAGAATTGCTATATCGTCCCTATCGCTTACAGACCCCCGCAGGTGATTTATCAATAGTTTTCCGTGACCATAGATTATCTGACTTAATCGGCTTTACCTACGGGTCAATGCCAGCTAAACAAGCAGCGGCAGACTTAGTGGGACATTTGCAAGCGATCGCTAAAATGCAAAGAGAACACCCCAGTGACCAACCTTGGTTAGTCACCATCGCCCTAGATGGAGAAAACTGCTGGGAATTTTATCCCCAAGACGGCAAACCCTTCCTAGAAGCCCTCTATCAAAACCTAAGCAACGACCCCCGCCTCCAACTCGTTACCGTTTCTGAATTCCTCGAAAAATTCCCAGCCACCGCCACCATTCCCAGTGAACAACTCCATAGTGGGTCTTGGGTTGATGGTAGTTTCACCACCTGGATCGGCGACCCCGCCAAAAATCGTGCCTGGGACTATCTCACCCATGCCAGACAAGTTTTAGCCAATCATCCCGAAGCCACAGAAGAAAATAACCCCGCAGCTTGGGAAGCCTTATATGCAGCCGAAGGTTCCGATTGGTTTTGGTGGTTTGGTGAAGGCCATTCCTCCAATCAAGATGCCATCTTTGACCAATTGTTTCGAGAACATCTTTACGGCATTTATAAAGCCTTAAACGAAACCATTCCCGCCTATTTGAAAAAACCCGTAGAAGTTCATACTGCACGGACAGATCATAAACCCACAAGCTTTATTCACCCCATAATTGATGGCAAAGGCGACGAACAAGATTGGGACAAAGCCGGACGCATAGAAATTGGTGGTGCTAGGGGAACAATGCACAACAGTAGCACCGTCCAAAGACTGTGGTACGGGGTAGACCACCTCAACTTTTACCTGCGAGTAGACTTTAAAAGTGGTGTTGTACCAGGAAAAGACCTACCAGCAGAATTAAATTTACTCTGGTTTTATCCAGATAAAACCATGGTTAATAGTCCCATTCCCTTAGCGGAAGTGCCAGACATTGCCCCAGCTAATTACCTATACCATCATCATTTGGAAATTAACTTATTAACCCAATCTGTTCTCTTTCGTGAAGCTGGGGAAAACTATCAATGGCACCCCCGCACCAGTCGGGCCCAAGCTACTTACAAAAACTGTTTAGAAATAGCAGTACCCTGGGCTGATTTACAAGTGCCTCCAGATTATCCTCTCCGCCTCATTTTAGTCCTGGCAGATGAAGGGCGTTTTTGTAATTATTTCCCGGAAACTGCTCTGATTCCCATAGAAGTTCCCTAATGTCAACCCCTGGCAAAAGGTATGTTTTTTCTTGACTGTAGAGGCGTTTAATATAGCGTTTCTACAGTCTTTTTAAGCGTTTAAGGTGAAAAATTTGCTTATTTTCTGCATCTACCTAACATAGTTCTCAAGGCAGAAATGAAAATCATAAAAACACATAAACTTCATACTCTAGGGTAGCTCGTCAGGAACAATTTCATAAAATTTTGGTTATTTTAAAATGAAAGACACCATAGTATCAAACAGACAAATATTTTGCAGCAGCTAATGGCACTAAACCGTAGATCGCATAAAATTGAAAATATAAATATGCTGTACCAAACACAATGAACCGCTTCGCTCATAACATCACTAATCTCAGGGATTATAATTTACAGCATACTCAGCTTAGTCAAATGTGTGGTTCTAAGCTGCTATTTCGTGGTTGTTATCAAATTTTACGAGTTTTAGGAAGGGGTGGCTTTGGGATTACCTTTTTAGCTCAAAATATGGTGTTACCAGGTCAACCTTTATGTGTTATTAAACAGCTTTGCCCTAAAATTACCAATGATAAAATCTGGAGAAGAGCTTGCCAACGCTTTGAAATTGAAGCTAAAACTTTAGCTCAATTAGGCAGCCATGCACAAATTCCCATGCTGATAGACTATTTTGAAGGCAATGGGGAATTGTATTTAGTCCAAGAATATATTCCTGGGTATACTCTAGCCAGAGAGGTCAGAAAAAATGGTGTTAAAACTGAATTAGAAGTTAAAAATTTTTTACGGGAAGTATTACCAGTTTTAAATTATCTCCATCAACAACATGTCATTCATCGCGATATTAAGCCACAAAATCTATTGCGATGCGAAGAAGACCAAAGAATTGTCTTGATTGATTTTGGCGCTGTCAAAGAAAAACTAGTACAAAATAGTTCTCATTCTAGTCATCTTGCTTCAACTAATTTTATTGGGACAATGGGCTTTGCCCCACCAGAACAGTTATCACTACGTCCAGTTTATGCTAGTGATATTTATGCTTTAGGAATAACTTGTATTTATTTATTAACTGGTAGAGGCCCATTAGACTTTGATTATAATCTCAATACTGGAGAATTATTTTGGCAACAGAGTGTGAGAGTTAGCTCTGATTTTGCTAGGATTCTAGATAAAATGGTCAAAGCTTCTTTGCACGAAAGATTTAAAAGTGCTCATGAAGTGATGGTAGCTTTAGATTGGGAAAATTCTTGGTATAAGTTGAATAGTTGTTTAACAAATCAACCATGTAGTCACACAAATCTACAAGTGCAGGAAACATCATCAGAATATATGTCACCTGCGACTCGCACAGCATTAGCTATTCGTTCTCGGAGAACTAGACATAAAAAATATCGCTCTTTCAGCAATTTTCATCCCCTCTGAAGATTTTTTCATTAAAGCATGAAAATCTACACACATTAAACTATTATCGTGTAATCATCAACTATCAAGCTAAAAACTTAATTTATTCAAATCTTCCAGTTTGCTATTTTTTTTAAAGTATTTATATATAGCAAATCTCATAGAGGTATATTCATCATTCCTTCAATTCAGTTGAGATATAATCAAAAATATATTTTTTAGACTCTCATGTTTTTCCTATTTTAGGAGAAATTACTATTATCTACACATGTTAAATATCACTAGTAATTCCCCAAATTATACCCAGGTATTGCTACTAAATCAATCCATGAGAGTTGATTTTTTTGGGGAACATGCAGTATAAACTCAGCGAAATTTGTCATGGAATCGCACCTATCAAGCCATGATTTGTTGCTTAAATCCCGATTGCCCAAATCCCCAGAATAAAGATGGTAATAAAGTTTGTCAAAGTTGCAACACTCCCTTAGTGCCGCTTTTACGAAATCGCTTTCGTGTGATTCGGGTACTTTCCGATGAAGGAGGATTTGGCAGAACTTATTTATCAGAAGATATTGATAAATTAAATGAACCATGTGTCATTAAACAATTAGCACCAAAATTTAATGGCACCTGGTCACAGAAGAAAGCAATGCAGTTGTTTGCAGAAGAAGCTAAACGATTGCAAGAGTTAGGTGAACATCCGCAAATACCTACATTAATAGCGTATTTTGAACAAGATGATTGTTTATATTTAGTCCAGCAGTTTATTAATGGTAATAATCTTTTAAAGGAGTTACAGCAGCGTAAAAATTATAAAGATTGGGATATTCAATCTATTTTGCTGGATTTATTGCCAGTAATTAAATTCATTCATGACCGGGGGGTAATTCATCGAGATATTAAGCCAGAAAATATTATTCGTCGTCAAAGCGATGGAAGGTTAACGCTGATTGATTTTGGTTCTTCTAAACAATTGAGGGCAAGAGTAAAGAGAAAAGTTGGTACTTCTATTGGTTCACATGGCTATTCTCCCATTGAACAAATCCGCGATGGCAAAGCATATCCATCCAGTGATTTATTTAGTTTGGGTGCAACTTGTTTTCATTTATTGACTGGCATTTCACCTTTCCAATTATGGATGGAACATGGTTATGGCTGGGTAACATCGTGGCAGAATTATTTACGATGTCCCTTAAGTCAAGAATTAGTTTATGTCATTGACAAGTTTTTACAAAAAGATATTCAAAATCGTTATCAATCAGCGGATGAAGCTATTAAGGATTTAACAAAGCACCATAATTATTTACTACCTCCAGCTAATAATACTATTACTCAAGCAATTCCTCAGAAAAAGTTAACTACTGGTATAGGATATGGAATTTTAAGAAATTGCTTTTTAGTTTTAGGAACATTTTTCTTTTTTGCGATGGGTGATGCTGGATATGAACAATTAAAACGGTTACAAATCACCATCGCTTCGAGTTTTAGCGAAACCCATAATAGTACAACTACTACAACTACAAAGGATGCTGTATTACATCAATCAGCAAAATTGTCTGCGGACAAGGTGAATTTAATCAAAACTCTTCCTGGTCATGAAGATTCTGTTGTATCTGTCACTGTGAGTCCAGATGGCAAAATCATTGCTAGTGGTGGAAATCACATGATTAAATTATGGAATTTGGCTACAGGTAAGGAAATCTCGACTTTGAAGGGACATTCACAAACTGTTAATGTAGTGGCTATTACCCCTAATGGTAAAACCTTAGTGAGTGGTAGTGATGATAGTAAGATTAAAATTTGGAATTTAAGTAATAAAAAGCTGATTCACACTTTACCTGGCCATGGTGATTCAGTACATACTTTGGCTATTAGTAATGATGGTAATACTTTGGTAAGTGGTGCAGATGATTACACGATTAAGGTATGGAATTTAGGGAATAGGCAGTTAAGTCGGACTTTAACAGGACATTCTTTTTGGGTAAGGTCTGTGGCTATTAGTCCTGATGGTATGACTTTAGCTAGCGGTGGGTTTGATAATTTTATCAAGTTGTGGGATATGGCTGAGGGAAAATCTATCTATACTTTCCCTCGTAATTCCCAAACTGTGACGGTGGTGGCTTTTAGTGCAGATGGAAAGATTTTAGCAAGTGGTAGTCGCGATCGCACGATTAGGTTATGGAATGTGGCCACAAAAGCTGAAATCCATGTTTTACTAGGACATACCAACACTGTCACCACTGTGGCTTTTAGTCCTGATGGGAAGATTTTGGCTAGTGGTAGTCGTGACCATACCATTAAGTTATGGGATGTGATGACTGGTAAAGAAATTCCTACGTCGATGAAACACGGTAATACAGTCACTTCCCTAGCTTTTAGTGGAGATGGAAAAACTTTGGTCAGTGGTGGGGAGGATAATCAAATTAAGATTTGGCGTTTGTTTGAATAGAATTGCTTTTGTTTCGCGCATATGCCGTAGGCATTCTCGTTCGCGTTAGCGTCTGCGAAGGAGAAGGGTAGACGCAAAAGGTTTTAACTTTTAATTGGTATTAGTTGTATACCCAAAAAAAGAGAGTGGGAGGAGGCATTATCAAGCGCCTGTCATCTCCCACTCTACTAGTTGCTGCTGAAGCGTTTCGGGAATATTCACAGACATTAACCGTTAATTAGGGGGGTAATTTGCAGGTTAACGGCAATGTCTATAGTGAGTGACTATTCCTATTGCAGCAAACTCTCGTTGTATTGATTTAATCGACAAATTTCACAGCAGCTTTGCTTGTCTTTGTCTCATTTAATGTAACTTGATTCATTTATCTATGGTTGCCAATTTGGCATTTTTGTTCATGTATTTTTTGGATGATGCTAATTTTAGAGAAACCAATATTTCTGTAAAATTCACACGTAAAACCACCAGTTAATTATAAAGAAACTGTTAGTAAACACAGAGAGTCGAAATACCCTATTTTTCAGTTAATTTGATTTTTGTGGCTTTAAATACAGTTTTTTGAGCAATGTTAATTGATATGTTTTTGCATCTTCCTAGAGGATGAATTCCCAAGTTGATAGATACAGTTGTTTAAACTTGGTGTTGGTAAAATATCCACGAGTATTCAATCAGAATAAAATCTGCTGTAAGCTTACATCCAATATCGATATTTTAGGGATGAGGGGCTGAACCTCTAATAGCCCCAAAGTCACAATGATAGGAATTTAAATTTTTAAACCAATACCGCTAGCAGCAAAGTCAGCTACAGTTTGCTCAGAAAGTTGGTGGGTGGCCATAGCTTGTAACATTGATAAAGGTAAAGTGAGATGATCTGCACCAGCTAGCAGAGATGCGGCTGCTTCTGATTGTGATTTGATGCTAGCTGCTAATATTTCTACACCACTACCTTTGAGAACATTTGCCATGTCCTGTACTAGGGCAATACCATCACCTAATAACCTTGTGGCACGATTAACATAGGCGATGGCAATTTTGGCACCTGCTTCTTTAGCTATTGTGGCTTGGGCGGGACTATAAATACCTGTGACGGAACAGGTGATTTCACTGGAGAGGGTAGCGACAACTTCAAAACCCACAGGTGTAGCGGGAATTTTTAAAATGGTTTGGGAACCGATAATATCAAAGGCTTTCCTAGCTTCGGTAATCATTCCCTGTTTATCACTAGATAGGAGTTGATAATACAGTGGCCCGGAAGTTAAAGCAGCCAAGGTTTTCAAGGTGGTTTCTGGTGGGGTTTGCGCTTGTGCTAATAATGTGGGGTTGGTGGTGATACCTTTAACCCAACCCCAATTTTGAACAATTTTTGCTTCTGAGGCGATCGCTGAATCTAAATACAATGCCATAACTGTTCTAGTATGATGTACAACTATTGAGCATAGCTATTTTGTCGGAAATTACAGCGACAATCTCTGTGATCAACAAGCCTACAGGGAGAACAGATGATGACATCTCCAGAAATTGTTCAATGGCTGCAAGAACGCACCACTTTAGGTATTCTCTCATGGGCAGTGTTGGATGCGATCGCCCAAATTATTGAAGAAAAAACTCTATCCCCTCAACAAAACCTAGTTAAGGAAGGAACTCACCCAGAGAATTTATATATTCTTGTTGATGGTCAACTAGACAGCGATACAACGAATAACCTTAACCCCGCTTTTGCTTGCGGCTTCCTTCCTGGTGCAGTTATTTACCTCAAAGAAATTCTCTTAGATGAACTAACTCCTTTTACCATCACCACCCTCAGTACATGTCATCTCTGGGTTGTTCCAGCCGAGAAATTACGCGCTTTAGTTAGCCAATACCCAGAAATTACTCAAGCCTTTTCCCGTATCCTGGCCCAGGAGTTAGCACAGTTAGCCTCTGCTTTAACCTATGAACAAGAACGTTTCATTGCCTTACGTCCCTATTTAGTCACCAAAGCTCAACGGGGAATTGTGGGGACAAGTCGCTATGCAGTGCGGTTACGGGAACAAATTCGTCAAGCTGCTAACGACCGTAAATCAGTGGAAATTTTTGGCGAACCTGGTTTAGAAAAAGATAACATTGCCGCCCTCATTCACTATAGCTCCCCCCGTCGTCGCGAACCAATTATTAAAATTAACTGTGGTATTCTCCAAACCAGTGGCATAGATTTATTTGGTCGCGCTGGTGGAAAACCAGGACTGGTGGAATGGGTGGGAGAAGGAACCTTAGTCTTGAATAATATTCAAGAACTACCCCCAGAATTATTACCTGCTGTTGTTCAATTACTCAAAACTAACACCTACACCCCTATTTCTCGTCCCGGAGAACCACCAGGGGAAAGCCGCACCAGCAAAGCGCGAATTCTCATGGTGGCAGAAAAAGCCTTACCATTGCTAGAACGTTGTGTAGGGCACAGTATTAAAGTTCCACCGCTGCGAGTGCGGAAAGCAGATATTAAGGCCCAGGTAGATTATTACACCAGCCTTTACACTCGTTCTAGAGGTTTAGCTAAACCCCGCATCACCCCAGAAGCCTTACGTCGTTTACAGTCCTACGATTTTCCAGGGAATTTAAAAGAGTTAAAAAACCTAGTGGAAAGGGCCATTGTCCAAGTGGGCAATGGCAAGGAATTAACAGAAGAAATTTTTTGGTCAGCAGAACCGAAGAAAAAGCAATTCCGCGTCAACTTATTAAACCTATATCCAGGTTTGCGGCGATTTTTGCGGAGTGACTGGTGGCCTGACCGTATCAACTATGGTTTTACAGCCATAGCTTTTCCCTTACTCATAGCTATTTTATTTTTAGGGCCACAAACACGCGATCGCAACTTTGGCTTAAATCTCTTTTGGGCTTGGTGGTGGCCTGTCTTCCTCTTTATCTTTCCCTTTTTAGGACGCATTTGGTGTTCCGTCTGTCCCTTCATGATTTACGGAGAAATCACTCAGAAACTGTCACTCAAACTCTTTCCCCGTACCCTCAAACGCTGGCCGAGAGAAAATGCCGAAAAATGGGGAGGTTGGTTTCTCTTTGGTTTATTTACCTTAATTTTCCTGTGGGAAGAACTATGGAATTTAGAAAATACAGCTTATCTTTCTGCCTGGTTATTATTATTAATCACCGCCGGGGCAATCATATTTTCTACTATTTATGAACGGCGGTTTTGGTGTCGCTATCTTTGTCCCATTGGTGGTATGAATGGCTTATTTGCTAAACTATCTATGACCGAACTTCGTGCCCAACAGGGCATTTGTTCTGCGAGTTGTAACACCTATCAATGTTATAAAGGCGGCCCCCAAAAAGGCGAAGGCATGGAAACAGATGGATGTCCTTTATATTCCCATCCTGCCCAATTAGAAGATAACAAAGACTGCGTTCTTTGTATGACCTGTTTAAAAGCTTGTCCCCATCGTTCCGTTGAATTTAACTTACGTCCCCCAGGAATTGAACTATGGACAACCCATGTTCCCCGCAGTTATGAAGTAGCATTATTATTATTGCTCCTGGGAGGAATATATTTACATCGCTTACCAGAAATCCAAACTTGGTTAGGATTAGAAATAGATTTAACTCAATTTTGGCCCCATTGTGGTTTATCATTCTTAGCTTTAATTATTCCCCCTAGCTTGACTTTTCTGGGATATGGGTTAATGAAAATATTCTCTCAGTTCTTTAATTTATTCAATTTCAACTGGTATAAACCAAAAGCATTTATTGAACTTGCCTATGGTTATTTACCATTAATCTTAGGGGGAAACTTAGCCCATTATTTGCGTTTGGGTTTAAACGAAGGTGGCAGAATTTTTGCCGTTACCTTTGCTACCTTTGGCTTTTCCGGTGATAATTTACCTATTTTAGTCGCTCATCCCGCAGTCATTGCTTTTTTACAAGGTGCAACTTTGATTTTTTCTGTGTTATTAACAATAGTTTTAACCCAAAAAATCGCTCGTCAACCCCTGCGGATGTTATTGTTTCAGCATTTCACCGCACTGGGTTTAGGTTTTAGTATGTGGTCGATTATTGTGTAATTTATTTTTTCTGTATTAGGGTGCAGAGAAGAACAGAGTTGGAGACTAAATTGCTCTCAAAGGTAGGATGAATCTATGTTTTCGGAAATTTATTACGTTGTGCGATTGCAAACTGATGGTAAGTATTTAATAGCACGTCCCGAAGGAGATACAACCGGATATTTGTTGATATTTCGAGAAAATTTTGATGCCCTTACCTATCTCAACACCCATGCTAGAGAAGTAGCAAACCGCTTTGCAGTAGAATCTGTAACTGGGACACAATTAGGACAGGTACTCCAACGTTGGGGTTTTCATGGTGTAGGAGTAGTCACCGACCCTTTATTACCCAAAGTTGAATTTTTACAGCATCCTTAACAGCAATATCACTCGAAAATCGACCAGTAGGGTGCGTTTTCATAACGCACCTCCACAACTTTAAAACACCCTAAGCAGACTTGAAAAACCTAATAATTTCCCGCACATTATCCAAAAATTGACCATCAGTAGAAAGTTGTGCGATCGCATTTCTCGCTTCTCTAGATAAACGTTCATGCTCTGATTGATTAGTAGCACGAAATTCTTCTAAATTCGCCATAATTCTTGCTAACTCTCTCCTCGTTTCTTCACTAAAACGTTGATTAGTTGCCGCTAGAGAATAGGGCTGTTCAACATTTAGTTGATCTTCTAGATTTCGGACTTTCTCTTCTAACTCATAAAACCGACTGCGGAGTTCCAAAATATCTTCACGAGGATAGGTAAAACCTTGGCGAATCATCGTTAATCGCGTGTATAAATATTCATAAGCACTAATCGCTGGACGTAGTAAAGTTAACAATAAAGCCGCACCAGAACTGATATAACCTACTGCACTAATTCCCGTAGCAGCTAAGACATATAAACCAATAGCAGACAAAATATGCAAACCAATTGCTAACCAGAAAGACCTCTGTGCTAACAATCTCACATATCTAACTTGTTTCTCATCTACAGGAATATTTCTTTCAATTGACTGGGCCGCTTCTGCTAACACCCCCTTGGCTTGAAAATGCACATTCCAAGGCACAGTTACAATCACTAATAACCACCAAAAACTGGCACCACCAATGACCCAATCTAAAAAACTACCCGCAGGTACATTGAACCATTGCAACACACCAAAAGCCAGTAAAACTACAACTACAATTCCTACAATAGAACTGATAAAAAAATTGAAATACATATTATTCCTGGGAAAAACTATTAACTTTATCTTGGCTATAAGTTACTAGTTATACTAATCTATCTGTGATAGTTTTTCTAGTAGCACAAGATATAGGTGATATGTGACAGAGGAAATTTATAGCTACCAATAGAGGTAGAATTGCAGCAGAAAAGCCAAAATCCTGTAAATATCTTTTGTCCATTCTACTTTTTACCAGGCAAGCCAATATAACCCCATTTATTACCTACCTTCACAGGAGCAAGATTTTCGGAAAAAGCAGAAACATCTGCAAATTGAGTAGAAATAGCAACCTTGCCAGATTTATCTATATATCCACAGGCATTTTCTCCACTACAAAACGGGGCTAAACCTTGAGAAAAAGCAGATGGCACCAGCAAATTAGGTGGAATCACAAACTTACCCGTTTTATCAATAAACCCAAAAGAACCACCAGAACTACCCGGTTTATTTTCAGCTAAAGCTAATCCTTCCGAGAAAGGATATACAACTCTAAATTGTGGTGGAATTATTACCTGACCTTGAGAATTAATAAAGCCAAAACCTTGAGCATTACCCACAGGCAATAAATTTTCAGAAAATACAGATAATGGTGCACTGCTGCGGAAATTATTCCTTAAAGTTCTCACAACCGTGCCGCTTTTATTAATGATAGTTTCTTCACCTATCACAGCCAATCCTTGGGAAAATTTATTGCCAGTACAACCAAATCTATGACTAAAAATAGTTTTCCCCTGCGGATTAATATACATTCCTTTTACACCTCTTGCTAGAGGTTCTCCCACCGCAGCTAAACCTTCAGAAAAATCATCAGCACAAGTAAATTTTGGTGGAATGACAAACTTACCTTGTTTATTAATATATCCCCACTTTTCACCCACTTTTACAGGTGCTAAACCTTGAGAAAAATTACCAGGATAACGCATCCGCAGCGGTTGTTTATCCATTGCAGATAAATTAAACAAAGGCACAGGAGCATCTACATCATAGCCATCAAACTGAGCAGGAATGACCAGTTTACCTTGTTTATCGATATATCCCCACTTTTCACCAATTTTCACTCTTGCCAAGCCTTCAGAAAAAGGTGAAGCATAATCAAATTGAGCCGGAATTAATAGTTTCACTTGGTTACTTGGTTTTGATGTATTTTTCTGTGAAAATGCCACGTTATCAAGAATAGGAACTGCCAATAAACTAACTACACATACCCCTAGTAATTTAACGAGTGAATATTGCTTTTCATTAGTTGAATTATTGAAATCATTCATATGCTATGACCCTGGTTATATGGTATAATTACTATTACTTGATATTCATGACTAAAAATCTACTTAATTAGATTCTCTGAATCAACCACTTTGTTAACTGTCATAAATATTGCGATCGCTTCAGGTACATAGACAGCAAATTTAGTGTTTTGGGTCAAGTCTTGCGCGGATGGGTAGGTGTAAAAATTTTTGTCGTTGCCAAATAGCTTCTATTGCCTATGTTGTCAGGACTTCCGGTAATACTGAGCCAATTCACATCCGTGCAAACCTGGAAAGACTTACTAGATAAAGGTTTGCGGTGTTTTGTTCAGTTGAGTCTCTTGTCAATCAACAGCGCAAATGCTACTATTGTTATTGAATCGCGCAACTGCACCTTGAAAACTAAATATAATAAGGGTTTCCAGCTTCCGCAGTTTTAAAACTCTATAATCCCTATTAGGGATTGAAACCTTCCATTCGCTCAATGTTGACTGGGCAACTCCAGGTTTTAAAACTCTATAATCCCTATTAGGGATTGAAACACGGTAGAGGCACAGGCGCAAAAGGCATCTGTTTCAGCCGTTTTAAAACTCTATAATCCCTATTAGGGATTGAAACGAACGGAAGTTCCTTCCAGGAAAAATACATAATGGTTTTAAAACTCTATAATCCCTATTAGGGATTGAAACACACCAAGATTTCAATCACAACTTGATAACGGCTATGTTTTAAAACTCTATAATCCCTATTAGGGATTGAAACTGCTTGCTTCATCCCTTGTGTAATTAACGTCTAACGTTTTAAAACTCTATAATCCCTATTAGGGATTGAAACTCCTAACACCTCCAGAAAGCCATCAAGTTTTCTTGTTTTAAAACTCTATAATCCCTATTAGGGATTGAAACATGATAATAATCTCCATTTTGGTGGAACTGAAGTTTTAAAACTCTATAATCCCTATTAGGGATTGAAACCCTGGTATTCTGGTAAGTACAAGCGATAGTTATTCCTTGTTTTAAAACTCTATAATCCCTATTAGGGATTGAAACTTGCCTATGTAAAATAAGTCTTATCGTTATGAGTTTTAAAACTCTATAATCCCTATTAGGGATTGAAACGATAATCACAATTCTGCCTGAATCATCGACCTCTATAGTTTTAAAACTCTATAATCCCTATTAGGGATTGAAACTCGCGTGGCGAAATAAACCTTACCTTTACCAATAAAATGTTTTAAAACTCTATAATCCCTATTAGAGATTGAAACCTAATCAAAAACAACCATTTGCGGTGCGTTAAGCGTTGCTGTAACGCACCCTACTGGACTGTATAAACCAAATCTGTGCATTAAGAAAGACCGAAAATTTTGATTATCTAATAGACCCTTTGCAAAAGTAATTCTTTGTGTTCTCTTCTGGAGCGCCTTTGCGTCTCTGCGTGAAACAAAAAAATATTTAATGCAAAAAGTCTAATAAATATTTCAACAATCTAATGCACAAATTTAGCCATGTAAATCCACGACAAAAAGTATCTCTTCGCGCTGCCACCTATCACCTGCTATAAATTCCGGGGTGGAATTTCCTCACCTTGATAAAACCGTTCTTCCAACTTACCCAAAGCAAACCAAATCCCTGCACCACTAATGACAGCTAAACTTAAAATACTGCCGATAATCACATCTAGTGAATGATAGAAAAACATCAATAAAGGTAACAGCGACCAAATTAAAATTGTTCCCCCAGCTATTCCCAAACGAATCTTTTTCAAGTTAGTTAAAGCTTGCCTACAACTAGCACAATGTTTGGTGTGAGAATGATATCTATCAAGCAAAACTTCTTTGGATAGTGCTGGTGATAAAGTTTGACCAGGAAAGGGGTCAATACTATATTGATTTACCCAAGAACGTAATTGAAAGACAAATAAATCGGCTTTGGTTGGTAAATAAAACGCCTTGGTAAAGTTGTGGCTACCACCCTTTTGTTCAAGATATCTTTCTTGATGATGGAGGAAAATTTGGTCATCTTCTAAAACTCGGTTTTGACCAATGTGAGAGTACCAACGGGGAGTTAATTTTAAAAATAATGCTGGTATTTTTGAGGAAAACTTAAAGGGGAAACGCGCAAATAATCGACATTGACCTTTGCGAATGGGAGTAGCATAAACTACGGTGAGTGTCCGTCCAAATTGTTTAGAGGTGAGGTCATGCCACATTAAACCAGGGGCAATAAATGTGGTATTTTGTCTGCCTAAAGTACCTTTACGTGGGCCTTCTGCCCATGTACCTTTAAATCCCCATTTTCCTGATTCTACAACTTCCAACTCTACAGGGGCAACGTTAGCTCTATTACCAACTGTTTTATGGTGGGTATAGGGAATATGACTAGAATCTAAGACGTTTTCCATCAAGGTTAAGGCATCATAGGGTAAGTCACGAAAGGTATTGAGACATACCCAACCTTCTGTATCTTCTTCCAAAACATCAACAATTGGGACTTTGGTGTTAGCTGCGTTTTCTGGACTACCAGGATAAACAAACAACAGTCCTTGACGAACTGTGGTCGGTAGAGAAGGGACACAAGCACGCTGAGAGGTTTCCGCTTTGCTATCAGGGGTTTGTTGGGGGATAATTTCACATTTACCTGTACCTGAAAAGGCCCAACCGTGATATGGGCATTCTAACCAACCGCTTTCGTTAATTCTTCCTTCGGATAATGGTGCTAAACGGTGGGGACATTGATCTAAAAATACTTGCCATGTTTGCTGGTTTTTGTCCCACCAAATGACAATATCCCGTTCTAACAGGGTGAAGCGGGTAGGTTGGGATTTGTCTAAGTCTTCTACATAGTGGACAGGATACCAAACTTCTTGCCAATCAAAACGGTCTGGGTCGAGTCCACCTGCGGTTAGTTCGGCTGTTACTTGGGGATGGGATGTGGCTGATTCGAGAATACTATTGGACATGGTGGAATCAACTTTATTTTTCGCTCTACCAAGAATGTAACAATTTTTTAAGCATCCTGACGGTAGAGGGGAAAATTCTGTCGGTTGTCTAAATTAATATCAAGTGAGTAAAAACGGTTTAAGGCTATGGTAGTAGATACGGGAAATGTTGCTGCGGCAAAAGCTGCTTTACGTCAAGCTTTGACTGCTTGTGGTGGGAATACTAAGGACGAGACTGTATTAGCGGCAATAACTAATCTCCAAACTCTCAACCCTACTCCAGCACCTACCCATAGTGGTCAGTTACTCGATAGTAATTGGTTGTTGATTAGTGCCCCAAGTTTTCCCCAAGGTGAACAACTTGCAGATGGTAGATTTGCTTATACTTTGGGTCGGTTGGCTTTTAATATGTTTCAACCCACAAAGTTAAGGGTGGTAATTGACCGAGTTTTTCAACCTGTGCGCTATTTGGGACAGGGGGAACAGCAAAGTCACGATATTGTGGTGGAATTTACTACTATTGATGAGTCTGTACCGCAGTTGCGGGGAATTGTTCGTAATTTGGGAGTATGTCAACCTGCAAGTGATACGGCTTTGCAAGTGCAGTTTACGGGGGGAGTTTTAACACCTCAAGATATGGGTCAAATAGAGGAATGGAGAAGGGTATTTGGTGAACAGGGTAAACCTGAGGAGACAAGTTTAAAAGAGAAGTTCCAGACTTGGTTATTGAAATTGATGTTTGGTTTGGTTCCCCCGGAGGGAATGAATTTGGATACGGGGGAAATTCGTTTTACAATGAAGCGATCGCCTAAAGGTAATTTGGAAATTCTGTATCTAGATGAGGAATTACGCATCACTCGCGGGGAAAAGGGAACTGTGTTAGTGTGTGAGCGAGTGTAGTTGTTGCAGGATATTCTGTTTCTTGCCCTGATATTCCACAATATAGCCGTAAACAAGGGCAGAGAATACCCAAACTAGAGAATTAGGTAACTGTGCCAAACTGGTGGTTTATCGGGGTCTGTGGACTCTGGAAGTAATAAACGCCAACTTTTACCTTCCCGTTGAATTTGCAGATATAAGTCAAAAGGTTTTTTAGCTTGGGTAAAGCTGCGGTTTGGTAACTTTACTGTCAGGTCATAGGTTCCACTGACCCGATATGCTGGTAAGTTTTCTACGCTAAAGGACTTTTGCTGCTTAATAGACAGTCGCTTAATATCGAACTGCTGAAAGTCTACACCTAGTTTTTCACTCAGTTGTTTTTCGGTTTGTTCTAGCTGGAGTGCGATCGCTTTCTGAACTAATTCAGGAGTTGGTATTAGCACCAATGTGCTACACGCTGTCACTAGCATCAGCAGAATTGCTATCACAACTAACCGCACCATATTATCTCTCATATTATCGCTCCAGCGATAGTATATCAGTATTTTTTATGCTGATCAGCTAAAAAGTATTTAATTTGCATATCTCTAGTTCATCAAATTCTTTTTTATTCTTTATTTTCTTTATTTAAATTGTTGCATATTTACTGTCAATATTGCATTGGCATAATCCATAATTAGCGCAATTATATTACCTGAGTGGTATATAGGAAAAAGTAGAGCAGGTTATTGTTTAAAAGCCAAAGCTCACCCAACAATATTATGCAACATATTGGCAATTCAATATTATCTTGTTGATATTTATTGGCTTTTCAGTACATTAATCACATGGGATTAAGATTTAGGAAATATTAATGTATTTTCGCCATTGTAATTACATATAAGCAATGGCAAACGCATATTTTTCCTAGATTATGTGAATCACAAGTAGATATAACAGGTGCATTTACAAGCCATATTAACTGCTAATTATTTATAGCTAACTTAGACAAAAGCAGATGAAAACAGATAATCATGCAAATTATTGATTTTCATGATTATATGCAGCCTGAAATTTCTATATCTAAGTTTTTGTTAATGTCCTAAATGCTTTGTCTATAGCTATAACAGCAACAATTAAAGGAAATAACTCTGTGGATAGATTTTTACTCAAGGTTAGGCATAAGTTTTTACAAACAATTGCTCAACATCCTCTGATAAAAAGCTATATTGACCAAAATTATCAAAGAAAAATCAACCAACATAGTCAAAATTTACCTATTCTAAATATGGAATCGCTCAAGTTAATTGAGAAAATTCAACAAGATGGAGTAGCGATAACTTCATTATCAGAATTGGGGATTAAAGATACTGAAAAAATGTTGGTTGTAGCACAAAAGTTAGCTAAAGAATTAGTACAACTTGAAGCTGAATCTGTACAGAATTACGTAATTCATGCTAGTTGTGAGGAAATGAGCAGATTTCCCCAGATATTTCTCTGGGGAATTGACCCTAAACTATTAAATATTGTAGAAAATTATCTTGGTTTATCTGTTGCTTATCAAGGTGCTTATTTACGTAGGGATATTGCCAACGGGTTAGAAATTGGTTCAAGATTATGGCATATTGATCAAGAAGACCGTAGAGTGATCAAAATTATTATTTATCTGGATGACGTTGATGAAGAAAACGGGCCTTTTCAATATCTTCCCTATGATATCAGTTTAAAAATAGCCCAAACTATCAAATATACTTCTGGCTACCTTTCTGACCAAACGATGCAAAAATTGATATCCCCTAAATCTTATCATTCATGTACAGGAGTAGGGGGAACAGTGATTTTTGCTGCTACTAGCAGTATTTTTCATCGTGGCAAACCACCGATTAATCGGGATAGATTAGCAATATTCTATGATTACACTTCTAAAAGCTATAAACAAAGATTCTATGGTACACCGACTCTACCCTATCGTGATTTACGTTTGATAGCGCGAAACCTATCAGAACAACAAAGAAATTGTATTTTTTGGTAAAATTTTGCAGCTATAAAAAAAGCCAGAAACATATGTTTCTGGCTGATAAATCAAAAATATAGGCAGACAGGATGTAAAAAATTAGAATCTACCAAGATAGTGCAATCCTAAGATAATACCTACACCGAGAATATGACCAAAAGCCGCTGTTGCTAAAACCGCAGGTAAGCCAAAACCACCAAAGAAATTACCAGCTGGTAAAGCAGGTTCAGCATTGGGGTATTGAATTGTAAATTTAGCAAAAACGATCGCAATGAGGTTGGCTGTGATCATAATCAAGCCAATGGAGGGAGTCCACTCTAAGGGTGCGGTTGCAGCAGCTAGTAAGGTTGAGGTCAACACCTGATACGCTCCTGAGACTTTTGTATGTTTGACAATAAGGGCAGTTGAGAAACGAAGATGATCGACTCAACTTCAAGGTTGTTTAGCTTAATGTACATATAATCTGAAAATTTCCGAAGAAAATTCAAGAAAAATCTTCACTTTGCAGCATTTTTTAACAGTTATTCTCAATACTTAACAAAAATGCCGGGGGTCAATTGCGGTCTGTGCGACCGATGATACCTGAAGCGAGGGTGATGACAACAAATCCAGAGGCGATCGCTCTACAAATAATTTAAACTCAAGGTGATAGTGATTATTTCCTGAATCTATTTATGTCCTCAACTCTTGACTCCTTACCACCCGCACTAGCTAAGATTGTGCAACGCTTTCAACGTGCGGCTGACCCAAAGCGGCGTTATGAACAGCTAATTTGGTATGCTCAAAAGTTGTCAGAGTTCCCCGAAGCAGATAAACTTCCAGAACACAAAGTTCCTGGTTGTGTTTCTCAGGTATATGTCACTGCATCTCTACAGGATGGTAAAGTTTTGTTTCAAGGCGATTCTGACTCTCAGTTAACCAAGGGTTTAGTCGCTTTGTTGATTGAAGGTTTAAACGGACTCACACCCACAGAAATTGTGCAACTGACACCTGATTTTATTCAAGCCACCGGTTTAAATGTCAGTTTGACCCCTTCTCGCGCTAATGGCTTTTACAATATTTTCAAAACCATGCAGAAAAAAGCATTGGAATGCAAGTTAGAGAACTAGCAGATAGGTGAGTGTCAAATCAGGGTTAGTTAAACAATGATTACTTTATCTACAACTGGTTTATTTGGTGGCCTAACCCAAGAATTTCCCTGGAATTGGCAAAATCAGCCTTTACGGGTGGTTTATGAAACTCTGGGTTCTGGTTCACCCTTATTGCTTTTACCTGCTTTTAGCAGCGTTTCCACTAGGGAAGAAGTGGGGGAATTAGCAAAACTCCTCTCTGCTAATTTCCAAGTGACAGCTTTAGACTGGCCCGGGTTTGGTGAATCTTCCCGACCCAGTTTAGATTATCGACCCGAAATATATCGGCAATTTCTCGCAGATTTTGTCAAATCTGTATTTAATTCTCCAATTGCGGTGGTAGCTGCTGGTCATAGTGCTGGTTATGTATTGCAACTAGCTAAGGCAAAACCACAGACCTTTTCCCGCATAGTCTTACTAGCACCAACTTGGCGTGGCCCCTTACCAACCATGGGAGCAAGTCCACAACTAGCAGGTATGGTGAAAGAAATGGTGCGATCGCCTATTCTCGGTCAAGGACTATATAAAATCAACACCTCACCATCCTTTTTACGCTGGATGTATCGTCGTCATGTTTTCACAGATATAGGGAAACTGACCCCTAGCTTCATCACCAAAAAGTGGCACACCACCCAGCAACCAGGGGCCAGATTTGCTTCTGCGGCCTTTGTCACAGGTAACATCGATACAATTCACTCACGAACAGAATTTCTTTCCTTAGTCCAGTCCTTATCAACACCGCTAATGGCCGTCATTGGTGCATCTAGTCCACCTAAATCACGTCAAGAAATGGACGCATTAGCAGCTTCACCAGGAGTTACCAGCATCATTGTTCCTGGGACTTTAGGACTCCATGAAGAATACCCCCCAGTGGTGTGTGAAGCCATCCTGCCATTTTTAAAAGGGTTATGATACACAGATAATGATTATCAATAAAATATCAAGGTTGTTTTGCACATATGATGACTGCTGAACTTTCTCACACAGTCCCTGTCACAGTTTTAACAGGTTATTTAGGCGCAGGTAAAACCACCCTCCTTAATCACATTCTCACCTACGAACACGGCAAAAAAGTTGCTGTCATCGTCAATGAATTTGGCGAAGTAGGCATTGATAATCAACTCGTTATTGATGCCGATGAAGAAATTTTTGAAATGAACAATGGCTGTATTTGCTGTACAGTTCGGGGTGATTTAATTCGCATCATTGGTAACTTAATGAAGCGACGAGATAAATTTGACCATCTCGTGATTGAAACCACCGGATTAGCTGACCCAGCCCCAGTAATTCAAACCTTCTTTGTCGATGAAGATATGCAAAGCCAACTGTCACTAGATGCAGTAGTGACAGTAGTCGATGCTAAACATATTTGGCAACATTGGGAAGCAGACGAAGCCCAAGAACAAATTGCCTTTGCCGATGTAATTTTATTAAATAAAACTGATTTAGTCACACCAGAAGTTTTAGACGAACTAGAACAAAGAATTCGCGGTATGAATGCTATGGCTAAAATCTACCGCACCCAAAATTCAGAGTTAGGAATGGATGCTTTATTGGGAGTTCAAGCCTTTGATTTAGATCGGGCTTTAGAAATTGACCCCAATTTTTTAGGAGAAGATGCCCATGAACATGATGAAAGTGTATATTCAGTAGCTTTAGTAGAAACACGCCCCTTAGATGGCGAAAAATTAAATGCTTGGTTAGGTGAATTACTGCGTAATCAAGGGCCAGATATATTCCGGATGAAGGGAATTTTAAATATCGCTGGTGAAGAAAATCGCTTTGTTTTTCAAGGTGTACATATGCTATTTGATGGTAAACCAGATAGACCATGGAAAGCCAACGAAACCCGTAAAAATGAATTAGTTTTTATTGGTCGTAACTTGGATGCAGATAAATTAAAACGAGATTTTCAAGCTTGTTTAGTGTAAGAACAATTAGAAAATATAGCAGGTGATAGGTGACAGGTGACAGTGCGAGGAATCTTTTATTGTGTAAATCTGAGGATTGGTTGATATTCTCCACTGCAATTAAATATGCGTTTCCCATCACCTCTGTAGAGACGTTACATGTAACGTCTCTACAGTCTTTACCGGATATAACAATGACTTGGGGATATTGCCATTTATGCTGTGTAATGACAGAAAATCGAGTTTAGCTTTGATTCTTTTTCTGCCATTCAGATTTTACTACCTGACGACTGCGAGCAATTACTAAAGCATCATTTGGTACATCTTCGGTGACTGTTGAACCTGCCGCAACATAGACATCATCACCCAAGGTGACAGGGGCTACTAAAACACTATTAGAACCAGTTTTTGTCCGATCGCCTATTTTGGTACGATGTTTTCTCACACCATCATAGTTAGCGGTGATTGTCCCTGCACCAATGTTGACTTGAGTGCCGGCTGTAGTGTCGCCTAAATAAGATAGGTGTGCTACGTTAGTGCGATCGCCCAATTGAGTATTTTTCAATTCCACAAAATTGCCAATGCGACAGCCAGCCCCTACTTCCACATGACCCCGCAAATGTGCATAAGGGCCGATTCTGGTTCCTGGCTGAATGACGCTATCTGTCACCACTGAATACTGAACAGTGACTTTTTCACCCACTTGGCTATTCTCAATCAAAGTGCCTGGGCCAATGCGACTCCCCGTCGCTATCAGCGTATTTCCCCGTAAATGGGTTTGCGGTTCAATGATGACATCTGGTTCTAATTCCACTGTTTCATCAATGGTAATACTTGATGGATCTATTAACGTCACACCAGCCATCATCCATTTTTCCTTGACCCTTTGTTGCAAAATAGCATGGGCTGTTGCTAATTGTAGGCGATCGTTAATTCCTAAAATTTCTTGGTAATCTTCCACATCCACTGCCATCACTTTCCCCACCTGGGTGACAGCATCGGTCAGATAATATTCTTTTTGGGCATTATTAGCTTGTAAATGGGGCAGTACCCTAGCTAAATCAGCCCAGCGAAAACAGTAAATTCCCGCATTAATGCGGCGATTTTGCCTTTGGGCCGCAGTACAATCCTTGTCTTCAACTATTTGTTGCACCACCCCTTCACCATCACAAAATACCCGTCCATAGCCTTTGGGGTCTGGTAAATAGGCAGTCAGAATAGTTGCAGCGTTTTGGTTTTCTTGATGAGTTTGCCACAGACTTTGCAACGTTTCTGTTCGTAATAGAGGCACATCGCCATTTAGTACCAGTAAATCACCACTGTAATCTGCCAAAGCAGGGAGTAATTGCTGAATGGCATGACCTGTTCCTAGCTGTACAGTTTGTTCCACAAACTCTAACCCAGAAATGGAATCCATAGCAGTTTTCACTTCCTGGGACTGATACCCAACAATCACTATGCGTCTTGAGGGAGAAAGCGGTTCTACACTATCAATCACTCTCTCAACCAAGGATTTCCCGCCCAAAGCATGTAAAACTTTGGGTAGATTAGATTTCATTCTTGTGCCTTTTCCCGCCGCTAGAATTGCTACAACAACCATAATGAGGTATCAGTAAATTGCGATGAATGCTTTGCTTATTTTCCCATTCAAGCCCAAATCATCAACAACTTTATTGGAGTTGGGAAACTCTGCATTAACTCAAATTTTGGCAGCCTAGACTGCAACTTGCACGTTTTCGCGAGAATAAATAAATTCCACAAATTTCTCTATCAATTGGGGATTACGCCAACCAGCTTCCGCTTCTTTCTGCATAATCCGCAGGGCAATGTCTGTACTTAAGGCTTTTTTATAAGGTCTTTCACTTTTGAGGGCATCATAAATATCAACCATTTGAAATACCTGGGTCAGGAAAGGAATTTGCCCTCCTTGAAGCCCATCTGGATATCCTGAACCATCCCAGCGTTCGTGATGATGGCGAATGATGGGTAGTACCTCTTTCATGGTTCGCAATGGTTGACAAATTTGTTCGCCAATGACAACATGTCTTTTCATTATTTGCCAATCTTCCCCTGTCAAAGGTTCAGATTTTAATAGCACTTGATCAGGAATTGCTAGTTTACCAATGTCGTGAAGATATGCACCCCGAATCAAGGTTTTGATTTCTGGATGTGAAAGTTCTAGATACTCACCAAACATTTTGCCTAAGTTAACTAGTCTTTCACAGTGGCCACCTGTATTAGAATCCCGATGTTCAATCGCGATCGCAAATGACAATAATACTTGTTCAGACAGCTCAAATTCATCCGTTGACAGACACTTTTCTGCCATTAACTGTGTGAGGGTGACGGATTCAGAACTACCATGTACATCTGATTTGAGCGATTGAGACATGTCCTGTTCTGGAACTAAAAATAGATTTCCTTTTCTGAGGATAGATGCAGTCTCATATTTTTTTTCAATCACAATAGCACCCCGATTTGTTGAGCGATCTGTTGGCAAAATGACTATCTGAAAAGCAGGTGTGGAAGATAAACTGTATTGTACTTAGCCAAAAGCTTTCTCCGTACAATCACGCAGGTATTAATTAAGCTACAAGATGTAGATAAATTTAAGTATATTTGCCGTCATTGTTATTTATACAAATAACAATATTTCTAGACCCTTGAGTGGAGGCTTGATAAATATTACCTGATAAATATTAAGATACTATAAAGAAGTTGGATTCAGTTTAACAAGAGTTAAGAAAAATATTATAGATACAGAAATAAAACTATATATAATATTTATAAATCAAAACTATCAATAAAAATAATATTTACTACCATCCTGATTATAACCATCTTTTCCGCCATTGAGATGTAGGTTCTAGGTCGCTAGTTTCCTGCTCTTTTTGTCTTCTTTGCAATATTGTCTGGGGAGAATCTTGTAGTTGGGGATCGCGGTAGGGAACTGCTGCACGAGTGAGTAAATGTTCTGTTTCTGCCAGAGATAGGGGCATAATTCCGCTAGTAGATGTCAATACATCGTCGCTATGGGCTGCGATTGTACCTGGTGTGCGTCTACCTACAGGTGGAGTAGAAGCTATTACTAAACCAGCATTTAAAAGCGCAGTTCGCACAGCAGCAGCACAGGAATAAGTGGCCAGTAATCCGGTAGTTTTTAAACAACAAGAAACCTCTTTGATAAATTCTACAGTCCATAATTGTGGACATTGAGGAGGAGAAAAGGGATCGAGAAATATGGCATCTGCTGTAAATCCAGATTCACGGATTTGTAAAATTGAATTTCTGGCATCACCTATCATTAAATGGCCATGACAATTAGTTGTTTGTATATGCTCCTTAAAAGCTAATAAATTGAGAATTTCTAAATATCCATAGTTCCAGTTATCAAATAAGTTATGGGTAAGAGCAGCTTGGGGTACTGTAGGGTTGAGTTCCAAAGCCATAATTTCTATATGACAACTAGGGTTGGCTGACCAAATTGTCTCTAAAGCGGCGGCTGTGTTGTATCCTAGACCATAACAAACATCTAGTAAGCGTACAAACCCAGTTTTGGCTTTGGTTGCTAGTTGTGTCGGGGCAGCAAATTTCAAAAAGCTTTCTTGTCTAGCTCCATAATGGCTGTGAAATGATTCTCCGAATTCTGGGGAGATAAAAGTAAATGAACCGTCTTGTGTAGATTGGGGAATAAAAGTTGCAAATTCAGCCATACTGTAAATGTTTAAATTGTGATTGTATATGAGTAATACTCCAGTTGTTTCTCCACAATGGCTCAGAGAAAATCTGCATAATCCTGAAGTGGTAATTGTCGATTGCCGTTTCTCTTTACCTGATCCCACCTTAGGACAACAACAGTATCAAGTTAGCCATATTCCGGGAGCTTGCTATTTAGATTTAAATGAAGATTTATCCAGTCCAGTGGGAGAACATGGTGGTAGACATCCTTTACCTAATGCTGATGAATTAGCCACAAAATTAGGCAAAATTGGCATCACTAATCAAAAAAGTTTTGTAGTTGCCTATGATGATTCCCGGTTTGCTTTTGCTGCGCGTTTGTGGTGGTTGTTGCGTTATTTGGGACATGAACAAGTTGCTGTGTTAGATGGAGGTTTTGCCGGATGGCAACAAGCTGGTTATCCCGTTACTAATGAGATCCCAACACCACCAATAACTCAATTTGTACCTCAAATTCAAGCCGAAAAAGCAGTAGATTATAGTTACGTCAAAAACCACAAAGATAGCCCAGAGGTAGTTTTGGTTGATTCCCGTGAGGGCGATCGCTATCGTGGGGAAAGAGAACCAACTGATAAAATCGCTGGTCATATTCCCGGTGCAGTTAACTATCCTTGGCCAGAGGTAACAGATACTGCTGGTTACTTACAACCTACAGCTGTTCAGCAACAACGTTGGCAACATATCGCCACGGCTGAGGAAATTTTAGTTTATTGCGGTTCTGGTGTGACAGCTTGTGTGAATTTAATTTCTTTGGAAGTGGCGGGGATCAAAACTGGTAAACTTTATGTCGGTAGCTGGAGTGATTGGATTACTTATGATGAAAACGATATCTCTAGGCAATCAGTTTGACGGGTGATTATTGGTAGCATGTTTATCTATCTCCACGGTTTTGCTTCTAGTCCCCAATCTGCTAAAGCCCAGGATATCAGCCAACGCTTTGCCCAACTCCAGATCCCAGTGCAAGTTCCTGACTTAAATGCTGGTGATTTTTCCCATTTGACAATTTCTCGACAGTTAAATCAAGTAGCCACAGAGTTTGCTGATAGTTCTGCACCTATTACTTTGATTGGTTCGAGTTTAGGTGGATTGACGGCTGCACATTTAGCACAAAAGTATCCCCAAGTACAACGTCTTGTCTTATTAGCACCAGCATTTGGGTTTTTGTCCCATTGGTTAGTGAAATTGGGTGAGGCAGAAATACAACGATGGCAGCAAGACAAATATCTGATGGTGTACCACTACGGTGAAAAACAACATCTGCCCCTACATTACGATTTTCTCACCGATGCTAGCCAATATCAGGAAGAAGATTTGCAGCGTCCTGTCCCTACCCTAATTTTGCATGGAAACCATGATGAAGTTATCCCCATCAGTGCCAGTCGTGATTTCGTGCGATCGCGTCCTTGGACAGAGTTAATAGAACTGGATAGCGACCATTCTTTAGGTAATGCCACATCGGCAATTTGGCAAGCTATTTACTCATTTTGCTTTGGTAGTTAACTAAGACAAAATATTCAACCATTACCATAATTATGCTTAAATTCATTCGGTCCGATTTATCTGAATTTACCGCCTATAAACCCCATCCCAGTAGTGATACCGGGGAACCTGTCGCTACTCAGTTTGACCGACTCGATACCAATGAAAGCCCCTATGATTTACCTTCAGATTTAAAAGAAAAGTTAGCTTGGCATTTCCAGCAAGTAATTGAAAGCAATCGCTATCCTGATGGTGGTCATGAAAACCTCAAAGATGCGATCGCTGAATATGTGAATGAATCTGCTGGCCTTTCCTCTCCCTTATTTACATCTGCCCATATCTCCGTTGGGAATGGTTCCGATGAATTGATTCGTTCTCTATTAATTGCCACTTGTCTCCAGGGAGAAGGCTCAATTTTAGTCACCAATCCTACCTTTTCCATGTATGCAATTCTCGCCCAAACCTTGGGTATTCCCGTGGTAACTGTGGGTAGAAATGAAAGCAACTTTGAAATGGATTTAGCCGCAGCAAAATCTGCCCTGGAATCAACTCAAACCCCACCCATTCGGGTTGTCTTTGTTGTTCATCCCAACTCCCCCACAGCTAATTGCTTAACAGACGCAGAATTAACATGGTTGAGAAGTCTGCCAGAGGAAGTGTTAGTAGTAATTGATGAAGCTTACTTTGAGTTTAGTCAAACGACCCTAGTGGCAGAAATTGCCCAGCGTCCCAACTGGATTATTCTGCGTACCTTTTCTAAAGCCTTTCGTTTGGCAGCCATGCGGGTAGGTTATGCTGTCGCTCATCCAGAAGCGATCGCTATTTTAGAAAAAGTCCGCTTACCTTACAACCTGCCTAGTTTTTCCATCGCGGCCGCTTTAGTAGCATTGCAACACCGCCAAACTTTACTGGCATCCATTCCCCAAACAATTAGCGATCGGACTCAACTCATCACTACTCTATCTTCTCATCCCGCCTTAGAAATTGTCCCCAGTGCCACCAACTTTATCTACCTGCGTCTGAAATCTTCACAATCTCCATCAGCAACCTTAACCCATCTCTACCAACAACTTAAATCTCATGGTACTTTAATCAGACTCCTACCCAGTGGATTAAGAATAACTATCGGCAGTCCAGCAGAAAATACCCGCACCTTACAACGACTACAAGCAGCTTTAGCTAACTTTCCATCACCTTAATAATTATCAACATCGCTGCCAAAACGTCTGACTATTGCCACCGTTTGTGGCAGCACTCCCACCAAATTAGCAAAAGCTTCATCCGGTAACTGAGCTACTATATCTGCTGTAAACCACTGTTCAAACTGATCTAGAATTTTTTGTACTCGCTCGTGAGCAATATGATTTTCTGTAATTTGCTTAATTAAGCGAATCCACTGTCTTCTAATCAAAAAAGCCTTTTGACGGTCTTCGTGGGATTCAGGAGACAGTAAAGACAAATTTCCTATAGCTAATACCCTTTGGCAGTCACGGTCATAATCCCCACCTACTACTGCTCCAGGTCCAGCAAACTCCGCATGGTATTTTTTAAACAGTATTAATCCATTACGCCTGCGACTATTGACCATCAAAACTTCATGATTATGTAGCATTGTCAGAATGTCAGCCTCTTCATCTGGCATAGCAACACGGTCAATAACATGAGTATCTAGGTGATAATTTGATACCATAACTGCTTGATAGCGTCGATTCTTTTCGCTATCCATATTTTCTCTAACTTCCTTGAGTTGGTTGACAAGACGCACTTCAAAATTAACTACCGGAAAGTGGAATTAGAGCCTGAAATTATCTTAAATTTTTAACTTTTTTTACTATATTTTGCTTATTTTAGTCATAAATCATTATACTTCGCAATTATTAACCTAATTTTAGGTGATTTGACAACCTTTGTGTCTCTAACAGGACATCTTTAACTTAAAGTTTTGATAAAGATCAATGGGAAAATGCAAAGTTATCATGGGTGATCTCCCTGTTACTCCATGTATTTACGAAACTCAGCAGCCTCAATGTGATTAACCATTCAGCCGTTTATGGAGAAAAATCTGCCTTGATTGGTTAAATAGAACCGTATTCCAGTCAGATTCTACCTGATGCACTCGATATCCCTGTTTAAAATAAAGCTGTCTAGCTGGGTAGTTTTTTTCCAAAACATGTAAGTATATGTCTTGAAACCCCCATTCCTGGGACAATTGTTCACACCTCATGAGTAAACTAGATGCCACACCATACCGCCGATATTGAGGGTTAACAGCCAAATTAGATAAATAAGGAAAGGTTTTTTGCACATAAGCCCAAGAATCACTGAAACGTACATTCAGTTCTACCGTTCCCACAATTTGATTACCTTTTTCCGGTGTAGCATCTATTGCTACCAAACAAGCATGATGGGGTGATGGAGAAATTAGACGGTATCTGAGGTCTTCGTAAATACCCAAGCGGAATAAGGGAAAGGCCCAACCCCAGAAACCAGTTTGAGAATGGAAGCTTTCAGCAATAATTTGGGCAATACCAGTCAAATCAGCAGATGTAGCTGCACGAATTTCCATCTGCCAGGAAGATTTAACTCCAGGGTCGGTGACTGGTTGTGGATGATGTGGGTGGAAAAACCAGGATTTCAAAGCCAGCTTACAAATTTATTTAATTGCGGAACTATATCTCTCCAGTATCCTTCATCCACCCTCTAAAACTAAATGACAAATCTTGTGAATTGCTAAAAATAGCACTGGATATAAGCTAAACTCATGACTGGTACGCTCAGACCACTAGAGAAGACAGGGTGAACGTTGGTATTGTCAGGTTAGAGACAGATGGGTTTCTCACTATCTGGAGTCTACCAGCATTTGCATAGCACAGATGGCTAGGAAAATTACCAATCAGTTTAGCAGTACCTATATTATTATGGTTGAGCGACTCCTATGGCTACGAGCTTGAGATTGTTTCTGACCTGGTTTTGCTCGGGACAGTTAGCACTCAAGTAAGACTATGGTTGATACTAGAAACAGAATTATGTAGAGATACCTCATATTCAATATTAAAAATTCCCAATTTACTGAAAACTACTCTTTGTCTTAGTATTAGTTCTAATTAAGAAATTGGAAATGGGTATTTGTTTGATAGTATACTGTGGTTGCAAGTAGTGCTGGCGTATTATTAATGACTCTAGTCGCGATCGCCATAAATTCAAAATAGGAGGTGTTAGGAAAGCTCAAGGACTGGGAAAAATGAATTTATAGGGGCAATTAGCTGTTATATCTAGCAGGTAATTGTGTCTGAAAAAATGGCAATTAATAAGAAAACACAGGTACAGGTTTTCAGGATGAGCAAAAATTTCAGCAATTTTCAAACACAGCGATCGCCATCCAGTCGCTGCTTGGCATCAGAGGCACAAAGCATGAATCATTAAATTTATTTAAGTAATTCCCACCTTTGTCAAGATAGCAGTCAAATAATTAAACAGTTTATTGGTCGAAATAACCTGCGCTTCCTTGACTAATTACAGTTCCCTGACTCAGCTTAATTCTTTATCCAACTGCCGTTGCAGCAGGAAAGCGGTGCATGATATCACAAGCACACAGTAAGCCAAAAATTTTAGTTGTCGATGATGAACCCGACAACCTTGACTTGCTTTACCGCACTTTTTATCGTGAATATAAGGTGCTGAGGGCAAACTCTGGCCCAGCGGCATTAGATTTGTTGGCCCAAGAAGGAGATATTTCAGTGATTATCTCCGACCAAAGAATGCCAATGATGAGTGGTACAGAGTTTTTAAGCCTGACAGCAACCCAATACCCAGATATTATTCGGATTATTTTAACTGGCTATACCGATGTCGAAGACTTGGTGGAAGCAATTAATGCTGGAAAAGTATTTAAATATGTCACCAAGCCTTGGGAAGCAGAGGAACTCAAAGCTGTAGTTCGTCAAGCGTTGGACACCCATAATGTACTCAAAGCCAGAACCCGCGAACTGACTCGCACTTTGCGGCAAGAGTCTTTGCTAAATACTGTTACTAATACAATTCGTAGTGCTTTAGACTATCGGCAAATTTTACAAACAATTGTAGATACCGTTGGACATATGCTGGAAGTGGATGTGTGTTTATTACGTCCCTTCCAAGATGAACAATTAGCTGACGAAGGATTTATTTATCAAAAAGCTGCTATCAGTGCCAATGAGGAATCAGGAGAATCTACTACAGAGGTAGGAGAAGTATCTGTGTGTGCATCTCCGGTGTTGGTGCAAACTGTGTGGGAAACCCGCGAAGTCCAGGTCATCCAAGATGTAACTAATGATGACCGGATTCAAGGAGACCGAATTGAAGCTTTTCGCATTGCGAATATTCACTCTAGCTTAGTAGTCCCCTTAATTTGTCAACAGGAACTCATTGCTGTCCTCGCATTACACCAATGTTCCCAATCTCGTCTCTGGGGAGAAGAAGAGGTACAGCTAGTGATGATGGTGGCAGACCAAGCAGCCTTGGCATTGTCCCAATCCTATGCCTATGAGCAAGTTCGTGCCCTAGCTAAAAGAGAATCATTAATCAATACTATTACAAGTGCTATTCGCTCCAGTTTAGATCCACAAGATATATTTGCTGCTATTACTCAACAACTAGGACAGGCTTTACAAGTTGATGGTTGTGTTTTGTCCCTATGGACAGAAGAAGATGAATTTTTAGAATGCGTTGGTTTATACGATAGCGCTGAAGATCCAGGTGTATTGGCAGATAATTACAGCCAAAATAATCTGGGTGGTTTAACAAAACAATTACCCAGTACACAAATACCAATTACCCACCCCATTCTGCAAGAAACATTGCGGACACAGGAACCAGTGATTATTGGTGATATTAGTAGCTCTAATTTAACATTACAGGGATTTAACTTACCGTTGCATACTGCAGTGCGATCGCTCATGGTAGTGCCCTTAGTCGCCGATGGTAAATGTATTGGTAGTATTGCTTTAGCCCAAGGAACAAGAACCCGCAGATGGCTAGTCTCAGAAATAGAATTAGCCAAAGCTGTAGCTTCCCAAGCAGCGATCGCTGTGCAACAATCTAGACTGTATCAAAAAACCCGTGAACAAGCAGAACGGTTATTAGAACTAGACCGGCAAAAAACCGAGTTTTTCCAAAATATCTCCCACGAGTTCCGTACCCCTATCACCTTAATCCAAGGGCCATTAGAATCCTCAGTCAGCGTAGGTGAAGGTTTATCCTACGATCAAAGTATGATCGCCCTGCGTAACTCCCGTCGGTTGTTACGATTAGTCAATCAACTACTGGATTTACAGCGCCTAGATGCTGGCAGAATGCAGCCTAGTTTCCGCCCTTGTGATCTCGTAGAATTCGTCACCCAAATCATTGAATCCTTTCGTCCCTACTGTGAGAAAAAGGGACTGCGAGTATTTAGTGATTTAGCCCTTTGCCCCCCAGTCTACTTAGACCTAGAAAAATTTGACAAGGTAATTTATAACCTGTTGTCCAATGCCATGAAATTCACCCGTGAAGGTGGGGTTATCTCTGTCAGACTACATGCCCGCACCGATCACTGTATTTTACAAGTCCAAGACACAGGGATTGGCATTAGACCAGAACAAATTCCCTACCTCTTCGACAGGTTTCGTCAAGCCGAAGGTTCAGCCAACCGTTCCTATGAAGGTAGTGGTTTAGGATTGGCTTTAGTGAAAGAATTGGTAGAACTGCACGGGGGACAAGTAACCGTAGAATCAGTTTATGGCCAAGGTACAACCTTTACCTTACAACTATTAACCGGTTCAGCCCATTTACCCCCTGAACAGGTCAAAGATACGCCAGGGGAAATCACCATCAGCCGGGCCAGTGTGGAACTAGCTGATTTAGAACAGTTGGAGTCAACCACAGAACAATTAGAAGTTAAGCCAGAATTACTCCCTCAACCAGCCAATTCCTCCACTGGAGGCAGTCCAACCATCCAAGGTAAGGGTGATACCATCTTAGTGGTAGATGATAACCCTGATTTGCGTAGTTATGTATCTGATATCCTCCGTCGCAGTGGTTATCACGTAGCGACTGCCCGCAACGGCTATGAAGGTTACAATACAGCCCAGGAAATAGTCCCCAGCCTGATTATCACCGATTTGATGATGCCATTGGTGACAGGCATGGAAATGATTCGGATGATTCGTAGCGATGGAAATTTAAAAGGAATACCCATCATTCTCCTCACAGCGAAAGTAGACGAAGAAACTCGCATTGAAGGGACTGAACATGGTGCAGATGCTTATTTAGCAAAACCCTTCAATGACCGGGAACTTCTAGCAGAGGCGCGGAATCTTTTAGCCTTGAAGGAAAATGAAAAACGCATCTTGGAACTCAACAGTTACCTGACAGAATCAGTCCTCAAACGCTTTTTGCCACCAGCGTTAGTACAGAAAGCTGCTGCGGGAACTCTTACCCTAGACTTGCGTCCAGAACCGCGATTAGTCACCGTGTTGTTTAGTGATATTGTCGGCTTTACTCAACTAGCCAATACCCTCAGATCCCGAAAAGTGGCAGAAATCCTCAATGAATATCTAGAAGTGATGACCAAGGTTGTCTTTGACAATGGCGGGACAGTAGATAAATTCATGGGAGATGCAATTCTAGCTTTATATGGTGCACCAGAAGAACTAACTCCCAATGAACAGGTGCGTCGGGCTATCAATACAGCTAGAGGGATGCAACGAGCATTGGTGAGTTTAAATGAACGCTGGCGTACCCAAGGTATCTTTGAGACTGACGGACGTGATGGCGTACAGTTCCGTTGTGGTATTCACCAAGGTACTGCGGTGGTAGGGATGTTTGGTAGTGCGGAACGTGCTGACTACACAGCTATTGGCCCCAGTGTGAATATTGCGGCGAGATTGCAAGTGGCGGCTACTCCCGGTACAATTCTGGTTTCTGCGGCGGTGGCTGATTATTTACAGGAAGAAGAAATTACTAAAGGTAGTCCTCTAGAGTTAAAAGGTATTGATGAAACTGTGCTCACCTTCGCTGTGACACCAGAGTTGATTACCCAATAATTATTTGGGCTGGGAAATGGGGATATGTTGCTATAATCCTGATTTTGCCAATGGGGAAAATTTGAGTAAAGCTATTCATGAAATGCTATAAAGGTCAGGGTGTAGGGAACAAATACCAATGAAAAATTAAAGATAATAAATTGGAAACCCATGACAACATCGGTTGCTGATAAAACTTCTATTCCAGTTGCTAGTGGGAGAAAACATACAGACCCACCTTTTTTGTGGTTTGTGGTGACTCTGAGTTCCATTAGCCTACATTTATTGGTGTTTTGGTGGTTAAATTCCTCATCCACTGGTACGGAATTTTGGTTTCCCCAGTCCAACCAAAGTGCAGAAATTCCTGTGGACTTTGTTGAAATTGCACCATCAACAAAACCTGTAGAAAAACCTCCATCACAGGTGGCGCAAGTAATACCAAAGACGACGGAACAGGAAAGTTCTGTTAGTGCAGTTGTCAAGCAACCAAAACCCACTCCCAGCAACAGGCAAACGGAAATCATTAAAAGTGAGCAGCAACGACCTCAGCCACAGGTGACAAGGAATCAAGTGCAGCGTCAACGTCAACCGTTCAAATCACAGGTAACTCCCGCACCGCAATCAACATTAACACCCCAGCCCCAACCTTCAATAGTCACACCACCAACGGGAGAATTACCTTGGGGTCGTCGTCAAGAAATCAAATTAGGACGGGGAACACAGCTACCCAATGATATTCCGGGGGAATCACCAGCACCCACACAGGAAGAAACGCCTACAGCTACACCCACACCTACAGGTGAAGTTTCTCCTCCTCCTCTGGCTGAAGCTACGCCAGAACCAACACAGACAGCAACTTATGGTGGAGCGATCGCTACTGTCAGTTCTATACTCAAAAATGAAGTTACTCAATTAATTAAACAGAGAATATTACTAGATGAAGCTTTACCCGATGTGCTTCCCCAATATCAAGGTAGTAGCAACAAACAGATAGATCCGAGTTTTCTACCTAGTGGGGGTGGACTAGAACCTGCGAATATTCTAGCTAGTTTAATAATTGATCAAAATGGTAACTTTCAGCAATCGGTAGTTCTCGATATTACGCCAGCTAAACTCCGCACAGAAAAAAGCATCTATGAGCAAGCACTAAATGAAGTATTTAAACAAGAAAAGTTTATTGCTGCCTATAACAACAATGGTTCTCAACCTGTTTTGAGTAATTTGTATGTACGAATTAAAATTCAACCAATTAATTCTCAATAACTACTTGAAATTTTAATTCCATTACGTTATAGTTATGTATGTGCCGATTTGCGGGCGTAGTTTAGTGGTAAAACTATAGCCTTCCAAGCTATTAATGCGGGTTCGATTCCCGCCGCCCGCTTAGAAAATGACTCAGCTTCAATATTTAAGTACAATGGTCTTGAGTGAGAGGCTAGCGGAGGCTGTGCTATTTGTATCAGTCACTGAGGAGAAACTGATATCATGTAGTCACCACTAATGATACATGCCTCCCCTGACGAAGGTCGGTATTGATTAAGGTTTAATTATGACAGCATCATTACCTGATAACGAAGCTCAAAGAATAGAGGCGCTGTTACAATACAGAATTCTCGATACATCGCCGGAAGTGGCTTTTGATGACCTCACTCGTCTAGCTTCGTATATTTGTGGTACTCCCATAGCCTTAATCAGTTTAATTGATACCAATCGCCAATGGTTTAAATCGAAAGTTGGGTTAGATGTTTCCGAAACTCACCGGGATTTGGCATTTTGTAGTCATGCGATTTTACAGAGTGACGTATTTGTTGTTCCTGATGCAACCAAGGATGAGCGATTTGCCCATAATCCTTTGGTGACAGAGCAGCCGGACATTCGTTTTTATGCTGGTGTCCCTTTAATTACTGCGGATGGGTATGGGCTAGGAACACTGTGTGTAATTGATCGCATACCAAGGGATTTAACACCTGAGCAAATAGAGGGATTGAAAATTATTGCTCGTCAAGCCCTGTATCAATTAGAAAGGCGACGCATCCATCATAGTCTATCCTTAACACAGGCGGAAGAAAACCATTCTCCTATTTTTAACAAATTTGCTTTTCCCTTCTCGAAAAAGATGAAGGGAGGATTGATTTTAGCAGCGACAATATTATTGATGCTCGGTGGATTGGCATATTATTATGCCAAAGTCTTTATCACAGCTGATAGTGAAGTCAAAAATAGTCAAAGGCAAATTAATAGCCAAGAAAAATTAATTTCTTTGGTGAAGGATACCGGAATCGGACAGCGTAGTTATTTACTCACGGGTAATCAATCAGATTTAGACCATTATCAAAGAGCCGTTAAAAATATTGATCAAGAATTGAAAACCTTGAAGTCTTTACCCTTCAAGGCATCTAGGCAAAAACAAATAAATAAACTGGAGAATTTAATCAACCAAAAATTAGCCCAATTACAAAGAACAATTAAATTACGAGCAGCAAATAATTTGCCTGTGTCTGTAGAGCCAAGCATTAGGCAATCTCAAAGTTTGATGAGTGAGATTAACCAGCTGAATATTGAGATTGAACAACAGGAAAAAGCATGGATTGAGCAACAGTCTGCCTTGGCAACAGTGAGCAAACGCAATACTATCGCCACAGTAGCGATCGCTATTTTGACTGGTTTTTTCTCTTTTTCTGTGCTCTACTACCTGATGTATCGGGTAGTTCAAGACCAACAAAAAGTCAAATCTGTCCTCAAACACGAGCGCAATTTTATTTCTGCCGTTCTAGATACCGCTAGTGCCTTGGTCATGGTGTTGGATCACCAAGGACGAATTGTCCGCTTTAATCAAGCTTGTGAGCAGGTTACAGGTTACTCCTTTGAAGAAGTGCGGGGCAGGTATTTGTGGAATGTGTGCATAGCTCCCCAGGAAGTTGAGCAAATTAAAGCTAATTTCCGACATATTCAAACCACTAGAGGCAGAAATAATTATGAACACTATTTGATTGCTAAGGATGGCACCCAAAGATTGACTACCTGGTCAACTACCACTCTCAACGATCCTCAAGGCAACCTGGAATATGTGGTGGGGACTGGGATTGATATTACAGAACGCAAAGAAACGGAAGACTATCTCCAGCGCCAAATCACAGCGGTAGAAGCTGCCACGGATGGTATCGCTATTCTCAATCAAAATTATGAGTACATTTATCTCAACAGTGCTCATATCCAGATGTTTGGATATAGTGATGCAGCAGAATTGCTAGGGCAAAAATTACAAACTCTTTACTCTCCTGTGGAAGTCCAATGGTGGGAAGAGCAGGTATTACCTGAATTATCCAGCCAAGGTTATTGGCGTGGAGAAGCAATTGCCAGAAAAAAAGACGGTATTACATTTCCTGAAGAAGTTTCTTTCACCCTGTTAGAACAGGGAGGATTGATTTGTGTTTGTCGAGATATTAGCCAGCGTAAACGAGCGCAACAGGAATTAGCAATTCAATATGCTGTAAGTAGCGCCTTGGCTGAATCTCTAGGGATGAACGAAGCCACCCAGCGGATTTTGCAAAGAATCGGTAAAAGTTTGGGTTGGGATTGGGGGGAATTTTGGCTGGTCAATCAACGAGCCAATTTTTTGTATTGTCTGGATATTTGGGATGGGGGATCTTCTGAGTTCCAAGAGTGGGAAATTATCACCAGACAGGTGACTTTTGGCTTAGGAATTGGTTTACCTGGACGTATTTGGGCTAAAAATGAACCGATATGGCTGCCGGATGTGCTGGAAGATGGTCAATTTGTGCGATCGCAAATAGCCCAAAAGCTAGGAATCAGAGCAGGTTTTGGCTTTCCTATTTGTAGCGAAAATAAAATCCTGGGTGTGATGACCTTTTTTAGCCACAAAATCCAGCAACCGAATGGAGATTTGCTGAAGGTTTTGAATTCCATTGGCAACCAAATCGGTCAATTTATCCAACGCAAACTGACGGAAGAAGAACTACAACGGCAAAACTTGCGATCGCAATTATTAGGTGATATCACCCTAAAAATCCGCGACTCCCTAGAAATTGACGAAATCCTGCAAATCAGCGTCACCGAAGTCCAAAAGCTACTTCAGGCAGACCGAGTAGTGATCATGCACCTACTGCCAGATGGTAGTTTGAATATGGTCAAAGAAGCAGTCATCCCTGGTATTCCTGTGTTAACCGGGCAAAAGATTACTGATAACTGTTTTACAGAAACTTATATTCAGAAATACTATCAAGGTCAGTTAGGGATTTTCCATGATATAGAACGCAGTGGGCTGGAACCTTGCCATGTGCAATTGCTCAAAAATTTGGGTGTGAGAGCTAACCTAGTCATACCCCTCTTCTTAACCCATAAACTTTGGGGATTATTAATTGCCCATCAATGTGACAAACCCCGCTATTGGCAAACTTGGGAAATGGAACTTTTACAGTCCCTGGCTGACCAAATCGGCATCGCCCTAGCCCAAGCAAAATTACTAGAAGCAGAAAAATTCCAACGTCTAGAACTAGAACATGCCCGTCAACAAGCTGAGTTAGCTTCCCATGCCAAAAGTGCTTTTTTGGCAAATATGAGCCACGAAATTCGTACCCCCATGAATGCTGTTTTAGGCATGACTGGACTGTTGTTAGAAACAACCCTCAACCCTGAACAACGAGATTTTGTAGAAACTATTCGCATTAGCGGTGATGCCTTACTCTCTCTGATCAACGAAATTCTAGATTTATCCAAGCTAGAAGCTGGGGAAATGATGTTGGAAAATCTGGATTTTGATTTATCCAACTGTGTGGAAGAAGTATTAGATTTATTAGCACCCCAAGCCCACAATAAACAGTTAGAAATCGCTGCCTTAATTCAACCGAATGTTCCCAATTTTTTGCAAGGAGATGCTAGTCGCTTACGACAAGTTTTGATGAATTTGATTAGTAATGCGATTAAATTTACCACTGTAGGTGAAGTGATAGTCAGAGTAGAATTGCAATCAGAAACTCCCACCACAGCCGTAATTCGCTTTACTATTGCAGATACAGGTATTGGCATTTCTCCTCAAGACCGGGAGAAGTTGTTTCACCCATTTTCCCAAGTCGATGCATCTATTACCCGTGAATATGGAGGAACGGGTTTAGGACTAGCCATTTGTCGGCAGTTGGTGAATTTAATGGGAGGTAACATTGCTGTTGATAGTGAGATTGGCAAAGGTTCCCAATTTTGGTTTGAACTTCCTTTTATCAAGCAAGCTCAGTCCCATGCACCATTACCAGAATTAAAATTACTGCAAAATCGCCGCTTGTTAGTTGTAGATGATAATGCCACAAATCGCAAAATCATCCATCAACAAGTCAGTCGCTGGGGAATGGATGTGAACGAAGCAGAGGACGCATCCACCGCAATCATAGCTTTACAAGCTGCGGTAGAGGCAGGAAATCCCTATGATGTGGCTGTTATTGATATGCAAATGCCAAGGGTAGATGGTATTACTCTTGGTTCTCAAATCAAGACTAATTTAGCGATCGCTTCTGTGTCTATGATTATGTTAACTTCCACTAATCAGAGAGATGAAGTCCAGAAGGCGATTAAAACAGGATTTGCCGCCTATTTGCTCAAACCTGTTAAACCATCCCGACTTCTAGATACGATCATGAATATCCTAGTCACCACCTCAGACTTGGAAAATGATCTCCAGCCAGAAAATCTGCCATCACCTTCCAATTTTATCCCAACTTCTCCATCCCCACTTATTAAGTCACCGAAATTAAGAGTTTTAATTGCTGAAGATAATTTAGTCAATCAAAAAGTAGCTCAAAAGTTACTACAAATTCTTGGTTATGATGCTGATGTGGCTGCTAACGGTCAAGAAGTTTTACAGTTAATTAGAAAAGTTCCTTATGATTTGATTTTAATGGACTGCCAAATGCCCATTCTCGATGGTTTAGAAACAACTAGAGCTATGCGCTGTTGGCAGCCAAAATCCTTTGCCAGTGGTCGTCAACCTGTGATTATTGCCATGACAGCTAATGCCATGAAAGAGGATAAGGAAAACTGTATCCGGTCAGGAATGAACGATTATTTAAGTAAACCAGTCATTAAAGATAAATTAGCAGCAGTATTAGACCATTGGAGTCAAGTAATTTTCGCTAACCAAACAGAAGAAACTTTACCAGTTCTGCCTATAACTGACCTAGACCAAAATTTATTTGCCTTAGATATTGATTGGCAACACTTACATCAATTATCAGAAAATAACACTGAATTTGAGTGGGAAATTCTACAACTATTTGTGGAAGATACTTTAAAACATTTAGAAGCTGCAAGAAATGCAATTCAAGCCAACGACTGTGAACAGCTATACAGAGAAGCACATCATTTAAAAGGAACTAGCGGTAATATTGGCGCGACTAATATTCAAAAATTAGCAGAAAAGCTGGAAACAATGGCAAGGGAAAAAGAGCGAAGGGGCACATATAATTTAGTGGCAGAAATGGAAACCTATGTCCACCGCATCTCTATTTTTTTAGCTAACCGCAATTCTCTTTAATAAAATTTCTGTATGAATAAGCAATAACGCTGATTTGGCATTAAATCATAGCTGAGATGATCTGCTAATTTGTCCATAATTTTTAATCCTCGACCACGGGCTTGATTATTTTCTTCTAATTCCTGAGTTTCACGTAGTTTTTTTTGTAAATCAAAAGGTTGGCCAAAAGACCAGATGCGGATTTCGATAGTATGGGGAGAACGGACAGCTTCTATTTCAATTGGTGTCTCTATAGGTAAATTTTTGTGAGCATGTTCCACAATATTTGTAAAGCCTTCTAATAATAATGTTTGACATTGCCACCAGATTTTTTTATCCTGAATAGGAGGCTGGTTGAGTTGGTCAAACCAAGATAAAACTTCTCGATAAACGTTTAAATCAGTATTGACTTTTAGATATATTTTCGTATCCACGGCTTGACCTCACCAGAAAATACTTTTTAAACCAGGCATCGTCTGACGATGAAAATAAAATTTTAATTAAATAAATTCTATTCTAAAATCATTTCTAAAATCATTTAATTAATCGCTTTTAGGTGGGTGAAACATCCAAATCATTCAATCCTGAGTAATTCACCACTTCTACAGCTATGATTTTCGTAATTGATAAACAATCTTGATGAGAGATGCTGATTATCAATCAACAACCAGTTAAATAAAATCTATGTTTAAAATTCTCATCATTGATGATGACCCTATTATCCGATTAGCTTTGAGCAAAACACTACAAAACCAAGGTTATGACGTAGAAACAGCTAGTAATGGTGAAGAAGGCATTGCTCAAGCACAACGATTAAATCCAGCTTTGATTATTTGTGACTGGGTTATGTCTAAAATGGATGGATTAGAAGTTTGTCGTCAAATTAAAGCTGACCCAGAATTAGCCTCTACATTCTTCATTTTATTAACAGCCAAAGGAGCTAATCCGGAAGGAGCAGGAGATAGGGTGAGAGGTTTAGATGCGGGAGCGGACGAGTTTGTTTCCAAACCTATTGATATTAACGAATTAAAAGCCAGGGTGAGGGCTGGTTTGAGGTTGCATCAACTGTATAAAGATTTACAAACACAAAAACAAGACCTGGAAACACTCAACAATATTTTACAAACCCAAAAGCAAATTTTAGAAACTGAGTTAGCAGAGGCCGCAGAATATGTGCGATCGCTTTTACCTTGTCCTTTAGTAGGAAAAGTAACAACACAATCACTATTTGTTACCTCTGCTCAACTAGGGGGTGATTGCTTTGATTATTACTGGTTAGATGATGATCATTTCGTTATGTACCTATTGGATGTATCAGGACATGGTGTTGGTTCTGCACTATTATCCGTGTCTGTATTGAATGTGTTGCGATCGCAATCTCTCCCCAATACTAATTTTTATCAACCTAGCGAAGTTCTCAAAGCTCTCAATAACGCTTTTCCCATGGCTAGCCATGGTGATAAATACTTTACAATTTGGTATGGAGTTTACCAACCTTCTGTGCAGCAAATAATTTATGCGAATGCAGGTCATCCACCAGCTTTACTCTGTGGGGTGAACCCTTACCAAAATTTTGAAATTCAGAAACTAAACTCTCTAGATTTACCCATTGGTTTTATTCCTGATATCGAGTTTGCCGATTCAGTCATCCCAGTTCCATCCCATAGCACCCTATACATTTTCAGTGATGGTGCTTATGAAATCCATCTTCCCGATGGAGATATTTGGGGTTACAACGCTTTATCGGCTGTGTTGAGTAAATATGCCCGCAGTGGTGATCACAATTTGCAACTACTTTTAGAGCAAATTATCTCTGTTAACCAAAAAAGCAATTTCTCAGATGATTTATCTTTACTTCAGGTCAACTTTACTTAAATTGCTCCTAGCAATTCCACTCACCAGAAAATAAAGAAAATATTCTAGTTAATCAATAGTGACAAAATTTATATTTAGGTTTAAGACTTGCCGATAAAATTCATCCCTATCTGCAAAAATTTGAAAAATTCTATCCATTTTTGTCAATTCAAATAACGCTTTCACTTGCTCATTGACTGTACAAATGAATAACTTGCCATTGACTTTATTCAGAATCTGCCGAGAAGATACTAAAGCTCCTAATCCAGAGCTATCAACAAAATTAACATGCTTCAAATCTACCAAGATAATATTTACACCAGTCTCAGCACAATCACTGATTTCTTGTCGGAGTTTATCACCTGTTTGAGCATTTAACATTCCTGATAACTTAAGGACTTTCACGTTGAGATTCATAAGTAGAGACCCTGTTAATTGCCTGTACACACATATATACCGTGCATAGATATATACATAATTATATTTTACATGGGTAAATGCCAGCCTGAACACCGAAAATTTGCAGTAGCAGCAGATTTATTTCTTAAGCAATAGGGATGGAAATGATAAACTCTGTACCCTTTCCAGGAGTGGAATTGACTGTAATTCCACCACCATGTTTTTCCACGATAATTTGTCGAGCGATCGCTAATCCTAACCCTGTACCTTTATTTACAGCTTTCGTGGTAAACAAATGTTCAAAAATTTTATTCTTTACTTCTGGGGGTATACCTGCACCATTATCTTGAATGTGAATATCAATATATTGGCGATCAAGACTCCAATTAGTGGCAATATGAATTAGATTCGGGGCAGATTGAATTTCCAGGAAATTCCGGCCAAGATTTGATTCTTCTATCGCATCAATGGCATTAGCCAGCAGATTCATAAACACCTGATTCAGTTGTCCAGGAAAACATTGTATTTGGGGTATATCTGCATAGTTAGTTATGACTTCAATCGCTGGACGAGTATCATTTGCTTTCAGTCGATGCTTCAAAATTAAAATAGTGCTATCCAAACCATCATGAATATTGAAAGGCACTTTATACTCAGTATCAGCACGGGAGAAGGTACGCAAACTATTACTAATACTATGAATGCGTTTTACACCTTCTTGCATTGATGCAATCAATTTAGGGATATCTTGACGGAGATATTCTAAATCAATATTAGCGATTTCTTCTTCTATTTCAATGCCTGGTTCAGGGAATGTTTGTTGATAAAGGTCTAGTAAAGTAAATAAATCCTGCACACCTTCATAGGCTGGTTGAATATTGCCAGCAATAAAGCCCACAGGATTATTAATTTCGTGAGCAACTCCAGCCACAAGATTGCCTAAAGCTGACATTTTTTCACTTTGAATCAAATGGATTTGTACATTTTTGATTTCTTGTAATGCTGCTTCTAATGCTGATGATTTTTGGATAATTTCTGCTTCCGCTTTTTTCTGCTTACTCACATCTCGCAAAATCGATAAAGCATGGGGTTTGCCATTATAGATAAAAGCTTTGGCTTTGACTGCAACAGGGAATAACCGACCATCTTTGTGGATACAAATCACTTCTTCATTAAATTCTTGATCTGCTTTAACTGCGGTGATAAATCTTTCAAAGCTAGATAAATATTCTTGGTGGATAAAGTCAGCGGGAGCCAGTTCTAACCATTCTTCAATTTTGTAACCATACATTTGGCAACAAGCTGGATTTGCCGCCACAAATTGCCCTGTTTCCAAATCAATAATTGATAAGCCATCAGCTACAGCTTCAAAAATACTCCGATATTGTGCTTCCTGTTGTGCAAGTAATCCTAAAAATTGCTCTAATTGTTGTGATTTTTCCTGGGCACGTGCATACAGACGGGCATTATCTAAAGATATGGCTACTTGGGAACATAAAAACTGAATAACTTCTAATCTTTCTTTTGTAAATACTCCAGCAGTAAGCTGATTTTCTAAGTAGAGAACACCAATTAATTTACCTTGGTTAAAAATAGGAGTAACGAGTAAACTTTTGGGTTGAACTCGTAGTAAATAAGGATCAGATGCAAAGGTCGTTAAATGCAGATTGTCATCAATGATAATAGTTTCCCTTGTATGTTTAACATAATTGATAGGAGCAATGGCAATATCTTCAGATGTATAAACAGGAATAGATTGTAGTATGCTGGCTTCCTGATCCAAAGTTGTGTAAGCTGCTATCACCCAGGAATTGTCTTGCGGTAAAATCAAGGCAGCTTTTTTCGCACCTGTATTTTCCATTAAGATTTGCATTAATTCCCATAGCAGTTTATCTAATTCAATGTTACTGCTTAAAGTTTGGGATATTTTAATGATGGCAGCTACATCGATAGAGTGAGAAATATGGTGATTAGATAAAGTCCCCACTGTGCTGATTGTGCCAATATGCTCACTGTTTTCTGTGGGAATAAAATGCAGTTTTTCTGGGTGTAAAATTGTGGACAGTAATTTGGGATAACGTTTTTCTAAATCCTTGACTTTGGCTGTTGCTCCCCAGCGACTATAACAATAATAAGCTTCCACCATATAAGCCTGGGCAACTTTTTCTTTACCCCAATCAAGGTAGAACTTAGCAGCTAGTTCATTAGCGATCGCTTCTTCTTGGATATAACTATTTTCCTTGGCTGTGGCAATAGCCTGGTCGTATAATTCCAAAGCATTAGCTTTTTCATCTAATACTCGATATTGTTCTGCTGCTACTAAATAAAATTTGTGTAAGTAATTCATGGGGGCATAATCAGCCCAATTTTTTAACAGAGACTGATTTGCTGCTACTTTCTCTAAAATTTGTGTTCTTTTTCCACTATCTACTTGGGAATAAATTGATAGCAGGGCTAGTGAATCATAGGTATAAAACACGGGAGTCATCAGAGAACCTACCCCCGCATCTAAATAATTTTCTGCCTCTAGAGAAGCGTCTACTGCTACTGAATAATCTGCAAATAAATAAGCTAAAAATGATTTATGCAGATGTAAATAATATAAAGCTCCACGATGATTTGATGCTAAATGGAGAGGTAACATTTTTTGTTCATCATAAACTTGACCAACAAGATAGTCATGATGTTGTATTTCTCCCAATAAATTCATCACTGCTTGGAGATTAATTTGATGAATTTGCAGCACACTTTCTTGTTTGACACTACTAATAAAATCTCCATAGGTTTGCATTTGCCCTGCTAGGGTAGACAAGTCTACCAAACCACTAAAATAGGCAAGATGGCTATAGTATTGCAGTGAAAAACTAGCGTGTTCTAAATCTCCTGTATTCAGTGCCGCGGTGTAAGCATCAAATAACTGCGGTAAACAAGTTCTGACATGCTGTTTCCAATGTTGGGTGAAACAGGTAGCAACAAGGATACCAGGTGCACGAAATGTCTTAATTTTGAGTTTTTCAATTAACTTTAATGCTAGTTGTCCATACTCATAGCCAGACTCAATTTCTCCAAATACTCCACATAAAATCATGCCGCAGGTAGCATAACCATGAGCATGAGCAGGAGCGTTACCATATTGCCAGGCCAGTTCTACTTGTTTTGCGGCAATAATGGGTAGAAGTTCTGGTAAAGCTAAATGTGCAGTGGGGCTTAAACTCACAAAAATTCTGGCTGCGGCTAGTTTCAAAGGGTCTGTCATGACTGGTAAGTCAATTAAGTCCTCAATCCTTCCTGTTGGTAGACCCTGCAACACAGTGGACATAACTGCTTCAATATCTGCTTGGGTAGGCTGTTTAGGTACATCCACACCTAAATGCTGGAGAACATCCAAGCCAAAAGCGATCGCTGCTTGTAGACGATTTTGAGCCTTTAAACCTTGGAGTTTGACTTCATAGGCTGTAATTTGATCTTCTAGGGTGGTTGTGTTGTCTAATATCTCTTTTACATAGGTTTCCATCTGGTCAAAATGTCCGTTGAGATAGGCAGCTTCTGCGGCTGCTTCATGTAGTGCTAAGGTCAATTGAGCCTGGTTTTGCCAGCAATCTGGGGGTAATAGCTGGATGCCTGTGGTCAAGTAGGCGATCGCATCTACATAGGCCGTTGACAGTTTGGCTTTTAAACCAGCACTGAGATTTAATTGAGCTAACTGCAATTTTTCTTCAGTTTTGGTCAACAGTTCTTGTCCACAATTTAACTGATTGACAATTTCAAAAATTCGTTCTTCTTGATGGTTTGGAGCAATTTGTTGCAGTAACAATTGCCCAATCTGGAAATGGGTAATTTGCTTTTGACTATCAGCAATTAAAGCATAGGCAGCTTGTTGAACTCGGTCATGAAAGAATTTATAGCTGACAGTTTTACCAACATCCTCCCCCAGTGATTGATGATCGTTGCCCACATAAATTTTATAAATCTCATTATTTGGTACAATCAACCCCTCTTGTAACCCTTGCCATAAACAAGCTGCGGTTTCTATCTCCGACTGTTGAGAAACAATGGCTAAAGTTTTTAAATCAAATGTATTTCCTATACAAGCTGCTAACTGCAAAGCCCGTTGAGTAGATGCAGACAATTTTTGTAACTGTATAGTCATAAATACCACCACGTCATCTGTCAGAGTAGATTGATTAATTTGGGTGATATCACATTGCCAACAGCTAGCTTGACAATCAAACTTGATTAAACCATCTTGATATAATGACTTGAGAAATTGTCTAGCAAAAAATGGATTACCTTGAGTTTTTTGATATACAAGTTTAGTTAAAGGTAAGGATGAGTTTTGGCTACAACCTAAAGTATCGCTAATTAAATTATTTAACTTTGATTCACTCAGTGGCGCTAAAGTAATAGTTTTTAAATGAGAATTTGACAATCTAATTTCATCCACCATCAGCATCAATGGATGGGTTGGAGAGACTTCATTATCTCTGTAAGCACCAATCAATAATAAATAACAGTTACTTTTTTCAGTAATTAATAACTTAATTAACTGCAAAGAAGCCAAATCAGACCATTGCAAATCATCTAAAAATATTACTAATGGATGGTCTTTAGTCGCAAAAACTTGTAAAAACTTCTGAAATAATAAATAAAAGCGATTTTGACTCGCACTACCTGATAATTCAGGAACTGCTGGTTGTTTACCAATAATACCTTCTAATTCAGGCACAACATCAATGATGACTTGGGCATTTTCTCCCAAAGCAGCAATAATTTTCTCTTGCCATTCGTGCAATTGCTGATCATTTTCTGACAGTAACTGACCCATTAAATCCCTTAAAGCTGCGACTAATGCTGAAAAAGGGATATTCCGATTAAATTGGTCAAATTTACCTTTAATAAAATAACCACGTTTCTCAACAACGGGTTTATGAATTTCATTGATGACTGCCGTTTTACCAATACCGGAAAAACCAGCTACTAGCACCATCTCTGTTTGGACTAAACTCACTCTATCAAAAGCATCGAGAAGAAATTTTACTTCTTTTTCTCGTCCATACAGTTTTTCTGGAATAATAAACCTTTCTTGAATATCCTTACTACCGATGACAAATTTAGGGATTGTACCTGTTGCAATTAAACTTTGCCGACAGGTTTCTAAATCAAATTTTAAACCCAAAGCACTTTGATATCTTTCTTCCGCATTTTTTGCCATTAATTTGCCAATAATTTGGGAAATTATCGGAGGAATATTCGGGTTAATGATATCCGGTGGAGTGGCTTTTTTCGCTAAATGATAATGTACCAACTCCATTGGGTCTTCAAAATCAAAGGGAATTTTTCCTGTTAATAATTGATAAAATGTCACTCCTAGTGAATAAAAATCTGTCCGGTAGTCTATGCTGCGATTCATCCTACCTGTTTGTTCAGGAGATAAATAGGCTAAAGTTCCTTCTAAAATATTGACAGCTTTTAATTTTTGGTTTTCTTTTGGTAAAAGAGAGGCAATACTAAAGTCAATAATTTTTACTTGTTTTGTGATGGGGTTGATAACTATATTGGCGGGTTTAATATCTTTGTGAATAATACATTGACGGTGAATTTCTGCTAAAATATCGTTAATTTGAATAGCAATATCCAAAAAATCCCCTATAGGTAATCTATGATGAGGATAGCGTTTAACATATTCATTTAGTGCTATTCCTCCATCATCTGCCATCACCAGGATATAACCATTTTGATAAGGTTCTAATCCCAACGATTGAACGACACCAGGTATGTTTATATTTTTAGAAATAGTATACTGATTACGAAATTGCACCAGTTCATTGAAAGTAGGAAATTCTTTCCGCATCAATTTGAGGACAACCGGAAAATTATCAGTCATGCGGATACCCCGATAAACTAATGTCCGTGTTCCTACGTGAATTGTTTCGGTAATCCTATATTGGGCTAATTTGTTCTCATCTTTAGCCATCTTCATGAAAATACCTTTGATATTGATTCAAGTTACCTTCATTGTTTATTGTGCCCACATGAGCACCTGAAGTATCAAAGCATAGGGATGTTTATTGGTACTTGATGAAGATAATTTTTGTCTACTCAACCGCTGTCATCTTCTCTGGTTGAAGCTTGTGTCATCTCCCATCCAAAGCAAAAATCCCCAAATTACTATGGAGATGTTGTATATATTGACAATCTCTAGGCTGAAAATTTCAGCCTTTGTGCAAACCCTATCACTGTTATCCTCTTAAATATAAACAAGTGATAATTCTGTGAGGCTGAAATTATTACTGTCTTCAATGACCATAATTACCTCTTCAGTAAAGGGCAACAGATTATTGTTATCTAAGCCGATTCCCAGACCAGATGTAAACATATCGCTATCCAGCACATATAAGTGAGAATTATCAACTAACTCAAGATTCTCTTCCCCATTGTTGAACTCTATTACCAAGGGATAATCTGGTAATTCAGCCGAAAAATTAGTTCCCTCATTGTAGAATGTCTGTTGTTCATCTGAGGGCAAATATTCTGTAGGGACACCATTGCCTCTATTCACATCAATCAAATATTCATTATCTGGACATGGGCAAGCAACTAACACCTCACTGCCGCTGGGAGATAATGACAGGTTTGTTATCACATCTGCTTCTACTAAGTCTTGACCGCTAGTGTTAAATACCCAGTCACTACCTGAACCATCATCGAGAGACTTGTTTTGTACTGGTTCTAATAAAGAGTGATGACTATCTCCGCTAGATAAAGTATCAACTTCTGCACCAGCTTCTAAATCTTCGTTGCCAGATGGCAGTTTATTTTCTCCATCAGCATTTGTGGAGTGATCCTTGCGTTCACTACCGTCGGGAATCTCGATATCAACGAAACCTGGGAGGCGATCGCTACTGTTATTATTACTAAACAGGTGATTTTCTGTGTCAAAGGTACTAGTATGATCAGCTTGTCCATTAGTTAGGGATTGAACATCACTAAAGTTAATCCCAAGAATATGATTGTCATCATGAACGAAAATGACATATTCATCTTCAATGAGAATAGAATTGCTTTGGTCTTTTCCAGCTTGCTGTACTAGGTTGTTGCTTATTTGTAATGGCTTAATCATAAATTTTGGTTGTTGTTTTTACATATCTCAATATCTTGTTTTTAACAGTGAAATATGGAAAATACGTGGAATATTTGTGATCAATAAAATTCAGAAATAATACTGTAATCTCAATAATTTTCCTGTGCTCAATCATGATTAGCACACTTAATATAGGCAGTATGCGTAAGTATTGACAGTAGACACTGATTCAGCAAACCCTATTTATAGCTGTAGCCAGATTAATTAGGACGCTGCTTGCTTGAGAACGATTTCCATTGCTTCACGTAAATTATCCGATGTGGCTAAAAGCTTGCGAACCCTACTTTTCAA
>NZ_JACJTT010000070.1 GCF_014698825.1 Richelia sinica FACHB-800
AGCTATTAGATAAACTTCGCTATTTACAATCTTGTATGTGTCAGAAAATCAGTTATGTTCATTGGTTTGAGGAGATTATGTTTTGTTGACATATTTAACCTTTTTAGAGCTAGTATAACTAGATATGTAAAGTTTTGTATTAGGATTCAACATTTCTGCATGTATACATATAATTACCGCTTGTTTGACCGTCATAAAAAGCGTGTAATTAGTTTGGCTGTTTTAGCGGATGAAGAAGCAAACTGGCGACCGTCAAGTTATAATTATCAATTAGGAGGGTGTCGTGTCAGTCTAGACTTTCCGATTGCTAAATTATTAGATTATGAACCATCCTGGTCAAGTCTAGAAAATAGCAAAAACCCCTTTGCTATCGTTGTGATGGCACATTTAAAGAGTAAAGCCACTAAACGTAATCCTGAAAATAGATTACAGTGGAAATTAAGTTTAGTGAGATTGCTCTTAGAAAGCGGTTTCAGTCGGCAAGATATCAGACAATTATTCCGGTTTATAGACTGGATAATGGTTTTACCAGAAGAACTGGCAATTAATTTTAAAACAGAAATCAGAAGTTACGAAGAGGCAAGAAAAATGCGCTATGTAACCAGTATTGAACGATTAGCGAAACAAGAAGGAATTGAGGAAGGGCTACAAGAAGGTCGTCAGTTAGGACTTGAATTAGGTATTCAAGAAGGTATTCTACAAATGGGACGAGATAATCTCATTGAAGTCATGGAAACAAGATTTGGAGAACTACCAACATCTATTGTTAATGCAGTAAATCAAATTAATGATTCATCTGTTTTGAAAACATTGTTAAAAAGAGCTATTTCTATTCCCTCAATCTCTGAGTTTGAGCAATTATTACCACAAGATTGAAATGTTGTTATTAATGCAGTGAAGACTATCAATGATTCATCTGGATTGATAATACTTGCTCAAAAAACGATTATTTCTACAGATGAATTTCAGCAACTATTAAATGATATTCCTGTTGAAAGTTAAACAGATAAAAATTTCTAACTAAGCTTCCTGATTAGCTTCCAACCACGCAAAAGCTTCATTGTTTCTTTATCTTTTCAATCTCACTCATCGGTAAAAGCAAAGTATCCTCAATGTATTCTCTAACTTCGCGGCTTACATAACAATCGCTATTTAGGCAATTTATTAGAAGTCTATTAGCTTTGTAGTAACGCTCTAACAACTCTTTTTGTGCCTCATTGAATTGCCAAGAGCATCCAATATCAATATATTGAATCAAGACAGATTCAAGTTTCTCTATCCAACTCATACCATGATAAATTCGCCATTCTAAAAACTTATTTTTAATTTTAATTTCCTCATATGGTAATTGCAACCAAATATTTTTCAAATCATTTTTAATTTTATGATCAAATTCACCAGAAATTATCGCCTCATACACTCTAGGCAAATAATGTAAGCATAATTCATGAATATCAGTAAAATAATTATTGCTATAATCAACTTTCAAAAGTTTACGTGCGAGTTTAAAAAAAATATTTAATATAATATTGATATTTTCATAATCCCCAATCCTTTTATCTATTTTCCATGATAATGTGGGAACAAGAATATTATTATCGATGATAATACTCTCGAATAAATAATTTGCTTCAATCCAAAAATAAAAAGCCCTTAGACTAGCTTTTCTACACTTTACTTCTAAATAATTAGATTTTATATTAACCTCAATTAATAATTTCTGATATTTTTCATCTGAACCAACTAGCATATCAATTTTTTGCTTCATCAATAGGATTAAGTCGTCAGCCTTCCGCATCATACCTACAGTGAGTAAAAAAACTTCCTGCCAGCGTGTCTCTGTAATATATTCCATCAAAATCTCATAGGAAGAATTGGCCACAATTTCTCTAGCTGTAAAATATTCTTGAAACGTCAAATGTGAGAAAGAATAGATTCCATTCGCTCTTGCTACTAATAGCCCATGCTGAGATTCAATAGACTTTAAAACAGCTTCACTATCCAGTTCTAATTCCTGTGGTTCTGTACGAGCATCGCGCAAGTTATAGATAAAATCAGCTATATATCCCTCAACCATTTTTTGCTTAAAAAAATAATTCCCCTGCTCAAAAGTAATCTGTGCAATTTGACTCAATAAATCTTCTTTACGGTGCAAAGATAGATTTTTATAAACTTGATCACGTTCAATATTCCGTTTGGCATCCCATTTTTTGAGTAGTATATCTACACCTTCTTTATAAAGTTCAGAACGATTTGCCGGAAAATCATTATTTTCGCCAAATACCAAACACAACAGGGTTAATAATAATGGATTGGTTGCTAGTTCATAAATAGGTTCGTTTTCTTTTAACCTCTGAATAAAACGGTCTGCTTTTACTGGGTCAATTAACCTAAACCAATTTTGGGCAAATGTTGCTATTTGCTGTTTGTTAAAATCCGCCATTTCCACTTCTGTAAAGCGTTCAAAAGTATATTCTTTGGCCGCTATGCGGCAAGTAATTACAAACTGATTGGTGTGATATTTAGTAGAAATATCAATAATTTGATTTAAAACACGGTTTGTATCTTCTGCTCGGACTTCATCTAAACCATCTAATAAAATTAATCCTCTATCTTGACTCAAGATTTTATCTATTTTATCTTCAGCATCCTTGACACGACACGCTGATAACTGTTGAGCAATATATTCTAGTAAATCTGGCTGTTTGGGTTTTTCTGCAAATTCTTTCAGGGTAATGAAAAACGGAACTTTATTTGTTAAAAATTCCCCTTCAATGCAGTGCATTGCCAGATATTTTAAAAATGTGGTTTTACCTGCACCTGGTTTTCCTAAAACCATCAGTTTACTATGACGCTGCACCGCTTCTAATCCCGGTATTCGCTTCTCAGTTACTTTGCTAAGTCCAAAACGGTCAAATTCTTCAGGGTTACAGTTTTTTAAAAGTTCAGCAATTTCTATGCGTCGGTTTCGGTTTAGTTTCTCCAAGATATTGACATTTGTATAAATACCCCTTTCACCAGTTAACTCTATTCGTTGTTCCATATCTAAAACACGCATGGTTCCACATTTTTCTTTGATATGGGGTTTAACCAAGGCGCGAATTTCTTGGACTAAAGCATCAATTTCAGAATCTACAACATCAGCATTTACAGGGGGTTTTTGCTGTGAATACCGCTTTCCTAGATATTCTCGCAAGCGCGTTTCTTTAACAGGGCCACTACCTGTAATCTGGAACTTCTTGTAAATACCGGATAGGCAGGTACTGACATTGCTTTCACTGATGCTAAGTGTCTGTGCTACTTGTACTCGACTTTTACCACGTCCAAAGATTTCTATAAAAACTTCCTTCTCTCTGTTTGATAATTCACTGTATTGTTGGAGTTGTTTGAGGAAATCTTCAGGTAAGGGCATAGAAGCACTGGAAAACGCTGCCGATTCCAGTATAGCTTGCGTTTTCGACAATTTGCGCCAAGTCAAGGCAAGTCAGGGTAAGTCAAGACAAATCAAGAGCAAGTCAAATAAATAACTCTAAAAGAAAATTGCGACATTTAACTCAGTCAACCACAAGCAACTGAGATACTCGCAATGCTAGAAACTCTCATCCCCCAGCTACTTGAAAAATCTATTGAAGTTATCCTGACACTGCTGCTAGAAAAATTATTGACATGGCTGTTGAAGGACGAAAACATCCAGCGTCTCAACTACTTTGTGAAAATGCAAATGCTTGTACTTTATCTAGATTGGGTCTTGCTGAAAACGCCTCTTGCCATTTTCAAAGATACAGAAAATCAATAACTGTTAAACATTTTTATTTATTTGTCTGAAAATCCGATAATACCATAAAGATAAATATATAAAATGGTGCTAAATAAACAGCACCTTGGGGAGGAAGATTCTTTCTCACTTCAGAATCTAGCATGGTATTATCTGGGAACTATGTGGAGTCTAGGGCCTACTCCCGGATTGATAATAGCTGCTAATTCCTCAGCAGATAATTTAGATAATTCTGTTTCCAGTTCTTCAACGGTGAAGTTATAGCCAGCAAGATTAGCAACTTGGATAAATGCTTCTGGGTTAGTTGCGGCTTTGAGTCTTTCTTTTAAGATTTGGTCTTGTTTAACAGCTTGGAAAAGTTTAGCCGCATTGTTCTTGTCCATGACAGTCTATACTCCTGTTTTTAAAATTCAGACTGAGTGATTGATTTTGGTCAAATAACAAAGTCTAAATGGTTGCGCTTTCAACATTGATTAAATACAGCCTATGACAGATAGATGAGCTACAGACTATGAATGGCGAAAATTTGAAGAGGTGGACATCTTGCTCCTTGTGTACCTCTCTCAGATAAAATCTGCTGTAACTGCGTCTAGCTATAATCTTATAAAGAGAAGCAAGAGAAATTTATCTATCTACAATCTAGTTTATTGCTACTCTCACCTCTATCTTTAGTCTCAAAATGGCACACTATGATTTGACTATACCTTCTGGTTGCATCCTCCGTCAGGCCAATCCTCAAGATATATGGTCAATTCGCTTTTTGGTCTTATCTGCCAAACTTGACCCCACCCAATTACGTTGGCAGCAATTTTGGGTGATTGAATATAGTCAAAATATTATAGCCTGTGGACAATTACGCAAGTTTACTGATGTACAGGAATTGGGTAGTTTAGTAGTTGCCCCTGGTTGGAGAAAACGAGGGTTAGGCAGTATGTTAACCCAGCATTTGATCAATAGTGCGACTCAACCCTTATATTTAGAATGTTTGGGTGAAAAACTGGCAAAATTTTACAGTCGATTCGGTTTTGTGCAAGTTAGCTTCACAGATATACCTCCAGGACTGCAAGGTAAGTTTTGGTTATCAAATCTAGGGAAAAATTTCTTCAAAATTCCCGTGATATTTATGAGATATTCCCGACTAAATGATTGATGGGGTAGATAAATTTAACCAGGAATGGCAGTGTTCGGCGTTGCTATCAGGCAGCCTAAAATTGCAATTGATTGATTTAATTAATTGATTTGTTAGTGTCGCTTCAATACTTGGTAAAGAAATGTAAACTTAATTGTCAAAAATTGAAACTCAATTACATTAAATATATTTATCGCTAATAAAACAGAAATTTATGCCCTAGCTAAAAACCAAAATTGCAAATCCCAATTTAAAGAATTATCCGAAATGGTGGAAAGACCAGGTGTAGTTAAATATATAGCTGGAACAAACAGCTAAAAAAACATTCAAAGGTGATAACTGCATAGATTATCCCCATCCAACATATAAATTACTCAACCAACTCAATTTCTTTTCATCATTTAGGGTAATTCATCATGACTAGCTTCTTTACACTACCTTTTCACTATGACCCACTCCACCCAGTTCGCCAATGGTTGGAATCAATAGAAGTTCAAAACTCCCAGTTTGCTCACTTATTATGTAAATTAATTCCTGCCCAATGCCCATTTGAACGTGATATTGTGCTTTTTGGGCACAAGTTATTGCATATTCCACCACTTTGTAAATTAAATCCTTTTTACGAGCAATTTGTTGGGTTGCGATTTAAAGCCTTGTGTCATTTAGCAGATGAATGTGGTGAAGATATTAGCTGTTATTGCTAGGGAGAAACTATTTAAAAGCAATTTTCAGTTCTATAAATATTGATAAATTAAAAATTCCTGTGGGTTAGCTGCTGGCTGTAAGTATACTAGTATGCACAGAACACACTCTCCGCAAGAATAATGACCTATTTAGAAACAGCCGCACAATTTTATAGCGAAGCAGCACAAACACCCCAAGTAGGACTTTGTTGTGTACAAAGTTCACCTCTACAATTACCTGGGCTGAAAATTCCTAGACAGATGCAGGAAATGAACTATGGTTGTGGAACCACTGTTCACCCCAATGAACTTGCTAACCAACCCACGGTTTTATATGTAGGTGTGGGTGGTGGTTTAGAAGCTTTACAATTTGCCTACTTTTGCCGTCGTCCTGGTGCAGTTATCGCTATTGAACCTGTATCAGCAATGCGAGAAGCTGCACAGCGCAACTTAGAACTAGCGTCACTAGAAAATCCCTGGTTTGACCCCAGTTTTGTCGAGATTCATCCCGGTGATGCTTTTAATTTACCTGTGGATGATGCTAGCGTTGATGTTGTAGCCCAAAATTGCCTATTTAATATCTTTGAACCAGCCGATTTAAGTCGCGCTTTAACAGAGGCTTACCGAGTTTTAAAAGCTGGTGGCAGGTTGCAGATGAGTGACCCTATTACAACTCGTCCTATTCCCCTGACTTTACAACAAGATGAACGCCTGCGGGCAATGTGTTTATCAGGTGCAATCAGCTATGAAGAATATACCCAATTAATTATCAATGCAGGGTTTGGGCAAATTGAAATTCGTGCCCGTCGTCCTTATAGATTATTAGATAAAACAACTTATTATCTGGCTGAACATATTTTATTGGAAAGCCTAGATTCTGTTGCCTTTAAAGTGGCAATTCCTGAAGATGGGGCTTGTATTTTTACGGGAAAAACAGCGATTTATACAGGTAGTGAATCATTTTTTGATGATGGTGCAGGACATATTTTAGAGAGGGGAGTACCTGCCGCAGTTTGTGATAAGACTGCCGCAAAATTAGCTGCTTTCAAGCCAGAGGAAATCATCGTTACTAATTCAACCTGGCATTATCATGGTGGTGGATGCTGTTAACTCCAGAGAATTGCTGATTGTAATTTATTAGTGAAGTAATTAATCATGGTGCAAACGGCTATTACACCTTTTTCTCATCGGCTTAAGTCTCCTTTGACTAAACAGTCCATCAATGTTTTACAAATCAATCTGGGTAAGCGTTGCAACTTAGCTTGTACCCATTGCCATGTGGAAGCGGGACCAAAGCGAACAGAGGAGTTGTCTACGGAAATTTGTCAACAGTTAATCACATTAATTAATCAGTTTCCAGAAATTAAAATTGTGGATTTAACTGGTGGTGCACCAGAGATGAATTATGGTTTTAAGCCGTTAGTAGAAGCTGCTAGAAGTAATGGTAAGCAGGTAATTGTCAGGTCAAATTTAACTATTTATTTTATGGCAGGTTTTGCTGATTTACCAGCATATTGCGCTCAACATAAAGTAAAAATTGTTGCTTCTCTTCCTTGTTATCTGGCAGATAATGTAGATAAAATGCGGGGTGATGGGGTTTTTGACCAGTCAATTAAAGCTTTGCAATGGTTGAATAAGTTGGGTTATGGTCAAGACCCAGATTTACATTTAGACTTGGTTTATAATCCTCAGTTACCTCAGGGTGAAAAATTTTCCTTGACTGCTGATCAGAGGAGTCTAGAAACAGCTTACAAAATGTTCTTGCAAGAACATTTTGGTATTGTATTTAATCAATTGTTGACTATTACTAATATTCCGATTGGTAGAACCAAATTGTATTTGCAAAGACACAATATTTATTCCAGTTATTTACAATTTTTGGCGGACAATTTTAATTCATCCACAGTTGAACATTTAATGTGTCGCAATGAGCTTTCTATTGATTATTTGGGTAATGTGTATGATTGCGATTTTAACCAAATGATGAATTTACCTGCAAAGACTAATGATGGTGAAACGCTGACAGTTAGTAAATTGCTAGAGGCTGGTAAGTTGGATTTAATTAGTGAAGTGCAAACTGCTAATTATTGCTACGGTTGTACTGCGGGATGTGGTTCTAGCTGTGGTGGGGCATTAACATAAGGTTTTATATATCAACTTTGGTTTTATGTCATCAAACAAGGATTTTGTAACAAAATCTATGATGTTTGATACATATAAGATACAAATGATTTATGATGAGATAAGTTAAGTCTCCTCACACCACATCAATTGCCGTGGATTTATTGATATTTCCACGGTTTTATTTTTGTACAGTGACTAATTATATGTCGTTGGTGACAATTTGTTGTTGTTGAAGATGGAATTTGGATTTTGAGAGTGGCAATGACAAATTTCTGCCATGTACATAAACCTACTTCACTTAGCAGTTTATAGCTACTACAAGGCTAATATAACCTCATTTGCCCGAAAAGGCTGATTTATAAAAAATAGTTTTGAGTATGGCATGATGAGTTTCTTTCATTTCTTTGATTTTTGTTAAGAATTTAACAAATTTAAACCCACAAAAATTACCGATCATCTCAAAAGCTTTCGTAGCTAATTGGACTTTGAATATATAGGTTTGGTGGTTGTTAGATAGCAAAATCCTAGTTTCATACTTACCAGCACGTGGAAATTAAGTCTAGAATTATACTGCGACTAATCTTCACGGAAAGCCGACCCTTTTATGTCAGAAGCAATTGACAAGAAATCTCTGAGTGAACGTGATATCTGTACCAAGTTTATTACACCTGCTCTAGTTAATCGCGGCTGGAATATCAACACTCAGATTCGAGAGGAAGTGACGCTGACAAAGGGTAGGGTGATTGTTAGGGGTAAGCTGGCTAGTCGAGGTGAGCAGAAACGCGCTGATTATGTGCTGTATCACAAACCAGGTGTACCTCTGGCTGTGATTGAGGCTAAGGATAATAATCACGGCGTTAGCGCGGGAATGCAACAGGCGATCGCTACTGGTGAATTAATTGATGTACCATTTATCTTTAGCTCCAATGGCGACGCTTTTATGATGTGTGAGTGTACAGTCACCGAGGGACAACGAGAACGGGAAATTCCCCTCAATCAGTTCCCGACACCGCAGGAACTTTGGCAAAAATACTGTGATTGGAAGGGGATTGACTCGGAGATTCAGCCGATTGTTGCTCAAGATTACTACCCCAGTCCTGATAAAAAACAGCCACGCTATTATCAACAGATTGCCATTAACCGGACAATTGAGGCAATAGCTAAAGGACAAAACCCAGAAGTGTTGAATGTTAAGAAAAATGCGATAAAAACAGCCCAAAATATGTTAGATTTTGGGCGAAACATTAAAGTATATCTATTTGATAGTGATTATAAATTCATT
>NZ_JACJTT010000071.1 GCF_014698825.1 Richelia sinica FACHB-800
CATTACCTTTTGCCGAAAATCATCACTATAAGGTTTAGCCATTGAAATCGGGAGATGCTATGGGAACTCTTATAGTTTACGTCCTAATCTTGATGGCTATAGCTATAAATATCCTATTCTTGGTAATGATGTGTGGGAACATGCCTATTATCTCAAATATCAAAATCGCCGACCTGATTATTTAGAAGCTTGGTGGAATGTTGTTAATTGGGATGAAATTAATAAAAGGTTGAAAGAGTCAGAAAGTTTTGTTTAAACAATCAGCAATAGAAGAAAATAAACTAAATGTGCTACCATTAATGATGGTAACAATATCTTTGCGTCTTTGCGCATAATTTATTTCAAATAAATCAATAAATTTAACCCAGGAATAGTACGAGATAATGTCCAAAGAACCAGGGTAACGTAGAGTAACCCTAAACTCCATTGATACCAAGCAATTGTGGAGATAATTCCTGGAAGATGTTGGTCACGGAGACGAATGTCATTAAATCCTAACCTGACTAAATTGTTGAGACTAAAGTCTAAATAATTGAGCCAGTTCCAACGTCTATCCCATAATAAAGACATGTATCTTTCCCTAAAAGTAGGGTTTCTGGGGATAACTGGTAAGCGTCCTATTAATAGTCGCAGTTGTCGCAGGGTTCCATCTTCTGTGAAGTAGGAAACATCCATTAAGTCATGGTAGCGTCCCTGTTGATAAAGTCTCCACAAGAGGATGATGGGTAGAGGAACAATGATAATCAATAAACAAAGTAGGGTTAACCATGGGTTTTCTGCATTGCGAAAAATAGCCAATAAGCTGAAAAATGCAATGACGGTAAAACTGGTGAGGATAGAAATAGTTTCGTAGTAGGTGGGAATAATGGGAATAGGACGTAGACGACGATAGCGGTCTACCAGCCAAAATAATACACCAAAGTAAGCGATCGCTACTCCTCCCACACCAAAGACTAACCAAAAGTTGGTTCCGTAACCACTCAGCAGCAAGAGGACGCTGAGTAACAACCATGTCACCCCTTGAAGTAACCAGCTACCGAAAAATATAGGTTCTGTTGCAATCAGGCGATCGCTTAGTTTATTGTAGGTATCTAAATCAATATCGGCTAAAGTCAGTAACTCGTTGATGCTGTGAAAAAGTTCTATTTGACGATGTTGGATAATTTCTGTAGCTTGGGTAGAAGAAAAACCCAAATTGATTAAATTAGAAACAGAAGCACTATTAATATTAGCTGCAACTAACCGACGACTTAATTCTATTAATCGTAATCTTTGTTTGGTATATTCTAATTGATTAGCGTCAGCGATTTGTTGTTGTTGGCGGAAATTTTGACTTAAATTTCGTAATATATTTTGATTTCCTTGCAAAGAAGCAATAGAAAATTTTTTGCCAATTTCACCAGAGTTACCTAAAATTTTAGCCTGATTAGAATTAAAAGTTAAGCCAGGTACATTAATAAAGGCTGTTGAAGCAAATTTAGCATCACTAAAATCTGCTTGATTTAAAATATTTGCACCACGCAATTCTACGGTTTGATTAAATTCAGCTTCTCGAAAAATTACAGATTGATTAAATGTCGCTTCCGTTAAAAATAAAAATTGATGGAATTTCGCTTGATTAAATTGAGCTTGATTCGTAAAATTTACATCTGAAAAATCAGCGTTACCTTGCCAGTAACTACTATAAAATTTCGCTATTTGTTTAAATTTGACTTCATTAAAGTTACCATTATTGGCAAAAATTGCACCTTTAAAATCAGCTAAATCTTGAAATATTGATTGTTTAAAATTAGCCTTATCGAAGAAAATGCTTTTTTGAAAACTACTTGGTTGATGAAAAGTCACACTATGGAAACTCACAGGACGACTAAATCTCGTTTCACTCCAATTAGTTGTTTTCAGAAAATTGGCACCTTGGGTATCAACAGACTGGAGAAAAAAGGTATTACCAAATTGTACTTCTCCATTAAACCGAGTTTGTACCATTGTTAAAACACCACGAAAAACAATGATATTACTCGAAGTATTAGCATCAGCACCTAAAAGTGATTTACAATCTTGAGCATCCGGTAAAGCCGTAGCTAGAGACTCTAAACATGCTAAACGTAGCTGCTCTAATTGTTCTTGTTCAGTCGCAGTAAAAATTGGAGCGATCGCTTGAGCATAAAGCGGCGTTCTTAAACCTAATTCATTGCCCAGAAAATCCCCCTGTATCAGGGAATAAGTTAAATCTAAACCTATTGGTTTAGCACCAGTTTTTTGTAATTCTTTCCTTAGTAATTTATAAAAAGCATCTCGAAAATTTGTATTTTCTGGACGCAAATCAATGACCATTTGCCGTAAATCAATGGTTAAATTACCTTCCTTGAGAATCGGGTTTTTCAACCTTTCCTGTAAAATTTCTAATGTTAAAGGTATCCTGTCTGGTTGTGCTGCAAACGTAGTCAGGGGAAAAAGTAAGACACTCAACACCAACGCGATAATAGCAATCAAAATCATGAAGTAACGCAGATGATTATTCATATCTTCTGCGTTAACTTGCGGCAAATTTCTAGATAGCAACGACAATCTCAACCAAGTACCTAATTATCATCAATCAGTAGAACAATTTTACCTGTAACTGAACCTGTTTCCAACAATTCATGAGCTTGTGCTGCTGCTGCTAAGGGGAACGTCTGGCTAACATGAATTTTTAATTTACCATCATCTATCCAATTAGCACATTGTTGAAGAATTTCGCCATGATGTTGTAAACCTTCTACATTGCCTAACAACATGGGAGTGAGCATTAATTCTAAACCAATACGCAGATTTTTATTTCTCGCAACTTTCCAAGTAGTATTAGCACTTGGTTCCAGAATAGTGACAACATCCCCATAAACTCGCACCGCAGGAAAAGATTTTTCTAAAACATCACCACCAATGGTGTCAAAGGCTAAGTCTACACCTTCTCCATTTGTCCAATCTAAAGTCGCTTGGACAAAATCTGTTTGTTTGTAGAAAATTACTTTGTCAGCACCTAATTGAGTCACAAAGTTTGCTTTTGCTTGGGAACTGACTGTAGTTGCCACATCTGCACCTTTGAGTTTAGCTAATTGAATAGCCACATGACCAACACCACCTGCACCAGCATGAATTAAAGTCTTGTCTCCTGGTTCCAGTCTTCCCCGTTCGTATAATGCTTCCCATGCAGTAATTAAAACTAGGGGTACTGCTGCTGCTTCCGCAAAGGAAACAGACTTGGGTTTACGAGCGACGAATCTTTCATCAACGGTAGTATATTCAGCATAATTACCTTGGTGTGCGCCTAAACCACCGTAACAAAAATATACTTCATCTCCAGGACGAAATTGCTTGACATCAGCACCCACAGCTTCCACAACACCTGCACCATCACATCCTAAAATCGCAGGCATGTTTTCAGGGTAGAAGGTACCACGCTTTCGCAGTTTAGTATCTATAGGGTTAATACCCGCTGCAACTAACCGGACTAAAAGCTCTGTATTTCCTGGTGTAGGTTTGGTAACTTCTTGTAGTTGCAGCACTTCTGGGTTCCCTGCTGCTGTCATCAAGACTGCTTTCACTGCTTTACTCCTAGATGCACGGTTACAACAATTAAAAATTAAAAAGGTATAATTTTATCAGTGTCTTAAGTTGGAAAAATCTTTCCTCTTTGCATCCTTGCATGAGGTCAAAATCATTCCCAACAATGCCCAGAATTTTATGAGCAAAAATTATAGTGGGTTTCCAGGCCAACCTACAATTGATTGACCTATCACTTTCAAAATTATGCTACAGCAATATGAATTGCTTCCTCTTGACCAACCAAAGATAAATATGGTTCCTGTAAATATTGACGAGCAGCTGTCATTGCCTCTGTTGCAGTCACATTATTAATCAAACGAGAAAATTCTTGGTCAAATTCTATCCCTAGACCCAAAATTTCATACCAACCATAGACTTGAGCAATTTGTCCGTTAGTTTGTTTACCCAAGGCATACTGTCCTAATATTTTATTTTTAGCTGTTTGCAGTGCCTCCGGTGAAAGTTCATCACTACACAATAGCTCAACTTCTTGACGTAATCCATTCAGCGCGATGGTAGTATTTTCTGGAGCAGTACCCATATACACTACAAATGAAGCTGGAAACAGACGAGTAGAGTACACAGCAGAGACTTCGTAAGCTAAACCTCTTTTTTCTCGTAATTCCACAAACAGACGGCTGGAAAGACCATTGCCTAAGTATGTAGAAAGTAATTTCAAAGCTGCATATCCTGGACTATTCACAGATGGCCCCATATAACCCAGCATCACTATTGACTGTTGGGTATTTAACGGGGTAAGACAAGATTGGGGTGCTACCTGAATAGCTGGTACATTCAGACTGGGCTTTGCTTGGGTGGGTATTTGCCAGTCACCAAAAATCTGGTTAACTAAGTCTATGGCTTCTGCAACGGAAATTCTCCCAGCAATACTAATCACTATATTATCTGGGCGAAAATGCCGTTGATGAAATTCCACTAAATCATCACGGGTAAGACTATCGATACTTGTTTCTGTCCCCAACACTGACATGGCATAGGGATGGTCTTGATACATTGCTTGTCGCAATTTTTCAAAAGCCAGCGCAAAGGGTTGTTCTTTTTGCGAACGAATATCTTGAATTGCTAACCGTTTTTCCAGTGCAACTTGATTTTCAGGAAAGGTAGGCGATCGCAATAACCGACCAGCCAATGCTAAAATTTCTGCAAAATCTGCACTTACCGTCTTCAAAGACAGCACAAAATAATCTGTAGCTGCATCAGCACTTAAGCTAGCTCCCACAGACTCAACCTGTTCCGCAATTTCTAAACTAGATAAACCCTCACATCCCTTCGTCATTACAGATGACAGCAAATGTGTTAACCCTGCTTTCTCCTGCGGTTCATAACAGCTACCAGCATGTATAAAAATCCGTCCAGCAATAATATCCGCAGCTTGATTTTCCGTCACCAACACAACAATGCCATTATCTAAGACAATGCGATGGATGAGAGAGTGAGAATTAATAGTTTGCATTATTTAGTCTTTAGTCATAGGTCATGAATCATTAGTCATTAGTCATATCTGAAACTAAAGACTAACAAGGCTTAAGAATCGTCACTACATAATTATCAGGGGAAAGGTACTTTTGAGCTAGATTTTGCAGTTCTTGGGACTCAAAAGACCTAAGGTCTTCCAAGTAAGTACCAGCCACTTCAGGTTGAGCCAATGTGCTGTAATAACCATAGAGCGAAGTTAACTGATGAGGCGTTTCCGTAGTAAACGCATATTCATTACACATTAACCTCCGGCAACGGTTCATTTCTTGCTCACTAACACCCTGGTGTTGCAAATTATGTAAATGACCACGAATCAGTTCCTCTACCCGTTCTAAATATTCTGGCTCTAACCAAGCCGTAATGGTCAATAAACTAGATTCTTTTTGCAAAACAAAATTGCTGCAAATTGCCTGTACTAACTGTTTCTCTTCTCGCAAATCATGTACCAAACGAGAAGTTCTTCCTTCCCCCAGTAAAACCGACAGCAAATCTAAGCCATGTGCAGTGCGGATATGATCTACACCAGGCCCTATCCATGCCATCATTAATCGCCCTTGTTCCAGTCTAGGTAAAATTAATTCATGTCGTTTAATCCCCTTAATTAAGGGTGTAGCAATCTTATTCACCACGGGAAAATTACAAGTATCTGCAAAATCTGCAAAAGAGCGATTGACCAAATTCCAAGCCGCTTCCTGCTCAATACCCCCTACCACTACTATAGTCATATTCTCTGGCTGATAATGAGCACGATGAAAGCAACGCATTGCCTCTGGTGAATGCTGCATCAATTCTTGCTCAGTTCCCAAAATAGAACGTCCGTAGGGATGACCTTGATAAACATTTTTCAGTAGAGATTGAAACCCTATTGCATCATGGTCATCCGCACTAGCTCTAATTTCTTCCAATACTACATCTCGTTCACAAATAAATTCATCTTCAGGAATCTTTGCATTCAGCAGCAACTCACCTAAATAAGGTAAAGTATCTATCAAATATGGTGCAGCAGTAATTAAGGAATAGTGAGCATAATCATAACTAGTAGCAGCATTACTCACTCCTCCCATTTTCTCAATCTGATAGTCAAACTCTCCAGGAGGTAGGGTTGCTGTGCCTTTAAAAATCATATGTTCCAGAAAATGAGCCATCCCAAACCAAGGTTCTGACTCAACAATTGCTCCAGCGCGCACCCAGACATCAGCCACAACGACAGGAGTAGTGGGAATCTGTTGATGAATAAATGTTAAACCATTACTGAATCGGCAAACTGAGGCTGGAAACACGGTGTTAATGTTTGGCTGTAACAATTTCTTTTAAACTGAAACCACAATTTAACCCAATTTTCTAATTATAACTTGAAAAATCAGCATATGTTAAAGGGGGCGCTTCCCCCTACCCTGTTTTAGAGCTTATTTCATCAACTTATCCATTGCTATTCCTCTTGTCATGCTGAATCAATAAACTTTCAGACTAAAATCAAACTAGGTTGTCCAACCTAACTGTTTTGACCAATCTATTTTCTGGCTTTCCAGACTGGGTTGCAATAATTTTTAACAGTACAGGGTGATATTTAATATGAGTTTAGCAGTAATTAAATTCTCTTCAGAAGATTGCGGTATCTGCCACAAAATGTCCTTCTATGACAAAAAAGTAACTGAGGAATTAGGTTTACAATTTATTGACGTGAAAATGCAAGATACAGCAACTTACCGCAAATATCGTCAAATTTTGTTGACTCAATATCCTGATAAATCACAAATGGGATGGCCCACCTATATCATCTGTAATCACCCCGATGGAGAATTTAAAATAGTGGGTGAAGTCAAAGGTGGACATCCCAAAGGAGAATTTCGAGAAAGAATTCAAACAGTGCTAAATTCTGTTCCTAATTAGCTCTTACCACTTCAAAGGATTGAACCTCTAGGACAGGTCCTATCATGGCTACAGTCATCACATCTTCACGTACCTGTCCTGTCACCGCAGCTTTTTGACCCGAAATCAGCAGATTTTTATCTGTACTTTTAGGCAATTCATAGGTCGTACCTTCATCTGTAACTAAGGCCCAAGCACCAAGACCAATATTACGCTTTTGGATTGTACCCGTAACTGTAATGCTCATAAATAAATATTGCAGGGATAAAACATCAAAAAATTTGCACCTGAGTCTAAGATACATAATCCTATTCCCATATTGCTTGTAGCCATTGAGGGGTCATAAGAAACAAAAATATCTACTGGCATAATTTGCCATTAACTAGCTGATAGCCAGTGTTCCTGAGCAAAAAATCACCAATATTACCTCTGCACTCTCCAGCCACAACAAGCTTCCTGAGGCAGTGCTACAGTGAAATTAAAATTTACAAATATTTAAGTGGCTAGCACTCCAGTATCATGACTCAACCAAAAAAACGAATTTGTATCCTTGGTGGAGGCTTTGGTGGTCTCTACACAGCTTTACGTTTAAGCCAATTGCCTTGGGGTTCTATACCAAAACCAGAAATTGTGCTAATAGATCAGAGCGATCGCTTTTTGTTTTCCCCCCTTCTTTACGAACTCCTCACTGGTGAACTTCAAGCCTGGGAAATCGCTCCCCCCTTCACAGAACTACTACAAGGTACAGGAATACGTTTCTATCAAGCTGTCATTACCAACATAGATATCCAACAACAACAAATACAATTACAAACAGGTACAGAAATTTCCTACGATTACTTAGTCCTAGCCTTAGGTAGCGAAACACCTCTAGATTTAACACCTGGTGCCACAACCCATGCTTATCCCTTCCGCACCATCACAGATGTCTATCGCTTAGAAGAAAAAATACGAATCTTAGAAGAATCAGATGCAGACAAGATTCGCGTAGCTATAGTAGGTGCAGGCTACAGTGGAGTCGAATTAGCATGTAAGCTAGCTGATAGAATTGGTAATAGAGGTCGCTTCCGGCTCATAGAAATCGGCAATCAAATTCTGCGTACATCTCCAGAATTTAACCGTCAAGCTGCTCAAACAGCCCTAGATAACAGAGGCATATTCACAGATTTAGAAACAAAAGTTATATCCATCCAAGCAGACAATATTTCCTTAGAGTATAAAAATCAAATAGATACCATTCCTGTAGATTTAGTTATTTGGACAGTAGGCACAAGAATTCCCCAAATTATCAAAACCTTACCCCTTAAACTCAATAACCTGGGTAAAATAACCACCTCAACTACCCTACAAGTGATTGACCATCCTGAAATTTTTGCATTAGGAGACTCATCGGACTGCATTGATGCCCAAGGAAAACAAGTTCCATCAACTGCTCAAGTCGCTTTCCAACAAGCTGATTACACAGCTTGGAATATTTGGGCATCATTGACCCATCGTCCTTTACTGCCTTTCCGCTATCAACCATTAGGTGAAATGATTGCATTAGGCATAGATACTGCCACCCTCACCAGTTTAAACATTAAGCTAGATGGTTCCTTAGCCTACATTGCTCGTCGTCTTGCTTATCTATATCGCTTGCCAACTCTGAATCATCAACTAAAAGTAGGTTTTAACTGGTTAGTTCGTCCACTCATCGATACCCTCTCTCAAATATAGACAGAACCGTGCGCAGACTGAGGTATTACCTCCATTACTCATCCGACTATTTCTTTCAACCCCTGAAATTCAGTCACACAGCGAATTTGAAAAAAAGCTCAAAAAAACAAAAAAGGGGGTTGACAAAGGGAGGGGTTAGGGGATAGAGTAATAAAGGTGAGAGGCGAAAGAGAAAACGCGCTCCCAACTGAACCGAGAAAAGATAATACTTTGAAAGC
>NZ_JACJTT010000072.1 GCF_014698825.1 Richelia sinica FACHB-800
ATTTGTTTGTTCTTTTTATTTCATCTTATTCCTCTGTCTTATCCTTCCTTTTGTGGTTGCATTTGTTTGCTTTTTCTCAGGGTATCCCGTTAGGTGCAAGATATAAGCAAACCAATATGCAGGTTCTGGACGCAACTGCACGGCAGATATAACTTTAAATTCTCCAGGTTTACCAAATAATGTTTCTAGAGTATCTATACAGGATTCTGTTAAAGTTGCAGTTAGTAATAAAGTTGTAAAGGAAGTCAAACGTAATAAATCTCTACGCAAACCCGGAATTTCTTGAAATGCGGGACGAAAATCATCACCCCACTGTTCAACCATGTGAGCTTCATCAATGACGAAATAGCGCAACAACCCTAAATTTGCGGCTTCGTAAAGAGATGATGCTAGGGACTCCATGAGACTTTCTGGAGAAGTAAATATGATTCTTTGTATACCCGCACGGATACGCAGTCGTATTTCTTCTCTTTTCTCTTGCCCTTGTAAAGTTTTATCGCTGTAATATGCCGTATCATGGTTGACTAAATGTCTTATTGCCCGTTCTTGGTCAATTGCTAATGCTGTAGTCGGTACTACTACAACACTGACACCAGCCGTCTGAGATTCTAAAAGTGCTGGAAGTTGAGCGCACAGGCTTTTCCCTGAACCAGTGGGTAAATTAACTACTAAAGTTGACTTTTCAGGGGCAGTTAAAATGGCGTGAATTGCCTGTTTTTGTCCGATACTGCGGTATGCGTCTAATTCTACCAGTTCTAAAAATGGATCACCTGTTACTGGTTCATAATTACGACGGATTTCTTCTTTATATAGCGGTGCATCTGGAGGGTATTCGGTGCTAAATTTCAGCCATTCAGGTTGCCAAGCATTAGCACTAATTAGATAGGTATTTGCATCTTCACCTAATACAGTAATACTCGTTTGCTTCCAAATATTCCTATCAGGAAATGGGTGTCTTTTGGTTACTTTAAGCAGAGTTTGAGACGTTACACCCTGTAGTTCATCTTCTCGCCGTAGTACATGACGTACTAAAGAGGCGATATCTCTTGTACCTGGTGAATTATGTAGTGCTTCTAATAACCGTTGATGACAGGCTTCGGCAAAATAACTAGTATCTTTTGGTATTTCACCTGTTTGCAGAATTTCTTTAAGTTCTAAGAAGGAGTCAGTCATTAATCATCTCCTTCATCTACATATTTAATAGGATGTCTTCCAGATACAATAATGAAACCCACCGAATCAAGCTTAATTTGAGGCTGGCAAATACCTTCTAAAATAGCTGCACTAAAAGCACTTTCTATTTTCAGTTCTTCAGCTAGTTTATAATCCCAAGGCTGTCGATTGAGCCGCAGGCGTAACTGTTCAAGTCTGTTACTTAATTTCTGTTCTGCTGACTTAGTACATCTTTGAAACCAGTCAAGATATTCAGCATTATTAGTGAGTAATTCATAAGAAGTCTTACTCGCTTGATAGCAAAAGTTTTGCCATTTACTAGCATCAACAAAATCGTCAATAATCCTTAAACGTTCCTTAGCTAAATTGTAATCACGTTGTTGGCTAACATTTTTATACTGATATGGACGTTCCAAAATATTTAAGAGTCTTTCATCTTCAACAATGCTCATTGGTTCATAGCGTCCATCAATGAAGATGGTTTTGATGGTTGGTGGAAATAAAGCATCGACACGCCGCTTCAATATTTTGTATGCAGAATTATTTAGCTGGGAATCTATTAACACCTGTTTAGCGAATTTTAAATCAGTCTCAATTACATAATTGCATCGAAAACCGAACCATTCCATTCCTTCCCCAGCATCCCAAGATGTATCTGTGCGCCAAATGGCAAAGGCTTGTCCTCGGTCATCCCACTCTATATAGTTTAAGAGTGATTCTAGCAATCCTTCTCCAATTCGGAAGAGTTTAATTTCAGGATTATAGTTGGCAAACCTGCGATTATAAGTACCGAATTGGTCTAAATAACTATTAGCAAAACGAATTTTTAATTCATTCACAGGAACTAAAGTACGAATAGTAGGTTGATAACGTCGCACCTCTAAGAAATTAGGATTATTAATTGGTTTAAATCCAAGTACGTCACAAATCCAGCCTTCAATTGCTTGTTTAATTTCTAAATGGCAAGCATCATAATTATCTAGGTCTTGAAAATACTGGATGGCAACTTCATCATTAGCATCAATTTCATCTAAAGCATTTTGTTCGCTAATTTTTACAATTTCCGCTTTAATTTGTTCCTGAATCGGCTCAACCATTTCCAACAGTCCAGCCGCGCTTGATTGGAACAAAGTCTTTTCTAATTCTGCTAGTTTCTCGTCTACGTAAAACTGTAAACTGGCAATTGATTGTTGAAAGATGCCAAACCCATTTTTTAAAAGTTGATACCAAGCATTATGGGGGCTATCTTCCAAATAGGGGCCAATCAAAACACAGGATTTAACTCCTATTTTGCTGCCAATGCGGTCAAGTCTGCCGATTCTTTGCTCTAATTGATTAGGCGACCAAGGGAGGTCAAAGTGAATTAACCAGTCAGCAAACTGAAGGTTACGTCCTTCTTCCCCAGAGCGATCGCATACTAAAATAAAGCAGTTTGGGTTATCCTTAAACCTACTTATATTTTGCTCAACCTTGTCTGGTGATTCTCCCAATTGATGGCTAGCTACTGTTGCTTCACCGAAGCTATCAGACAAATACCGCACAATTTCTGCACAAGTCTGTCCAAAACTGGTAAATACTACAAATTTCGGCAGAATATCATCGTCAATAGGTCTACGAATCCTCTGTTGTATCCTCAGTAGTAATTCCTGTTTATTTCTCCGTACCGTTGGCGGAATTTTGAAGTATTCAGCTAACTGATTTAGCAACACTGTTCTTAAATTTTCCCGGCGTTCTCCCTCCTCTACAGGTTGATGAATAATTTTGAGTAAGGATTGTAGAATTTCTTCTTCGCCAGGAAATTTGGGGGTTGCGGTTAAGATATGAATATCATCTTTGCCAAACTCCTGAATCAGTCGAGAATCAGCTTTACCATTTAAACGTGCAGCAACTACCTGTGCCAAAATACCTAACCAAGTACCGGAAGCCAGGAATAACAGCCGAAAAACTCGTTGATACTGCTCTTCATCAGGCGCAATGGTACGCCATTCATCGATGATTTCGTGAATGTCAAGCGATCGCTCGTCTAAATCATACTCCTCTTTAGGTATAATACTGCGGTCAAATATCACATCTTCCACAGTAGCGCGACGATTACGCAACATTCGCCGATGTAGACGATAGGTATCGCTAATGTGAGTACGAATTGCACGGACAATCTGATCTATGTCAGGAGAATTTGCTTGTAAAAGATTGTCCAAATCATCTGCTAGTTTCAATAAATACCTATCCTCAGCAAATAAATTCCGTAATTGTTTGAGGTTAGTTTTCAGGACAAAAGGTTTTGCACCTTCCCTAAAGGAAAGGAGAACTCTACCAATTTGCTGACGACTAGCAACTCTAGCCTGAAAACCCGCTAAATCATCAAGTTTATAGGTTGTCGGATCGAGCAAGTGCAACATAGCCAAAAAATCTTGCTCGTGGTTGAGAACTGGAGTAGCGGATAATAAAAGTAAGCGATCGCTTTTATGGGCAAGATGTTTGCAATTTTCAAAACATTGGCGTACTGCTGCATCGTTAGAGGTCGCCATCGCTGCGATATGGTGGGCTTCATCTAAAATCACACAGCCGATATCTACTTTCTTGTTAATTTTATGGATATCTTCAACCCTGAGCAAGTAGCAGTAAGCGCCGAAAAAGTTTTACTTGGTGTTTCCCATTCGTGAGCGTGCTATCTGACGTTGTTCTAGAAGCTCATTTAGTAGCTGATGTTGGCGATCCGGGTGTTCCCAGTCTTCAATAAATCGTTTCAAAGCAATGTTTACCATATCTTGTATACTAGGTGCAGCTTTCATATATTGAGGATCGAGAGAAAACTTGATCTGCTGCAAGATTGCGTATATTTCATCTGGAACTCGTACTGGTTGTGGCAAGGCTTGTGACTCTGGTGAAACTACTCTGCTAGTATTTTATTCAAAATATAAACTTGTATACAAGTATTAATGAATCCATGTTATTATCTCTATTTAGTTTAATCGCTAAAAGTGTTATAACCTAAGAGCTTTTAAGATTCCAAAGAAACTCAGACGGAGGAGCTGCCATTTTAGCAGCGTCAAATTGGCTATCTGTCCAGGGAGAAGCGTTTTGTACATTAGCCATTATTCTAGCCCAATCAAGTTGATTTGCAATTTTGATAACCCGCTCTGGTTGGTTGGAAAGTTCATATAAAAGGAGATGAATATGTTTCATCTGCTGTAGTTGAAACAGAGGTGAAAGAGTATTTTCTAAATTTGTGTAATGGTTAATCCAAACTTCATGTATAAAGTCAATACCAGGAAATAAAAATAACAAATATACTGCTACTACTCCCTGATATTTGAAAGTACCTGCTTTTAATTGGATTTGCACTCTTTCCCCAAGTCTCCAACTTTCTCCGGGTTCCATTTTAAATAAAAACATTGGATAATAATCAGTAGTAAGACGGTTATTATCAGTCACAACTGGAATAAAATAATACACAGATGATTGGTCTTTTTTTGCCCAGTTCCAAACTGATGTTCCAACTTCATTATTTAGCAGAAGTTCTAGAAAATCTGTTGATTGCGATTCCTTCATAACTCTCAATAGTTGAAATTTTTGAATTATGGGTGTACTAACATCTTACCTTCAGCAAGAGTTTATTCGACGAGCTTACCCAGGATGGATATGTCGTCATGAGAGTGCGATATTATCCAAGGATATGACAGATTTCTTAGGCTATACTCCTCGTGTAGATGTCCTACTAGAGCGCGAAGATGGTTCAAGGCGGCTATGGATTGAGTTCGAGATTAGCAGAGCAGATCCAGTGGCAAACCATGCCAAATTTGCTACTGCTCACTTATTCCAGGCACAGCAAGAAACTGACAGCTTCATTAGTATGGTGAGTTCTCATGTGGCGCGTGGGCGGCGAAATTTGGCAGCAAATACGATTTCATTGATGCGACATATAGGGATGAGTGCTTTTCAAACGGTACTGTTCCCACAGATACCTAGAGAAGAGATTCAGCGTCTCAATCATTTAACCCTGCAAAGGCTACAAAACCTGAGTCTGTTGGTAGAACCTGAAATTGAACGTGCTATGTCTGTTTCCGCAACTATTTTGACTGCTTCATCTCGTCGCATTCATTTCGCAGGTGACATGATGGATGTGATGCTCAACCTTCGACAATGGAATTATGATGTAGATACCCCTCAAGGAAAAAAATTATGGGGTAAGCGCACAATTACTTACTTTGTTTTTGATCCATACTCAAAAAGTTTTGCCCCGTCAAAATTCTGCGCTTATATAGCTATTCCATCTGTGTTTAACTCTAATGTTACTAATGTTGGTTATATCAACAGAGTACAAATGACAGTAGAGCTTTATATAACTCTAGATGGTACAGATAATCGTTTTGATGGTCATAACGCTCACAAGCATCTCACTCAAAGTTTAGCGATGACTCCTTGCAAATATAATGAATCTTCAGAGATAGGATTTATATTTAATGAGTGGCTTAATCATCATTCAAATAGGATTAACGTTCACCCTAATGGTGCTGTGTTTCTATTACCACCCTCATGGTTTAAATAGTCAAAATTAATAATATGTAAAACCACTTTCTAGCAAATGTTTAATTCTTGTTGAGGGCTTGTCTACAAAAGGAATACGCACAGCCGCATATTTCTTGCCAGACATTGTGTAATAATTTGCCTTTGGATATAATTGTCATTTTCAATATATTTTATATGAATTACACAAACTGTAGAAAATTTTTTGGCTGGTTATAAACCCTTTCTAGTATTTCAGTTTCGGTAGAAACTGATTTAGCAAACTGCTTGATAAGGAAACCTTTCAGTCCAACTAAACCATAGTGATAATGCTTTGCCTCTGCATTAGAAAGAGTCATAATAAAAGTTTTTGCAGTTAAATCTCGAATGTAAGATTTACTGCTTTTTGAAGCTAAAAATATCAATGTTTGTTCAGGTTTAGTTATAACAGGAAGACGAAGCGATCGCAGATAGTTTTCTCCCAATAGCAAAAACACTAAATCATAGCCAAAAATAGCCTTTTCAAAAGCCTGGTGAACTTCTAAAAATTTAGACCACTCAACTACTTCATACCCTTTCATTGTGTTGAAGGTAACTTCGTAAGGCACAATAATTTGATTCTCAGGAATTAGCCCATAACCAGCAGAAACAATAACCAAGTCTACTGCTTTTTGACCAAAAGACTGGCGCAGTAACTCTACTCCTTCTATTACCCGTAAATGCTGCAACCCAGTGTACATTTGACTAGCGGGACAAGCAAAATCAGCCAGTTCTCTAGAGCGAGATTGTAATCGAGCCGAGTCTTTGAAGTCCTCTAATGTCAGCTGGTTAGTTGGCTTAAATCGCTTTTCTCTCGTGCACGATGTAATAATTAATACACGAGTATTGTGCGATAAGCTAGTTGACGTTGAAGATGTTGTTAGGGATAGTTTAGCCATCTTCATACTTTACACAAAGATTAAAAGTTTCTAACATTAGTACCTTAAAAAGGTTTTCTAGAACATCAATAACTCACAGCAAGCAAGTTCACTGCTATCTGCCATTATTTACTCAACTAGGTGATATCCCTGTTCTGTCACTCTCCGAAAACATTTACCATTTCTGAATTCTAGAGTCTTTGCATAGGAGGCGATCGCACAATTTTTTGCTAATAGGATAGCTTGTATGGATGGACTGATAAAGCTTTCAGAGATTGCCCTCCCGGAAAGTGACAAAAAAGGGATATAGCTATAGCCACTTTAATTAAGACGCTGCTTGCTTGAGAACAAATTCTATAGCATCACGTAAATGATCCCAATTGTGTAATTGTTTGCGAATCCTACTTTTTAACCATGCCCAACGCTTCTCAATCCGATTCAGGTCTGGTGAATAGGGAGGTAAATAAACAAGTTCACAGCCTGCATCATGTATGAGTTGGGCAATTCGACCAACATGATGAAACGTCGCATTATCCACAATTACCCACTCACCGGGACGCAAAACCGGAATCAAACATGTTTCTAGCCAGGTTTCAAAAACTGTGCGGTTGCACGCCCCCTCGATTGTAAATGGGGCAATCAATTGATGATCCCGATACCCAGCAATCATATTAATGCGTCCCTGTCGCCGACCGGATTTGAGGTCGTAAAATCGTTCCCCTGTTGGTGAGTACCCATAACCGTAGTTATCTCGTTCATCCATTAGACCTCTTGCAAAAGTCCCATAAGCGTGGGACAAGTCGCTTAGAGCTTTTTTGATATCGATGAGTTACAAAAGGTAAAAAACCTAAAACCAGAAGAATTCAAACGCTTGTGTGGGGTGCATCCGGAGACTTTTAGCCAGATGACAGAGGTAGTGCGCGCGCATTCACAAATAACCCTGTTCTGTCAAAGTGGGGGGAACTAAAATAGGAGAGAGAGGCTAAAACCCTTGCCATCGAGGAGGTTTGAGATGAACCTGCCAAGAAAAGCAACAAAAACAGTT
>NZ_JACJTT010000073.1 GCF_014698825.1 Richelia sinica FACHB-800
CAATCTTTAGTCACCCAATTAATGAGACTTCATCCCAATAAGCGCAAGTATTATCAACAGGGTCAAAGGGCTATGCGCCTTGTACAATCTGTCTTTTAGACTGTTTTATCCCCCCTTCAGGATTCAGACTATATTCGTTCTTTTGCCATAAACCATAATTATCAACTACTTGCAAGTAATAATCATTCAAATATCAAAATATGGAACCTACAGACAGGGGAATTAATTCATACTTTGGAATTTTCACAGGTAATTAGTATTACCTTGAGTCCTGATGGTAAATTACTGGCTAGTGGTAATGCTTTGAGTGAACTACGTATCTGGGAAATACCTGATGATTTTCTGGAAAAAAGAAAATCTGTATCAGAGATTATTAATACAGAACTCGATTTACAAAAAAATGGATATTTTGATCCAGAAAATTTAGAAGATGCACGAAAGCGGGTAATTACATCTATAGTTCGTCGTCAGGGACAATCTAAATTTCGCAAAACTTTGATAAAAACTTATAATTGTCAATGTGCTATAACAGGATGTAATGCAGAACAAGTATTAGAAGCTGCTCATATTATTCCTTATCTTGGTTCTGATACTAACCATCCAACAAATGGGCTACTTTTAAGGGCAGATATTCATACACTGTTTGATTTGTACCTAATTACCATCAATCCAGATAAAATGACCGTAGAAATATCACCTAATTTAAAGAATACTCCCTATAGTGATTTAGTTGGAAAACCTATACTACTTCCACAAAATCAAGATTATAAACTCAATAAACAAGCTCTAGAGCAACATTATCAACTTTTTTGTAAAAAACAAAATTCCTTATAGTATACTTTTGGATTAAATTTTTAACTATTTCTGCATAATTTATTGTTTTTATATTATAAGAGAAATTTAATCAAGGTTTAGAAAGTCTCTAGGTGTAATAATATGGTTTTGATATTCAGCTTCTAGGGCTTTACTTGCTTTTCCAGTCGGACTCAGTGCAGCACTAATTAACACATTGGTGTAAATGACAATTAATTTATGATTCATCAGCTAATAATTCTGCTAAAATTTCTTCTGTAAGTCCTTTAGCTTGAGCATTTTTACCAACTCTATCGAAAACAGTTAGTAAATCTTCCTCTGCTTCGTATTTTGCATATCTAGCGATAATATCTTTTACTATCTCCCGATAATTTAATCTTTCCATAAGACTATCAATTTATGAAGCTATTTGATAAATTACAGGTTTATATCTTGGTTCTGGAATGGGTTTACCTTCTATTGTCGCAGCTTCTAACCAAGCAGCTTTAGCTTTGAGAACTTCTTGCAGCGCTTCTTCTTCAGTTAAACCAAATCCTGAACAATATTTTAAGTCAGGAATATCAGCAATATAACCTTCATCTTCTTGACTGTAGAAAATATTAATGTGATAGTGCTTCATCGCTCATCCTCCAACATTAAGGAATATTGTTCAATTAATATTAAAAATTGCCGAACCTGATAAGGAATAGCTTTACCATTGCGATTTTGTAAGTTAATAAGCTCAGGTATAGTTGGATGAGTAAAAATGTGATGACTACCGTTGATACGTGATAACGAAAAACCAAAGGCTTCAACTAAAGTCACTAAATCATCGAATTGAATATTTCGAGAGCCTGAAAGAACTTTATCCAGTAACTTACGCTTTTTTGACATTACCTTATTTTATCAGTGTTTCACATAAAATTCTATCCTAATCTCAATATTTTTTACCTAGACTAAACTTCTATCCAAAGGCAGATGGAACAGGATAAAATGATAAGCACCCTTTGCGACTTTGCTCCTTAGCGTCTACCCTTCGGGATCTCCTGACGGAGATTGCGCGAAACAAAAAAAGAGATAAGCAAAACGCCTATCCCAAAAAAAAATATTAATAATTTAGCTTCCAAACTCGCCCAGAACTGAAGTTCCGGGCTAATAGCCAAAGTAAACTAAAGTTTACTAAAAGATTTTAATTTTACTTAGTCATCTTTAGATGACTTCAGCTATTAGACAGGGAATTCATTCCCTGTCGGGTTATTAGAGAATTAATTCCCTAACAGGCTAAATGATTTAAGTTCCAGACTGCCAAGAATTGATATACTCAACCTGATCAGCAGTCAAACTATCAATGTAAATACCCAAAGCTTGCAACTTCAAACGAGCAATTTCTTGATCAACCTCAGTCGGAATAGAATACAAACCAGGTGCTAATTGACCTTTATTCTTCACCAGGTATTCAACAGCTAAGGCTTGGTTTGCAAAACTCATATCCATTACTGCGCTAGGATGTCCTTCCGCAGCAGCGAGGTTAACTAAACGACCTTCACCCAACACGATTACAGATTTACCACTGTTGAGGATATACTGCTCTGTGAAAGGTCTAACGGTTTTGATTTCCTTCGCTTGACTTGCTAAGTATTTCAAGTCTAACTCAATATCAAAGTGACCAGAGTTACAAACGATCGCACCATCTTTCATTAAGTCGAAGTGTTCACCCCGGACTACATGCTTATTGCCAGTCACGGTAATGAACAAGTCACCTTGAGGTGCAGCTTCAGACATGGGTAATACACGGAAACCATCCATTACTGCTTCAATTGCCTTAATGGGGTCAATTTCGGTAACGATAACGTTAGCACCCAAACCACGCGCACGTAAAGCAGTACCTTTACCGCACCAGCCATAACCAGCTACGACAATGGTTTTACCAGCCAGCAAGATGTTTGTAGCGCGGATAATGCCGTCTAAGGTAGATTGACCAGTACCATAGCGGTTATCAAAGAAGTGCTTGGTGTCTGCGTCGTTGACGTTCATTGCGGGGAAGGTTAACACCCCATCTTTTAACATGGCGCGTAAACGCACAATACCGGTGGTGGTTTCTTCGGTGGTACCGATTAAATCTGCAATTTGGTGTTGACGGTTTTTCACCAAGTCTGCAACTACGTCGCTACCGTCATCAATGATAATGTTGGGGCGGTGGTCTAAAGCGATTTGGACGTGACGGCTATAAGTTTCCGCATCTTCGCCTTTGATAGCAAATACAGGAATTTCGTAATCGGTGACTAAGCAAGCTGCTACGTCATCTTGAGTGGAGAGGGGGTTACTGGCAATTAATACAGCATCAGCACCACCCGCTTTGAGGGCGATCGCTAAATGTGCTGTTTCTGTGGTCACGTGGGCGCAAGCTACAAGACGTAAACCAGCGAAGGGCTTTTCTTTCTCAAAGCGATCGCGGATTTGCTTCAATACTGGCATTTCCCGACCAGCCCAATCAATACGCTGTCTTCCCAAGGGAGCGAGGGCGAGGTCTTTAACCTCGTGCTTTAATCGGGGAGAAGTTGCGGTCATTAAAATTGTCCTCTAAAAAACAAAAAAGGTGCTGAGACCTTTACGTACTTTAACAAGAATTCCTGATGACTGGCCATATTTGCTGGTAATTTCTAGTCAGCTAGTGGATACCTCCACTGAACTAGCTGCACCTTTGATATGAGACGGATCAAAACCAGATATCCGTTTTTCCTTTTTTCAGGATGTCTGGTAAAAGTATTAGCAACTGTCATGGGAATAAGTAATGAGTTAGGGTAATTTCTCAATCTTCCTCTTTCCCCCTTGTCCTTAATTCCCCATACCCCCAATCTGGAAAAATTAACCAACATCGTACATCCCTATTTACCAAACACAAAACTCAAACAACATCATTAACCAACCATCGGCACATTCATGTTGATCAACCTGGTGTGCTACTACAGGAGGTGTTTTAGTGCTATTTTCAATTTTGTCTATCCCTAGCTGGAACAAGAAAAGCAAACGTCAAAGTAATCAAGAACAGAAAATCAATTATCTTCCCTTGCGCCTTCTCCCTCCTGCCTTTTGTCTACTGACCCTAGCCGCTGCACCTATCCCAAAAGCTACAGCCCAAATCCCATTGTTACCCCCTCTACAACCAGCCAACAACATTAATAATCAAGTCAATAATCAACTGGTTTCTGACTGGGTGTATTTAGATGGCCGACCTTTATTTGCGATCGCTGCCTCCAAAAGCAATTTACCAGAACGGTTACAAAATATTCGCCAAAATCTCCGCGATATCACCCATAATTACCTGCAAGTATCTACCAACGCCGTGAACGTCAACATTAAGAATGCCAACGGCTTACCGGTGATTTATGTCAATGACCAATATCTCATGACTATCACCTATGAGGATGCTGGACAGGGAAACCCGTTAACCTTAGCCAATCAAATCAGCAATACATTACAAAAAGACTTATCTCTCGCCAAGCAAGAACGACAAACCCAATTTTTAATCCAACAAAGTCAAATTGCTGCTGCTGGTGTAGTGACAATGTTAGTTTTGAGTTGGGGGTTACGACGCTGGCAAAAACGGTTATCTCACCCTTTCACCAAGTTTATCTCTGCTAAATCACCAGTCAACGCAGCCATCACTACCCAACTCAATCAACAACAACAACAGCATCTTCAGGAAGTTAAAAAAAGACTGTTTCAACTAGGTCAAGCGGGAATTTGGGGTAGTGGCAGCTTCTTCATTTTAGGACTATTTCCCTACACTAGAGCCTTACAAGCAGGAATACTAGCGATCGCCCAAATTCCCATCAAATTAACTATAGTGGCCTTGGGAACCTATCTCGCTGTTCGCTTCACCTACGCCTTAATTGACCACTTCACCTCAACTATTGTTAGCAGTGGGGCCCTACTCACCCCAGAAACCTCAGAACGTCTGCAACTGAGAGTATCCACCTTTTCTGGTGTCACGAAAAGTATCGCTACCATTGTCTGTGGTGGCACTGGCATTTTACTGGCTTTAATCTCCTTAGGAATAGACGTAGTACCTCTCTTGGCCGGTGCTGGGTTGGTCGGTGTAGCCGTATCCCTCGCTTCCCAAAACCTGATCAAAGATGCTATCAACGGATTTCTCATCATTCTTGAAGACCAATACGCCCTTGGTGATGTCATATCCGTTGGTAATGTCGGTGGCTTAGTAGAAAATCTCAACTTGCGAATGACCCAAGTCCGTGATTCAGAAGGACGCTTAATCACCATTCCCAACAGTGAAATTAAAGTTGTGGCTAACCTTTCCAGTCGCTGGTCACGGGCTGATTTAACCGTTCCCGTATCCTATCAAGCCGATGTCAACGAAGCCCTCGACTTAATCGAAACCGTAGCCTTGGAAATGAATCAAGAACCCAAATGGCAACGGCAAATTCTCGAAAAACCCAACGTTTTAGGCATCGAACAGTTTGGAGATTACGGTTTAAGCATCCGTGTCTGGATCAAAACCCAACCCCTCAAGCAGTGGGAAGTTGCACGAGAATATCGTCGCCGTCTCAAAGTCGCCCTAGACGAAGCCGGAATACATATTCCCGTCCCTCAGCAGGTCAACTGGATTACCGATATTCAACAGTTGAACTCCCAAGGCAGCGGAACTTAACAATTTTCACCCTATAGACCTCTGGTGCAAATGATTGTAGAGACGTTCCGCCGGAACATCTCTACAAGGCTTTCAAACCACGCACATACCACTAGATGTCTAATCATCTCATTTTCAATGGTGTAGGTTGGGTTGACGAAAGAAAACCCAACATATATAGCTGTAGGCAGGATAATTAGGACATTATTAATCCTTGAAACGTAGATATAACAAGGCTTTCTCTCCTGCCTTCTGCCTCCTACAACTTCTGTACGGGCGGGTTGACCAAAATTCTCGTTCATAGTTGATGATATCTGTAAACCCGCCTTTACTGCCTCTTCCATTTTTTAGTATATATGTACTATAATAGTCCCATAGCATTCAACCTGTAACAGACTTCTGGAAGATGGATTTCAAGGGTCAAGCCTATGATCAAGCACTATATTCTCAATCTTAATCCCACTGCCAAACATGAATGGGATCGGTACATTTTACGCGACCCCCTCACAGCAAAACGCCCAGACATTGCCAAACTCATAGCAGAGGCTGTGGGCGCAGATACAGGTAGTTATTTAGTCAGCGTGAATATTGAAGTCACGGTTTTAGAACAAGCACAACTCAATCAAGGTGAACAACTTTCCTTACCTTTTCCAGAAGTAAATGTCCCATCACCACTTCGAGAAGCTGCGTAAACATAAATTAACAACCCAAAAATACACGCAGCAAAAAAACGCCCCCCCGAAGGAGAGCGTTTTTTTATTTAACTAAAGATGATTTAGTTATTTATTAACCGTTGATTGCAGGAGCGCTGATTGCAACAGGAGCAACATCACCAGCAGCCAAGTCTAGGGGGAAGTTGTGAGCGTTACGCTCGTGCATTACTTCCATACCC
>NZ_JACJTT010000074.1 GCF_014698825.1 Richelia sinica FACHB-800
AACACCTTCCGCGCCTTCAACCCCACCCAAGCAGAAGAAACCTACTCCATGGTGACAGCAAACCGTTTCTGGTCACAGATTTTCGGGATTGCTTTCTCCAACAAACGTTGGTTGCACTTCTTCATGTTGTTTGTACCAGTGACAGGCTTGTGGATGAGTGCTGTAGGTATTGTCGGCTTGGCATTAAACCTGCGGGCTTATGACTTCGTTTCCCAAGAATTACGGGCGGCAGAAGACCCAGAGTTTGAAACCTTCTATACCAAAAACATTTTGCTGAACGAGGGTATCCGCGCTTGGATGGCTCCTCAAGATCAGCCCCACGAACAATTTGTATTCCCAGAAGAAGTGCTACCTCGTGGTAACGCTCTCTAATTGAAGAATACAGGAGTGACAGGAGTTACAGAAGTTACAAGAATAAAAATGGGTCTGCATCAACAGATGAGATTAACTGTGATTCAGATTACTCAATGAATATTCTGTACTACTTAATTCTGTAATCCTGAACTCCTTTCCCAAATTTTTGTGCTATAGTATTTCAAGGTTACAAACCCAGAAGATTTTAGCTTCTGCCTTTTTGAAATTGAGACCGCTTAGGCAACAAGGAGGTGATGCCCATGATAGAAAGTAGTAAACGCATGGGTCATCAGGTTGCAGTTAGCCGGCTGTGCGCCGGGGCTGTTCTCTAAGCAGTTAGCTTTAGTTCGATTGAGATACTTAAGTTAGCTCGTTAACCAAAGCTGATGTGGGAGTTCCTCCCGGCAGTCTGGTTGCAACCTGAAGACCCGCTAGACCGCCCTAACTTAGATCACCGGATCTAAAATTAGGGCGGATAGTTTTTTGGGATATTTTTGATGGCATCTTCTCTTGATACTTGCCCCTAGCCATAAGTTAGGAAAATTTTTATTTAAATTTGTTGTGAAAGTCCAACTATTTAGCTGTCTGTAATGACGAAAAGTCAAACCAATGTTCACTACAGTAAGTGAACACTCATCTTGACAGATATGGTAACTAGTGAGCAAACTGATGGAGTTGTTAAACCCAACTCAAAATTGGCACTGTAAAAACTGGATATTTCACTTCTCTGGGGGAATTTAAATATAACCCCTCCATCACCTATCATCCCATCAGCTGCATTAAATTTCTTGATCAATTTAAGGAACTTAGAGACTCCACAGCCCATCATTTAGTTATGGCTCTTGCCAACTCAAATTAAAAAGCTGTTAGCATAACCATCCCAACACAAATCACTAAGGACAATTCAGCAGGGACTCCATTAACTCATGTATCGAGTGATGGTTGATTCCCTGTCAAGCTCCAATCATTAGCGAGTAGCAAGAGAGTAAACACTACAGCTAATGAAACATTGTGCAACTGAATATGTTCTTTGTTGGATTTGTAATTTGTTGAATTACTTGTTTCTATCTTGTCACGAGGCGCAAATGTATGATAATAATAAGCTATAGATAGGTTTAATTACATAAGCTAATCGCATCGAGTTTTAACAATTAGTTAATCAGTTGTTAGCTTTGCAAAAACTAAAATTGTAGTAATGGCAATCATGCCTGACCCACAGGTTTCATCAAGATGTTGCATTTCTGGAAAGTTTAGGTACAGCGAATACAGTCATCTATAACAATGGTGTGAGGAGTAAAGGAAAAATGTCTAATCTCTTGTGGAAATCCCTGGTGGTTAGCCCAGCAGTTTTAGGAGCAACTTTGCTAGTGTCAGCAGCAGCAATTGCGGCTCCCAATACCACCACAGAATTATCTTCAGCAGAAATCCCCGCAGCTACTACAGAAGTGGCTCAACAGCCAGAAGTTTTGGCTCAAGCTACTAAAGATAGTCAGGTTCTAGACCAGGTTAAACGCTACAGCACAGATACTGGTTCTCAGTCTCAGGTAACATCAGTTTCTCAATTTACCGACGTTCAACCCACCGATTGGGCTTTCCAATCTTTGCAGTCCTTAGTTGAACGTTATGGTTGTATTGCAGGTTATCCCAATGGTACATTCCGTGGTAACCGCGCGTTGAGCCGCTATGAGTTTGCTGCTGGTTTAAATGCTTGTTTAGATCGGGTGAACGAATTGATCGCTACAGCTACAGCTGATGTAGTTACCAAGCAAGATTTAGCCACTTTACAACGGCTACAAGAAGAATTTTCCGCAGAATTAGCTACTCTGCGCGGTCGGGTTGATTCCCTGGAAGCTCGGACTGCTGAGTTGGAAGCCAATCAGTTTTCCACAACCACCAAATTACAAGGTGAAGCTATCTTTGCTTTGACTGATGGATTTGGTGGTAGAACTAGCAATGCTAACCGTGCTGCTTTCCAAAATAGAGTGCGTTTAAACTTGCAAAGTAGCTTTACAGGTAGAGATATTTTAACAACTCGCCTATCTGCTGGTAATGCTAACCGTGTCAACGTCCGGGGTAATGACGGCAACAATTTCACTGATGGCACTGGACTCCAAACATTTAATGTCGGTAGCACCGGTGATAACAGTGTTAATTTAGATAGACTGACTTATGAAGCTCCCATTGGCCCTGCTCAGGTTTACCTAGCAGCTACTGGTGGACAACACAGCCATTACGCAGCAGTTAATAACCCTTACTTCTTTGACAAGAGTGATGGTGGTAATGGTGCTTTAACAACCTTCTCCGCAGAAAATCCCATTTACCGCATTGGTGGTGGTTCAGGTTTAGCGCTGAATGTACCTTTTGGTCAAGGTGGTGGTATCCTCAAACCCAGTTCACTAACTTTGGGCTATTTGGCAACCAACGCTAATGATCCTAACCCTGGTAACGGTTTATTTGATGGTAATTATGCCGCTTTGGGTCAGCTAAACTTTAGTTTAGGCGATCGCGTGGCTTTAGCTGCCACTTATGTACATGGTTACCATGGGGCTGGTAGTAGTTTATTTGACCAAGGTGGAGCTTTAAATGGTGCTCTACCTGTAGTAGGAACTTCACAAGCTAATAGTCTATCAGCGAGTGGTAATAGCAATTCCTATGGCCTATCAGCAGCCTTTAGACCTAGCGATAAACTATCTATCAGCGGCTTCGTTTCTTACCATGATGTTACTCTCTTAGGTAATAACAATGATAAAGAAGCTTGGAGCTATGGTATTGGTGTAGCGTTACCTGACTTCGGTAAGAAGGGTAACGTACTGGGTATTTTCGGTGGCGCACAACCTTACTCTCGTCAGTCTGGCGCTAGCTCAATTCCTTACCAAGTTGAAGGCTTCTACAAATATCGCGTTTCTGACAACGTTTCTATCACCCCTGGTGTGATTTGGTTATCATCTCCTGGTCAAAGTGACAACAACGATGATGCTTTCATCGGTACTTTAAGAACAACATTCACGTTCTAGACCAAAAGCACTCAATTAATTATTTGCAAAGTTTATAATTTCCCTGCCAGTTGGCAGGGATTTTTTTATTCATACTCAATAATGATCAAACCCCAGTGGAGAACCGGAGTATACTAGAAGAGGAAGAAGTGTTAAAAACTATGAAACTAATTGATTATTGATCCTTAGTTAGGTGTTTTTGATACTTCTATCTTCAAGCTACCCTTGCCTCAAGACAGCCCTATTTTGTGGGCAATATTAGGCTCAGAGTACAGCTAAGTCTATATACCCTTTATCCTAAAATTGCTGGTTGTGGAACTATCGTGTAAATGTGAATACGCAATTCTTGCCTTATTAGAAATGGCAACCTATTACGCAAGCGGTGAACCAATGCAAATTCGCCAAATTGCGGCTCAACAAAATATACCCGATCGCTATTTGGAACAGCTATTAGCTACCTTGAGGCGTGGAGGAATTGTCAAAAGTCAGCGCGGGTCGAAAGGAGGCTATCTTTTAGCACGAGAACCTTGGAAAATTAGTTTGTTTGAAATTTTAGAATGTTTAGAAGGACTAGATATCAGGACTGGTGATGAAGACACCAATCCTAAAAATCTTGATTGTTCTGTGGTAGACGAAATCTGGCAAGAAGCTTGTCAGGCCGCAAACGCTGTGTTGCAAAAATATTCTCTTCAGGATCTGTGTGAAAAACGAGATTCTCGCCGACAGTTAGATATCATGTACTACATTTAAAGGAAAAAAATTTATTATGCGGATAGTTCCTAACATTACAGAACTCATTGGTCGGACACCATTAGTGCAGTTAAACCGAATTCCTCAAGCTGAAGGCTGTGTAGCCCAAATTGTGGTGAAGTTGGAAAGCATGAATCCCTCTGCATCCGTAAAAGACCGAATTGGGTTAAGTATGATTCTGGCTGCGGAAGAGGAAGGATTGATTCATCCCAAAAAGACAATTTTGGTGGAACCAACTTCAGGAAATACAGGAATTGCCTTGGCTATGGCAGCAGCGGCCAAAGGTTATAAGTTAATCTTAACTATGCCGGAGACAATGAGTGCAGAACGTCGGGCGATGTTAAGGGCCTATGGTGCAGAATTGGAACTTACACCTGGCATTGAGGGAATGAGTGGGGCCATTCGTCGAGCGCAAGAAATAGTGGATAGAACACCCTATGCGTATATGTTGCAACAGTTCCGCAATCCAGCAAATGCCAAAATCCATCGCGAAACCACTGCGGAAGAAATTTGGCAGGATACAGATGGACAGGTCGATATGATAGTGGCTGGTGTGGGTACTGGGGGTACCATTACAGGTGTAGCAGAGGTGTTGAAGTCTAGAAAACCCAGCTTTAAAGCGATCGCTGTAGAACCTGCTAATAGTCCAGTATTATCTGGTGGTAAACCAGGCCCCCACAAAATTCAGGGTATTGGAGCAGGTTTTGTTCCCCAGGTACTGAAGGTAGAATTAATAGATGAAGTGATCACCGTTACAGACGAAGAAGCGATCGCTTACAGTCGCAGATTAGCCAGAGAAGAAGGATTATTATCTGGAATTTCTAGCGGTGCTGCTCTGTGTGCTGCCATTCGCATTGCCCAACGTCCAGAAAACGAGGGACGCTTAATAGTTATGATTCAGCCGAGTTTTGGCGAGCGATACCTAAGTACACCACTATTCCAAGACCTGGAGGCTAAGGTAGTCACCAGCGTCAACTAAATTTTAGTTGAATTGATGTCTGATTCTAATCACTACGAAACCCTGAAAGTTAATCCTCATGCCAGCCAAGCGGAAATCAAACAAGCTTATCGCCGCTTGGTGAAGCTTTTTCACCCCGATAGTAACCAGGAAACGGCAGACCATGAGGAAATTATCAAAATTAATGCTGCCTATGAGGTACTAAGCGATACCCAAAGTCGCCGTAATTACGACCAAACCCTGCAATATTCCCAAAAAGCCAGAGTTGAACGGCAAGAACGTACTCATACTGCACAAAAACGCTATAAATCCACCAGACAATCTGGTAAAGATGCAGATGAAAAGGTTGAAGAATGGCTGCGGGAAGTTTATCAGCCAGTTAACCGCCTACTTTGTAACATTCTCAATTCCCTAGAGTCTCAAATTGAGCAACTAGCGGCTGACCCTTTTGATGATGAATTAATAGAAGAATTTCAAGAATATCTCACAGTCTGTCGCCATGACCTAAAGTTAGCACAGACTACCTTTCGTTCTCTTCCTAATCCCCCTAGTTTAGCCAGAGCAGCTGCCCATATTTACTACAGCTTAAATCAAGTGGGAGATGGACTAGAAGAGTTAGAGTTTTTCCCCTTAAATTATGATGATCGCTATTTACATACTGGTCAAGAATTATTCCGCATTGCCGCAAGACTACACTGCGAAGCTCAAGCATCAGTGGGGTGAAAAACTTTATTTTTTCCCTTGCCTCTCTTTTCTAAGTTGCCGAAGTTTTTCTGATACTAGTGTGGCATTAATTCTTTACTCTTCTCTCATTTTATAATGATGTTTTATTCAGTTTTTCATCTAATTGCTGACAATTTCTTTGTTTTGTAAATAGCACAGAATAGTTGCATATACCTGTTATAAATAAACTGATTGATATATTTGAGCTATTTCTTGTGGAGAACCTCCACAATCTATATATTCATACAAAATCGTTTCAATTCCTACTCTTGAATTTTTTAGTCTAATACCAATTCTCTAAAATAAGCCTACAGATGCGATAATAAGATTAAACCAGATAAAAGGTAAACAATGTCAGGGGTATATCAGCTAGAAATTAAAGAGACTGTCGCAGAACTCAAAGATTTACTGGCGATACAAAAAAC
>NZ_JACJTT010000075.1 GCF_014698825.1 Richelia sinica FACHB-800
ATGAAAACTTGTGTTTCCAGAGAATAAAGTTTCATCTAAGGATTGCTATTTTTTAGCTAATTAGCAACAGCACGCATTTCAAACACTGATTTTAGCGTATAATTTGACTATCTTTGCACTTAGCCTTTACCCCTCTTAAAAGCAGTCATGGTAAGGGTTTCCTTGTTTTCGGAGATGTCTAATAGTATCAGGACTTACGCAACTGGCACATGGGTAGGGTGTGTCATACTGCTTAAATCTGGCAAATAAACGGATTCTTGATATCTGACGCACCCTAGAACAGATTCTTGGTGTGACACTTGCATAAGTCCTAAGTATAAATTTCGATTCGCTGAGAGATTTATCAAATATTTTAACAAAATCTGCGAAAGTCCCTATTCTCAGTGAAGATAGAGAGAAAGTATCATCTAAGGCATTTGCCTGTGAGTACAGAAGCCCAAACTCCCTATGGTAAGGTTTGGGTAGTTTACCCAATTAATTTACTAATTTCATCTAACTTCTGTACCAATATTGCTTGCAAAGATTGCAACTGCTCACGACTAGCATTAGCTAATGTCGCTTCAGACAAACCACTGCTGACTTTTTGAAGAACTGCTTTTATTTCTTTTGATTCAGATGATTCTTGTATTAAATACCTAGCTTTAATATTTTTAATTAAATCCCGTGTCTCAGGTACGGTTAAATTTTCTTTTAGTACCTGTTCTGTTGCTGTTATTCTTTCTCTAGCTGCTTCTTGTTCAGAAATTTTTAAAGTTTTTGATGATAATGTTGCTAACGCCAAAGCATGTGCGCCTTTCAGGCCTTGTTCACGAATTGCTTTTTTTAAATCTTCTGGCAAAGATAACATTGGTAAGAGATTAGACTTAACAGAAGCAGGATTTAACCCAAACTCCAAAAACACCAAAAATAAAGCTTGCTCCTCTCCAATAATGCCTAGTGCTTCCAAACCTTTTTGCTGCTCCTCACTACTGGCAGCCAATAATTTTGTTAATTCCTTAACTTGATGATTACGTTCAATACGCTTAATTACAGCAGCCAGACTTGTAGTAATTTCATCTAATTCTAAACCAGTTGCTTTCGTTATCTCCTTAAATATTGCTTCTGCCTTATCTAGTGGATTTAAATCTTCAAAACCTAAAAAAGTTAACAGTGATGATTGATCTAAATCCTCTGGTTCAGGTACGATTAATGCTCGAATTGTCTCCCATCCTAATACCTTAGCTCCTTCCCAACGTAACTGCCCATCCAAAAGCATATAACGACCATGATGGTCAGGAACTAAAATTACTGGTGTAATCTGTCCATGTTTTTTAAGTAATCTGGCTTTTGCCTGAATAGATTCTTGTGTAATTGTTTGCCTTGGTTGGTTAGGATTAGGCTCTATGAGATTTATATCAATTGCAATATCACCTACTTGGGTTTGCAATTGTTCGCGCAGTTTGCTAATTTCTGTCTCTAGTTCTGGAGATTGCAAGGCTCGTAATCTTTCTACTTCTGCTTGCAATTCCATAATTTTCTGTTCTTGATCTGTTTTCTGAACTGCGCCTTTAAATTTATCACTGATTTGCGGTAATCCTTTGCCCATCTCAACCTCAATGTTAATTAATGCTGATAATGCTGATATTAGTGCTGCTAGAGAATAAGGTTGAAATTAACTTTTCTCCTCTTCTTACTTTTTGCTTTCTTCAATGTTTTTCCTTAATTAATGCAATTACATCATCAACAATTAATTTAAAATCTTTGCAAGCTGGATGTTTGGGACGGTATTTGTGTAATGGTAAACCAAAAGCACTCGCATTTTTAAATTCGTTAGAACTCCGAATTTGCGGATATAACTTAATTCCTAATCTCTGTGCAATCGCAGGTAACTGTGCTAAATATTGTCTGTGCATAGCTACTGCTCCGTTATACATACTCGGAACAAACCCTAAAATCGGTGGACGTGGTTCAAGTTGTAGCTCGTCACTTGTAGAAATGCACCATTCAACTAACTCTGCTGAACCAGAAATAGCTTTCATCTCCAACTGTACTGGAACTAAAACATGAGTAGCAGCAGCTAAAGCGTTAACGTTTAGCATACCCAATGTTGCTGGACAGTCCAAAATAATTAAGTTATGAGGCAAAGGATATTTATTTAATTTGTCAGCTAAACTGTATTCTCCACGCTTTCTAATCACTAATTCATTAGCCATGTCTGCCAATAAAGGATGTCCTTGACACACCTCAACTTTAGAATCCCAAACGGGAACTAATGACCAATCACCTTTAAAATCTTTAGAAAGCACTTCTACCGTAGTTAAATTTGCTTCGGCTGCTGGTAAGCCACAGAACACATCCAATGAACGTTGGGGATCTAAATCTAATATCGCTACTTTATAACCCCGTTTACTAACTTCGTAAGCAATATGTGTGCTAATGGTAGATTTACCGACTCCACCAGCGTTAGCCAGAAGCGCGAGAACTATCTGTTTCATAAAAAAATACTTATGCTTGGCTTCAATATATCAAGTTCTTGTCGGATTTTAAAATTCGACAAGCAGAAGTTTGAGAATGTTAATAAATTGTCGGATTTCAAAATTCGACATTGAGGTAATTGTAAAGGCAAAATCAAATTACTCAAATAGCTCTTGATATTGATAAGCAAATCGAGAATAATCTTCACTCGAAACAGGTTGAGCGTAAATAGCTTGATTGCGAATTGCTTGCATCTGCTCAGACTCTCGTTCCATCGCCGGGGTAAATAGCGATCGCTGTTTCAACAAATCCTCAAACTCAATTCGCCCTGGTCTACCTTGGGCAAAAGCCCTTTCAGCGCAACGACGCACAGCATTACCAATTTCTGCGGGAGTACAAATTCTATACTCAATTAACAACCTGCGCCATTGCTCATCACTCCAAGGCGAATTATTACCTCGAAAAGCTGAAAAATACTTAGCTAAATGCAAATTGAAAACTTCATATCTAGCCCCCTCATGGGGTAAATCTACAAAAAACACATCATCAAAACGACGCACCAATTCCGCAGGTAACATTTCTAGACGGTTAATAGTAGCAACAGTATAAACAGGCTCTTGATGCTCCTGCATCCAAGTCAACAACGCCGCAGATAAACGCCGTGCCACACCACCATCTGCATTCGAGTCCCAGCCAGCAAAACCCTTATCAAAATCATCCCAGTAGAGAACGCAGGGAGCAAGGGATGTTACCAAAGCGATAAATTCTTTGAAGGCTCTGTCAGGATGAGGACTACCTAATAGAACACCCCAGTTAGCTGCCAACAACGGCAAGCCCAATTTCTTGGCTGCTAACTTAGCGGATAAACTTTTACCCGTGCCTGGTGGCCCCCATAACAACATTCCTGTGGGAAACTTCAAGTTATATTTTTGTGCTTCTGGTTGCAATAAACAAGTGATAGTTTTTAACCGTTTTGAGAGCAAATCTAAACCCCCAGCTGAAGGTACATCCGCTTGGGCTATGTACTCTAAACCCCGTCCTCGTAATTTGTTAACTTTATGCTCAAGAACTAATTGGGCGATTTTCTCAAGTTGCTCTGTAAAACCTAAACCTTGCTTTAGTAGCATCCTTATTTCACCTACAGGCAAACCCTGACAAGCACGAATAAGCATTTGCATTGTTTGGTTTCTTGAAACTTGAAACCTCCCATTACTCCTCTTAAAACTTGAAACTGTATTTGATGAAGGATGACTATTATCTAAAATCGAATGCGTATCTAAATCTGAATGTGTATTTAAAACCGACTGCGAACAACAATCAAAAAACTGCTGTACAATCAGTTCTACCTGCTCTTGATTTGGTAGTGGATGAGACAGCACCGGAATCAAAGGCTGTAATTCTAAAGGTAGTTGAACGTAAGTTTCTAATAATACAAAGTAAATATCTTGCTGACTCCACAAAGCTTGATGATAAGCATTCAGTAGTTGATAACTCAGTTTTTGACTAATTTTGCTATTTTCATCTTGCTGTAGCATCCCTTCCAATAAATAAATACCTGGTTGATAGTCTGTCAAAAGATACTGAAGAATATTCTGGTTTTTACCCCTGTCAGTTGGCTGTAAAATGTACTGACCTTGGTGCTGAATTAATTGCTGTAGTTCACAGTAACCGGGATTCCAGAGAAAAACTGACAAAGACCATTCCTCACCCCAGTCGTAAAACTGCTGTAAAATCTGCATTCTGTCAGGTGTATGATATTCCACAGCCACAATTGCCGTATTTTGGTTAGCTAAGGTAGGCCAGTCTGTCAATTTCATAAGTTTGATGTGAATGACTTACTTTCCCCTTGTAGAGTAAATCGATTACTAATGCCTTAGCCTTTTGGATAATTGCCAGTATCCTGTTGGCTATGTTTATTCACACTTACCCGACTTCTATTCAGTAAAGCAGGGATAATGTTCATAGTGCCATTTTTCACTTGTTTTTGAGTTGAACTATGTATTGCTATATAGCAAAGCGTAACAACCTAAACTATCGCATATATTCATGTTGGCATTTGGTGATAGTTTTGTAAATCTCTGTCTAATGACCAGATAAACACTTCACTCAAGGGGAAGAGTTTGCAAGATTTACGAAATTCTTCAATGATGCTGAGATCACCGAAGCTTGTTCCTTCCTGCTTATCAGGAGCTTTGTTCTTGCCAGCCTGATCCGGAAACTCATCAATCCACAGCAATATCTCTGCCGTGTTCGGGAACGCAGTAGGCCGCCAGGGGGCTTCTCCATTGAATGCAGCTTTTACTTGTTCAACAAAACGTATGGCTATTTTTTTTCGCACCGTGCCGTCCCCGTTTTGGGCAATGTGGTTACCTGTTTCGAGTATCGTTGCCATAGGCAACAAAAAAGTACAGCCAGATTGAGCATACTTATATCTTGCACCTAACGGGATACCCTGAGAAAAAGCAAACAAATGCAACCACAAAAGGAAGGATAAGACAGAGGAATAAGATGAAATAAAAAGAACAAACAAAT
>NZ_JACJTT010000076.1 GCF_014698825.1 Richelia sinica FACHB-800
CATTGCAAACACTGATTTTAGCGTATAATTTGAGTATCTTTGCACTTAGCCTTTACCCCTCTTCAAAGCAGTCATGGTAAGGGTTTCCTTGTTTTCGGAGATGTCTATTGGTTAGCGGCTGGTGGCATTGACCCTGACCATGATGTAGATATGAAAACCATCCCTCCTGCCCAGATGGTGGTAGATTTACAAGGAGGTACAATTGATGGTTTCTGCGTTGGTGAACCTTGGAACTATCGGGCCGCTGTAGAAGGTGTAGGCTTTACTATTGCTACTGACTTGGAAGTGTGGCTAGGTCATCCCGGTAAAGTCTTGGGTGTCCGTGAAGACTGGGCTAATAATTATCCTAATACCCATATTGCTTTGACTAAAGCCTTGTTGGAAGCTTGTAAATATTGTGCTGATCCCAACCACTCCCTAGAAGTGCGGAGAATTCTCGCTAGCCGGGAATATGTCAGCACAGATATTGATTACATCCAACTAGAAGACGCTAATGGCGCTACCTGTGACATTGACCATCCTTTACGGGAATACGCCCACCACCAGTTTTACTCTGACTCTGCAATTAACCGCCCCAGTCGCACGGAACAAATTTGGATTATGACCCAATTAGCGCGGTGGGGTGAAACTCCTTTACCGAGAAACTGGGTAGAAATTGTGGAAAGAATTTGTCGTGTCGGTGTATTCAGCACGGCTGCTAGAGAATTGGGTCTGGATATCAGTTACACCCGCCAACCCATCCAATTATTTGATGGTAAGCCTTTCAATGGTGATGACCCAATGACCTATCTCAACGATTTAGAGATTAAACGGGACTTTTCTGTAGCGGAAGTGATTCTCGATACACCCAGAAGAACTGCCGCTTAATGTCAGAAATGAGGGAGTTAAGACGGTATGTTAGCGATAACTCCCTATTTCTGGAACCAGTGTCGGCAACCCACGCGCAAGTGGAGAGACTTGCGTGTGAGTAATATAACTTTAACATAGAGATTTTGAAGACCAATACCCCCATGCACAACCGCAGCTTAAGCTTTACTAACACAGGTACAGACACTCTGGACAGAAAATCAAGTCCCGCTAAAAGCCGTCAGTCTTTCTTGCAAATTCAGGATGTTTGCAAAACCTATCCCACCAAGAAAGGCCCTTTTACGGTTCTTGATGGTGTGAATCTGGAAGTTGAACAAGGCGAGTTTATTTGTGTCATTGGCCACTCTGGTTGTGGTAAATCTACTCTCTTAAACATGGTGTCTGGGTTTAACTTTCCTACTTCTGGGCAAGTTTTGCTGGAAGGGAAACCCATTACTAAACCAGGCCCAGACCGGATGGTTGTGTTCCAAAACTATGCTTTGTTGCCTTGGCGGACGGCTTTTGAAAATATTTACTTGGCGGTTAATGCTGTTTATCCTACCAAGCCAGAAGCAGAAAAAAGAGCGATCGTCCGGGAACATTTGGCCATGGTAGGATTGGCTGATGCCATGGAGAAAAAGCCCTTGCAAATGTCTGGGGGGATGAGACAGCGTGTTTCTATTGCCCGTGCTTTGGCAATTCGTCCCAAGGTGCTGATTTTAGACGAACCCTTTGGGGCCCTAGATGCGATTACCAAGGAAGAATTGCAGGAAGAACTGTTAAAGATTTGGGGTGATAATCGCTGTACTGTATTGATGATTACCCATGATATTGATGAGGCGCTATTTTTAGCTGATAAGTTGGTGATGATGACCAATGGCCCCCACGCCAAGATTGGGGAAGTCTTGGAAATTCCTTTTTCTCGTCCACGCGATCGCGCCAGAATTATGGAAGATCCCCAATATTACCAACTACGCAACTATGCCTTAGACTTCCTATTTAACCGTTTTGCCCATGATGATGTGGGGTAATAGCTTTTCTTGGAAAACGAGGGTTAGTGAATACATTCAAGGTAAATGCCAAAAATTGTGCATTTACCTTTTTTTATGAAAATTTACTTCAATTGCACACAAATATACTTTTTCTTGCTCATTTACTGCTTATGTTAAAACATACATATATTTAAAGCTAATCAGTAAATTTTCTGTTTCTACGCAAATCAAACTTCATAGGATATGCCCATGGCTAGTAAATTAATTCTGGATACCAATGAAATTCTTCAGCAAGGTGCAACAGGAGCAAAAGTCCAGCAATTGCAAGAAATTTTAACAGCACTCAACCTCCAACCAGGGAAGATCGATGGTGATTTTGGTGCTAAAACTCTGGCAGCAGTCAAACAATTTCAACAACAACAAGGTCTAACACCTGATGGCATTGTCGGTAAAAAAACTCAGGATGCTTTAAATCGGGCTTTGGAAAAGTTAACGGAAATTGGTCTTTATGGCGGTGTCACTGGTAAGTTGCCATTACCAGGAGTCAACCTAATTAAAGAATTTGAAGGTTGTTTTTTAAATGCCTATCCAGATCCGCTGACCAAAGGTAAACCCTATACTATCGGTTGGGGCAGCACTCGCAAAAAAGATGGTAGTGAGTGGAAATTGGGGGAAACTATCACCCAACAAGAAGCAGATGATTTATTAATTTTCCAGTTGGAGAATAACTATTTACCACCTCTGCAAAAAATTCCTGTGTGGAATGAGTTAAATGTCAATCAACAAGGTGCTTTATTAAGTTTTGGTTATAACTTAGGGGCGAATTTCTACGGTAATCGCAATTTTCAAAGTATCACTAGAGTCTTAGCCAATAAGCTATGGGATGAGATTGAAGAAACTTTTGTGAAGTATAGAAATCCTAAGAGTCCAGTGGAAGCAGGTTTAAAAAGAAGGAGATTAGCGGAAGCTAAACTTTTCCTCACACCTGTAAGTTAGTCCATTGGTGCAAAATTCATCATCAAATTCATACTTGCGTAATCTCGAATTGCTATGGCCTACTGTCTAAGAATTGCTGATATTCCAGAAAATGAAAGGCCCCGTGAAAGATTAATGACCTATGGCCCAAAAATTTTAGCTACTGCGGAGTTAATCGCTATTCTCCTGGGAACAGGTCAAGGCCCAGGAAAACTGTCTGCCATTGGTTTAGGTCAACACATATTACAAGAATTAGGTAAACATCAACGTGACCCCTTAGCGATGTTACGAGAAGTCACACCAGCACAGTTAATGGCAATTCCTGGTGTTGGCCCTGCAAAAGCGACCACTATTCTCGCAGCCATTGAATTAGGTAAGCGTGCTTTTCTCTGCCGCCCTGCTGATGGCACCATCATAGATAGCCCTTTGGTTGCAGCTGCGGCGCTTAGTCAAGACTTGATGTGGCAAAATCAAGAACGTTTTGCGGTCTTACTATTGGACGTGAAAAATCGTTTGTTGGGTACAACTGTAGTGAGCATTGGTACCGCCACAGAAACCTTGGCTTCTCCCCGTGACATTTTTAGAGAAGTAATTCGCCAAGGTGCAACCAAAGCTATCGTGGCCCACAATCACCCTTCTGGGAATTTGGAACCTAGTGAACAAGATATAGAATTGACACGCCAATTACTAGCAGGGGCCAAGCTATTGAATATTCCTCTACTCGACCATTTAATTCTGGGTAACGGCACCCATCAAAGTCTACGAGAAATTACTACCTTGTGGGATGACTACCCACAAGATGATTAATGATCATTGCTGATTTTGTCTTCATTAAAACTTTAAATTAAGCCACATAAAATATTTTTTAGATGAATTTTATGTAAAAACACGGAGGGATAGCTACATAAGTAAAAACTTAGATGTAATTATATAGGTATCAAATTTACTGAACCAAAATAATATGCGGTTAGAAAAAATTGCTCTAACTTTGATGGGTACAGCAGTAGCAGTTGCGGTTGCTAGTCCGGCTAATGCTATTAGTATTACTACTGGAGGCACAGCTGCTGGTGCAAATGGCGTTAAAACAAATGTTTTTGGAGCAACGACAATAGACTTCAACAGCGGTTCAGCACCCACCAGTGGTTTTGCTACATATACTCCTGGTGGAACAACTAATATAGTGACTGGTTCTGTTGCTTCTCAATATGCTGCACCTACTGGTGATACCACACCATACCTGACTATTGCTCCTGTAGCTAATAACGTAACAGGTAATACAGGTAGTGTTACCATAAATTTCGCTAAGGCTCTTGACTACTTTGGTTTGTATTGGGGTTCTGTAGATACTTACAACTCGATTTCTTTCTATGATGGTGCCAATCTTTTGACAACCTTTACTGGTTCAAATATTCCTGATACTACTGCTAGTGGTAATCAAACTAGTCCTCAAGATAACGTATTTGTAAACTTCTTCGCAGGAGCGGGTGAAAAATTTGACAAAATAGTTTTAACCAGCACTGGTGTTGCCTTTGAAAGTGATAACCATGCTTACCGAGCAGTTCCAGAACCTGCTTCTATCTTAGGCTTGCTATTGTTTGGCGGTCTAGGTGTCAGTTCACTGGTTAAAAACAAATCAAAACTAGCGTAAGGATTGTCATAAGTAGATTGGAAGAAGTGAAAATATTTTTAAATTCAAGACTCAGTGTCAAACTTGAGTCTTTTGTTTTTTGTGCAAAGTTGTTTTTTACTTAATTAAGCGCATTGATTTTATTATATTTATTTTATTGTCTAAAAAAATCAGGTTCTTCGGTACTTTTTATGGAGAACCCAGTTCAAAATCATTGAACCCACCTTCCGCACCCTAACTGTCACACATCAAAAAAAGCCACCAAAATAGTACACAAGAACTAAAGCTTATTTAAGTCCTAAGAGAGTTAATGAAAATAAGTATCA
>NZ_JACJTT010000077.1 GCF_014698825.1 Richelia sinica FACHB-800
ACTGTTATTCAAATGTCTTTTTACACTCAATATGTCTGTTTTTATTCTCAATTAGATGTTTTCTCTCCGTAATTTCCCTCTGTGACAGTTAGGGGGCGGAAGGTGGGATCCATTGGTCAAACTACCGCCAATGTAGAGCGAATTTTAGACCGATTAGCAGAAATAGCCAAGGAATCATTTTTCCTCACCCAAGTAGCCGTATTGACAGCCTTGGGCCAAATGACCACACCTAAAGCGATCGCTATTTTACAATCTTTGGCTGATCAAAGCTCCGATGGGCGTGTGCGTCGCTATGTGGTCGAAGAAATTGCCAACGTTGAGGAGAATATTGGCCCAGAAAAAACCCTGCGTCAATTACGAGACGAAATCGACCAACTCAAACAACAAAATCAAGAACTGAAAAGCCGCCTAGAAAACTTAGAAGCCAAATCAAAGTAGTTTGTTTCCCAACCACTAAAAATCACGGCAGATTTGATTTTGATCACACACAAGTAGAGACGTTACATACAACGTCTCTACAATGTTTCATCTTTTATCTATATACTGCACTTTTTACCTATAGCAGGTGACGGTTAACAGGTGAGAGTGCTAAAAACCTTTGGCTGTCTAAGTTTTAGTGTTAGTTAATGTCCTATATGCTCTGTCCATTGCTATAAAATCTGATGTATTGCTGAGGTTTTTAATTTTTAATTTTTTAGGTTTTCATTTTTTAGTATTATATTCCGCTGTGAGAGAATTGTTATTTAGTTAATTGGAGTTTTAGGCATGACAGCAGCAGATCCCGTCAAATTGATGAAGCAAGAAGTAGGCAAAGCTGCCGCTGCACTAGTAAAATCTGGTTCAATTGTGGGATTAGGTACGGGGTCAACTACAGCTTATACAATTCAGTATTTAGGAGAACGTCTCCAATCTGGCGAACTCACAGATATTGTGGGTATTCCTACCTCGTTTCAGTCGGAAGTGTTAGCCAAGGAATATGGTGTTCCTCTAACCACATTAGATGCTGTAGACCACATTGATATTGCCATTGATGGGGCTGATGAAGTAGACCCCCACAAAAATTTAATTAAAGGTGGTGGGGCAGCACACACCCGCGAAAAAGTTGTAGATTATTTGGCAGACCAGTTTATTGTTGTTGTTGATAGTGGCAAATTAGTTGACCGCCTGGGTTCTGTATTTGCTGTACCTGTAGAAGTTATCCCCATGGCTATTACCCCCGTGATCAATGCCATTAAACAACTGGGTGGTCAGCCAGAGTTACGTATGGGTGTCAAAAAAGCCGGCCCAGTTATTACCGACCAAGGCAATATGGTAGTAGATGTGAGATTTGACAGCATTGATGACCCTGTGAATCTGGAAAAGGTACTCAATAATATTCCTGGTGTTCTGGAAAATGGCATTTTCGTCAACTGTGCTGATATCGTGCTGATTGGTGAAGTTGTTGATGGTCAACCAGTTGTTAGACGCATTTAATTAGGAATGCACAAATCTAATTAAAAATTAAGAATTAAAAATGGTTTCTTCTGTTTTTAATTTTTAATTTTTCTTGGCTAAAGAAAAAAAATTCATATTTATTGTTCTTTGACAAAAAATTAAGTTATCAATCCAAAAAACCAAAATCCAAAATGCTACGAGTCTAAGTAGAAATATCTCATGTTTTTGTGTTTTGGGACAAAATGAACTAAACTACCATTTGCACTCCACAACATGTATTTGAGTCAATGTCTCCGACTCGTGTAATTGGTTTAATCAGTGGTACTTCCGTCGATGGCATAGATGTTGCCTTAGTAGAGATTTCTGGCACAGAATTGGATCTACAAGTTCAACTGATCGCAGGGAAAACCTATCCTTACCCAGTGGAACTAAGAGAAAAAATTCTTTCAGTAGTAACTGGTGCATCTATCTCCATGTTAGAGCTTGCAGAATTAGATGATGCGATCGCTCTCGTTTTTGCCCAAGCTGCCCAAAATATCCAAAGCTATCCACCAGCTACCTTAATCGGTTCTCATGGCCAAACCGTTTATCATCGACCAGCAGGTGCAGAAACCGCAAACATTACCAACGTTTATCCCCTTGGTTACAGTTTGCAACTCGGTCGTGGTGATTTGATTGCCCATATCACAGGTATTAATACTATTAGTAATTTCCGGGTGGCTGATATCGCAGTCTGTGGTCACGGTGCACCCCTAGTTTCTAGAGTAGATGCTTTTCTTCTTAGTCACCCCCAGGAAGCCCGTTGTATTCAAAATATCGGCGGTATTGGCAACCTGACCTATCTTCCTCCACGGACTGAAAACTGGCTATCTCAAGTCCGGGGTTGGGATACAGGCCCAGGCAATAGCTTACTGGATTTAGCAGTAGAACATTACACCAATGGAGCCAAAAAATACGATGAAAATGGCAATTGGGCTGCTACTGGTACTCCTTGTTATCCCTTAGTCGAAAAATGGCTGAGTCAGGAATACTTTCATTTACCACCCCCTAAGTCTACTGGCAGAGAGTTATTTGGTTTGGCTTATTTACACCGCTGTTTAGCCGATTCCCAAGCGTATCAACTCAGTGCCGCAGACTTTTTAGCCACAATTACAGAACTATCTGCTGCCTCCATTGTTCACAGTTATCGAACTTTTTTACCACAAATGCCACAACGGGTTTTATTATGTGGTGGAGGTAGTCGCAATTTTTACTTAAAGCAGCGACTAGAATTGTTGCTAGATGGTATACCTGTATCCACCACTGACGAAATGGGTTTAAGCGCTGAATTTAAAGAAGCGATCGCTTTTGCAGTGTTAGCCTACTGGAGAAAAATTGGCATTCCCGGTAATCTCCCTGTTGTGACAGGAGGATCTCATGAGGTTTTATTAGGAGAAGAGCATTTGGCAACCAGAATTCAGGAATAGTCAGGTTTATTGAGGAAAATTTGCCGATTCCGCCTAGTAAAGAATATGTTAAATATATATCTCTAAATTTTAAGGTGCTGAATCAATACAAGGGAATGTCACAGGTGACTCACACTTTTTTATTAGAACCAGGACGTTGGACTATGCAAGGAAGTTGGCTAGAACGTAATTGTCTACCCATCACCTTCAAAGGTCTGACTTTGGTAGTTTGGAGTCGAGATAACTGGTTTTCTATGGCTACTAAACTGATTTTTCCTGGTAGCGATCGCTCAGAAATATCATTTCAGTATAAAGGCCGACTCCATGAAGGCGATCGACAGTACACTTTTCTACTCCAACACAATCTCTTAGGTCAAGTAGAAGGAGAAGGCTGGATTTGTCCAGATACCATTGTCCAGCGTTACTGGGTATTAGGCGATCGTCAGCGTCGTAGCGGCTTTGAAACCCTTCATCGAGTTTCTAATGATAACTACTTCCTCACCAGTGGTATCTTATCCGGTCATTTTTTAACCAGTACAATGGAAGCTAATCTAGAGCGTCAACCACAATAAGAGAGATAATAGTTTAATCAGTCATTATCAGTAATAATAGAGTTTATGTTTTATTTGGTCGAGATGTTGTTTATAGGAAAATTTCTCATCAACTACATACCACTAGTAACTCAACCTGACACAGCGTATTTGAGCTTACTCTTGCCTTCTGCCTAAACTACAATAATTAATAAGCGGAACTGTATTTACCCAGAAGTTACCAACACATCTATTCTCAAATCAACACCTTGAAGATCACATTAGACATCTCCGAAAACAAGGAAACCCTTACCATGACTGCTTTTAAGAGGGGTAAAGGCTAAGTGCAAAGATAGTCAAATTATACGCTAAAATCAGTGTTTGAAATGCGTGCTGTTGCTAATTAGCTAAAAAATAGCAATCCTTAGATGAAACTTTATTCTCTGGAAACACAAGTTTTCAT
>NZ_JACJTT010000078.1 GCF_014698825.1 Richelia sinica FACHB-800
ACTGTTATTCAAATGTCTTTTTACACTCAATATGTCTGTTTTTATTCTCAATTAGATGTTTTCTCTCCGTAATTTCCCTCTGTGACAGTTAGGGGGCGGAAGGTGGGATAGAAGAAAAAATAGAACGAAATCTACCTCCTGAAACTCAGAAAATAAATGATTCTAAAAAAGTAGTAACCTCCAATATTCCTGAGCATCAGCTTGTAGGACGTGAGCAACTTATTTCTATACTCATTTCTAAACTTCAAGAAGATTGCCGAATACTATTAATTACTGGAATCACAGGCATTGGTAAAACTTTTTTTGCTGGACAATTATCAGTAAAAATGCAAAGAAATTTTACCCAAACTTTTATATTGAATTTTGACCATTACCAAAATAGATTTGATACTTCTCAAAATATAGATTTTGCCAGTATAGCCTATCAAATGCTAACAGATTGGGGTGAAACATTAAAACCAGATGAGCGTAAAGATACACAATTTTTGTTCAATTGGGTAGTTGCCAACTTAGAAAATAATCATTATTTGCTAGTGATTGATTCGTTAGAATTCATCCTTAATCATGAGAGCAATTTTAAAGATGAGTATTGGAATAAATTTTTTAGTTATTTGTTGTCTGCTAATTTTTGTCAGAGTAGAATTATTATCACTTCTCAGGATTTGCCGAGGCAATTATATACTATTGGTTCGCGTTATCCAAATCATTGGCACTGTCAAATTCTTAAAGGATTATCTGAACAAGAACAATTAGAATTTTTTAACCAAGCAGGTTTAGACATTAGCCAATATTTAGATAATTTAACCTATCTTAAAAAAATTGGTGCTGCTTACGAGGGACATCCATTAGCTTTGCGAGTAATTACTGGGGAAATAATTAGTGAACCTTTTTATGGCAACATTACAGCTTACTGGAACAAATATGGTCATGAGGTGGAAAAAGTTGAAAAAATTCAACAGGAGTTAAAAACAAATTTAGTTTTTAAACTAGATAGATATAGCAGACATTTGGAAAAATCCGTAAAAGAACGTATTGAAATTGCTTTTAAGCGGCTTGCCGATAATTCACCAAAAGCTTATTTAATGCTTTTATCTGCATCTGTCTATTCCGAACCAGTATTAGAAATATTTTACCTTAATACTTTGGAACATTTGGGACTAGATGAAGAAGAGCGATTCACAGTTCTAAACAAACTACATGATCGTTATTTAATTGAAGAAATGATAGATGATAATCATGACTTACTATTGAGACAACATAACCTTATTCGCAGTGTAGCATACGATCAACTTAAGAAGTCAAAACCTGGAAAGCAAATATGACTCATGATTTTGATCAACCAGAGATAAAAACTCAAGAATCTTTAGAAACAATTAATTTCTCCAACCCTGGAGAATTGGTGTTATCTCAAATAGGTGTTAATCCAGTAATATCTTGCTCAAATGAAATTTCTCTTTGGGAATTTGCTCATTACGAGGCAATAAAAAATTGGTCAATGTATAAACCTAAATCTAATGCTTCTGACTTAGAAAAAGTAAAACATTATCTGAATATATTTCACCATTTATGTGAACTAGAAGCATGGGAAAAATCGTGCATACTGATTCGGTTAACTATCCCCACTACTAAAGAGCTACATGAACAATTAGGTATTTGGGGTTACTACAATGAACAAATTGAACTGTACAGCAGAATTTTAAATAAACTCAACTTAGATTTAGATTGTGTGTGGTTAAATGGTTTAGGTAATGCTTACGCTCATCTAGGAAAAACTATTCTTGCTATCGATTGCTATACAAAACAGTTAAATATTGCCCGTAAAATCAACAACCAAAAAGTAGAATCCCTAGCACACAACGGCTTAGGTTGGGTTTATATTAATTGTACTGAGGAATCTGATAAGGCACTTTTTCATTATCAGCAGCAATTAAAAATTTCCAGAGAAATTGGTGATCAGCTAATAGAAGGACAAGCACTATCTGGGTTAGGTTCTATTTATAATATGATTTCCATAGCAAATTACCAATTATCAATTCAATATCATAAAAAGTCATTAGCGGTTGCACAAGAAATTAATGATCCAAGCATAGAATATAATGCACTGAATGGTATAGCAGCTAATTACATCAATATGGGAGAACCCAACCAAGGTATTAAATATATCCAATTACAGCTAAATATAGTTGATAAAAATTGTGAAAACTATCAATTATGTAATACTCTAAATAATTTAGCTTCTACCTACATATTATTGGAAGATTATGATAATGCAGTTAAATCTTTACAGAAAGTATTACAAATAATCAAGGCAAATAGTAATAAACAACTAGAAGCTCAAGCATTACACACACTTGGTTGCCTTTATATTTATGTAGATAAACAATACAAAGAAGCAATCAATTGTTTTAATTCAGCTTTAATTATTAACAATCAAATTGGAAATAGATTATATGCTTACATGAATAGACTCAATTTAGCTTATTGTTACGGTTGTCTAAAAGAACATCAAAAAGCGATTGCAGAATCCCAGCAGGTTATAGTATTTGCTAATGAAACCAGAAATAAACATCTACAAGGGTTAGCATTGGCAATGTTGGCTAATACCTACTGGCATCAAGGTTGGCATCAAGGAAAATGTATTTGGGGCTTACTACTAATTGTAAGGAGTATGCTAATAATTCCTCCTTGGAAAACTGCAAATAGTAAGCTGACTTTAAAGATAACAATTAGGACAATTAGCCAAACTTTATGTCAATTATTTAATCAAAATTGGCTTAAGTAATTTTGGAGTAATTTCTGGTCTATGATAAAAGGCTTGTAAATTAGCTTTAGATAAAAGTAGCATTAATTTGAAATTCAAAACAGCGGCTAGGGAGGTTAAAATTTTTATCTAACACCAATTTTAATGAAGCTATCCGACTCTATGAAGAAATGGAAGCACCCAAGCAAGTTGAGAAGGTGGAAAAAGCGAAAAGCGAGAATATTGATTCACAAAATCTAGGGGTTTAGCATTGCTAAACCCCTCCCAATAACGGGGCTTATTTTGATGTAAAAGCGCTTCTATGTCTGTAGCACAACGTATTTTTACTGACCTATTTTTTTTGCTGAAGTCGCGGTACTGATAGTATTTTCAATTTTTTAAGAAAAGTAGTCTTGGCAACTTGTAGTCTATGGAAGGCTTTTGTAATACCTCCTTGCCTGTGGAAGACTACACAAATGAAAAAGCTTAATTCATGAACCTTTGGGACTATTCCCAACATACAAAGAGCATACAAGACTTGTTCATACTCTTTGTAACAATTGTTAATTTTTGATGTAAGGAACTGAAGATTATGGCGAATATTACTGGCACTAATGGCCCTGATAATCTTTCTGGTTTAGTTGACTTTGCTTTTCCACTACTAATTGATCAACCTGATGTGTTTAACGCATTAGCAGGTGATGATGTTATCAACGCTCTTGGGACTAATGATACCCTCAACGGTGGAGATGGTAACGATACCCTCAATGGTGGCGATGGTAACGACATTCTCAACGGTGGTGGGGGGAATGACTCACTCATTGGAGGAGGAGGTATAGACACCCTCAATGGTGGAGATGGTAACGACATCATCCGTTCCGACGGTGACGGTGGTCTTTACCGTGGTGATAGCGGCAATGACACCATGTTCTCTGGACTGGGAAATGAAACCATGGATGGTGGAACTGGTGTAGACCTAATTGACCACACCATTTTCTCTGGCAACTATGTCTT
>NZ_JACJTT010000008.1 GCF_014698825.1 Richelia sinica FACHB-800
ACTGTTATTCAAATGTCTTTTTACACTCAATATGTCTGTTTTTATTCTCAATTAGATGTTTTCTCTCCGTAATTTCCCTCTGTGACAGTTAGGGGGCGGAAGGTGGGATTTAAGCAAGTCGCCTCACCATAATACGGATCATGGCAAGGTAGATAAAAGTCTCAGAGGTTTCGGGTAATAACTCATAATCTCTGACTATATGACTCCTACGTCGTCACGCTGCGCTATCGCCGATAACCCATCAACCAACCGTAAGTGCGTTCCACCACAAAGACGTTTTTTGAGTAAGGTAAAGCCCTTGGTCTGTTCTGGTCGAAGAACTACTTCCACCAAAACATAGAAAATCGCGTTCAAAACTTCCCAGATATCGACACTCCTGTTCGCGTAGCGTGCCGTAGGCATACTCCTGAACTTCTTCCCGAATCCCTACACCCATTAACCAACCTTTGCACTGTCCACAGAAGCTTCCGCGGCCGCTGCTAATCTATCCATAACGGCTCTACCAATGATTGCCACTTCACTGAGTGGCATCGATTTGATGTGCTTAACCATCTGGTTAACATCGGTAGTTTCCGCGATCGGTTTCATTCCCAAATAGTTGAGCAGTTCTTCCATCGTATAACCTGCTCTGGCTGCAATTTGAGCCAAGTTTTGGATGTCAGGTACAGATTCTCCCTTTTCCCAAAACTGTACCGCAGTAGCCGAAACTCCCAGAAGCTTCCCAAAAGCTCTTTGACTCATGGAGCCACGAGCAATTTTTACGACTTCAATTAGTTTGTTTCTAGCTTCTAATTCCACGGGTGTAGTATCTCTTTAGCTGAAATGATGTGTATACTTTTTAACTTGTAAAGATTTTTATTCGGCATTTACAATGTCACTTGTAAATGATAAATTTTATATAGACTTTAAATTTTAAAATTTACCTGTAACTTTTCTTCACTACAAATCAAACATACCTATTTATTTTAACTCTTATATTGCTGACAGCAAGTTAGCTGTAAAATTCCAGGGTAACGGTGCATCATGTCTCGCCAGCTACGTCATAAAATTAACAAGTATCGCCGTCAGCGTAAAAACCTGATTAGCACTCATAAGATTAAACCAGAACATTGGCAGATTTCGGAAGCAGAAGCAAAATTAGCTTTAATCGCCAAGGGTTTTAAGGTCAAGGAAATTAAGAAAATTCATTGCCTCAAGTATCAGGTCAGTATTTCCTTCTGGGATATGCAAGGAAACATTTGCTGTAGCTTCTTCAGCTATCGCATTTTTGCCCTGTGGCAGAGGGAAGTGGAAAAGTTAATTGACAACTGCCAAAGTCTCAAGGCTTGGGCAAGGTTAAATTATCTCATGAGTTATGAATTTGCCTATTACCATTATCTTGGTGAAACAGAACAGGCCCTACATCAGGCATTAGAAAACCGCTTTCTTGTGTTAAATTCAACAACACAGTCGGCGGCTTTCTCAGAGGTTGAATTACAGTAATTAGCCAGCAGCACCAGAGGCGGCTAATTCTGCTAAACGCTCTTGTTGGTCTTGGGAGATACAAGATTGGATAACTGTTTCTAGATCACCTTCCAATACAGGGTTGAGTGAATAGTTTTGACCTAAGCGGTGGTCGGTGACACGGTTATCTTTATAGTTATAAGTGCGAATCTTTTCTGAACGGGAACCTGTACCAACTTGCGATCGCCTCATAGAGGTAACAGCCTCTTGTTGTTCCCGTAATTTCATCTCATATAACTTCGCTCGCAAAATTTGCATAGCCCGTTCTTTGTTCTGTAACTGACTCCGTTCTTCTGTACAGAAAATCCGGATACCAGTTGGTTTGTGCATCAAGTCAACGGCTGTTTCCACTTTGTTGACGTTTTGTCCACCAGCACCACCAGAACGGGCTGTAGTCATTTCAATATCTTTCGGGTCAATGTGTACTTCTACATCATCGACTTCTGGCATAATCGCTACTGTAGCGGTAGAAGTATGAACCCGACCCCCAGCTTCTGTAGCAGGTACACGCTGCACTCGATGGACTCCGGCTTCAAACTTTAACTTGCTGTAAACACTGTCACCTTGAATTTCTAGAATAACTTCTTTGAAGCCACCCATTTCTCCCAAGGACTCGCTGACCAGCTTTACTCTCCAACCCTGAGTATCAGCATAGCGGGAATACATCCGCAGTAAATCCCCAGCCCAAATACTCGCTTCATCACCACCAGTCCCAGCACGAATTTCCAACATGATGTTTTTATCATCGTTGGGGTCACGGGGTAAGAGTAACACCTTCAAGCGATTTTCTAAATAATCTAGCTTTTCTTCTAGTTCATTTACTTCCAAAGCTGCCATTTCTTGCAGTTCAGGATCGCTATTGGACTCTTTGAGTACCTGACGGGCCCCGACTAATTCCTCTTGGGCAGTTTTCCAAGTTTCATAGGTATTGACTACCTCTTCCAAGGAAGAACGAGACTTGGCAATTTTTTGATACTCATCGGGATTTTTCGCAGTATCAGGGTCGGCCAAGCGCCGAGTCAGTTCATTAAAGGTTTGTTCAACAGATTTAAGTTTCTCCAGCAGATATGTTTCAGCCATAACGAGTGCAATCGCTCCTTCAAAATAACAGTTGGCTAGGGCATAAAATGATAATCGACCCAGCAGATGCAGGGTCGTCTATGGCTTACGCCACAATACGCTATCAATAGCTACAGCCAACCAGCTACTTTTTGTTATCGCCGCCAGAACTTTGAGTGCTGGACATACCGTACTTACGGAGGAAGCGTTCAACTCGACCCTCAGTGTCAATAATCTTCTGAGTGCCAGTATAAAAGGGGTGGTTTCCAGACCAAACATCAACGTGTAATTCGGGTTTAGTAGAACCAACAGTCGTCACAACTTGACCGTTGCAGTAAACCTTAGCTTCTGGATACCACTGGGGATGAATATCAGGTTTAGCCATGTTTCCTTTTGTGGTGAATCTCTTTCAAAATTATAACTTTCAGCTTTTTCCAGTTGGTAGAACTTCAGATTTTAGAATTGTAGGTTCATACAAAAGCCCAAATCTAAAATCCAAAATTGATTACCGCTTGGAGTATTGAGGAGCTTTACGAGCTTTGTGCAAACCGTATTTCTTCCGTTCTTTAGCCCGTGGGTCACGAGTTAAGTAACCTTCAATTTTCAAGGGAGAACGATTTTCGGGGTCTAATTCGCACAATGCACGAGCTACACCCAACCGGATGGAATCAGCTTGACCAGTCAAGCCACCACCTTCAGCCTTAACGAGAATGTCATACTCGTTTTCTAGACCCAATGTTTCCAAAGGGGCTTTAATTGCACCCAAGTAGTTGGGGTTAAATTGGAAGTATAAGTCTCCAGGTTTGCCGTTGACAATCAACTTACCTTCGCCGGGTACTAGACGGACTCTGGCTACAGAGGATTTACGACGACCAGTACCCCAGTAAACAGCGCGACCGCTAGTAGTTTCTGCCGCTACTACCATTAATTTTCTCCAGGAATTGTATTAATTGTAATTTCTTTTGGTTTTTGAGCCTCATGAGGATGGGTAGGCCCAGCATAAACCTTGAGTTTTGTGAACAGTTGTTTACCTAAGCTATTTTTAGGCAGCATTCCCTTCACAGCATGTTCAACAATCCGTTCTGGTAAACGCTGTTGCAGCTTGGCAAAAGTTTCTGTTTTCATCCCACCAGGACGACCTGAGTGGCGACGATAAAGTTTTTGTGTGCGCTTTTTGCCTGTCACCGCTACTTTATCAGCGTTGATGACAATGACAAAATCCCCAGTATCTAAGTGGGGAGTATATTCAGCTTTTCTCTTGCCTCTGAGAATCATGGCGACTTCACTAGCGAGGCGACCGAGGCGTTGGTCTGTAGCATCTACTACGTACCAATCGCGCTCAAGGGAATCTTGAGCAGGAAGGTAGGTTTTACTCATTTTGATTTATCCTTTGTTATTTGTTTTTGTCAGTCTTCCTTGATGAGTTATCAATCTTCTGGCTGTGGCAAAAAATAAAAAACAAAAATCAGACTGATGTTTAATTTTTCATTTCCGCTAGCTGCTGACCAAACACTAAATAAGGTTGGCTGTCGTACCAGATTTCTGGAGGGAAGGGAAAATCAGGATAGCCCACCCGCAGTAGGCATAAACCTTGAGCCGGGGCTGCATGTTTTACGTCTTCCCGTCGTTGCTGTTGCCAAATTTCGGTAAAGTTAGCAAGCGATCGCTGGCCGGAAGCCACCTGTACTAACATTCCCACCAACAACCTCACCATTCCATATAAAAACCCATTAGCCTGAATTTCTATATGGATAAACGGCCCGCGCCGACAACACTCCACTGCTTGCACCTCCACCCAAGAATGCTTCCGCGCTGAACCAGCGCGGTGAAATGCAGCCAAGTGATGTTTGCCCAGTAAAGGTTGCAGGGCAGCTTGCAGCAACGATTCATCTAAGGGTGCATAATAATAATGCCAACTAAAAGGCTTGACGAACAAGTTCGGTCTGTCCTCAGTGTAGATAGTGTAGCGATACCGCCGATAGATAGCACTAAACCGAGCGTGCCACCTATCACCCACACCAGCTGATGCCCTGATTAATATATCTGGGGGCATATAGCTATTGAGAACAGTTGCCCACTTATGAGCCGGAATTTTACTTCTCACCTCAAAATGAGCTACCTGAGCAGAGGCATGAACCCCAGCATCCGTTCTACCTGCACCATGTAAGGTGACATGATAGCCTAGAACATTAGCTATAGCGGTTTCTATTTCTTCTTGAACCGTTCTTTGGGCCTTTTGTCTTTGCCAGCCATGAAAATTAGTCCCTAGATATTGAATAACTAGAGCTACTCTTTGAGTCTTTTGCGGCTGGCTGGTGTCTAACATAGGCTTGGTCACTGGTTAGTGGATATCGGCATTGGGAACTAGGTCTTGGTAATTAATCCTTCACTCTTTCCCTATTGCTGACTCTCACTTTCACCTCTTGCCAATGACTTTATACCAATTCCAGGATCGCCATTTCCGCATTATCACCACGACGGGGAATAGTATGCAGAATGCGAGTATAACCACCTTGGCGATTAGCATAGCGGTTAGGAGCTTGTTCAAACAGAGCATGAACTAGCTGCTTATCGTAGATATAACCCAATGCTTCCCGACGTGATGCCAAGGAACCATCTTTAGCCAAAGTAATCATCTTATCTACATAGGTACGTACTGCCTTAGCTCGAACTAAAGTAGTAGTAATTCGTCCATGACGAATAAGTTCAGTAGTCAGAGCGCGGAGGAGGGCACGGCGCTGATCAGCTGGTTTGCTGAGTTTTTTAACCCGACAACGGTGACGCATAACACTAAGGAATGATTAACTGTTTTGGTTTAGCTATGTTTGGAGCTTCTTTCTTGGGGTAGAGTAATACCTAAGCGACGTTGCAAGGCTTCCACTACTTCTTCTGCGGACTTTTGACCAAAGTTTTTGATTTCTAACAGGTCTTCTTGGGTATAATCCAATAAGTCAGCCACAGAATTAACTTGGGCGCGTTTGAGACAGTTATACGCCCGCACAGACAACTGCAACTCTTCAATAGGAATTTGGGCTGTTGGGTCGTCTGGAATATCTGAACCTGTATCTGTAGGTTCTAAGGAGATATCTTTTAACGGGTTGAATAAATCTACCAAAATTCCCGCAGCTGAGGATAGTGCCTCTTGAGGAGAGATGCTGCCATTAGTCCATACTTCTAACAACAGACGGTCTTTAGTAATAGAGCCATCTCCACGAGCTTCTTCCACACTATAGTTGACTTTTCGCACTGGCATAAAAACCGAGTCAATTTGCAAAAAGTCTAGAGAGGTAGCTTCTTCTCTTCCTCGCTCTACAGTCCGATAGCCTTTGCCTCTCTCAATACGAAACTCCATTTCCAGTTTCCCACCTTCAGCAATGGTGGCAATATACTGGGTCGGATCAATAACTTCTACTTCACTGGGTAAGTCAAAATGAGCCGCTGTGACGGTGGACGGACCATTAACTAGTAAGCGGCCTATTTGGGGTTGAGAAGAATAGCTCTTGAGGATGACTTCCTTCATCCGCATCAGGATTTCCAGGACATCTTCCCGTACACCTGGAACTGTGGCAAACTCGTGAGTAACCCCAGCGATTCTCACTGCTGTAACTGCTGTACCCTCTAAATTAGAAAGTAAAACCCGCCGCAACGCGTTGCCTACAGTTGTTCCTTGTCCCCGCTCTAGTGGTTCCAGAACAAATTTACTGTAATGGCTACGACTTTCCTCTGTACTAGACTCTACACATTCTATTTGAAACTGCGCCACGGAGTAGCCTCCCTTGTTAAGGTGCTGCTAGCAGGCAAATAAATTGCCTCTCGAATTTAATTTATGCTCTGAAATGATTTTTTGGTTAAAATACCAAGTAACAGTGGCAAATGGTACACCTGAATTATTCAGAGACATTGTGCATATTTTTGGTTTTCCAAAGTTTAGCAGCCCTCCCTATGGGAAGAGCTGATCTGCTTTTCGGTCACCCTATGGTTTTGGAAGTTAACAAGCATTCTCCTAACTCCAGCAGTTGATATTAATCTGCCTGAGATAACATTGCCAGTAATGTGTGGGTGCTTGAACTTCTCCCCTATCTCGCTTAATTTGGTGAGTTTAAACTCGACGACGTTTAGGAGGACGGCAACCGTTGTGAGGAATGGGGGTAATATCCCGAATGAGTGTGATTTCCAATCCGGCACCTTGCAGCGCCCGGATAGCAGTTTCTCTCCCTGCACCAGGTCCACTGACCATTACTTCTATTTGGCGCATACCTTGGTCGATAGCTCGACGGGCAGCACTTTCAGCTGCTGTTTGTGCTGCAAAGGGAGTACCTTTTTTTGCCCCCTTAAATCCACTAGAACCAGCACTGGCCCAAGAAATGACATCTCCGTTTTGATCGGTAATGGTGACAATGCTATTGTTGAAAGTAGATTGAATATAGGCAACGCCGTTAGGTACGTTCCGTTTTTGCTTTTTGCTCCCGGATTTTTTAGTTGGTTGTCTCGCCATATTTGTTTAGTGAATTTAAGGTACAACTTGCTGCTCAAAGCAAGCAAATCAGGATTATTTACCAGGGGCTTTCTTCTTACCTGCCACTGTCTGTCTTCTACCGCGTCGGGTTCTGGCGTTGGTGCGAGTTCTCTGTCCTCTAACAGGTAAACCCATGCGATGACGACGACCTCTATAGGTACCAATGTCAATTAAGCGCTTAATGCTCATTGCTTCTAAGCGCCGCAAGTCACCTTCAACTTGATAGTTACTTTCGATTTCGCCGCGCAGGGCTGCTACATCGGCATCGCTGAGGTCTTTAACGCGGGTGTCTGGGTTTACACCTGTACTTGCTAAAATTGCTTTTGACCTGGTTAGTCCAATTCCGTAAATGTATGTCAGACCAATTTCAACACGCTTATCGCGTGGAAGGTCTACTCCGGCAATCCGTGCCACAATGAATCTCTCCCTATTGTTTTCGCAATTGCTGTGGGTAAAAACGTGATGGGTTGTCGCGCTTTTGGTTGTGATGCTAATCTGGTGCTGCTATGAATAGAATAGACAGAACCTTACCCCTGACGTTGTTTGTGCTTGGGGTTAATACAAATCACCATGACACGACCACGGCGTTTGATCACGTTGCACTTTTCACAAATTTTCTTGACTGAGGCTCTGACTTTCATGCCTTTGTTACTTGACTCCAAATAGTAAATTATAGCATTTTTAGCGCAAATATTTCAGTTAAGTAACTGGGGTGAACACCACCAGATATGGTTTATGGTAAGTTTTCTACATAAATTTATTTCTTCCGTAGTCGATAGGTAATTCTACCTTTAGTTAGGTCATAGGGTGTAAGTTCCACTTTGACGCGATCGCCAGGTAAAATTTTGATGTAATTACGGCGAATCTTGCCGGAAATATGTGCTAGGACATTAAAGCCATTATCCAAGTCAACGCGAAACATCGCATTGGGTAATGACTCGGTGACAGTCCCTTCCATTTCAATCAAGTCTTGCTTAGACAAGTGTTTTCCTCAACTCAACTATTTTTTGTTCCTTTACTGTGAAAGTAATCGGTACAAAAACACAATTTGCGAAATATATCAACAGTTTCTTAATATATCTTAGCTAAAATCAACTTGCACCCTGACTAATGAGAGAAGAGGGAGGGAGAAACTAGTAGTGAGTCAATTGATTTTTTTACTTTCACCATCTACCCTTCACCTCTGCTGATCTCTTAAGGATTGACGATTTTTTTCAATGCGGCAGTGACTTCTTCTGGGGACTGATCACCATTAACAGGGATAAGTTGATGGCGATCGCCATAATAGTTAATTAAAGGAGCAGTATCATTGCGGTAAACTTCTAGGCGACGACGAATCACCTCTTCTGTATCATCAGCCCGTCCCCGTCCTAGTAACCTGGTCACCACAATTTCATCTGGTGCATCCAAGTTAATTACCTTTTCTCCACTTTGACCAATTGTTTTCAGCAATTCCTGCAAAAATTCTGCTTGTGTTACTTTGCGAGGAAAGCCATCAAGAATCCAGCCATTTTGGGTATCTGGTTGCTTGAGCCGTTCTTCTACTAAATCTTGTACTAGTTGGTCTGGGACTAACTCGCCTTGATCCATGTAGCTTTTAGCCTTCCTTCCCAAAGGGGTTTGGTCTTGAATAGCTTGCCGTAAAATATCACCAGTGGAAATATGGGGAATATGCAAAAAATCAGCCAAAGTCTTAGCCTGAGTTCCTTTTCCTGCACCCGGTGGCCCCAAGAAGATTAATCGCGTCACTATTGTTTCACCATTCCTTCATAGCGTTGAGAGATAACGTAGGTTTGAATTTGCCTAGCAGTATCTATCGCTACGCCTACTAAAATCAACAATGAGGTAGCACCTAAACCTTGAAATGTTGGTACTCCTAAAGCTCTTTCTACTGCTGTGGGTATAATTGCCACTAACCCTAAAAAGATTGCCCCTAAGAGAGTCAGTCGATTACTGACGCGCTCTATATACTCACTAGTAGCTTTACCCGGACGAATACCAGGGATACTAGAACCCATTTTCTTTAAGTTTTGAGCTACATCTATGGGGTTAAGAATTAACGAAGAATAGAAGTAACTGAAGAAAATGATGCTAATCATGTATACCAAGGCATAAACCCAAGAGCCAGAACCACTGGGACTCAGATAGGTATTCACGATATTTGCCAATTCAGCATTTTTTGTGAAATTAGCAATTAGCAACGGCAAACTGAGAATAGCTGCCGCAAAAATAATTGGCATTACGCCGCCTTGATTAAGGCGCAAGGGTAAGAAACTGCGTTGTTCAGCTAAAACCCGCCTTCCCACTTGCCTCCGGGCAGAAATGATAGGGATACGGCGCATTCCTTCCTGGACAAAGACGATGCCAATAATGGTGGCTATAAAGACTAGTACCAGGACAATGACCCGACCAACTATTTCCCTTCCACCCACCTGTACCAAGTCGATGGTATCACCCAAGGATTTTGGCAGTGAAGCGACGATGTTGACAAAAATCAACAAAGATGCACCGTTACCAATACCTCTTTCAGTAATCAGTTCCGATGCCCACATTACGAACATAGAACCGGCAGTGAGAGCGATCGCTGTTTCCGCTACAAACAAAGGTCCTGGATTTAAGGCAAATTGCTGGAGGAATAAAGCTGAAAACGCCACACTTTGAATAACGGCCCAGCCTACAGACACATAGCGGGTGATTTGGGAAATCTTTCGCCGTCCTGCCTCACCATCATTTTTCTGTAAATTTTCTAAAGAGGGAATCGCCGCTGTGAGCAATTGGATGATAATAGACGCATTAATATAGGGCAAAATCCCCAAGGCAAAAACCCCTAAAGTAGAAAGTCCTCGCCCAGAGAAAATATCCAATAAACCGAAAATGGAATTATTGCCCGATATTGCTTCAGCAAACCTAGCTCTATCAATTCCTGGGACTGGTAAAAAGATACCCAGCCGCACCAGAATTAACATACCGACAGTTACAAGCAGCCTACCTCTCAGTCCAGCTGCTTGCGCCATCTGCATAAAAGTTTCTTGAGCCGTTGGGGCTTTATCTCGACTGATCATAGAGTGATACCTTGATACTGAAGTAAGGCGCTGACAGCGAGTTAGCTAGTATGAAAGTGCGCCCTTAGAGCTTCACACTACGACTTCGCAACTGCCACCAGCAGCTTCGATTTTGCTTTTAGCTCCACTGGTAAAAGCCGCAGCTTGCACCTTTAAGGGAACGCTTAACTCTCCATTCCCCAAAATTTTCAATGGGCCTTTAGCAGCAGTCAGAATACCTGCTTCCTGTAAAGAAGCCAAAGTTACTTCTGAGTTAGGAGGCAAAGAAGCCAGCTTCTCTACATTAATCGTAGTGTAAACTTTACGGTTAACGAGGGGAAAGCCCTTCAGTTTAGGAATACGGCGGTACAAAGGTTGTTGACCACCTTCAAATCCAGGGCGGGTACTACTACCAGAGCGTGATTTTTGACCACGCATACCCAAACCCGCACTAGCACCTTGACCCGCAGAAATACCTCTACCTACACGGCGGCGGCGTTTTTTGGAGCCTTTTTGTGGCTTAACATCATTGAGTCTCATGGGATTTTGGAGTTTAGATTTTCGATTTGGGATTGAGAATCTCTTTTTGCTTAGGGATGATTAGATCAAAAATCCAATCTCAAAGCATCACTAAATATAGAGTTTGTCTACGGACACACCCCGATCTTCAGCTACTTCCGCAAATGTCCGCAGTGTAGATAAAGCATTCACTGCTGCTCTGGCGTTGTTGAGAGGGTTGTTAGAACCCAATTGCTTGGCGAGTACGTTCCGTACTCCTGCCAGTTCTAAAACAGTCCGGACAGCACCACCTGCAATTACACCTGTACCGGGTGCAGCTGGACGCATAATCACTTTAGCACCACCACCAACACCATCAATAGGATGGGGGATGGAGTTAGCTTTAGTGATAGGAATATCAATCAGATGCTTTTTCCCGTCAGCTACACCTTTTTTCACTGCACCAATGACATCGGCAGCTTTACCAACACCGACACCAACTTGACCTTTCTCGTTACCAACCACCACAATGGCTCGGAAACTGAGTTTTTTACCACCTTTAACTACTTTGCTGACGCGACGGATTTGAATTACTCGTTCTTGCCAGTTGGTTTCTTCTTTTTTTGCTCGGCTTGCTTTACGACGACCGCTTACCATAATTTATGCTCTGTTGTTAGTTGTCAGTTGTCATTTGTCAGTTCTGAGTTCTCAGTATTCACTGTTCCCTGTTCCCTGACTCATGACTTTAGAAATCTAAACCAGCTTCCCGTGCGGCTTCAGCCAGTGCTTGAATGCGACCGTGATAAAGGTTGCCACCGCGATCAAAAACGACTTTGGTAATCCCTTTTTCTAAAGCACGCACAGCAATTAACTTGCCAACTTCGGCAGAAGCTTCGCAGTTGCTACTCGAAGATAAGGTCGATTTTAAATTTGGTTCTAAGGTCGATGCCGCTACTAAGGTGTGATGCTTAGTATCATCTATCACTTGAGCATAGATATGCTCGTTGGAGCGAAATATAGCCAAGCGAGGACGTTCTGGGGAACCGTTTACTTTCCCACGAATGCGCCGATGGCGGCGCTGTTTAGATTCTCTGCGAGTAAGTTTCATGTTTACTTCTTACCACTCTTACCAGTCTTACCAGCTTTACGTCTGACCACTTCACCTGCATAGCGAATGCCTTTACCTTTGTAAGGTTCAGGTGGACGAACGGCGCGAATTTTCGCGGCTGTATTGCCGACTATTTCTTTGTCGTAGCCACTGACGATGACGTTAGTGTTATTTTCAACGGCGAATTGAATACCATCGGGGGGCGCAATGTGTACTTGATGGCTAAAACCCATGTTGAGGACGAGGGTGCCGCCTTGTACTTGGGCCCGATAACCTACACCTTGAATTTCTAACCGACGTTGAAAACCTTGGGAAACTCCCTCCACCATATTGGCGACAAGGGTACGGCTTAAGCCGTGCAGTTGCCTGGAGGGACGGGTATCATCACGACGAGTGACGAGTAATGTATCCCCCTCCTGAGTAACAATGACGTTGGTGGGTAGTTCGCGAGCTAGTTCGCCTTTGGGGCCTTTCACTGCGACGTTGGTGCCATCAATGGTCACTTGTACTTTGGCGGGAATAGTAATTGGACGTTTACCAATACGAGACATGAATCTTTGTCCTTTGTCAGTTGCGAGTTATGAGTTATGAGTTACGAGTTTTGGTGAAGTTCACCGGAAAATTCTGATGGCGTAGTGTGGCACTAGCCATACTCCTTAACTCCTCAACTCCTTTCTTACCAAACGTAGCAAAGCACTTCACCGCCTACATTCTGGCGACGGGCTTCGCGGTCTGTCATAATTCCACTCGATGTAGAAATAATCGCGATGCCAATGCCACCAAGGACTCTTGGTAATTCTTTGCGGTTAGAGTAAACTCGTAAACCTGGCTTACTTACCCGTTTGAGTGCAGTAATTAAAGGTTGACGATTTTTACCTTTGTACTTCAAAGAAATTACTAGATTGCGCTTAATACCTTCGCCTACTTCTTGATATTCAGCGATAAAGCCTTCCTCTTGTAGCACTTTGGCAATACTACGGGTCATCTTTGTGGCTGGCACTTGTGTTGTTTGATGCCTTGCCAAGTTGGCATTGCGGATGCGCGTCAGCATATCTGCAATTGTGTCGTTAGCCGCCATCTTTTCCTCTTTAGATGAACTTATTGATCGCGAAAGGGCATTCCCATTTCCTTAAGTAAGGCCCGGCCCTCTTCGTCGGTTTTAGCTGTAGTGATAATAGAAATATCTAAACCACGGATTTGATCGATGCTGTCGTATTCGACTTCTGGGAAGATTAACTGTTCGCGTACACCCAGGGTATAGTTACCACGACCGTCGAAACTTTTAGGACTAACACCACGAAAGTCACGAATTCTGGGTAAAGAGAGGTTAATCAAGCGATCTAGAAAGGCATACATCCGTTCACCTCTCAAGGTCACCATGATACCTACAGGCATCCCTTGCCGAATTTTGAAGCCAGCGATCGCTTTTTTTGCCCGTGTCACTACTGGCTTTTGACCAGTGATTAAAGCAATTTCGCTAATGGAAGCTTCCAATGCTTTAGCGTTTTGTGCTGCTTCGCCCAAGCCCCGGTTAACAGTTACTTTCAATACCTTGGGTACTTGATGTACGTTGGTGTATTGAAACTGTTGGGTTAATTTGGGAACGATTGTCTCTTGATATAGAGTTTTGAGTTTTGCTGTTGCCATAGTTTTTGTCCTGATTTCCCTGGGCTTGGTCAGGGATGCTTAGATTTTGGATTTTAGATTTTGGATTTAAGGGTGTTAAATCTAAAATCTCACCTTTTATACAGGTTATTTATCCAGGATTTCACCAGTTTTCTTCAGCATCCTCACTTTCTTGCCTTCCGCAGTGAAAGTGTAACAAACGCGGCTAGCCACGTTTTGCTTGGTGGAATAGAGCATCACATTGGAACTATGAATTGGATACTCTCTGGTGATAATTTGGCCTGATTCCCCTTCTTGTTGGGGTTTCACATGCTTGGTCTTGATGTTGACACCTTTAACAATGACTTGGCTGTCTTGGGGTAAGGCTTTAATTACTTCCCCTACTTTACCTTTATCTTTGCCAGCAATTACTTGCACTGTGTCGCCAGTTTTGACGTGCATTTTATGAAATTTGGGCTGCTGTTTTTTAGTCATTACAGCACCTCCGGCGCAAGCGAAACGATTTTGGTGAAGTTTTTATCACGTAATTCCCGTGCTACAGGGCCAAATACCCGTGTACCTTTAGGATTCCCGTCTTTGTTGATAATCACAGCGGCATTATCATCAAAGCGAATGCTCATACCGCTATCTCGCTTCATGCCTTTGCGAGTACGAACAATAACTGCTTCCACCACATCGGACTTTTTCACAGCCATGTTAGGTGTAGCATCTTTGACAACAGCGATGATTCTGTCACCAATGTTGCCATAACGGCGGTTCCCGGCTCCTAACACGCGAATGCACATGAGTTTGCGGGCACCACTGTTATCTGCGACATTCAGATAAGTTTGGGGTTGAATCACAATTAATCTCCCTAGTGGAAGTTGTTAAGTTGATAACAACTGATTATTTTGTAGCTTTGGTAGTGAGGATTTCTGTGACTTGCCAACGCTTGGTTTTGCTCAGGGGTCTGGTTTCCTGAATGCGAACGCGATCGCCCACTTTGCATTGATTTTCTTCATCGTGAGCTTTATAGCGCCGGGTTTTCACTACAATTTTGCCGTACTTGGGGTGAGGAGCGCGGTTTTCAACAGCGACTACCACTGTTTTTTGCATTTTGTCGCTCACTACCAAGCCAACTCGTTCTTTGACTGCCATAATCTTCTACTCTTACTCCTGACCCGATTTTGCTGCCCGTTGACGTTCTGCCTCTACCGTCAGCAATTGGGCTAGGCGATGGCGGGCGTGTCTAAACTGGTGGGGTTTTTCTAATTGTCGAGTAGCTTTTTGCAAGCGTAGCTGAAACAGTTGTTTTTTAACAGCGACAATTTCCTCAGCCAGTTTCTCGTCACTTAATTCTCTAGCTTCTGAAATTTTGGGAAGAGGCATGACCTACTCCTGCTCCTGTGGTTGAGAGCGCACAATAAACTTAGTCTTAATGGGTAATTTGTAAGCAGCCAAGCGCATAGCTTCGCGGGCTACTTCTTCGGAAACACCAGCGATTTCAAACAAAATCCGACCTGGCTTAACGACAGCTACCCAAAATTCTGGGTTACCTTTACCGGAACCCATCCGGGTTTCCGCAGGACGCATGGTTACGGGCTTGTCAGGGAAAATCCGAATCCAGATTTTACCACCCCGACGGATGTAACGAGTCATGGCCCGACGAGAAGCTTCGATTTGGCGGGAAGTAATCCACGCTGGTTCTTGGGCTTGGAGAGCAAAATCCCCAAAATTGAGGGAACTGCCACGGTGTGATAGACCCTCCATACGTCCGCGTTGCTGTTTGCGGAATTTCGTTCTTCTAGGACTTAACATGGGTTTGCTAACTGGTAATTAATTGGCTGATTACCCTTCATTAGAGCGGTCTTCAAACTGCTGACGACGGCGTTGTTGTTGACGACGACGAGGCTCACGCTCCCGGGTAGCAGGTTGGGCTGGGGCTTCTTCTTGTCCAGGGATAATTTCACCCTTGAATACCCAAACCTTGATGCCAAGAATCCCGTAAACGGTTTTAGCGGTGCAGTAAGAATAATCAATGTCTGCCCGTAAGGTATGTAGAGGTACACGTCCTTCACGAGTCCACTCTGTCCGGGCAATTTCTGCACCGTTGAGGCGACCGCTAACTTGCACTTTAATACCTTGTACACCTGCTCGTTGAGCGCGTTGAATTGCTTGACGCACTACACGTCGGAAGGAAACCCGCCGTTCCAATTGTTGAGCAATATATTCTGCAATCAAATAAGCGTCAGCATCAACTCGTTGAACTTCAACTACGTTAATACGGATTTGTCTGCCACTGCCTAGGAGGTCTTGGAGTCCGGTACGTAGAGATTCAATTCCTTGTCCACCACGACCTACGACTACACCAGGTCTGGCGGTACGTACTTCTAGGTCGATTTGGTCGGCTTTGCGCTCGATTCTGACTTCGGAGATACCAGCGTTATTTTGAGCGTATCTACCTAGCTTTTGCTCAATATATTGACGGAGTTTATGGTCTTCTTGTAGCAGTTCTGGATAACGCTCAGGGTCTGCAAACCAACGGGATTGGTGTTCTTGAGTTATACCCAGACGAAAACCGACTGGATGAATTTTCTGTCCCACAAATGCTTCCTCTAAAATTTCTTACTGTACGCAATTATTTTGTCTCACTTGTTGCTTACTTGGCAGCACCAGCAGCGACGGCAACAGTGATGTGACATGTTGGTTTGCGGATTTGGTAAGCTCGGCCTTGTGCTCTGGGTTGGAACCGTTTGAGTACAGGGCCTTGATCAGCATAGGCTTGGGTAATGACTAAATCAGCCCGGTCTAAGCCAGCATTATGCTCGGCGTTAGCAGCTGCGCTTCTGAGAACCTTTAATACTGGGTCACAGGCACGGTAGGGCATAAATTCGAGGATAATCAGGGCTTCCCGATAGGAACGTCCCCGAATTTGATCTAGTACGCGACGCACTTTAAAGGGAGAAATGCGTATATAACGGGCGATCGCTTTAACTTCAGTAGTGTCAGTTGCCATAATAGTCTCCATTTTGGCCATTAAATTTAAAAATTAGTCCTTAAAAATTAAAAATGAACGACTGTTTTTTCTTTAATTTTTAATTTTTAATTTTTAATTTTTAACTTCTTAATGGCTATCTCCCTGCTTTTTTATCACTTTTTCCATGGCCTCTGTAGGTACGGGTGGGAGCGAATTCACCCAACTTATGACCTACCATTTGCTCATTTACAAATACAGGAACATGTTGTCTGCCATTATGGACAGCGATGGTGTGACCTACCATCAAAGGTAGAATTGTTGAAGCTCTTGACCAAGTTTTGACAACTTGCTTTTCGTTTTTAGCATTCAACTTTTCGATTTTTTTCAGCAGATGGTCAGCTACAAAAGGACCTTTTTTTAATGAACGACCCATAGTTTCGATTTTGGATTTTGGATTTACCAATTTTTGGATTTTGGATTTTGGATTTGACGGCTAAAAATTAATCACCCCAAATCTAAAATCCGCCATCTAAAATCTAAAATTCTAGGACTGGCGACCGCCACGACCACGTTTAGAAGCTTTACGACGACGACGTACAATCAACTTACTGCTAGGTTTCTTGGGTTTGCGTGTCTTGGCTCCTAAAGCAGGTTTACCCCAAGGTGTAACAGGCCCTGATCTACCGATGGGCGCTCTACCCTCACCACCACCATGTGGGTGGTCTACTGGGTTCATAACACTACCTCTCACCTTAGGACGGCGACCCTTCCAGCGATTTCTTCCTGCTTTACCTGCGCTTAGGTTTCTCACATCGGTGTTACCGACTTGGCCAATGGTGGCGTAGCACTCGCGGCGAATCAACCGTACTTCACCAGAAGGCAACTTCAATGTTACATAATTACCTTCTTTAGCCACTACTTGGGCTGTTGCACCGGCAGCACGGACGATTTGACCACCTTTGCCAGGAGTCAATTCGACGTTGTGAACACTAGTACCTAAGGGAATATTAGATAAAGGCAGGGCATTACCATCTTCTATAGGAGCATCTGGCCCAGCAATTACTGTTCTACCTACGGTTAAACCGTTGGGTTGAAGAATATACCGTTTTTCGCCATCTTGATAGTACAAGAGGGCAATCCGAGCGTTACGGTTCGGATCATATTCAATAGCTGCGACTTTTGCGGGAATATTCCGCTTATCTCTTTTAAAGTCGATAATTCGGTAAAGTTTTTTATGTCCGCCACCCCGACGACGGCTGGTTATCCGCCCTTGATTGTTCCGACCTTTGGCACGGTGTACTGACGTAGTCAGTGACTTTTCCGGCTCTGTTTTAGTAATTTCGGCGAAGTCGGAGATTGTTACTTGGCGAGTACTGGGGGTATAAGGGCGATAAGAACGAGTACCCATAAACGATTTTGGAGTTTGATTTTCGATTTTTGCTTGAGAAGTTGTGATGTGGGATTTTCGATTTGTAATTGTTGGTCAAATCTCCAATCTCAAATCTCAAATTCTACACGTCTGGGAAGAGGACTTTTCTAATTTTGTCTTCGTCTCCAGTCGCAACTGTGACAATAGCTTTTTTGTATTGGGGTTTAAAGCCGATGAATCTACCTACACGACGCTTTTTGCGGGGTGGTAAGGTAGTGTTGACTTTAACAACCTTAACTGCAAACAAGTCTTCTATTGCTGCTTTAATTTCTGTTTTAGTAGCTTTAGGAGTTACTTCAAAGGTGTATTTGTTTTGCTCCATCAGCATGGTCGCTTTTTCAGTGACAATGGGGCGACGCACTAAATCTGGCAGGTTGCGGGGGTCAAATTTAGCCACTGTAGACCTCCTGAATTTTTTCTAAGGCTGATGCGGTGACTACGATTTTGTCAGCGTGTAACAAGTCGTAGACGTTTAATTGGTCTGCGGCAATCAATTTTACGTTCTCGATGTTCCGCGCTGATAGCTGAACGGTTTCAGGAATTTCTGCCAGAATCAACAGTGACTTTTGATCTGGTGCAGCACCCCAACGGGCTAATGCTGCTACTAATTCCTTGGTTTTGGGACGTTGTAGTTCGTTGCTAAATTCTTCAACAACAATTAAGTCTTCAGCACGACTGGCAAAAGCTGTCCGCAAAGCTAACCGCCGTTCTTTGCGGTTCATTTTCAAGTCGAATTCTCTGGGTTTTGGTCCAAAGATGACACCACCACCACGCCACAGGGGTGAACGGATAGAACCTGCACGAGCACGGCCTGTTCCTTTTTGTCTCCAAGGTTTGCGTCCACCACCACGTACTTCTGCACGGGTTTTGGTGCTGGCTGTGCCTTGACGAGCGTTGGTCATTTGTCTAACGAGGGCGCGGTGAACGACATGCGCCGCCGTTTCTTCTTTGGCAACACGCAACTCGAACGATTGTTGTCCGACTTGCTCTCCTTGCCAATTTTTAACTACAGTTTCAACCATGTTGCATTTGTCCTTTGTTCAGTTGTCTGTTGAGCTAACAGCTAACAACTAAAACTATTTACTACCAACTGTCTTAGCGGGTACAACGTTAACTAAGGCTCCTGGTTTGCCAGGAATAGCACCTTTAATCAGCAGTAAGTTGCGTTCTGCATCTACTCTGACTACGGTGAGTTTGCTAATGGTCACACGAGTACCACCCAAGCGTCCTGCCATCCGCTTACCGGGATAAACACGTCCAGGGGTTGTACCTGCACCAATGGAACCAGGTGCTCTATGGTTTTTAGAACCGTGGGACATTGGCCCGCGACCGAAGTTGTTACGCTTTTGGTTGCCTGCAAAACCACGACCAATACTTGTACCGATGACATCTACAATTTGTCCAGCACTAAAAATATCGGCCTTAATTTGCTGACCTAATGTATATTCACCTGCATTGTCAATGCGATACTCATTCAAGTGGCGCAGTGCCGGTGCAGATGATTTAGCTAAATGACCTAATAAGGGTTTGTTCAATGCCTTGGGCTTGACTTCGCCATAGCCCACTTGAATGGCAGAATAACCGTCGGTCTGTTGTGTTTTAACTTGTGTAACAGTGCATGGCCCGGCTTGAATTACGGTGACAGGAATAGCTACTCCTGCTTCGTCGAAGATTTGGGTCATGCCCAGCTTGGTGCCGAGAATACCTACAGACACAGTTACTGGTTCTCCTTATCTATTTGCTGACCTTGGATTCGGACTACTTGAGGGCAACTTGCAGCTTGTGTCTGTTCAGGGTGGACGAGAACCTAAGAAATTTGAGTTGTATTTTTACAATACAAATTCCTGACGACGCAACAAAATGTTGTCCCTAGTGGTTGGTGAATCCGTTGAGTTTCACTGTCTGGGTCACCAGAAGGTTGATAAAACTTTCGTTGCGGAAGGTTTTATTTCTGGCAATAATGCAAAACGTGATTGCTTTGCTTTTTGTGCAGCAATGCTTTCGTCCAAGCAATTGCTCTGGCACTCTCCGAATGGTAGTAGGACTTAAGCGGCTAACCGCTCAGTATCCATTTCCTGAGTCTGATTTTAATGTCATAAACAAACATTAATGCTCAGGCTCTACTGCGTTTAATACCTTAAACTCTTGTTTGAGGTTTGCCTGTTGTTTAGGGGGCTACGGGAGTGAACGCAAGTTAGGAGCTTGTGGGGCTGGGGGTGCTAGCCTTGGCTCCTGGTTTGACCTGAAAGTTTGTTTAGTTTAGCAATCTTTCGTATTTCTGAGCTAGTTCTTTGACAATGAAGTCATTAGCTACTGATGCTGACACTGGCTGAGAGCATCGATTTTTGAAGACGGCTTCCTAATTATACTGTTTGGTCACAATCTAACAATATAAATTATTCATTTATTTTTGTCCAGCTACTCGTTTAGGAGTTTTGGTAAGCGAAAAGACAAAAACAGGAACTTATAAAGTTATTGATGGCTAAGGTTTCGCAATTTCTATAGCTTAACCTAACTTAATCTACCACTGAAGGGACAATAATAGAGATATCTAAGTGGGATTCAGACAAAAATTTATGGCACTAATTACCACTGGCAATGGTTTCATTCGCGATCTAGAAAAATTCGGCGCTCTAGGCGTTTATGTACCTCTGGAAGGGGGTTTTGAGGGTCGTTATCGCCGTCGGCTCAGGGCAGCGGGCTATACTGACCTACATATTACTGCCAGAGGTTTAGGTGATGTGGCAGCCTATCTAACTGGGGTTCATGGTGTTAGACCACCTCATTTAGGTAAAAAAAGCACAGGCAGTGGTGCTGCGGTAGGGGATGTTTATTATCTTCCACCTTTACTGGGTTCTCATCTGGAGCACCTGCCACCCAAGTCAAAGGGGTTGGTATTGTGGATAATTGAAGGACATATTCTTTCTGATCAAGAAGTGGAATATTTGTCGAATTTGTCCAAGTTGGAGCCACGGGTTAAGGTAGTGATTGAAAGAGGTGGCGATCGCACTTTCCGTTGGACTGCTCTAGAAAGAACATTGTTAGCTAGTTAGTTAATGGTCAGTAGTCAGTAGTCAGTGGTCGATATATATGGCTGTAACTGGTTACTGGCTATTGATTGAGTAAGGTTGAAAGAATTAGCAATATTTTCTTTTCCCATCAATACACAAAGAAAAACGCCAAAATATTATTGTTGGTTGGGTAGATAAAATTCTTATGAGACGTAAATCTCCTGGTAGATCAGCTACTACTTCTAGGCCTGCTTCTGGGTTTCCCACTCCTAATTTTAATTTCACCACCATAGCAATTTTGGGTGGGGTGCTGGTTTTAGGGATTGGTATTGGTATTGCTTTTAGTTCGACAACTACATTAAGTCCAACAAATGTGGCTTCCCGTGAATTTATTGACACGAAAGCACCTAACCCAGAGATTTGCGTTCAGTACGGTGCTAGTGCAATGGTGATGGATGCAAGAATTTTTGTCACTCTTAACCCATTTAATGTTTATATTGCTCAACCAAGTATGCGTCCTGGTTGTGTGCTCAGGCAAAATAACTGGGCTATTCTAGAACAAAGAAAGTTGGTGACCTCTGACCAAGTAAGAGAATGTAAGAATCGCTTAAATACTTTTGGGTTTACAGGTAATTTAGATACAGATAAGCCTGATATTAGATGTATATATCAAAATGAATCAGCACAAAACTTCTTCCTTTCTCAACCAGGGGCAGTTGCACCTTCTCAAGATACGGAAAGATTTTAAGTTGAGCATTGAAAGGTAGCAGAATAGCTTGGATGTCAACCCTAGTAGAGACGTTACATGTAACGTCTCTACATTCATTTTTACTAGATGTCTATGCCATATTACCTACTTTCTTTTAGCTGCGGCTTTGGCAGATTTGGCAGCTTTTTTTGCGGCTTTTTCTGCTTCTATTGCTGCTAGTCTAGCTTGCTCTTTTTCTTCAGCAATTTTATCCAGATAGTAGTGATAATCGCCTAAGTAAACGCGGAATTCACCATCACGAATCTCTACAATTTTATTGGCGACTTGAGAGATAAAATAACGGTCGTGGGAAACTACGATTGCTGTGCCTTCATAGTTTTGCAGTGCTTCTTCCAACATTTCTTTAGCTGGAATATCTAAGTGGTTGGTAGGCTCATCTAAAATGATGAGGTTGACTGGACAAAGCAGCATTTTTGCTAATGCTAATCGCGCTTTTTCTCCACCACTTAAGGCAGCTACTTTTTTAAATACTGTGTCTCCAGAAAATAAAAATTTACCTAAGAGGGTGCGGACTTCTTCGTTTTTCCAGTCTGGTACTTCATCATGGATAGTTTCCATGACGGTTTTCTCTAGGTCTAACGCTTCTGCTTGGTTTTGTTCAAAGTAACCGGGAATGACGTTGTGATCACCTAATTTGACAATACCTTCGCTGGGAGGTTCAATCCCCATAATCATTTTTAAAAGAGTTGATTTTCCTGCACCGTTGGGGCCAAGAAAGGCAATTCTATCTCCTCTTTCAATCAACAAATTCGCTCCTAAAAAGAGGATTTTGTCATCATAAATATGGGTTAAGTCTTTAATTTCTACTACTTCTCTACCGCTACGGGGTGCAGATGGAAAACGGAAATGCAGAGTTCTGACTCCTGCTGTGGGTGCTTCAATGCGTTCAATTTTTTCGAGTTGTTTTTCTCGGCTTTTTGCTTGGGTACTGCGAGTAGCACTAGCACGGAATCTGTCTACAAATGCTTGTTGTTTCTCTAGCTCTTTTTGCTGACGTTCAAAAGCGTTGAGTTGTGCAACTTCGTTTTCAGCTTTTTGTTGGAGGTAGGCTGAATAATTACCCAGGTAGGTTGTGGAAACACCACGTTCAGTTTCGACAATTTGGGTGCAAAGACGGTCTAAGAATTCCCGGTCATGGGAAACGATGACCATGGGTGTGGTGAGTTTTTTCAGGTAATTCTCTAACCATTCAATGGTTTCTAGGTCTAGGTGGTTGGTAGGTTCGTCGAGGAGTAATAAATCTGGTTCTTGAAGGAGAATTTTACCTAAGCTCATCCGCATTTGCCACCCACCGGAAAAGGCACTGACCAAGCGATCGCCATCTTCTACTTGAAAACCCATTTCTGGTAGAATTTTACCGATGCGTGCATCTAAGCCATAGCCGTCTAAGGCTTCAAATTGGCGTTGTAGTTTGTCTAGTTTGTGGATGAGTCGGTCAAGTTCTTCTGGTGTCGCGGTTTCCATGTCACGCTGTACCTGTGACAAAGCTAGTTGCACTTGGTTCGCTTCTTTAAAAACTGTCCAAAACTCTTCTCTGACTGTACGAGTCGGTTCAACCTCAAATTCTTGGTTGAGGTATGCTATATGTAAGCTAGCAGGGCGGATAATCTCTCCAGAGGTAGGTTCAATTTCCCCGTTGATGATTTTGAGTTGGGTGGACTTTCCCGCACCGTTAACGCCTACTAAGCCGATGCGATCGCCACTTTTGACTTCCCAGTTGATATCTTTGAGAACTTCGCCTGTAGGGTAAATTTTACTAATGTGTTCGAGTCGCAGCATGAAATATCTCTCAGGTAGGGTACGGGACGGGCAAAGTTAAATGTTGTTTTCAATCTTAACAAAATTTAATGCCAAGTTTACATGGGGTGTTCAGGGAAATATTTGGTCAAAGATGACCGATGTTTTATGCGTTGATTGTCAATTTGAATACACATACTTATGGAAGAATGATGGCAAGATGGTTAAGTTCTGGAAGTAAGCAGTTGCCAGAATTCTGGATTTTATTCTGTAGCGGCTGTGAAAAAGTATATTTGCAATCACAGTTATAAAACAATAAATGTTGTTTGGTGGGTTTTATTGCCAATCAGAATTTATCTCACAATCCAGATACATATGTGCAGAGAGGTTTAGATATTTTTTTAGTTTTTATCTAAAGCATCAATAATGATTTTCTATTATATTTAGACTGAAGATATAAAAAATCAGGATTTACCCGTATTCTAAAAACAATATGCTTTGAGATTGCTTACCTGCGGTCACAATGACGGCAATGCCTTAATATTGCCTAAGTTCTAAAAATATTATTTTTTATTTTTTTAAAATCAATTAAATCGGTTATTTAAAAACATTGCTAATGTAGATGTATATCTTCATTGCCTGATGTATGTACTTTAATTTTTGACAATATTTAAATATGTATATATCTGAGCAATAAATAGTCGATGCAATCTATGATTATGATAGATGATATTTTGGCTGAGGAAGTGAAATGTCAAATTTCGAGTTAGTTTTGAAATTGTTACTACAACTAACTATAATTTTATCTGTTTGTCGCTTAACAACTATTATTGGCAAGCGATACTTTGGTCAAGCTGATGTAGTGTGTGAAATGATAGCAGGTGTTATGCTTGGCCCTTCTTGTTTTGGGTTGATTTCACCGGAATTTCAGCAATGGTTATTTCCCAAAACTCTAATTTTGTTAGCATCAGGAGCTAAAATTCCTAACCCTTCTATGTCTATTCTCTTTGCCATTAGTCAGGTTGGTTTAATAATTTATATGTTTTTAATTGGCTTAGAGTTTAATACGGATTTAATTAAAAATAGATTAAAAAGTGCTAGTTTCGTGTCTGGAGCAGGAATAATTGCACCATTTATTTTAGGAGGAATAGCTGCTTATTTTTTATCAAATCAATCCTCTCTATTTAATGTGGATATTACACCTTGGGCAGCATCATTATATCTCGGTGCTTCTATGTCCATAACTGCATTTCCCATGTTAGCAAGAATGCTCTATGAGCGAGATATTGCCAAAACTAGTTTTGGTACGTTAGCATTAGCAGCAGGTTCCATTGATGATGCGACTGCATGGTGTTTATTGGCAATTGTTTTAGCTAGTTTGAAAGCCAATCCTAGTATAGCTGCATTTGCTATTGGTGGAGGAATTAGTTTCGTTTTATTGACTATTTTTATTGGTCGTCCTGTACTGAAGATTTTTACACATATTTTCCAGAAAGATGGAACAGTTACTATTTCCACACTTACATTAGTGTTAATTACTTTAATGTTTAGTGCCTGGTTGACTGATATTATCGGTATTTATGCTATTTTCGGGGCGTTTATTTTAGGTGCAGCTATGCCAAGGGGAGAATTTGCTCAACAAATTCAAGAACGAACTGAATATTTGACTACGGCTTTCTTATTGCCGATATTTTTTGTCTTTTCGGGATTGAATACGCAAATCGGCTTAGTTAATACACCGACTTTATGGGGAATTACGCTCTTATTAATCACGATTGCTGTTGTTGGTAAGGGTGTAGCTTGTACCTTAGCAGCTAAATTTTCTGGAGAAAATTGGCAGGAATCGGCAACTATTGGAGTGTTGATGAATGCTCGTGGACTGATGGAGTTAATTATCCTCAATATTGGACTAGAACAGGGAATAATTACTCCGACATTGTTCACAATGATGGTAATTATGGCAATTGTGACGACGCTGATGACTTCACCTTTAGTGAACTTATTGTTACAGGATAAACAAACCAGCTTGAATATTTAATTGTTAGGTAAGGTGCCAGAATATGATCACAGAGTGGAGATGAATGGTGACTGTGACTATGGTGATAAGCTGTAAATTATAACTAGTTTCCGTATTTTATTTGATTGATTAATGGTCTAAGTTATTGACAATTCTGTAATTATTTCGCTTATTTGCTCATATTTTATAATTTTCACTATAAATTGAATCTTAACAACAATTAATAACTTAATAGCAAGAAAATTTTTGTCTAGAAAAAGGTTGACAATTTTCACGGTTGTACAGAATTATCGTAGGGAAACCGGATAGTCGTTAGTGAGGAAACTATGCACACAGTTATTCTCGTTCTGGTTGAGGTACTGATTGTTATTGGACTGTCACGACTAGTAGGACTAGGATTCAAATCAATTAAACAACCATTAGTAATTGGTGAAATAGTTGCTGGGATTATGCTTGGCCCATCTTTATTTGGTCTGATTGCACCCCAAGCAGCAGCTACCCTGTTCCCAGCCGAAACAATTCCCTTCCTGAATGTTTTATCTCAGGTAGGACTCATTTTTTTCATGTTTTTGATTGGGTTAGAGTTAAATCCTAAATATTTAAATAGTCAGTTAGAAACGGCAATTTTAACTTCCCATGTCAGTATTTTAGTACCTTTTTCTTTAGGTACTTTATTAGCATTGCTGCTTTATCCCTTAGTTTCTAATGACAGTGTTTCGTTTACAGCCTTTGCCTTATTTCTGGGTGCAGCAATGTCAATTACGGCCTTTCCTGTACTGGCCAGAATTATTACAGAAAATAATTTACAAGGAACTCGGTTAGGAACCCTAGCGTTAACTTGTGCAGCAGTTGATGATGTGACGGCATGGTGTCTGTTGGCAATGGCGATCGCTGTGGCTCGTCATGGTAGTATTGACAGACAGGCTGTACTCACGATTATTGAAAGCATTCTCTACATTGGCTTCATGTTTACAGCTGGACGGTGGTTTCTCAAACGTCTCGCTACCCATTACCGTCGTACGAGAAAGTTAAGTCAGTTTGTCCTAGCTCTAATTTACATTGCGGTTGTAGGCTCTGCACTGATTACCGAATTAATCGGGATTCACTTAATTTTTGGTGCATTCTTATTGGGTGCAGCTATGCCAAAAAATGCAGATTTAGTGAGAGAATTGGCAGTAAAAACGGAAGATTTCGTTCTCATTTTCCTTCTACCTATATTTTTCGCCTACAGTGGCTTAAGGACGCAAATCGGTTTACTCAACCGTCCAGAACTATGGCTGTTGTGTATATTGGTCTTAGGAGTAGCGATCGCTGGCAAGTATATTGGTACTTATATAGCGGCCCGTGTCAGTGGTATTGATAAACGGGAAGCGTCTGCACTCGGTTGGTTAATGAACACTCGCGGTTTAACCGAGTTAATTGTGTTAAATATTGGTTTAGAGTTGGGTGTAATTTCCCCCCTGCTATTCACCATGTTAGTCATCATGGCATTGGTGACAACATTTATGACTTCACCTTTACTGGAATGGACATATCCAAAACGGTTGATTAAGTTAGATGTAGTTGATTTTGATGCAGAAACACATACAGAAACCGACACTGTTACAGAAAATCACGAAGCTTTAGCGACTCCTTACCGCATCTTAGTTCCAGTCGCTAACCCCAGTACCCAAAAAGGTTTACTACAATTAGCAGTAGCATTAGCTCAATCAGTGACAGATATGGGTGTAAACTACAGACAACAGGCAGTTGTTAACCCACTGAGCTTGATTGAATTAGAAGAAGACTATGCCTTTGAAAGTACACCGGTTGAAGCTAACCGCTTAATAACTGAACGTCGGTTACAACTAGAAGAATTAATCAACAACCTCGAACCAGCACACACACGTTCACATATTCATCCCATTGTGCGGATATCTAGTAATGTAGCTAGGGAAACTGCACAGATAGCCCAACTTGAACAACCCGATTTAATTTTAGTAGGATGGCACAGACCAGCCTTTAGTAACAACCGCTTAGGTGGAAGAGTAGGACAAATTCTCACCTCAGCACCAGTAGACGTAGCAGTATTTATCGATAGAGGTGGTGAACGCTTAGAAAGCTTACTAGTTCCCTACTCAGCGAATATTCATGATGATTTAGCTGTCATCCTCGCGTTAAGACTATTGATGAACCGTGACACTTGTATGCTGAAAATTTTACAGGTACTCAATGGCAATCACACCGCAGAGGAATTAAGCTACGAATTACAAGTAATGATTGATCAGTTACCTCATAGTGTACGCGATCGCATCGAAATCAACACCATTGCCCCACCAGAACCAATGCAAGCTGTAGTAGTTGCTTCTGAAAAAGTGGACTTAACAATTGCGGGAACTAGTCGCGCTTGGGGTATTGAACGGCAAACACTAGGAAGATACACAGATGAACTCGCTATTCAATGTCGTTCTTCCCTACTCATTACCCGTCGTTACAGTCAAGTTACCTCCCATCTAACTTCCCTATTACCGGAAGCCAATAATCAAGAAATTATTCGTCACTACTAATTGCCAATTACCAATGCAAAATCGATTATGAACCACTTCAATTTTAAATCATTAGGTTTTTATGGGGGAGCGATTACCATTGTCCTCATCCTCTTTAAAACCGTCACCGCTTATGGTGAAAATAATCTTGTTGCTTCTCCCATGCTGAACACCAGGTATAGTTTCAACTTCACCAACACCATCCCCGACTGTCAGTTACCCCAAAACCTAACTTTATATATTCAACAGTCAGGTATTTATGTCAACGCTTCCTTAATACCAGTCAAAACCAACGCAGATACAGAATCACCACTACATCTCACTGGTAAATTAAACAATCAACAATTAAATTTATCAGGAAAAATAGATAAATCGATTCTCTGTCAAAACATCCCTAAATCCCAGAAACACAATGCCTTGATTTCACTAGGAATGGCATTAATAAAGAAAGATAACATTACTGGTCAAATCAAAATCAAAAACCTCTCCTCAGCCGTAGAATTTAAAGCAATTCCCATCACTGACAAAATAACTACTAAATCAAATAGTCATTAAAATTATGAAAACTGTCTTGAGAACAAATAACGTTCTCCCTATTTGCCAACACATATTGGGAGTAACTTTATATGCAAGCATTAGTTTACACCCCAGCATCAGCTTTGCTCTACCATCTGTACAACTAAACAAATGGCAATTCAACCCCAAAGCAGAGCAACTAGAAATAGTCCTCAGTGCTGGCACCACACCAGAATTATTTTACCTACCCGAACCACCACGTTTAGTTTTAGACCTACCCAACACCAAACTCGGCAGCGTCAGCACCGCTAAAAACTATCAGGGAAACATTCAAAGAATTCGACTTTCCCAATTAAACCCCACCGTCACCCGGATTGTTTTGGACTTAGCACCCGGAATCGTCTTAGAGGCAAACCAAGCTAAACTTCAACCCTTAACAGCACAAAATCCCACACGCTGGGTCTTGCGCCCCCTTATTTCCCATAATAGCACCACTTCCCCAACTGCCAATACCCCCTTTCCTTCACCATCCATCAATCTACCACCAGCATCCAGCAACTTAACGCCTAATACCCAACAACCCTTTATTACCGTTCCTCCCCTCAACACTCAAACACCCCTTACCACATTTCCCACCCCAGCAAATGCTAATAGCGTGACCCCAACCCTTCCTCAAGAGAATACAAACATTCCTGTAATTGAATTTGGTCAACCCATACCCAGGTAAATTGTAGGGAGAGAAGAAGAGGGGAAAGAGAAGGAGAGGAGAAGGAGAAAAAATATATCTAAACTCTTGATAGCGAAGCCATACTTCTGAAACTTCTGAACTCCTGAACTCCTGTTCGCGCAGCGTGCCGTAGGCATACTCCTGAACTTCTGAACTCCTGAACTCCTGAACTCCTGTTCGCGAAGCGTGCCGTAGGCATACTCCTGAACTCCTGAACTCCTCAAATAAATGAGAAAACCATTCAATAACCAGAATTTAGCTTACACTTGCGGTTAGCAATGGTATCATTCGGGTATTACAAAAAGTAAAGGGCAATTTTACTATGACCAAAGCACCTGTTGCTCCTGTGGTGCTAGTCATTTTAGATGGATGGGGCTACTGCGAGGAGAAGCGAGGAAATGCCATAGCTGCCGCTAAAACGCCAATTATGGACAGTTTATGGGCAGCTTATCCCCACACCCTCATCCGCACATCAGGAAAAGCCGTAGGGTTGCCAGAAGGTCAAATGGGCAACTCGGAAGTTGGTCATTTGAATATTGGCGCTGGACGAGTCGTACCCCAAGAACTGGTACGAATTTCCGATGCTGTTGAAGATGGTTCAATAGCAGAAAATCCGGCGCTTGTCAAGATTTGCCAGGAAGTTCGTTCTCGAAATGGCAAGTTGCATCTAGTAGGGCTTTGTTCTGATGGAGGGGTACATTCGCATATTACCCATCTATTTGGACTACTCGACCTAGCCAAGGAACAGCAACTTTCTCAAGTGTGTATTCACGCCATTACTGATGGACGTGACACTCCTCCGACGGAGGGAATAAAAGCAATTGGGCAATTGCAAGACTACATAGACCGCGTTGGGTTAGGTCAGATTGTCACCGTCAGCGGTCGTTATTATGCCATGGATCGCGATCGCCGTTGGGATCGAGTCCAACGTGCTTATGATGTGATGACACAAGACGGCCCAGGTAATGGACTGACGGCGGTTGAAGTATTGCAAACCTCCTATGCTGAAGGTGTGACAGACGAGTTTGTTCTCCCCATCAGGATTGCCCCTGGTGCAGTGGAAGCAGGTGACGGGGTGATCTTCTTCAACTTCCGCCCCGACCGTGCTAGACAGTTAACTCAAGCCTTTGTCGCTCCAGATTTTAACGGGTTTAGCAGAGAGAAAATTGCACCCCTGTCCTTTGTGACTTTTACTCAATATGACCCAGAGTTACAAGTGTTTGTGGCATTTACACCCCAAAACTTGACAAATATTCTGGGAGAAGTCATTGCTAATCATGGACTAAAACAGTTCCGTACTGCTGAAACTGAGAAATATGCCCACGTTACCTACTTCTTTAACGGGGGTCTAGAGGAACCTTTTGCCGGGGAAGACCGGGAACTTGTTAGTAGTCCGATGGTAGCGACCTATGACAAGGAACCTGTGATGTCAGCCAAAGCTGTGACAGATGCAGCCATTAAAGCGATTGAGAAGGGTATCTATTCTGTAGTCGTCATGAACTATGCCAATCCAGATATGGTAGGGCATACAGGTCAAATTGAAGCCACTGTGACAGCGATTGAAACGGTGGATCAATGTTTAGGCCGTCTCATAGAAGCTATAGGTAAAGTAGGTGGCACTGTCCTGATTACAGCTGATCACGGTAATGCTGAATATATGCTCGATGAAGAGGGCAATCCTTGGACTGCTCACACTACCAATCCAGTTCCTTTTATTTTGGTGGAAGGTGAGAAGGCTAAAATCCCTGGATACGGCACTAACGTAGAACTGCGGAACGATGGTAAGTTAGCTGATATTGCCCCGACAATACTAGATATTTTACAGCTACCCCAGCCTACGGAAATGACCGGGCGATCGCTCCTCAAAGGGGCAGAATACGAATTACAATTTGCTCGCACCCCTCTGAAAGCCGCATTGTAAAACATATTCGAGTTAACTGTTAACCTCTAACAGTTAACTTTTCTTCGCTCCTCTCCCTTATTCTCCAAACCAGTTCAACATTAAATTGCTATAAAATTTATTAAATAACCAGGAATATTCCAGTTATTTCATCCTCAAATTTTTGCAGATAAAATTTTCAATTGCTTATGACAGTTACTAACATTGTGCAGGGTATTTGGTCATTTTCCGCCTTGGGTTTAATAGTTCTAGTATTACTACACAGCCCTAAAGGTGATGGTATTGGTGCAATTGGTGGACAGGCACAACTATTTAGCAGCACCAAAAGTGCAGAAAACACCTTAAATCGAGTTACTTGGGCGCTAACAGTGATTTTTCTGGGTTTAACCGTGGTATTAAGCGCCAACTGGTTGCCTAAATAAATCAATCATAGGGAGAGAAAAACATGGAGAAAATCTCCCCCTACTCAAAATCTAAACCTCGCCCAAAACGATTTTGGCACCGATTATTAGCAGTCCTGACTTTAATTATCAGTACAGGTCTGCTAGTCATTTTGACTAATTTTTCTACCAATGCAGTTATCCCAGAACCGGGAAAAACCATCAACTTATCTCCCCATCCTCTACCACCGACATTAGCCCAGTGGCAAGACAAAAGTAATAGCGGCGATTATTTTGACAATGTTACACCTACCAAAGTAGGTTATTTAATCTGGTCACAGTTTCCAGTGCGAGTGAAGGTAGAAACGCCAACAGGAATTAGTGAAAACCAGTCCCAAAAATGGGTTAATAGTGTTTTACAAGCTATTCAAGAATGGAACCTTTATTTACCTTTGCAGGTAGTAGAAAATTCAGAAATAGCAGATATTACTATTTACCGAAAAGCACCACCTTTACAAATTGAACCTAATCAAAAAATTCCCCGTGCGCGTTCTGCTTTAACTACCTACGAGTTATACACCAAAGACAATATTTTATCCCATCGCTTCACTATTCTTTTGAGTCCTAGTCAAACCGGGGAATATATCCCAGCAGCCGTACGTCATGAAATCGGTCACGCTTTAGGAATTTGGGGTCATAGTCCATTACCAACAGATGCTTTGTATTTTTCCCAGGTGCGTCAACCACCTGGTATTTCTGCGCGAGATGTTAATACTTTGAAGAAGGTTTATGAACAGCCAACTAGTTTGGGTTGGTAGGTTGATAGTTTTTAATACAATCTACTAAAGACCCATATCATCCTAAAGCGCAAAGCATATAATAGAAGACAATTACCAAGGAATATAGTTATGCTTTCAGCCATATTTCCACCACTGAAATTTACTGATTTTATAGAGTGGTATCCTGAAAATGGTCGTTATGAATTAATTAATGGGTGTGTATTTGAAATGCAACCAACAGGTAAACATGAAGAAGTTACTGATTTTATTGGTATATCAATAACAATAGAAAGCCAAAGATTAAAACGACCTTATATGTTCCCTCGACATGCGCTAGTAAAAGCACCTGAGTGGGAAACAGCTTATCTTCCTGATGTGATGGTAGTCAATAAAAATGCTCTTGCATCTGAACCATTGTGGGAAAAATATTCAACCATTACCAAAGGTGAATCTATTCAGTTAATTGTCGAAGTTGTGAGTACAAATTGGCGAACAGATTACGGATATAAACTCACAGATTATGAAGCATTAGGTATTCATGAATATTGGGTAGCTGATTATTTAGGTGTAGGTGGAAGGAGGTATATTGGATTTCCCAAACAACCAACATTTACAGTTTACCAATTAGTAGATGGAGAATATCAATTTCAGCAATTTAGAGGAAATGAGAGAATTATTTCTCCCTCATTTCCTGAATTAAATTTGACTGCTCAACAAATCTTTAATGCAGATGGAAATTTTACATAAATCTGCTATTAATTATGAACAATTTTAGAGACATATCATAAAGTATCAGCTTACCCCAGTTAAACACCTCTATAATGTCACAAACCTTTTATTTTTTATCTTTCAGTAAGCAGTGGAATTGTTAATTTGATATTTTGACTTTAATTTTGTAAATTCTCTCTCTGCGCCTTTGCGTGAGGTAAAAAAAGACTATTATGCTATAACTACAATAGGGAAAAAGTCGCCTTGAGACGACTAATTAATAAAAATATTTTTCAAAAATCAATTATTCACTTTGGGACTAATACCAATTGGGCTGATCTATTCAGGACTACTTCTATCTAGAATCAAAATAGTCCTACATTCAGAAATTGGGCAGTCTCAAAAGTTGCAGTTTAATCTACAGTCGAGAACACTGATCCTCTTTACTTCCTTGCACAGTGTTTCCTCCCCCTGTAGGAGCAGGTACATTTTCTTTGCATTGGAGATTACCATTAATTCTGTTATTTCTGATGGTAATTCCTCCTGTGTTTTTAAAAGCCTGCAAATTACCGCCAATTGTGTTACCGCTTGCAGCTAAAGTCGCGGTATTTTCATCAAATTGTAAATCTTGATTGATGCGTGAGTTGGCAATATTTGCTGCTTTAGATTGCTTAATTTGGATACTACCACCAATCACTGAGCTAGAATTAACAACTACATTTCTTGCATTTTCAGCTTGAATGTTGCCAATTACATTTACTGTGCTGGCTCTGAGTATAGCATTAGATTCTACTATCACATTTCCTTGAACTTTTGTTCCAGATAAAGTACAAGTAGCCCCACTAGGTACTCGAACATTATCAACTGTAACTGCACCTAATGTACTCCGACAAGCAATTTCTTCAGCTAAAACAATGGGAGAATTCGAGATAATTCCTACCGCACTTAAAAGAGCAGCTGACAAAAAAGTTTTTGTTTTCATGCTAAAACCTCTGATAACAAACTTACTGACAATAGAGGAAGATAATAGTTCCCATTTTCAGTAAATTTATTACCACTGTCATAGCTGATGATAATCATAGATAAAAGTCAATGCAAGAATATCTACAATACCTTGCACTGCCCATAATGCCGTAAAAGATGGTCACATAAAACCAAAGCCACCATTGCATCAACCATCGGTACAGCGCGAGGTAAAACGCAAGGATCATGTCTGCCCTTCCCTGCTAAAACGGTTTCTTCACCTTCTTTTGTGACCGTTTTTTGTTCCTTTCTAATGGTTGCAGTTGGTTTAAAGGCAACCCTTAAAATGATATTTTCGCCGTTGGAAATTCCCCCTTGAATGCCACCAGAACGATTAGTCACTGTTCTGATTTCACCATTTTCATCAATATAGAATTCGTCGTTGTGTTCAAAACCAGTTAATAAAGTTCCGTCAAAACCTGAACCAATTTCAAAACCTTTACTGGCAGGAAGTGACATAACTGCTTTGGCTAAATCTGCTTCCAATTTATCAAAAACAGGTTCGCCTAAACCTTTGGGAACATTCCGTACTACACATTCAACCACACCACCAATAGAGTTACCATCTCTACCGGTTTTTTCGATTAATTCAATCATGTGGTTGGCAATTTCGTTGTCTGGACAACGGACGATATTGCTTTCTACATCTTCTAACGTTACAGTATCTGTATTGACTACGCCTTCTAAATCTTTGATGCGCTTAACATAGGCGATAACTTCCACACCTGCAACTTGATGGAGAATTTTTTTAGCGATCGCACCTGCTGCCACTCTCCCTATTGTCTCACGGGCTGAAGACCTACCGCCACCTTGCCAATTTCTAAAACCATATTTAGCATCATAGGTGGCATCAGCATGGGAAGGACGGTACTTTTGTGCCATCTCATCATAATCTTGGGAACGGGTGTCTTTATTTCTGACCAAAATCGCGATTGGTGTTCCCAGCGTCTTACCTTCAAACACCCCAGAGAGAATTTCACAGGTGTCTGCTTCCTTGCGTGGGGTGGTAATCTTACTTTGACCTGGCCTTCTTCTATCTAACTCAAACTGAATTTCCTCAGCCGAAATTTCTAGTCGTGGGGGACAACCATCAATAATAACTCCCACACCCCCACCGTGTGATTCGCCAAAAGTAGTAATACGAAATAGATGACCAAAAGTGCTACCCATGATGTTGAGGAAATACAGTCTGGAATCTGTATTTTACCTAGAATCAGCCATGGGAACTAGATAATATGACGGGTGACAGGTGATAGTGAACAGGTTACAGCCTTGAAAGTCTGGTTGTGTCTGTGTTTCATTCCCTGGCTATGTTTTGAACTAACTCAGGAATGTTGATATTTTTGATGGTGTTAGGAATTGTCGATTTCTTCAGCTACTCGTTTAAGACGACGGAGTTGGGCTTGCATATCTGCCTTTGTCCAGGAAGCTGCAAAGGTGTTGAAACCCCAACTGACGATAGGGTTAGGAATTTGAAACTCAAACCGATTTAGCAGTAGTGTACCATTTTCTATTGGTTTGCATTCCCAGCGATCGCGTCCTTGGAAAAATCCGGTAAATGACCAAACCACAACACCCGGTCTTCTCACCACAACTACAGTATCTAAAGTTGGTTGCAATACAGGAATTTGAATGATAAACCGACTTTTACTACCGATTTCTGTACTCCATACCTCCCCCACAGGTTCACAGCGGAGAATAGGATTAAGCCAACAGTGCATCAAACCTAAATCGGTAAAACAATTTTCTACTACTGCGGCGTTGGCATTAATTTTAATTGATTGTTCTAATACCTCGGGCATTTTATGTTTATGATGTAATCGAATTTCACTAATTTAATATTTTGTTACCATATATTTTTGTTTATCTGGCTTTAATATTGTAATTCATATTTATTTTTTTAATAGAAATTGAAACATTTATAAATTTGGGTTATTTTTGAATCTTTCATGAGTCCAAATTTTAACTCTTATACATATATTTATTGCGTGATGAGGGTTTCATGGTTTTGATGAAATCAATTCAGCATAATATGTAATAAAGACCCATTATTGTATGGGGCATTCATGAATTACTTTGACAGATATTTTCATCAAAATTTGATATTTAATCATTTAGTTTTTGGTTTTTCATGAGACACAAGTACCTTGACAATACATTTATTGTCTTCATTCTTTACATCTAGTAAATTAGATTTAATTTCAAATCTCAAAGCTAATTTATTCTTTCTGTCAAAACGCTGATACAGATTATAAATCAGGTTTATCAGGTATTATGCACACACTTGTAACAGAATTGTTTTTTGTAAATAAATATAATATTTAGTGCTACGATAAATAGCTTTGCTTTTTAGTTTTTTTGTTAGTACAATTGATCTATGAATGTAGCAGTTCTAAAATATGGCTCGCGGTGAAATTCTCAGAAAACTCTTCAAAAGCTTCTCTCGCAATGAGAGAGAGGAGTTTTTGGCTGCGGCTAATGAATTAATTGAAGAAGAAAGAAATAAAAACCATATTCTACTGGCTAGAGATTTAGAAAAACTGCTGCAAAATGGCAATGGCTACACCAAACCCCTAGCATCTAACCTAGCTCCCTGGAATCAATTCCCTGAACCACCTAAAGATAAAGACACTGGACTAGCTTTGCTGGATGTCAAGCGATTCGACTTGACATGGGATCACATTGTACTCAGTGAAAAAATATTTGATATCCTGCAAGAAATTGTTCTCGAAAACCGTAAGCAAGACATCCTTGCAGCTTATAACCTCAAGCCCAAAAACAAACTACTGTTTTGTGGACCACCTGGTTGTGGAAAAACCCAAACAGCAAAAGTCCTCTCTAGTGTCTTGAGTTTACCCCTTGTTTACGTGAACCTGACAGCAGTATTCTCTTCTTACTTAGGTGAAACAGCAACCAATCTTCAGAAGATTTTTACCTACATAGAAAAAGGCGAATGGTTGGTTTTGTTCGATGAGTTTGATGCGATCGCTCGTGATCGAGATAACTTAAACGAACATGGTGAAGTCAAACGCCTAGTCAATAGCTTGTTACAACTCATTGATAACGCAACTAATCAAAGTATATTCGTTGCTGCCACTAATCACGAGAAACTATTAGACAGTGCAGTTTGGCGACGATTTGATGAGGTGATTTTCTTTGATAATCCAACGCTTGAATTACGCACGACTCTTTTAAGCCGCTATCTGTCTGGTATCCGTTATACTGCTATTAATCTGTGTACTTTTGCAGAACGGCTAGAAAATGCGACTGGAGCAGATATAGAGCGTATTTGTTCTGATGCAATTAAAGCCGTAATTCTGCGGGGAGAACGTACCTTGAGGGCTGATGATTTAGAAGTTGCGATAGGACGTTTTCTAGAAAGGCAAAGTATAATAGCAAACTCACAATAATCATCTTCGTTAGATCCTAATGGTAAGTCAGTTTGAACACCTTAAGTTGCCAAGAATCATAAACATAGAATTACCACGACGATTTCATGGTGGTGGAGGTGGCGGAAAACGCACTGATTTCATTGAACATGGTAAGCATTTATTAGATCAACTTTCTGGACTGACTGAAACTACCAAGCAAAAGAGCAACCCTTTCCTTCTTGACCCCAAATTAATTTTTAAGATTAAAGCTACTAAAAAACTTTCCGAGGATCTAGTTAATCAGACAGGATTAGATGTTCTAGCATTTGAGCCTGATAAAGCCATAGTTGTCTTTTCGTCTGATCTGGAGTTAAGAGAATTTAGGAGACGTTTAGAAAATTACAGCCAACTTACCGAAGGTCCCGAATATTCATATTTAGGGGCAATTGATGAGTTAGTACCCCTCGGACGTGAAGACCGCATTGGTCGTTTGTTAGAGCTAAAGCCTGTACAACCAGATGAACTTGCAGCTTTAGATTTGGAACTTTGGCACACAGGTAATCGCAAAGAAATGAAAGCATCTTTAGCGCATATTGCCGAAAAGCTAAAAGACCTTTCTAGCGATACTGCTCCTATGAAAATGACTGATAACTATGTTGGAGATTATCTGTGTATAGCTCGAATTAAAGTCACTCACGAAGTTTTAGAGTTTTTACTGGAACTGGAAACTGTCAAAGAAATTGATCGTCCTCCCCAACCTGCATTTGAAAGAACTGCCGATTATAATTTACCAATTTCCAGTTTACCCGAAGTAATTTCTCCACCTGAAGAGAATTGCGGCATTCTTGTTATAGATTCAGGTGTACAGAGTAGCCATCCATTAATTGCGCCAATACTGGGTGAAGCTGATGTATTTCCAGATCCAGGACAGCAATTAATAAAGGGTCGTGCAGAGGATGTAAATGGACATGGTACAAGTGTTGCTGGCGTTGCTATCTATGGAGATGTCGAAAACTGTATTAAAAAACTTTCATTTGATCCAACGGTTTGGTTGTTTTCTGCTCGTGTAACAAACGAAAAATGCCAATATGATGAGGATCTTCTTGTAGAAACTCAACTAGATCAAGCGATTCGTGCTTTTGTTGACCAGTATCCTAACTGCAAAGTAATCAATATCTCATTAGGCAATGCTGAACAAATTTATATGGATGGCATGAAGCAGTTTCGATTAGCAGCAAAAATAGACGAAATTGCTTATCAATACCAGCATAAAAACATTATTTTTGTAATTTCAGCAGGAAATTCTTATCATGAGGAGTTAGAGTATGAAAAATTACGAACTGAATACCCAAATTATTTACTGAATAAGAATGCTCGAATTATTGATCCAGCAACTTCTGCGATCGGACTAACTGTAGGTTCTTTATCTTATGGACGTGGTAGTACGACAGAACCTGATGATGTACGTCGTCAGGTGATCGCAAAATTGCGAGGATACCCTTCTCCCTTTACCAGAACTGGTTTTGGAGTAGATGGAATGATTAAGCCTGATGTTGTAGATTTTGGTGGAGATTTAGCATTAGACTTCAGTTATCGAGAAAGTCTAGGATTGCCTAAAGTTAGTATATTAGAAGACGCTGTAGCTAGTGTTTCTGTTGTAACTCTCTCAATCTCCAACACCGAAGATTCCCAAAGTTCTTTATTTCACATCTGTAGCGGTACAAGTTTTGCTGCACCTCGTGTAGCTAACGTTGCTGCTCAACTCTTCACAAAATATCCAAATGCCAGTTCTAACCTCATTCGAGCATTGATTGTTAACTCTGCGGTGCTTCCTAAAGAAATTCCAGATGAATTTAGTAATGGTACAGAATCTCAAAAAATTAAAAAGCAGCTACAAATCTATGGCTATGGACAAACTGATTTAGAGCGTGCAATGTATTCTGCTGAAAACTATGTTGTTCTATCAGAAGATAATATTATTATTCCAGTGGGCAAGTTTCATATTTATGAAATTCCCCAACTACCAGAGGAATTTTTTGATATAGAAGGTACTCGCACATTATCAGTTACCTTGGCGTTTGATCCTCCAACTCGTCCAACTCGTGGCGACTCATATTTAGGGGTAACAATGGAATTTAACCTTTTCAAAGGTATTCCCAAAGAAAGTGTAGTGAATGCTTATGTAGATGCCAGTAAAACAGGTAAACCTAATGAATTTGCAGAAATATCAATGGAAATTTTAAAAGAACAATATAGGGGACGTAGTATTAATGTTGATTTATCTCCAAATTCTACTCTCCGTAAGAAAGGAACTGTACAAAAAGGACACATAAAACTAACGAAACAAGCTAAAAGATACAATAATTTACCTATGACTCTGGTGGTGAGTTGTAATCGTAAATGGGCAAATCCAGATGAAATTGAAATACAGCGTTATGCTTTAGTCGTTAGCATTAGTCATTCCGATCCTCAAGTCAATTTATATAATCGTATGAGACTCCAGGTTGATCAAATTGACCAACGAGAAAGAACCCGAGCAAGGTTTTAAATACTAAAAAAGCATAGATATTGCGTACAGAGTATACTCAATGCAGTTTGTAATAACTATGAAAATATTTCCATACATCAAATACAGGTTTTATCTATTAATAGTTTATTTTTTTTAGTGACAATAATAATTTAATGTACACTAGGGGTGGGTTGAAAGAGGGTCTAGCATTTTAATCCTCTAAACGGAAAAGTTTCAACAACCATCCCAACTAGGAATAGTTCAAAATATAGGTTATTGACTCGCGTTAACCATTAAAATAGTTGCAAAAAAATATGTGTGATCATGGGAGGGTTGAAAGGAGTGCTGCGATCGAACAAATATCAATAATCAAATGATGCCCTTGCAGAAAAAGAGACTTTGTATAGTCAATTTTAAGTTCATGCGACATTAATTTGCGAAAAGCTAGTATAATTAAGTTGTCTCTAAAAAATCGCAGTTGCGACATCAATTTGAGAAAAACGACATTAATTTGCGAAAAGCGACATTTAATTTGCGAATGTACAATGGAGAATAGGAGACTCGAACCCCTGACCTCTGCGGTGCGATCGCAGCACTCTACCAACTGAGCTAATTCCCCAAAATCAGTGCTGAGTAGACTCAAGCTCTGACACAAGACATATTCTAGCACTCACTGACAGTTGGTGTAATATCCTTTCTGCCATAAATTTCCTGTACCCGTTCCAACTCCAAATCGGTGAGATAATCAACCGTCCAGTTGGCTTGACGTTGTAGCATATGGAAGGGGTAGGTATTAGCGACACCAACAACCTGCATTTTAGCTCGTTTTGCGGCTTGAATCCCCGCAGGTGTATCTTCAATGGCTAAACACTCCTGTGGTTGTAAGTTTAAATCTGCATAGTCTTTGTTCAATTTTTCTACTGCTAGCAAATAACCATCAGGTTCTGGTTTACTGGTGGTGATATCATCTCCAGAAATAATCAAGGGGAAATAGTCATCTAATTTAGCACGCTTTAATACTAATTCTATTTCTTGACGCAGGGCACCACTGACAATTGCTAGCTTGAGATGCTGGGAACGAATTTGAAAAATTAAGTCTTCAATCCCAGAATACAAAGGCAATTTGTCAAGTTTCTCCAATTCCAAAATATAGGATTGTGCTTTGCGAGTCAGTAATTGAGTTAAATATTCTTCCGTCACTACTCGTCCGCGATTCTTCAAAAGCTGCTGAAAACAAGCGCGGTCGCTTCTTCCTAAACAAGCTTGACGTTCGTCTAGTCGCTGGGGTTGGAGATTTTCTTGCACCAAAATCTCATCAATCAGCGTCAGGTGTATTGGTTCATCTTTAATGATGACACCGTTAAAATCAAATAGAACTGCCTTTAAACTCATGCCAAAAACTTAGGAAAACAAAAGCATCCCAAATATTATTATTCATTCTGGCCAGTCTTCGACACCCATCAGGAAATTTATGTAGTACATATTTCAAGGGCTATGGAGCGAAATATGGATATTTGACAGCCATAAAATAATGTATTATAAATGTAATACATAGTGAAAAATACCAAAACAGCGATCGCATCAGAATTCCTCCAGGGGATTTTGTCTGCGTTAACTTTGCTGTGCGGTTATTGTAAATTTTGAAATTAGTATTATGCCCTACGAACAATTAGAAATTAACACTCCATCTCCCGTTTTATCTTGGGCAAATCATCCTTTAGCCTCAGATGAAACTAAAATGGCCAAGAACGTAGCTTCCTTGCCATTTGTATTTAAACATGTGGCTTTAATGCCAGATGTGCATTTAGGTAAAGGTGCTTTAGTGGGGTCAGTAATTGCCACCAAAGATGCCATTATTCCTGCGGCTGTGGGAGTAGATATAGGTTGCGGGATGATTGCTATTAAAACACCATTTACAGGTGAGCAATTAGAAGGCAAACTCAAGAAAATTCGCTTAGATATAGAAGCAGCAATTCCTACAGGATTTAATGAAAATAAAGATGTAGAAAAAGCTGTAACTAATTGGCAAAAATGGCGCGAATTTACAGACTTGCATTCTGGTGTGCAAGACTTACAAAATAAAGCGATGAAACAAATGGGTTCTCTGGGGGGAGGCAATCATTTTATTGAAGTTTGTCTCGATACAGATAACCAAGTTTGGTTAATGTTGCATTCCGGTTCTCGCAACATTGGTAATAAGTTAGCACAATGCCATATTGATACTGCTAAAGGATTAGCCAGAATGGCAGCTAACAAATTACCAGACCCTGATTTATCCTATTTTGTCGCTGGTACACCGGAATTTAAAGCCTACTGGCATGACTTACAATGGGCGCAAAATTACGCTCATTTTAATCGTGATGTGATGATGGCACGGTTTAAAAAAATCGTCGAAAAACATTTAGCAGGGGGTAAAACTACTAAACCTTTGTTAGAGGTAAATTGCCATCATAATTACGCGGAAAAAGAAGTGCATTTTGGCGAAGATGTATATGTCACTCGCAAAGGTGCAGTTCGAGCGCAAGCAGAAGATTATGGAATTATTCCCGGTTCTATGGGAGCTAAATCTTTTATTGTCAAGGGTAAAGGTAATGCTCACAGCTTCTGTTCTTGTTCCCACGGTGCTGGACGATTAATGTCTAGAAGTAAGGCAAAAAATGTCTATTCTTTAGATGATTTAATTGTCCAAACCCAAGGAGTGGAATGTCGCAAAGATACGGGGATTTTAGATGAAATTCCCGGTGCATATAAACCCATTGAACAAGTGATGGCAAATCAATCTGATTTAGTGGAAGTGGTAGCAACTCTCAAGCAAGTTGTTTGTGTTAAGGGTTAGATTTGAAATGAAAAGGGACTTTTAATTTCAAATTCCCAATCTATAGTAGGTGACAGGTAACAGGTGACAGCGCTAAAAGCCTTTGGGTATCTTAGTTTTAGCTGTATTTAATGTCCTAAATACCTTGTCTACGGCTATAAAATCTAAAATGATATATGGTGCGTTATCTGTGGGTTAACGCACTGTATTTTTGTTGGTAGTAGGACAAATGTCGTTAATCATTGCTGGAGAACGTAGCGGTGTGGGGAAAACTACGGTTACTCTCACACTTTTAGCATCTTTATGTCGTCGTGGTGCAAAGGTGCAATCTTTTAAAGTGGGGCCAGATTATATTGACCCGATGTTTCATCACTATGTAACTGGTCGTCCTTGCCGAAATTTAGACCCAGTGTTAACTTCCGAAGCTTACGTCCAACGATGTTTTGAACGACATATCCAGGACTGTGAATATGCACTGGTTGAGGGTGTGATGGGTTTGTTTGATGGAGTTGGCCAAAATCATACTTCACAATTGTCAACACCATCTGTTGACTTTGCTAGTACGTCCCATATTGCCAGATTATTAGATATACCTGTAGTCCTAGTAGTTGATTGTAGCCGTTTATCTGGTTCTGTGGCAGCGATCGCCCATGGTTATTGTTCCTTTGACCCCAGAATCAAAATTGCTGGGTTAGTATTGAATCGGGTAGGAAGCGATCGCCATTTATCACTACTCAAGCAGGCCCTTACACCCCTAGAAATCCCTATTTTGGGTGTGATGCGACGACAAGACAATATTACTATCCCTGACCGTCATCTTGGTTTAGTCCCCACCTCAGAACTCTCTGAATTAGATGCAGTCATTAATCGTTTAGCAGATTTGGGTGATATTTGCTTTGACTGGCATCAATTATTACCATTGTTGCAATCAACATCAGTTCCTACTCACCCTTCTTTTCTCCCCACTCCTCAGTCTCCAGTGAGAATTGCTGTTGCGCGAGACCAGGCTTTTAATTTCTACTATCAAGATAACTTAGATTTATTACAACAATTAGGGGCAGAATTAGTTTTTTGGAGTCCTATTGCTGATGTTCAAATACCAAACAATATCCAAGGGATGTATTTTGGTGGTGGTTTTCCAGAAGTTTTTGCCCCGCAACTTTCCGGTAATAATCAAGTTTTAAATGCAGTTAAAAATGCAATTCTTCAGGGAATACCAACCATAGCTGAATGTGGTGGTCTCATGTATTTATGTGAGCAAATTCTTGATTTTCAAGGTCAAGGTTGGTCAATGGTAGGTGTGTTACCTACGATAGCAGAAATGGGTGGGAGATTAACTTTGGGTTATCGTCGTGCTGTAGCGTTACAAAATACTTTTCTGGTGGATGCGGGAACAGATATTTACGGTCATGAATTTCATCGGTCACAATTAATTTCTCCTTCCCCTAATCCTTTATTTAAAACTTACCGTTACGACTCTGAAGAAAATTTGGGATTTGAGGGTTGGTACTTACCAAATTTACATGCTTCCTATGTGCATCAACATTGGGGTGAAAATATTGAATTGCCAAAACGTTTTCTGGAAGCCTGTTTAAGGAATAGGTAATTAACGTGAAGGAATTTAAATATGACTTTCTTCCCAGTTGAGAATGATTTTTGCTTTTTCCTCTCCCTTTATACAAGGGTAATCTTCACTAGGAAAACTATTAGTTATTACCTGTTCATATTTGCATTGATCAGTCGTCAGAGCTTTTTCAATAGTTTTTTGTAAATCCTGTCGATCAAATGGTTTGATAATATAGCCACAATGTTTGATAGATTTAGCTCTTAACATTGTATTTTTATCGGTATGCGCTGTTAAATATACAATGGGAATATCAAACATTTTAGCAATTTCTCCCGCAGCAGTAATACCATCTATTTCTCCTTTCAGCATAATATCCATTAAAATTAAATCTGGTTGAATTTCGGAAACTTTTTCGATAGCTTTTTCACCAGAACTAACAACTTCTGCTACTTCATAGCCTAAAGTTTCTAAATCTTCTGCTAAGTCCATGGCGATAATCACTTCATCTTCAACTATCATAATTTTTGCCGATAACATCTCATGAATACCTGGATAAATTGCCAACACTGAATCTCATCCGAAAAGAAGTACCATGGTAGGAGTTAATTTCTAGATCACCACCAAGTTGCTTCGTCAAATTTGCGACTAATTTTAATCCTAGTGTTTTGATATTTTCTAGGGCAAAATCTGTCGGTAGTCCTACACCATTATCACTAATTTCTAGCAGAACATTATCTTCATTTAACGCCTCATATTTTACTATTATTTGCCCACACTTACCAAAATTAAATGCGTATTTAAGACAATTAGAAATAAGTTCGTTAATAATTAAACCGCAGGGAACTGCTCGGTCTATGTCTAAATAAAGTTTATCTATTTGTAATTTTAATTCGATGGTATGGAAACCTATATTGTAGGAGCGCAACAAGTTATTGACTAAATCTGGAATATATTCAGAAACATTAATTTTTGCTAATTCATCAGATTCATACAATTGTTCATGGATTAACGCCATCGTTCTAATGCGATTGTAGCTTTCTATAAATGGTGATAAAACTTGTGGATCTTGAATATACTTGGATTGCAGTTTCAGTAAACTAGAGACAATTTGTAAATTGTTTTTGACCCGATGGTGAATTTCTTTAAGCAAAACTTTCTTCTCTGCTAAAGAAGCTTTAATTTTTGCTTCTGCTTGTTGACTTTCGGTGATATCTATCCCCACCGAAACAGCAGCTTTACCTTGTTGATATTTTTGAATAACAGTTAAATAATTGCGGTTAACACCATTAACGGCTATGTCAATTAATTGAGTAGATGTGGCTGCGGAACTAGCCATAAATTGGCGCACAAATTCCACATAATTGACATTACTTTTGTGAAAGTCAATGGGTTGATTGACAAAGTCTTCTGGAGCCAGGTTAAATGAGTCAGCTAGATGACTGTTAACACCTTGGTAACGTAAATCTTCATCAACCCAAGCCACCAATCCTGGCACAGCATATAAAACTGCTTGTAATTTATCTTTAGCTTGTTGTAATTTTGATTCGCTCTGACGTAACGCTTCTTCACTGTATTTACGTTCGGTAATATCCATCACCACACCTGTCATACGTTCAGGTAAACCTTGGTCATCACAAATCACACTACCAAGACAAGCTATCCAACGCAGAGTGCCATCGGGACGAATAATCCTTGCCTCTGAGTTGTGAGGAGTGATATGTTCTAGGGCAGAGGCGATCGCTTGCTGGAAAAATTCCCTTTCTTCAGGATGAATGCAGTTGAGTAATGCTGTGTGTGTACCTGGAAATTTCCCCCGTTTAAAGCCGAAAATTGATTCACATTGTTCAGACCAAATCACTTTGTCGGTTTTGATATCCCAATCCCAATGACCCATTTGGGCGGCATTTAAAGCTAATCTCAGTCTCAGTTCACTTGCTCTCAGAGCTTCCTCTGCTTGTTTACGGTCGGTAATATCTGTAGCAACTCCACCAAAGCTGGATAATTCTCCTTTGGCATTTCTCATGACAAACGCCCGATCCCAAATCCAGCGCAGGTTACCATCTGGGTGAATAATCCTATATTCTATATCCAGTGAATGACCGGCAGCATTCTCAGCCAGCCACAGATTGACAGACTCTAAATCCTCTGGGTGAATTGACTCCATCCAAGCATAAGGCTGCTTATATAACTCTTCACGAGACTTCCCCCAGATTTGCTCGTAAGCTGGACTAATGTATTTTAATTCACTGCCATCTAAATTAATCATCCAAAAGACTTGCTCAATATTTTCGACCACTTGACGGAACTTTTCTTCACTTTCTCGCAGTGCTGCCTCTGTTCGTTGCCGTTCTATGATCTCTTCAATAACGTTAACTTGAGCTAATTCCTGAATATTTTTCGTTAATTGTAATTTTTCTGCTTGCCAGTCTGCTATTGTAAAACTAACTTGTTGTAATTCTTGATCTATGCTCGCTACTTCTTTATCTATTAACAACAAGTCATTTTGACAATTCTGAATGCGCTGCACACGCGATCGCATTTTTGATATTAAGCTAATAACTGCATCAAAATTTTGCTCAGATTTGTTGTCAGTAGATAATTCATTGACTGGCATAGGCAGAGTACATCAAATTTTTGCGAAATGTTGAAGTAGCAGACTCAAATCTAATTTAAAACACCTAATATCCGTCAACCGTATTCATAACTAAGTAGGGCTGGCTGAAGAAATTAGAAGTTCAGAAGTTCAGGAGTTGCAGAAGTTACAGAATAATTCATACCATTACTCTTTAATTCTGGCATTTTTAAACTCCTGTTCGCGCAGCGTGGCGTTAGCCATACTCCTGTCTTCTTCTCTCTGTCACCTGTCACCTGTTCCCTATCACCTGTTCCCTATCACCTACTTATCCTAAGCAGGCTTGGAATTAGCGGTATTGATGTTATCGTTGAGGCGACGAATCAAACGAGATAACTCACGAATAATATTGACAGCAATTTCTGGTGTTTCTTCAATGGCATCATATAGCTGTTCTTGGGTCAACTCCAAGCATTCACAAGGTTCTAGGGTGGTAGCAGAGGCTGAACGGGGTTGGGTGTCAAACACAGCCATTTCACCGAAGTATTTTCCCTGTTCAAATTCTGCCAATTTTGTATTGCCAATGTGAACTTTGACCCGACCGGAGACTACAATATAAAGCGATCGCCCTTCTTCTCCCTGTTGGAAAATCGAGTAATTAGCAGGATAAGATAGCTCATTCATGACCGAAGCTAGTCGGACAATAAAATCATCCCGTAATTCCTTAAAAATAGGCACTCGACGGACGAATAATAAACGGTCAACACTGGTAAGCATAATAACAATGACACAGAACAGGTAGAGCGATCGCTGAAAATATAAGTAGAGAAAAAGATGCTGATGTATTAGGGTGGAAGAAGTACGGGTGTTTTCGCAGTTTGAGTGATTGATGAATGTTGAGTAAGCGGCTGTGGCAAGGGTTAGTAATTTTTTTAGCAGTTTTACTTCTGTTCCATCTTACATCCCATCTAGTGGCAGAGGTTTTTTGGTTTCAGGAAGTTGGCTACACGCAAGTATTCTGGCTGAGGATAGTGACTCAGGGTAGCTTGTGGTTGATGGTTGTCAGTATCAGTGCTGTCTATCTATGGTTAAATTTGGCTTTAGCACATAGATGGAAATATCCTTCGTCTCATGATCTGGGAGAAGTAAAATTTAGTCAACAACTAACAACCTTTCTTAGTCCCCAATATACCAGTAGTAATAGAGCAACTAAAAGTGAAAGCCGATTTTTACCGATGAAATTGCGCTCCTTACTACCCTTGACCTTGAGTTTAAGTATATTGGTGGCATTGATACTAGCCCACTATGGGACTATTTCCCTGACTTACTGGCAAAACGGAGTAAATCAGCCGAGTAATTTAAACGTTCCTACCCTTTTTAACCTAGAAGCCATCTTCAACTGGGGAAAAATCGTCATTTCTCCAGATTGGTTTTTGGCTATAGTTTTTACTATAGCGATCGCTATCCTCATTTATCCCCAATTTTTACTATCAGCCATTGCCGTGATTCTCAGTTTGGGTTTTGGCTGGGTCATCTCTCAACATTGGTCAGAGGTTATCTTATTTTTACACCCTATTCCTTTTCAGCAATCTGAACCTTTATTTCACAAAGATATTAGTTTTTATATATTTTCCCTGCCCATTTGGGAACTTTTGGGATTTTGGTTAATGGGATTATGTTTATATAGTTTGCTAGCCATCACTTTGACATATCTATTATCAGGAAACAGCCTCAGTCAAGGAAGATTTGCAGGATTTTCACCACAGCAACAACGCCATTTATTTGGGTTACTTGGTGGCTTCATGTTGATTGTGGGTTTGAGTAATTGGTTGCATCGATATGAATTAGTTTATTCTGATCGGGGTGTAAGTTTTGGTGCCAGTTACACCGACGTGAATGCCCAGTTACCTGCGGATACAGTGTTATGTGTGTTGGCAGTAGCGATCGCATTTTATATCTTATGGCGTACAATCAAATGGCAATCGCAACATCTTCAGCAGCGCCTTCTGGTTTATTTATTGAGCTTATATAGCTTTTTATTATTGCTGGGAAACATCATTATTCCCTCTGCAATACAATCTTTTATTGTCCAACCCAATGAATTACAAAGAGAGCAAAAATACATTGCCCGGACTATTGCCATGACCCGGCAAGCATTTGCTTTAGATACTATTGATACACTCACTTTTAACCCCCAAGGTAAATTAACAGAAGCTGATATTCAAGCTAATGATTTGACCATTCGCAATATTCGCCTTTGGGGTAAAGAACCATTATTAAAAACAAATCGTCAATTACAACAAATTCGTCCCTATTATCGTTTTCCCGATGCTGATATTGATAGATATACAATCAAAACCGCAGGTAATCCCTCAACCACAGAAAAACGCCAAGTATTAATTGCTGCCAGAGAATTAGATTACAATGCTGTTCCCCAACAAGCGCAGACATGGGTAAACCGCAACTTGATTTACACCCATGGTTATGGCTTCACCATGAGTCCAGTTAACACAGTTGCACCTGGTGGTTTACCAGAATATTTTGTCAAAGATATCATTAGCAACGACAGTATTCTCAATACTTCTAGTCCAGAAATTCGAGAGAGTATTCCCATTGGTAAACCACGGATTTATTACGGTGAAATTACCAATACCCATGTGATGACGGGGACGAAAGCTAGAGAATTAGACTATCCCAGTGGGAGTGATAACGTTTATAACACCTACGATGGTACAGGTGGAATTAAAATCGGTGCTTTCTGGAAAAGATGCTTGTTTGCAGCTTATTTGCAAGACTGGCAAATGCTGTTTACACGGGATTTTTTACCAGAAACAAAGGTATTATTTCGGCGGAATATTAACCAAAGAGTACGTGCGATCGCACCTTTCCTCAAATTTGACAGCGACCCTTATTTAGTGGCTGCTGACGCAAACCCAGGCACCGCACAGGGCAATTATCTTTACTGGATAGTGGATGCCTACACCACCAGCGATCGCTATCCCTATTCAGACAGAGATAAAAATAGTATTAACTATATTCGTAACTCCGTCAAAGTTGTGATTGATGCCTACAACGGTACAGTCAACTTTTATATTGCTGATATTAACGACCCTTTAATCACCGCTTGGAGTAAAATTTTTCCCCAAATGTTCCAACCCCTACAGGCCATGCCTGAAAATCTCCGCAGCCATATCCGCTACCCTGTAGACTTTTTTAAAATACAATCGGAACGGTTCATGACCTACCACATGACCGACCCCCAAGTATTTTACAACCGTGAAGACCAATGGCAAATTCCCAATGAGATTTATGGTAGCGAACCTCGTCCTGTCGAACCTTATTATTTAATTACCAGTCTTCCCAATGTTTCCTTTGAAGAGTTTCTCCTCTTTCTTCCCTACACACCCAAACAAAGAACCAATTTAATTGCTTGGTTAGCTGCACGTTCCGATGGAGAAAACTACGGTAAACTTCTTGTCTACATCTTCCCCAAAGAACGCTTGATTTACGGTACAGAACAAATAGAAGCACGAATTAACCAAGACCCTGTCATCTCTCAACAAATTTCCCTCTGGAATCGTCAAGGTTCAAGAGCAATTCAGGGTAACTTATTAGTAATTCCCATCGAACAGTCATTACTTTACATCGAACCTATTTATTTAGAAGCAACCCAAAATAGTTTACCTACATTAGTGAGAGTAGTTGTAGCCTACGAAAACCGTATTGTGATGACCCAAACCCTAGAACAAGGCTTACAAGCCATATTTAAACCCGAACTTACCCCAGCACCAGCTATCATTCGACCAGTAGAAACAGAAATTCCTTAACTTAGAAAAAATAAAGGTGTAGGAAATAATTATTCAACCAATAATTACTCTATATTCCTACACCATCATCCAGCATGAATAAATTAATTCTGTCTTCTAGTTGCACATTAATCTATCGATAATCTGGCAAGAAGACAAATCCTTTGAGATAGACAGGATATTTGCGATAATCTTTATCGCCACCATTGGAATCAAAGTCATCTCCACCTCTGGATCTGCCTCCACCAAAGTCATCTCCACCTCTGGATCTGCCTCCGCCAAAATCATCTCCACCTCTGTTTGTTCCTCCAGGAAAATCACTATCACTCCTGGTTCTGCCTCCACTGAGTAACTCTTGTTCTTCTGTAGATAAATCTACCAAAAATCCAGATTGAGTAACTGAAGTTGACATAGTTAAGCCCTCTTTTTATGTATTCTCAGGTCAGGAAAATCCTGCCTATTCATATTTTTAAAATAAGTCTAAATCATATTCAATAAGGCTCAGGGTATAAAAATGAATCTGCTAAATTATAGCTTTTGAGCTATAAGAAATTTATGCTTTTGGCTCATGTAAAAATCGATAAATCATCTGCATTGAATTATTCTTGAATGGAGTTTCACAGAGATTAAAGAGACAGAAATTTAAAAACTCTTGCTAAAAATATGGCTATTTCTATAATTTCTTTGTTAGACTGCATTTTTCGTGATTTTATGTCTCTAAATAACGCTGCGTAACCACTTTAGCGATACCTGGTTCATATCTTCACCAATGAGGCACACTTTGGTACTGAATTGGTATTACATCTGGCATATAAACCGTGGTTTCATGACAGTAATGATTTAAGGCATAGGCGATATTTTAGCGCAATTTTAGCGCAGTAATTAATTTCTGTGTTGGCGTTTCAGAAATATATCAGGAGTAATATTTTTTATAACAGTGAATATCACCAATTAATCAAGATTTATATCAAGACATGGATTTTTATAATTGCGAAAGTTAAAATTATAACAATTAGTATTTATTGGCAATAAATTTTTCTATAAAGATAAAAAAACTACTTAATCCAATCAGGTAAATATTAACAATCTAATACCTGTCAAAAAATAGTAGATTTACATAACAGATAAAGATATGGACGACATTGATAATATTTCTTGCCTAGAGGTGCTAGATAATCTATATGATGGAATTTACTACGTCAACAGAGAAAAAGAAATAGTATTTTGGAATAAAGCAGCAGAAAAAATCACAGGTTACTCAAAAGCCGAAGTCATCAATAAACGATGTTCAGATAATATCTTGCGACATGTTGACGATTCTGGACATGAACTGTGTTGTTATGGTTGTCCGTTAGCTAAAGTTATTCAAGACGGATTACCTAGAGAAGCCACTGTTTATTTACACCACAAGCAAGGTCATCGAGTACCAGTCATCGTGAAAATTACACCCATTTACAACGCTAATCACAAGATTGTTGGGGCAGTAGAGCTATTTTCAGATGCCTCTAACACTATGAATGTGGTCAGAGAAATAGCCATTCTCCGCAGAGAAGTCTTCATAGACCAACTAACTGGTATAGGTAATCGTAAATTTGCCGATATGAATCTGCGTAATCTGTTTGAAAACCAGGAATTTTACGGCATTCCCTTTGGTATCTTATTTATAGATATTGATAATTTTAAACACATTAATGATGAATACGGCCATGAAATTGGTGACCGGGTTTTGGTGATGGTAGCCAAAACCATTGCTAGTAGTCTACGTCAGCCAGATATTGTTGCCAGATGGGGAGGAGAGGAATTTATTATTATGATTCCCAAAATTCCTGAGAATAAACTTTTAGAAATTGCGGAAAGAGTGAGAGTTTTAGTAGAAAAAACTTGGTTAGATATAGAAGAAAAAACTATTTCTGTAACAGTTTCTGTTGGTGGCACAATGTATCAAGAAACTGACACTATCTCTACATTAATTAATCGGGCTGATCAAAATATGTATTTAAGCAAAAAAGCTGGTAAGAATTGCATTTCTATCGATCATCAGTCATTATCCATAGGTCAAAACCAAATCAAGTTTAATCAAGAGTCATTCCAGCAATGGCATTAATTTTTATCAACTTCAGATATCTTCAACTAAAAATTCCCCCCACCAAACAGGTGAAGGGAAGTTTATCATCTTCTAGAAGATAGGGTTGATGCTATGAATGTACAACCCCTCATTTCTGAAAAATTTAGTAACGATTACGGCCACCGTAACCACCACCACCACCACGATTACCACCAAAAGAACCTCTATCTTCTTTTGGCTTGGCTTTGTTAACTTTCAGGTCACGACCCATCCATTCTGCACCGTCTAGTGCTTCAATGGCTGCTGTTTCTTCTTCTTCTGAACTCATTTCTACGAAAGCGAAGCCGCGTAAACGTCCGGTTTCACGGTCAGTAGGCAACTGAACTCGCTTAACAGAACCGTATTCTGCAAAAACGCTGGTTAAAGCGTCCTGTGTAACTTGGTAAGAAAGATTTCCTACGTAAACTGACATGGACTATCTCCAAGGATCATAAGAGTGTAGAGATTGATACTTCGGAGAGTAGTCTGTAAAATACCAAAAGGGAAAAGGCCTGTTAATACTAAGAACAAAGCAATAATCGCCGAATTAATCTCAAACACTATCATGACACAAAAACTAGCTGTTAGGCAGGAAATTTATAAATTCATTACTTTTGCCAATGCTAGTTAGTGGGAATCATTTAATTCGCTTAATCCGCTATTCTTTTTTCTAAATATTGACCAATCATTAACTGTTCACCAGCACGGGAAATGATGGATTGTCTGGTACGGTATTTGCTGCCAATTAACTTGATTTCTTCTTCAAAGACCGAATTATGGTATTCAGTTCGCAAACATAGGGTTTGGGAACTAGGAAAATGATATTGAGCGGTTACAGGTTTGGTTGTAGCGAAACCGCGATCGCGATACAAGATATTTCCCAACGCACCAAACAGGGTTAAACCTTGGGATTCTTTCCTAGCTTTACCGACATCTGTGCTGTCCCAAGTGACTTGAGCACCACAGGTCAAACTCTCTAAATCTGCCAAGTCGTGTAATTGAGCTAGTTTTTGCAACTCTTCACATCCCTGCTCTAAAAAGCGAATGGTGATGATGCTCTCTATTTCCCGCGTTTCACCTTGGGGAAGGGTGTAATAGCGTCGTTCGGAATGCCACTGACCCGCTGAAGCCTGGAAAAATGCCGCAATCTGCTGTTCGCTTAGAGTTTGAATAATAGTTAGCTTGGATGTCACTCGTTACCTTCCTCAGTAATTCGTGAATTTTCGCTTTTTTACTCTATAATCTGCCAATAGCTCGTCTAGCTATAGCTTATAGTATCTTAAAAAGCAATTTTTGTTTACTCTTCTTAATATAAAGGTAAAAATCTGAAAAATGCTAGTCTTATGGCGCACATTTTCCCAAAGAGCTTGGGCAAGCCCCATCACAAATAACCCATGTGCCCTGATTCATGACTTTTTACCTATTACATCTTGTAGGCAAAATTTTTATACTACTTTTATAATTGCTTCTGGTGCTAGAAATTAGATACATCCTCATCAACAGGTGATAAGAGAAAATTCTGACGTTTTTTTTAACCATAAATAGTATTCATGAATACATTTATTGCTGGTTGAAAAATTGCTGAGATATTTTCACTTTTGCCTGTAATTCATACCAACTAAAAATAGATTTTTATCAACCAGCTATTTTCAGACATCCTCTGAGGCAAAAAGCACATGATTTTGGCAGGAAAAAAGCCGCAATCAAGGGTCAAAAAACCAAGTACCAAATCTACCAGCCGATTGATGAATAACCAGACTTTATTGATTTCCTGTGTGTTGGGACTAGGATTATTAACAACTAGTTGTGGCTCACTACCTAAAGAATCAGCGGAAGCCCAATCTAGACGACCAAGGGGTGAGAAAAAAGCAACATCTGTAGATGTAGCGATCGCTCGTACCAACTTATTACGCTCCCAACCAGACTATATTGGGAATACTGCCCCTTATCGTACCGTGTCAGTGCGATCGCAAGTTGAAGGCAGACTACTAGCACTTAACCTCGATGTCGGTGATAACGTTAACAAAGGGCAAACCATCGGCCAGTTAGACGACACCTTGCTAGTTACATCCTTCAAGCAAGCCGAAGCCGAACAAGCGGCCCGCGAATCAGAAGTAGCTAGGGCCAAAACTCAAGTTAGTAATGCCCAAGCAGAAGTAGAAAAAGCCAGATTGGAACTAGTCCAAGCAGAGGCAGACTCCCAAAGGTTGCAAAAATTATATAAACAGGGAGCAATCGCCGAGCAAAGCGCCCAACAAGCCAAAACTAGAGCTAAAACCGCCGCTCAAGCCCTACGAGCCGCTATGGAGCAAGTACGCACCGAAAAACAAGCCGTAGCAGCTGCCCAAGGTCGAGTATTCTCCCAAAAAGCCGCAGTTAGTGCCACCCAAGAACGCCGTTCCTATGCCCGCCTATATTCTCCCATCACCGGCGTAGTCACAGAAAAAATTACAGAACCAGGTAACTTATTACAGCCAGGTAGCGAAGTTTTAAAAATTGCTGACTTTAGTCGCGTTAAAGTGGTGGTGCAAGTTTCCGAATTAGAACTAGCCAGCATTCAGGTTGGTCAGTCTGTACAGGTGCGGTTAGATGCCTTTCCTGGCAAAACCTTTGTGGGGAAAGTAGAACGTATTTCCCCTGTTGCAGATGCCACAGCAAGATTAATCCCCATAGAAATCGTCATCACCAACAGTGATGGCAAAATTGGTAGTGGACTCTTAGCTAGAGTAAATTTTGCCTCCCCAACACCACAGCGCGTTGTGGTGCCCCAAATAGCTATTAGCGAAAGTAAATCTAATAGCCCCACACAAACCCTGTTTACTATCCAAGAAAGAGAGGGCAAAGCTAAAGTCAAAGCCAAAACAGTGACTGTAGGCAAAACAGCCGATGGCAAAGTAGAAATTTTATCTGGGTTAAAACCTGGAGAAAAATATGTTGTGCGTAGTAGCAAACCCCTCAAAGATGGGGAGATGGTGAATTTATCAATTCTGTCAGAAAAATAGAATTTTCAATTAGCAATTTCTTGATTAAATCCTGATTTTTCAACTCCTCAAAATGCAGCAAACAAAACATCTGAGTGGATTTAGTATTAGTGCTATTTCCATCCGCCAACATATTGGTACACTCATGTTGACCTTAGCTGTCATCGTCCTGGGTGTATTTTTCATTTTACGTTTACCTGTAGACTTACTCCCGTCAATTACCTATCCCCGCATTGGTGTGCGAATTGAAGCCCCAGGCATCTCCCCAGAGGTAGCAATTGATGAAGTCACCAAACCCCTAGAAGAAGCTTTTTCTGCCACTGAAGGTGTGATTCAAGTCTTTTCCCGCACTCGTGAAGGTCAAGTCAGCTTAGATTTGTACTTTCAACCGGGAGGTAATATTGACCAGGCCCTCAATGATGCTACGGCAGCTTTTAACCGTGCTAGAAACCGTTTGCCAGACACCATTGAAGAACCACGCATATTTAAATTTGATCCGTCCCAAGCCCCTGTGTATGAACTAGCATTAACTTCAACTTCCCTCGAAGGAGTTGATTTGCGGGTATTTGGGGAAGAAGAATTAGCCCGCGAATTGGGTGTAGTTCCAGGAGTGGCAGGTGTAGACATATCAGGAGGAGTGAGAGAAGAAGTACGGGTAAATATTGACCTAGACCGTCTCCAAGCTTTGGGTGTGGGTCTAACGGAAGTTATCAACCAACTCACCAACCGTAACCAAGATATTTCTGGTGGTCGGCTTTTAGGAACAAATTCTGAACCTTTAACCCGCACTGTTGGCCGCTTTCAAAATGCAGAAGATATTAGTAATCTTTCCTTTGAAGTTACTAATCCTAACTCTAATGCTAAAAATCGCGTTTATTTGCGAGACTTTGCGGAAGTTATAGATGGTGCAGAAAAACAACGAATTTATGTTTTTCTCAATGGCGATGAAGCCGTAAAAGTCAGTATTCAAAAGCAGCCAGACGCTAATACCATCACCGTTGTGGATGCGGTGAAAAAACGACTAGAAGAATTAAAACAATCTGGTGTAATTCCCCCTGGTGCCAATCTAACACCCACTTTAGATGAATCCAAATTTATCCGTGATTCTATCGCCAATGTTACCAGTTCTGGATTAATTGGGTCAGCATTAGCAGCGATCGCTGTATTACTATTTCTCGGTTCTCTCCGCCAAACCTTAATTATCGTTCTGGCCATTCCCCTAGCTACCTTAGCTGCCATTATTTTAATGGGGTTATTTGGCTTATCCATCAATGTATTTAGCTTAGGTGGTTTAGCCTTGGGGGTGGGAATTGTGGTTGATAACTCCATTGTAATGCTAGAGAACATCGCCGAAGGGGCTGGTTTAACTCCTGGCAAAATCACCAGAAGTCGGTTAAATAAACGCCAACTGATTGACCAAGCAGAACAAAGTAGTCGGGAAGTAGAATCAGCCTTAATTGCATCTACCAGTACCAACCTTGTAGCCGTATTACCATTTTTGTTGATTGGTGGTTTTATCTCTTTATTATTCAACGAGTTAATTCTCACTATCAGCTTTGCTGTGGCAGCTTCCATCTTAATTGCTGTCACCATTGTGCCGATGTTAACTTCCCGGTTGCTGGGCATACCCTTTTCTAGTTCTCTGAGCAATTTTTGGCTATTACAAGAATTTAATCTGCGGTTTGATGCGGCAACTAGGGCCTATGGCGGCTTCTTATCAGGTGTACTGCACTGGCGATGGTTAACTATAGCGATCGCTACTATGCTATTAGGTATCAGTAGTTGGTGGATGCTGCCCCAAATTCCCCAAGAAATTCTCCCTCGCATCAACACTGGACAAGTCACCTTATTTGCCCAATTTCCCCCCGGCACACCCCTAGAAACCAATCAAAAGGTGATGAAAGCGGTTGATGAAATTCTCAGCCAGCAGCCAGAAACAGAATATGTATTTTCTAGCATTGGTGGTTTTTTCTTTGGTAGCAACACCACCGCTAATCCCCTACGTAGTTCTAGCACCATTACCCTGAAGCCAGGTAGTAGTGTAGACACCTATATAGAACGAGTTACCCAACAATTTAACAAACTCAACTTAGTCGATATTCGTCTCCGTCTTGCCCCTGGTCAAGTGCGGGGTTTAATTCTCAACAACTCCCCCACACGTAATGCCGATGTTGACCTGATTTTGCAATCTAATAACGCCCAGGCATTAGAAACTACAGGCCGTGACTTATTAGCCACCTTAGAAGAAAAAGTCACCTCAGTCAGATTTCGTCCTGATGCCGATGCACGTCAACCTGAAATCAAAATTCTTCCCGACTGGGAACGAGTGGCCAAAGTCGGTTTAAATACCAGAGAAATTGGTCAAACTATTCAAACTGCCATTGAAGGTAGCGTCCCTACCCAACTCCAACGGGATAACAGATTAGTAGATGTTCGTGTCCAATTAAACGAAACATCCGTTCAAACAGCTTCTCAATTGGCAAGAATACCTTTATTTGTAGAAGACAACTATCAAATTCGCTTAAGTGATGTAGCGACCATTGTAGAAGGTCAAGCACCAGGAGAAATTCAACGTATTAATCAACGTCAGGTCTTCTTAATTGCAGGCAACTTAACGGAAGGTGCTAGCCTCAGTCAAGCTTTAGCCCAAGTCAATCAAGTGGTGAATGATTTTGATTTACCTGAGGGAGTTACCATCCTACCCAGTGCCACCGCGGAATCAAATCAGCAATTACAATCTTCCCTGCAACTGCTAGGTGGTTTAGCAACCTTCCTCGTATTTGTAGTCATGGCAGTACAATATAACTCCCTCATTGACCCATTAGTCATTATGTTTACCATTCCCCTGGCCTTAGCAGGAGGAATTTTTGGACTCTACATCACTAACACACCCATCGGTGCTACCGTCATCGTCGGTGCAGTTTTATTGGTGGGTATTGTGGTGAACAACGCCATTATTATGGTGGAACTAGCCAATCAACTTCGAGAAAAAGACAAAATCGACCGTCAAACAGCCATTTTAAAAGCCGCACCCCAACGCCTCCGCCCAGTTTTAATGACCACCATCACCACCGTGTTAGGTATGTTTCCCCTAGCTTTAGGAATGGGGGATGGTTCGGAATTTCTCCAACCGTTGGGAATAGTCGTCTTTGCTGGCTTATCCTTAGCCACAGTGCTGACTTTATTTATCATTCCCTGTTTTTACACTCTGCTGCACGACCTACTCAGTTGGCGCTGGGCAAAACCTTTGTTGAAGTTAGTTAGTGGCAATTCATAGGATGGTATCAGGAATTCAGAAGTTCAGGAGTATGCCTACGGCACGCTGCGCGAACAGAAGTTCAGGAGTTCAGAAGTTCAGAAGTTCAGAATTATGGCTGCGCCACGCTACACGAACAGGAGTTTAAAAATGCAAGAATTAAACAGTAACGGTATGAATTATTCTGCAACTTCTGTACGGGCGGGTTTACCAAAATTCTCGTTCATAGTTGATGATATCTGTAAACCCGCCCCTACTGCCTCCTATCTCCTATCCCACCAACTCCCGATATATAGCCAAAGTTTCCTCATGAACGCGGGCAACATTCAACCATTCTAGGTTTTGTTTTGCCCGGTGCTTCCACTCTTGGAGTCTATCGGAGTTGCTTAATAACTGGGCTAAAGCTTCTGCTAAAGCCTGACTATCCTTAGCTGGTACTAATACACCAGCTTTTCCATTATCTAAGGCTTCAGGAATACCATCTACCTGTGTAGCGACAATAGCCACCCCTGCTTCTCTAGCTTCCGAAAGCACCAAAGGACAGGGGTCACGGTGGGAAGCTAGGACAAAAATATCGCCAGCTAGGAGATAGGATTGCGGTTCTGGTTGAAATCCTTCAAAATGGATGCGATCGCTCACCGCTGTTTTCTTGGCTTGAGCAACAAACATCTCTTTGTCTGGCCCATTCCCCACTAAATATAAATGCACATCAGGAAAGTCTGGCGCAATTTTCTCAAAAGCGGCAATTAATTCTGCTATGCCCTTCCGTTCATACATTCCTGCTACAGTAGCGATTGCTGGACGTTGTAATTTTAAAGGCTCATACTTGGATATTTTTCTCGTCCTTGGACTCCCCAACGTCCCATTTCTCACCACCCGCAGCTTATTTTGGTTAATACCACGCCGTACCATCGAATCTTGAACAGCCTGACTCACCGCTATGACCCTTTCTGCCAAACCCATCAATACACTGGCACGCTGGAATTCATTATGTACCGTAGATACTAAAGCATATTTATAACCCAGACGGAAAGTGCTAGCTAAAACTATCCCCGTCATCATATGGGCATGAACAATCTGCGGCTGGAATTTTTTGATCATACCTCGATACGCGATCGCTGCCTTTATTAAATTGGCAGGATTTCTACTTAAATCTAAAGAGTAATGTTGGACTCCAAATTTACATAATAATTCCTCATACTCTCCTCCCGCCGAAATTACAGCCACATCATGACCACTTTCAGCTTGTAGACAAGCCAGATCCACTGCTACATTGACAATTCCATTCCCGATTTCTTGAACATGATTCAATATATGTATGATTTGCATAACCTTTAAAAGGCATTTTAAAACTTTAATTGAGACGACAATTCCTATCTATCATATCTTTTTTAATATTTTTAATTTGTATTAAAAGCCCTATTCTTGGCTAATTTATAATCTTTAAATCACTCTTGTCGATATCTTTAAATAAAAGATTTTTTAGGAAAATTATTTTCAATTTAGTACAAAACAATTTTTCTAATATTTAACTTATTCAATTTGCATCTACGCATGATCAAAACACAGCATAAAATTTTCCAAGCATTCAGTGAAAATATCCTCATATCCATTAGCGATAAGAAACCTTTTAAATTTCTCTGCTTCACAGCAACCATCAGCCAATGTAATTGTAAATAAGCCGTAATCTCTTCAAACTTAGGAATAGATGAACGATATTTTTCATTTACTAAAGCATAAATTTTCTGCTTAACTGCCACATTGGCAGTCAACCGCTCAGATAAGGAAATTTTTTGATTAAATGCACCACTCCACATAGTACGATAGGCTAAACATTGATTCAGGAAAATTGCATCGCCGAACTGGGAAATGCGAATCCAAGAATCAATATCATCACAATTAGTATTAAATGTAGAATCCCATCCACCAGTTTCCATAAACACATCACGACGACAAGCAACTTGTACTGGTGTCCCAAAGGGTAAAACATCAAGCAGCATCCCGTAGTGAATATCTGCCTGAGGAGTGTAATAAGCTAAACCTGGCCCAAATCTAGGAGTTTTGCTCAGTTCCACACCATTACTTTCAACCTGAGCCGCAACACAAGAGCAAATCACAGCCTCAGGATGCTTTTTAATGGCTTTAGCCATTTCTTCCAAGCAATGGGGGGCAAGATAATCATCATCATCCAAAAATTTGATCCACTCACCCCTAGACTTGAGCACTCCATCATTTACCGTCGCTGCATGGCCAAGATTTGCTTGATGACGATGATAAACAACTTTATTACCTAAACTTTTGACAAAAGCTTCTGTTTCATCAGCAGAGCAGTCATCTACCACCAATATTTCACAATCTACTGTTTGGTTACATGCAGATTCTATAGCTCGCCTAAGTAAATTAACACGATTATAGGTGGTAATTACGACAGTAAATAACATATCAACATATAATTGTACCACTTTGTCAGTGTATCACTTGTATCATTTTTAATAAATCAGTCAAATTTGGTAAATTTATGGTGCATGTCGTCTGAAAAAACTTTTGGCTGGACTCTCAGGCATTAATAGTTTTATGATTAATGATCGTGAGATTTTTCAGAAGAAAAAGAAGCCATGAACGCTCAAGAGATTATCCGCTCTATAGAAGCGGAACAATTAAAGTCTAATTTGCCTGATATTTACGTTGGTGACACAGTTAAAGTCGGAGTCAAAATTAAAGAAGGCGATAAATACCGTGTCCAACCTTACGAAGGAGTAGTAATTGCTAAACGCAACGGCGGTATCAACGAAACAATTACAGTCCGTCGAGTTTTCCAAGGTGTGGGTGTTGAGCGGGTGTTCTTATTGCACTCTCCCCGGATTGAAAGCATTAAAGTTATCCGTCGTGGTAAAGTGCGTCGTGCCAAACTCTACTATCTACGCGATCGCGTTGGTAAAGCAACTCGTATCAAACAACGTTTCGACCGCGCTCTGTAATTCCCTCCTGCCCAGGAGAGAAGTCTGTACTAGTAAGCGGCATCTGCCGCTGATTTGCTTTTTCCCAAAAATTCTGTTATAATCACAAACGAATTGTGTTAAACTAGAAAAAGTTCAGCGCAATCACTGAAACCAAGATAGCTTGTGCGCTCTTAGTTCAGTTGGTAGAACGCAGGTCTCCAAAACCTGATGTCGGGGGTTCAAGTCCTCCAGGGCGCGCTCAACAGGAAAAAATATTGCCCGAAGCAAAAACGCTCATGCTTATCCAGCAAAAAGCGTCTATTATTTCGGGTATAATTATTTTTTACTAGCAGCTTTCTTGTGTCCAGAACATAAGGTCGAAGCTGAACACCTTAGTTCACTAAAACAAGGTGATAGCTATCTAAGAAACGGGGGGTACAACGACCGTGGCCAAAAAAAACGAAGCAGAAATAGCAGAAACTGCCAATGGCTTTAGCTTAAACAACTTCATCCAAGGCATTAAAGAAGAACTGGAAAAAGTAGTTTGGCCCAGTCGCAAGCAGTTGGTGAGCGAATCAGCAGCTGTGTTATTAATGGTGACGCTCTCCGCCTCTTTGATATACTTGGTCGATGGATTGTTTGCTTGGGCAGCAAAACAGGTATTCTGATGAATTCTGCAACAGACGAACCACGCGACTCGGAGTTGCAGTCTGAGGAAGCACTAGAAACAGCGATAAAAGAAGCACGCTGGTATGCAGTGCAAGTGGCCTCTGGCTGTGAAAAGCGCGTAAAAACAAACTTAGAGCAACGCATCCAAACTTTTGACGTAGCTGACAAAATCATCCAAGTAGAAATTCCCCACACACCTGCGGTGAAAATTCGTAAGGATGGCAGCCGTCAGCATACAGAGGAAAAAGTATTCCCTGGTTATGTTTTAGTGCGGATGATAATGAGTGATGATACCTGGCAGGTGGTACGTAACACCTCCCACGTCATTAATTTTGTGGGAGCGGAACAGAAGCGTGGTAGCGGCAAAGGACGCGGCCACGTTAAGCCATTACCCCTGAGTCACTCAGAAGTAGAACGTATATTCAAACAAACCAGTGAACAAGAACCAGTAGTCAAAATTGATATGGCTACAGGTGATAAGATAGTCGTGCTTTCAGGCCCATTCAAGGACTTTGAAGGCGAGGTGATTGAAGTTTCCCCAGAACGGAGTAAGCTAAAAGCTCTGCTCTCGATCTTTGGACGAGATACACCAGTAGAATTGGAATTTAATCAGGTAGAAAAACAGAGCTAAATACCAATGGCGAAGAAAGTAGTAGCGGTCATTAAATTGGCCCTGAATGCTGGAAAAGCCAACCCAGCACCGCCAGTGGGCCCTGCACTGGGTCAACACGGCGTGAACATCATGATGTTCTGCAAAGAGTACAATGCCAAAACCGCTGACCAAGCTGGTATGGTAATTCCCGTCGAAATCTCCGTTTATGAAGACCGGAGTTTCACCTTTGTACTCAAAACTCCTCCAGCATCAGTTTTGATTCGGAAAGCAGCGAAGATTGAAAGAGGCTCCAATGAACCCAACAAAAAGAAAGTTGGGAAAATCACCAGAGCACAGTTGAAGGAAATCGCCCAAACCAAACTTCCTGACCTCAATGCTAACGACATTGATGCAGCCATGAAGATTGTGGAAGGAACCGCCAAAAACATGGGTGTAACAGTCACAGATTAGGTGACAGATGACAGGTGACAGGTGACAGTAAATAAGAAAATAACTACTAACATCTGACAACTGACCATTAACAAAAACATTATCGGGGGAGAGGCTAACAGCTTCGAGATGACCCCAGGAGAAAAGAATGGTAAAAAAAGTATCACGCCGTTTACAGGCGTTGCAAGCCAAAGTAGAAGATAAGGATTATGCTCCTTTAGAAGCTTTAGCATTGTTGAAAGAAACAGCAACAGCTAAGTTTCCTGAAGCTGCGGAAGCACATATCCGTCTAGGGATTGACCCCAAGTATACAGACCAACAATTGCGGACAACGGTAGCACTGCCCAAAGGTACAGGGCAAGTTGTGCGGGTGGCGGTTATTGCTAGAGGGGAAAAGGTCACAGAAGCAACCAATGCAGGTGCTGATATTGCTGGTTCTGAAGAACTGATTGACCAAATTCAGAAAGGCATGATGGACTTTGACAAGCTCATTGCCACACCTGATGTAATGCCTCAGGTAGCAAAGCTTGGTAAATTGTTAGGTCCCCGTGGTTTGATGCCATCTCCTAAAGGTGGTACAGTAACATTCGACGTTGCAAGTGCGATCGCTGAATTCAAAGCTGGTAAATTAGAATTCCGGGCTGATCGGACTGGTATCGTCCATGTTATGTTTGGTAAAGTTTCCTTCTCGCCTGAAGATTTGTTAGTCAACCTCAAGGCGTTACAAGAAACCATTGACCGTAACCGTCCTTCAGGCGCTAAAGGTCGTTACTGGCGGTCGCTGTATGTTTCTTCCACAATGGGTCCCTCGATTCGCATCGATGTCACAGCCCTCAGAGATTTAAAACTGACCGACGCAGCATAAATTGAGATTTGAGAGTTAGGATTTGAGATTGGCAGTTGGTAACTAGAGAATTGGTTTTTCATCTATGATTAACTTTCGATCTCAAATCCAAGATTCAAAATCCACAATCCAAAATTTAATATGCAAAGCCGGAGACAGCAGGTGCTAACAGCTTAATACCCTGCCGAGGTTGCTACTTTAATCGCCTGAAGTTTGAACAACTGTTTAATCACTGTGGCGTTAAACGTAATAATCTCCGACCCCGGCCCATCAGCTGGGGTTAATTGTTTTCGGTGGGTCAGAACCAGGTGAAAATGAAGCAAGGGAGTTGGGGAAAGCAGAGAATAGCTTATACCCACTATCCATTCCCAATCATTAATCACCAATTACCAGTTCGATGATTTTGCCCTTGGAGGTGAAATAAGCATGGGTAGAACACTAGAAAACAAAAAAGAAATTGTTGCTGAACTCAAAGGCACTTTGAGCGAGTCAACTTTGGCACTGGTAATTGATTATCAAGGGCTAACAGTTGCAGAAATCACTGACTTAAGGCGGCGGCTACGTCCTAGTGGCACAATCTGTAAGGTGACAAAAAACACCTTTATGGGTATTGCCATTCAGGACGAAGAAAAATGGCAGCCTCTATCAGAGTTGCTCAAAGGTTCATCCGCCTTTTTGCTAGTCAAAGAAGACTTTTCCTCAGCGATTAAAGCGTATCAAGACTTCCAAAAAGCTACCAAGAAGACAGAACTTCGCGGTGGTGTGATGGAAGGTCGTCTGCTCAAAGAAGCTGATGTAAAAGCTCTGGGAGACCTACCATCCAAGGAACAACTCATGGGTCAAATTGCTGGTGCTATCAATGCATTAGCATCCAAGATTGCTATTGGCATCAACGAAGTTCCTGGGTCTTTGGCTCGCTCCATTCAAGCTGTCGCTGATAAAGAAAATAGCGGTAGTGCTGAAGGGTAAAAGTGAAAAGGTAATATATCTTTTCTAATTACCAATTACCAACACAAAATTCAAAATTCTTTAGGAGTTATATCAATGTCTGCTGCAACCGATCAAATTCTCGAACAATTAAAATCTTTGACTTTGCTAGAAGCTGCTGAATTAGTTAAGCAAATTGAAGAAGCTTTTGGTGTTAGTGCTGCTGCTCCCGTTGCTGTAGCTGCTGTAGGCGCTGTAGCTGCTGCTCCTGCCGAAGCTGCTGAAGAGAAGACCGAATTTGATGCAGTTCTCGAAGCTGTACCCGCTGACAAGAAGATTGCTGTCCTGAAGATTGTTCGTGAAATCACAGGTCTAGGTCTGAAGGAAGCTAAGGACTTAGTAGAAGCTGCTCCCAAGCCTTTGAAAGAAGGTGTAGCTAAGGAAGCTGCTGAAGACATCAAGAAGCGTATTGAAGAAGCTGGTGGTAAAGTCACCATCAAATAGTTATTGTTGAACTAACTTTTGTTGTTTGAGGAGTCTAAATTAGACTCCTTTTTTTATGCTGAGTTGAGTTTTCCATACCCGAATCATACCAATTCTCCAAAAGCAACCAACACATTGAGTAAACCCCTCCCCAACCCTCCCCGCTGGCGGGGAGGGTGCACGATAGCGCGGGTGGGGCAATCATCTGTTGCCAACATTTTTCGATTTGGTATCAATCAAAAATTCGGGTATTTACTCACTTAACGATTATTAGGTGTTCTTACGCCTCGACGTTCCAGCATTTCCCTAACTTGAGGGCTGGGAGTGTAGTTATAACCATAGCTAGAACGCTCCGAGTCATCCATGATTTGAGGAGTCAGTAAGACAATTACTTCTTTACGTTCATTAGTTCTGTTGGTTTGTCTAAACAAAGAACCAATTAATGGTAAATCACCCAAGATGGGTAGCTTAGTAACAGTAGTTCTATCGCGGTCTTGAATAATACCTGAGAGAATGAGTGTCTGACCATCTCGCAGACGAATTAAACCAGACTGTAGAGAACGCTCCGAGACCAAAAATATGGTTTGGGTGGAATTGTTTATAAGATTCACTTGTTGAGTTGCTTGAGGAGCTTTAACAGAGGGAGAAACAGATAAAGAAACAAAACCGTTATCGTCTATCCGCTCTATTTTTACACCTAAAGTTAGACCTACTTGTTCTTTTTCAACCGTGAAAGTCTGGGTGGTTAAGCTGTTGCTTGAGGTGATTTCGTTTTTAATATTACCTACAACTTGCTCGGTTAAGTTAACAACTGCCTGTTGACCCTCTTGTACAATTAGGGTCGGATCAGTGAGAATTTTTGCATTACCACTAGTGACTTGTGCTTGCAAGCTAGCAAGGAAACGTTTGGGGAATTGAAATAAAGTTGGTAACTCTAAGGTATATCTGTCAGGTGTACCAGCAGTTGTTGTTGTTTGGAAGCCGTAACCTGTGGGTTCACCAGTGACAGGATTAATTGCTGTGGGTACAATTTGCGTAGTGGTAGTTCCAGGTGTTCCAGGCGTGAACTGTGTAATACCTGCCGTTTTGGGATCAGAATTAACTCCTGCTACTCCTGATGGACCAGATGGATTAGACGGATTAAGAAAAACATTAGCACTACCCAGTGGATTAACAGTAACAGGAGTTTCAGTCACGCTATTTGATACTTCTGTACCAGTAGCTGGTCTAGAACCACCAAAGTTAAAAGTGGCAGCACCACCATCAACAGCAAAGTAATTATTCCCAACTCCAAAAGAGAAACTTGTGTTGTAGTCTTGAACTCCTGATAAGTTAACATCAATAATCTTGACATTCACAACCACTTGGCGACGGCGGATATCAAGTTGGGTCAATTGGGCTACAGCCATTTCCACTTGCTTGGGAGTGCCGACCAAAGTCACAGAATTTGTCCGCTCATCCCCAGATGCTTGCAAACCTCTCAATATAGGCGTTGAATCCTTATACTCTACTCTTTGAGTTTCGATTTTTCTTTCTGTAGTTGTCTGAGTTTGGGTAATTGCTGTTGTAGACGCACCGCCTACGGGTACAGCGTTCACACTGGTAACTAAGCGTTCACGGCTAACTGCACTTTCTGCACCCAAGGCGACTAAAAAGTTTAAAGCCACACCCACTGTAACTTGATTTAGTCGCAAGTTTCGCATAACGATGTCGCGGGTACTGTTGGGGAGCTTTGGCCCTACGAAAATTGTCCTTCCACTACGATTTGCTTCTAAACCACTCAGACGCAAGACATAGTTAAATACATCTTGCACTGGCTCATTTTCAATATCTAAGGAGATTTTTTGATATATCTGTTGATCACCTTTCTCTGCACTACTCTGAGTTTTTTGGTCTTCTTCTTCTCCTCCCACAAAAGCTACGTTCATCCCCGCAGCACGGGCCAATAATGATAAAACTTCTCGCACTGGTGCATCTCTTAACACTAACCGGGGTACTCTTTCTTGAGTACCCAAATCAATGACGCTGGGAGACGCATCAATATTGGCTACAGAAATATCTCCCACTGGTGGAGCAACTGCTCTGGGAAGGAAGGGAGGAGCAACATTGTAAGTCTGTCCCGGTCCAGATGGTTGTGCTGGTTTACCGTCAATGGTTACTTGTGGATTAGGTACCAGTACATCGGGTTTTTGGGCAGTGTTATTAGTATTAGTGGTTGGGTTGGCGCTAGTAGTTTCTTGAGGCGATGACGGTGGTGCTGAGGCTATGGTGTTAGTAGAAGGTGTGAAACCGAAGGTAATGTTGTTGTCCTTCCGCATCAATGGCTGACTTTGGGGTGCATCGTTGCTGCCAGTGACTATCAACCTGACGCTGTTGGAATCTAGTTGATTAACTTCTACTGATACAATCCCTGACACTGGGTTTTCTTGGCGGAAGTTTTTGCCTTGAGGGATACGTAATTGAGTATTAATAATATCAGCTACTAAAGACTTACCACGTTTAGTGGTAAAAATTTGCGGACGAGAGCCATTAGCAGTATTTAAAACCAAACTAATGCCACCATTAGCAGGAGTTAGTTTTACTTCAGTAATTTCTGTAGTTTGCGCTAATGCTGGTTGAGCAGCTAGTAATAAAACGGCAGATGTGCCTGCTATTAAACCATTAGTATGAAACTGTTTCACAGTCCATTCCTCACAACAAATAAAATTCTGTTACTGTTAGTTGAGTTGCTTAACTACAAATTAGATATTTTGTAGATGCTTGTGGAAGTTTTAGGAACTAGTTTGGTGTTGTTTTGCTAGATAATTTTTATTTCTTTTTCTTATCTTTCGCTTTAGCAGCCTCTAGTTTTGCTGCTTCTGCTTTTGCCTCCTCTGGACTTAGTGGCATCAAAGCATGGAGCTTAAAAGATGTGGTTATAGCTCCTGGCCCAATTAGTACCACTTTGTCTTTATCGTTGGCTGATGATGTTTCTGGTGGTACTAATTGGGAATTGTAGTCTTTGATAATTAATAGAGGTTGTAACCGCTCAATATTACGCATAATAGATTGCGTTTGCTCAAAGGTTCCCTCTAATTCCACATCGACGATGCTACGCTTTAATTTACTGTCTACTTCGTTGCCAAAACTACCATCAGTAATAATTTCTGGCGCTTCTGTAATGGGGACAAATTTTTTCAGTTTAGCGCGCACTGCATTACGGGGAACTCGTGCATTAGTTGATTCTACTAGTCGATTTGTATCGATTAGTAAAGTATCTAAGCTTTGTTCATTGGCAAATAAAGCTAATACTTGAGTTTGCTGTTGTTTAGCAGTGGCTAACTCTGCTTCTGCTTTATCTAGTTGTTTCGCTTGACTTCGCTTTTGGGTGACTTGTAATTGTAATTCGTTGCTTTTGGTGAGCAATTGTTGGTAATTATCCCATGCTGGCATAATCAGATTCAGAACTAGGGAACCAGCAGCTAACAGTCCAATTCCACCTGCTAACCCACCAATAATTTGTGGTGTAAAAGCTATACCAAATATTACGGGAAAGCCTGGGGAGGAAGATTGTTCTAACCCTGAGGCTTGTTCGGCAAAATTTAAATCATCGCTACTGAGTGTCATTTGGCAATGACTCCTATTTTTTGGATATTACGAAGCCTAGTTACTAGTCCAAGGGAACCTTTGCGCTCTAATTCTTGAATTAAATCAGATGCAGGCTCATTACTTAGAGAAGCTTTGATAGTATATTTAACCACTTTGGGGGGTTTAATTTTATCCTGGCCACTTTGATTATTTTTGGGTATGGTAAACGCTTCTTTTGGGGCATCTACTAATTCGGCATTAGTAATTTTACTGGTGGTACCATCCAAAAACTTAGATTGTTCTACACTCAATAAAAAGTCATTGACATCCGCAAAATTACGTGCAAAACCCTCGATTACTATATCACCAGGTAAATTTTTGGGTGTATCTGTTTTTTGAGATGAGCTTTTTCGCAAATCAACTGGTACGTGCTTGATATTTTCGATTTGCACTCTGGCAGGGATGCGATCGCGCAAATCCTGTAACATAGCTGACCAGGGACGAATTTGATCAAATACTGTGACTAACGCTGTTGTTTCCCCTTGAATGCGTTTAGACTCACCTTTGATTTTTTGAATGTTGCCAATTTTAGTATCTAATGCCTTGGTTTCTGCTTCTATTTGTCCTATTGTCTGAGTGACTTCGCCGGTTTTTAGTTGCAAAAATAACATTGCCAACCCAGTTACTGTGGGCAAAATTACACCTACCCCAACTCCTATATAGATAGGTGTTAAATTCCCTAAATCAACTTTTTGTTTAACCTTGCTTTCTGATTCTTTCAGATAGCCAGGCCGGTCTTTCAGAAAATTAATTTCTAAACTATACATATCCTCACACCTCCCGCATTCCTAGACCAAGCACTATCCCCAAACCAGGACGGTTGACTTGGGGATATTTATCTGTATCTACCTGCAATGACAAAGAACTAATCGGATCTATTTGGGTAGTTGGCAAACTTAATCGTTGGGTCAAGAATTCGTCTAGCTGTTGCAGTCCACCCCCAGGTCCAGCCAAGAGAATTTGAGCTACTTCTAAATTTTCACTTTGATTCAAGTAAAAATCTATGGAACGGCGCAATTCGTCAGCTAATTCCCCCAAAACTTTCAAAATTGCCACCATACCGGGATTAATTCCCGTCATACCTGTTCTATTACCATCTACAGGTTGGGATGAAGGAATTGTCATTCCCATTAACATATCCATATCCCTTGTTGCTGGTAAGTTCATAGCCCTAGATAAGGCTGCTTGTAGTTGATAGGTGCCAATAGGTACAGTCCGAGAAAATTGCGGCACACCATTGATAATAATGGCAATTTCTGTACTATCAAATTCAATATCAACTAATACCGCTGCTTCTTGGGGGCTAAATAACCTTAACTGGTCTCGAATAGTACGAATTAAGGCAAAACTGTTAATTTCCAAAACATCAACAGTTAATCCTGCTTCCCCAAATGTATTAAGATATGTTTCCGTCACCTCCTTCCGAGTAGCAACTAATAATACCTGTACTTTTTCGATGCCATCTTCATCTACAAAGTAACCAAGTTTCTGATAGTCTACATCTGCTTCTTCACGAGGATAGGGCAAATATAAAGCTGCTTCATGGTTTAAAACCATATCCCGCAACTCTTTATCATCCAACTCTGCCGGCACAGGGATAATACGGACAATAGCATCTCGTCCTGGCACACATGTAGCCACACGAGATGCCTTGATTTGATTTTCTGCTATGGCCTGTTGGATGATTTGTGCCATACCAGGAGGGTCGCTAATTTGACCATCAACCATCATGCCCTCTGGTACTGGCACTGTAATTAAAGATTCCAATTTTACGCCTTGGCGTTGCTTACGTAGTTGAACAATATTGATTCGTTCGGGCGCAAGTTCAATGCCAACTCCTTTATTGGATTTACCAAAAAGACTACTTAAGTTACTTATGGCTTTCACAACAGTTTTACCCGCTAGATTGCTAAATGGAAAATTTTAATACTAATTCAGAGTGATTTTGTTACCAAGTAATCTATATAGTACCGAGCGACGCAAATCAAGTAGTCATTTAAAATTGTTGCAAAATCAGTTGGAAAAACCCGATTAATTCACAAACTAGTACCACAATGATTCGATTGCCAAAATTCAAACAATTTATAATTTGGGTATTACTGGGCTTATTCAGTAGCTGGATTGTAAGTTGTAGCACTAGTAATGTTGACTCGAATTCCAAACAAACATCTGCCACAGGTGCAAATATTGAGTTTTGGACGATGCAACTGCAACCTCAATTTACCAACTACTTCCAAAGCTTAATTACCACCTTTGAGTCACAGAACCCAAGTATCAAAGTTAAATGGGTTGATGTGCCTTGGACAGCCATGGAGAACAAGATTTTAACAGCTGTCTCCGCAAAAACGCCACCGGATGTGGTAAATCTCAATCCAGATTTTGCGTCTCAGTTAGCGGGTCGAAATGCTTGGTTAGATTTGGATGGAAAAGTCTCTGAACAGGTTCGTTCCTCCTACTTACCTAATATTTGGAAAGCCAGTACCCTGAATGGTAAAAGTTTTGGCATTCCCTGGTATCTCACAACGAGACTAACTATTTATAACACTGATTTATTGAAACAAGCAGGTATCACTAAACCACCGGCCACTTACGCAGAATTGGCGCAAGTGGCACAACAAATCAAAGATAAAACAGGCAAATATGCTTTTTTTGCCACCTTTGTGCCTCAAGACTCTGGTGAGGTGTTGGAGTCTTTTGTGCAAATGGGTGTCACCTTAGTTGATGGTGAGGGAAAAGCAGCATTTAACACTCCTCAAGGGAAGGCTGCTTTCCAATACTGGGTAGATTTGTATAAAAAAGGGTTACTGCCGAAGGAAGTGCTAACACAAGGACATCGCCAAGCAATAGATTTATACCAAGCTGGAGAGACAGCTTTTTTAGCTTCTGGGCCAGAGTTTCTCAAGACTATTGCTAATAATGCACCTAAAGTGGCTCAAGCTTCAGCGATCGCACCCCAACTCACAGGAGACACAGGGAAGAAAAATGTGGCAGTGATGAATGTTGTTATTCCTCGTGAAAGCAAAAATCCTGATGCTGCCTTGAAATTTGCTTTGTTTTTAACCAATGACGAAAATCAACTAGCTTTTGCCAAAGCAGCAAATGTATTGCCATCAACCACTAAAGCTTTGTCCGATAGCTACTTTAAGGATGTACCTGCAACTGCCACAACGGTGGAAAAGGCTAGGGTAATTAGTGCCCAACAACTACAGCAAGCGGAAATATTAAAACCCAGCTTGAAAGATTTAAAACTGCTGCAAAAGGCGATTTACGAAAATTTACAAGCGGCTATGTTGGGTGAAAAAACAGTAGATAAAGCCGTAGAAGATGCTGCCCAACAATGGAATAATCGTTAGGGGCATTTCACCAAAATGATCTGATGGGCTGCTAATTCGTTGAAGAGGTAGGCATCTTGCCTACCCCACAAAAATTAATGAAAATTTGGTGAAAATCAATGTAGAAACGCGCCATCGTCACGTCTCTACAAGGGTGTCAAAACACACGCATTAGTGAGCATCAGATGTATATTCAATATCTGTTATTTGCTAGTTGCTAACGGGAATTGACTTGACCCAAAAAATGACCCAGTAAGTAAAGGGAACCACAAAGAACCACTAGGTTATTTTCCTTAGCAAAGGCAGCATCTAAAGCTGAAAATACATCTCCATAGGTGCTGCACAGGCTGAGTTGAGGGCAAATTTCATTTGCTAAATCAGCTAAATCATGAGTAGCAGCGGAATTACTATCGGGGACTGGAACTAAATATAATTGATCACCTGGTTGCAATAAGGCTTGAAAAATATCACCATGGTCTTTTGTGGCTAACATTCCCATCACCCAGGTCACGTAAGGAGAAGGAGAAGCAGCTATTAAACCATTGACATAATCACGTAAAACTGTTGCTGCGGCTGGGTTATGTGCGCCATCAATTAATAACTTATGTTCTTGCCACATCAACCATTGCATTCTTCCTGGCCATTTGGTTTTAGCCATGCCATTGATGATGGCTGATTCAGGAATTTGCCAACCTTTGTGCTGTAATACTTCAATTGTGGCTAAAGCTAAGGCAGAATTAGTTAATTGAATTTGACCCTGTAAGGGTAATGGATATTGAATTGATGGGAAATTTGCTGATTTATCAATATCTGCCGAAGAAAGATAAAAATTTTTTTGATATTCTGCCCATCCTGGTTGGATAGGATGAGACGGCTGAGGGGTGATGAGAGGAGATTGTAATTCCAAAACACGCGATCGCACTACTTTTTCTGCTGCTGGTGGCAATGGCCCTAATACCGCAGGACATCCAGGTTTGAGAATTCCCGCTTTTTCACCCGCAATATCAGCTACAGTCGGCCCTAATTGTTGCCAATGTTCCCGACTAATGGAAGTAATGACCGTCACCAAGGGTTGAGAACAAACATTAGTAGCATCTAACCTGCCCCCCAGTCCCACTTCCATCACTGCTATATCTACTTGCTGTTGAGCAAAATATAGCCATGCAGCCGCAGTAATAACTTCAAATTGAGTCGGTGATTCTTCCTTAGGGTCAATGGCATCTTGAATTTGTAGTATTATTTGACACAACTCATCAGCAACTATTGGCTGTTCATTAATGCAGATGCGTTCTGTCCAATCTATTAAATGGGGAGAAATGTAACGCCCTGTGCGATAACCTGCCTCAGTGAGAATAGAGGAAAGATAAGCACAGACAGAACCTTTCCCATTCGTACCCGCCACGTGAATCACAGGAATTTTTTCATGGGGGTTGCCGAGGTGAGCTAGGAGTTGAAAATTCCTCTCAAGTCCTAGCTTGACACCAAAATGTTGAAAGGGTTGGAGTAAGGAATCGATATTCACAAAAAGTAAGTGATAGTAGGGAATTGGTAATTGGCAGCGGGTAATTTTAATAACAATATTACCCAGCCACCAATGCCCAATACCAATTCAAGCCGAGTTTAAGCTTCTTTGTTCAAGAAATTTTGAACTTGTCTTAAAGCAGCAGCGCCAATATTAAACACAGCCCAACCAGCAGCAACAGCGATGGGTGCTAAAACAATCACTACACGAAAATCGATGTCCATATCTAGAAACCTTCTGTTAAGTAAAAATTAAAGTTTTGTCAACAGTTCTCAATTTTTATTTTTAGCCGAAGTGGGCAATTTTTCCAAATTCAATTGTAAAGAATCATGAATATCAATCAACGGGAATGGGGAATATTGTGGTTGATTGACTTTTTTGGTTGATTACTCTGTCCTGCCGTGACATTCTCGTTATGGAGAATGATGGTAATTTGGGCGTTGCCCAAACTCTTTTATCCCAATTGCCATATCAGCTATGACACTCAATTTATATTTACTGCGTCATGGAGAAACTACTTTTAGTCAAAGTGGTAATTTCTGCGGTGCAACCGATGCGGAGTTGACATCCGAAGGGATACAGATGGCACAGAGTTTTGCCGATGTTTATAAGAAATTGCAGTGGGAAGCAGTTTATGTTAGCCCGATGAAGCGCACAATTGCAACTGCCAAGCCATTTTGTGATGCTATCGGTCTGGAAATGCAGTTGCGTGACGGACTCAGAGAAGGTAGTTACGGCGAATGGGAAACTAAGAGTAAATCCTTCGCCCAAGAGAATTACGCCGAAAACTACGTAAAATGGTTAACAGAACCTGCTTGGAATGCCCCCATCGGCGGAGAAACAGCGGTAGATATTGCTAACCGTTCGATGCCTGTAATTGCGGAAATTCAAGAAAAACATCCCCAAGGTAATGTTTTAGTAGTTTCCCATAAGGCCACGATTCGCATTTTGTTGTGCAGTTTACTGGGAATTGATTTAGGACGCTATCGCTATCGGGTAAATATTTTGGTTGCGTCGGTCAGTATGCTCAAATTTGACGTTAATGGCCCTTTGTTAGAAATATTAGGCGATCGCCATCATATACCCGATCATCTTCGCTCTCGTCCAGGAACATAAGAAAAAGCTAAAATTTTTAATTTTTAATTAGTATCACCTGTCATCTACTCTAAAACCTAGATCAGTTCCCTTGCCAGCATGAACAAGGGCGAGTTTTTGATATTTTTTGGCGTGTTCTATCAGGTCTGCGGCTTCAGTTTCCGTCACTTGACGAACTACTTTCCCAGGCAGGCCAACTACCAAAGAAAAAGGCGGTACATCTTTCGTTACAACTGCCCCTGCACCAATAATACTGCCTGTTCCGACTCTCACTCCATCTAAAATTGTTGCACCGATGCCAATTAAACTGCCTCTTTCTATGTAGGCTGAATGTACCACAGCCCGATGGCCGACAGTGACATGATCTTCTAGAATTGTGGGCAGACCAGGGTCGCCATGTAAAATGGCTCCATCTTGAATGTTTGTAGATTCGCCGATTTCAATGCGTTCTACATCTCCTCTGACCACTGCGCCATACCAGATGCTGACTCCGGCTGCTATTTTAACGGAACCAACAACGACCGCGTTAGAGGCGATAAAGGCGGCTGGTGAAAAATCAGGAGATGTCCAGTAAGAAGAGGTAGACACGATAGAATATGGATATGGTACCCAGGAACACTGGAAAAACTCCAACCTTTGCGGCTGGTTGCAAAACCAGGATATCACGTGGTCTGACTTGTCTGTTCAGGCTATGGTGATAATTGTTCCCCCTGCAATTATGTTGCTGTGCGGTAGTGAACAAGTAACCTTAGGTAACAGAGCCGAAGTGTATTATTACATTTACTGGTGCTGGTGAAGACAAAACTATGTTTGTAACCACTTCATGATGAATCCAGGCTTGCAGTACCCGATATTTGGCCCGGAAATACAGTGTCCTCACTGTCGCCAAACTATTCCTGCGCTCACATTGACGGATACCTATCTCTGTCCGCGTCATGGTGCGTTTGAGGCAAATCCTGACACAGGAGAATTGATCCATCTACAATCTGGCCGTCACTGGCGTAGATGGAATGGGGAATGGTATCGTCAACACACCCATCCTGATGGGATTCGATTTGAAATTCACGAGGCGCTAGATAAGCTGTATACTCAAGGCTATCGAGCCACCAAGGTAGTGATTGCGCGACGTTATCAGGAGCTAATGAGCGGTTATTTGGAGCGTAGTACGCCTTGGCGTTCGGGACAGCCGGAATCTACAGCAGCGCGTTTATATGGATTACCAGTAGAGTTCAGTCCTGATTCGACGGAGGAACCTTGCTGGGAAGTGATTAATTTTGATTTAGATAAGGAGCCTGGGGTGCCGATACGTTACCCTTATTTCAGGTTATTTGAGTAGGGTGATTAGTCATTGGTCATGGGCACGTGACTAATGACTAAGGACTCAGGAGTAAATCATGCACCACGCTTCAATTCGGACGGCGAATATTCATCGAGCGATCGCTTTCTATGAACAGTTAGGATTTACTGTATGCGATCACTTTACTACAGGTTACACTCTAGCCTGTTGGTTGGAAGGATTAGATAGCCGCATTGAACTAATCCAAATCCCCCAGCCTAAACCAGCCCCAGATGCCTTTGCTGATGAGCATTATGTAGGTTATTATCATCTTTCTTTTGATATCACTACCATTACTGCTGATTTATCTCTGTGGCTAAACAATTTAAAAGCTAGTTTTACCCAAGCCGCTACAACCCAACCAGAATTAATCCAACCGCTGAAAATACTGTTAGAACCAACACAACAACAAATAGGCGATCGCATTTTGGAAGTAGCTTTTATTGCTGATACAGATGGCTTACCCTTGGAATTTATTCGATTTTTACAGAAATTAGGTTAATTTTGCTACTATTATGATTAATATACTCTCGCGAGTATAATAACCTTTCATTGGAATTTACCAGGGTTTCCAGACTTACAATCAAAAGCCAATTTATTTGTATGTAATAAAAATTACATACTAAGTAAATCTTTATGTCTGTTTTTTCCAGAGTGCATCAACATCGGTTTTCATTCATAGTGTTGAGTGTTTGGCTAATTGTCATGTTTTTGCTCAATCATGATTCTGCTGTTAGCTATAAACTCCCTCACTCAACTCAGGGTAATCATCAAGAATCTTTAGTATCTACAACTACTACCCAGAATAACAATGTACAGAAGACAGTGCTGGCTAATGGTCTGACAGTGCTGACCAAAGAAGTACATACTGCCCCTGTAGTATCAGTACAGGTATGGTATAAAGTCGGGTCACGAGATGAAGCAGTGGGGATCAACGGTATTACCCACCAGTTGGAACATATGATGTTCAAAGGGACAAACAGCCGCCCCATTCAGTTTGGTAGGTTGTTTAATGCCTTAGGCAGTGACTCTAATGCTTTCACTTACTACGACCAAACGGCCTATTACAACACTGCGGAACGGGAAAAACTGCCAGCATTACTGGTCTTAGAAGCAGACAGAATGCAAAACTTACTCATTAATCGGGAAAAGTTAGAGAGTGAGAAACAGGTAGTTATTTCTGAGTTGCAAGGGTACGAAAATAACCCAGAATATCGCCTCAACCGGTCTGTGATGAGGGCTTTATTTCCCCAACATCCCTATGGCTTACCTGTAGGTGGAACTAAAGCTGATGTCAAAAAGTTCACCGTTGATCAAGTAAAAAAATATTATCAAGAATTTTACAGTCCAGATCGGGCTGTACTGGTGATAGTAGGTGACTTTCAAACTGCACCAACTTTAAATAGAGTGAGAGAAGTATTTGGGAAAATTGCTAATCATCATCATTCTTCCCCTGTCTCCACCGCTGCTGTACCTCAGGTTGCTACCTCTTCCTCGACTGTAGTCCTCAAAGAACCAGGGACAAATCCACTATTAGAAGTTGTCTATCCAGTTCCCAATATCAAGGAACCAGATATACCAGCTTTGAGTGTGATGGATTACATATTAAGTGCGGGTAAAAACTCTTATCTCTATCATCAATTAGTGGAATCTGGTTTAGCTAGTGATGTGACAGGAAGTTTGAGTAGTTTACGCGCAGGTGGATGGTACAATATTTCTGTCACACCAGGACTAAATCAAGATTTACAGAACATCGAAACAGGTTTGACGAGGGCGATCGCCCAACTGGCTCAAAAAGGTATAACATCAGACCAAGTAGAACGGGCAAAAACCCAAATTTTGGCATCGGTAATTTTAAATAGCCGAGACATCAACAGCCAAGGAATGCAATTAGGTACTGATGAAACTACTACTGGTGATTACCTTTACACAGAACGCTATTTAGATGGCATTCGTCAGGTACAAGCAGCCGATGTCATCCAGGTAATCAACAAGTATTTAAAACCAGAAACAAGGGTTGTGGGTAGGTTTGAACCAACACAACCAGAATCTAAATCTGCGGACAAATCTACCCCTTCTCTCACCCAAGAAAAATTTGCTGGTGGTGCACCCCTAGTCCCGGCAGAAATGGTGAAATACTTGCCAAAGGTGGAAGAAAGTAATAGCCAATGGCAACTGAACACACCGCAGCAATACACCTTTGCTAACGGTTTACGGTTGTTGTTATTACCAGATAAAAGCACCCCAACGGTCACTTTGAGAGGTTATATTAAAGCCGGGCCAGAGTTTGACCCCAAAAATAAAGGTGGACTAGCCGCATTGGTAGCAGATAACTTAATGAATGGTACGACCACCAAAGATATGCTTACCATTGCCAAAGCTTTGGAAGACCGGGGGGCTGATTTGGAATTTGCCGCCTATCGGGAAGGGGTGAGAATTAAAGGTGTGAGTTTAGCCTCAGATTTACCAGTGCTGTTAGAAACTTTAACGGATGTAGTTAAAAATAGCACTTTTCCTGGAAAGGAACTAGAATTATCTCGCCAGCAAGCTTTAACTTCTCTGTACTCAGAATTAGATGACCCGGATAAAGTAGCAAATCGGACTTTTTTGCAATCAATTTATCCGCAAAAACATCCATTACATAACCTGCCCACAGAGGAAAGCATCAAGCAAATATCCCATGAGGATGTCCTAGACTTCAAACAAAAACATTACCGTCCAGATACAACGGTATTGGCTTTGGTAGGAGACTTTGATGTAGAAAAAGTGCGATCGCTGATTCAAGCACAGCTTGGTGACTGGCAAGTCCAAGGAAAGCCTCCAGACTTAACATATCCCACAGTTAACATGCCAGAGAAGGTAGTTAACCTCAACCCAGTTTTACCAGGGAAAGTCCAAGCCATCACCTATATGGGGTATACCGGGATTAAACGCCAAGATCCACGCTTCTATGCCGCCATGATTTTGAATCAAATTTTGGGTGGTGATACCTTATCTAGTAGATTAGGAGCAGAAGTACGCGATCGCCAAGGATTAACCTATGGCATTTATAGCAATTTCCTAGCTAGCAAGAATACAGGCACATTTCTCATCGAGATGCAGACTAGTCCTGAGGATACCAGCAAAGCGATCGCTAGCACTCGCAAACTATTACAACAAATCCATCAACAAGGAGTTACCAACCTAGAAGTAGACCTAGCCAAACGTACCTTAATTAGCAATTACAATGTGTCTTTGGCTGATCCAGAACAACTCACACACAGAATTCTCATGAATGAAGTGTATGGACTAGATGAAAAAGAATTGTTCTCCTTTAGTCAAAAAATCGAGCAAGTAACCCTGTCTCAAGTTAACCAAGCAGCACGGGAGTTACTCCATCCTGATAAAATTGTTGTAGTCACAGCAGGCCCACAAGTCGCAGAACTACAAAGCATCAGGTAATAATTTAGGAGTCAGCCAATTTTGGATTTTAATTACCGATTTTGGCTTGACTCCAACCATTGCAAACTATGGTTTGATCATCTTAAATTTCAACCATAAGCATCTAGGGTAGTAAGTTGTTGTGTGTTTAGTAAAAGTCAAAAACATCAATTATGTAGGTTGGCTTGACGCAAGGAAACCCAACATCATCAATAAATGATTTCGCTGAATTTATCTATCTTTTAAACTAGCCTAATTTGTCTTAACTGAATATTATCGAAATTATATGACCTTTCAGCTTTAGGACTTATGCAAAATTCACCTATTTTCGTCATTGCAATTGCAGGGAAGCAATCTAAAACTCATATTTTTCCTAGTCTATGTATAAGTCCTGAGTTTAAATCAAAAATTTATATTAAATGGAAATTACCAGCGTTTAATTTTTTAAAAACTTAAATTTAGCTATTGTTTAATCACAAAAAAATATTTATAATCACAGAGATACGAACCATGAAAAACTTACTCACAAATATTTATCAACATACATATTTACCCATTTATCAATGGAAAATAAACATCACAAACCAAGCCTATACAGTCGAAAAAGACTGTAAATACGGTGTAATAAAATCTTTTATTCTTGCTCTAATTACTTCTGCTTTCTGTCTTTTAGCAATAAATCCAGCTTTAGCCGCTAACTTATCCAGTGATATCTTAAAACAAACACCCACAGAAATTTCCGTGAGTTTAAGTAATGCTGCTAATGAATTGAAATTTTTACCCAATCACCTAGAATTCGTTTCTGGAAAACGCTATAAACTCCGCCTCACTAATCCTAGTCAATTAAAACATTACTTCACAGCTAAAGATTTTGCTGATGCCATTTGGACGCAAAAAGTGGAAGCAGGAAATGTCGAAATCAAAGGTGCGATTCGTGAACTAGAACTAAAACCCGGTGCAGAAGCAGAATGGGTATTTGTACCCCTCAAGCCTGGAACCTATAGACTACGCTGCACAGTCCCTGGACACACAGAAGCAGGCATGACAGGAGATATTAAGATTAGTGAATAACTCCTGACAGCTAAGAAGATAAAAATACTAAAAACTAAATACTCGTAAGTTAGTTATGTCAAAGTCTAATTTTCCTCATTCTGTCAATACTCAAGATCATCACTTACTGGAAGAGGAGGTTTTTTTAATTGGCAAAAATACGTTAACTTAAATATACTTAAATATAGATATTATTTCTCAACAAAGCTAGAAAAAACTTAATACTTCTCTGCTCACGCGCCAGTAACTACTAAATTTCCCATGAACATATTCTCTAACCTACTTTCTCAACCAGTCCAGCCAAAACCAGTTCAAAAACAACGGCGCGGTATTGAGATTAAATCGCCCCGCGAAATTGAAATCATGCGACAATCAGCGAAAATTGTGGCTACAGTCCTCAAGGAAATTGCTGAGTTAGTCCAACCAGGAATGACGACTGCTGACTTAGATGCTCATGCAGAAAAGCGCATTCGGGAAATGGGTGCAACTCCCAGTTTTAAAGGATATCACGGTTTTCCAGCTTCCATTTGCTCTAGTATTAACAATGAAGTGGTACATGGAATTCCTAGCCCGAAAAAAGTCATTCGCACTGGGGACGTGTTAAAAGTCGATACTGGTGCATATTATCAAGGTTTTCATGGTGATTCCTGTATAACCATCGCTGTGGGTGAAGTATCTCCTGAAGCTGCTAAACTGATTCGCGTAGCAGAGGAATCTCTTTATAAAGGTATTGAACAAGTTAAAGCTGGCGTACATTTAAATGAAATTGCCGGGGCCATTGAAGACTATGTGAAAGCTAATGGCTTTAGTGTAGTGGAACAATTTACTGGTCATGGTGTGGGTAGAAATTTACATGAAGAACCAGCAGTGTTTAATTACCGCACTCCAGAAATACCCAATGTCAAGCTACGTGCGGGAATGACTTTAGCGATTGAACCAATTTTAAATGCTGGGTCAAAATTTACGCGGATTTTATCTGACCGCTGGACAGCAGTCACCGTCGATAATGCTCTTTCTGCTCAGTTTGAGCATACTGTATTAGTGACAGAGACAGGTTACGAAATTTTGACGGACAGAAATCTAGTTTATAGCAATGGACAGAGCGGTTAGGACATTAACTAACAATAAAACTTAGACAGCAAAAGGCTTTTAGCACTGTCACCTGTCACCTGTTACCTGTCACCTGCTATAAGTCTGTTGAGTGGGATGAAATTGTTGAAGCGATCGCACTCGGCAAAATGCGATCGCTCTTGGTATAATCTGTAGACTGACAAGGGCGTTAACAGGTAATTACCTTGTGAGACTGACTAGACAATTAAGGTAAATTCTCACTTCTTACACCCATGTAAAAAACTAAAACAATTGAAAATAATTGAGCCACTAACTCTAATTATTGCGCTTACAAAAGATGCAGTTTTTGACATTAGTAATTGAAGTGTAAGATGAGAAAAGCTACCTGCCACTACCACGATTATATGGTTGGTTGTTCATATTAATTGTTACTCCATGAGACAAAAAAATAGTGTCAGACACCCTGCATAACTGCTTGCATATTGATTAAATGTAATCCTTTGCTCAACCAGATTCTCTCTACCACAAGCACTAAGTTGAAAATGCTTGAGGTCATAATTATCATGCCAAGTTGAGATCCTAAATTATTTATCTACTACTAATAACTAATATATTTAGTCTTTGTTAACACTTATCAATCCTGAGATAGATTGGTAATTGTGATTCCAGAAATAAGTAATTAGCCTAGTATTGAGATTATAAGTAATCAGTCATACTTGACATGAGATATTAATGAATTATTCAGTCACTAAATTGCAGCATCGGGAATTATTAACTGATTTAAGAAAATATTAAAGTTAATGGGAGAAAAGTTATGATCTGAATTTCCTAGATATAAATGTATTAAATTTTAGAGCGGTCACTTAAAAAAATCAGGATTACTAAAATCAGCAATAATAATTTTGACCATCTACATAAATGCAATGCTGACGTGAAATTGGAAAAATTTAGTTTTTACGAATACCTATATGTTTCATCTTATTTCTAAAAACTACCCAGAGGGTATGGTTTATTGATAGAGTTCCCGTATAAATTTTGTATACATTTAGTGCAAATAAATTCATGTAGAGGATTTACCCGCCAATATTTGGACACAATCAAAGTATTTTCCGCCATGTAAACTACTTTGCCTGTGATGTTGACAGAGAAACGATTCCTACCTTTGGGCTATTGTTATGAATTCAACGGATTTAGCTTTTACACCAGCTTTAGAGTTAGCGGAATTAATCCGCCGTAGGGAAGTTTCCCCCCTAGAGTTGGTGGAAATTTATTTAGAACGGATACAACGTTTAAATCCTCAATTGGGCAGTTATTTTACGGTGACAGCAGATTTAGCGATCGCTGATGCCAAAGCCAAAACCGAATTACTCACCACCACCTCAGAACTACCGCCCTTTTTTGGCGTACCAATTTCCATCAAAGACTTGAACGCTGTAGCCGGTGTAACTTGTACCTATGGCAACCCCGCACTGCTAAATAATATCCCTACCTATGATGATGGGGTAGTTACCCTGATTAAAAACGCTGGATTTATTCTCTTGGGAAAAACCGCTACTTCGGAATTGGGTTCCTATCCTTACACTGAACCCTATGGATTTCCCCCAGCCAGAAACCCTTGGAATCTAGAATACACTCCCGGTGGTTCCAGTGGTGGTGCAGCCGCAGCAGTTGCCGCAGGACTATGTGCTTTAGCCCAAGGTTCCGATGGAGGTGGTTCCATTCGTGGCCCTGCGGCTTGTTGTGGTTTGGTGGGAATTAAACCAGCGAGAGGGAGAGTCACACATGCACCTGTAGGCGATCGCTTGGCAGGAATTGCTACCAATGGCCCCATAGGTCGGACTGTGGCTGATGCAGCAGCTTTGTTAGATGTCATGTCTGGTTATGTAACCGGTGATCCCTATTGGTTACCCCAACCTCAACCCTCATTCCTCGCTGCAACCCAAGAAAAACTCAGCAACTTACGCATCGCTTTTAGTACCAGCGTTCCTCCCTTGGGAGATGCAGACCCTAACTGTCAACAAGGTGTTTTGCAAACTGTCAAATTATTAGAACAATTTGGGCACCAGATTACAGAACAGCATCTTGATTTGACCGATTTAGTCCAACCCTTCCAAATCGTCTGGCAAGCTTCCGTTGGTGCATCTGGGCTACCCGCTGAAGCATTACAATCTTTAAATCGCTTTTTATTAGCGAGAACTGGGTCTGCTGGGGAGTATTTGCAAGCAGTAGCCCAAATGCAGATACTGTCTCGGCAAATAGTCGCCTTTTTTGACCAGATAGATGTGTTGGTCTTACCTGTATATTTACATTCACCCATCAAAGTAGGGGTCTGGGCAGATTTGAGTCCAGAAGAGACCTTTGAAAATATTATTCGTTGGATTGCTCCTTGTCCGGTTGCTAATGCCACGGGACTACCAGCGATCGCTATTCCTGCGGGATTTGACAGCAATGGTTTACCCATCAGTGTGCAGTTAATCGGCAAACCCGCGGCCGAATCGACATTAATTAGTTTGGCAGCACAATTAGAAACCGCTAACCCCTGGCTACATCATCGTCCAGCAGTAGCTATATAGAAGGTGACAGTTCACAGGTGACAGGTGACAGAAAGAGTAGAGGTGAGGGGGAGGAAAAAAAAGATATTCGTCCTTGTCTCCCTTGTCCCCCTTGTCTCGCTTTCCTTGTCTCCCTTGTCTACCGCTATATGAGGAAGAGAGAAGTATAGGCAAAGGCGATCGCCTCATGTCCAAAATCGACAATTGAGCGATCGCCTTTGTTTGGTTCCGAAAATTTACATCAAGAATATTACGTCAAGCGATCGCTAGCTTGGGGGTCACATTGGCATTTTCTCACACGCCATTTTTGGTAGTTTCACCCCTCTTAAAAAGATGGGGTGACACTCCTTGCATCTCTATTTGTATCATTTATTTCCCACTATTCAAGAGGGTGATTACCCATTCAGCCTATCACCCATCCCTACAGAACTTTTCTCATGTGCCAATGATTACTTGTGGCGACAATCAAACAGATGCAAGCCCAAACGTTGAGACAATTCTTCACAGACCTTCACTCCTCTAACACTATTACCTCGCGAATCAAGAAGCGGTGAAAAAACACCAATGCCCATTTGATTAGGAACAACTGCAATAATTCCCCCACACACACCGCTTTTAGCCGGAATTCCTACTTTATAAGCCCATTCACCTGCAAAATTATACATACCGCAGGTGTGCATCACGCTGAGAATATCCTTAATATAATCACTATCTACAGCTTGTTCCCCTGTCACCGGGTTAGTACCTTTATTGGCCAAAGTTGCTGCCATCACTGCTAAATCCCGACAATTGACCATCACCGAACATTGCTGAAAATACAAATCCAGTGCTTCTTCAATATTTTGGTCAATCATGCCAAAATTCAACATCAAATGAGCAGTTGCCCGGTTACGATGTCCAGTGCTGCGCTCAGAAGTAAATACAGAAATATCTACAAATACATCACGTCCAATATAACGACGATACATCTCTAATAAGCGGTTGAGACGTTCAGTCGCTCCATTACCTTTAATTAAGCTAGTGGTAGCGATCGCCCCAGCATTGACCATCGGGTTATAAGGTCGCTTGGATTGTTCATCGAGAATAATAGCGTTAAATGCGTCCCCCGTGGGTTCTACTCCCACTCTTGTTAAAATATAGTCCCGTCCATGGTCTTCTAGTGCTAATCCATAGACAAACACCTTAGAAATTGACTGGATAGTAAATAACTGTTGATAGTCACCAACCTGGTAAATTTGTCCATCTACAGTAGCAATACAGATACTAAATAAGTTGGGATTAACTTTAGCTAATTCAGGGATATAGTTCGCTACTGCACCTGCTTGCAGCGATTTGTACTTAGAATACAAATCTTGGAGAACGTCTGGAAATATTGATGGTATTGATTCTAACTCTCCTGATTTTTCCATAATGCAGACAGCTTGATTTAAAACATCATACAAGTGGTTAAGTGAGGCATGTGTAGCTTTTATTACTTAGAAAAATAATAAATATCCTATTCTCACCATTTTTTTATTGTCTCATTATTACTTTGCTGACGATGAGAAAAAATACTTACCGCACTCCCATAATGTTGATTTTAGTAAAAATACTTAAGTCGTTACATCTAATATATACATATATATTTCTAAATAAAAAAGTGTTTTTCAGTGTACACAAGTAGTGATTATTGAAAATTAAGTGTAGTATTTCTGTAATACAAAAAATAAAAAGTCTTGATTATCAAGATATTTGAATTTCACAAATGACTATATTTGATTAACCTCATTATATTTACTGTATTTTTATGAAAAAATACAATATTTAATACAAAAAATAATTAGTAATTTTATTTACGTTAGATACTGAATTGATGCTCAGAAAATTTCAACATTTTTTGTGTAATCTTGCTCTCAGCAATTGTTAAGTTTTCATAAGAAATGGGTGTGTAAACAAAAAAAAGGCTACATGGCCAAAATTCTCAATTGAAACAGGTTTCACCCCTGTTTGGAACCCATAAATTTAGTCAACGAACCAAGACTTACGCTAAAACCCTGATCCCCAAGCCAAAAACTTCATGTTAGTCTGTTGCAGTTATGAATACAAAGTGAAAGCGGAACGAGTTCGAGTTTAAGGGGGTATCACTATTCACTGGTGAAAAACCCGCGAATCATGAAACCTCAGTTCTACAGTCGCTTTAAAATCGGACGCATGAATCAAAGACATTTGTGGACTATTGTCGCCCTGTCAACGGCTGTTTTGGGACTCCCTTCAGTGGGACGTGCTCAAACTACCAAGGGAACTGCTCTTACCTCTCAAAAATTGCCTACAGCTGATGTAGTCAAAGTGGGAGAGTATCAGACCCCCGCAGGAAATTCCACTGCCAATGCTGTGGTGACTGAAATTCATTCTCACAGCGTGGGAGGTAGGCAAGCGGCAACCCTATTCATCCGAGACATTCCTGTACTCACCTTCCTGAGTTCTGCACCAGTTTCTAGAGTGGAGACTAAAATTGGAGCTATAGGCAATTCTCAGGGTGTGCAGTCGTACACCCTTGTTAATAGCAACTCACCCAAGGTAGCCAGTATTGGGAGTGTGGTCGGTGAAACCAGCCAAACCAACTCCGTTGATGATGACCCAGTATCCAAAGCTGGTGTCTTAGCAGCTAGAATTAATCAGCTGATCCAGAACAATGTGGATGCGAGCCAAATAACCGTCAGTTGGCAAACAGGAAGCAATTCTCTAGTCAACAAGCAAGCTAAAAGCAAAAGCTCCTCTGACCAACAACAGCTAGGCGATCGCTTCATGATCAAAATCAACGGTCAAGAATTGGTGGAAATCAACCAAATCACCCGCCTAGCAGATACAACCAACAATCTTGCACAAGATGCCTTACAAGCCGCTAATCGGCTGCGGAGACTGATAGGCAATGCTTCTCCCCTGAAAGAGATCGCGAATTTACCCAGTCGCACAACAACTCTTCTTCCCAAGTTTCCCCAAGAAATATCCTTTGGTGGGGTAAAAATCAACTTTAAAGGCATAGCTTCTTGGTACGGCTACGATGGCTCTAGTAGTGCTACTGCTAGCGGTGAAAGATTTAATCCTGAAGCACTCACAGCTGCCCATCGCAGTTTACCAATGGGAACAAAAGTTCGAGTTACTAATACCCGTAACGGTCGTTCTGTGGTCGTCAGAATTAATGACCGAGGCCCATACATTGGGGGCCGAATTATTGACCTTTCTGCTGCTGCCGCTCGTATTTTAGGCATGATGGGCAGTGGCATTGCACCAGTACAAATCGAGGTTTTGGGAAGATAAAGGCAATATTGACGGTTAAAAGTGAAGGATTGAATATTAACTGTCATTTCTCTTGCCACTTCCTACTCCCTACTCATTACTCGCTCTTCACTATCACCTATATTCCCCTAGTTCATCCACCTCATCTCCCAGTTTCAGATATACACTAACGGGGGAGAGGATTGAAAAGAACTAGGGGTATTTTGTGCGCCTGCTGACAACAGTTGCGGCTTTACGCTGCTATTTAAAGGAACGTCGCTCGTTAGGATATCAAGGCGATACTACGCTAGATAGTTTATCTAGGTGGAATTATCACACCATTGGTCTAGTACCCACCATGGGTAATTTGCATCAAGGTCATTTAAATTTAATTGAACGAGCTAGAACAGAAAACTCGACAGTTATAGTGAGTATTTTTATCAATCCTCTGCAATTCGGCCCCAATGAGGATTATCAACGTTATCCCCGCACCTTAGAACAAGATTATCAGGCTTGTGCACAGGCAGGAGTTGATGCCATTTTTGCACCGACTCCGGAAGTGATGGGAATTGGTCAGAAAAGTAGAGAAGAAACTCCGGTTTCACAAGTAATCCCTCCATCTGCTATGATATCTGGCTTGTGTGGTCATTTTCGGCCGGGTCATTTTCAGGGAGTAGCGACGATTGTCACCAAGCTATTTAACTTGGTACAGCCTGACCGAGCCTACTTCGGACAAAAAGATGGTCAGCAACTGGCGATTATTAAACGCTTAGTAGTTGATTTAAATTTGCCAGTAGAGATTATTGCTTGTCCAACAGTTCGAGAACCATCTGGTCTAGCCTTAAGTTCTCGCAATCAATATTTGACTGCAACAGAAAAAGAGCAAGCAACAGTGTTGTTTCGCAGTTTACGGCAAGCTGAAGCCGCGTTTCGTGCTGGCGTGCGTAATGGTAGCGATTTAATAGCATTGGTGCGGCAAGAAATAGCCAAAGTCAACAATGTATTTGTTGAATATATTGAATTGGTTGAACCAACTACTTTAATGTCTTTAGAGGAAATTCAGGAGGAAGGAATGATAGCGATCGCTGCTCGTCTTGGTTCTACACGCTTAATTGATAATATTATTTTGCGCGATGTCTCTGACGAGCTACACCAACGCCAACCGATTATCGCTATTGACGGCCCAGCAGGGGCCGGTAAATCTACAGTGGCTCGCCAAGTTGCAACAGCACTAGGTTTAGTGTATTTAGATACGGGAGCTATGTATCGGGCTGTAACCTGGCTGGTGCTGCAAGCAGGAATAGTCATTGATGATGAGCAGGGAATCAGCGAAAGTGGTCGTTTAGCGATCGCTGAATTAGCGAACCAATGCACAATTGAATTAACCCCCTCTCAAAGCCTCCAGTCTCCCGTCCAAGTTAAAATTAATGGTACAGATGTAACTCAAGCTATTCGTACCGTTGAGGTAACATCCAAAGTTTCTGCGATCGCTGCTTTAAGTTCAGTACGTGAAGCACTAGTCAAACAGCAGCAACAATGGGGTCAACGTGGTGGTTTAGTAGCGGAAGGGAGAGACATTGGTACTCACGTTTTTCCCCATGCTGAAGTGAAAATTTTCCTTAATGCTTCTGTGAGTGAGCGCGCACGTCGCCGTCAGCAAGACTTTCAAAAGCAAGGACAACCGATAATTGATTTACAGCAGCTAGAGCAAGATATTGCTGCCAGGGACTGGAAAGATAGTAACCGCACTGTTTCCCCTCTGCGTAAAGCCGAGGATGCCATTGAAATTACAACAGATGGACTGACGATCTCAGAAGTCACTCAAAAAATTATCCACCATTACCAAGAGCGGCTGTCTCAGTTGTAAGGAATGCGATCGCTGAGTTATAGGTCAATCCCATTGGCGTGAAGTTAAATTACTCATGGATTGACTCAGCCCCACAACCTAGACAATTTTGTTGGTGAGTCATGATGTACTCACCATTATTAGCAATAATAAAAATTTGCATCTTAATTAATCCCTAAAATCAATACACAGCGTATTCAAGCTATTTTTATACCCTCTCTAGATAGAGATATTTTTTGAATTTTACTTAAAAACATCACTACTCAAAAAAATTAATTACTACGTTTAAGTTGATTATTTAAAATTTATTAAAACAACAATTATAGCTGAAGAAATTATATTTGCAAAATCCCCTTATCTATGGGGGATTCACAACTAATAGCCCCAAGTAAATTTTCAGGCAATTCTCATTGCAAAAATATCGCCACCACCAGTGACTTTTTCACTGAATAATCAAGTGCAATTGTGGTGAACACAGAATTATCTAACTTGGAAATATTGCTCTTTGTCCAAGCCAACAGACCGAAACAGAATAATTTGCCGAATTGGCAGACTATTTCATCCGAATTTACACTTTGGTAGTAAAATAACAATGTTAAGTTTTATATTCGATATTCGTGATATAAAACCAATACAGACAAAACCTGTAATTTCCGTAGCTTCGGCAATAGCTTTCAACTAGAAAACCGTAAAGAGAGGATTTCATCAAATGGCATTCGTACAAGCCCCCCTACCTTACGATTTTAATGCTCTAGAATCATATGGTATGAAAGGAGAGACCTTTGAGTATCACTATGGCAAGCATCACAAAGCTTATGTAGATAACCTCAACAAACTCACCGAAGGTACAGAACTAGCTGATAAGTCCTTGGAAGAAGTAATCCAAATTTCCTTCAAAGACTCTGCCAAAGCAGGAATTTTCAACAACGCTGCTCAAGTTTGGAACCACACTTTCTTCTGGAGTTCCTTAAAGCCAGCAGGTGGTGGCGCTCCCACAGGTGAATTGGCGGCAAAAATTGATAAAGATTTTGGTAGTTTTGACCAGTTCAAAGAAGCTTTTTCCACCGCTGCGGCAACTCAATTTGGTAGTGGCTGGGCTTGGTTGGTTGATGACGGTGGTACATTAAAAGTCACCAAAACACCAAACGCAGAAAATCCCCTAGTACACGGACAAAAGCCCCTGCTCACTTTGGATGTTTGGGAGCACGCTTATTACATCGATTTCCGCAATGCTCGTCCTGCATTCATCAAAAATTTCTTAGATAATTTGGTTAACTGGGAATTTGCAGCAGAAAATCTAGCTAAGGCTTAATACCATAGCCTAGTTGATTGTTTAAGTTATCAACGCATCTACAGTCACGAATATAGCTCGTGGCTGTTTTTAATTTGGGAAATCAGGATTTCAGAAGTTCAGAAGTTCAGGAGTTCAGGAGTATGCCTACGGCACGCTACGCGAACAGGAGTATGCCTCCAGCACGCTATGCCTACGTCACACTACGTGAACGCGAACAGGAACCTACGGAAGATGGAGAACAGGAGTTGAAAAATGCAAGAATTCAGCAGCAATAGCATGAATTATTCTGTAACTCCTGCAACTTCTGTAACTTCTGCAACTTCTGCAACTTCTGCAACTTCTGCAACTTCTGCAACTTCTGAACTCCTGCAACTCCTGCAACTCCTGCAACTTCTGCAACTTCTGTCTTCTTCCTTCTGCTGTAATTTCACCAGATGTCTGTTGATTGCCTGAAATAATTCAGTGTAGGAATCTCAGCAGATTCCGATACAATATCATCAAGAATATTTAGTTGCTCTCAAGACTATTTCAACTCTTATGGATAGCCAAACATTAGCACAATATCTAGAAAAGACTGACAGTATCTCCAAGCCTTGGTTATTAGTACAATTACGCCTGAAAAAGTTACAAGAACGGCAGCATATCCTATCAGAAAATGCCTATGCTGAAGAATTAGCTGATATTCACCAAGATTTAATGAATTTGGGTGAATGGTGGCGCGGTATAGAAAATGAAGTTTTTTAATGTATTGAGTACCCAAATATGTGATGATAATAGCCTGGGTTTTTAGCAGATTGATAGCGGTGTAGTTAGGCATGGATTATCGGGATGCAGGCGTTGATGTTGAAGCAGGCAGAGAGTTTGTAAATCGAATTAAAGATTCTGTTCACAGTACCTTTAGACCAGAGGTTTTAGGTGGTCTAGGTGGTTTTGGCGGTTGTTTTCAATTGCCAACGGGTTACAAGGAACCAGTTTTAGTGTCTGGTACAGATGGTGTTGGCACTAAGTTAAAAATTGCCCATATACTCAACCGCCACGATACTGTGGGTATAGATTTAGTGGCTATGTGTGTCAATGATGTACTGACATCTGGTGCTGAACCATTATTTTTTCTTGATTATGTAGCTACTGGGAAGTTAGACAAAGAGCAATTAACTCAGGTAGTTGAGGGGATAGCGGCTGGTTGTAAGTTATCAGGTTGTGCGTTGTTGGGTGGAGAAACAGCGGAAATGCCTGGTTTTTACCAAGCTGGAGAATACGATTTAGCTGGTTTTTGTGTGGCTATTGTTGAGAAAAGCCAAATGCTCAATGGTTCCCAGGTACAAGTTGGGGATGTGGCTGTGGGTTTAGCTAGCACTGGTGTCCACAGTAATGGTTTCAGTTTAGTCAGAAAGATTATTAGCGATCGCAATTTGAGTTGGAACGATAGACCAGAATTGTTAGGTGGTGAAACTCTGGGGGAACTTTTTCTCAAACCGACCCGCATTTATGTCCAACCTGTATTAGCCGCGTTAAAAGCAGGGTTGGAAATTCATGGCATGGCTCACATTACAGGTGGGGGTTTACCGGAAAATTTACCTCGATGTTTAGCCTCTGGTCAAGCCATTAAAATTAATCCTCATAGTTGGGAAATTCCCCCCTTATTTAATTGGTTAGCCGAAACTGGTGGTGTGAGTGCTGAAGCTATGTACAACACTTTCAACATGGGAATTGGATTTGTATTAATTGTCCCACCCCAAGCAGTAGACCAGACTATCAGCCATTTCCAGGCACAAGATATCTCTGCTGCTGTCATCGGGGAAGTTGTGAGTGGTACTGGTGAATTAATTGGACTACCGACTTGAAACAAAAAAAATTACACTTAGTCAATGTTGATTGAAAGACCTGTTTAGAGCAAACAAGTCATATTGAATCAGGGTTCTGAGTGTATTTTCAGTTTTGAGGAGAGAAGTCTTTACACAAATCATGGCAATATTGGAGACTCTCTTTATCAAAGTAATAGAAAATACTCATGACCGCGAGCTTTAAGATTTGCTAACGTAGTCTTTACATATCGACAAATTTTTTGTTGGTCATGTCTGATTAGTTATTGGGTGCGGTGTGTTGGTGTTTTGAGAATTACATAATTTTTGTTTAGAGGGGTTATGGTTGTAAATTTTGCCCGGTCTACTGCTTCCACTGATATTTTGAAGCAAGTATTCCAGAGCATTGATGCCCAAAGTTGTCCCACGCAATTTAATTTTCATATGCACACAGTTCACTCGGATGGCAAATTACAACCGAGTGTATTAATGGAACAGGCTATTTCTATTGGTTTACAAGGACTAGCAATTACAGACCATCACAATATTGGTGGTTATGAAGTAGCACAAGCTTGGTTAGAAGACTGGAAGTGGAATAGTTCTGAAGCACAGGCCCCTGTGCTGTGGAGTGGAGTAGAAATTAATGCCAATCTGATGGACGTAGAGGTGCATATTTTGGCTTATGGTTTTGATATAGAACACTTTAGTATTAGACCTTATTTACAAAGCAAACCAACAACAGGTAAAGATTATCAAGCAGCTAATGTAATTAAGGCGATTCATAAAGCGGGAGGATTAGCTGTATTAGCCCATCCTGCACGTTACAGGCGATCGCATTTTGATCTCATCCCCCTAGCAGCAGAATATGGTATTGATGGTGTGGAATCTTTCTACGCTTACAACAACCCTACCCCTTGGAAACCTAGCCTTGTTGAATCTAAGCAGGTTACTATCTTAGCGCAAGAATATAATCTATTAAATAGTTGCGGGACAGATACACACGGTTTAAGCTTATTGCGACGGTTGTAAATAAAAACCTATAAAGCTTTGGGATTTTGGATAGTGAAACATTAATTGTTAATATTTTTACTATCCAGATACCGCTATTTATATTCATCTCCATTGAGGATACATACAGCAGGAACAAGAAAACAATGACTTTGTTCTGTATTCTGAAGTTTTGTCCCTTATTCAGTTCCGATCTGCTGTATGTGACGAAAATTCAACAGATTAAAATTAAATATTCTGTTAGGATTTAGATCCTAAAAATTTTTTCTTATTATCAGCTATTACACAGTTAAATTTTAGGCATCTTAATATAGTTACGTCTTTTGCTGCGGGCTATTTTGCACGGGAGACTTATACAAATAATTATACCAATTTGCCAAAAGTAGCCAGCAGATGAATAATACCCCTTCCCAACCCTCCCCTTCCTTGGTAAGGGGAGGGAGCGCGACAGCGGGGGTGGGGTAGGTGGGTAAAGTAAAACGAATATTTTGACTATCAAATCAGAATATTTTAAATTAGTTAAAAACAATCCTCAATTTATTTTTAATCAAAATTGGTAGGGAAACTATATAGAAATTATTGATTATCTGCTTATCACGAAATTTTAATTTATGAATATAAAATCATCAAATATTAATATTTTGAAGTATTTTGGAAGGCAATAAGCATGTAGAAAATCCTGATGTTTTTCAGGCAATTTTGTAGTTATATAGAATTACCAAGATACATCTTAGGGATAGATGAATAGGGTGATTCGCCGTTGCTTTTGGTTTTTGCTGTGTTTAGGATTTGTAATCAGTTTAACGATATTTCCTCTTGGTTCAACTCCTATTCCTTCTCCAAGAAGAACTCCAATCACTACAGAAATTCGCGGCGTTTGGCTGACTAATGTTGCTAGTGGTGTATTTTTTGTTCCCTGGGGAATTGATCGGGCTGTACACCAATTAGCAAAACTAAATTTTAATACAATTTATCCGGTAGTTTGGAATAGAGGCTATACTTTTTACAAAAGTGCTGTAGCCAAAGAGATTACAGGAGAAGAAACTCAACCAATGTTGAACTTTCTCCATGGTGGTGTAGATGTCTTGGGCAAGTTGGTCAAGTTGGCAAGAAATGCTAATTTAACTGTAATTCCTTGGTTTGAATATGGGTTAATGGCTCCCAGTGATTCTGCTTTGGTACAAAGACATCCTGAATGGTTAACAGTAGGACAAGCAGGAATGAATTCTCTCCAGTCCAATTTGCCGGAAGAAATGAATGATGGCATAATCAATCGGCAAGCTTGGTTAAACCCTCTCCATCCAGAAGTTCAAGAATTTATTGGCAGTTTAATTTTAGAAGTAGTGAGTAATTATAATGTGGATGGCATCCAGTTAGATGATCATTTTGGAATGCCTGTACAGTTTGGTTATGATGATTTTACTGTGCAATTGTATGCCCAAGAACATCAAGGTAAACAACCACCAACTGACCCGTTTGATGCTGAATGGATGCGGTGGAGGGCAGATAAAATTACAGAGTTTATGATGAGAATTCACCAAGCGGTAAAAGCTGTTAAACCCTATGTAAAAGTATCTCTTTCTCCCAATTCTCATGGCTTTGCGTATAAATATTATTTACAAGATTGGGATACTTGGGTCAAGAAAGGTTTGGTGGATGAATTGATTTTGCAGGTATATCGGAATAATACAAATTCTTTCATTGGTGAATTAGAAAAACCAGCGGTGCAATCAGCGAAAAATCAAATTCCTGTGGCAATTGGCATCTCAACAGGAACCTTAGTCAAACCTGTGGATATTAACCAAATTCAAGCACAGGTGGAAATAGTACGCGATCGCAATTTTTCTGGTTTCTCATTTTTCTATTGGGAAAGTCTGTGGGGTTATATCGCTCCCGAATCTCCTCAACAACGTCGTCGGGTATTCCTGGACATGTTTGCAGCTAAAGCTTTTAAGCCTTTAACCCTGGAGAAATTGTAATGTCTGTGGCCTCTAGTCAAGCTCAAAATCGTTACTCTGGGGTATTTTTTATATTATTGTGGATTTTCGCGACCATGGGGGGATTTTTGGTGAGTTTGCTCATCGTGGAGGTGGGAGAAGCACCAGATATGCGAATCGGGGAAGCTGCTATCGGTGGGCTAGCGATCGCCCTGCCACAAAGTTGTATACTGAGAAAAACTATATCTCCTGTCAAATGGGTGCTATCTACCTTTTTCATCTGGTCACTCATTGCAGCTATTGGTATCGGTGCTTTGGGTTGGTCTGTATCAACAACTGATTTCATTCCACAAAGGATTTTCTCTGGAATTATTTCGGGAGGTATTGGTGGTTTGATGATGGGATTGGCACAATGGAGTTTAGCAATTCCTCCTTCCCTATCCTCGGCTTGGCAATGGATATTTGTGAATTCCGCAGCTTGGGCCGTGGCTTTACCCATCGGTTCCACATTGGGAATATTTTTGCGTCAAATGAGTCAGTTATATTTAGGGGAAGTAATTGGTTTAGCTGTAACTTGGATAATTGTTGCCATTGTCACAGGAATTAGCGCCGAGAAAGTTTTGACTTAAAATAGCTATATTGACTAAATTTAATCCCAGAGCCAACTCCCTCAATTTCTCTAATCTATTAAGATTTGTAACAAAAATGAAAATGTACTTTAGTTTGTAACTCTGGATATGTAAGAATCTTAAAACATTATTAACAACTAACCTCTGTACCTGCCTAAAAATTAGCTTAGGTAAGATACTTTACAAAAAGTTCCTTTGATTCAGCTTGCCTGAATGAACTGCACGTAGCTTATCTACAGAAGTAGAGAAAGAAAAAAATCACTACTAGGTAAGGGTTAAGACAACTTAGCTTTAGGCGCTAAGAAGTATTTTTAACAGTATTAATAATGAAGAGAGCGCCTATAAAAGTTATAAATATAACATAGGAACTCTTCCATGAATAGCCATTCAGTAAAATCTATCCCAGATTTGCCAAACACCGCACCGCCATTTTTTACTACAGCCATCGATGAACTGAGTAGCAGCGAGCAATTTCTTCTCAGTATGTACGATTCTGTGCAGACATCGATTTTTATTGTGGATGTATTGGACAATGGGGACTTTTGCTATTTAGCACTGAACCCCACCCATGAGCGATGTTTGGGACTGCGTTCAGAGGAAGTACGGGGGAAAAGACCAGAGGATATTCTTTCTCCTTTAGATGCGGTGCGGGTGCGTCAGCGTTACATAGATTGTGTGCGGTTTGGGCAAACCATGTCCTATGAACAATGTCTGCATTTTCAAGGCATTAGAACATGGTGGAGTACAACTCTAACACCCTTGCGGGATCATCAAGGACGAATTTATCAATTAATTGGCACCAGTAAAAATATTACTCATTTAAAACAAGCAGAATTAGCAGGTAGAATCCAAGCAGAACGAGAACAGTTGTTAAAGGATACTGCCAATAGTATTTGCCAAGGTGAAGAGTTAGAGGTAATTATTCAGCAGACAGTTTTAGAACTGCGGCAGATGCTAGAGTGCGATCGCCTGATGGTTTATCATTTAGTAACCCAGGAATCTGGAGAAATTATTGCTGAATCTACCCTCAAGCCAGAAATTTCTTTATGGGGACAAAAAATTAATGCTCCCTGCTTTTTAACAGAACACCAAGAACATTATAAGCAGGGTTCCATTCACGTTGTTGAAGATATTGCCGCTACGGGTTTACATCCTGGACAAAGAGATTTTTTGGCAGCGATTCAAGTTAGAGCTAACCTTGTAGTACCCATTATCCAACAACAAGATTTATGGGGATTATTAATAGCTCAGTATTGTTGGGAACCACATCAATGGCAACAAAGTGAAATTGATCTCTGCAAACAAATTGCATTGCAACTAGGAATTGCTATTCTACAATCAAAACTACAGCAACAAGTTCAACATTTGCAATCTCAGTTGGAATTGCAAACACAGGAACACCACAGGCAATTACAGCAACAACAAGAATTTCAAGCTTTATTATCCAAGATAACGGAAAAAATCCGCGATCGCTGGGATGTACAACAAATATTACATATAGTTACCCAGGAATTAGCCGAATTACTGCAAGTTGAGCGTTGCTACATCGAACTCTATGATGGTGAAAAAACTACCACCACAGTTAGCAGCGACTATTGCCCAGATGCTGACTACCACCAAGAATCAAGCAAACAGATTCTAGACTATCCCCATATTTATCAGCAACTATTACAAAAACAGCCTTGGCAATGTGCAGAAATCATCGCTGGGTGGAAACCTACATTAAAATTCGTCAGCCAGCTAGCCTGTCCTATTTTCGATGCACAAGGCATATTTGGCAATATTTGGCTTATCAGGACTAAAGAAGAAAAATTTGCCCCATTAGAGATTGGCTTAGTAGAGGATATAGCCAACGAATGTGCGATCGCTATTCGCCAATCCCAATTATACGCACAAACCACAGCCCAGGTCAGAGAACTAGAACAACGGGAACGCAGTAAACATGAATTTCTCAAAAACCTATCTCAAGAACTACGCACACCCCTCACTAGTATTAGCCTAGTTGCTCAAACACTGGAAGGTGTACTTACCCCCAATGGCATTATTGATTTAGACCTAGTACCCCAACTTCTACAAATTCTCCATAACGAATGTGGGAGAGAAAATAATCTCATCAATGACTTACTCACCCTAGCATCTCTCAAAACCGAACCAGACCCCCCCACATTCATAGAAATTGAACTATCAACATGGCTTCCTCCCATTGTTGACTCTTTTCGAGACGTAGCGAATTGCCAAAAACAAATATTGACATTCACCATTGCCGAAGATATTCCCTCTTTTCAAACAGATATTACCGATTTAGAGCGAATTATCACCGCACTCATCAGCCACGCTTGCCAATGTACCCCAGCTAACGAGTTCATTCAAATTTCTGCCAGCGGGAATGAAAAACTCATAGAAATCAAAATCACCAACTCTGGGATAGAAATTTCTCAAAGCGAATTATCCCAAATCTTTCAGCCATTTCACCACATTACCAAAAATGACCCTTGGAAGTCCACAAACACCGGCTTAGAACTGACCTTAGTGAAAATCATGGTGCAGCGTCTAGGAGGTTTAATTCATGTAGACAATACCGAAAATAAGCTGAATTTTACATTACAATTCCCCATTTCATAGATTTTTGACCTAAAAGACTAGCGCCGACAGTGAAAGTTTGCTATGATTACCTTCATGTGTGGGTGACTAGCTCAACGGTAGAGCATCGGACTCTTAATCCGCTGGTTCTGAGTTCGAATCTCAGGTCACCCACTGCCTTTTAGAATTCGCCAATCTTAAATTCAAAATGTCCCTTGCACCTTGGCGAAGTCTAGTTACTAGCGCCCTGCATCGTAACCGCAGTCTTGTATATTCACGCTACGTACAACTGGCAACGATTAGAGAGAATGGATTGCCAGCAAATCGGACTGTTGTGTTTCGTGGGTTTCTGGAAAATAGTAACCAGTTAAAGTTTATTACCGATATTCGCAGTGAAAAAGCTGAACAAATACAGCAAAAATCAGGTGCTGAGGTTTGTTGGTATTTTCCCAACACAAGAGAACAATTTCGGATTAGTGGCGAATTAATTTTAGTTAGTGCTAATTCTCATCCACATTTACAACCAGCAAGAATCAAAATGTGGCAAGAATTGAGTGATGCCGCACGGTTACAATTTGTTTGGCCTGAACCTGGTCAAGCTAGGGTGAAAGACCCGCAAGCATTTGCACCACCAGCACCAGATTCTACTCAACCTGTAGAAACTTTTTGTTTGCTTCTACTCGACCCCATACAAGTTGATCACCTAGAGTTGCGGGGTGAACCACAAAATAGATGGGTTTACCACCTTCAGCAAAACCAAGAATGGTCTACTCAAGCGATAAACCCGTAGTTTTTGACTTAGGATTTTTAGATTCCTGCACCGTCTAGAAATTCCTGTATGGCCTTATCTCGGAGGTTACACACAAGGGGAGTTGATTGTGGTAATTTTTCCTCACTCAACATAAAGTTACCTGCCAAAACAGGTGTTTTGATTGGGGTTTGAGATTCCTTAAGGGTTTGGATTTGTTCTTCTAAGGATTCGATGCGGTCAACTAAAGCGCGAATAACTTCTGCTTCTGAGTCTGGTAAGTTGTTGTGTTCTAGGGGAGCAACCCGAACTCCTGAACGATAGATAATCCGACCGGGTACACCGACAACTGTGCAGCTAGAGGGAACGTCTCTCAACACAACTGAACCAGCACCAATGCGGACGTTATTACCAATTTGGATATTACCTAAAACTTTCGCACCAGCACCAACGACAACATTTTCGCCTAAAGTGGGGTGACGTTTACCACTCTCTTTACCAGTACCCCCCAAGGTGACACCTTGATAAATGAGGGCATAGTCCCCGACAATGGCCGTTTCACCAATAACGACTCCCATTCCATGGTCAATAAATACCCCCTGACCAATTACAGCCCCTGGGTGAATTTCAATGCCAGTTAAAAACCGAGCGATGTGAGAAATCAGCCGGGGGATGAAGGGAATACCAATACTACGCAGCCAGTGGGCCAGCCGGTGGAACATTAGGGCTTGTAAGCCTGGATAACAAAACAAGACCTCCAACCAATTCCGGGCAGCTGGGTCACGTTCAAAGATGATGCGAAAGTCGGCACGCAGTGTAGATAGCACGAGATAGTACCCTTGGAAAGCAAAACGAGCTACTCTCTCATCTTATCGTCACTGGTGTTGTAATGTTTCATCTTCAGGAGTTCAGGAGTTCAGAAGTTCAGAAGTTCAGAAGTTCAGGAGTTCAGGAGTTCAGGAGTTACAGAAGTTCAGAAGTTCAGGAGTTCAGGAGTTCAGGAGTTCAGAAGTTCAGAAGTTCAGAAGTTCAGGAGTTCAGGAGTTCAGGAGTATGGCTACGCCACGCTGCGCGAACAGGAGTTACAGAAGTATGGCTTCTACCGATGGTGATTCAGCAAGGTTTCCACTAAGATTTGAGCCGTTTTCAATCGTTCTGGGTCTTTAGATTGAGCTACCCACGCAGCTAATTCATTGAGAGAACCATTGACTAAATGGGCAAAACCTTCTGCATCAATGGTATTGAGTTTTCCCTCTTGGACGACTGCTTGAATTGCCTGATAGAGCAAAGAAAATCCATACTGGTCAAACTCAACTAAGGTGTCTGCGGCTAAGACTGCTGGGGCTTCAATGTAGACTAACCGTCGCAAATCTCCTTGCTGGGCAATTTCTAAGAATGCCTGACAACCAACAACTAACTGTTCCCATGGGTCTTCTATGGGTTGAACTTTGGCGATGATGTATTGTGTCATCTCGTCGTAAGCTTCAGCTACCACAGCTTTAAAGACCCCTAGCTTATCTTTGAATTGGTGATACAAAGCTCCGCGAGTAATTCCCAAGCCGTTGATAATTTCCTCTGTTCCAGTGGCTGCATACCCTTTGGTGGCAAATAAATGACGCGATCGCTCCAAAATGGCACGACGGGTACGCAGGGTTTGTTCGGCTTTGGTGAGTTTGACGGACATCTTAGCTAATTACAAATAAACATTCATGCAGTATGTATCTTGACAAGAGAAAGAATGTCTCTGTATTTTAGATACATACAGATTGTATCTTTTCTGAATATGCACTTCCAGGAAATTGTCATGCCAACTGGATTGAGTATCCGCAATGCCACGAATGCAGATATCTCTTTTCTGGCAAGAATAGAGTATGAAGCCTCTCTACCACCGTTGAATCGCTGCTTTTGGGAAGATATGTTACATGACACAGATACGGGTGCATTGCCATTTATTGAGGCAATGTTAAGAGTAGGTGGTGGTAACTGGGGTAATGTGGGAGATTTCTGGATTTTGGAAGATTCAGGTAAGCCAGTAGGAGCGGCAGCAGGTTATACACCTAATCATGAGGACTACTGCCCGTTACGTCTTTCCTGTTTGAAAAAGATAGCGCAAGATTTGGGATGGTCTGTAGAAACGACCATAGCCTTTAGCGATCGCTATGAGCAATATTGGGGAGGAAATTATCAACCCGTGTTTCTGACACCCCAAGCCCCTTGGATCATTGAAAATGTGGCAGTATTGCCAGAATATCGAGGTCGAGGACTGGGAAAAACTTTACTTCAAGCCTTGTTAGCAGTGGGGCGTTCACAACAGCATTCTCATGTGGGCATCATGGTTATCAACGGCAATGATGTTGCCCGTCACACCTATGAATCTCTGGGCTTTCAACCTTACGAAACCTTTTACGCTGCATATTTTCGCGATCGCTTTCAGATCGAATTTCCAGGGGTAACTAAATTCGGTCTTTGTTTCAATTGAAATGGATTAATTCTGGTAAATGTCTGATCAAAATATCACTGTTGCGGCCACCAAGCTAGTCAAAGTTAGAGGTGTGGAATATGCCATCACAGATACAGGTGGTTCCGGCCCACCAGTCATGTTGCTGCATGGCTGGCCCGACGACAAAAGCCTATGGCGATATCAGATAGGTTATCTACATACACTTGGTTTCAGGGCAATTTCTGTAGACTGGATTGGTCATGGAGAGAGTTCAGCACCAGCAGATGTAAGACGATACCATGTAACTCAACTAGGTGCTGATACCATTGCCCTACTGGATGAGTTGGAAATAGAAAGAGTACATCTCATTGCCCATGACTATGGGGCTACAGTCTCTTGGGAAACAGTAGCTAATTACCCCCATCGCTTCCTCAGTTATTGTGCAATATCTGTGGGACATGCCGTTGAGATTCTGCGAGATATGTTGATGGGAAATGTTCTACATTATCTGTGGCTGGTTTTGCATGGTATGGATCAAGCTAGTAGATATTGGTATCTGAGTCATGGGGCCAAAAGGTTTAAAGACAAATTTGCTTCCCATCCTGATGGCAATAGAATTTTAGCCAAGCTGACTGATGGCAGTGATTCCCGGTTCTGGACGATATGGGAGCGAGCTAATCCCGCTAGCGATGTAATTTACCGCCACTTCTTAAGAGAACAACGTCATAAAAGAATAGTTGTACCGACTATGGGCATTTACAGCCGTAATGATGAATGGATGACACAAGGACAACTTTCTCGTTGTTACCAATATGTGGACGCAACATGGCGGTATGAGTCCATTGATGGTGGCCATTGGGTGCCGTTAGAGCGACCAGAGGAAATAAATCAGATACTTGGCTCATGGCTAGCAAGGGTAGGGTAAAGCAATGATTATCTACTGCATCAAATTCCAATTTTGCGGCAATTAAACAGGTGAAAATATGATGTCTTTGGGGACAATTCTTGTAGCTGGTGCTAGTCGGGGAATTGGGCTGGCTGTAGCTGAACATTTAGCATCCAAATCCCAACGTTTGGTAACTGTTTCTCGGACAGCTGCACCTTGGGGTGAATGGGTTCAGGCAGATTTATCGGTATTAGCGGGTGTGGAAAAGGTCGCCCATGCCATTGGCAGTGATCGCTTGGATGCCTTGTTATATATGGGCGGAACATGGGAGAATCACGCCTTTACCAGTCACTACAGCTTTGAAAATTGCTCTGATGCAGACATCACCAGAGTGATCACCGTAAATTTATTAGCTCCCATTCGTTTGGTTAAAGCCTTGTTACCTGCTCTAAGACGGTCAGATAATCCGAAAATTATTTTTATGGGTTCACTTTCCGGTCGTGATAACTTTTCGGGAAGAGAAGTGGCCAACAGTGCTTCTAAATTTGGATTGCGGGGTGTGGTGCATTCATTAAGGGAGGAATTGCGATCGCAGCAAATCGGTGTAACAGTGATTAATCCTGGTAATGTTGGTACGCCAGAAGTTCTAGCTGATTTGGCAGCCCATAATCTTTTGGGTGGTGAAGCAATTCCTTTAACAGACCTGTTAATGATTATTGATTGTATTTTGTCATTATCGCGTGCAACTTGTATCAAGGAAATTGATTTGCCTGCAATGTTAGGTGAAGGAGCTTGAACAGTGAAATTCTTGTGGGGGGCAACAAAGCCCACCCTAAATTAAGCAATTTAAAAGCCCATGAGCTTACCAATTACCAACTTTATTTTCGTCCCAAATTTCTAACTCCAATTCTTGTAAATAGGCGAGTCCATTTTCAACTTGTGCTGCTGTACCTTGTAAATCTAAATCGAACCAACCATCACCCACTGCGTTTGCTGCTAGTAGTGCAGCACGAATATTGATAATGAGTCCGTATTGAGATACAAGGCGAGAAATTACAGGTTCTTGGTGATAGTCAGTTGGTATTCTCAAGCGAATGCGTTTATTTATAGTTGCATCAGCCATAAAACCCCGTGCCTAATAATTTTGATATATTCCTCAGATTGTTGCGATCGTAATTAGGGAAAATTACGAATTATTCCACATCCTTAATGCGGGTTTTGCGTTCCAGAATCTCCTTCAGCACCAAGGTTACTACTGCTAATAAAGCTAACAATACAGCGGCTGAAAAAGCAGCTTCCGTTTCATATTGTTTGTAAGCGTCTTCCACAAACAAAGGTAAACTCTGGGTGGTACTAGCAATGTTACCAGAAACCACAGAAACTGCACCAAATTCACCCATGGCTCTGGCGTTGGTTAAGATGACACCGTAGAGTAAGCCCCAGCGAATACTTGGTAAGGTAACACGCCAAAATATCTGCCATTCGTTAGCACCCAAAGTTTTAGCTGCTTCTTCTTGGTCTTTGCCAAATTCTTCTAAAACAGGAATAACTTCTCTGGCCACAAAGGGCATACTGACAAAAGCAGTAGCAAGTACCATCCCAGGAAAAGCAAAGATTATTTGGATGTCATGGGATTGCAACCAAGGGCCAAACCAGCCATTTCTGCCATACAGAAGGACAATCATTAAGCCGGCAACGACTGGTGAAATAGAAAAGGGCAGGTCAATGATACTTAAAACTATAGCTCGGCCGGGAAACTTGTAGCGAGCGATCGCCCAAGCTGCACAGAGACCAAATACTGTGTTTATTGGCACGGATATTAAAGCCAACAGTAGGGTCAGCCATGCTGCATGGAGAAAGTCAGCTTTATTCAGATTGGAGAGAAAAGGCCCAACGCCATTTTTGAAAGCTTGGACAAAAACATTAATTGCTGGAATATATTGAACCAGAGCTAGGTAAGCGATCGCAATCCCAATCAACAAACCAGGAATCCAACTCTTTTTTTTCCTGCCTATTTGCTTATCTGTTGTCATATCTTCTTGACCACGCTTGTAAGAAATTAATTGCCAGTAGCAACACCAAAGAAATGGTCAGTAACACCACACCAATCACCGTTGCACCAGAATAGTCGTACTGTTCCAAACGCTGGAAAATTAGTACAGGTGCAATTAAATCTTGAAATGGTGTATTCGAGGAAATAATCACCGTTGAACCATACTCTCCCACCGCGCGGGAGAAACCCAAAGCTACACCAGTCAAAATCGTTGGGAATAAAGGTGGTAAAATCACCTTCCAAAAAGTCTGCCATTGAGAAGCACCCAAACTCCAAGCTGCTTCTTCTATTTCCTGTTCCATTTCTTGCAGTACAGGCTGCACAGTTCTGACAACAAATGGTAAAGAAATAAATACCATTGCCACTGCTACCCCTAACCGGGTAAAAGACACCTTGATGCCTAATGGTGCCAGTAAAGAACCAAGCCAACCATTATCACTGTACACAGTTGCTAGAGTTAAACCTGCGACTGAAGTTGGCAAAGCAAACGGTAAATCGACTGTGGCATCGACTAAACGCTTGAAGGGAAAATCGTATCGCACCAACACCCAAGCCACCAAGGTTCCAAATACGCCATTAAGCAAGGCAGCAAAAATAGAAGTTACAAAAGTAACATTATATGTTGCCAATGCCAAAGGACTAGTAGCTATTTCCCAAAACTTAGATGGAGGTTCCGTACTAGCTTTCAGAAACATAGCCCCAATGGGCATAAACAACATGAAAAACAAGTAGAAAATGGTAATTCGCCAAGTCCAAGGTAGGTGAATTACATAATCTAAAAACACTTTCCAGCCAGGCTGTTTTTGATCCGCATCTACGGTAGGCAATACAGTCATATAATAAGTAAAACTTTAGCAAAATGATTTCTTGTTACAGTTATTCAGTTGCCGAATTTTGCTCCTAGCAACTGACAACTGAATCCTTCCTATCAGCGTTTGATTTTAGCTTGAATTTGGTCAAAAATTCCGCCATCAGCAAAGAACTTCTGATCAACCGCAGACCAACCACCAAAATCATCAACTGTACCCAAAGTTTTAACCGCAGGGAATTTATCTACTACTTCTTTGCTTTTAGCAACCGATTCATCCACCGGACGGAAGCCTAATTTGACAAACTCCTGTTGTGCTTCTGGAGTGTAGAGAAACTTGACAAATGCTTCTGCAACCTCACGGTTGCCATGCTTATCAACATTCTTGTCAACTAACGCAATGGGATTATCAATAGAAATGTTTACATCAGGCACAACATAATCAACTTTTTCACCTTTTTGTTGTGCTAACACCACTTCATTTTCGTAGTTAATCAGAACATCTCCTTGACCCTGTTTAGCAAAAGCATCTGTAGCTTCTCGTGCATCTTTAGCCAGAATAGGAACGTTTTTATAAACATTAGTGACAAACTCAGTAGCTTTCGCATCATCACCACCAGTTTTAATCACTGAATTCCACAAAGCTAAAAAATTCCATTTAGCCACACCGGATGTTTTCGGGTCAGCAGTAATTAATTTAAGATTTTCCTTGGTCAAATCAGCCCAAGTTTTAATTCCTTTGGGATTACCTGCACGAGTAATAATAGCTGCTACAGATTTAGAGACAATTCCATTATTAGGAAATTCCTTTTGCCATCCAGGTTGAATTAGTCCGGCTTTCTCAATTTTCTCTGTATCACCTGATAATGCCAAGTGGACAACATCAGCTGCCAAACCATCAATTACCGCACGAGTTTGGGAACCAGAACCACCATAACTTTGTTTGAAAGTGACATTTTGGTTATGTTCTTGTTTCCATTTTTCCACAAATTTAGGAATGATGGCTTCATGGGCAGCTTTTGTCACCGCGAAAGAAACAAGAGTGACTTCTACATCTTGCTTTTGACTAGCTGCTGGACTTTGAGTAGGGGAACTATTCTCATTGCTACCGGTGCAAGCTGCCAGGGTAACACTGAATAGGACTCCCAGTAAAAACAAAGACACAAAGCCTTTGAGGGAATTAGACTTGAAGCGACTTGTTATATTTTGCACAGCACTTAGTAATTGTCTAAGTGGACGTTGCCACACACTCATTACTATTTCTCCTTCGATCTCCGTTAATTGATAGACATATCGTCACTGGTGAAATCATTGCGGAAGATGATTGCAGGCATCAAAAAATATCTGCAATCCAAAACTTCACTTTGACGATAGGGAATATGGGGATTGTATCAGGTTCGGGGTACTATTGCGTCCCTGTATGAATTTTTTCTGAAATTACGTCTTTTTATATATAAAACTTATTTAAAAGATTAAATATATATTTTTATCATATATTCTCGTTATCCGGTCGATTTTTTGTGGTTTTTGCCCTGCTCAACTATTGATTTTCTGGTATTTCATCTGATACGCTCTTTTTCTAGTCAAATATTACTGCAATTCGACCGACTTACAGTAGTTTATTTCTTTACCAGATGAACAGCATCTCATGACTCATAATTCCCTGAACACCACTAAATTCTTTCCCACATCCCAGACTTATAAAACATCAGCACTAATTCTCTCAGCTGGCTTGAGTGTTACCTCTCTTTTGCCATTACCTGCTATAGCGAAGCAACAATTAATTAGCCAAAGAGGTAAGAGGGTAGAAATTACTTTGGTTTCATATGCAGTGACTAAAGCTGCTTATGAAAAAATCATTCCCGATTTTGTGGCCAAATGGAAACGAGAAAAAGGTCAGGACGTAGTAATTCGTCAAAGCTACGGTGGTTCTGGTTCTCAAACCCGTGCTGTAATTGATGGCTTACCAGCAGATGTAGTCGCTTTAGCCTTGGCTTTAGACACAAAAAAAATTGAACAAGCAGGTTTAATTAACCCTGGTTGGGAACGAGAAGCACCAAATAACTCAATTGTGACTCGTTCTGTTGTGGCCTTAGAAACCCGTCCTGGTAACCCCAAAGGCATTAAAACTTGGTCAGATTTAACCAAGCCAAATGTGAAAATAGTTACTGCTAACCCGAAAACTTCTGGTGGTGCCAGATGGAATTTTTTAGCTTTGTGGGGTGCTGTGACTAAAAATGGTGGTAATGAGTCCCAAGCATTTAATTTTGTGAGACAGGTATTTCGCAATGTTGTAGTTTTACCTAAAGATGCACGGGAATCAAGTGATGCCTTTTACAAGAAAGGTCAGGGAGATGTGTTACTGAATTATGAGAATGAGGTAATATTAGCTGCTCAACAAGGTAAGACAGATACTTCTTACGCTGTACCAGCAACGAATATTTCCATAGATGCACCCGTTGCGGTGGTAGATAAAAATGTGGATAAAAGAGGCACTCGTGAAGTTTCTGAAGCCTTTGTCAAATTTCTATTTACTCCCGAAGCACAGCGTGAGTTTGCCAGAGTTGGTTTTCGACCAGTTAACTCTACTGTAGCTAAAGAAGTACAAAATAAGTTTCCGAAAATTTCCCGACTCTATACTGTCGGTAACTTGGGTGGTTGGGATGCTGTACAGAAGAAGTTTTTTGATGATGGTGGTGTGTTTGATCGGATTCAAGGTGGCCAACGCTAATTTCTGAAAATTTACTTAATTCTGGATTTCCTTGTGGGGTTTATTCCATATTTTCACGATGGCAGATGTCAGCGTGAATTTTTTATATCAATAGCAATCTCAGTATTAAACAACATTTTTTCAGTCTTCATCCTGAGAAAGGTGAAATATTTAGCATTTTTTCATTATGCAAATTTTTCATCATTTATCAGATTTTTGGGAATAAGTACCCAGGCAAAATTAATTGCACATAGTTATTGAAGAAAAAATCTCTGTAAACCTTACCTGTTCCCTGTTCCCTGTTCCCTACTTCCTCTCCTAACTATGAAATTTATTTTGCACGACTACTTATCACTGAACTAACAGCCGTGTTTATACTGTTTTTTTTTCAAAAAATACAACTTAGTGTTAAGTTAGGTAAAGAAAACACCGTATAAATTAATTTATTTCTGATTCATCCCATTTAAGCTGTAACTATGAATAATGTATACTTATTTACATCTAATCACCTCTTCAAGGAATTAGACAATCTAATTCAGTTGCAATACAGTGGCAAATTGGAAATTAGTAATTCAAAAAAACACAACTGGTGTTTATATTTTATTCATGGTCAAATAATTTGGGCAACTGGTGGGACGCAAGCCTGTAGACGTTTACGTAGACATTTAGTATTTAATATCTATCATCTTAAATGGCAGGAAATTGTTGCTGAAATAGAAGACTTAGCGCTAGATTATTGGGATTATCTATTAATAGGTAAGTTATATAAACAAAATCGGATTAGTCAAGTCCAAACTAAATCTATTGTAGAAAATATAATTAGAGAAGTTTTATTTAATTTGGCTCAAAATATTCATGGTAACAATTTAATTTATCAACAAGTAAAAGATGAAATTATTGCCTTACCAATTAATTTGACCAATGCAAATATGTTTTTGAAGTATATGCAGGAATCTTGGTTAAATTGGGTTAAATCTGGATTAACTAGCATTTCTCCTGATTTAGTAGCTGTATTGCGTCAACCAGAACTACTACAACAGGAAGTGACACCTTTAGTTTATAAAAACTTGGAACGCTTAATCAATGGTCAAAATAGTCTTTGGGACTTGAGCGTTACCATGAAGCAAAATGTGTTGCAAATCACTCGCTCTCTGTTGCCTTTTATTCGTCAAGGTATAGTAGAGTTAATCACAGTTCCCGATATACGTGTACAAGTTAATTCTGTTGTATTTCCTCAGAAATTAGGAGCCACAAATCAGGCAAATTTACCTTTGATAGCTTGTGTAGATGATAGCCCACAAATATGCAAAACTATGGAGCAGATAATTAGTGGAAAAGGATTAAGATTTATCGGTATTCACGATTCTCTACAAGCTTTACCTATACTAATTCAAAATAAGCCAAATTTAATTTTTCTAGATTTAATTATGCCTGCTGTTAATGGCTATGAAATCTGCTCACAATTGAGGAAAATTTCTATTTTTGCTCAAACACCAATAGTGATTTTAACAGGTAGTGATGGTGTCTTTGACCGGATGCGCTCTAAAGTATTTGGTGCTACTGAATTTATTAGTAAACCTGTGGATAAACATCAGGTACAGAAGATATTAAATAAATATTTATCTCGACAAGATACTGAAGAAACTACTATGCCGGTTAATTTAGCTTTTAGTTACTAAGGTGAGGCAAATGTCTGGGGTAAGCCATCTTGAAATACTAGTAGTTCTCCTGGTTGTATTGGTGTCCATACTTCATTATCTGTTAGGGGTGTAGTGGCAATGACGGCTACGCGATCGCTTGGTGTGGTTAATTCGCTAAAATCTACAGTCATATCCTCGTCAATCAAGTGAGCAGCAGCAAATGGTGCTTGTCTGATGATGTAACATAATTTACTTGAACAGTGGGCGAAAAAATGCTCACCATCAGATAGCAAATAGTTAAAAACACCAATCTCTGCTAATTTTTGACTCACTTGTAGCAGTACATCATATAACTTGGCTAGTGAGGGTTTTCCCTGAGGAAAATTTTCTCGTAAAGTATTGAGGATTAAACAGAAGGCTTTTTCACTATCAGTATTCCCAACCGGTTGAAAGACCCCAGAATTTTCAGGTGCAAAATCTGGTAAATTACCATTATGAGCAAATACCCAATACCTTCCCCATAGTTCGCGACGAAAAGGATGACAGTTTTCTAAAGCTATTTCACCTTGAGTAGCTTTGCGAATATGAGCTATGACATGGGTAGAGTGAATGGGATAGCGTCGAACAAACTCTGCAATGGGAGAATCTACCGAAGGTTGAGCATCGAGAAAAATTCGACATCCTTTTCCTTCAAAGAAAGCAATTCCCCAACCATCGCTATGCTCATCTGTTTTTCCCCCTCGTGCAGAAAAACCTTCAAAGGAAAAGCAAATATCCGTTGGTACATTGCAATTCATTCCCAGCAATTGACACATTAATTTTTCAGTTCTGAAAGTCTTGTTTTTTATTTTAATGGTTTAACTATAGCAGTCCTGTTTGGGGTGTAAATGTATTGGTGAATGCAGGGAAAAGGATATGCAGGAAAAATTTGATGATCAGACTTACCTGTAACCCAGATATTTCATGTCTTCAATAAATGGGAGGATTATTTAAGACTTTTGTTCACAACTTGGATATATCAATCAGCATGAAACACATTTCCTTCCCCCCTGCTTCTGTCCAGCTAGGAACTAACAAAACCCAGATGGTGAAACAAATTTTTGCTCAGTTATCTCTAAGAATACTTATACCTCTAGCTTTATTCGCTTGTAGCGCTTCTAACACCCAAGAACAAAGTGATGGTAAACCAGAAGTGGTAGCGACTAGCACTATTATTGCTGATTTGGCCCAGGAGGTAGGAGGGGAGGAAATTAATCTGATAGGAATTCTGAAACCAGGGACTGACCCTCATGTCTACGAACCTGTACCAACGGATAGTCGCGCTTTAGAAAAGGCCAATTTAATTTTGTATAACGGTTATAACTTGGAACCGGGAATCATTAAGTTAATGAATGCCACTGGAGGGAAAGCACGGAAGTTAGCGGTGGGGGAAGTAGTCAAACCCTTACAGTTAGATAAAGGAAAAGGAGAAATTGTACCCGACCCTCACGTGTGGGGAAGTGCAGAAAATGCGATCGCGATGGTGAATGCTATTCGAGATGCTTTAATTGAATTATCACCGGAGGATCGGCAAAAGTTTACCGATAACGCTTCCCAACTCACCACAGAATTACAACAGTTACATACTTGGGTACAACAACAAATCCAAACTATTCCCCCAGCTAAACGTAAACTTGTGACGACCCATGATGCTTTTCAATACTATGGTAATGCCTATGGTCTAGAAATAGCAGGAACATTAATCGGCATTAGTACAGAGGAACAACCAAGTGCCCAAACTGTCAAGAAGTTAGTAGAATCAATTAAAAAAATAGGTGTACCAGCGATTTTTGCTGAAACAACTATTAATCCTGCTTTAATTAAAACTGTTGCTCAAGAATCCGGTGTGAAATTAGCTGCAAATCAACTTTATTCTGATTCTATAGGTGCTAAAGGTAGCAATGCTGATAGTTACATCAAAATGATTGTAGCTAATACTCAAACTATAGTTGAGTCTCTAGGTGGTAAGTACACTCCTTTTGTGTCTAAGCAAGAATCAAAATAGCATTTGCCCACTTATTCGTCGCTAGGAATACCCCAAACTCTCTCTTGTGAAAGAACTACTTGTATCTAATTTTTTTTAGATTGGTAGTAGTAATCGGTCAGGTATTTCCTGTTAAAAAAATATGAATAAGGAACATCAAGAAAACCATCTTGAACAACCAGTGAGTCAAGATGAGTTTTCTAAAACTGAACCAAACGTTAAAAAAAGAAAGTTAACAGCTAATCCTGGAGATAGAATTGCAGATGAACCTCAATCCATAGAAGAGAAAGCTCAACAAGTTGCCATAGATGTTCCTGATATTACAGGTGACCAAATTAAAGTACCCACATATTTTGTTGTTGAATATCCTGATGGGACAAAAAAAGCACTACATCATGTGAAAGATGCGGAAGAAATTTCTGATGTGATTCGTCAAGCCAGAATGGATGAAAATGGTAATCGTATTTGGTGGTGACAATTCTTATTTGGTGTTAATTTTGATTCAATAACTACTTAGAGATGTTAACTGTAGCGTCTCTATTTTATTAGATAAAATTATCACCAGTATTAAAATATTTGTTTTATGTTTTGTTTTTTTCTCTCGTTAATTTTATAGCAGATTGGATGCAGGTAAAAATGCTAAAAGCCTTTAGGAGTATAAGTTTTAGTTGTAGCTAATATCCTAACTGCCTTGTCTAGAGCTAGATATAAAATTCATATAAATTTTTATGTTTAAGGTTATTTCCCAGCCAATGTGGGGAAATATAACAATACGGTTCATTGCCAAGCCTTCAGTTGAGCGATCGCATCAACTTGTAGCAAATGCCCTGAATCCAGTTGTTGTGCTAGGAATCCTTTAGTTCTATGGATAAATCAATTATTCAGTTAGTTGACGAATTACCAACGGATAATATTACTATCAAGGTATTAAAGGCGATAGATTTCGTTGTTCCCAATAATTGGAACAATTTGGTGGGTTTTGACAATAGTGTTCGCACCATTACAGGAGAAACAGATCCCAAGGTAATTCAAAAAATTCGCGATCGCGCTGTTTCCTTATATCATGATCCGCAAAATAATTATCAATTTGTAGTCAAACTTTATCAAACCATTGATAAAGCCGATGCAGCAATGGGAACTGCGGCTTTAGCTAATAAAGTAGCGGAAAAAATCAACTTTCTGTCTTTCATGGGTAACATTACCCCTAAAGCAGACCTGACACAAACAATTGATTTAGTCCTGAAAATAGCAGTAGAAATTATTGCTTTCTGCAAATTAAACGGCATTCCTCAACCCAACCCCCAGACATTTGCTACTTCCTTAGCTAATAACTATCAAGATGCAGCTTTAATGCGAATGGTAGCGTTAGTTTGTCTAGATGGAATTTTACCCTTAGGGCCGGATTTCTTGATCAAAATTCAAGAAACCATTAGTGGTACCAATGCTAGTATTATCACTGACAACCCCGTTTTCTTATCTGTAAACAGCGCTATTCCTGGGAATAATCCCGCTGATAAACTCGGCTTTATTTCTCAAGGTTTTAGCTCCGTTCAAGGCTGGATGAATGGTTTAGTTGCTAAGACAGGAATTACCCCACAATCTATTTCCAAGAGTCTGGGTAACTTTATTCAGCTTGCTGATGATAATTTAGATTTCGTGGCAGCATTTTTAGATCAAACTACCAATTATTATGAACATACAGGTATCCAAACTGTAGCCCGTAGTTTGATTTTAAAAGCTCATGCTTTAGTCAAAGAAGAAATTAAACAAGATGCTCCCAAAGCTACCCCAAATGCTGCTGGAAATGGGACATCAGCGAGTTTTGCCGTTGGTGCAACTGTAGAGGTTTGGGATGAAGACGATGAAGATTGGTATGAAGCCACAATTAAACAAATAAAAGGTAAAGAATACTTTGTCCATTACACTGGCTATGGTTCATCGGATGATTCTTGGATTGACGAAGATGATATTCGTATTCGCAACCATGAAGCAGCAGATAAAAATGGCTTTGCTGTCGGTCAAAAAGTAAAATGTTGGGATGATGACGAAGAAGAATGGTATTCAGCCATCATTCAAGAAATTCGCAAAGGACAGTATTTTATTCGTTACGTCGATTATGATTCATCCTACGATGAATGGGTCGATGCGGATGATATTGTTTAGGTAATTTTAGTAGGAGCGAAGCATTAGAAAGAAAGCATATAGGCACAACTTAATAATTGATGGCCACAATGCTTCGCTTGTAATTTATTCACACTAAATTACCTTACCTGTTCAGTAGGTCAATTTAATTGAAAATCAAATGTCATCTTTCAATATTGACCTACTAATTAAATTTTTTTCATCGACGCACTACAACCTTTGTCCCCACTCTAGTCCAATTGTAAATTTTGCGAGCTTGTCGGACAGGTAAGTTTACACATCCATGACTGACCGGAGTACCAAAACGATTGTGCCAGTAAGCGCCATGAATAGCATAGCCCCCATAAAAATACATGGCGTAAGGAACATCGGGAATATCGTAACCTCGACCGCGCATTCGGTGAGTACGATACTTAGAATTAATAGTAAACCGACCCAAAGGTGTGGGTGTAGAACGTTTGCCGGTGGAAGTGCGGAAGGAGTATACTAGTTTCTTTCCTTCCCAGGCCCGTAAACGTTGTTCCGATAAATCAATTTCAATCCAGCGAGGTTGGGAGATTTGTTTATTGTAATCTTCTCTGATAGTATTTGAAGCTACCGAAGCAGCTGAAGCGGTGGCTAATTGAGAGTCAACTGTTGTTGGTGATGACCAAGAAAGCAAAGTCACCAGCATTAACGCTGCACCTGTAAATACACTTCCAGAACAACGCATCAAACCACTACGAATGGAGGTTGACATGACGCTATCACCTTCTAGTTATGCGACAAAATTGTGAGTTTGTAGATGGGGTATCTAAAGCAACTTTTGTGGCTAAAGCTTTGTCTACCCTGCTATTTCAACGATTGTGAGCGGCTGATTTATGCCGTTACTGGTCATGATGGAATCCTGAGAAATTTCCTGCGCGTTTCAAGGTAAAGTCCCTCATCAGAAGGCGAACAAATAGATTTTTATGAGCAGTCCCACGAATACAAATGTCAATTGACTCAGGATTTTTGAGGATTTACTTTAACTTCTAGTCAGCAGAGATTGTCCTTAGCCTCTATATTATTTATTTCCATTTCTAGAAAGATGATTCCGGAGTACAAAAGTGTTGAATTGTCTGGATTTGTTGTGATTAATTTTGTCAACATTTCTGAAAAAATCAGTAGAACTGTTGACCCTGACACTATCCTCAATTCAACACTTGATTTTGTAGGTATTTTATTTTTGAATCACTACTGGTGTGCCGACTTTTGACCAGTTGAATAACCATTTAGCATGATTGGGAGCTAGATTCACACAACCGTGACTGACTGGTGTACCAAAACGTCTATGCCAGTAAGCACCGTGAATGCCATAGTTACCGTCATAAAACATCGCATAGGGTACATTGGGTACATCGTAGCCTCTTCCCCGCATCCGGGTAACTTTGTGCATGGATTGGATTTTAAAAGTACCTATACGAGTGGGAGTTGCTCGTTTACCAGAAGAAATGGTAATCGCGTAAACAGGTTTGTTTCCTTCCCAAGCAATGAGGTTTTGTTTAGCTAGATTAATTTGAATCCAACGTTGATCAGATTTTTGTAGTTGAGCAACAGCTTGTTGAATTTTCCCAGTTTTAGTATTAGGTATACCAGTACCGACGACTGGATTAATAACTGTTAAGGATACTACTGCACTGGTCAGTAATACTTTGAAGGGACGCACCCAGTCAACACAAGTTAGGTTTTTCATGGCAAACACACTCCCCCTTTGTCCTGTTTCTCTGTGTATGGTGAAAACAGGTGTGATTGTTTAATGATTCCTGTTACTAATTTAACTTGATTAGTAAGTTTCTGGCTTGTTGAGCGATCGCATCCCAGTTTTCTTTTTGTACACAGTGTTTAGGAAATAATTCTCCACTTAAACCCACTGCCACTGCTCCAGCTTGTAAAAATTCTTTAGCATTATCCAGGGTGACACCACCAGTAGGAACTAAGGGAATATGCCCAAGCGGCCCTTGTAAACTTTTCACATAGCTTGCTCCTCCCACTGCCCCTACAGGAAAAACTTTCACACAACTAGCACCCAGATGATGAGCAGTAATAATTTCTGTCGGTGTCAGCGCACCTGGAATGATGGGAACACCTTTAGCTACTGCGGTTTTAATCATCTCTGGATCAATATGGGGAGTGAACAGAAATTGCGCTCCTGAAGCGATCGCATCTTCTAACTGCTGCACATTAAATAACGTCCCCGTGCCAATTACACAATGAGGTAAATCTGCACGGAGTTGACTGATTAACTCCCCCGCGCGATCGCTATTCCAGGTGATTTCAATTAGCTGCATTCCCCCCGCAACCACAGCTAAAGCCATTTTTTCCCCTAATTCTTTTTTGGGAGCGCGAATCACAGCGATCGCTCGGTATTGTTGCAACAGTGATAACCAAACTTGATTAGACATTTTGACTGTGATTGATAACCAAGAGGTAGAAACACCTCCTTTAAAAGAGTGACATAGGAGCAGCATTTTTCATTCCTGCTTGCTGATCAAATCCATCTATGTCATACTGAATATATACAACATAAAGTCTATCGAATTACCGTATTTTATTTTTGTCCCAAGTTAAGAGTGAAAGCAAAATGGCCATAGCACAGGAAAATATAGCATCAACCCTAACCATTGCAAAAACCAGTCCAACCCTCACTACAGCTAGCGTCTGGGAAATGGTACACAGACAAATACAAAGATGGCTATGGCATTCCCATGCTTACGGCACAGTTTTGGGAGTTTTGCTCCTCACAATAGCAAGTTTGATTTTTTTGACCATCCATTGGCTTTACCGCTTACTGTTTACTCACCAAGCACAAGAAACAATGGAACATCAACAGTAATAAGCAGTTTCCCTATCTACAATTTGGTATAAATCGGGGTGAAATTCACCATGCACAGTCATAATTAAAGCCTGGATTAAAGCTTGAGCCTTCAGAACAATCTCTGCAAATTCTGCCTCTGGTTCAGATAAAGCCACAATTCCACCCCCAACCCCAATAGAAGTTTGATTAGGAGTGAGAATTGCCGTCCGAATGACAATATTCAAATCTGCTGCACCATTCACCCCTAAAAAACCAATCGCACCTGAATAAACACCCCGTGCTGCTGATTCCAATTGATCTATAATTTCCATTGTTCTCATCTTAGGTGCACCCGTCATAGAACCACCAGGAAAAGCCATCTGAATACAATCAGTAGCTCCCATATCTGGGCGTAAACAACCCCGAATAGTTGTTACCAACTGGTGTACAGTAGCATAAGTTTCTACATCCATTAATTTAGGAACTTCAATACTACCAACTTGACAAACCTTGCCTAAATCATTGCGTAATAAATCCACAATCATCAAATTTTCAGAACGGTCTTTTTCACTATTTTTTAGCTGTTGATAAAGCATTAAATCTTCTTCAGGAGTTTTGCCCCGTGGCACAGTTCCCTTAATTGGTTTTGTTTCCACCCAACCTTGAGCATCAATTCTTAAAAATCGTTCTGGAGAAGAACAAGCAACAGCCAAATCACCAAATCGCAAAAATGCTGAATAAGGTGCAGCATTCACATTTCTTAATACCCGATAAAATGTCAGCGGGTCTGGAGTTGTATCAGTAGTTAACTGATTAGTTAAACAGACTTGATAACTTTCTCCCTCATAGATTTTCTGCAAACATGTTTGAATATCATGGAGATAATGCTGTTGAGAACGTTGAAAACTTAAAATTACTGATTTTTGCGAATCATTTGAATGAATCGGCTCTATTGGTAACAGATGATGTAATTGTTTTTCTATCAAATCAAACCAACTATTAGCATCATCTATTTCTCCCTGCTCCGCTAAATATAATAAATAAGTCTTTTTCTCCTCATGATCAAAAGCAATAATGCGATCAGCCAAGATAAAAAAAGCATCCGGCAATTCAGAAACATGCACTAAATTGGCACCACATTCTGCCTTTAGTTCATAACCAAAATAGCCTACAAATCCACAATTAAAATCAAATGGCAAATGATCACAGCGACTATAACGGCGAGCTAGTTCACTTCTTAAATAGACAAAAATACTTTCTGTGCGCTTAATTTCCCTTCCCGATTGCTGAATAATTAGTTGTTGGTTATGAGTATGGTATTTAACCACTAAACTCTGTGGACTGCTGGCACTGCCCATAAAAGAAAAACGAGATAAACCAGATTCTAAATAACTACTATCCAGCCAAAAAGCAGTTTTTTCTGTTGCAAACAAATTCAAAAATACTTGTTCTGAATCTGGATAAATATCTAATTCTCGACTATAAACTTGAAATTCTGATGTATCCTTGAGGCTTTTAGCTTCATCAACTTCCAAACTTGTATCTAGGACAGGAATATATAACTGAGGCGCTGATTTTTGGTGAATAAATTCCTGAGTAATATCTCGGAAATTGGCTAATATCATACTTCCATATTCAGAGCAAATTGACTCTGGATGGAATTGCACACCCCAAAATGGGAAATGACGATGATGCAAACCCATGACTACACCTGTGTCAGTCCAGGCAGTTTTTTCCAAACAACTAGGTAAATCATCAGCAACAACTAAGGAGTTGTAACAAACAGCCGAGAAAGGATTAGGAATACCTTGAAATAATTCAGAATTCTGATGATAGATTTTACTCAATCTACCATGTCTAATTTCCGGGGTATGAACGACACTAGCACCATAAACATAACCCAGTCCTTGATGACCAAGACACACACCAAGTAAAGGTACTTCTATTTCTTGCAAAACTTGACTACAAATACCGAAGTCCTCAACATTCTCTGGACGACCGGGCCCAGGAGAAATGACCACATTATCAAAAGCTAATTGTTTTAGCTCTTCCCACTTCAGTTGATCATTATGAATTACTAGGGGAACTACTCCATTGACTTGGGCAATCATCTGATACAAATTAAATGTATAAGAATCATAGTTATCAATGAGCAGTGTTCGCACTTGATTTTTCCCCGTGATCATCTTTTTGGTTTTAATGCTTGTAATTAATTAAATAAGCTAATTCATAGAGAAAAATTCTATGTATATACAGAAATATCAATTATTTCGTAGGGTGTGTTATGCCAAAGGCTAACGCACCGTTAATCACTGCTACATGAACATTTCTCAACTTAGATTATATTTAGCATCGGCTTACTTAATGTCTATCAAATTTTATTCAGTTTCATCAATCAATTATCTGCAAAACCGCCAATCAACCCAAGTCAAATGCTGATATCATGGCAGCAACTTCAGTATAGACATATGTAATACCGTTTCTTCATGAAGCTGCGCTTAATTCCTTTCATTCTTTCTTTGTGTCCTTTCCTTCGGAACGCTCTGCGTTAGCGGAGCTTTCGCTTTAGCGATACGTGGTTCGTTATATAATTTGGCGCGTCTATGGCTACGCCACGCAAGCTATCATCCAGAATTGGTATAAATCAATCTAAATATTCAAATAAGATTGGAAAAGCTAGTGAAGTGATAAAAAAGCTCACATCCTTTCTCCATACAATTATCTTGAAGTAGAATATTTATTTACCCATCGAAATCATTATTTAAGCCAAAACGCCGCATAGTCTTTCTATAAATTTGACTATCGGCTGCAACATTTAAATAAATCATTTTTTAAAGTGGCTCAGGTCGGATTTGAACCAACGACCCCAGGCTTATGAGTCCCGTGCTCTAACCAACTGAGCTACTGAGCCAGGTTTTTTATCACCTTTATTAATATACCATACCGCTAAGATGATGACAATAGTTTGTTGAAAATTTTTAGGAACCAAAAATAAAAGAGGGAGCTAAACTCCCTCAACGAACAAGGCAATTTTTGCGGTTGTGAACAAGTTTTAAACTCGTTCTGGCAGGAAAGCGATAGGGTTAGTAGCGCCTTTACCTGCGGGGTGGATTTCAAAATGGCTGTGGGGACCGGTGCTAAAGCCTGTGCTACCCATAGTGGCAATTTGTTGTCCTTGTTGTACCTGTTGACCTACTTGCACTAAAATGCGGCTGTTGTGTGCATAACGAGTCAAACTGCCATCAGGATGGCGGATATCAACTAGGTTGCCATAACCACCGTTATTCCAACCTGCTTTTTCTATGACACCAGGGGCTGAGGCATAGATGGGTGTACCAACACCGTTGGCAATATCAATACCTCTGTGCATTCTGCCCCAACGCCAACCATAACCAGAGGTGAGCACACCTTTAGCTGGCCAGATGTAAGCTGAGTTGGAGGTAGAAGGTAAAGAAGGATTGGTGTTTTCGTCGATGGCTCTAGGCAGGTAGATATCTACTGCTGCCAAAGGTGGCAATTGGGGAGATACTTGAGTACCTCGTAATTTGCCTAAGGAGTCAGAGGCGTTGTTCACACCTACTGATGGAACTGGAATTTGAATGCCAGAAGAATTACGAGCCGAGTTCCATCCATTGTTAGGTGCTTGGTTAGGCACAAATTCTGGATTAACTGGCTCGTTCACTGGACGATTCATCCGCAGTAAAGGTTTCTTCACGGGTTCTTCGCTGTAGCTGGGCAATATTGGCCGAGGTACAGGGATAGAAATGGCAGGTGCGGAGAAATTGCGGTTAGAGATGGCAATATTGCTTCTTTTCACCACGGGAGCTTGGATACCTACACTCTCTGATTCAGACAGGGTAGATACGGTTACACCTGTAACACCGTTTTGTTGATTGCGATATTTTTGCCGTAATCTTTCGATTTCAGCTTGTAAGTTGCGAAGACGCTCGTTACCTTTATTCCTAGCTACCTTTTGGGGTTGCTTATTTTCCCGTTGGTAATCAGCAAAAGCGGTAGGAACTGGGCTATCTCCACCCATACCATAGGAGTTGGCAGGGGTGGGGACTGGTTCTGGTGCGATCGCAGAATTATTAGCCTGAGTCTGATTGTTTGGTGTGACTGGGGTAGGAACTGTAACGCCGTTCTCGGTAGCTGGGATGTTGATGGGAACAGAATTATCGGCAGCTATCGATGTGGGAATAGTAATACTGCTGTTGTTAGTACCAACTGATGGCTGTGGAGCTATAGGGAAACTGGGGTTGATACTAACTTGATTAACAGGTGCAGTTGGTAGTTTGGTATTGCTGCTCTTGACCTTGCTGGAGGGAATGATTAATTTCTGGCTGATTTGCAGTTGGTTAGGATCGCTAAGATTATTAACCTTGACTAATTCTGCAATGGAAGTCCCATAATTTTTAGCGATCGCTGCCAGTGTATCTCCCGGCTGAACTTCGTAGGTAGTTGGTGCCGACTGGGCAATCACTGTTTCTTTTACTGGTGCAGGTGCGGCTATTTCCTGCTTCAGTGTCTGTGCTTTTTGGCTTTGTTTTAACCGGGCAATCAGGTCAGAATTAGCTTCTGTTACACCTGCTGCACTAGGTACTGTTGTTGCTGCTATGGTGTTTGGCTGTGCTGGTGCCACACCTGTTGCTGGTAAATTTGTGGACTCCTCAGACCGCAACTCCGCCAGACTTTCTCTTAAACGGTTCGATTTTTCCTGCAAGCGATTGAGGGCAAATTCTTGCTGCGCTTTCAGTTGAGCATTGACGCTGCTGCTTGCGGTTTCTTTGTTCTCTCCTGTTACGGGTGCAGTTGTGCTGCTAGCAACACCCTCAGCGGGAGAAACTTGCACTGCTGTCTCTGGCAGTTGATAGGCTTTTTGCTCTGTAGACAGAGATACTAATTGATGCGGCAAACCAATTGCATTTCTGTTGGCTACAGCTGCATCTGCACCTGCTTCTGTTGCAGAAACTGGTACAGCAATACTGTTGGCTAAAATTTGCCATTTAGCTTCAAGCCCAGGCACTTGTGAAACTGCTGTTGGTTCCACAACGATAGGATTTTCAGGCACGCTCGCTGATGAGACGGCTTGGGACTCCAGCTGCGTGGCGGCAAATTTGAGTTCAGTCTCAGAAACAGCAGGAATAGTTGAAGCTGCTTTTTGACTGCCAACGGGAGCCGCTGCTTGGGCTTGATCGCTTTGTCGAGTCACCAAAAGGCTGGTTGCTCCCATTGAGATTGCTAAACCAATCATGGCAGCTTGAGTCCGCACCCGGCGGTTAGCTTTGGGATTCATCTCGTTTAAATGCTCTACCGGGGCATCATCGCTGCTAGGTTTATTATTCAACACAGCCTTCACTCTCTTTTTCAATGCTCGTTTCAAAGACGACCTCCTATGATCACTAGCGCTTAACTGACCTTGATTTTCAGATGGATAGGAATCTATGAGACAGATCACACCAAACAACCTATCAAGATCACATTCACCAGAGATACTTACGCAAGATTAACCTGCTTCTCTGATTTAGACAAGTTCACACCAGTTCGTAAAACGTAAAGTTTACTTGGTGCCTTGCCTAAGTCACTCTTCACAACCCAGGATTTCCGCTTTTCACAGTTAGTTGTGCCTTGCTTGGTGTGATGTCAGGGATGTAGACAAATATCTTAGCTTTGCTAACTCCACTGTCACTGTTAAAGTTTGAGCAATTAAGGCTTCTGAAAAAGCGATGTTCCTGCTGTAGACCTTTTCAAGATTTTTTTACCCAATCCGTCTTATCAATTCGAGAATTTACGTCGATTCCCTTCTAAAAGGCAACCGTGTAAAGTCTCGGCAATTTTTGCATTCATCAAGTGTGATTGAGAATACAAAAGTCTGTAAATTATTTCTATGTAAGCTTTCTGGTGTTTTTATGCCTCTCAGAGGAACTCTGAGAATTCATCAAAATCTATCATTGAAAACCAGTCCTATCTCGAAGTTAATATACAAATTTCTTATATACATGCCAATCTGGTCAACAGTATTTTGCCCGAAAATCTAGTTTTTTTTAGATTTTCTGTAGCTAAAAATACAGTTTTATCTCTATAGATGAGTTATGTCCGTGATAAAAAATACTTAATTCAGGGTTGACCATGGGAAGTTTGTCTAGGTATTTTAACTGCCCAAAGCTAGGAATATAAATAGCCTAGCTGCCGTCGAGATTCAAATAATCCAATAGAAACACTTACTGATAGATTTAAGCTACGGACTCCAGGCTCGGCCATGGGAATGTATAAAGTAGCATCACAGGCTGCTAGCACCTCCGTAGGTAAGCCAGTGGTTTCACTACCAAATAGTAACCAGTCATTGGCTTGATACTCAAACTGGACATAGTTGGCACTGCCACCTACACTAAACCCTAATAATCTACCTCCACGCTGCTGGTGAATGGTTTGAAACTGGATAAAAGATTCATAATAATGAAGCTTAACATAAGGCCAATAGTCCAATCCTGCTCTTTTGAGGTAGCGATCGCTAATTTCAAATCCTAAGGGCCCAACTAAATGTAATTCTGTCCCTGTAGCAGCGCAAGTTCTGGCAATATTACCTGTATTTGGTGGAATTTGGGGGTTAACTAAAACTACCTGGGGCATGGTTACGAACAATGAATTTTTGTATAAAATTATGCTTTTATAGCCAAAAACCTATCTAATGATAGAGGCTATATATAGTTTTTTTTAATATTACAACAGTATTAAGTATTGATTAGATTTTTAAAACCCAGGTAATTTTGGAGCTAAATCATGCTTAAAAGTAATTTAGGGTGTTAAAACAAGATATTTCAAGTGCAGGAGTTCTCCCTTTAACAACAGACTCATCCCCAAGATTACACACCCGAACCCAGTTGGCAGGATACCCTTGCCGATTTCATCATCTTTCTTGTTGCTGATTAGCTTTTTCTGGGTGTAACTTGGCTTCAGTGATACTCCTGAACTTGAAATTTTGAGACTATTTGAAAATTAAATCAGGTATTGATCATGGCAGCAGCTAGCAATTACCTTGTGCTAATCGCGGAAAATTGATGATCCGCACGAGGAAATAAATTCATTTAAGCTGTTACCGAAGAACATAATTTACTTTCTAGTTCTTTTTCCCTCTCTTGGGTCGAGATGATTGCTTGTTGAATTACTCGCTGGGCATCAAAACCTACTTTATGAAGTTGTAGCCACTGTTGAGCTTCGTTGCCTTCCCGTAAAATCTTGTTTAAAGGTGATAGGAAACAACTAAAGCCTTGTTGTTTAGCGATCGCCCAAACTTCCTGATATAGTTCACCTATCCAATCTCTCGCTAAAATCGAGCTACCATCTTGCCAATGCTGTAATTTCGCATCCAGGCTAGCCGTAGCTGCGGCTATTTCGTTTCTTGCAGTTACAGCAATCAGTTCTGCTGGAGAAAATCTACTCTGAGTCAGAGGGTCAATGCTAGGGTTGTCAATGATTTGTAATAACCGCGCTTCTAGTAAAGCCGTAATCGCTAATAGAGAAATAGGATCTGTGACTAAATCGCAAATTCGCAACTCCAACCGATTCAAATCATAGGGACGACCATTGCCATTAGGACGGACAGACACCCACAAATGGCGAACATTTTGCATGGTTCCTAAGGCCAGTTGTTTTTCCACCCATTGAATATGGTCAGCGTGGCTAGCAAATAAGGGGACATGGCTGGGTGTTTGGGGAAATAGACCCCAACGGGTCGAATGATAGCCTGTGGCTTTACCATCTAAAAACGGAGAGGAGGCACTCAAAGCCAGGAATAGGGGTGCTTCTAAACGGATGATGCGACAAGCACGCATTAACAATTCTGGGTCACTGATGCCAATATTAATATGTACGCTGGCAGTAACTACCTTTGTGCCGTAGGTATTCTCAATATAGTCATGGTAGCGGTTGGTGGGGTCAGAACGATAGAAGCGATCGCTTCCTGCTAAAGATAGGGTACTACCAGGAATGAGAGTGTAGTTATTTAATTGTTGTAAATAATTCCGTAACTGCCGCCGAGGACGCAATAAACCACATAACAACGTGTCATAATTGGCAGATGGGTCAGTAGTATATTCTACATTGCGGCTATCTGGCTCCCGAACAAACCCATCCAAATCATGGACAATTTTGTCGGAGAGACCGACGACTTCACCTTGAGGTGTGCCAGTGTACATCTCAATCTCAAAGCCTTTTAATAAGACCACTTTATTCTCCTCGGCTCTCCTAATTTAAATAAATTGTATCGAAATAGACGATTTAATGCACCTTTGTCATAAATTTACATCAGCAGCGCCTCAAAATGTCCGCCTTTAATCCGTCTGAGGGAGAATAGCCTATCTATCTATAGATGTTTTGAGGTCGAATTTTCTGCATAATTCCAGCCTAATCACTGCTCAAAATCCTCTATTTATGACATTTATCGTTAACTCTTGGACACACGCCTATATCAACACCAATGGTGTGAAACTGCATTACGTCACCCAAGGTGAAGGCCCGTTAATGCTCATGCTGCACGGTTTTCCTGAATTCTGGTATTCTTGGCGGCATCAAATCCCCGAATTTGCTCCTAATTTCAAAGTAGTGGCCCTTGATTTACGGGGCTATAACGATAGTGACAAGCCTCAATCCCAAGCTGCCTATGTGATGGATGAATTTGTCAAAGATGTAAAAGGCGTAATTGAGGGCTTAGGATACGATTCTTGTATTTTAGTAGGACATGATTGGGGTGGAGCGATCGCTTGGAATTTCGCCTACACCTATCCAGAGATGGTAGAAAAATTAATCGTTCTCAACCTTCCCCATCCTGCCAAATTTGCCCAAGGCTTAACCACTCCCCAACAACTACTCCGCAGTTACTACATTTTCCTATTCCAAATTCCTTTCCTCCCAGAAATCATCCTCCAAGCTGATGACTATGAAGCTATTGCTCAAATCATCCCCCGTACAGCGACTCAAAAAACGGCTTTCACTGCGGCTGATATAGAAGCATATAAAGACGCTGCGGCTAAACGTGGTGCAATCACTGCCATGTTGAACTATTACCGTAACATCTTCCAGCAAATCCCCCTCAACAAAAATTGGAGTGTGCTGGAAGTTCCCACCTTGATGATTTGGGGAGAACAGGATACAGCACTAGGAAAGGAACTCACCTACGGAACTGAGCAATATGTACGCAACTTAGAAATTAAATATGTTCCCAATTCTGGCCATTGGGTACAGCAAGAACAACCGGAATTAGTGAGCAACTATATCCACAATTTTCTCAAAACTTAAAGTATTATCAAGAATTAATTTATTGACTGGTTTTTCCCGGTTATCATTAACATAAAATCATGACTTTTCTAACTAGACAGTTTATAATCTGGCACAATAATTAACTAGCGAAAATCAGCTATTTTCTAGCAAATCAGCCGCATCTATAACCAATTGCTAAAGGGTTTTGTCAGCATCACAAAACTATTTAGAAAAATACACATATAACTTGTGAGATAGATCAATATTGTTTAGGAATTTAGTGAGATAATAGGGTTGTGAGGTAAAGAACGGACGTTATTTTATTACTAAGGGGGACATATGAAACTCCAGCTATTAGCCGCTATAGCCTTAGCAACTCCCCTATTCTTCGCTAATTCAGTTCAAGCAGGGAATAACAAGGACTTACAACAGCTATTAAACACCAGGGAATGTATCAACTGTAATTTGTCAGGAGTTAATCTCAGTGGCGCTCATTTGATTGGTGCTGACCTACGGGGAGCAAATCTCCAAGGTGCTAACTTGACCAATGCCAATCTTGAAGGTGCTGACCTAACTGGGGCTAACTTAAAGGGTGCTAATTTAACTTCAGCTTTTGTTACAAATGTTAATTTGAAACGAGCCAATCTCAACGGTGCTAACTTGACTCGTGCGACTATCAATGATTCCAACGTGTATCAAGCATCAATGAATGATTTGACAATTACTGATGCAGAAATTTTTAACACAGGAATAGGTATTGGTGGCGACAGTGCGGAAATTCCTGATTGGAAATAGATTTAAGGGCGTAGGTATTTAAGAACAGCCTACATGACAATTAGATTCATCTGAAAAGAAACCTCTGCAAGATCGTTATTATTGATCAATCAAGCAGAGGTATTATTTTGTCTAAATAATATACCCTTAAGTTAAGGCTGGAGCGATCGCTTCTGCCAGTGCTTTTTGCACAGCTTCCTTCAACACATCCACCTTATCAGTACGTTCCCAAGGTAAATCTAAATCGTTCCGTCCCAAGTGACCATAGGCCGCGATGTCCTGATAAAAACGTCCGCCTCTTTCACTGGGTAAGTTACGTAAATTGAAAGTATGGATAATACCTGCTGGACGCAACTCAAAATTTTCTTTGATTAGTTCCAACAAAATTTCATCATCAACCTTGCCCGTTCCAAAAGTATCCAATAGAATACTCACAGGTCTAGCCACACCAATGGCATAGCTTAACTGCACTTCACACTTATCCGCTAACCCAGCAGCAACAATATTTTTCGCCACATAGCGAGCAGCATAAGCAGCAGAACGGTCTACCTTGGTGGGGTCTTTACCAGAAAAAGCGCCACCACCGTGACGAGAATAACCACCGTAGGTATCAACAATAATCTTCCGGCCAGTTAAACCAGAGTCACCTTGAGGCCCACCAATGACAAACTTACCTGTGGGGTTAACCAAAAATCGTGTATCTTGGCTGGGTTTAACATCAATATCACTAAACACAGGTTGTACTACCGCAGACCAAAGGTCTTCTTTGATTTTGGCTTGCACAGCTGCATCATCAGTAATATCGCCAATGGTTGGTGTATGCTGAGTAGAAATTAAGATCGTATCAATTCCCACCGGCTTACCATCTTCATACACCACTGTGACTTGGGTCTTACCATCAGGGCGTAAATAAGCTAAATCACCAGTTTTTCGCACAGCTGCTAGACGACGAGCAATTCTGTGTGCCAAACTAATAGGCAACGGCATAAACTCTGGGGTTTCATTGCAAGCAAAACCAAACATGATACCTTGGTCGCCAGCCCCAATCTTATCAAATTGCTCATCACTATCTTGAGAGCGGGTTTCTTGAGCAGTATTTACACCTTGGGCAATATCCGAAGATTGTTCATCCAACGCCACTAACACACTGGCACTATTGGCAGAGAAACCGTTGACTGCATCAGTGTAACCGATTTCTGCAATCTTCTTCCGGGCCAAATTGACATAATTCACATTGGCTTTTGTGGTAATTTCTCCAGTAATTAGCACCAAACCAGTATTAACCACAACTTCAGCCGCCACACGACTACTAGGGTCTTGTGTTAGCAGTGCATCAAGAATAGTATCAGAAATTTGATCGCAGATTTTATCTGGATGGCCTTCTGTAACAGACTCGGAGGTAAATAAATAACGACGAGACAAAGGAAGTTCCTCCTGCATTAATTTTGAACACTGACTAAAATTAGTTATTTAGTTCAGCTACTCTCTGAAATCATAACAATAGTGACACATTCATTTATAAGTGTCTCCTATGTTGATAATTTTGGGAATATAACAGTATGACCTGTAAAAAAAAGCGGGCGTTACCCGTAAGTAACCCCCTTCCTTTTGACACGAATAAGGTTGTTTTTTAAACCTTAACTGCCATTTTTGCTTCCTGTGCTGTCAACCGTTCATAGGTTGCACGCATTTTTAAGCCAGTGAGAACTTGGAACAAACCTGTACCGTTATTAGAACCTGGATATTCACGGTGTTGCAGCAACAGGTGAGTCATCTCACCCTGATATTTAGTGGATGTATTGCTCAGATGAGTTTCGACGTAAATTACCTCTTCCAAGTTGTCGAATTGACCATCTACTTCTAAAACAGAAACGTAACGACCATAGTACACATCGGAACCATAGTACAGTTGCATACCTGGGTAAGAACAAGTTAACTTGCGTCCACAGGGAGTCCACTGGATGGTTGAACCTTCATCAAACAGATATACAGGGTCAAATCCTTCCTTACCTTCCCGTTGCAGCATCCGTACCCGCAGAACTTTCCGTTCTGTGTCATCTTTAATTAAGTTGGTGGGTAATACTTGCAGAACTACATCGGCAAATTCCCGTTGAGGTTCAATGAACTTGTCAAAATCGGGTTTGCGAGAATTAATTTGGGCTAATACATCTTCATAACGATGGCCTCTCTCAGCCATATCCCGTTGAATCTTCCAGGCAATTTTGACTTCATCACTAATGTCAAAATAAACGCTGAAATCAAGTAACGCTCTTACCCGCTCATCATATAAAGGATGTAAACCCTCAACTACTATAATGTGGTTTGGCTCGATCCGTTCTGGAGGATCGATCATACCGGTTTCGTGGTTGTAAATCGGCTTGTCAATTGCTTGACCTTCTTTGAGAGCTTTAATTTGCTCATACATGAGGTCAAAATTGTTCGCTCTGGGGTCGAGTGCGGTTATACCTGTTTCTTTTCTTTGTTTACGGTCTAGGCAATGATAGTCATCTAAACAGATAACTGTCATTAATTCCTCGCCAAATAGATCGATCAACCGACGCAAAAACGTAGATTTACCGCACCCGGAGTCTCCGGCTACTCCAATCAGTACCACGCGTTCCGGCTTACTTGTCATAAATCTCCTCTAAATACTAAAAGATTTGTCAATCAATAATTTTTCTCACAGCAGATTCTGAAGCCAGGAGTTTACCCCTATGGTAAGGTCCTGCGTTCTTGCTACCCAGCAATTAAACAAAATCTGTGACGGGTAACAAAGAGCTTTGGCCTTGGTTACTCGTTGGTTCAGTGTCTGTTAATTCCTGGTAAGTATTTAATCCTAGTGGTATAGTGGATTTTAACAGAAGGCGGGATTGTCTCACAAGATTAGCTGTCAGAAACAAATGCTATTGGGTTACCAATTATCTTGATGATCTTATTGATGGTATCTAATGACCAAATGGCATCAGCCTCAGGTTCAGTCATGACCAAAATGGATATTGGTGATTTTATATCCTAAGGCAAGTTATATAATTTCAACAGCCATCAATTTATATTTGGTGTGCAACAGTTTTGACTATTATAGATAATACCTAGAAGCAAGCCACTTGCACAAGTACGACAATTCAGTGGTGTTTTCTGCATGTTGATTATGTCACTACAACCCTAATTGGGATTAACTTACTGTCAATGGATGGTGGTTGTATGTGTGACATAATCTGATACAATTCTCAAAGAATGTCTAGCAACTAGTCTTGGGGCAACCGTGGAACTCGGAACAGTAGCAGGCTTAGATGAAATTATTCATCAGCCAAACTCTGTAAATACCGTGCCAGTAAGAACTAGTATTTTCCATGCTGTAATCAATATAAGCCAGCACAAATCCTCTAGGACAAGTGTTTCAATTTAATGAGCATCATGGCAATTACTGTCAGTGGTGTTTGACTGAAGGACGAGTATAGGGGAAATGTGGTTGTAGCAATCAAGTTAACAACCAATTGCTCCCGTATCCTTCGACCCCATGAGTGTCAATCGCTCAAATTTCTTGTTGTAGACAGCTATACTCCTTTCGATGGAGTATGTATTTCAAGAGAAAAAAAGATTAAATTGATCCACTATTAACATTCTGGCAAAGACTTATCCTCTACCGTAGAAGGTGAACAGGTGTGTTTTTTGCAGTGCCTTCACGTCTGTGACGAGTGGACTAAGCAAGGCATCAAGTTGATGGTGCTGTGTTCCCGGAGGGTCAGTTTTAGACAACGGTAATCCGCTAAACTAAAGCTGAAAAAGGATGGGAATTAGTTTTTTGATAAACGGTTAAGTAAATATCGGAGTGGTAGATCGAATGTACAATCAAGGTGCTGTTGAGGGTGCTGCCAACACAGAATCAGGTAGCCGCGTCTTCGTTTACGAAGTGGTGGGTCTGCGTCAGAACGAAGAAACTGATCAAACGAACTACCCTATTCGTAAAAGTGGCAGTGTGTTCATCAGAGTGCCTTACAACCGCATGAATCAAGAGATGCGACGCATCACTCGTCTAGGCGGCACAATTGTTAGTATCAAACCAGTTTCAGCCTTAGAACCTGTCAATGGAAAAGCTGTGGTAGTTAGTGCTAGCAGTGAAGTAAGCGAGTTAGCAAAACCCCAGGCAGATGCTAGCAGTGAGGAAAATGGTAAAGCCACACCTGTGAGTTCTAGTGAAGCTAAAGGCTTCGCTAAAACAGCTGAAGAACAGCCTAAGAAAAAGGATAAAAAAGGCAACACCATGACTCAAGCGAAAGCCAAACATGCTGATGTTCCTGTGAACACCTACCGTCCTAATGCTCCTTTTATTGGTAAGTGTATCTCTAATGAAACGTTGGTAAAAGATGGGGGGATTGGTATTGTTCAGCACCTGAAATTTGACCTCAGTGGTGGTAATTTAAAATATGTAGAAGGTCAAAGTATTGGTATTATTCCTCCTGGTGTTGACAAAAACGGTAAGCCAGAAAAACTTAGACTGTACTCTATTGCTTCAACCCGTCACGGTGATGACGTAGATGATAAAACTGTTTCATTATGTGTCCGTCAACTAGAATATAAGCACCCAGAAACTGGTGAAACAGTTTATGGTGTTTGCTCTACTTATCTTACTCAATTGAAACCTGGTGATGATGTAAAAATTACTGGGCCTGTAGGTAAGGAGATGTTGTTACCTGAAGATACTGATACCAATGTGATTATGTTGGCGACAGGTACAGGTATTGCTCCTATGCGTGCTTATTTATGGCGGATGTTTAAGGATGCAGAAAGAGCCGCTAATCCAGAATACCAATTTAAAGGATTTGCTTGGTTGCTGTTTGGTGTACCAACAACTCCCAACATTTTGTATAAGGAAGAATTGGAAGAAATTCAACAAAAGTATCCCAATAACTTCCGCCTCACCTATGCTATCAGCCGCGAGCAAAAGAATGCTCAAGGTGGCAGAATGTATATTCAAGACCGTGTAGCAGAACATGCTGACGCACTGTGGCAATTAATTAAGAATGAAAAGACCCACACTTACATCTGCGGTCTGCGTGGTATGGAAGGTGGTATTGATGAGGCTTTAAGTGCAGCGGCTGCTAAGGAAGGCGTGACTTGGAGTGATTATCAGAAGGAACTGAAGAAAGCTGGCCGTTGGCACGTTGAAACTTACTAATAGTCACTGGTTTTCAGTTTTTGGGCTGGGACAAATTTTACTTGACAAAAGATAATTAGTTCCAAGTTTGTAGGTGGGGTATTGCCTCACCTACAATTGTGTTTATATGAATATTTATAAACAGTGTTGGGTGCAACATTTATGGGTGTAAAGCTAGGAATTTTGGGATTAGGTACGGTGGGGACGGGGACAGTCAAACTGTTGCAAGATAAGAATGGCCGTCACCCCTTATTACAGGATATAGAAATTTATCGGGTAGGTGTGCGATCGCTTGATAAACCCCGTGATGTGCAATTACCGGAGGGAGTAATTACTACAGATTTAGAAGGGATTGTCAATGATCCAGAAATAGATATAGTTGTAGAACTAATGGGGGGTCTAGAACCTGCCAGAACACTCATTTTGAAGGCAATTGCCAATGGCAAACATATAGTCACTGCCAACAAAGCCGCTATTTCTCGCTTTGGGGCAGAAATCTTTACTGCGGCTAACCAAGCTGGTGTATACGTAATGCTGGAAGCTTCTGTGGGGGGTGGTATTCCAGTAATTCAACCCTTGAAGCAGTCTTTAAGTGTTAACCAAATTAGTGCAGTTACAGGTATTGTCAATGGTACTACCAACTATATCTTGACAAGGATGCAAACCGAAGGGAGTGACTTTGCTGATGTGTTAGCAGATGCTCAAAAATTGGGTTATGCAGAAGCTGACCCGACAGCAGATGTGGATGGTTGGGACGCTGGAGATAAAATTGCGATTTTGGCTTCTTTAGGATTTGGTGGCAGAATTAATCGAGAACAGGTCTATTGTGAAGGTATCCGCCAAGTTAGTAAGACCGATATCGCCTATGCTAGCAAATTGGGGTTTGTAATTAAATTATTAGCGATCGCCCAAAATGTGAAAAATGGTCATAGGGATAATTCTCTACTGTCCGTCAGAGTTCATCCCACCCTTGTCCCCCAAACCCATCCCCTAGCCAGCATTAACGGCGTGTATAATGCCATTTTGGTAGAAGGGGAACCCATCGGACAAGTAATGTTTTTCGGACCTGGTGCAGGTGAAGGTGCAACAGCTAGTGCAGTGTCTGCCGATATTCTCAACTTAGTGGCTAACCTCAAAACCAATCATGCTCACCTCAACCCCACATTAGCCTGTCGTCATCAACACTACTCAGAAATTGCCCCCATTTCCGAATTAGTTACTCGTTTTTACACCCGGTTTCTCACAGAAGACCATCCTGGAGTCATTGGTCAATTGGGTACCTGCTTTGGTAAACATGGTGTCAGCTTAGAGTCAGTTGTCCAAACTGGATTTCATGGTCAACTAGCGGAAATTGTTGTAGTCACTCATGATGTGCGGGAAGGAGACTTTCGACAAGCTTTAGCAGAAATTGCCGCCATGCCAGCTATTAACAGCATCCCTAGCATATTCAGGGTATTATAAAAATAATCAACCCCCTTGCGGGGGCCTTCAAAATTCAAAAGCAAGCTTATGGTTTGAATTTTATCTTGTTTAGATACCTGAAAGACCGCCAGATATTAAGATTCTGAACCGTCTTGACCAACCACTTGAGATTTGAGGGTTGTAATTTCACTAGTTAACTCTTGTCTGGTTGAAGCTTTGAGCAAATAGCGATAAACAAACCAGGCAGAGTAACCAATACCAATGAGTTCAAAGGTAGGTGCTACTAAAGGAATATCGTTGAGAGCATCGAGCACAGCTAGTAGCACTTTTACAGTAACAATACCACCCAATACTAAGCCCAAAGTCACCAAAGGTTGCTTATACTGATTAAAAAAGCCACCTATATAGTCAGGTAATGTGCTTAAAAAATTAGAAATCTGTTGACCGTACTTCAACCATTCCTCCTGAGATTGCGCTGGTGGTTGGAGTTTAGTTATATTTCCCACTTGGGTATTGATTTCTGGGATTGTTGTGTCTTTTGATTTGGTTTCTGTGTATTCCGGTTCTTGCATTTTCACTTCCAATATTTTGACAGTTGAGTTTTTCTAATCCTGACAATTCCAACCATGAGGCTGTTGACCGAGCAATCTACTCTAGCAACAGCACCATTGAGTTTCGGGTACAAAAGGGTTTTAGTGACCTAATAACCATAATTGCCCCTCATCCCTACTGCATCAACTACAGGGTAGAAAGTAAGTAGGAAGATAGAAGTCAGAAGGCGGCAGGATGTATTATGGTCACCTTTCTGAGTTCTGTTTGATAAAGGAACTGGAACCTTCAAGTTTTGATGATCTGTTGTTGCGTCAGTGGTGTATCATCACTACCGACAAAGTACAAATCATGCAAAAACCAGTTTATTTCCCATTCGCACAAGTTTAAACGCCAATTTTATCTGATATTAAAGCTATCTTCTACTGGGTTCGTCAATTAACTGATTTGGATTGATAGTAATACTTAACAAAAATTTTTGTCTGTTCATATAGACTAGACTTTTCAGTAATTTTGTGATAAACAGCCTGAAAATGCTATCTACTCACCGAAAAGATTAATTGTTGTTTACTCAAAACTAAGTAAATTTTTATAACTGTGCGTAGTAATTTTTCGTACTTCCGTCTAATCTCTATAGGTATAACATGCTAAAAACTGTATTTAATCCGATACAGCCATGGTAAAATTTTCGTCCTAGTGACAAGATCCTCTTGGTAACGCGGTAAAGCTTAGGGATAAGAGCTAGGGCAAGATTAAATTTTGAGAGCAAATCAGATATTGTGCACTCACGAATCAAACCTTGTTGATAACATTTCAAACAGCAAAACAGTGTCAACTGAAGGAACGAATACAGATGACTTCCCGACTATAGAATTTCCCTCCCGTGGGAAACTAAAAGCTAGTTCATGGCGTATCCATCAAAAGATTGGCTATGGCTATTTCTTAGCTATTGGCATAGGTTTTTTTGGTTCCGTGGTGGGACTATTACTAGCTAACTCCTATCGAGGTCAAGAAATTAGGGAATTTAACCAAGCCAATGAGCAGGGACAACTGTTAACTAATTATCAAGGTGCAGTCATAGCAGCACAGTTACATAGCTCTAATTTAGTAGCTGTGTTGACAGATCAACAAAAACTCAATCATAAGAAAAATGAGTTTATCAAGGCTGTTAATAATGCCAAATCTTTGGAGAAGCAAATTACAGTATTTATAGATAGTAAGCCCAGTCAACTAGCAGCTACTAGTGCAACTTTACAAAATTTATTAGAGGGTTATAGCAGCAATTTACAAGTCTATGTAGAGCAAATAGATGGGGTATTGAGACAACTTAACTCAAAAAATATCCAACCCCAGCAAGTCAATTTGACACGAGAGCAGTTATTGAAAATCATGTGTGGTGAAACAGCCATGCAACTAGAGCAGTTATCAGTCAAATTGACGAATATTTTGCAAATGGCTCAAGTACAAGAACAGGAAAGACAAAGAGATGTAGAACAAGCTAAGGTGATAGAAAGATTGATTGTAATGGTGAGTATGGTATTTTCTGTAGCAATCGCTGCTATTATAGCTTGGCGCACCAGTCGAGCGATCGCAGAACCAGTTATTACTGTCACCCAAATTGCAGAACAAGTAGCGCGAAAATCGAATTTTGACTTGCGCGCACCTATCACTACAGAAGATGAAATTGGCTTACTCGCTAAATCTCTCAATCACTTAATAGAAAGAGTATCAGAACGCAATAAACAATTACAACAAGCAAAAGAACTAGCAGAAGCAGCCAGCAAAGCCAAAAGCCAATTTCTTGCTAATGTCAGCCATGAGTTGCGTACACCCTTAAATGCCGTAATTGGTTTAAGTCAATTATTACAGGATGATGCAACAGATTTAGATTTATCAGCAGATTTTATTACTGATTTGGAAACCATTAACTCCGCTGGTAGACATTTATTGGAGCTAATTAACGATATCTTAGACCTATCAAAAATAGAAGCTGGGAAAATGACACTTTACCCAGAAACCTTTGAAATTACCAATTTAATTAACAACGTTGTTCTCACTGTTAAACCAGCAATTGAAAAAAATGGCAATATTTTAATTGTTGATTGTGATCAACAATTAGGGACTATATACGCTGATCAAACAAGAATGCGACAGGTATTATTAAACTTACTCAGCAACGCAGCTAAATTTACCACCAATGGTCAAGTTACTTTGACTGTTAAATGTGACAAGATATCCAACTATGAAAATGCACCTCTAGGCTTTATTTATTTTACAGTTAATGATACTGGTATCGGCATTTCTTCCATCCAGCAGCAACATTTATTTCAACCTTTCATACAGGGAGATACAACAACTACCAAGAAGTATGGAGGGACTGGATTAGGTTTAGCCATTAGTCATCATTTTTGTCAAATGATGGGTGGTGAAATTATTGTTAATAGTAAACCAGGAGAAGGTTCTACATTCATGGTACGTTTACCATTGACTGTACAGCAATAACTATATAATTTTCAGATTGAGTATTATTGCATTTTTTTTGCTAAAAGTGCAGTTATAACCATAGTTATGGCTTTATCAATAAATACATTTGCATAATTGTTTGATGTGAAATTGAAATTACTGCATAGATAGTTAATATTTTTTGTCTTGAAAACCAGCTACTTCTGATAAAGTATAAAGTGGTCTTTGTTTTACTTCTTCATAAATCCGCCCAATATACTCTCCTAAAATACCAATACTCACTAATTGAACGGCGGATAAAAAGAAGATTGCCATGAGGACAATAGTGATTCCCGTGAGTGGAGAATGGGGAACAAAAATCCGCCAATACAAAACCAATAGAGACATTAATAAAGAAGCCACTGCTGCTAACAATCCTAAATAGGTGGAGAGTCGCAATGGTACTTTTGAGAAGGAAACTAGACCGTTAATTGCCAAAGCAAAGGATTTGCGAAATGTATATTTAACATCACCAGCAAAACGTGGGTCACGTTCAAATTTGATAGCGGTTTGATTAAAACCAATCCAGGAACGTAATCCCCGAATGTAACGATTGCGTTCTGGCATGGAGTTGAGGACATCAACAACTTTGCGGTCTAATAAACAAAAATCTCCAGTATCAGTGGGAATATCCACATCTGCTAAATTTTTCAAAATGCGATAAAAGGTATAGGCTGTCAATCGTTTAAACCAACCTTCTTTACGGCGTTTTGTACGTTGAGCATAAATAATTTCATATCCCTGTTGCCACAGTTCTACCATGTCTGGTATTAATTCTGGTGGGTCTTGTAAATCTGCATCGAGAATTACAACGACTTTTCCCCGTACAAAATTTAAACCTGCGGTGACGGCGATTTGATGACCAAAATTGCGGGCTAGACTTAAATAAACTACACGGGAGTCTTTTTGGTGTAATTCACGCATGATTTGCAAAGAGCGATCGCGACTGCCATCATTGACTAAACATAACTCCACTGGCCCATCCATTTGATCCATAACCATGGAAATACGCCGATACATTTCATACATGGTTTCTTCTTCGTTGTAGATGGGGACAATAAAAGAATACTTAGGTAGCATATACAGGGTTTGATGTGTGAAATTTTTGGTTGATAGATGAAGATGGAGTTTATTTAAAAATCAAAAATTATTAATTTAGTTTATTGGTTCTAACTTTTTTTCCGAAACGGAAAAGTCCGATGACGACGATACCAAGTAGAACCACCAACCAACATCCCAATTAATGCCAGTGCGACCAGTAAAGGTAAAACTTCACCGGTACGAATGGCTTTTAAGCCGGAACTGCCCAACATGACAAAGGGTAGGATTCCCGGTACTGTACCTAAAGCTGTACCAAGGAGGTAGTCTTTGAAAGTGATAGATGTCAAACCAGCAGCAAAATTGACTAGGCCGTAGGGGAGAATAGGCATAAGACGAATAGCAAACATGTAAAAGATTGCTCCTTGCTGCACTTCTGCATCTATAGCCTGCCAACGACCTGCCAATTTGCGGGCTACTATTTCCCGTCCAATGGTGCGTGCGAAAATAAAAGAAGCGATCGCGGCAATAATTGCTGCCACACTTGTCCAACAAGTCCCCAACCAAGGGCCAAAAATCGCTCCTCCCGTTAAATTCAGTGCTGTGGAAGGGAGAACTAAAATTGTCGCCACCACATACACCAAAATATATGTAATGGGTGCCCAATTACCAGCTGCTTTCAACCAGGACTTAATCATTGCTGGATCAAGTCCTCCTAAAAAATATCCGGTTATTGCCGTAGCAATTAAACAAACAAAAAATAATAAAGCAAAACTGGTTTTAGCATTTCGCATTCATTCAAACTCCTATTGAGCTAACCTACTTGCGATCAATATTTATTCACCTGCTCCTATAGTAAGAGGAAGACAAAATAGTTTCTTTCATTCATAACGGGTGCTAGTAATGCTATTCGAGAAAATTCTGGCAAATTTCACTTGTGCCGTTAATTAAGATTTCCATGACTACACTAGAAGAATGAAAAAAACTTGCTGAGTTGCTGATAGCGATTTCTAGGGAGATGAGGATAAAACCCAGATCCCAAAAAACTTTCCAGCTTCCTGTTCCCTGGTATGTCTGTAACCATTGGATAACACCCAAAAGAGAGATTTTGCAACCAGTTCCAGTTCCCACCATCACTAGTGGGTCATTGTTGTTTCCATCCCATCGCTTATGAAGCTACGTTTATATATGCTGATAGGCTTGTGTCTTAGCCTCTTGCTCAATTTTGTGCCAGTTAATTGGATTACTGCTGCGACACCAGTAGCTACATCTGATGCAATTTCCTTCACCCAAGGGGTAGAAAAAACTGTCTTAGCAAATGGCCTCACGGTACTAACCAAGGAAGTGCATACTGCACCTGTTGTGAGTGTTCAAGTGTGGTATAAAGTTGGGTCTCGCAATGAAGGGAAAGGCGAAAATGGTATTTCTCATCAATTAGAACATTTGATGTTCAAAGGAACTAACGACCGTCCAGTGCAATTTGGACGCTTGTTTAGTGCTTTGGGTAGCCAGTTTAATGCTTTTACTAGTTTTGATGAAACGGCTTATTTTGGGACGGTGCAACGAGATAAATTAAAAGCACTGCTGACTTTAGAAGCAGACCGGATGGAAAATGCTTTAATTAACTCAGAACAACTAAATAGTGAAAAACGGGTGGTAATTTCTGAACTGCAAGGGTATGAAAATTCACCTGGTTATCGCTTAGATCGGGCAGTGAGAAAAGCTGCTTTTCCTCATCGTGCCTATGGTTTAACTGTAGGTGGAACCAAGTCAGATGTAGAGCAATTTTCCTTAGAACAGGTGCGGAATTATTACCAGAATTACTATAGCCCAGATAATGCAACTTTAGTGGTCACTGGTGATTTTGCGACAAAACCCACACTGAAGTTTATTCAGGAAACCTTTGGCAAGTTGTCTCAACGGGGTCAAGTGAATAAAATTAAGTCACCAGTGACTAGTGTGCAAGAGACAACACCCCAGTCTGAACCAATTGTACTCAAAGAACCTGGTAGTGCGGCATTGCTACAAGCTGTTTATCCTTTACCTAATGTTCTCCATCCAGATGTTCCAGCGATTGATGTGATGGATGCAATCTTAACTGGTGGACGTAGTTCTCGACTTTATCAAGCTTTGGTAGAAAGCGGTTTAGCTAGTTCTGTCAGTGGTGGTGCTACAGAATTGATTGAACCAGGATGGTATGAAATTAATGCTACTGCTGCACCTGGTCAAGAATTAAAGCAGATTTCTCAAGTTTTGGAAGAATCTTTAGACCAATTACAAACAAAACTGGTGACAAATGAGGAGTTAGAACGGGCAAAAACCCAATTAAAGGCGAGTTTTGTCTTGAATAATCAAGATATTACTAGTCAAGCGAATTTATTGGCATACAACCAAACGATCGCCGGAGACTATCACTATATTGAAAGATATTTAGGGGCGATCGCTCAAGTAACTCCCTCAGATATACAGCGAGTGGCTAAAACCTATCTCGATACCAAAAAACGTACCCTTGGCTTTTTTGAACCAACTTTAGCTGATGGTCAACCAGGTACTTCTGGTGGTTCTGGTCGTACTGCGGAAAATTTTAACCCTGGCCAACCTGTAGACCCCGCAGAATTAGCCAAATATCTGCCACCTGCAACATCTTCTCTCAGTACCAGCACAGCTTCTTTACCCCAGCAGTTGACTTTAGCTAACGGCTTAAAGGTGCTGCTGTTACCTGACCATAATGTTCCTACAGTGAATCTGAGTGGACAAATCAACGCTGGTAGTTTATTTGATAGTAATCAAAAAGCTGGTTTAGCTAATTTGACCGCAGCGAATTTAATGAATGGAACCAAAACAAAAGATGCACTTTCTTTAGCGCAAAGTTTAGAAAACCAAGGTGCAAGTTTAGGCTTTAGTGCAAATCGAGAAGGAGTGAGTATTGGAGGTCAGGGATTATCCACCAACCTATCATTACTCATTCAAACACTGGCAGATGTGGTAAAAAATGCCTCTTTTCCTGCCGACCAGTTAGAATTAAGTCGTCAACGGGCTTTAACTAGTTTGAAAGTACAACTAGATGACCCCAGAACCTTGGGAAGAAGGGTATTTCAACAAGCAATTTACCCAGAAAATCATCCTTTCCATAGTTTTCCCACCATTGAAAGTTTACAAAGCATTAAGCGTGAGGATGTAGTTAACTTTTATCAAACCCACTATCGACCAGATGGAATGACATTAACTTTGGTGGGAGATTTCGACTCAACACAGGTGAAATCTTTGCTGAATCAAGCTTTTGGTCAATGGCAAGTTGCTGGTAAAGCACCTATGGTCAATTTACCTGCGGTAACATTACCGACCAATTCCACGCAGTTAAATGCGGTAATTCCAGGTAAGGCAGAAGCTGTCACTTATTTGGGATACAATGCTATTTCTCGCAAAGACCCCCGTTTTTATGCGGCCCTGGTGTTGAACCAAATTTTAGGTGGTGACACTTTATCTAGTCGTTTAGGGACAGAAGTACGCGATCGCTTGGGTTTGACCTATGGTATATATAGTGGCTTTGCCGCAGGTATGAATCCTGGCCCCTTCTTGATTCAAATGCAGACAGCCCCCCAAGATGCCCAAAAAGCGATCGCTAGCACCATAGCTTTACTGAAACAATTGCGTCAGCAAGGAATTACAGAGGCAGAATTAAACACAGCCAAACGTTCGATTGCGAATAGTTACCCTGTAGATTTAGCTAACCCTAGTGAAGTTGCTAGCATCATTTTGAATAACGCCATTTTGGGATTATCACCTACAGAAATTCGTGATTTTCCTCAACGCATTCAAGCTGTGACGATGAAGGAAATTCAACAGGTAATTGCTGATTTCATCCAGCCAGATAAATTAGTGATTGTCACTGCTGGACCCGGAGATAAAACTATAGCAGGTGACAGTTAACAGGTGATATCAATTTAAAAAAAGAATGTGACAGATTTGTAGGTTGGGTTGAACAAAGTGAAACCCAACGTTTACAAGGTTTTAGAGTGTTGGGTTATGCCTTTGCTACGCAACGCTACCGCGAACGGCACACTGCGTGTTCACGCAGTGTCCCGCAGGGATACGTACCTCAACCCAACCTACATCTGTAACAATCATTTTTTAAATTGGTATAAGTCCTATTCATAGATGAATTGGTAGAGTAATATTTAACTCAGTCCCGAAATTAACTTTTGATGATAATTCGATTTTACCTTTGTGTTTTTCCACAATTTGGTAACTAATACTTAATCCTAAACCAGTACCTTGTCCAATAGGTTTAGTAGTAAAAAAATGATCGAAAACCTTGTCTTGAATTTCTAAAGGTATACCAGGTCCATTATCTCTAATACATATTCTAATGTAATTTTCATCTACCCTAGAAGTAGCAATTATAATTTGTTTCTGGACTTGTTCACGATAGTCTAAGAGCGCATCAACAGCATTGCTTAACAAATTAATGAAAACTTGGTTAATTTGGGCAGGATAACACTCGATTAATGGCAAATTTTCATAGTTTTTAATTACTTCTATTCCTTGATTGAGTCTATGATTTAAAATCAATAGGGTGCTTTCAATGCCTTGGTGAATATCTACTTGTTTAACTTCTGCCTCATCTAAACGAGAGAAATTTCTTAATGATAAAACAATTTCCCGAATGCGTTGAGCACCACTTTTCAAAGAAGTCAGAAGTTTAAGTAAATCTTCTTTAATAAACTCTAAGCCAATTTCTTCAATTTTTTCTTTAATTGATAAATTTGGTTCTGGATAGTTTTCTTCGTATACTTTTAGTAAATCTAATAAATCACAAATATATTCACTTGCACAGTCCATATTACTATAAATAAAAGTAACAGGATTATTAATTTCGTGGGCTATACCACCAACCATCCTACCTAAGGAAGACATTTTTTCTGTCTGAATCAGTTGCGTTTGAGCTTCTTTAAGTTCTGTTAAAGCTTGTTTTAATTCTAGAGTATAATTTTCTACCCAATCTACTAATTGATTGATTGAAGTTGCTAATTTACCAACTTCATCTTCACTATTAATATTAGCTCTTATTTGAAAATTTGATTCTTGTGTAATTTTTTGGGCAATATTAGTAACTACTTGTAAAGGACGAACAATTAAATTACCTGTATATAATGCCAGAAAAGCCGCAATAATAGTAGAGGAAATAATACTTGCAAGGACAATTATCAACCGGAGATTTTGAGCATGAGTAAAACCAAGCTGTGCTTGTTTTTGTTGCAATTCTGCATTACCGATAATTTTAATTAGCTCATCTGATAATTTTTCAAATTCAATATTTAAGTTAGAAATTTTATCCTGATTAATAAAGAATAGAAGTTGTTGTCTTTGTAATTCTGGTTGATATAATTTAAATTTTGATGCTGCTATCTGTTGCCAATAATTTTGGATTAATTGATTATAAATTTCTGTAGTTTTACGATAATTGTTTAATAGTTTTTCAAAATCTTGATAGTCTACTGCTAAATCATGGGGGTGATTTTGAGTAAAATTATTTAATGCTGATAAGTTACTTCTGAATTGATGAATCTCATCCAAAAATTTATTCTGTTCAAATTCCAACCAAACAGAATCTTGTAAAACAGATACTAGTCTTTGAGGATGAAGTCTGATTCTAGTTACTTTGTTTTCCAAATCTTTAAGGAGAGATTGCTGTTGATAGGCTAAATTTAATTGTTTGTATGCTGATTTTTCATAAAACTTACCAATAAACAAGCCGCTTGTTGTACCTAAAAAAGAAACACTAATAGCTACAGTATAATTATAAAGTATTTTCTTGGCAATACCCCATTTATTATTAAAGTAATTTAGTTGAAATAACATATTTTTAATGAATACACTCTGTGGTTAATAATGCAAGTAAATTGGCATTATAAAAATTCTCCTTGACCGATTTTTTGATAAACTTCACGGATCATATTGTATTGACTATCTTCTACCGTAACAAAATTTCCCCCTAGATATTTTTGATTAGCTTTTGCTAATAATAAACTGCTTAATAATTTATTCTGATTTTTCAACATCTTATTTTTTATATCTTCCACTAAATCGGATGCAAGCTGATTACTAACTACAAATAAATCACTGGGTAGGAGAGGACTAGTGCCAATAATCCGAAAATTATTAGCAGATAAACCTACGGTATCTAGAATATTTTTATATCGATCAGATGCAGTTGCCCAAGCATCGACTTCTTTTTGATGTAAAGCTAATACTCCTTTGTCATCTAACATCACTATTTTGTAATCTTTGTTGGGATCTAGACCTGCATCCATGAGTAGTTTAATAGGGGCAATATGTCCAGATGTAGAGCCAACCTTTCGCATAGCAATTGTTTTACCTTTTAGCTGCGATAATGATTGGATGTTACTATCAGTACGAACAAGAATGATAGAATGATATTGTTTGCGTTGAATCGCAACTAAAGGAATTGCTTTAGCTCGGTTTTTTAAGATTAAATATTCTGAAGGTCCAGCAAACACAATATCTATTTTTCCTAGTAGCATAGCTGGTGCTGCTGCGGTGTAGTTTGCGACTGGAAAAAATTCAATTCTAATGCCTAATTCTGATGATAAGGTGGTGCGAAATGTTTCAAAATCTCGTTGTAAATCTTCTAGTCCACTCACATCTGTAACAGCAAATTTCAATCTGTCAACAGCAGTTTTAGCTACTCGCTCATGTGATTTGTGATTGGCAGAATTCATACCTGTTGAACAGCCAAAAGAGAACATGAGCGAATACAGAAGCAAGCTTCGCCTTTTCATATATATAGAGATGTTGGATGTAAAGTGTATTGGAGATGGTGTTTGCAGAATGTAAAATATTCTATTGGTAAAATTTTATATAAAAATAACTAATTTATAATTAGAGAGATTAATCATTTATAATGATATAACTTTAACTAGACAATTTGATAATTAGGTTAAAAATAGGTTAATTATTTTTTAATAAAAACCTAAAAATTAATTTCAAAACTGATTTAATCTGATGGGTACGACCAGGCAATAAAGTAAATTTATATTTACCGTTTTGATAATAAAAAAACTCAGTAGTTATTTAGCAGCAGTAATCATGAACAAATTTCTCTGGTTGTAAATTCCTTGGGTTCATAATAACGGCAACCTTGACAAGGCCCGGTAGGATTCACTGCACAACGGATATAACCAGACCGAGCATTATATTGACAGCTAATGTCACCAACTAAATAGCCTACACCTTCTAAATAATAGCGATCGCTGATATGTTCATCTGGAACGGGTATCATAGACTGCTGGAGTTGTCGTCTTGACAGGTTAATAGCTGCTTGCCTAATACGGTTACGTGTCCGCAATTGAGTTTTACGGATAACCCACCAGGAAAAGGCAGATGGTAAGAAACCGAAAATCATCACTAACAGTGTTTTAAACACCTTCTTTCACCTCTTGTCTGTGCTGAGTGAATGTCACACTGAACAATAACCGACACAAGGACTTGTTCCTACTTCCACCAGCATATCCGTTACATCGTCACAGCAGAACCAGAGAAAATATAAAATTTATTGCTTAACTGCTGGTGAGTTTCTTAATTTGCGCTTGGAAGCGGGCATTTTGTAATGCTTGGAGGGTAATGTGGGAGTCTTGTACCCAAAATTGTCTGCCAAATCGCACTAATTCGCGACGGTTTTCAGCTTGAATAATGCCAATTACAGGGACTTTGGCTTTGTCTTTGTCACCGGACTGTTCTTTCAAAATTGACCGCAAGCGATCGCGTTCTTCAATGGTCATCGCTTGTTGAGGACTCAATTCTACCATGACCATCTGTACTGTTTCTACAGGTTCGGCATCTTCCACAATGAATTGTGTTTGTTCGTCCCGACTGCGGTCTACTTTCCCCCACACAATTAACCTGGCATCAACTTGTAGGTAAGGACTGACACGTTCATAAATTTTAGGAAACACGACAGCTTCGGAAGATGTGGATAAATCTTCTATTTGCAAAATTGCCATCGGATCACCTTTTTTGGTCATGACTTTTTTGACGTTGTTCAGCATGACCACAACACAGAGTAAACTATCTTCTTTTTGCTCACCTAATTGAGATAAATTGATCGGTGCGAGAATAGATGATTGCTTATTAATGGTTTTCAATGGGTGGTCGGAGACATAGAAACCTAAAAGTTCTTTCTCCATTCGCAATTTTTCTTGGGGAGGAAAATCTAGGACAGGTTTTGCTTTAGGGGCATCCAAAACAGTTTTAGAGGATGAACTTTGAACACTATTTCCCAGTCCCCCAGCAAATAAATCAAACAGATTCCCTTGTCCACTCGCACGGTCTTTAGCGCGGGATTGGGCCCAATCGTAAACTAATTCTAGGTCATGAATTAACTGGTTGCGGTTAGGTTCAAGTTTGTCAAAAGCACCAGAATAAATCAGAGATTCCAAGGTACGACGGTTAACACAGCGTAAATCTACGCGATCGCAAAAATTTGCTAAATCTGTAAATGGGCCTTTTTCTTCTCTGGCTTCTAAAATTGAGGCGATCGCATTCTGCCCGACATTTCGCACCGCAGAAAAACCAAATAATACCTTACCATCAACCGGGGTAAAATCCACACCAGAACGGTTAATATCTGGGGGGTCGATTTGAATCCCCATATTGATACAGGTGGAAATATACTTTTGTACCTTATCTGTATCACTACTGTTGGCAGTTAACAAAGCTGCCATGTATTCCAGAGGATAGTTAGCCTTAAGATAAGCCGTCTGATAGGTTACATAACCATAAGCCGTGGAGTGGGACTTATTAAAACAATTAGAAGCAATCAAACCATTTTGAATCGCAAAATTATGGTCTTGCTCAACGCCAATATCATAAACTTGAGCCTGACCTAAATATTTTTTTGTAACTATTTTTACCATAATCTCTATATTTTTATATTTATAGCAATGGACAGAGCAGTTAGGACATTAACTAACACTAAAACTTAGACAGCCAAAGGCTTTTAGCACTGTTGCTATATCTCTATCATACTTGGATTACCAAACATGACTGAGTTGGGAAGTATTAACAGCCTAGTGACATTTGTACGACAGATAATAAATTGCTGTCAGAGCAAAGGGGCAAATTCTCACAGGCGATCGCTCTGACAGCTATGCTAAAGGAATATTGATGATAGCCTAGCGTAACTATATTCCTACAAATCCTGCAAATTTACGCAGGTTGTCCGTCACCTTTCACCGCTAACCTCGCTATTCCATAACAAAGGATAGCGTTGGCAATGAGGAAAAGTCGCGCTAAATTGCTACTACCTAACCCCCATACCGCAGGGTCAGCAAAGGCACTAACAGTTAAGCAAGCAGCAATGCCTAAAGTAGAACCAATGGCAAACCATTTACCAGTGGGATGACCTAACAGTAAGGCAAGTAAGGCAATGGGAATGAGGACACTAGCAAAAATAGGGTTAAGGGCATCTGTTCCCTGGATAGCGTTTCCTAGTTCGGGAATAGAACTACCTAAAAGGCGGAAAGGCCACTGGGGTAAGTCGAAGATATAAATGCCTTTGAGGAAGAACAGGCCAGAACTACCAAAAATTAAACCACTGCCTAAAGACCAACTCCAAGTGAAGGGGAAATAGACTCGTAAAAACCAAGCCAGAAGATAGGAACCAACCACCATTAATATTTTTGGTAGAAGGGCAACCGCACCACCATCTATCCAAAAACGGGGGTTAAGATAACCGTTGTCCCGCAACCATCTAAAAAAGTCTTGAAAACTGATTTGGCCTTCATTGACCAGTTTAACTGCGGCAGCAGCGTTAAGTTGTCCCGCACCGTAGTAGTTTAAACCATCGTCTTGAATGACTCTCGCAGACTGTTTGAGGACATTTAAAACTTCATCTGGGTCTTTCACTCCCATTGCTCTAATTAAAGCCGCAGTACCAGCTACATGGGGAGAAGCCATACTGGTTCCTTGTAGTCCTAAAAACACACCTTCGCCGTTTTCGTTGATGGTTTCTTGGAGAATGGCACCTGTATCATTACCGCTACCACCAGGGGCAGAAATATCTACACCTGCACCAAAGTTGGAATAGTCAGCTTTTTCTCCGTCGGGGCCAAAAGCGGAAACACCAATAACGTGGGGATAACGGGCAGGATAACTGACTCCATCGGTATTTTCATTCCCGGCGGCAGCAACAATGATCACGCTTTTATTATGGGCGTAATCTACTGCTTCCTGCATGAGTTTACTTTCACCGCCACCGCCTAAACTCATGTTAATCACATCTGCCCCATTATCAGCAGCAAATTTAATAGCAGCGGCAATATCCGCAACTGTACCAGCACCGTCAGCATTTAATACTTTTAAGGGCATTAAACTAGCTTCATAGGCTACTCCAGCTACGCCATAGCCGTTATTAGTAGCTTGGGCAACTGTACCAGCAACATGGGTGCCATGACCGTTGTCGTCTGTGGCTTCTTGTCTGTCGTTGACAAAATCGTAGCCTTTGACGAACTTGGTTTCATACAAGTCGCGGACTTTGGTAATACCTGTGTCAATAACCGCAACCGTCACTCCACTACCTTTAGTGAAAGTCCATGCGTCTTCAACACCAATTTTGTGCATGTTCCACTGCTTGCTATAAAACTGGTCGTTAGGGCCTTTCAAGCTAGGGCTAACATCTTCATTAGCATCTGGTCGCAACATTTGCCCTAACCAGGTAACTTCACCTTGAGGAACAGTTTTATAAATATAGTTTGGTTCGATAAATTCTGTGGCTTTAGCAAAGGCAGAAGTTTTTAACTCCTGGAGACGTTGACGATCGCCTTTGATAATATACACATGGTCTGATGCCAAATATTCATTATCTAGTCGAGGTGTGACATTATATTGTTGAGCGATCGCTTGTAAATCTTGGTTAATGATACTAATAGGAATATCTTCGCGAAAATCCAGCAAAATTGTTTCAAACTGTCCCTTAGCTGCCAGTCCCTGAAAATTCAGGAACCCAAACACAGCAGCTATCAGCCCCATGAAAAACAAGGACAATAGTATAAGTTTTCTCATATCAACTGATCACAGCTTTTTGTTTAGATTGTTCACTACCTTAACTCATCTACCGTTGTATTGGTTGGTTTTTCGGACAGGGTGAATAACCTGAACTCCTGTAACTTCTGAACTTCTGAACTCCTGAACTCCTGTTCGCGCAGCGTGCCGGAGGCATACTCCTGAACTTCTGAACTTCTGAACTTCTGAACTTCTGAACTCCTGTTCGCGCAGCGTGCCGGAGGCATACTCCTGATATCTATAGGACAGTTATCAGTGATAGTTTCATGAAATACTGAATCCTGCTGATGTCTTATTCCCAAGGGCAGATGAAACAGCTAAAGTCCCGTTCCCAAGATTTACGCGGTTTATTTGAACGTAACATCACCATCGAATATGTCGCTGAACCTCTCAAGGCAGTATCTGCTGATGCAGATATATCAAAAGTTCTACACTGGATGGAAGTAAAGGATTTTGATGTGATAGGGGTAGAAACCAATGAAACTATCACTGGCTATGTTGAACGTTCTACTTTAATTAGAAGTCAGTCTGGCAAGTGTGGTGACTATCAACAGATATTTCACCCGAAAGAACTCATTGCTATTTCTACGCCACTGATGAAATTATTACCCATCCTACAAAAGCGGCAGCGTCTATTTGTTTTAGATTGCAATCAGGTGACGGGAATTATTACCTGTGGGGACTTACAGAAAGCACCAGTACGCATGTTGCTGTTTGGTTTGGTGACGCTACTGGAAATGAATTTGTTACGACTGGTGCGGTTATATTATCCCCAAGATTCATGGCAGAAGGTTCTCAAAGCCGACCGCTTAGAAGCTGCTCAAAAATTATGGCGGGAAAGTCAGGAACGAAATGAAGCTACTGATTTATTAGATTATCTGCAATTTTGCGATAAACGAGATTTGGTTTTAAATCATCCAGAATTACTGGAACAGTTAGACCTCAAGTCTAAACGCGCTGGTGAACGCTTCCTGAAATCGGCGGAAAAGCTACGAAATCGTTTAGCCCATGCCCAAAGCTTAGTGAGTGGTTCCTCTTGGACTGAATTGATTTCCTTGGCTGAAGCGATGGAAAAACTGTTAATTCAGTGCGAGGAAATAGAGTCGTAGGCTGTGATAAGCAACTCTTATATGCACTATCTAGGATTTGATGTCAAGTCCTATTGACGTTTTGTAACAATATTGTTAAATTTAGTTACATAAGTTAACAAACCAAAGAAAAACATTATGTACACCACTATTAACGAAGAAGGTATCCTCAATAACTACGCGACTGAGCCAGAAATGTATTTTGCTGAATACCCCTCTCCTGAGCAACAAGGTCGCTATGCTTTGCAAGGTGGATTAGCCGTTTTATTTGTAACAACCCTAGTTTTAATTGGTTTGGGTGTAAGTTAATATTTTTTGACTTCGGTAACTGGATCTAATTGTCATATAGAATTCTCCTGTCAGCCTCGGTAAAAATAACCGAGGTTTTTTGCTGCGTATATTTGAACAAGGTTCCTAAAAATTGCTGAGTCCAAATACGGTACACAAAAAATTACCAATAAAAAAATCTCAGATTCTGAGTTAGTGTGTCCATTGATTCTGATATTTTAGAAGTTTATAAGATTGGCGATCGCTTCCCAAGTTCCCGACGGAAGTCGTAATTACAGCCAGCATATTAGCTTACATGTAAGGTTATGGCGCTCATAGTTCAGAAATACGGTGGTACATCTGTTGGTTCAGTTGAACGCATTCAAGCTGTAGCCCAACGAGTTCAGAAAACAGTCCAGGCAGGAAACTCTTTGGTGGTAGTAGTTTCAGCAATGGGAAAAACCACCGATGGACTAGTTAAATTAGCTAATGAAATTTCCAAAAGTCCTAACCGTCGGGAAATGGATATGCTGTTGTCTACAGGGGAACAGGTGACTATTGCCCTGTTGAGTATGGCGTTGCAAGAAATTGGTCAACCAGCAATTTCTATGACAGGCGCACAGGTAGGAATTGTGACAGAGGCAGAACATACCCGCGCCCGCATTTTGCAAATTGAAACTGAGCGGTTAGTTAAACATATTGATGCAGGTAAAGTTGTTGTTGTCGCTGGCTTCCAAGGCATTAGTAGCACTGGAGAATTAGAAATTACAACTTTAGGTAGGGGTGGTTCTGATACCTCGGCGGTGGCTTTAGCGGCAGCATTACAAGCAGATTTTTGTGAAATTTATACAGACGTACCAGGGATTTTAACTACAGACCCCCGTCTAGTTCCCGAAGCCCAATTGATGAAGGAAATCACCAGTGATGAAATGCTGGAGTTAGCTAGCTTAGGGGCGAAGGTATTACATCCCCGTGCAGTGGAAATTGCCCGCAATTATGGTGTGCCTTTGGTGGTGCGTTCTAGTTGGACTGATGAACCTGGCACTTGGGTAACATCTCCTAAAGTGCAGGAAAGGGCATTGGTAAATTTAGAATTAGCTCGTCCGGTGGATGCGGTAGAATTCGACCTTGACCAAGCGAAGGTGTCATTGTTGCGTGTACCTGACAAACCAGGGGTAGCAGCGCGGTTATTTAGCGAAATTGCCCAGCAGAATGTAGACGTAGACTTAATTATTCAGTCTATCCATGAGGGCAATACCAATGATATTGCCTTTACTGTGAATACACCTATTTTAAACCGGGCGGAAGCTGTGGCTGATGCGATCGCTCCAGCTTTACGAGAAAACCCCAATTCTGACGAAGCGGAAGTGATGGTAGAAAAGAATACTGCAAAAGTCAGTATTTCTGGGGCAGGAATGATTGGTCGTCCTGGTGTTGCAGCCAAAATGTTTACCACCTTAGCGGCTGCTGGTGTGAATATTCAAATGATTTCTACCAGTGAAGTCAAAGTGAGTTGTGTGGTCGATGCGGAAGACTGTGATCAAGCAATTGCGGCTTTGTGTAACGCCTTTGAAATCGTTGCATCTCCCACTGCCTTGACTGCCTCCACTGCCTCAGCCCCCGCCGTGCGTGGTGTCGCTTTAGACATGAATCAAGCCCGGTTAGCGATTCGTCAAGTACCAGACCAACCAGGGATGGCAGCGAAATTATTTGGTTTATTGGCAGAAAGTAATATCAGTGTGGATATGATTATTCAATCACAACGCTGCCGCATCATTGACGGTGTGGCCCGTCGGGATATTGCTTTTACGGTTGCGAGAATGGACGCAGAATACGCCAAGGCAAAACTTTCTCAAGTGGCAGATGAGTTAGGATGGGGAGAAGTAGTCCTAGATAGTGCGATCGCGAAAGTGAGTATTGTCGGGTCGGGAATGGTAGGACAACCAGGTATTGCGGGCAAAATGTTCAGTGCTTTAGCCGCAAATAACATCAACATCCAAATGATTGCCACCTCAGAAATTAAAATTAGTTGTGTGGTGGGACAAGATGAAGGTGTGAAAGCATTGCAAGTCATTCATGCAGCTTTTGATTTAGCAGGTACAGAGAAATTTGTTGTACCAGCTTGATAATATAGTGTTAAAACATGACTAATTCTCAACAACTCCTCTCCTACCCTTCTGTAACTCACAGTCCTCAAGTAGATAATTATCATGGGACTGTGGTTGCAGACCCTTACCGTGCCTTAGAAGACCCAGACTCAGAGGAAACAAAAGCCTGGGTAGAAGCCCAAAACCAAATTACATTTGGCTATTTAGAAGAAATTTCTGCACGGGAGAAAATCCAACAACGCCTGACAAAGCTATGGGATTATGAAAAATATGGTATTCCCTTTCAAGAAGGCGATCGCTATTTTTATTTTAAGAACGATGGACTGCAAAACCAAAGCGTTCTTTACACCTTAGAAACCCTGGAAGCAGAACCGAGGGTTTTACTTGACCCTAACCAACTTTCCCCAGATGGAACAGTGGCTTTAGCTGGACTGGCTATTAGTGAAAATGGTCAGTATCTGGCTTATGGTCTATCAACTTCTGGTTCTGATTGGCAAGAATGGAAAGTCCGTCACATTGAAACAGGAAAAGACCTAGAAGACCACCTGCAATGGATTAAATTTTCTGGTGCATCTTGGACAAAAGATCATCAAGGTTTTTTCTATAGCCGTTATGATGCACCCCAAGAAAAAACCAAATTAGAAGATATCAACTATTATCAAAAGCTCTACTACCATAAATTAGGCACACATCAGTCAGCAGATACATTAATTTACCAGCGACCAGACCAAAAAGAATGGGGTTTTGGTGGGAGTGTAACGGAAGATGGAAAATATTTAATTATTTCCGTTTGGCGTGGTACTGACCCGAAAAACTTAGTTTTTTATCGAGATTTAACTCAACCTGAAAGTGAAATTGTCGAACTCATTAACGAATTTGTTGCCGACTACAGTTTCATTGATAATGATGACCATATTTTCTACTTTCGCACCGATTTAGATGCCCCTAGAGGCAGAGTTATTGCCATTGATATTGAAAATCCCCATCCAGAACATTGGCAAGAAATTATTCCCCAAGTCCCAGAAACTTTAGAAAGTGTAGGTGTTCTCAATCATCAATTTGTGGCAGATTATCTCCAAAATGCCCACAGTCAAATTAAAATTTTCGACCTGCAAGGTAACTACATTCGGGAAGTAGAATTACCGGGACTTGGTTCTGCTGGTGGATTTGGTGGTAAAAAAGAAGATAGGGAAACTTTCTATAGTTTTACCAGCTTTACTACCCCTGGTACCATCTACCGTTACGATATGGTGACTGGAAAAAGCGAACTGTTTCGACAACCACAGGTAGATTTTCAACCAGAAGATTACGAAATTAAGCAAGTTTTTTATCAAAGCAAAGACGGTACACAAGTACCGATGTTTATCACCCACAAAAAAGGCATTACATTAGATGGTAATAACCCCACCTATCTTTATGGTTACGGTGGTTTTAATGTCTCCTTAACTCCCAGCTTTTCTGTCAGCCTATTAGTGTGGATGGAAATGGGAGGAGTGTATGCTGTCCCCAATTTGCGTGGTGGTGGTGAATATGGGGAAGAATGGCATCAAGCAGGAATGAAGGAGAAAAAACAAAATGTGTTTGATGATTTTATTGCCGCAGCGGAATGGTTAATTGCGAATAACTACACCAAACCATCAAAATTAGCCATTGGTGGTGGTAGTAATGGTGGTTTATTGGTGGGTGCTTGTATGACTCAACGTCCTGATTTATTTGGTGCAGCTTTACCCGCAGTTGGGGTGATGGATATGTTGCGTTTCCATCAATTTACCATTGGTTGGGCTTGGGTCAACGAATATGGTTCACCAGATGAACCAGAGGAGTTTCCCACTTTATATGCTTATTCGCCATTACATAATCTCAAAACAGGCACAACTTACCCAGCTACTTTAATTACTACCGCAGATCATGACGATCGCGTCGTTCCTGCCCATAGTTTTAAATTTGCTGCCGCTTTACAAGCAGCCCATCATGGTGATGCACCTGTATTAATTCGCATTGAAACCAAAGCCGGCCATGGTGCAGGTAAACCCACAGCAAAAATCATTGCAGAAGCAGCCGATAAATGGGCATTTTTAGTCAGAGTCTTGGGTATGGAAGTGTAATTGATGGTTGGGTCATTGCCACCTTTTGCTATGGTGTAACTAGGCAATAGCTACAATTTATTGATGTCGCCCCCAGGCATCATTTTTTCACATCCATGACCACAAGTATTGATTTCCTTAGCCATCTCAACCCTAGTCAACGTCAAGCAGTAGAACACCACTGTGGGCCGCTGTTAGTTGTGGCTGGTGCTGGTTCCGGTAAAACCCGTGCCTTGACCTATCGCATTGCCAATTTAATTCTCAAACACCGGGTGCATCCTGAAAATATACTCGCGGTGACATTTACCAACAAAGCCGCAAGGGAGATGAAAGACCGTATTCAACGGCTATTTGCAGAACAACTAGCAATTACCCAACACGGTCAAAAGTTAGATTTGTTACCAGAGTACGAACAAACACAGTTGCGATCGCAAGTTTACAAAACTACCATCAAAGACCTATGGTGTGGTACTTTCCATAGTCTCTTTTCACGCATTCTGCGCTTTGATATTGAAAAATTCCAAGATGAAAAAGGGAGAAAATGGAATAAAAATTTCTCCATCTTTGATGAATCTGATGTTCAAACCTTAGTTAAAGAAATAGTCACTAAAGATTTAAACTTAGATAGTAAAAAATTTGAACCTCGTTCCGTTCGCTACGCTATTAGTAACGCTAAAAACCAAGGTTTTTCTCCCCAGGAATTTGAGCGAGAACAGCCAAATTATCGCGGTAGAGTAATTGCTGATGTATATAGCCGCTATCAAGATAAACTCGCTGAAAACAACGCCCTTGACTTTGATGATTTAATTTTAATTCCCACCAGATTATTTCAACAAAACGAACAAGTTTTAGCTTACTGGCATCGGAAATTTTGTCATGTTTTAGTAGATGAATATCAAGATACCAACAGAACCCAATATGATTTAATTCGTCTCTTAGTGACCAACGGTGAAGAAAGTAAACATGCTTGGGAATGGCAAAACCGCTCAGTGTTTGTTGTGGGTGATGCTGACCAATCAATTTACAGCTTCCGTATGGCAGATTTCACCATTTTATTAGAGTTTCAACAAGACTTCGGTGATGGTTTGCCAGATGATGATACTCGCACAATGGTGAAGCTAGAAGAAAACTATCGTTCCTGTGAAAATATTCTCCAAGCTGCTAACGAATTAATCGAAAATAACACCCAACGTATTGATAAAATTCTCCGCGCTACCAGAGGTGCAGGAGAAGAAATTTACTGTCATAAAGCCGATGATGAAATGGCAGAAGCGGCTTTTGTTGTTAATCAAATTCGCACCTTAGAACATCAAAACCCGGACATTGAATGGGGTAGTTTTGCCATTCTTTATCGCACTAACGCCCAATCTCGTCCCTTTGAAGAATTATTAGTGAAATATCAAATTCCTTACACAGTGGTGGGAGGAATGAAATTCTATGACCGCAAAGAAATTAAAGATGTCATTGCTTATTTAAGAGCTATTAATAACCCAGCCGATACAGTTAGTTTACTACGAGTGATCAACACCCCACGCAGAGGTATCGGTAAAGCCACAATAGACAACTTAATTAATGCTTCCCAACAACTAGGAACAACCCTTTGGGAAATTATCAGCGATGAAACATCTGTAAATACCTTAGCAGGACGTTCTGCCAAAGGAGTAAATAGTTTTGCTGCCATGATTCAAAAATGGCAAGAACAAATCACCTCAGTTCCTGTCACCGAAATATTGCAAGGACTATTAGACGACTCTGGTTATATTCAAGACTTACTGAGTCAAGGAACAGATGAAGCAGAGGATAGAATTCAAAACGTCCAGGAACTTTATAACGCTGCATTGCAATTTCAAGAAGAAAACGAAGGTGAAGACGTTTCCTTACAGGCATTTTTACAAAGTGCCGCCCTCAGTTCCGATTTGGATAATTTAAAAGAAGGACAAACGGCAGTTTCATTAATGACCCTGCACGCTTCTAAAGGTTTAGAATTTCCAGTTGTCTTCTTAGTAGGTTTAGAACAGGGATTATTTCCTGGTTATCGTTCCCTCAGTGACCCAGCATCCTTAGAAGAAGAACGCAGACTTTGTTACGTAGGCATTACCCGCGCCCAAGAAAGATTATACTTATCCTATGCCAGAGAAAGAAGATTGTACGGTTCCAGAGAACCTGCCATGCGATCGCAATTTCTCGATGAACTACCAGCAGAGTTATTGACCACTCAACACAAAGTGAGTCGTAATTATACCAAAGGAGCAGCAGTCAAACCCAGTAAAACTAGTAGTAACGCCACTTGGAAAGTTGGTGAAAGAGTATTACATAAAACATTTGGCATTGGAGAAATTACACATGTCTTTGGTGAAGGAAATAAAATTTCCGTCGCCATTAAATTCGCCAGTTTGGGACAAAAAATCATTGACCCCAGAGTAGCGCAATTACAAAAAATGGAAAGTGAATAAAGGTATAGCAGGTGACAGGTGACAGGTGACAGGTGACAGGTGACAGGTGACAGTGCTAAAAACCTTTGGTTGTCTAAGTTTTATTCGCGCAGCGTGCCGTAGGCATACTCCTGTTCGCGCAGCGTGCCGTAGGCATACTTCTGTACGGGCGGGTTTACCAAAATTCTCGTTCATAGTTGATGATATCTGTAAACCCGCCCCTACTAACTCCTGTTCGCGCAGCGTGCTGTAGGCATACTTCTGAACTTCTGAAATCCTAAACTTCTAAACCTATGTGGGCAATTCTAAGTGGTATTGAGGGTAATTTAGCAGCTTATGACGCTGTAATGAAAGACATCAAGAGTCAAACCCGTGACCTTGAAGCATTATATATTTTGGGTGATTTAGTTGGGCCCACTCCAGAAAGTGAGGAATTAATAGCTAGGGTTAAATCTCCGCTACACGATGAATTAGAACCGCAGATTTGTAAAGGGTGGTGGGAAGAACAATGTTTAATTTTGCATGGCTTAGGCCCCACTACAGACGGGTCTGAGTTAATCGCTAAATATGGTGGTGATACAGTAGAGAAATTATGGAATAGTATTTCCCGTGCCACAGTACAATGGTTGCGATCGCTCGATTTTGGTTTTTTTGAATTAGATTGTTTGTTAGTCCACGGTTCCACCGTGGGTGTCAGTGATGAACTCACCCCCGAAACATCACCCATTGAAATGCTAGACCGACTCTCCAGAATGCAAGCCAATAATCTTTTTTGTGGTCGTTCCGGTTTGACGTTTCAATATCAACTACAAACAGGTTCTGTAACAAATCAACTCACTACCCTGGAAAATCAATTTTCTGCCCAAACAGTCACTCTCAGTCCCCGTCAAGTCATTGGAGTTGGAAGTGTAGGACATCACCCAGGTCAAGCAACTTACACCCTCTATAACCCGATGACAAATCAAGTGAAATTTAAAACCGTGAACTATACAACGGCCAATTAAATTTAACTTGTACAGATTCTTAATATGTCATTGCGAGTGAAAAGACACAATCTCAAGGTTTTGAGGAACGATAGTCATTTATAAACTAAATAATAAGCTAAAGCACATCTAATTTGCAGATTAAATTTTATCAATCTCTTGTGGGGTGGGCATCTTGCCCGCCCAATTCATGCAACTTAAATGCCGATTAGCTTACCTCATATCTTGCACCTCTCCGTATAAACCCAGGTGATATAAAAAGATGCACCATAAGGCTACCTTACTTTTATTGGTTTTAAACGGTAAATCAAGGTTTTTGTGATTATACAGTGTGATGAAATTACATCAATTTTTGTTGGTGCAAGATGTCAGTTACTAGACATTTGGTAGTCATTAAATGAGGGTTGGGTTTCGTGTCTCAACCCAACCTACCGTTGTAGGAAGTATTCTTTAGCTAGGTCTAGGTAATATTGGTTCGCTACTTTGTCTTTGTAGACTGCGGGGACTTGGGAGAAGGTAGCGTTGGCTATATTTGCATAGCCGGGTACTTCAAAGATGTCACGGTTTTTGGTGCTGGATGTAGATTTTGGGTAGAAATAGGGAAGTAGATCGTATGGTTGTGGGTCATGTTTAGCTTGTTTGATGATGTGATCTATGGCTTTTTGGGCTGCTTCTATGGCAGCTGGTGTGGTTTTTTCCCCGTTCCAAAATATAGGCAGTGCTATGGGTGTGCCATCTTTTTTGAGTTGTTGGATTTTGGGTATGTAATGTTTGATGGTGATGGCTGCGTTATTGAGGCTAAAAAGGTTGTTGTGTTTGGTAGGGATTAGAACTACATCGGCTGCTGTGAGGGCGCTAACGCTGAAGTATCGCCAGTTGGGTGATGAGTCGATGAGGATGTAGTCGTAGTTGGTTTTTATTTTGTCTAATATTTGTTTGAGTCTGGGAATTTTGAAATTTTTTAGAAGTTCTTGTTCGTTTTTGTTACCAAGTTCTGTGTCACAAGGGATGATATCAAAACTAAAAGTCTTTTTTAGAGTTTTAAATTCTATGGAATATGTTTGAATGACATTATCTATAGAAACTAAGTCTTTTTTATCTTCTAAGAGTGAATATAATGTTTGTTGATTGGGTTTAGTAGTTAATTTTAATGAGCCTGTTAGGTCTCTTTGGTTTGGGTCAAAGTCTACAGCTAATACTCGTTTACCTTGAAGTGCAAGTGTTGCTGCTAGATCAGAAATGTTGAATCCTAATACAAAACTTTACATATCTAGTTATACTAGCTCTAAAAAGGTTAAATATGTCAACAAAACATAATCTCCTCAAACCAATGAACATAACTGATTTTCTGACACATACAAGATTGTAAATAGCGAAGTTTATCTAATAGCT
>NZ_JACJTT010000080.1 GCF_014698825.1 Richelia sinica FACHB-800
GGAGAAGAGAGAACCTGGCATCGAGCTATTGTGACAATCGGCTACCCGAGAACTATCGTCGCCGCAGCAGCGTTTCACCTCTGAGTTCGGGAAGGGATCAGTGTGGTTCCACCGCGCCATAGACACCAGGAAAAACTAGTGATGGTCAAAACAAAGACCATGAAGACTGCAAAGAAAGCGAGAGACCAATGTATTGTGAGGTCAAGCCCTCGGTCTATTAGTACGGCTCGGCTGCATACATTACTGCACTTCCACCTACCGCCTATGAACACCTGTTCTCGGTGTGACCTTACCTACTCATGTAGTGAGAGTACTCATCTTGAGGTGGGCTTCCCACTTAGATGCTTTCAGCGGTTATCCACTCCGCACATGGCTACCCAGCGTCTACCGTTGGCACGATAACTGGTACACCAGCGGTGCGTCCTTCCCGGTCCTCTCGTACTAAGGAAGGCTCCTCTCAATACTCTTACGCCTGCACCGGATATGGACCGAACTGTCTCACGACGTTCTGAACCCAGCTCACGTACCGCTTTAATGGGCGAACAGCCCAACCCTTGGGACGTACTTCCGCCCCAGGTTGCGATGAGCCGACATCGAGGTGCCAAACCTCCCCGTCGATGTGGACTCTTGGGGGAGATCAGCCTGTTATCCCTAGAGTAACTTTTATCCGTTGAGCGACGGCCATTCCACTCTGCGCCGTCGGATCACTAAGGCCTACTTTCGTACCTGCTCGACTTGTCGGTCTTGCAGTCAAGCTCCCTTTATGCCTTTACACTCGCCGCACGGTTTCCAAGCGTGCTGAGGGAACCTTTGCGCGCCTCCGTTACCTTTTAGGAGGCGACCGCCCCAGTCAAACTGCCCACCTGAAACTGTCCCCTCTCCGGATCACGGAGATGGGTTAGAATTCTAGCCTCGCCAGAGTGGTATCTCACCGTTGGCTCCTTATCCCCCACAAGGGATATCTCATCGCCTCCCACCTATCCTGCGCAAGCGAAGCCCGAACACCATTCCAGGCTACAGTAAAGCTTCATAGGGTCTTTCTGTCCAGGTGCAGGCAGTCCGTATCTTCACAGACATTCCTATTTCGCCGAGTCTCTCTCTGAGACACCATCCAGATCGTTACGCCTTTCGTGCGGGTCGGAACTTACCCGACAAGGAATTTCGCTACCTTAGGACCGTTATAGTTACGGCCGCCGTTCACCGGGGCTTCGGTCGTCAGCTTCACGTTACCGCTGACCAACTTCCTTAACCTTCCGGCACTGGGCAGGCGTCAGCCCCCATACTGCGTCATTTGACTTCGCGGAGACCTGTGTTTTTGGTAAACAGTCGCCTGGATCTCTTCACTGCGACCCCCCTTGCGAGGGGCACCCCTTCTTCCGAAGTTACGGGGCCATTTTGCCGAGTTCCTTAGAGAGAGTTATCTCGCGCCCCTTGGTATTCTCAACCTCCCTACCTGTGTCGGTTTCGGGTACAGGTAATTAATAGTTATGGTGTTTAGAGCTTTTCTTGGAAGCTAGATTATGCCACTTCCCCACCTTAGTGGGTCGTACTCCCGTCTCAACTCAAAGTGTTTTCTCCACCTCTCTTCATCTTGACGCTTGAACCGGTAACCAACATCCGGCTGACATTCACCTTCTCCGTCCCTCTGCACCACTACTAATCAGTACGGGATTATTCACCCGTTGTCCATCGACTACGCCGTTCGGCCTCGCCTTAGGTCCTGACTAACCCAGAGTGGACGAACCTGGCTCTGGAACCCTTAGGGTTTCGGGGCATTGGATTCTCACCAATGTTTGCGCTACTCAAGCCGACATTCTCACTTCTGTTTCGTCCACAGCTGCTTGCCGCTACTGCTTCTCCCTACTACAGAACGCTCCCCTACCGATTAATGTTTAGTTAATCCCACAGCTTCGGTACATCACTTAGCCCCGTTCATTTTCGGCGCAAGACCGCTTGACTAGTGAGCTATTACGCACTCTTTCAAGGGTGGCTGCTTCTAGGCAAACCTCCTAGTTGTCTATGCAGTCTCACCTCCTTTATCACTTAGTGATGATTTGGGGACCTTAGCTGGTGGTCTGGGCTGTTTCCCTCTTGACAATGAAGCTTATCCCCCACTGTCTCACTGGCAACGTGTGCTCTGGGTATTCTGAGTTTGTCTCGATTTGGTACCGGTCTCCCAGCCCGCACCGAAACAGTGCTTTACCCCCCAGGTATATTCGTTACCGCTGCGCCTCAACACATTTCGGGGAGAACCAGCTAGCTCCTGGTTCGATTGGCATTTCACCCCTAACCACACCTCATCCGCCGATTTTTCAACATCGGTCGGTGCGGACCTCCACTTGGTGTTACCCAAGCTTCATCCTGGACATGGTTAGATCACCAGGGTTCGGGTCTATAAACACTGATCTATTCGCCCTTTTCAGACTCGGTTTCCCTTTGGCTCCAGCATTCTCGCTTTAACCTACCAGTGCCTATAAGTCGCCGGCTCATTCTTCAACAGGCACGCGGTCATCCGTTTAATCGGACTCCCACTGCTTGTAAGCTAATGGTTTCATGTTCTTTTTCACTCCCCTTCCGGGGTTCTTTTCACCTTTCCCTCGCGGTACTTGTTCACTATCGGTCACACAGTAGTATTTAGCCTTACGAGGTGGTCCTCGCTGATTCACATGGAATTCCTCGTGCTCCATGCTACTCGGGATTCAGCTACTATCCTTTAACTTTCGACTACAAGACTTTCACTTTCTCTGGTGCAGTATTTAGCTGCTTCGTCTAGTCTCTAGATTCGATCACGCTGTCCCACTACCCCAGAAGGTAAACCCTCTGGTTTAGGCTCTTCCCCTTTCGCTCACCACTACTCAGGGAATCTCTGTTTTGATTTCTTTTCCTCCAGCTACTAAGATGTTTCAGTTCGCTGGGTTGGCTCTTTCCTGTCTATATATTCAACAGGTAGTACTTAGGGTTTCCCCATTCGGACATCTCCGGCTCATAGTTTGCTTCCAACTCCCCGGAGCTTTTCGTCGGTAACCACGTCCTTCTTCGCCTCTGTGTGCCTAGGTATCCACCATTAGCCCTTATTAGCTTGACCACTTTTCATTGGTTGAAAATCCGCAGTTTCTTGTCTTTTTTTGACCTTACTACTGCCTGCTTTTCTTTTTCTCGCTTTCTTATGCAGTTTTCATGGTTCTGACTGGATTCAAATCCAGCATTCTGTATCAACATACAGGTGCTGAACTTTTCCTT
>NZ_JACJTT010000009.1 GCF_014698825.1 Richelia sinica FACHB-800
TAAGTTGTTTTAACTGTTCATAATGCAGTCCTAATAATCTTTGAGATTCTTCAGGATTGTTATGAATATACTCGACTATGTTGCTCATAATACCAGGGTAGATACGCTATTTTATCTGGTTATATCATAATTTCATTCTTTTTCGGAGATGTCTATTGTAGTGGTGACGATTTTTTATTCTTGGTTTAAACGCAACTATGGCAAGCATTTAATCAATCTGGTTTCTACTGTGGCATATAGTCTGGTATATCCACCACAGGAATGGATTGAAAATGCGATCGCTATGACTACTCAAGCTTGGGATAAACTAGGCGAAGATAATCCCAGTCTTGTCCAAAAAGAGTTTGACTTCTATGTATTCGGTCATTCTCTGGGAGGTTTGTTAGCACTGAGTTGGCCTGCTTTCGTTGACCCCCAAACCCAAGGTAAATTTATTCCTCAACAAATTCTCACTGCTGATCCTGCTCCCAGTACAGAGATGGGTATTCCCCAAATAGCTATCTGTATTTTAAAACTAGTTGGTTCTCCATTTGCAAAAACACCCATTAACATTTGTGATACAGGTAGCAAATTAAATGTCCCTGTGGCTATCATGCACGGTGCTGATGACACTCTGGTGAAACCTGAATCTTGGGTCAACCGGTCATGGTATCAAAAACAATCTAACTTTGACTGTATAGCTAGCAAAGAGAAACAAATCTACTTTTCCCTTTCCAACAAAGATAAAAATCCTCCTTTGATTGCTTTCCATAACCAAGCTGTCACAGATACAACTTATTTTGATGATGCTTTATTTGATATTTTTGGAGGTGTGAAAAAAGGGCCAAATGCCTATAACCGACAATATATCTGGCCTGGTGTGAATTTAGTAGTTACCAACGAAGTCAGGGCTGATGAATTATTCTATAAGTTTCCCTTAAAAGATATCCAAGTTACAGAAACTTTGCCACCAAAGCCAAATCATTTACCGAAGATTTTGATAGGCATTTTGACGGTGGTGGGATTGGGTTTAGTATATTGGTGGTTTGCCCATTCTGGTCATGTATTGAGCTTTTCTTGAAGAGAGCGATCGCTTATTTTTGATTTAGGTGGAACCAGATGTAGGATGAAGAAAAGATGAATTAAGCTGTACTCGTAATGACTCTGGCTGAAACTCCCAATCACACCCGTTCCGGTAATCCCCTTCTCAATCTTACCTATGAAGCTGCTATAGAATCTCTGGGTAATGACTACTATGATGAAGTTGAAGCCGCAGAATTTCCCCAACATATTCTGCGTTGGCGTAATGATACACTGCTACCTAAATTAGGGCTTGATCCCCAGGCTGTTACAGATGAAGATTTTATCACAGCCTTTGGTCAATTCCAGGGACGCAAACCTTTTTTAGCCCTACGTTATCACGGTTATCAATTTGGTCAATATAATCCCCAATTAGGTGATGGTAGAGGTTTCTTATTTGGACAGGTGCGGGGTACTGACGATACCTTATATGACTTCGGTACAAAAGGTTCTGGGAGAACACCTTACTCTCGCGGTGGTGATGGAATGCTCACCCTCAAAGGTGGAGTGCGGGAAGTTTTAGCCGCAGAAGCACTACAGCGCTTAGGGGTGAGAACTTCTCGTTGCTTGAGTATGATTGAAACTGGCTTATCTCTATGGCGTGGCGATGAACCTTCACCCACTCGCTCATCTGTCATGATTAGAATGAGCCAGTCTCATATCCGATTTGGTAATTTTGAACGCTTACATTATTTAAAGCGACCAGACTTAATCAAAAAGCTGTTAGACCATGTAATCGCCTATTATTACCAGCATTTACATGGTGAAACTGATAAATATGCTTTATTCTATGCAGAATTAGTCAAGCGAGTTGCCGAGTTAGTCGCACAATGGATGGCAGCAGGTTTTTGTCATGCCGTCCTCAACACTGACAATATGTCCATTACAGGGGAAAGCTTTGACTATGGCCCCTATGCCTTTATCCCCACCTACGACCTGTATTTTACTGCCGCATACTTTGATTACTATAAACGTTATTGTTACAGTCAGCAGCCTAGTATTTGTTATTGGAATTTAGAGATGCTGCAAGCACCTTTACAGGCAGTAATTGGTAGTCAAGATTTGCAAGCTGGGTTAGGAAAATTTGAGGAATATTATCACGCCGAATATCGCAATTTAATGTTGAAAAAGTTAGGTTTTGAGAATTTGTCACTACCTCATCTGGATGAATTGTTAAGTTTAACCATTACTTTTTTACATGAAAGTCAAGTTGGCTATCATCAATTCTTTGCAGACATGGCTGGGACTTTTGGAAGAACCTGGCGAGATGATCCCGCTTTGGTGATGAATGGTTCAGATATCGTTCCTGGTGCGGGAACATCACCAGTTTTTGATAATTGGTGTCTGCTTTATCATCAAATTCTCAATCATCTTGACCCTGATGAATTAGATATTATTGCCAAAAATTTAGTCAACAATAATCCTAAAACAGCATTATTAAGACCAGTGATTGAGTCCGTGTGGGAACCAATTGCCGAAGCAGATAATTGGCAACCATTTAAGGAATTAGTTCAAAAGTTGCAATTGGGAGAATAACAAATTAAAAGCAGGGGAATTGAGGAGGAGTATAGGAGTTAAGAAGTATGGCTGCGCCACGCTGCGCGAACAGGAGTTTAAATATGCCATAACTCAGCAGCAATGGCATTAATTATTCTGCAACTTCTGCAACTTCTGCAACTTCTGCAACTCCTGAACTTCTGTAACTCCTGAACTTCTGAACTTCTTTCACCTACCATATATCCTGCCAAAACTATGGTCGGCATTAATTTCTATAACTAAATCTACAGATGATGAATTAACTAAAGGCGTAATAAATAATTCTGGGTGTAAAGCCCGCCAAAAATAATGCACAAATTCCTCAATTTGTTTGTCTGTCATGCCAAATTTACCAGACTTGATCATGTCATGTTCTGCTTGTTTTCTCCACTCTAAAGAACAACGATAATCTGTAGGATAAAGGACAATCAGACTATCTAAACGTTCCCACAGTGGCAGATAATTTTGCAGATGATGATTCATGTCTAGGGCAAATTTTCGGTCTGCTGGGGTGAGGATAGGTGCAGGTGGGTTGGTAAATGCGTCTGGGGAAATTGGTTGTACACCGACAAACCAACCTTCAAATAACACTATATCCACATTATTAACTATTTCTGGCGTGGTGCGATCGCCTGCACCTCCATGGGCAGATTTATCAAAGCGAGGAATTATCACCTGACTCTTGCCTTGACGAATCTGATCGAGTAAACTTAAGCCTAAGTCGATATCATGAGTTCCTGGGGGGCCACGCCAAATTAAACGGGGGTCTTGCTGCGTTAAAGTCAGACGATCGCTGTAGGTTTTGTACAAGTCATCCAACGATAAACTCAAAGTTCGGTATCCCAACTGCTGAAGAATTAAACAGAGAATCCTGGACATTGTAGTTTTGCCAGTTCCCTGTCCACCTAAAATCCCTTGAATCATAGGTCTACCTAAATCTTGGCGTACTGATGCGAGTTTCATCCCCAAAGGCAGCCAGATATCCCATAAGACCTGTAAAATCCCTTGGGGTGAGATTTGGAGGTGAGTTTGACAGTAATGGCTGACATCAGTCCACACTGTTTGTAAGAGGTGCGATGGCGAAACGCCCAGCGTAGCTGATCGCTTTTCGATAGCATCAACCACATTTTCAGGAGTGATGTTAAAAGTTTTCGCTAACGCCGGATCTACCAATGCCCGATTTTGCGCGGGAACTAACCATGACCGATCTGCTGTCAAAACTTGAGTGAACCATTCATTACTCATAACATCACGAACCTAACTTAAAGGCTTCCAGAAATAGACTGTAGATAAAACCTACTTTCAAATAGTTGAGTGCCTCTACCCATAGTGCCTGTTTAGCAAAAAAACTGCGACTGTAGAATAGTCTACTGGTAATCTCTGTCAGTAATACTAAAAAAGCAGCAGCGAAAATGTCCAATTCTGCTTTTTGCCCAGCCGTAGTCGATACTGCTGATCCCAGAAAAAAACCAAACAAAAAACTAATGAGCAGCAGTGAAAAACGTCGCCAAGGGTTAACAAACCATTGACTTAAGCTTCTAGCAGCTGTATCTAACAAATTGTTGAGCCGAGTATTTTGCATTAGTCAGGGTGTGGGGAAAAGTCAAGATATGTTGAAATATTGGCATATTCAGAAGGGCAGTTTTAGCATAAGCTTATGGGCAAATGCTGTAGATAGCGATAGGCTTGGCTGTGAATCTGAACATTGATAGAAACAACCGTCTTGAGAAAATAAAAATTCCCACAAAATCACTATCCATTGGGTGGTGTTTGGGCAGGTGGCAACGTTATCTTAAAGATAAAGCTTGAATTATCCGGGATCAAATATACCTTGGAGGTTATTTTTAAAGGATACTTTGTTAATGGTGATAAAAGTATCACCAAATTCCATTGATAACTATGGAATTTTATTGATTAACTGAGTATCTTAATTGTATTTTTTCATGCTTATTAATGACGAAATACTGACTAATGAAGTAGAAGATACTTTTGTTTTGTCCAGCAGAAAGGGCTTCACCCCTGATAATATTTGCTCGACAAAATGATACTAGTTATACATTCTTGAAATTAATACTCAAGATGTATAAAAAATGCTACTTTCGTTGATTCATCAATGATTCATTGATGACTTGGAGCTTAAGTGTACAGAAAATCTTATTCCTAATTAATTATCATCATGAAATTTGTTGTGTATCGGAACTTCGCCGTCACTGCTTGTGCTTTGGGGTTATTAGGACTCATGACTGGATGTTTGGAAATGAGCGTATCTTTTGAGTCTACTAAGCCGGACTCAACCGTAACTACAACAGAAGAAACATCTCACCAACCAACAACCACTATACCAGGAGGTGGAGAAGCAGCGATCGCTCTCAGTGCATCCAATGTCACCACTACATCCAGTACAGAGGCAACATCCCAAAATTCAGCCCCCACACCCGCAGTAGTAGCTTATCGGGTAGAGTCTCAACAAAGCAAAGTGCCAGGACTATTGCGGATGAGTAACCAAACTGATCAACCTGTACGCTTGGCTTTATTGGCGCGACAAAGCGGAACAAAAAAAGCTGAGAAAAATACTAAATATGATATTCCTGCCCATTGGGATTTTGCCCCTCAAGAAGGTAGTAGTCAAGGTTTGGTTCTATCTTTACCCCAAGGTAATTTGAAGTTGGAAAAAGGAGACATTCTGGTTGCTTTCGCTCAAGATGGTTCCCGTCGCTATTGGGGCCCCTATGTAGTGGGTGAAACTTCTGCACCAAGTTGGAATGCTCAAACTAAAGAATGGCAGCTGGTATTAACGCCGTAGTTGCTGGAAAACAATCCAATCAAAATAGAGAACAAAATCGAAATAGCTAACGACTATTGACTAGTGACAAGGGATTGTTAACTATTGTTTAGGGAAAGACACGATTTCCTGTGTCTATACATTATCTGTTCATGAGTTTGAAATTGAGTCTGCCTCGCGCTGTGGAGCAATGGTTTCACAATTTAGGACAAAAGCCAGCCCTTGCTGTGACTGTATCTGTCCTCTGGTTACTAGTCATTGGTTGGGTAGCTTTTGGTTGGAATTTAGGCAATATTGGTTTGATTGATGAAACCGAACCATTATTTGCGGAAGCGTCCCGACAAATGCTGGTGACAGGAGATTGGATTACGCCGTTTTTCAATGGTGAAACTCGGTTTGATAAACCAGCATTGATTTATTGGTGTCAAGCGATCGCCTATGCCATCATGGGGGTAAATGAATGGGCAGCCCGCGTTCCTTCAGCCTTGGCAGCATTGGCAGCCATCTCTTTAGGTTTTTACACCATTCAGTGGTATTTGGCTCAAAAAGACGAATTAGCAGGTACTAGAAACCCCATTCGTCGTTATGTTGTCCCTGGCATTGCAGCAGCAATTATGGCGCTCAATCCTGAGATGATTGTGTGGGGAAGAACCGGTGTGTCTGATATGTTGTTAACCGGTTGTATCGCTTCTGCTTTATTCTGCTTCTTTTTGGGATATGCAAATCAAAGTCATGGCAACAGAGTTAATAGTAAACTACCTAATAAGTGGTATTTAGCTTTTTATGTATTGATTGCTGGAGCAATTTTAACTAAAGGCCCAGTGGGAATTGTTTTACCAGGGTTAATAGTCATTGCTTTTGTGTTGTATGTAGGGAAATTTTGGCAAGTATGGCGAGAAATGCGCCCTATATTAGGAGTAGTAATTATTTTGGCCTTATCAGTGCCCTGGTATGCCTTAGTAATTTGGCGCAACGGCTGGAATTATATTAACTCCTTTTTCGGTTATCACAATTTAGAACGGTTTACAGAAGTAGTTAATGGCCACTCTGCCCCTTGGTATTTTTATTTTGTCGTAGTTTTACTAGGATTCGCGCCCTATTCTGTTTACATACCTGCGGCCCTCATTAGGCTAAAATTTTGGCAGCGATCGCATTGGCGAAATCAAGAACGTTCTCAACAATTAGGTTTATTTGCGGCTTTTTGGTTTTTGGGAGTATTTATCTTTTTCACCATTGCTGTTACTAAACTCCCCAGCTATGTCTTACCCTTAATGCCAGCAGCAGCAATCTTGGTAGCATTATTATTGAGTGACCTTTTCCCCAGTCCTGAAACTACCACAACACCCCATCCCAGACCCAGTGAAATCAAATCCTTTCGCATCAGTAGCTGGATTAACGTCATCTTTGCAATTATTTTAGCGATCGCTTTATTTAACTTATCTCAAATAGTCGGACCAGACCCAGCAGCACCAGAATTATATGAACTCATTCAAAAAGCAGGTTTACCAACCTTCGGTGGTATTATTTGGTCAGGAGCGGCCATTATCATAGCGGCTTTACTCTTGAGTTATCGTTGGCAACAGATTATTGCCGTAAATATCATCACCTTCATTGCTTTTTTAGCGATCGTTTTGATGCCTGCTTTATTCTTGATGGATGGACAACGTCAGTTACCTCTCAGACAATTATCAGCTATAGCAGTGGAATCAAGACAAGCCAACGAAGAGTTAGTAATGGTTGGTTTTAAAAAACCAAGCGTCACTTTCTACACTCAAACCACAGTTAATTACATCAAATTTTCCAAAGACGCACTAGATTACATTCAAAAACAAGCAACTAAAAAACCACAACCCCCTTCTCTTCTCTTACTAGTAGAACAAGAAAAGTTTACAGAAATGAATTTACCCCCAGATGATTATAAAAGTATCTCTACTAAAGGTGCATATCACCTGGTGCGGATTCCTTTAAACACAATTAAAAAGGAAAAATTAGATATTTCTTAAACAGGTTATGGCAAATAAGTTGTGTAGAGAAATTCTACATGGAATGCTTTTAAGAGGTTGGTGGAAAAGTATTTTGATTAGCATCAAAGTATCTCAAATCTAACCCCTATTCCCTTGTTAGAAATAGGGGTTTCAAAACATCTCTCTTACAAGGAGATGTTGGGAGAGGAGTTTTAGTATCCTGGCATATTCTAGTTAGGAGATGTCTAATCTGATTAATTACCCCCAGAAACTACAGCTTTATGATGGATAGCTGGGTCTTCTGGTTTTCTTTGCCATCTACCCTCGCTATTTGATTCATACTCATTACGGACACTACTCCAAGCCACTTCTACTGCGCTATCTTCATCCATCCCATCTCTTTGTGCAGCATTAAAAGCAGCGACAAACATTTGTTGAGCATGTTCTGGTAATCTTTCCTGTATATCTTCAGGTAAGTCACTGATTCTTGTATAACTCATAAACCCTTTTCCATTGTTAATTTGGGTTTATGTTAAAGATTTATGGTGAATATTCCTTCTTTCGCTCAGTAGATATTCTCATTCTCATACTTTTGATAGAGTATATGTAATTGATCAGCGATTCCAGGACAATTACCAAGTCACCAATCCGTCCCATTTTTCTAATGTTTTCTGACTAATTCCTGGTACTTTATCTACATCTTGTAGAGATGTAAATTTTTTCTTTTGCCTAGCGATAATAATGCGTTGTGCTAATTTTTCTCCCACACCAGGAAGTTTTTCTAATTCCTCTAGAGTTGCTGTGTTGAGATTAATTTTGGTAGTAAGTAAACTATCAGCAGATGAAGGTTTTTGAATTTGTGAACATTTTTGTGTTTCTGCATTTACCTTTGCTTGTATTTTGGCAGGTATGCCTAAAACGGCATTGTGATAAAGACGATTAAATTCTCTGGCATAATGTGCAGCTACAGTGGGATTTTCGATTACTAATAAAGTTTCGTCATTGCCATTATTTGCCGCTTCTGACCAATTGTGTGAACCTGTAATGACTGTTCTATTATCAACTAAAGAAAACTTGTGATGTAGCACATCTCCTTTGGCTAATGTTGATACACCTACCGTAGTAATGGGATTTTGCCAGGGACGATTATCCAGTTCATATTTACACTTATCACTCACAGCAAAACCCATCATATCCAAGGCTTCACTATAGTTACGATAGGCAAATTGGGGTTCAATTAAAGCACGAATTTCTACACCTTGGTTGTGACGATTTTCCAGAATATTCGCTAGACGTTGTTCAGAAAAGACAAATAATGCCAAATCTACAGATTGAGTTGCCGAATCTAATGTTTGACCAATTAAACCATTACTGCTTTGATTCCAAGATTGACTAGAAGAAATGGGGGAGAAATTGACAGTAACTTGATGATCACCGAGAATAATTGTTTTAGGCGATCGCATCGGTTTCTTCACCCCAAATAGACTATCTGGTTGACCACCAGGCCCATCACCCCACATGATGTTAAATTCTTCTGTAAATGCAGTAGCAAGTTCAGGACTGTCTATTGTCAGCAAATTATTAGCGTTACCCAAACTACTGGAGTTGGTGAAGTCTCCAAATACGTCACTTAAGGTGAAATTTGCCGAAGTGACAATGACAAACCGATTGTCTACAACCACAAACTTATGGTGCATTAAACTACTGCCTTGAGAACCATCAGCAGTATCATCTATCCAAGGAATATTGGCATTTTGAATAATTACTAAAGCATCCCTTTGATTGATTTCATTTGGTGTCAGTTGATTATCCTGATTAATATCGACAAACTTTTGAAATTCTTGATAACGTTCCTGTTCTCTCTTGTCCAGCTTTTGAACTTCCAATGTAGTGAAACTACTCCAAGGACGAGAATAGTTATTTTCTAAAATTAATCTCACCTTAACACCAGCCTTTTGTTTATCTGCTAATGCTTGAGCAATTTTTGGTAAACGTAATTCCTGTACAGCAACATCCACCGTAGATTTAGCTTGAGAAATAATCTCAATAATTTGCTGTTCTAAATCATCACCTAAACGGGTTTGTTGACGATATGGTTCTTGATATTCCGTTGATTGGGAATGGTTAAAGTAAACTTTGATCAAGGCATCCTGTGGCAGTGGTTGCGGACGCTGATTTACAGATTTAACAGATTGGCAACCTGTGAGGGTAAAGAGTAATAAAAATAAATAAGAAAAATATCTGAAGCAGCGAAAAATAGACACGGTAATCTGCTACAAGTGAATTGGGAGTGAATGTAATTATTATTCCCCAAATTATGTATGTCTAAGTATGTAGAAAAATAGCTTTACTTAGAAAGTAAATCATTGATTCTCAGGGTTGTGGAAAAACTCAATCTAGCTGTTGATGCTTTCCCAATTCTATACCAGCGTGTTTACTCACTTAATTATTGGTTATATGCAAGTATATTTAGATTACAGTGCAACTACTCCCCCTCGTCCAGAAGCGATCGCTGCTATGCACGCAGTGTTAACTCAACAATGGGGTAATCCCTCCAGTTTACACGAATGGGGCAATCGTGCAGCTTTAGTAGTAGAACAAGCAAGGATACAGGTTGCGGGACTGATTAATGCTACTCATCCAGAATCGATTATTTTCACCTCTGGGGGAACGGAAGCAGATAACTTAGCGATTATGGGTGTAGCTCGATGTTATTCTGTACCCCAACATATAATTATTTCTAATGTCGAACATTCAGCTATTTCTCAAACTGTAGGAATGTTGGAAAATTGGGGTTGGGAAGTGACTCGGTTGGGTGTGAATAATCGAGGTCGAGTCAATCCCCAAGATTTAACAGCAGCATTGCGACATAACACTGTGTTGGTATCGGTAATTTATGGACAAAGTGAAGTAGGTACAGTTCAACCAATTGCAGAATTGGGTCAAATTGCCAGAAGACATGGTGCTTTGTTCCATACAGATGCAGTTCAAGCTGCGGGACGCATCCCTCTAGACGTGGAAAATTTGCCAGTAGACCTATTAAGTTTATCTAGCCATAAATTATATGGTCCCTTGGGTGCAGGAGCTTTATATGTGCGTCCTGGTGTGGAATTAATGCCATTATTAGGTGGTGGAGGACAAGAAAGAGGACTGCGTTCAGGAACACAAGCAACACCAGCTATCGCAGGTTTTGGGGTAGCTGCGGAGTTAGCAGCACAGGAATTGGCGGCAGAAAGGGTAAGATTGATAGAGTTGCGCGATCGCTTATTTTCACTTTTAGCAGATGTTCCTGGTTTAATTCCCACAGGTGATTTAGTTCATCGCTTACCCCATCATGTTAGTTTTACCCTAGAATATGCCGATGGTGAAAAACTTAGTGGTAAAACATTAGTGCGTCAGCTAAATTTAGCGGGAATTGGTATTAGTGCTGGTGCAGCTTGCAATAGTGGAAAATTAAATCCTAGTCCCATTTTGTTAGCAATGGGTTATTCTGAAAAAGCAGCCTTAGGAGGAATTCGTTTAACCTTGGGAAGAGAGACAACAGTAGCTGATATTGATTGGACTGCAATAGTTGTAAAACAAGTTTTGCAGAGGTTAACAAATGTGGAATTAGCTATTAGTTAATCAGGGAAGAGGTGACAGGTGACAGGTGACAGGGAATGCTAGGCAAAAGCAGAAAAATCCTCTTGGACAGAGAAAATTTTAGATTTTAGATTGAAGTGAAAAAATTCATACAAAAATCCAAAATCCAAAATTTCATCACCTATTACACAGAAATTACTACACCTTCACTTTCATTTGCTAACCTATCGACTGCACAAACTGCATAGGTTCCTGGTTGGACTGTAGCAAAGGTAGTACCAGCGGATAAAATGCGCTGAATTGTCCAATTATCACCATTTTGGCGATACAATGTCCAAGAACGTACAGGACGTTCATCACCAGGTTGCCAATTTAATTTACCATCTTGAAATTTGAGATTTTTAGGTGGAGAAGGTGGTGTGTTATTTTGCCATGACTGAGTAGGAACTAAAGCAGGTTGGGAATAATAGGAACTAAATTCATCTGCAATACCTAGGGTATTTTTTTGTAGGAAACTCATACTAAAAAAGATATTTCCTAGTGCTAATTTACCTGCTAAATTGCGAGTGATTTTAATTTGCTTTTCGATTTCTTCGTTTTTCCAAGTTTTACCATCAAGTTTGCTGATATTATTACCAACGTAAATATGGCGTTGTTGAGGATTAATGGATGTCCACCATTTCAGCAATGATTCATAACTTTGTTGAGTTTGGTCTGTACGCCAATAAAGTTGGGGTGCTATATAATCAATCCAACCTTGCTCTAACCATTTTTTCGAGTCTGCATACAAAACATTATAGGCATCTAATCCCGCTATTCCTACTGGTTGCCCAGGACGATAAATACCAAAGGGACTAATACCAAATCTCACATTTGACTTAGTAGCTTTAATGCCTTGGGAAAGACGCAACACCATTTGATTGACGTTTTCCCGTCGCCAATCTGCTAGGCTAAGTTTACCCCCACTGGCTCTGTAAGCAGCGTAGGTTTTATCATCGGGAAAAGATTTACCACTAATAGGATAGGGATAAAAGTAGTCGTCTAGATGAACAGCATCAATATCGTAGCGACGAACAACATCAACAATGACATTGTATGCACGGTCTTGAACGACCTTTAAGCCAGGGTCCATCCACAATTGACTCCCCCATTGATAAACTGCTTCGGGGTTGGTGATAGCGATGTGAGGACGGACGTTAGGTGAACCTTGGTTACTAGTTTTGGCACGATATGGGTTAAACCAAGCATGAACTTCAATATTGCGTTTATGACATTCAGCGATCGCATATTCTAAAGGATCATAAAATGGTTCTGGTGCTTTACCCTGAGTTCCACTAATCCAAGCACTCCAAGGTTCCAACCCAGACGCATATACAGCATCTCCTTCCGGTCGCACCTGCAAAATTAAGGCGTTGAAATTGAGAGATTGTAGTTTTTTAATAATTTCCAGCAGTTCGGCTTTTTGCTGTTCAACAGACATTTTCCCTTGAGAGGGCCAGTCACTATTCCACACCGTTGCTATCCATGCACCCCGAAATTCTCGACGATGGCTGACTTTGACTGTCTTGGGTGTAGTTGGTGTGGTTGGTTTAATCTCCAGTGGAGGAGGAACAACTATGTATTCAGAAGTGATTTTTTCTGCTTTTCCAATTGAGACTAAAGCCTGATAAACCATCACTGCTACATCAGCACGAGTCGCGGAAGCTGTAGAGTTGAGTAACTTCAGATTTGGATAATTAGCCACCCAACCGATACGAGTAGCGATCGCTATTTGATTGGTCCCATAATTGGGAATAGAGGCTGCATCTTGATAAATTTGCCCTAATTTACCCAATAAATCAGGTGCAACCTTACTAGCCACGTCCAAACCATTTACAGTGGCCACTAAGATATCACCCTTAGATATTTTGTCATTAGGACGAAAAGTGCGATCGGGATAGCCAATCAGAAAACCCGTTTCGCAAACCTTTTGAATAGCACTTTTAGCCCAGTAATTATCTGGAATATCCGTAAACGGGACATATTCCCGCTTTTTCGTAGGCGTAAAAATAGCTGCAATAATCGCCGCAAACTCAGCACGAGTTACAGAATTATTCGGACGGAAAGTCCCATCACGATAACCATTGACAATGCGGCGTTGCGCCAACGCTTGAATGAATAAACGCGCCCAATGGTTTTGAATATCGGGGAACTGTACAGGACTAGAGACCATAGTTCAGAATACAGGAGTTCAGAATACGGAAGTATGGCTAGCGGCACGCTGGGCCAACAGGAGTGAAAAAATGCCAGAATTGAGCAGCTATCGTCTTAATTATTCTGTAACTCCTGCAACTTCTGCAACTTCTGTCTTCTTCTTTCTGCTGATTTACTTTTTATATCCCTGCAAGTCTTCACTCGTCTAGGTTTTAGGTTTATTCAGGAAACCTAAATTACCATCAGATGTCTATTAGACTTATCCGAAAATCAGATTCTTACCCTTGGTTTACAAGGTTTTGAGATTCATTTTCTTCAGCTAAGTGCCTATCTATTGCCACTTAGTTTTTTAACGGAGAGGGAGGGATTCGAACCCTCGTATACATTGCTGCATAACAGCATTTCCAGTGCTGCGCCTTCAACCACTCGGCCACCTCTCCAGGTGTCACGATTTACGATTGTAGAACAAGAAACTAAAAAATGCAAAGATTTTCTAGAAATTTTTTTACAATAGGTATAACGTCTTAAAATTGCCAATCAAAAACCAAGATGGTTCAGACCCATAAAATTAAAATTCATAATCGTCAGACGGGTGAATTTCACACCTTAGAAGTGCCAGAAGACCGCTATATTCTGCATACTTCGGAAAATCACGGTATAGAATTACCATTTTCCTGCCGTAATGGGGCCTGTACTGCTTGTGCTGTTCGGGTGCTGTCTGGAGAAATTTATCAGCCAGAGGCTGTTGGGCTGTCTCCTGATTTGCGTCGTCAAGGTTATGCTTTGTTGTGTGTGAGTTATGCAAGGTCTGACTTGGAGGTAGAAACTCAAGATGAAGATGAAGTGTATGAGCTTCAGTTTGGGCAGTATTTTGCTAGGGGTCGCGTGAGGGCAGGTTTACCCTTAGATGAAGACTAAAGTTTCCTTGGTGTCAGGGTGGTTAAAGTTACCATCTTTGTTGGTAACTTTTTTGCCATGTTTTGGTACGGTGATACGAAACATCTTGATATTAGGTTGTCTATTGTTGCTAGTCAGTTGCCAAACTAAAACTGTGTCCACGATGAATCCATCGGAAGTGAAGGTGGCAAGGGTAGTGAGTGGACAAACTCTAGAGGTTGTAGGTTTAACGGAAACAGCAAATTTAATTTCTCCAGTACGGTTAATTGGTGTAGATGCACCTGATTTACACCAACGGCCTTGGGGAGAAGATGCAAAAAAATTTCTAGAAACCTTGATTGGTGGTGAACAGACGGCTGTGAAGTTGGAGTTTGATCTAGAAAATCAAGATAAATTTGGTCGAACTCTGGCCTATGTATGGAAAGATAATGTGTTGTTAAATGAAGAAATGGTAAAGCAAGGTTATGCTTTATTTGGAGGGCGATCGCCTAATCACAAATATGACACCCGTCTAGACCGTGCCCAACAATGGGCAAGACTAATGGGTCAAGGAATTTGGAGTCCAGAAAAACCCATGCGCCTGACTCCATCCGAGTTTCGCCGTCTGTATCGGTAGTCAAACAAAGAACAGGGAGATAAGGAAGCAGAGGAAATTATTTTTCCTCATCACTCGTCACTAATCACCAATCATCAATGACCAATTTACAAATTTTTTTAGATATTGCTTCAGCCGCAGCTTTAGCTGCTGGTACAGTATTGCAAGATTATTTGGGTCAACTAGAAGACTCAGTTACAGAAAAAGGCCGTCCTGGTGATTTAGTTACGGCTGCTGATAAAGCATCGGAAAAAGTGATTTTGGAAGTTTTACATCGTCACTTGCCCCACCACTCGATTTTGGCTGAGGAATCTGGCAAAATTGGCGACCAAGATAATGAATATTTGTGGGCTATTGACCCCCTGGATGGCACTACTAACTACGCCCATCAATATCCCTGCTTTGCTGTGTCTATTGGTTTATTGATTGGGGGTATTCCTCAGGTAGGGGTGATTTATGATCCATTCCATAACGAATTATTTCAAGCTGCGGCTGGTTTAGGGGCTACACGCAACCGTCGCCCCATGAAAGTTTCTCAAACCGCTGAATTAAGTAAAAGTCTATTGGTAACGGGATTTGCCTATGATAGACGGGAAACTACGGATAATAACTACGCAGAATTTTGTCACCTCACCCATCAAACTCAAGGAGTAAGAAGAGGTGGTGCTGCATCCCTTGATTTGGCTTATGTTGCCTGTGGGCGTGTGGATGGATATTGGGAGAGAGGGATTGCCCCTTGGGATGTGGCTGCTGGTATAATTTTAGTGAAGGAAGCAGGAGGGCAAGTCTCCGCCTATGATGGTAGTCCAGTCAAGATAGAATCTGGTAGACTCCTAGCAACTAATGGTCATATTCACAACAAGCTGAGTCAAGAATTAATCAACGTTCCCCCTTTATCAACGTGGTGCTAGGCAACGATTATATAAAAGCTGACCACTGAAGGATTTCAGTACGGTCAGTGCAAACACATATAAATTCTAATAGGGTGTAAGCCTCTCCTATGTATTTACAAATAGAAACTGGATTATTTAAATATGATTTGATAGACCATTACGCAATTTTGGGAGTACCAGTTGATGCGGATGGGAAAGAAATTCGTAAACGTTATCTGCAAATAGCTAGGCGCTTACATCCAGATAAATTTCAGCCTGGAAGCGATAGTGATAAGGAAGTAGCGAGTGAATTATTGTCTAAGTTGGTGAATCCAGCTTATGAAAAATTATCTGGAGAACGGAACCGGGTAGAGTATTTGTTAGTGTTGTCGCAAACTAGTAGGCGTTTAATTCAAGATGCAGATAACTTGCCAATTAATACAGAATTGGCACAAAATTTAATGGCAGCTAGCAATGTTGAGACATTGTACAAAAGTGCGATCGCCAAAATTGCCGAAACTCAATATGACCAACTGTCAGAAGCCAGGCAGATGATTGCTCAGGTGAGTGAGTTAAATTTAGTCTACCTGATGAAGAACGCAGGTAAAATCATCGCTCAACCGCAAACAAGCCCACAGTCATTTACTAATGCTCCAGCACCAACAAGTAATACTCCACCAGCCCCAACCCAATCTCCCATACAAGTATCTGTGGTAGAACAATACTTACGCCGGGCCCAAACCTTAATTGAGAAAAACCAATTTGCCCAAGCCAAAGTAGAATTGCAAGATGCCTTGAAGTTAGAGCCAAAAAATCATCGTAGCCATAGCTTGATGGCTGTGGTATATTTGCGGCAAAATCAACTGAAAATGGCGAAAGTTCACTTTGATAACGCACTGAAACTCAATCCTAAAGACAAACTGGCTTTGGAATGGAAACCAAAAGTTGATAAAGCTTTAGGCATTAAACCCAGTGATAATCAAGTGAAAACCTCTCCACAATCTGGAGAAAAGCAACCAGAAAAATCTGGAAGTGGCGGTTTATTTGGCGGTTTGTTTGGCGGGAAGAAAAAATAATGGTGTATCAACCAGCAGCGGGAGCGAGAGACTTATTACCTTTAGATGTAGCTCAAAAACGCTGGATTGAAGAAAGGCTACAAAAAGTATTTCATAGTTGGGGATATCACCGGATTATCACCTCAACTTTGGAACGCATGGATACCTTAATGGCAGGTGAAGCAATTCAACGCCAAATGGTGATTCAATTGCAAAATGGGCAGGATGAGGAATTGGGTTTACGTCCCGAACTCACAGCCTCCATTGCGCGTACAGTTGTGACAAGAATGACAAATAGTGCGTATCCACAACGCTTGTATTATAATACAAATGTATTTCGTCGCAATTGGGAAAGTCGTCACAATCGCCAGCAAGAGTTTTATCAAGCTGGAGTGGAGTTATTAGGTGCTGGTGGTTTATTAGCAAATGCGGAAGTATTGCTGTTAGTTGCTAATTGTTTAGAAGCTTTGGATTTACCAGGATGGCATTTAATCCTGGGAGAAGCGGGAATTACTCGCTCTTTACTGCAAGCATTTCCGGTGAATTTGCAAAGTAAGGTCAGAAATGCGATCGCTCACTTAGACCGAGTGACCCTCGATAGTCTCCCACTCAGTGAAGAACTGCACGAACGTGCCAGAATGATGTTGGACTTGCGGGGTAACAGTGCCGATGTCTTGCAGAAAGTCAGCAGTTTGAATCTTGACCCTGACCAACAAGAAGCAGTTAACAACCTCAAATCCTTAGTAGAGTTACTAGAATCTGAAGGCAAATTTTCCTTAATCCTGGACTTGAGCTTAATTCAAACCATTGACTACTACACAGGCATTGTCTTTGAAGTCGTCAGCGATATTGACGGACAAGCCCAGGTTTTAGGGCGAGGCGGACGTTATGACCAATTACTGGGTTTATATCATCCCCAAGGCGAAAATATCCCCGGTATCGGCTTTGTTTTAAATATTGAGGATGTCTATCAAGTGCTGTCATCACGGCAGCAATTACCGCAAACAACCCCTGCTAGTAATTGGTTAGTAGTGCCAGAAACAGCAAGTGCCAATGCGGCTGCTTTTGCCTATGCCCAGAAATTGCGTGATTCTACTCAGTTAGTACGAGTAGAAATGGAATTAGGCAATCAAGATGCCGAAGTGGTGCGAAACTACGCCAGCGATCGCTCAATTGCTCAAATTGCCTGGATTAAAGACGATGGCACACCCACTATAGAAGCTGTGCGTTAACAGGAACATTACTAATTGTTAAGCTAGAAATAGCTGATTAACAAAAGAGAGGGGAACGAGAATATGCCACATACAATTGTGACAGACGTTTGCGAAGGCGTAGCTGACTGCGTATCTGCTTGTCCGGTTGCTTGCATTCATGAAGGGCCAGGTAAAAACGTCAAAGGTACAGATTGGTACTGGATTGACTTTGCTACCTGTATCGACTGTGGCATTTGTCTGCAAGTTTGCCCCGTAGAGGATGCGATCGTTGCCCAAGAAAGACCTGATTTGCAAAAAACCCCAGATTAGGTAAAAGGTGATAGGTGATAGGGGACAGGGAAAAGGTGAGTTAGCACCCATATCTCATGCCCAATCACCAATGACCAACAATCAATGACAATCATTCATGACCAATCACCAATGACCAATGACTACCTATTAGAAGTTGAAAATGTCCATGCTGGGTATATTAAAGATGTCGATATCCTGCAAGGTATAAATTTTCGTGTTTTACCAGGGGAATTAGTGACAGTCATCGGCCCCAATGGTGCAGGTAAATCCACCTTAGCCAAAACCATCTTTGGATTATTAAAACCCCACACAGGCACAATTAACTTTAAAAACGAAAATATTGCTGGCTTAAAATCTGACCAAATTGTCCAACGGGGAATGTGTTATGTGCCGCAAATTGCTAATGTCTTCCCCTCTTTGACCATCGAAGAAAATTTAGAGATGGGAGCTTTTGTTCGTAATGTACCCCTCAAGCCGCTGAAAGATAAAATTTATACTATGTTCCCTAGATTAAGCGATCGCCGTTCTCAACGGGCAGGAACTTTATCTGGTGGGGAAAGGCAGATGTTAGCAATGGGTAAGGCGTTAATGTTAGAACCCAGTTTATTATTATTAGATGAACCTTCTGCGGCCTTATCTCCAATTTTAGTAACGCAAGTATTTGAGCAAATTAAACAAATTAATCAAACTGGTACTGCTATTGTTTTAGTAGAGCAGAATGCCCGTAAAGCCTTGGAAATGGCTGATACAGGTTATGTTTTAGAGTCAGGACGGGATGCGATGTCTGGGCCTGGTAGGGATTTGTTGAATGATCCAAAGGTAGGAGAATTATATTTAGGTGCAGGGAAGGGGCATTAAATATAATTTATGTATATTGAAGAATTACATTTACAAAATTTTCGAGGGTTTCAAGAATTGCAATTGGAACTTCCTTCAGATGTAGCTGTTTTTATTGGCATCAATGGTTCAGGTAAATCATCGATTTTAGATAGTATTGCTGTCATTCTTTCACAATTTGTATCTATCTTACAAAAGACAAGCAAAAAGAAATTAGAGTTTGATATATCAACAGATGATATTAACATAAACTCAGAAACAACACATAATAAAATTAATTTGGTTATTGACTCAGAAACAAAAATTTTATGGGAAAGTTTCACACATAAATATAAAAAATATCGACTAAAAACCGCAGCGTATAAGCAAACAATTAATAGCTATGCCGTACAAATAATTGAAAAACTTAATAATCAGCCAGATTTAAGTTTACCAATATTAGTTTATTATCAAACAAATAGAATATTAATAAATTCTGCGTCTATTAAAGATATAACTAAAGACGAAACGGAACAAACTTATATAAATAATCAAATTGATGCTTATAAAACAGCATTTTCTAAAAATGTCAATGATTTCAGAGATTTTTTGTATTGGTTTAAAGAACAAGAAGAATATGAAAATGAAGTTAGATTAAGAGAAGATAATAACTTTAGAAACCCTAATTTAGAAATTGTCAGAAAAGCATTAAAAGAATTTTTGGAAGGCTTTCCCAATACCCAATTTTCTGATTTACATATAGTAAGAGTTAGTTCTGATAAAGAATCTGGTATTCGTCAACTAATTAAACCTTCATTAGTTATCAAAAAAAATGGTGAAAACTTTAAACTAGATCAGCTTTCTGATGGTGAAAAAACCTTGCTAATGTTAGTAGTTGACATAGCAAGAAGGTTAGCAATTTTAAATCCTAGTATTACTAACGCTTCAGAATTACTAGAAAAAGGAACAGGAATAATATTAATTGATGAAATAGATTTACATTTACATCCTCAATGGCAAAGAATTGTCATTCCCAGCTTTAGAAGAACATTTCCAAATTGCCAGTTCATTGTTACAACTCATTCTCCTCAAGTCTTGAGTGGAGTGAATAGAGAAAATGTATTTATTTTAGAAGATGCAAAAGTTTTAGAATTGACACCCCACACTTTTGGTAGAGACAGTAACTCAATTCTATTTGAAGTAATGGGTGTAGAAAAAAGACCTGCTCAAATGCAAAAAAGAATAGATAGTTGCTTTGAATTAATAGATGATGGCAGGTTGGAAGAAGCGAAAATCAAACTCAAAGAATTATCTGATTTATTGGGAGAAAATGATTTAGATATAATCAGAGCTAATACACTTATTGATTTTTTAAACAGGGTAGAATGAAGCGCATTATTAAGGGAACAGAACCTCATTGTTTATTGCAATATAGACAAATAGAAGGAGCAAATTATGATGGCTATCATCCAAAAGAACCTTTAAAAAGAGCATTATTAGCTGAACAAGGCTATATTTGTTGCTACTGTATGCGAAGAATATCAGAAGCAAATATGGAAATTGAGCATTGGCAACCAGAAAGTAAATATCCAGAATTACAAATAAACTATAAAAACCTTCTTGCTTCTTGTTCAGGTAATCGAGGTACTAGCAAGTCAAATCAGCATTGTAATCCTAGAAAAGGTGATATAGAAATTACTATTAATCCAGCCGATTCTAAAAACTGCGAAATTTATATTAAATATAGTTCTACAGGAAAAATATTCTCTGATAATTCCACTATAGACTATGAACTAAATGAAGTTCTAAATCTTAATTTTCAAACTCTTAAAGAAAATCGTAAAACTGAATTAGATACTGTCATTAATGCTTTAAACAAAAAATTTCCCAATAAAACATGGACTAAAGAAGAAATCAAGAAAAAAATTGATGAATTTAATTGTAAGGATTTAGAAGGTAAGTATAAACCATACTGCCAACATATTATTTATTATCTGAGTAAGAGATTATAAAAAATCTAGCTTGTCAAAAATATGTTTATATTATTTGCACAATAATTAAATCACCGTTAAATCGTGTATTTAGGTACTGTAAATATGTAAATTATTTTGATATCTTCCTGACAACTATATAAAATTGTCAGGTGAATGAATGAGTAAAATTAACGGTTTTATTGGTCGTCGCCATTTAATGAGATTGTTTGGTATCAGTAGTATCGGTATTGGAGGTGTAACTACGTTTAGTCACATTTTAGAGCCAATACAAAAAACAGCTATTGCAGATACGCAACCAGAAAAATTTACACCAATTAATGCTAATGAAGCTTTAAGAAGATTACTATCAGGGAATCAAAGATTTATCACGCAAAAACGTAAATATCCTCACCAGTCTCAAGCAAGACTACAAAGTGTAGCGAAAGGACAAACACCTTTTGCCTCTATATTAGGTTGTGCTGATTCTCGTGTACCAGCAGAAATTATTTTTGACCAAGGCATTGGAGATTTATTTGTTGTGCGGGTTGCGGGTAATGTTGCCAGTGATATGGCTATTGGTAATCTTGAATATTCTACATTAGTTTTAGGTTCACAACTAATAGTAGTCTTAGGTCATGAACGTTGTGGTGCAGTAGCTGAGGCTGTTAAAAATGAACCTTTACCAGGAAAAATCGGTTTGATTGTCGATGGTATTAAACCAGCTTTATTCAATATCAAGGTACCAGGTAATGATAATCAAAATGCCATAATTGCTAACATTAAATATCAAGTGGAAAAATTACAACAAAGTCCAACTTTAGCTAAGTTAATTCAAGAACATAAGTTAAAGATTGTTGGTGCTTTTTATGATTTAGATACAGGTAAAGTGCAAATTATCAATTAAATAATAAAGAGAATATTTTTGATTTTTAATATTTTTATCTGATACTACTCACCGTTCGCGTAATAGAATTTGAATTATGGATAGCCAATCGGTGGAAACAGCAACAATGGTATCCAAGGATGTTGGTTATGACTCAGGAAAGAAAATCAAGGGTGGATACCGTGGTCAGGATTTCAGACATCCTCTCATGGGGATTGTGCTGTCATATTAGATTTCCAACTTGCAGCACAGCAGGTTTTTGTCAATTCAGATAAGTTTTTGCGTTGGTTTTGTGCCAGTGTTGGTTTAGCTTTAAATATCCCGAATCAAATTGATGATTATTGGGATTTAGCAGAAATTGTGGGTAGTAGCATGGCATGTAAAGCCTATTTTGAAGAATATCTACTACCAACAATTAATCAGCTACTAACCCTGGGTTTAGATGAGGTTGATAAGGTTTTTGAATATCCAGAAATTTACCGATATTTTTTGGACTACTACGCGCTTTACATGAAGAAGGCAAACGGCGTGAGATTTGGCAAAAACTACGATTAGTAATTGTACATTCTACAGAAGTTTACATTTCTCTTGATATTAATCAATCGCCATTTAATGTAGATTTGTCTGTAGAATTACCTGAATTTAATAATCAACAGATTTTAGATTGAGTTCAAAGGTATCAACTCGATTGGGATGAAACAGAAGTTGAAAAATTAATGATGCTAGTGGGTGGACATCCATTTTTAGTACGTCTTACTCTTTATGATATAGCCAACAGAAATGTTACTTTAACACAGATACTACAAAATCCCACAAGTTCATCGAGTATCTATGCAGACCATTTACATCGTCAAAGTTTAATTCTTAGACAGCAGCCGGAATTAAAAAATGCAATGAAAGATTTAGTTATTAATAACTCTGCCAAGCTACCGACAGTAACTAAATTTAAATTGCATAGTGTTGGACTGGTAAAATTTCAAGGAGATAGGGTATTACCACGCTGTAATTTATATAGTAAGTATTTTCAAAAATATTTGTAAACAACAATACCTGAGCCAAACTACAAGGGTTCAATGCTAGCTGTATAATTGAGATTATATGAAAATCCAAATCATTAACATCAGAAAATCAAAATATTCAAAATGAGTCAAACAGCTATCAATTTAATTGCTATATCTGTCTTTTTAATGACCCTCTCTAGCCTGTTAGGCCCGTTAATACATCTTTCTCCAACAATACCAGCTTTAGCAACGGTGGGGTTTTTGGGTATAGCCACCTTAGATAACTTTAGCTTTGAAGGCAAAGGAGGGACAATTCTATTAGATTGGTTAGCAAGATTTTCTCCAGCATATCGCGATCGCATCATTCATCACGAAGCAGGTCATTTTCTCGCTGCTTATCTGTTGGGAATTCCCATCACCGGTTACACTCTCAGCGCGTGGGAAGCGTGGCAGCAAGGACAACCAGGTTTAGGTGGTGTGACTTTCAATGATGAGGAGTTGGCAGCACAACTGCAAGAAAATAAAATTAGCGCCCAAATGTTAGACCGCTACTGTACTATGTGGATGGCGGGAATTGCCGCAGAAACTTTGGTTTTTAACTCTATGGAAGGTGGAGGAGATGATAAAGCCAAGTTAAGGGAAGTTTTGCAAGCTGTAGGTTGTTCAGAAGCAGTCTGTCAGCAAAAACAAAGACTGCATCTCCTCCAAGCTAAAAACCTCATCCAAAGCAATTTATCCAGTTACCAAGCCTTAGTGACAGCTATGCAACAAAAAGCTGGGGTAGCAGAATGTCAGCAAGTTATTAAGAGATTATTACCAGCAGAAACAGAAATCCTGTAAATTTAGTCAAAGACACCAGAAAACTGCACAAAAAGCAGAAAAATCATGAAAACTAAAATTCTTGTATCTGGTGTACTGGGGCTAGTTGGCATAACTTGCCTAACTTTACCATTGATAAAATTTAACCCCAATTCTCTGCCAGAAGCGATCGCTTCCCCCATTCCTCAAACTTTACCACCAAACCTAGAAACAGCTGTTCGCCAGAAAATGGCCCAGCAATTAGAAATTAATCCCCGGTTAATCAAAGTCACTAAATCTCAACGCACCACTTGGCAAGATTGTTTACCAAATAACTTAGGAGAAATTCGTTCCCAACCATGTAAAGCTGTGTCACGTCAAGGTTGGAGTGTAACTATGAGTAGTCCCAGTGAAAATTGGGTTTATTATATTACTAATAATGGATTTATTACTCTTGATGCTCCTGCTAGTTTAAATAAAACTATTCTTGCTAGCTTATCAAAACAATTATCACTGAAACCAAAGCAAATTACTATTGTTGCCGCTCAATTAACCAAAGGACTTCCCCCATGTCCTATTAACGCAGCTTGTAAAGTTAAACCTATTTTAGGATGGCGCATTCTTGTTAAAAATCAAGAGAAACCGATTTTTTTAGGATTAAATGGTCAACCTTTAAATTATGGCAATTTAATTTCCTTTCTCCCCAGAAATGTCAACACCATGTCTTGGGATATGGGCTTGAAAGTATTACAAGATGTTGTTAGCCGCCATCATATCTTAACAGCTAATCTCAAAGTTGAAAGCATTAAATCGACCAAATGGAATTGGTGTAGAAGTAGTGGTGAAGGGCCAACTAGACCAGAGATGGGAATTTGTCCAGATGTAGAACAAACTGGTTGGCAAATGATTGTGAATAGCGGCGCTAATCGCTACTATTACTATATTCCTACCACTGCTATTCCTGACCAGAGATTTTCTCCCCTTCCCGATGGTGTGCAAAGTTTACCCACTTCCATAGCTGCGGCAATTAAAAAAGATGCTGCTAAACGTGCCCAGGTTTCATTAGACCAGATTAACTTACACCAGGTAGAACCAAAGTTTTTTGATAATTGTTTAAATATTGATAATCAAAAGCTACATTGTCGTCAATTTGTACAAGCTGGATGGCAAGTTCAAGCTATTGGTGGCAACGTTTCCAGTACCAACCCTACAGGAGTAATGGCTAGTTGGACTTACCATGTTAATTTAACAGGGAATGATATCCGCTTTGCCAAATCTGGGGTTTATTCTCCAGTACCTTAATCACTTTGTTGCACCCAACTATAGACATACAGGGTTGAGACAGTACCAGGTGACTAGATTCAACATCAATCATTCTAGCGATCGCACCAAGAAAGTCAACTGTCAAAAGTCAAAAAAACCTGACCTATCAACCGAACAAAAATTTATCCTGACCCAAGCCACAAAACTCAGAACATATAAGTGGTAGATGCACCCTGATAACTAACCCCCCTAGTTGGCTAACACTGCTAGGGGTTTTTTCTTTTAGCTTCAAAATATCCACAAATAATACACCCAAATTTTTCCGGGTCAGAGGAAATAACCTAAGAACATTTAGTCAGTAGATGCACCCTGATAACTAACCCCCCCTAGTTGGCTAACACTGCTAGGGGTTTTTTCTTTTAGCTTCAAAATATCCACAAATAATACACCCAAATTTTTCCGGTTATCAGACAAAAGCCCAGAACATTTAAACAGTAGATGCACCCTGATAACTAACCCCCCCTAGTTGGCTAACACTGCTAGGGGTTTTTTCTTTTTGCTTCAAAATATCCATAAATAATGCACCCAAATTTTTCCGGTTATCAGACAAAAGCCCAGAACATTTAAACAGTAGATGCACCCTGATAACTAACCCCCCCTAGTTGGCTAACACTGCTAGGGGTTTTTTCTTTGAACTTCAAAATATCCATAAATAACACACCCAAATTTTTCCGGTTATCAGACAAAAGCCCAGAACATTTAAACAGTAGATGCACCCTGATAACTAACCCCCCCTAGCTGGCTACCACCTCTAGGGGTTTTTTCTTTGCACCAATATTTACCCTTGATTATGAAAAATTTATCCTGAATCTGTCCGTTACACGAAGAACATTTATTTGGTAGATGCACCCTGATAACTAACTCCCCCTAGCTGGCTAACACCTCTAGGGGTTTTTTATGGAGTAGTAAAAGGAATATCCTAGCTAAAAAATCTGTCCGGAGACAGGTGCAACACCTGAGAAAACTTATTTGGTAGATGCACCCTGATAACTAACTCCCCCTAGTTGGCTAACATCCTCTGGGGGTTTTTTCTCAAAAAACTAACTCTGCATACCCTAACATCAAAATCTAGCGATGACAATATTTTCCTGAACAGTTTTTTAGGTGTTTTATTGCCCTGAGATTTCCAGTCTATCCTTGTTTTGCGTAAAACGCAAAGCCATTTTTGGGATTATCTGACTCTATTTTGAGGGTAAGCGATCGCTCCAGAATGATTATCGCGATATATAATAGCTTTCTTAAGGTTTTTTACAGAATTATCGATTTTCCCATGTTTGCTGAAACTGATGAATATTTTTAGACATTTCCACTCTGTCGCTACAAAAGGCAAAATCAAGAATGGTATTTTAGATAATGGCGTTTAAACATGCTTACTTGCAAAGCCTATCACCAGATTGGTAATGCAATCACAACACTTGTGACTCACTGAAAGTATTTGTATACTTAAAAGTAGTGGCAGTTTATTTGTATTTAATCTGCCTAAATAGTGCATATTTAAATCAGCTATAAAAAAGTAACACAATTAGTTCATCTTTGTCAAAATTATGATGAGATGCGATATCTTTTAAAATTGCATTTAAAGTACCTATTTTAATAGGGTCATGGGCTGGAACTGTAACATGATGTTCCCCATTGAGTTGAGTAGTTAATCTAATATGACTACCTGTTTGATGACTTACTTTGTACTCTAAATGAGCAAGAGCTTTTACTAATTCTTTACCAGATAAATCTCGTGGGAGTTTCAAGAAGCTATTACCTCATCTCTCATACCGTTTCTTCATGAAGCTGCGCTTAATTTCTTTCATTCTTTCTTTGTGTCCTTTCCTTCGGAACGTCTTCGAGGAACGCGCCTTTTCCTTCGTAACGCTCTGCGAACGTGGTTCGTTATATAATTTGGCGCGTCTTCATCCAGAATTGGTATCACTATATGTAAACGAATAATTTTAGGACGTTTCTCTGCATCAGGAAAATGACAGTGAACAGCATCACGAATCATGATTTGCAATGTTTCTATATCATCAGCTTGAGTAAATATTGATTGACCTAATGCTGTGGCTGTATAGCCACCATCTGGATCATGTTCAACGCGAAATACAATTTCAGTCATGGGAATATTTTGTTGAGCTTGGGATTATTGTACACCAAGAATATTGCTCGCTATATCATACTTGCTGTAACCTATCTCTAGCAAAGTATCGTGCAGATTTTAGTCTAACTTAAGATGTTGTGACCATCAGGTTTCATACTTTTTTCTTTACATAAGTGACCTCGACTGATTGCTTCATGTTTGGTAACCCATTCACAGTTGTTTGGGATGTAATTTTTAGACTGTAGATCGCCAGACTCATTTACAATTATTCTACAAAGTTTATACAAGTAAGTTCTAAATAACAGTATATATCCGATAAAAATAAGTATTACTTAAAAATGCCCAATCAAAACCACACACCCCTGATAGATGCCCTAAAAACCTCCATCTCTCGTCCCCACGCACCGTTTTACACCCCAGGACATAAACGGGGTGCAGGAATTTCTCCAGCATTAATTGATTTATTAGGTAAAAAAGTCTTTCAAGCTGACTTAACAGAATTAGCAGAATTAGATAACTTATTTGCACCTGAAGGCGCAATTTTAGCAGCACAAGAATTAGCAGCAGCAGCTTTTGGTGCTGAAAAAACTTGGTTTTTAGTTAATGGTTCTACCTGTGGAATTGAAGCCGCAATTCTGGCAACTTGCGGTATGAACGATAAGATTATTCTTCCGCGTAATGTCCATTCTTCGGTTATTGCTGGATTAATTCTTTCTGGTGCAATGCCTATTTTTATTCAACCTGAATATGATGAAGATTTAGATATTGCTCACAGCATCACACCAGAAGCGGTGGAATTTGCACTCAAAAAACATCCTGATGCCAAGGCAGTGCTGACAGTCTACCCTACATATTACGGTGTTTGTGGAGATTTACAGGCGATCGCTCATCTAACTCACCAATACAATCTTCCTTTACTGGTAGACGAAGCCCATGGTGCACATTTAGCTTTTCACCCCAACTTACCTACGTCAGCCTTAGCCGCAGGTGCAGATTTAACTGTGCAATCTACCCATAAAACCCTTGGGGCCATGACCCAAGCATCAATGCTACATATCCAAGGCAACAGAATTGATATAGACAGAGTTAATAAAGCCTTGCAACTCGTTCAATCTACCAGCCCCAGCTTTGTATTATTGGCTTCCCTAGATGCCGCACGTCAGCAAATGGCAATTCATGGGCAAGAGCTAATGTCTCACACCTTAGAATTAGCCGCAGAAGCAAGAAGTCACATTAACTCTATAGCTGGTTTATCGACTCCCTTGTCTTTGGCTAGACAATCCCCTGGATTTATGGCTCTAGACCAAACTCGACTGACAGTGAAAGTCTCTGAGTTAGGTTGCACAGGCTTTGCTGCTGAAGATATTCTCAATGAAATGGGAGTGACTCCAGAATTTTCCTCTCTCCAACATCTCACGTTTATTCTCACCTTGGGTAACACAAAATCAGATATTGAAGCTTTATTGCAAGGATTGAATAATCTCACCCAGATGTCTCATTTGACAAATCAGTGGTCAACATGTAAACATAATAACTATGCTAATATTGCTCATATTATAACTATTTCTCCCCGCGAGGCTTTTTTTGCTAATAGTGAAACGTTACCTTTAGAGAAGACTCAAGACAGAATTTGTGGTGAAATTGTTTGCCCCTATCCTCCAGGAATTCCTGTGTTAATGCCCGGAGAGTTAATTACCAAATCTGCCTTAGAATATCTGCAAAAAATTCAGGCAATGGGGGGATTTATTACAGGATGTGCCGATAAAAATTTAAGAACTTTAAAAGTTGTCCACATGTAAAATTTTGCTGTCAGCTTAGGTATAAATATTGATTGCTATTTTTCAGAGATATAAATTTTGAGAGTAATCATATCTTGCAAACTATTCAAGTAACGGAGTAAGCTGTAGATAAAAGTTAAAATTCCTGTCATTTCTAAAAATTCCTCAATCACTATCCCAATTATTGTAATTATACCCAACCGACCAAAATACTCTCTTAACAGTCCACCAACCATTTCCATTCCCAGAGTTCCGCTGAGATAAAAAATTGCTGCCAGCATAAATAAATATCGGGTAGTTTTAGGTAAATTGAGTAAAAATTTGAAATATTTAAATACAAAAAACAGTACCGCAGGGATGCCAAATAGAACCCAGGTTTGAAAAAATAGGGGACTGAAATCAAATTCTTCTCTTAAAGAAGGAATAATCAATATTTCGTGTAAACTAAATGCTTCGTCTACGCTAAGAATTAGAAATATTAAAGATAGATTTTTCCAGTAATTCCAATATTTATCTGTTTGCTTACATGTAGTAATAATTGCTAACAATCCTGAAGAGAATAATAACAATAAAGAGGAATACCAAGCGGGGAAATTTAACTCTTCATCAAGACTAAATATTTCGTAGAACCATTTGGATGCTGGAAAGGGAAAGTTTAAAAACCGGAAATAAGCACTGATAGAGCCAGTGATTGTCAGACATGCCATGATGATAGTTAAAATTTGTGTAATTTTTTTAGTAGAGATATGAATTGATAACTCTACATCACGAGTAGATGATTGCGGCATATCAATTTTGTGAGCAAGCTAGTTGATAACTCAAAAAGATTTCAATCTTAATTAGCGATCGCTTGATTATATTACCATGATTGTTACGTATTCCAGTAAAAAATAATAACACTTGTCTATATTTTCTTGCTGATTCTTACTAGAATTAGCTATGATAGACACATCTATATCTCAGATTCACGATTAGTGTTTTATTTAGCCATAACACAAAGATTTTCGTCTCACCATTGTCATTACATGGCAAAGATGAAACGGTATTTTTTAGCCATTCATTTACTTGTTAAAATTTGATTTGCTGACAAATTACGTAGACTTTGCACAGTAGAAATAAAGTGCTGGGCAATTGTATCTATTTCCTCCTGGGTGTTATATCTGCCAATACCAAACCGAACAGACGCATAAGCCAGTTTTTCTGAATGTCCAATTGCTGTTAGTACATGAGAAGGAGATGTTTTCGTAGAAGAACAAGCTGCACCAGAAGAAACTGCCATAACTGGTTGCAATCCTAATAATAAAGCTGCACCATCAACTCCTTCCACGCTCACATTTAAATTTCCTGGTAGGCGTTGCTCAAGATGTCCGTTGAGATGAATTCCTTCTAAACTAGATAATTGTTGCCACAATCTTTCTCTGAGTTGTTTTAGATATTGAGATTCTGTGACTTGTTCTGCTAAAGCAATTTTGACTGCCTCTTTAAAACCGACAATTTGGGGCGTATAAAGAGTACCTGATCGCATTCCTCGCTCATGTCCACCTCCATGTAACTGGGGAGCTAATTTAACTCTGGGGTTGCGTCTGCGGACGTAGAGAGCGCCTATCCCTTTGGGCCCGTATAACTTATGGGCAGTTAAGGACATGAGATCAATATTCATCGTCTGTACATCGAGGGGAATTTTACCAAGGGCTTGGGCAGCATCTGTGTGAAAAATAATTTGTCGTTGGTGACAAATTTCCCCAATGGCAGCTAAAGGTTGTAAAACGCCGATTTCATTATTTGCGGCCATTACAGAAACTAAAATCGTATCGGGACGTAAAGCCTTTTCTAGGTCAGCTAGGTTAATTAATCCATCTTGATTGACTGGCAGGATAGTGATCTCAAACCCCAGGGTTTGTAAATATCTGCATGGATCAAGTACAGCACTATGTTCGGTGGCTACGGTTACAATATGCTGACCTGTTTGAAAGTAAGCTTCTGCTACACCTTTAATCGCTAAGTTATTGGCTTCCGTCGCACCACTAGTAAAGATAATTTCTTCAGGAGAGGCATGAATGGCATTAGCTAAGATTTCCCTTGTTTGTTTGACCGCAGCTTCAGCTTCCCATCCGTAAACATGATTAATACTCGCTGGGTTGCCAAAATTTTCTGTGAAGTAGGGAAGCATTTTTGCTAGCACCCGTTTATCAACAGGTGTAGTAGCTTGATAATCAATGTATATAGGATAACTAGACATAGGTATCTTGAAAATATAGTGCAAGATTGGCTTGACACTATTTCTATAGTTTTAATAATTTATTTTAATATATTATCTATCATAGATTTTCCTAGTTATTACCTATTTCCGATTCATCATCCCAGTAGGGTTTGTGGTTAGATACTGTAGTTTATTTTTTGTGTAAATAGGTTGAATAGTCAGTATTTAAGGAAAAATTTGAATGAAGCTATTTAATCCAGAAGACTGTTTAATTTTGATAGTTGATGATGTTCAACTAAATATGCAATTTATGGCGGAGATATTAGACCAAGGAGGATATGAGATTACCTGTGCTTCAAGTGGTAAAACAGCATTAGAGCGTGTTCAAGCTATCCGCCCAGATTTGATTTTACTAGATTTAATGATGCCAGAAATGGATGGATTAGAAGTATGTGAAAAATTAAAATCTAATCCAGATTTTGCTGAATTACCCATTATTTTTGTGACGGTAAGTAAAAATGAAGAACATTTAGTCAAAGCCTTTGAAATGGGTGCAGTTGACTATATTACTAAACCCTTTAATGCCCAGGAACTTTTGGCAAGGGTGAAAACACATTTAGAATTAAAACACTCACGACAAAAGTTAAAAAACATGTTGCAAGAGCAGGAAAAAATTATCAAGCAATTAGAAGAGTTAGCTAATACTGATTCTTTAACCGGGCTTTATAATCGGCGTTATTTTTTCTATTTGGCAGAACAGGAAATCAATCGAGCTAAACGATATCAATCACCTTTATCTATAATAATTATAGATATTGATAAATTTAAAAATATTAATGACAATTTTGGACATAATGTGGGAGATGAAGTTTTAAAAATTACCACCAAAACTATTATGAGTTATTTACGAAATACTGATTATTGTGGTAGGTTTGGCGGTGAGGAATTTGTCATATTACTCCCTAATACTGACCAAACAGGGGCAAAGACTACTGCGGAGAGAATTAGACAAGAATTAGCCAAGATGAAAATGATCGCTGGAGGAAACTCTGTATCAATCACTGCTAGTTTTGGGGTGGCTAGTTATTCCTCAGACAACGATGAAATAGACACTATTATCCAACAAGCCGATAAGGCATTATACATAGCTAAAAGACAAGGACGCAATCAAGTTATTGCTATTGGTCATGATTAATTATTGAGGAAGAGTATTTTCATGCTGACAAGCTGTTAATGCTCCTCTGACGGCAGGAAACTTTTCAATTGTTTGATATAGAGCTTCCATATCATAAATATTTAGTTGATTTTTGAGACTTTGGCTATAATCTAGCAGTAGTTGACATTGATGGCTTTTGCCCCAAGTATCTAATTTCTCAATAAAGTTTTTTAATTGTCTAATTTTCAAGGTTTTACGCAATGTTACCCACACCACCTCTTCTTCTTGCTGTAAGGCAGTAAGTAGTTCTGGTAAATTAATGGGATAATTCCATAGAGTTTGATTTTTACTAGATGGTGTTGCCGATGGTGACATTGCTGAAATGAGGGATAAATGCTGCTTGAGTTCAGTAAATAATTGGCTGCGACTGACTGGTTTACCTAATAAACCTTGGCAAAGAAAACCTAATTGTGATGACAATTCTGGTTGAGAAGAGGCAGTTAAAATAATAATGGGAATCTGGGATGTAGATTCATTTTCTTTGAGATATTGAGCAGTTTCTTTGCCATCCATTTCTGGCATGAGTAGGTCGAGTAAAATTAAATCAGGTTGATGGATCTGAGCAACATGAATCGCTGTTAAACCGTTTTCTACTAATAGCAATTGATGGTGTGTGTTGTCAAAGTAGCCTTTAATTAAGTCTCGATTGGAAGCTACATCATCAACCACTAAAATTTTGGCTGGCTGAAATTGATTTAAGTGCCAATCATAGCTCAATTCCTTCACAGAGCCTTGGTTAAATGTGGCAGGTAAAACCTCAGGAAAAATTAAAGAGAAAATACTGCCTCGTCCTAGTTCACTTTGGAGTGTAACCATTCCTCCCATCATATTCATTAATCGACGGGTGATGGCTAGTCCTAAACCTGTACCTGGATATTTGCGGTTACTTTGTCCAGCACTTTGTACAAAGGATTCAAAAATACTTTGATGTTGTTCTTTAGCAATACCAATGCCAGTATCTTCAATGACAATTTCTAGCCATATCTTTTCTGTTTGGGCTTGAGAATAGGTTTTAGCACGGATAGAAATTTTGATATATCCTTGTTCAGTAAATTTTAAAGCATTGCCAACTAAATTAAAGAGAATTTGGCGCAGTCTGACTTCATCTATATAAATGGCGGTGGGGATGGTGTCTTCAATATGAGATTGAAGAGTGAGGTTTTTGCCAATTGCTTTTTGGTTAAAAATTTGCAGGATGTCGCGAATGATGGCCCGTAAATCAACAGGTTCATAGTGCAATTCGAGTTTACCTGCTTCAATTTTAGACAAATCCAGGATGTCATTAATTAGCCCTAGTAAAGCTCTACCACTGGATGCGATCGCATCCAAATAAGAACATGCCCTTTCTTCAGTGGTAATGGACTGCAATAGGTCAGAAAAGCCAAGAATGGCATTCATAGGGGTGCGAATTTCATGACTGATATTAGCGATAAATTCACTCTTGGCACGGTTGGCTGTTTCCGCTTGCTGTTTTGCCTCTTCTAGGGCCAGATTTTTTAAGGTGAGTTCTTCCCTTCTAGCGGTTTCCTGTTCTAATAAACTAGCCTGGGCTAAGGCAATACCCATTTGTGCTGCTACAGCTTCCAATAGTTCTATTTCATCAGTTGTCCAACCACGAATTTGCCTTTGGTCTGCCTCTGGAGGTAAACAATAATGTAAGCCAATCAAGCCATTGGTTTTACCTTGATAGGAGGTGCGAATAGCCAACATAGATTTGATTTGTAGGGCTTGGCAAAGTCCACGAACTGGCTCAAATAAGGGGTCAAGGTGAACATCAGGTGTGACAATGGCCCGGTCTTGCTCTAACATCGCCACTGCATGGGGATTACCTTTAACAGGAATTTCCATTCCTTGTAGTGAGGAAAAGTTGCCGTGTAAATATTCTGCTACTAAAGGTAAACGTGGTTCAGGTTCAGCTACATAGGCATGAATTAAACAACGATGAACTTGAAAAGCTTGACCAATTTGAATAGCAGCAGTTTCAAAAATATCTTGGGTTTTGAGATTTTGGCGGATTTCGTCTGTAATTTGTTGGAGGAGTAAAACTTTTTGTAATTGCTGTTGCCATGCCTGTTCTGCTTGTTTGCGGGCCGTTTCGGTTTTGATGCGATCGCTCACATCCCGAATTACAGCCAGTAATCCCATCGGTTTGTGTTTTTGATCCTTGAGTACACTAACCGAGGATTCCACAACAATTTCCTCACCGTTACGTTTGCGATGAATATTCTCTCCTTGCCAACAACCCTGGTTGGCTAAACTTTTAGCAGCATTGACCTCATCTTCTGGTTTGAGCCAAAAGTATTCATAACATGCTAGCAATGGTTTACCCAAGGCATCTTCAGCACTGATACCATACTGTTTTTCTGCTGCACCATTCCAATGGATAACATGGTATTGGGAATCAATGGCCACTACAGCATTGCTGACTTGAGCTAATAATTGTGCTTGAAACTTGATTTGCTGTTCAGCTTGTTGACGGATAGTAATATCCAGAACTACAGCTAAAAACACTAATTGATGGTTCTGTTCCATTAACTGCAAGTGAACTTCCACCGGATAACAACTACCATCCGCACGACAATTGACAGTTTGAAACAGGATTTGTTCTTGTTCACCAGTTAACAGGGGAATAATCAAGGTGCGAAATTGCTGGGCTGTTAACTCCGGTTGGACATCCAAAGGAGTGATTTTTTGCATTTCTTCTAGGGTATAACCTAGATTTTGCAATGCTCCTTGGTTAACATACTGAAACTGCCAACTTTTGGCATCAAAGACGTAAATTTCATTCAGACTAGCAGCTAAGAGATTTGCTAAATAGGTGCGTTCGGCTTCTGCCTTTTTGCGATCGCTCACATCATCAATTACATATGAAAACCGGGGCCGATGTTGTGCAGATTGACCAATATAACAAACGGTAGCAGATAGCCATTGAGTCACACCATTGTGATAGTGTGGATACTCAAACTTCACAGGCTTGCCAGTTCCCTGACTCTTCAGATACTGTTGTAACCAGATGTGAATGTGTTCCCGACTCAAACCCATATCACTAGCCAAGCGATGCTTCATCGCTGTGGGTGTGGTGCCAAAAAACTGTGCGGTCGCAGAATTATCTGATAAATGCAGAATGTCATTGTCTAGCAATTCCACCACACCCATCATCATCGGTGCAGAGTCATAAAAACTGCTTAAAGTTGCTTCTCGTTCTCGCAAAGCTGATTCTGCTTGTTGGGTGCGCGTTAATTCTTCTTGTAGTTGATGATTTAACCTTTGCCACAAATTCACATTGTGATGCTGGAGGCTTTCAACTTGTTGATGTAAAGCATTAATAACTTTGTTTAATTCATAAATATCCACCGATTGCAAAATATTAGTTTGGGTAATAATTCCTGCTAAATATCCTTGGTCATCAACTACTACAAACCGTCTCACTTGTTGACGCTGCATTTCTTGATTAGTATTCCACAGCGAGTCATCTTGATGTACTAAAAATAAAGGTGAACTCATCACCTGTTCTGCTAAAGTTGTACTTAATGACAGTTGTTGACTTTGAAACTTGACAATATCTCTTTCGGTGATAATTCCCATGGGTAAAATTTGATGAGTAGAGATATTTTGACCAATGACAACACAACTGACATGATGGAAACTCATCAATTTTGCTAACTCTAATACCGTTGTCTGCGGTGCAGTATAAATCACCTTTGAAGTCATGACTTCTTTCACCTTGCGGCACTTGAGTACATCCGCTGGTTGTAAAGCCGCTTGGATTTGTGTAGATGTTACAACTCCCACTACTTGATCACATTGGTCTAAAACTGGTAAATGGCGAATCTGATGTTGACGAAGTTGGTGAATTAATTGCAACGGTTGTGTAGCTTCCCACTCTCGACAGGTAATTAAATTTGTGGTCATCACCTCTGCAATCTTGGTTTGAGTTAAATCTCGTTGTGCAACCGCTAATTTCACCACATCTCGCTCTGTTAATAAACCTACTAGTTTGTCATTGTCTACAACCACAACACAACTGACTTGCTGCCACTTACCTCCAGATTCGGTATCACCTGGAGTCTTTTGACTCATCAGTTGGACTACTTCCAATAGAGAAGCATCAGGTGTTACCTTGACAACGTAACGCTCTATACAAAGCTGATTCAGAGAAAGTGACGAGGCAGTGGTCAGTTCCATAATGGATTTTTCACCAATTATTGCTACAAGCGATCGCTTTCACCAGAGATAGTCTTATTATTCCCCACAATAGATTTACCTGTAATATCAAGGAAATGTAAACAAAAAGTAACCTTTAATATGCAAACTACTAATAAACAATCCACAAAACCAGCTTGGGCAGGAGCCATATCTCAACCAGCAAAAGAGTTTCCTCTCACACCCTTACCAATTATTACTGGTAAAATTCCCGACGGTTTGCGAGGTACACTCTATCGTAATGGCGCTGCTAGATTACAACGTGGTGGGATGAGTGTGGGACATTGGTTTGATGGTGACGGGGCAATTCTCGCTATTCATTTTACCGATGCAGGTGCAACAGGAATCTATCGTTATGTCCAGACAACTGGGTATCAAGCGGAAAATGCTGCTGGTAAACTATTATACGGCAATTATGGCATGACTGCACCAGGGCCAATTTGGAATCAATGGCGTAGACCCGTTAAACATAGTGCCAATACCTCCGTCCTAGCTTTACCTGATAAACTACTGGCACTGTGGGAGGGTAATCATCCCTATGCCCTGGATTTACAAACTTTAGAAACACAAGGCTTAGATGACTTAAGTGGTTTAACTCCCGGACAGCCCTATTCTGCCCATCCCAAAGTTGATGATGCTACAGGAGAGATATTTAACTTTGGTATGACTCCAGGGCCAAATGCCATTTTGAATGTTTTTAAAAGTGACCGCAGTGGCAAAGTTCTCAAAACAGCAAAATTCACCTTATCCGGCTTTTCCATCATCCATGATTTTGTCTTAGCAGGGCCATATTTAATCTTTTTTGCCCCGGCTGTGCGTTTAAATATTTGGCCTGTATTATTTGGTTTTAACACCTACAGTGACTCATTTAGCTGGCAACCAGAACTAGGCAATCAAATTCTTGTAATCGACCGAGAAAACTTATCTTTAGTTAGTCGTGGAGTTACAGAACCTTGGTTTCAATGGCATTTTAGCAATGGCTATGTTGATGATAGTGGTACAGTCGTGATTGATTTTGCTAAATATGCAGATTTCCAAACGAATCAATATTTAAAAGAAATTTCCACTGGTTCAACTCATACTGTGGCTCAAACTACTTTCACCAGAGTACAACTCAATCCCCAAACAGGCAAAGTTACTAATATAGAAACACTGTTAGATAGAACCTGTGAATTTCCCAACGTCCCACCCCAAAATGTTGGTAAGTTTTCTCGTTATAGCTACATGTCAATTTTTCGCCAAGGTACAGATATAGCTGGAGAAATATTAAATAGTATCGCTAGGTTGGACTTGGCAACAGGAACGCTCACAGAAGCTAACTGTGGTGAAAACTGCTATCCTAGTGAACCATTGCCTATTCAAGATAAATATAATTCTCAGCAAAGTTGGGTATTAACTGTAGTTTACGATGGCAATTCTCAGGTTAGTGAGGTTTGGATCTTTGACCATGATGCCATCAATGAAGAACCTATTTGTAAACTGGCATTGCCTAGCGTCATCCCCCATAGTTTTCACGGTACATGGAAAGCACAAATATAGGCAGTATCCATGTCACCATGGTTGATTTTGAGACAGGCAGTTTTCAATTAATCTCCCTTCTCAAGATTTAGCAACAAAATAACCCTGTCCAAACTTCCAACCAAGATGACGTAAAAATTGAAGTTGATCAGCAGTTTCTACCCCTTCTGCCATCACTTCAATTTTTAATGGAATTACCTGTTAATAATGTAAATTTTTGTAAAATTGATGTCTTTAAGACTAGAAACCTGATATTTGGATAGTTAAACTAACAAAAGTGCATCTGTACTGTTAGCTATAAATATTTTAGATGTGGCACTATAGCCTGAATGATCCCTGTACAACTAACACTCAAAAACTTCTTAAGTTATCGCGATGCAACTTTAGATTTTGGCGGGTTGCATACGGCGTGTATTTGTGGTTCCAATGGTGCGGGTAAGTCTTCTTTACTAGAAGCTATCACTTGGGCAATTTGGGGTGAAAGTCGGGCTGCGGCTGAGGATGATGTAATTCATTCTGGGGCTAAGGAAGTTCGAGTGGATTTCACTTTTCAAACCAATCACCAAAAATATCGTGTGATTCGCACCAGAATGCGTGGTGGTACTTCCGTTTTGGAATTTCAAATTGAAACTCCTAGTGGTTTTCGTCCTCTGACTGGTAAAGGGGTGAGAGCTACCCAGGATGTAATTTTACAACATATCAAGCTGGATTACGATACGTTTATTAATTCCGCTTACCTGCGACAAGGACGGGCGGATGAGTTTATGTTAAAGCGGCCAACGGAACGGAAGGAAATTTTAGCGGAGTTATTAAAGTTAACCTTATATGATGAGTTAGAAGAAAAGGCGAAGGATGCTTCTAAACAGTTTAAGTTTCGAGTGGAGGAGTTAGAACGTTCTTTAGAAAATATTCAGGTTCAACTCCAACAACGCCAAACTACGGAAGCACAACGGGCAGAATTAGAGGGAGAACTGAATCAGTTACAACAGGTGCAGGCTTTAGATAATATCCAATTACAAAGCTTGCAGGTGGTGCAGCATCAACGGCAAAACTGGGAACAGCAACTAAGCTTTGTTAAACAACAATATCAAAATTTAACTCAAGATAGCGATCGCCTGGGACAAGAAACGGCAGCTGTGCGATCGCAATTAGCTGATTTAGATCAAATTTTAAATCAAGAAATCGATATTAAACAGGGATATAGCCATTATCAATTTTTAGTTTCCCAAGAAGAAGAATTCTCCGCCAAATTTGAACAACATAGTCGGGCCACCACTTTAAAACAGCAAAAACAGCAGCAGTTAGTTAAACAAATTCAAGATATTGAACGCCAACTCCAACAAGCAGAAGCCCAATTATCAGCCTTAGAACAACAAGAACGGGAAATACAGCAAACCCTAACTAAATCAGGGGAAGTAGATGCAGCATTGTCACAATTAAACGCAGCTAGACAACATTTGCAACACTTAGACCAGTTGCAAATGCAAGTTAACCCCTTGTTGCAACAAAAGATAAATTTACAAAGTCATATAGACCGCGCCCATGCCAGTTTAGTGGCGAGAATTGAGCAGTTACAATCAACAGAAGGCCAACTCCAAGGACAACATCGTCGTCAACCCCAATTGCAACAAGCAGTGATGGAGGTGGCGGTACAAATTGAAGAACTGGAGAAAAAGCGGGTATATTTGCAACGGGTACAGGAAAAAGGACAGGAACGGCGACATTTTATTGAAAGGTTGCAAGCACACCAACGGGACTACGAAAGAATACTAGGGGAACTAGAGCAAAAATTACAAATGCTGCAAAACCCCAACGCTATTTGTCCTTTGTGTGAACGACCTTTAGATGAACACCATTGGAACCGAGTAGTCGAAAAAACCCAATCTGAATATCAGGATACCCAAGGGCAATTTTGGGTGGTAAGGGAACAGATGGCGGTATCTGATAGAGAAATTCAGGTATTGCGGCAGGAATATCGAGAAATATCTCAGTTATTGTCCGGTTATGACAGTTTGCGGGAACATCGGGGACAATTAGCTGCCCAGTTGCAAGCCACCAGTGAAATTCAACAGCAGCTACAGCAAATTGCCGTCGAAAGGGAGCATTTAGAACGTTCTCTCCAAGCAGGTGATTATGCACCAGAAAAACAAGCGGAATTAAAACAATTAGACCAATATCTGCACCAGCTTAATTATAACGAGCAAGACCACGCCCTCGCTCGTAGTGAGGTAGAAAGATGGCGATGGGCAGAAATAAAACAAGGTCAAATTAAAGATGCAATCAAACGCCAAACCCAATTAGCAGCGAAAAAACCAGAACTGCAAGGAAACATTGCCCAATTTCAACTGCAAATTCAACAACTGCAAATCAATTCTCAGTTAGCTAGGGAAATAGCTGATTTAGAACAACAAATTGCGGAAATGGGTTATAGTTCTGAACAACATAATCAATTACGTCAAGCTGTGCGTCAAGGACAGTCTTGGCAAATGCGCTACCAACAGTTATTGTCTGCCCAACAGCAATATCCCCAACTGCAAATAAAGTTGCAAGAGTTACAAGAGGGGATAACCGCCAGATTAGCAGATGCTCAAAAATTTGCCCAACAAATTGAGCAAATTGTGGAACAGCTAGAAGCAACTGCTAACCCAGCCGCGCAAATACAGGCTTTAGAGCAAAAGTTAGCCATCAGACGGCGACAATTAGATGAAAAAATAGGTCAATTGGGGCGTTTGCAACAACTAGCCCATCAACTAGAAACCCTGCAAGGTCAATATGAACAACAGCAGCAGGAATTACAAACTTGCAAACGACAACAGCGTGTATATCAGGAATTAGCCCAGGCTTTTGGTAAAAATGGTATCCAAGCATTGATGATTGAAAATGTCTTACCTCAACTGGAAGCCGAGACAAACCAGCTACTTTCCCGCTTGAGTGCCAATCAACTGCATGTACAATTTGTTACACAAAAATCTGGTAAAAGTGGCAGAAACAGCAAGAAAAATACCAAATTAATTGACACTTTAGACATTTTAATTGCCGATGCTAAAGGGACAAGGGCTTATGAAACTTACTCTGGGGGAGAAGCCTTTAGAATCAATTTTGCCATTCGCTTGGCTTTAGCCAGGTTATTAGCACAACGAGCAGGTTCAGCCTTACAGTTGTTGATAGTAGATGAAGGTTTCGGGACACAGGATGCAGAAGGATGCGATCGCTTGATTGCAGCGATTAATGCGATCGCCTCTGATTTTGCCTGTATCCTCACCGTCACACATATGCCCCACCTCAAAGAAGCATTTCAAGCCAGAATAGAAGTCACCAAAACTCAGCAAGGTTCACAGTTACATTTATTAATTTAATTTTTGTTAAATCACCCAAATATAGACATAAACAGGCTTTCCACTGTGTTATCTATCACCTGTGACTCCGGCAGGTTCTGGTTGTTCATCCAATTTTTGAATATTACCTGCTTTCACCCAACCTGTTTGAGTCCCACCTTCAACTTGAATTTTCAGCCAAGCCTGATCAGCACTAGCTTCTAAAACAATAATTTTTTGATTACCACCAACACCTCCCACACGTTCAGCATCTGATTTGGGTTCGGAACGTAAACTTAAACCTTGAGGCCAAGTTACCTGTCCACGATAAGCACCTGGTGGTAAAGCATCTGGTGATGGACTAGGACTAGGTGAGGGACTGGGTTCGGTAATAGGAGATGGACTAGGGCTGGGAGAAGATGCTGCTGTCGCTTCCGGTTTAGGACTAGGGGGATTTTTAGCAACTGCTCCCTTGGGTTTTTTTGGCTGTGCAGGATAGTCATTAGCAAACATTGGTTTTGCTGGGGGAATAGCAGTTCGATTCATGAAATAAAGAGCAACTGTCACTCCACCAGCTAACAACACAACCATTGCTAGGAAAACTCCTATGATAAATTTGAGGCAGCCAGAAAGCATGTTCATCTCTTCAAACACCACTAGATTGATTAGTCATTCAGTCTAACTGAAACTTCCGTTCTATTTATCAAACCTCCGCGAAAAAACTAAGGGTTTTACGACCAAACCTGATCTAGTGCTATACATCTTCAACTCAAGATGATGCTTTTTGATGGTGAACTTCAACTACTGTATGCACATTTCCACGGGGGGTAAAATCAGCTTTGATGGTTACTTCTAAGGGGTTACAGGCAGCAACAAAGTCATCTAAAATCTGATTAGCTGATTCTTCGTGAGAAATATAGCGATCGCGATAACTATTAATATAAAGCTTCAAAGCCTTTAACTCTACCACCCGTTCATCGGGAACATAGGAAATGTGAATAGTCGCAAAGTCAGGATAGCCAGAAAAAGGACATTTACAAGTGAATTCTGGCAACGTAATATCAATATTGTAACGGCGACCCACACGCGGGTTAGGAAACGTAATTAACTCCCCTTCCGCAATAATGCGTTCACCATATTTCATTTCTTGACTAGCGGGAGATGCGGTTTCTGGTGTGGAGTTAGTCATAAGTTAGTAAATAGATGCAGAGATTCAACTATAAATAACTTAACATTTCTTACTCTCCACTACCCTCCCAATCTGGGCAATTTTGATCATCCCAACCATGGGGGTGCATGGCACAGACTAACAAATTACCACCGTAAACTTGACCATGATAATTTTGACAGCCCATGCAAGCAGCATTTTGTTCTGGTGTGGCTTCCACGGCATAGGGAAAACCAGGGTCTACATCTGCTATCACGTCTTCTAGTTCCCAGTAAACTTCTAGCATTGGTTCAGCTAGGTCTTGAAATAACTGGTCAACTTCGGTGACAATGGAAGCTTGCACTTGCTCAGAAATTTCTTCTGTTAGCTCAAAAAAAGCATCTACCATATCATTCATTCCTAAGAAGAAGCGCTCAACTTCATCAGCCACAGTTTCGAGGATTTCCACTAAGTCTTTTTGCCACTGTTCCATAAACTGAACGCCCCTCATATCTTCTATATTAGGACGCTAGATTTCACCCCAGAGGAAGTGCTTATATTAATTCGTCAACAACGCACATTCACTCAACAGTGTAACGCCCTTTGCAAGTGCTAACTCAATGCCTACGCGAAAGGAAAAGAATTATTTACTGGTCATGTTTGAGTCGATTTAACTCATTTTTTAATGCTTCTACCTGATCCCGTAAATTCTTGACATTATCACTTGCTGGTTCTTTGACAGTTGGTTCTTCATCATCCCCAATAATTTCGATGCGACGAGGTTCAGAAGGGGCTGTCTGTTCAGGCGTTTCTCCAGATGTTTGGGGCTGTTGGGCTTGCTTCATCATCTCTTCGACAAAGCGACGAGCTTCTTCTGTAGTCATCTCGCCTTTTGCCACCATCTCATCTGCCAGTTTTTGGACTTGCGATCGCAGTTCGGCTAACTTCCCCCCTGCTTTCTCACCGGCGTAAGAAGCTATACCAACACCGAGGTAAAAAGCTTTTTGAACAATATCTCCAAAACCAGGCATTGCTGCTGAACGCTCCTAAAATGGGGCGACCCGGAGACTAAGCCTACCACAAGCATCTCGTATTGCTGCTACCTTCCGGTCCTGACAAGATTTGAGCGTTGAAGTCGCATAGATCCAGGTCTTATAGAATCATAACATTAAAAGTTAAGAATGTGTGGCAAGTGATTTTGGATTTTTAATTCTCCACGTACTTACCAAAATTTGCCTATTCCACGACTATGCGCCATTCGTAAAGCTGGTAGCTAACACAGTCATTTTGGACTAGTGGGTCTTGGGCCACGATCGCTTTTGCTTCTTCCATTGATGCTGCTTCAAATAGCATCATCCCACCTCCCCGTTGTCCCCAGTAGCCTGTTTTGGCTTTATGACCCTTATCTATTAAATCTTGTACATAGGCTTTGTGGGCTGGCACATATTGGTCAAAAATGGGTTTATCTACTTTACCTGCTTCTATTTTTACAAACCACGCCATAGGAATTTTAGATTGAGGATTTGAGGGTTGGATGAAAATCTTGTGTGTTTAATTCAAAATATCACGATTTATTATCGAATTAGTTATATATCATCTATTTGTATTATCATTCAGGCTAATTTTCTTTTTTTTCCTTTAATCCTTTGAAAAATCGCTTTTTTATCGCTATTTTGCCACCTGCACCTATTCAAGTTTACGCCAACGAAATTAAGCAATATTTTGCCGATAAATATAGTAGCCGTGGCGCACAAAAGTCTCCGCCCCATATCACTCTATATCCTCCCTTTGCATGGTTAGATGCAGATGTGTCGGTGTTAGAAACCACCTTGAGGGAATTTGCTCAGACACAGCAGCCATTTGTCATTAACCTCAAGGGATTTGCAGCTTTTCCACCCCGTGTCATTTATCTAAATGTGGAGAGAAGTCAAGAACTATTGAGGATGCAAGCAGCTTTAATGGCATATTTAGAGACTCGTTTAGGACTAGTAGATCCAGTTAGCCAACAGCGACCCTTTGTTCCCCATATGACTGTGGCCTTTCGTGACTTAAGCAAACAAAATTTTCACGCAGCTTGGCCTGAGTTTCAAAACCGTCAGGTAGAGTTCACCTTTACAGCTAGCCATCTGACTTTACTGCTGCACGATGGTCAACGCTGGAATGTGAAAACAGATTTCCCTTGTGTGGGAGTCTAGGGTGGACTTTGATCATTTCCTTTACAAATGTTAATCATATTTGTTACACTTCTTTACATAACAAATGTATTTGTATTGGGGATAAAAATAATGAGTAGCAATGGTTCTTTGATTGATAATCAAGGTAAAATGAACAACTTTGCCGTTGAGCCAAAGGTATATGTAGATGAGCAAGGCGATCGCACCGGCTTTACCACTTATGCAGAACTCCTCAATGGCCGTTTAGCCATGATTGGTTTCCTCTCTCTCATCATTCTGGAAGCGATGACCGGACACGGTGTGATTGGTGTTTTGAAAAATCTGTAGTTCAGAAGTATGCCTACGGCACGCTGCGCGAACAGGAGTTCAGGAGTTCAGGAGTTCAGAAGTTACAGAAGCAGGACTTACGCAAAATATCTCTGAAACTCTCTTTCCTATCTCTACGGGACGCTACGCGAACGTTTCCTTCGTTCCTTCTCTTCGAGACGCTTCGCGTTAGCGGAGCTTTCGCCTTAGCGATACGTGGTTAATTCTTTCGCAACTTGTGCGTAAGCCCTAAGAAGTATAGCTAAAGCCACGCCGCCCTATTAGAAGTTATTGAAAAAAATATTTGTGAGAGACGTTACATGTAACGTCTCTACTTGTATGTGAGGAAAAATAATTTTCTGGTATGCGAGAGAATTAATGCTGAATTTCTAAATTGAGGATGTAAGCACCCAGTTGAACCTTATCTGACCACAATTCGTATTCTAGTCGGAGATGTTCTGGTAAGCGTTCTCCGCTTAAATGTAAGCTTTTGGTAAAGTTGCGTAAGCGAATTGGTTCATAGGATTGTAATGATTCGGTGGGTAGCCAATAACGGCTGATACCATAAACACCATGTTCCCAAAAATGACGGTAACTCACTTGAGCGTTACCTTGCATAGTCATAATGACTCGACTGGGGGAAATTTCTAACCACAACACTCGTGGACTACTAGGGGGATAAACTTGTTTGTGAGTTGGTGCTGGTGTCTCTTCTGAATTAAAAGAAGTGGAAACTTCACAAGTAATCAGCGGTGGGGCAGTCAGAAGTAAATGAAAGCGGTGAGTATCTTTTTGATACAATGTGCCAGCAGTTTCAACCACAGACCAAACTGGCAAGTCTGTGGAAATCAAAGATAAGCAGACGGGTTTGCGGTGGTGGGTGAGCATGGGAGCGATTAGAACTAGGAGCGATTAAACAAGAGGAACTGGGGAATGACGACTAAAATTTCAGCAACTCAATTACCGTTAATCATTATGCTGTGACGCTTTTAGACAAGCATATTGAAGCATAGAGGTTTTATGGATACTAGGGGAATGATGCAACTTATAGCCCCAGTAAATGAGTCAAACCTGCTTCATATTAACTGAATATTTTGTTTTTTTAATCTAGACAAATCAGGATGAAAAAAGTTACAATATAAGGTTATACAGCATTAATGAGATTTGCCAATAATTAGTTTTTTCTTAATAAAACCTAGTCATAAACTAGGAAAAAGTCGGAAAAACCAGCTAGGTGAATATGGCTATCGGAACAGATGTAAATAATAATGAAGAAGTTTTGACAAGAGCCAGAAACTAGGTAATAAAAAGCGGTAGGAAATAGACAGGAATTTCAGTAAGTTTGAGAGAACAAAAAACGATAGGATACTAGGGTGGAAGTCAGCAGTGACAGTAAATGCAGTCGCTGATCAACTTCATGATCTATTCAAAAGCCAGTGTATCCTAATGTCGGCTGCTGTTATAACCGTAGAAACTCAAGAAGACGCTACTCATAAGTTAATTATTCATTGTCCCCCTTCCAGACTCTCCCTACAGGGTCGGATTCAGATTCCCGGGGACAAATCTATTTCCCACCGAGCTTTAATGTTGGGTGCGATCGCTGAAGGTGAAACTCAGATCCAAGGATTGCTGTTAGGAGAAGACCCCCGCAGCACTGCTAGCTGTTTTCAAGCTTTAGGTGCAGAAATTTCGGAACTAAATACAGAGTTAGTCAAGGTCAAAGGAATTGGCTTAGGAAATTTCCAAGAACCTGTGGATGTGTTGAATGCTGGTAATTCTGGCACAACCATCAGATTGATGTTAGGGTTGTTGGCATCCCATGACGGCAGATTTTTTACTGTGACTGGTGATGGTTCGTTGCGATCGCGTCCCATGTCCCGCGTAGTTAAGCCTTTGCAACAAATGGGAGCAGCTATTTGGGGACGGAAAGATAATTCCCTTGCACCCTTAGCCATTCGAGGACAAGCACTCAAAGGCATTCACTATCATTCTCCCATTGCCTCAGCACAAGTCAAGTCTTGTATTTTATTGGCAGGATTGAATACGGAAGGAAAAACCACGGTCACTGAACCTGCGGTATCACGGGATCATAGTGAACGAATGCTGAGAGCATTTGGTGCTGAAGTGAGTGTAGACCCAGAAACCAAGAGTGTGACGGTGACAGGCCAAGCTAAATTATATGGGCAAAAAGTGGTGGTTCCCGGTGATATTAGTTCTGCGGCCTTTTGGTTAGTTGCAGGGGCCATTGTTCCTGATTCCGAATTAGTCATTGAAAATGTAGGTGTAAATCCCACCCGCACCGGGATTTTAGAAGCCTTAGAATTAATGGGAGCAGATATCCAAAGGGAGAATGAGAGGGAAGTAGCAGGGGAACCAGTCGCAGATTTGCGGGTACGTTCTAGTCAGTTAAAAAGCTGCACCATTGCTGGAGATATCATTCCCAGATTAATTGATGAGGTGCCCATTTTAGCAGTAGCGGCAATTTTTGCCGAAGGTACAACCGTGATTCGCGATGCAGCAGAGTTAAGGGTGAAAGAAAGCGATCGCATTACGGTGATGGCCCAGCAACTCAATAAAATGGGTGCAAAGGTGACCGAGTTACCTGATGGGATGGAAATTACCGGGGGTACACCCTTGGTGGGTACAGATGTTGATAGCTATACAGATCATCGTATTGCTATGAGTTTAGCGATCGCGGCTCTGAGAGCTAATGGTATCACCACCATCCACCGTGCTGAGGCCGCAGCCATTTCTTACCCCAACTTCACCCATACCCTAGCGGAAATTTGCCGTTAAGAAACTCAATTCCACCAAACATCTGTAGGGTGTGTTATGCCACAGGCTAACGCACCTTGATAGCACCGCCATAAAATAATAATGGTGCGTTAGGTGAAAGACCATCACGCACCCTATTGGACTAACACGACTAAAATGTTGCAGAAAAATTGTAGGTTGGGTTGATTTAAGGAAACCCAACCACAATATTTGAGTTGGGTTGCGCTGCGCTTAACCCAACCTACGGCTAAAACTGAGATAACCAAAGGCTTTTAGCACTGTCACCTGTCACCTGTCACCTGTCACCTGTCACCTGCTATACCTAATCACCATTGAGGATTTTTGGTACTTTAAAAAAGTCACCTTCTTGATCAGGTGCACAGTTGAGGATAGCATCTCGCTCAGGATAGGGTTTTAACTCATCTTCCCGCGTGATATTTTTGACATCAATGGCTCTAGTTGTAGGTGGAACATTGCTGACATCTAGTTGATTCAGTTGTTCTACATAATCGAGAATGCTGCCTAATTGGGTGGTAAATTTTTCTTCTTCGTCAGATGTCAATTCTAAACGAGCCAAATTAGCAACTTTGCGGACTAGTTCACGGTCAATCATAGGTTGTGAGTAAATTGGGAATTAGAAGAATACATCAATTTGCGATCGCCCGGTGGTTTTTAACCAGTTTTGGGCTTCAATATAGTTGTTAGGAGCCAGACGAATCGCTCTAATCCAATAATCAGCAGCTTTATCTAATAAAGCCTCTCCTCCGTCAGTGTCCCCCTCTTCCTTGGCTTTTTCCCCTTGATAATGATAAATCACGGCGATGTTATTCAATGCTTGGGGTAGACGTGGATTTAGCTCAATTGCTTGGTGATACAACTCTAGAGCCTTGTTATGATCTCCGTTACTGGCATAGATTAACCCCATATTATAGAGAATGTAGCTCTTATCGTTGGGGTCTTCTTCCAGTGATAAAGCTTCTGCGTAGTAATCTAGTGCTTCGGCATATTCTCCTTCTGCCTGTGCCGACATCCCATCTCGGTAATAAACAAATGCTTCTTTGGCTTTTCTGTTAGCTGGCAGCAGTTTGAGGATAAGGTCTGCCATGACGGTAAAGGACTTGTCAATAAAGTTATCGTTTTTCTGGGTTCTTGGCATATGTGCCTCTATGGTGGCTCAAAGGAAGCAGACTTTGTTTACTAATTAATTCTCGTAGATTGGTATCTGGCTATCAGGATACCCCATAGTTAATTTAACTGATTTGGGGTGAGTTCTCCTCATCCCTTGATGATGATTTGAGCAAAGGATGTAATACTTGGTATAATATTAATCTTATTTTCGCTTCAGTATTTAGGCGGAAATTATTGAATATCTTAAAAATTTTAATAGATTTTATTCAATTCAAATTATTATAGTTATCTATCAAATGTAAAATTAAATTGTTCTGAAAATTTCCACAAAAACTACACAAATACTATTCATACTGCCCATGTTAACTGGTTCTATTTCTATTGTCTTTAGAGACAAATTTCTCTCTTGACACTAGATTGTCCAGATAACTTGCTGATTATAGATAAACCAAAATTCCAGTAGATTATGTGCAATTTTCCATTGATGAGTGACATATGGAAAGATGTCCAATACCTTGGGTTATTCTCTGACCTAAATTGATCAATCTAGTTATGTTCTCAACCAGATTGATAGTTCAGATTTAAAAGAGCATGACATTAACAAGAGAAAAGCCTTTTTAGTCACTATTAAATAGTTCAGCAAAAATACTTTATAAAACCTGCAACCAGCAGGAAATAGAATTGAATCATCAACGTCCAATTTCAGTATCTGTAAAAGATTAGTAACTAATTACGCTGAAGTCATTTCACTCTGCTACTGTAAGAACTACTATTCCTACCGCAAGGGTCATTTCACCAAATGACATTAACACTGAAATAGGATATCAATGTAAAGTCAATCAGTTCAAAATACCTCTTGTATTCTCTTCCTGTGTTGCTTAAGCTTCAATTATTGAGAGATCGAGTAAAAAAAATCACCGGGTTTTCTGTTTTTGTCTGTCTCTCGGAAGTAGAAAAATCAGTCCCAAGAGGTCAATATAACTTCGGTGCTAAAAGTATTAATTACCACTGCAATGGCAACTCCAGCAATCTCCGGTTATCAAATTATCGAACAAGTCTATTGTGGTTCCAGAACTATTGTTTATCGTGCCATGCGTGAGCAAGATTCTGCTGCGGTGGTGATTAAACTTTTAGCTTCTGAATATCCAACTTTCAATGAACTATTGCAATTTCGTAATCAATATACCATTACTCGCAATTTAAATATTCCTGGTATAATTCATTCTTTATCTCTCGAACCTTATCTCAATAGTTATGCTTTAGTAATGGAGGACTTTGGTGGTGTTTCTTTACGAGAATACTGTCAGAATCAACATCTGTTACTACAGGAATTTTTAGAAATAGCTTTGCAATTAGCAGATATTATCTATCAACTGTATTTGCAACGGATCATCCATAAAGATATCAAACCAGCAAATATTCTCATTAACCCCGACAGTAAACAAATTAAATTAATTGATTTTAGTGTTGCGACTTTACTTCCTAGAGATACTCAAACAATTATTAGTCCCAATGGTTTAGAAGGAACCCTTGCTTATATTTCCCCTGAACAAACAGGGAGAATGAATCGGGGCATCGATTACCGTAGTGATTTTTATTCCCTCGGTGTTACGTTTTTTCAATTGCTGACGGGACATTTACCCTTTCCTTCCCATGATCCAATGGAATTGGTGCATTGTCACATTGCTAAACAACCACCATCATTAGCAGAGATTAACTTTGACAACGGAGAAGCAAGACCAAAAATCCCACCTGTTCTGTATGAGATTGTCATAAAGTTAATGGCTAAAAATGCTGAGGAACGCTATCAAAGTGCTTTGGGCTTAAAATATGACTTAGAAAAGTGCATGAAGCAATTGCAAAAACATGGTCATATTCCATCTTTCCGCATTGGGGAGAGAGATATATGCGATCGCTTCCTGATTCCAGAGAAATTATATGGTAGAGAAGCGGAAGTCCAGCAACTGCTCCAAGTATTTACCAGAATTGCTGGATGTCAAGACAGAGCAACAAATTTTAATGATTCTCCCTTAAATCCACTTTCCCCATCTTCAGAAGCAGTAGTCCATCGTGAAATCATGTTAGTCACTGGGCATTCTGGCATTGGCAAAACTGCCGTTGTTAACGAAATTCACAAACCCATTATCAGACAAAGAGGCTACTTTATTAAAGGTAAATTTGACCAATTTCATCGCAATATTCCTTTTTCTGGGTTCGTGCAAGCTTTCCGCGATTTAATGGGACAATTATTTACAGAAAGTGATGAAAAACTACAACAATGGAAAACGAAAATTCTTGCTGCTTTGGGTGAAAATGCCCAGGCAATTGTGGAAGTTATTCCCGAATTAGAACAAATCATTGGTAAACAGCCACCAGTATTAGAATTATCAGCCACTGCTGCTCAAAATCGCTTTAATTTACTATTCCCGAAATTTATTCAATTATTTACCAATCCAGAACATCCCTTAGTCATATTTCTCGATGATTTGCAATGGACTGATTCAGCCTCTTGGAAATTAATCCAATTACTGATGAGTGATGATCACAGTCAGTATTTATTATTAATTGGGGCATATCGGGATAATGAAATTTATCCTGAACATCCTTTATTTTCCACCTTGGAAGAATTGCAAAAATCTGCTGTTTTCATTAATTTAATTAACCTTAAACCATTAGACCAATGGCAATTAAATCAATTAGTCGCTGATACTTTAGGCTGTGCAGAAGATTTGGCCTTTCCTCTCTCTCGTTTAATTGCTCAAAAAACTCAAGGCAATCCTTTTTTTGCGACTCAATTTCTCAAAGCCTTACATCAAGAGGGATTAATTCAATTTAATTGGCAAGAAGGTTGTTGGCAATGTGAACTATCGCAGATTAATCAAGAATCCCTGACTGATGATGTGGTGGAATTGATGATTCAGCAGGTACATAAATTGCCAAAACCAACCCAGGAAATTCTCAAATTAGCAGCATGTATTGGTAATCAATTTAGTTTAAATACTTTAGCAATTATTTCTAAGCAATCGGAAATAGCAACAGCAACTTGTTTATGGAGTGCTTTACAGGCAGGATTGGTGTTGCCTCAAAGTGAAGTTTATAAATTTTATCAAAAATGTGATGGCTTATTACCTACAGCTAATTTGCATATATCTGAGGCAGTGGCTAACTATAAATTTTTACATGACCGAGTTCAACAAGCTGCTTACGCAATGATTCCTCAACATGATAAACAAGGAACTCATTTGGCAATTGGTCACTTACTCTTGATAAATATTCCTGAGAAAGAACGAAAAGACAATATTTTTAATATTGTCAATCAACTCAACTTGGGAATAGATTGTATTACATCTAATTACGAAAAATATGAATTGGCTAAATTGAATCTAATTGCGGGTGAAAAATCCAGAAATGCCACGGCTTATAATGCGGCTTTTAAATATTTGAATTTAGCAATAGGAATATTGCCAGCAGATGCTTGGGAAACAGAATATGGTCTGACTTTATCATTACATGAAGTTGGGGCAGAGGTTGCTTTTCTTAGTGGGGAATTTGCCCAGATGTCCGAGATAATTAATATTGTTTTACATCAAGCCAGATCACTGTTAGATACAATTAAAATCTACGAAATTAGAATTCAGGCATATGCTGTTCAGAACCAACAATTGGCAGCTTTTCAAACAGCTTTAAATATCTTAAAAAAATTAGAAATCATTTTTCCTGAACAACCTAGTTTATCTGATATTCAAACTGCTTTTGCGGAAACTAAAGCAAAATTTCTGGCTAAATCTCTAGATGAATTGATGAATTCACCAGCGACAGAAGATTCCCAGGTGTTAGCAGCAATGCGACTTTTATTAATTTCTTCTGCTTGTTCTTATATTGCTGCACCCCAAGTTATGCCTTTGATTGCCCTAAAACAGGTGAGTTTATCTTTAGAACATGGCAATACAGATATTTCTCCCTTTTCCTATGCTTGTTATGCCTTGCTGTTGTGTGGAGTGGTGAATGATATTGATTTAGGTTATCAGGTGGGAGAACTAGCATTAAATATCTTAGAACGGTTTAATGCCAAACAAATTAAAGCTAGAACATTATTTCTGGTTTATAGCTATGCCAAAATCTGCAAGCATCACATTCGAGAAATGTTGATACCTTTAGATGATGTTTACCAAATTGGCATCGAAACTGGAGACTTAGAATATGCAGGTTTCGCTGCTAACCACTATATATTTAATTCCTATTTTACCGGACAGCTTTTGAGTGAATTAGTGCAAAAAATAGAAGATAAAATTAATATTTTTACAAAATTAAAACAGTTTTCCTGTGCGAAATATATTGGCATTTTTTACCAAGGTGTACTCAACTTACTTGCTGATGCACCTAACGACAATAATGTAAACAAAGAACGTTATATAAATGCCGAGAAAATAGCTTTTTTTAAAGCTGCTAATGACCGTTCTGGAGTGCTGTATATCTATTTAAATAATTTAATGTTCTTTTATTTATTAGGAAATGAGCAGCGAGCGAGAGAAAATGCTAAAAATGGTGAACCTTATTTAGATGGTGTGGTAGGTTCAGTAATTGTGCCTGTCTTTTATTTTTACAGTGCTTTATTAATGTTGAGAGTTGATGTAAATGCCTCAGAAACAGAAAAATTAGATATTTTACACAACGTCAATACGATACAGGCAAAAATAAAATTTTGGGCAGATTATGCACCAATGAATTATCTACATAAATATGATTTAATTGCAGCTGAATGTTATCGAGTGCTGGATGAGAAACTAGAAGCGATAGAATATTACGATCGCGCGATCGCTGGAGCGAAAGAAAACGGTTATATTCAAGAAGAGGCCTTGGCCAATGAACTCACTGCCAAGTTTTACCTGGACTGGGGTAAGGAGAAAGTGGCCCAAGGATATATGCAGGAAGCTTATTATTGCTATGCTCGTTGGGGTAGTGCAGCAAAAACCACAGACTTAGAAAAACGTTATCCCCAACTGCTCCAACCGATTTTGCAGCAACGTCGGCAAAAACTCAAACCCCTAGAAAGTATCGTCAATATTGCACTGTCAGAAACTTCTTCATCCACTAGCAGTTCTAGCAGTAGCAGCAGTATTTCCAATGCTTTAGACTTTGCATCTGTCCTCAAAGCTGCTCAAGCTATTTCTAGCAGCATTCAGTTAGACGAATTAATTAGTATTCTCACACAAATTATTCTGGAAAACTCCGGTGCTGAAAAATGCGTCTTACTCTTACCCTACCGCGACCAATGGCAAATTCGCTCCATCGCTACTGTCTCCCCCAGTGGTAAAAGTCCCCAGATTCTCTTACAAACAGAATCACTCGAACATAGTTCCAGGGTACCAGTGACCTTGATTCAATACGTGAAGCGTACACTCAAACCAGTAGTCATTGATGATAATAAAACCGATATTCCTGGGGTGATTAGAGATTACATGCTCCATCATCAACCCAAAAGTGTCCTCTGTACACCAATTCTCAACCAAGGCCAACTCATTGCCATTCTTTACCTAGAGAATCAACTAGCAGTGGGGGCATTTACAAGCGATCGCCTCCAGGTGTTAAACTTGCTCTGTTCCCAAGCTGTGATTTCTTTGCAAAATGCCCAACTATATCAACAGCTGCAAGACTACTCCCATATTTTAGAACAAAAGGTAGCAGAAAGAACAGCTGCCCTGGAGAAAGCCAACGAAGAATTACATCGTCTTGCAACCCTAGACGGACTCACAAGGGTGATGAATAGAAGAAGACTAGATGAGTATTTGCAAGAACAATGGAAACAGCTACAACGGGAAAAACAGCCATTATCCTTGATTTTATGTGATGTCGATTGCTTTAAAGCTTATAACGACTATTACGGACACCAAGCAGGAGACCAGTGTTTACAGCAAGTAGCACAAGCAATTAACCAAAGTGTCAAACGTCCAGGAGATTTAGTTGCGCGTTACGGTGGAGAAGAATTTGCGATCGTTTTACCTAACACCTCTTTAGAGGGTGCTGGTATCCTTGCTACTCAAATCTGTTTACAAGTAGGTCAATTAGATATCCCTCACGCTCGCTCCACCGTGAGTCACCGAGTTACCCTCAGTGTCGGCATTTATAGTATTTTACCCCATACAGGAGAGTCCTTAAATAACTTGATTGCGATGGCAGATAGAGCCTTATATCAAGCTAAAACTGAAGGAAGGAACCGTTACTGTATTTATGGTAGTACAAGTATTCCCATTGTGATTTAAGTAGTGTGACCTGCAAAATCATCTTGATGAAAAAACTTTAGCTGACTATTGCTAATTCAAATGTAAACCTAAAAACGCAATAATTTTTTCCCAAGCAGCAGTAGCAGCAGCAGAATCATAGCGATAACCATCATCTCTCATAAAAGTATGTTCTGCTTCATAAGCAAATACTTGATGAGTAACTTGTGCTGCATTTAAAGTATTAATGATAGTTTGTCTATCATTGTCAGGAATATGCGGGTCTTGAGTACCAAAAACTAACAGCATTTTCCCTTTAATTTCCCCAAATCTGTGGATAGTATCTGCCACACCTTGACCCAATTTTCCACTAGGAACACCAGTTGGATAACAGCAAACAGAGGCTTTAATTTCATTTAAAAAAGCAGCGCGAAACGCCAAATGTCCACCAATACAAAAACCCACAGTACCTAGTTTTTCAGCATTCACTGCACTATCATTTTTCAAAAAATCAACTACAGCAAGACAATCTGCATCATATTCAGATACTAAGGTGCGACGAGCATCATCATTACCCCGCATTCTCCCGATATCATCTGGTTCAATTACCGCTCCCACAGGTTCAATGCGGTGAAAAATTTCTGGTGCAGCTACTACATAACCAAAACCAGCCAAATAATTAACTAATCGCAGAATCGCCCCACCTAACTGATAAATATCACTGTAAAAAACAATTCCTGGATATTTCCCTTCTGCTTTCGGAGATGCAACATAAACCCGCATTAAGCTATCATCTACTCTTAACTCAATATTGCGTTTAACGATTTGCATTTTTTTGATTTTTGGTAAAGTGTTAATTTGTAAGCTGTTGGGCGTTTAACTTGCATATTATCTAAAATTAAAACTCTTGCGGGGTGGGCATCCTGCCCGCCCTGATTATGCAAATTAAAGGTTTATTAGCTTAATTCTTCAGGTTTAATAATAATCAGTAAATTTTTGAAAAAAACTTCAAACTATCTATGTAAAAATCTTAAAATATTACTGATGTAGGTTGATAATCTTGCCCGCCCAAATACCATAAGCTATATTTGTAACAGATAAAAACTTTTATTACTTCATCCCAAAAATGAACGAAACAGACAAAACAAAAATCGAAACATTTATTAATAAATGGCTTAACTCTAGTGGCAACGAAATTGCTAACAAAGACGCATTTTGTTTAGATTTATGTACGGCATTAGGAGTAGAACCGCCACCCCCACAGGGTAGTATTGACGGCGACCCCTATTGTTTAGAAAAAAATGTGAAAATGCCCCAAACCAGCGGCGAAGTCAAACACGGGCGGATTGACTTTTATAAACAAGGTCATTTTATTTTAGAAGCTAAACAAGGAAGTACAAAGTAAGGAAGTAGCACCCCAAAACGAGGAACGACTGCATATAATAAATATATGCAAAAAGCCTTTATTCAAGCAACAGCTTATGCACCCCATTTACCAATCAAACCACCATTTTTATTAACCTGTGATATCGGTTCACATTTTGAGATGTGGATGGGTTTTAGTGGTGACTATGGCGGTTATGGTGCTGGAGAAAAAATCAAACTTGATGATTTATTAAAACCGGAGATTTTTGATTTATTTGTTGATATATTTACTGACCCACAAAAACGCAACCCCGAAAAAATTCGCGCCAAAGTAACGCGAGAAGTTGCAGATGAATTAGCTAAATTAGCATCTTGGTTAGAAAAACAGCAACATGACCCCCAACAAGTAGCTAATTTTTTGATGCGTTGTATTTTCACCATGTTTGCAGAAGATGTGCAATTACTCAAAGGTGAAGTTTTTACAACAGCATTAAAATCAAGATGGATACCCAAGCCTAACAGGTTTAAATCAGAAATTGAAAGTTTATGGCAAACCATGAATACAGGGGGTAATTTTGGTTTTGATGCTATCTTAAAATTTAATGGTAGTTTATTTGCAGATGCGACAGCTTTTAATTTACCAAAAGAACAATTAGAAGTTTTACTTGCAGCAGCAGAAAAAGATTGGAGTCAAGTTGAACCTGCTATTTTTGGGACTTTATTAGAAAGGGCTTTAGATAGTGAAGAACGCAGTAAATTAGGCGCACATTATACTCCCCGTGCCTATGTAGAAAGGTTAGTACGTCCAGTAGTTTTAGAACCTTTGCGTCAAGACTGGTTAGAAACAGAAATTGTTGTTGATCAACTTTTGAAAGTGGAAGGTGATCAACTTGAACCTAGCGCAGCAAATAAAAAGAAAGCAGTAGATTTAATTAATGATTTTCTGCAAAAATTACGCACAATTAAAATTTTAGATCCTGCTTGTAGTTCGGGTAACTTTTTGTATGTGACTTTAGATTTACTCAAAAATCTAGAAAGTGAAGTTATTAGAAGAATAGCCGATATTAGCGGGAAATATCAAAGTAGTATTTTAATTGAAAAACAAGTTAACCCATCCCAATTTTTAGGGATTGAAGTTAACCCCAGGGCGGCTAGTATTGCCGAGTTAGTTATCTGGATAGGTTATTTGCAATGGTACTTTAAACGCTTTGGGAATACTTCACCACCAGAACCAATTTTACAGAAATTCAATAATATTAAATATGGCGATGCGGTGTTAGTTTGGGATGAGAAAAAACCAGCAATAGACCCTACTACAAATAAACCGCGCACTCGTTGGGGTGGAAAAACTACCAAGCATCCTGTAACTGGGGAAGATGTACCAGATGCGAATGATCAAATACCGATTTTTGATTATATAAATCCTCGTGCGGCTGAATGGCCAGATGCAGATTATATAGTTTCTAATCCTCCCTATATTGGAAAGCTATATATGCTAGAAAGATTTGGCGAGGGATATATTGAAGCACTCCGAAAAGTATATGAAGGAAAAGTTTCTGATGGTTCTGATTTTGTAATGTACTGGTGGTATCGTGCTGCACAGCTTGTAGCAAAAGGAGAACTGAAGCGATTCGGTTTCATTACCACAAGTAGCATTTGTCAAACTTTCAACCGTCAAGTAGTAAGTGATGCCCTGAACAATGATAATCCTATCAGCTTAATTTTTGTCATTCCCGACCATCCTTGGATTGATGATAAGAATGCAGCTAAAATTCGTATTGCAATGACGGTTGCAGAAGCAGGAAAAAAGATTGGTACTTTAGCAGAAGTAGCTTCAGAGAAAAAAAATGTCGTAATGGGGAGCAAATTAGACAAGCGATTTCAGGTTTAAGACGTTTTATTGTAACCTCTGAAACATCTAAGCATCGTGTTTTTGTTTTTCTATCAGAAGGTTTTAAACCAGAACATAAATTGGTTGTTATAGGAAGTGATGATTCATTTATCTTAGGTGTTCTTTCTAGCAAAATCCATGTTAATTGGGCATTAGTTTGTGGTTCTAAAAGAGGGGTAACACCAGTTTATACGAAAACAAAATGCTTTGACCCTTTCCCCTTCCCAGATCCAACACCAGAACAAAAACAAAAAATCCGAGAATTAGGAGAAAAACTAGACGCACATCGGAAACAAGTGCAGAACCAACATCCTGACATTACCATCACCGGCATGTATAATCTGTTAGAAAAACTCCGCGCTGGACAACCATTCACCGATGCAGATAAAGCCTATAACGATAAAGCCTTAGTTTCCATCCTCAAACAAATTCATGATGAACTAGACGCGGCTGTTTTTGAAGCTTACGGATGGGAAAATACCCTCACCGATGAAGAACTATTATCTAAATTAGTAGCCCTCAATGCTGAACGTGCAGAAGAAGAAAGTAACGGTTTAATTCGCTGGTTGCGTCCCGAATATCAAGCACCTAACGAAGTGACAACCCAACTGAAAATTGCTGGTGTCACCGAAACTGAGGAAACCATAATTACACCCACTGAACAAAAACCATTCCCGAAAAAATCCAAAGAACAACTTGCAGCCATACGCGACTTATTAAGCACCAGTGGTCGTCAATGGACATTAGAACAAATTATCGCCCAATTTAAAATTACATCCAAACAAAAGAAAACCATAGCTGACCATTTAGAAAGCTTAGAATGGTTCAATATTCTCACCAAATCAACCAACAATGGTGTCATCCGTTGGCAATATGTAGACAAGGGAAATTGAATTAAGAAAAATCAAATTTATACTGTTTCTTCCTGTATCTGCATATATTTATCCCTCAGTTTCACTGTTCCCCCTTGCCCAGGAAAATACAGGGGGGTGTTCTTATGTGTATCTTCAGAAAAAATTGATATTAGACATCTCCGAAAATAAAAAATGAGTTTTCTAAAACCCTTGTAGAGACGTTGTATACCTGCTAATCATTACAGGTGCGTTGCGCTACGCGACAACACTATTCTATGTTCATCAAATTATTTAATATCCAATTGCTTACTGTTTAAATTGTTCATCTACAGGAATTTGATAACCATTTGCTAGTCGATTTGTCATATTTGCAGCACCAGTAATTGCCATTAATTCGCCAAACATTTGCTCATTCATTCCCTTGGTACGGGCTGCTGCTGTATGGGAAGCAATACAATATTCACAGCCATTAGTAACACTCACAGCAATATAAATTAATTCCCTCATTAATGGGTCGATTTCTCCCGGACTAGCCATCACTTCCTTGAGTGTTTCCCAAGTTCTCTTGAGGGTTGGTGGATGGTTAGCTAAAGCTTTCCAAAAATTGTTGATGTAATCAGTTTGTCGTGTAGCGCGAATATCATCATATACGGTGCGTACTTCTTCGCTAGCGTCTTCGTATTCGATGAGGTTGGTCATTTATCTATACATATAAGATTTTATGCTTATTCATTTTAAGGCTGTTTCTGTAATCCAGAAAGTTAAAGTATCAAAACATTATATTTAAACAAAAACCAGCTACTCTTAATCAGCAAGGAAAAACTCATGACTAAACATTAAAATTTGCCAAGTAAATCGGCTTTGTGCTTCTTGTGGCTGTAAGGATGAGCTAAGTCAGGCTAAAACTAACCCGACCGTAGTAAATCTGGTGGGGTGATAGCCCTTAGTTACATTTCTACACATAGGAGGTTTTATTTTGGCGAAGTTAAGAGTTGCAATCAATGGATTTGGTCGTATTGGTCGTCTTGTAATGCGTGCGGGTATTAATAACCCTAATATTGAATTTGTCGGCATTAACGATTTGGTACCACCAGATAACCTGTCTTACTTGTTAAAGTACGATTCTACCCATGGCAGATTGAAAGGCAAGGTAGAAGCTAGGGAAGATGGCATGGTAATTGATGGTCATTTTATCCCTTGCGTGTCGGTACGCAATCCAGCAGAATTGCCTTGGGGTAAGTTGGGTGTAGATTATGTGGTTGAATCTACAGGGCTTTTCACCGATTATGCTGGTGCAGAAAACCACCTGAAAGCAGGTGCGAAGCGGGTAGTCATTTCTGCCCCCACCAAAGACCCAGAAAAAGTAAAAACAATGGTCGTAGGTGTGAATCATCATCTATTTGACCCAGCTAAGGACTTAATTGTGTCCAACGCTAGCTGTACTACAAATTGCCTAGCACCTATTGCTAAGGTTATTCATGACAACTTCGGTTTAGCCGAAGGGTTAATGACTACAGTTCACGCTATGACAGCTACTCAACCCACCGTAGACGGCCCCAGTAAAAAAGATTGGCGTGGTGGTCGGGGTGCAGCCCAAAATATTATTCCTTCTGCCACCGGTGCAGCAAAAGCTGTTGCTTTAGTTTTACCAGAGTTGAAAGGTAAGTTAACTGGTATGGCTTTCCGGGTGCCTACACCTGATGTTTCTGTGGTTGACCTGACTTTCAAAACTGCGAAGGCTACTAGCTACAAAGAAATTTGTGCAGCGATGAAGAAAGCTGCTGAAGGCGAATTAGCAGGTATTTTGGGCTACACCGATGAAGAAGTAGTTTCCACTGACTTCCAAGGAGATGCCCACTCTAGTATTTTTGACGCTGGTGCAGGAATTGAACTCAACTCTAATTTCTTCAAGGTTGTTTCTTGGTATGACAACGAGTGGGGTTATTCCAATCGTGTGGTTGACTTGATGCTGTCAATGGCAGGGAAGGAAGGTTTGGTTTAGGAAAGGGAGGAGACAGAAGGCAGGTGACAGGTGACAGGTGACAGGTGACAGAAGAAAAAGAGTGAATTGCATTCTTTTCTTCCTTGTGTTCGTGTGGCGCAGCCATACTCCTGTTCGCGCAGCGTGGCGTTAGCCATACTTCTGTTCGCGCAGCGTGGCGTTAGCCATACTCCTGAACTTCTCGCTACCAGGGCTTAACGGGGTGCTTTTCTTGGTCGTTACTCTTTACTACTTATGCGTCGAACCAAAATTATTTGCACTGTTGGCCCTGCTACTTGTACACCAGAAAAGCTCGAAGGTTTGGTGAAGGCGGGAATGAATGTGGCGCGGTTGAATTTTTCTCATGGTGCTTATGAGGCTCATGCCCAAACTTATCACCATTTACGGCGGATTAGTAAGGATTTACACAAACCTGTGGCAATTATGCAAGATTTGTGTGGCCCGAAAATTCGCCTGGGGAAATTACCACCGGAAGGGTTGATGGTAGAAGCAGGGATGGAGGTGACTTTTGTCCTGCAAGAAAAGGGTGAAAGTTTAGATGAGTTACCCCTACCATTACCAACTTTGTTCGCTATGATGCGGGCTGGTGAACCGATTTTGATTAATGATGGTCGGGTGAAAATGACTGTCACTAGCCGGGATGCGGATAAAATTCGTGCCCAGGTGAATATTGGGGGTTTGCTTTCTAGTCATAAGGGGGTAAATTTACCAGCTACGCCTTTACCGGTGAGTTCAATTACGGAAAAGGATTTGATGGATTTGCGTTTTGGGATTCAGTTGGGTGTGGACTGGGTAGCGGTTTCTTTTGTGCGATCGCCCCAAGACTTAGAACCTGCTCAACGGATGATTGAAGGTGCAGGTTCTTCTATCCGCCTAATTGCCAAAATTGAACGGGCTGAAGCTGTAGAACAGCTAGACGAAATTCTCGATGTCGCCGATGCCATTATGATTGCCCGTGGTGACTTGGGGGTAGAAATGCCCATTCATCAAGTCCCATTAATTCAAAAGGAAATTACCCGCCGTTGTAATCAAGCTGGCAAGCCTGTGATTACTGCTACCCAAATGCTAGAGTCTATGATTAGCGCCCCTGACCCTACCCGTGCAGAGGCTACTGATGTTGCTAACTCGATTTTGGATGGTACAGATGCGGTGATGTTATCTGGAGAAACGGCGGTAGGAGATTTTCCTGTGGCTGCGGTGCAAACGATGCACAATATCGCTGTGCAAACAGAAAAGGTGTTACAAGCAGGGAGTAGACATTCCTGGACTCCCAAGGCTGGTACTCTCAGTGTGACAGAATCAGTGGCTCAAGCTGTTTGCCGCATTGCCTATGAAACTGGGGCGAAAGCGATTCTTTGTAATACTACATCAGGAAGTACAGCCCATTTGGTTTCTAAATATCGTCCCCTGACTCCCATTATTGCCTTGACCCCTGACCCTACTGCCTATCGTCAGTTAGCTTTATCTTGGGGTGTCCAACCTTTATTAATTCCTCCGGTTCATCACACAGAAGAAATGCTTACCAATGTGGTGGACACCGTGGTGGATATGGGTTTGGCTAATGAAGGGGATAAGGTAGTAATTACCTCTGGAGTGCCAATTGGTATGTCAGGAACAACTAGCTTAATCAAAGTGCATTCTATTGGACAGCCAATTACATCTTGACACGCCTAAAATAGGGCTGAGGCGTGGGCTAATTTAGCCAGATCAGCCAATAGTTAAGAAAAATTGCCAGCATCGGAATTGTCAGGAACAGGAAAGGGTTTAAAACAGTGAACAGGTAATCAGTTTAGTTTTGGGTATTTGCCCATGATTACTGATGAATCAAGCAGAGGTGATAGGTGACAAAGAGAAGAGGAAGAAATATTTTAGTGGTGTTAGTTTCGCTCTTTTGTACAGACTAGTCCTGAAACTCCTTGTTCCTATCTCCTCCCTCCTGAACACTGATGAGTGATTAAGAATAGGGGATTGGGTAAATCCTAAACCTAATAAATTCATGGAGTATGTTATGCCTAAGAATTTGCTAGAGCAACTACGGGAAGTGACTGTTGTAGTAGCAGATACCGGAGATATCCAAGCTATTGAAAAATTCACACCTCGCGATGCCACTACCAATCCCTCTTTGATTACTGCTGCGGCACAGATGCCAGAGTATCAGGATATTGTTGACCAAACTTTACTTAAGGCCAAGAAGGACGCAGGTGCGAAAGCTAGTCAAGCAGATATTGTTTCTTTAGCTTTTGACCGCTTGGCGGTTTCTTTTGGTTTGAAGATTCTGCAAATTATTCCTGGTCGAGTTTCTACAGAAGTAGATGCTCGCTTGTCTTACGATACAGAAGCAACCGTAGCTAAAGCACGGGATTTAATTGCTCAATATAAAGCTGCTGGTATTTCTAAAGAGCGGGTTTTGATTAAAATTGCTGCAACTTGGGAAGGAATCAAAGCGGCGGAAATTCTAGAAAAAGAAGGTATTCACTGTAACTTAACTCTACTATTTGGTTTACACCAAGCGATCGCCTGTGCTGAAGCTGGTGTCACCCTGATTTCTCCTTTCGTTGGTCGCATTCTCGACTGGTACAAAAAAGAAACTGGAAGAGATAGCTATCCTTCAGCGGAAGACCCAGGGGTATTGTCTGTCACCACAATCTATAACTACTACAAAAAATTCGGTTACAAAACCGAAGTTATGGGCGCAAGTTTTCGTAACATCGGCGAAATTATCGAACTGGCCGGTTGTGATTTGTTAACAATTTCTCCTGGATTATTGACAGAATTGCAAAATACTGTTGCTGAATTACCACGCAAACTCGACCCCTCCAAGGTTGCAGGTTTGTCAATTGAAAAAATCAGCATTGATAAAGCTACCTTTGACAAGATGCACGCTGCTGACCGCATGGCATCTGAAAAGCTGGCAGAAGGTATTGATGGTTTCACCAAAGCCTTAATTACCCTAGAGCAATTGTTGGCGGAAAGATTAGCTCGTCTTGAAGGTGAGAACCTAGTTACTGCTTAATTTAGGACAAAAATAGTCAAAATATCATATTTTCAATCCCCCAATTTACCATTGGGGGATTTTAATTTTGAATCCCAGTAGGGGCGGGTTCACAAATATAGCAGGGGAAAGGTGACAGGTGACAGGTAAGCCAGCGCGGTCTTGGGGGTTTCCCCCATGAGCGACTGGCGCACCCCTATGGCTAACGCCACGCTCCGCGAACGGGGTGACAGTGCTAAAAGCCTTTGACTGTCTAAGTTTTAGGTTTAGTTAATGTCCTAACTGTCTTGTCTACGGCTATATCTCATTCAATAACCAAAAGTCAAATAAACCCGCCCCTACCAACTGTCTATCAACTGGGAATTAACCTTTTTTGTACAGCAACAGCCACAGCTTGATGGCGATCGCTTACTTCTAGTTTATGCAAAATAGTATGAACATGAACTCGGACTGTTCCCGGTGAAATATAAAGGGTGGTGGCAATTTCTTGATTAGTGTTACCTTTGGCTAACAGGGATAAAATTTCTAGTTCTCTTTGGGTCAAAGGGTGAGTAGATTTCGTATTTTCTGCTAACTGTTGAACCGGATTAGCTTCTATGGAAGCACGAATTTCTCTAGTTGCAGTTTCATCCCACCAAGATGCACCAGAGGCAACAGAACGCAGTGCTAAAATTAGTTTTTCTGCGGCAATTCCTTTGAGACAGTAGCCTTGGGCCCCAGCAGCAATTAATTTAGCAATTAAGGATTGTTGAGAATGGGAAGTTAAAACCAAAATCGGTAACTGGGGACTACGTTGTTTAATTTGTTGACAAGCTTCTATACCACCTACACCCGGCAATCCCACATCTAAGAGTACAACATCCACAGGGTGTTGATTAACTAACTCAATCGCTGTTTCTCCATCTTCAGCTTCAGCAATAATCTCTAAACCAGTTTCTTGTTGCAGCCTGACACGTAAACCAAGACGAAACAGTTCATCATCCTCGACTAACAGAATTTTGATAGGTTTAGCAGTCATTGGTAGTAACAGCAGAGGATTCCATTGGTAGAACAGGCAATTTAAAGGCAAACATTGCACCGTGGGGGATTCTGTTCTCTGCCCAGATTATACCGTTATGGGCAGTGATAATTTGCCGGGATAAATAAAGTCCTAAGCCTGAACCTTTGGCTTGACGTTCACTATGTCCTTGATAAAATCTGGCAAATAAATGGGGAAATTGGTCTGGTTGAATACCTGCGCCATTATCTAAGATTTTCACAACTTGATAGGCTACCTGGGATTCTAACACCACCTCCACGCGATCGCCCCGTCGTGAATGATTAATGGCATTCACTAATAAATTGTTGAATACCCGCTGTAATTGTAAGGGATCGCCTTTCACCCACAATGCTTGTCGCCAATCAGAGTTACCATAATTGAATGTGATGTGGATTCGACGATTGGCGGCCAAATCGGTGAGGGCGCTAGCTGCTTCCTCAGCTAAACTGGTTAAATCTACAGGTACTACATCTAACTTCAAACCTTCTGTATCATTGCGATAAACATCTAATAAGGTTTCTAAAAGTAGTAAAGAATTTTGATGGCTGCGTACCATAGTGGTGATGACTTGTTGTTGTCCTGGTGAAACAGCACCGAATTTTTCTTGTTCTAAGGCTTTGAGAGTTTCAATTGCTCCCAATAATGGGGTTTTTAAATCATGGGTTAATGTAGAAGCAAAATCTTCCCTTAGCCTAGCTAATTCCGTTTGGGATTCGAGTTTAGCATGAGTGAGGGCGATCGCTTCTTGGGAATAACGCAAGCGATTGCTTAAAATACCAGTGACAATCAAGGACAAAGAGGCAATGACCCGACTAGCTACTGTAGAAGCCTTTGTGATTTCACTTCCTGGTAACCAAATATTCAAAATAGTTAAAAAGACCGCCAAAATTGTCGCTTGCAAAGTGGCAATTCTGCCAAACCAATGATTTGTTAACAAAATTGCTCCACAATAAAGATAGCCAAATACATAATCCTTGGGCGTTAAATATTCCATCACCATCACTGTGACAAATAGCCCCAAGATAAGCGTAAATCTGGCAAAATGAGATTTTTGTGCCATCAGCTTATACCAGTTCACTTTAATAATCAAAATGTGTGGTTAGGAGTTTATTCATGCTCAACTGACATCTTGCCTCAACTAAAAAAGTATATAATCAATAACCATTTATTCCAGATATTGTTTACTCTCCATAAACACTGATATATATTCACCAGTAAACAGTATATATAGAAAATAAACTCCTTTTTATATCTCTCTATTCCTTGTTTTTATCCATCAGGTAATTAATGATGTAACCATCACCAAATAATCTGTATAAATTATGTTACAAGGGTGGTTGCAAATAGCATTAACACTACTCATAGTAATAGCCATAACTCCCTATTTAGGGAAATACATGGCTCATGTTTATCAAGAACAGCAAACGTTACTTGACCGATTTTTGAACCCGATTGAACGAATAATTTACGCTTTAATTAACGTCAAATCTAAAGAAAATATGACAGGCTGGCAATATGCCAGAGCAATTTTGTACAGCAATGTAGCCATGGCATTGCTGATATTTTTTATCTTAATTAATCAAGGATGGTTGCCCCTTAATCCCACCAAAGTAGGTGCGCTGACTTGGGACACCGCATTACACACCACAATTTCCTTTATTACTAACACCAACCAACAACATTATTCTGGGGAAACTTACCTCAGCTATGGTAGCCAAATCTGGGGTTTAGGCTATCATATGTTCACCTCTGCTGGTACTGGTTTAGCAGTAGGAATTGCTTTTATTCGTGGCTTGACCGGCAGACCCTTGGGCAATTTCTATGTCGATTTAACTCGCTCCATCACCAGGATTTTGCTACCCATCAGTATTGTCGGGGGAATTTTGTTAATGGCGGCTGGTGTTCCCGAAACCTTAGCAGGGCCAGCAGTATTCCCCACCTTAGAAGACCCTAACATGAGTCAAGCGATCGCTCTTGGCCCTGTCGCTCACTTGGAAATTATCAAGGAATTGGGAGAAAACGGTGGTGGATTTTTTGCCATCAACTCAGCCCATCCTTTTGAAAATCCCAATGGGTTTTCTAACTTCATCGAAATTGTGGCGATGCTCTCAATTCCCACCGCCTTAATTTACACCTACGGACTATTTGCCAATAACACCAAACAAGCTTGGTTAGTCTATGGCATGGTGGCAATCATTTTTGTAGGATTTATTATCATTACAGCCATTGGCGAATATCATGGCAACCCCGCAGTCAATAGTATACTCGGCAGTTCCCAACCGAATCTAGAAGGTAAGGAAGTCCGGTTTGGTTGGGCCCAGTCAGTTTTGTTTGCAGTAGCCACCACAGGAACCATGTGCGGTGCTGTCAATGCCCTGCTCGATTCATTTATGCCCAATGGTGGCTTTGTCACCCTCTCTAACATGTTCCTGCAAATTATTTGGGGTGGACAGGGTACAGGCACAGCCTATTTATTTGCTTACTTGATTTTGGCAGTATTTGTCACCGGGTTAATGGTAGGACGCACACCAGAATTTCTCGGACGCAAGATAGAAAAACGAGAAGTAGTGCTAGCCAGTTTTTTGATTCTCCTAGTTCACCCCATCGCCATTATGATTCCTGCTGGCATAGCCTTAGCTTTCCCTGACCAACTGGCAGGAATTAGTAACCCAGGCTTTCACGGCTTTGCTCAAGTTATCTATGAATACGCCTCTGCTGCCGCTAACAACGGTTCAGGATTTGAAGGTTTAGGAGATTCCCAACCATCACCCTTCGCCCTGGCAGCTGGTGCAAAACCAACAATGACCGCCCTGTGGTGGAATCTCAGCACTAGTTTTAGCCTCCTGGCAGGACGCTACATCCCCATCATCGGCTTACTTCTCCTAGCAGATAGTATGTCTCGCAAACAACAAGTACCTTTGACGACTGGGACATTGCGAACCGACACAGGACTTTTTACCGCCGTCACTGCTGGTGTGGTTTTAATTCTAGGGGCACTCACTTTTTTCCCTGTACTAGCATTTGGCCCCATTGGTGAAGCCTTCTGGATAGCTAAAGGTATTGGTTAATTTTTCCTGCCATACCTCATACCTAACAAAATTCTGATCATGAAAACCAATAATCCTCATCTTCCCCAAGGGACTCGCGACTCCCGTAAACACACCCCGAAAGCAGATATGCGGGGACTTTATCAAAGAGCCATCAAAGAGTCTTTTATCAAGCTCAATCCCACAATAGCCGTCAGAAACCCCGTTATGTTTATTGTTTGGGTAGGCACATTGGTGACATTTTTAGTTACCCTTGACCCAAATTTATTTGGAAACATCCAGGCAGATTCTAACCAGCAACGGCTGTTAAATGGTTTAATTACCCTCATTCTTTTCTTTACAGTGTTGTTTGCCAACTTTGCCGAAGCTGTGGCGGAAGGACGTGGTAAAGCACAGGCAGACACATTAAGGGCAACCCGTTCTGATACCATTGCCAAAAAAATTCTCCCTGATGGTTCTATTCAAAAAGTTAATTCTACAGAACTGCGACGAGGCGATTTAGTTCAGGTCATAGCTAATGACATGATTCCTGCGGATGGGGAAGTAGTCAAGGGTATCGGTTCCGTGGATGAATCAGCCATTACTGGAGAATCTGCCCCTGTTCTTAAGCAGCCAGGTACAGATATTGCCAGTTCCGTAACTGGGGGGACACGCTTACTTTCCGACGAGTTGGCAATTCGCATCACTGCTGACCCTGGTCAAGGCTTTATCGACCGGATGATTTCTTTAGTGGAAGGGGCAGAACGAACGAAAACACCTAACGAAATCGCCTTGACTGTGTTATTAGCCGTGCTGACCCAGGTATTTTTGATTGTGGTGGCAACTATGCCTCCTTTTGTAGGTTATATTGCCAACTTTATCAGCGTTGTTTTTGGGGTTGAGGCGGCTAATAGTTTGCGGGCTGGTGCTAGTATCGCGATTCTTATTTCCCTCTTGGTGGCTTTAATTCCCACAACTATTGGCGGTTTATTGAGTGCTATTGGTATTGCTGGCATGGATAGGGTAGCTCGATTTAACGTCATTGCCACCTCTGGACGAGCCGTGGAAGCTTGTGGAGATATCAATACTTTAGTTTTAGACAAAACAGGTACGATTACCTTGGGCAATCGTATGGCTGATGAGTTTATCCCTGTGAATAGTTATACAGTAGCAGATGTGGCGCGGATTGCCCGTGCTGCTAGCGTGTTTGATGAAACCCCAGAAGGGCGGTCAATTGTTCAACTAGCAGAGAAATACAAAGTTGATCTAGATTTTGACATTCACCAAGCAGAAGGCGTGGAGTTTTCCGCTAGAACTCGGATGAGTGGTACTAACCTTACCAACGGTCAACAAGTGCGGAAGGGTGCAGTAGATGCAATTAAGGGTTTTGTTCGTTCCCGTGGTGGTGTGGCTGCTGCTGATGTAGATGTAGCTTATGAAAAAGTGTCTCGGTTAGGTGGTACTCCCTTAGCAGTCTGTCAAGACGAGCAAATTTACGGCGTGGTTTATCTCAAAGATATTGTCAAACCTGGACTCAGGGAACGATTTGACCAACTACGACGGATGGGTGTGAAGACAATTATGCTCACCGGTGATAATCGCATCACCGCAGGTGTAATTGCCCAAGAAGCTGGTGTTGATGATTTCATTGCCGAAGCGACACCGGAAGACAAAATTAGTGTGATTCGCTCGGAACAATCCCAAGGTAAGCTGGTGGCTATGACTGGGGATGGTACTAATGATGCACCTGCTTTAGCTCAAGCTAATGTGGGTTTGGCAATGAATTCTGGTACCCAAGCTGCCAAAGAAGCCGCCAATATGGTGGATTTAGATTCTGATCCCACCAAGTTAATTGATTTGGTAACTATTGGTAAACAGTTATTAATTACTCGTGGGGCGCTGACAACATTTTCTATTGCTAATGATATTGCCAAATATTTCGCCATTATTCCTACTATTTTTGCGGCGGCTGGTATTGGTTCATTGAACATTATGGGATTAAAAAGCGCCCAGTCAGCAATTATTTCTGCATTGATTTATAACGCGGCTATTATTCCTGTTTTGATTCCTTTAGCTCTCAAAGGTCTGAAGTTCCGTCCCCTCAAGGCGGATCAATTACTCAGAAGAAATATTCTAATTTATGGTTTAGGCGGGATTATAGCGCCTTTTATTGCCATCAAATTCATTGATGTAATTTTACCTTTATCTTAATTTTTTCATACCATGAAAATTAACCATAGCAATACTTTTGACCAGCTTTTATTATCAGGATTAACAGAGATAAATACCATTGCTGCCCAATGGCGTAAACAAAAATTACCTGTTTGTTTATTTCTGGGCATGTGTTTGAACCTGGTGGTTGCACCTGTTGTTTATGCTGCCACCGGTGAGCAATTTTCTCATTCACAAGCTTGGGCTTTAGGACTTTTAGGTTTAGTCACTGTGAGCTTGTCTATTTATCTATTTTTCGTGATGTTTATACCGGAGAAATTCTAATGAGTTTTGCCACAGAAGCTAGCAGAGCAATTCGTTCTACCTTTGTGCTTTGGATCATTGGTGCGATTATCTATCCCTTTGCCATGATGATTTTGGGACAGATTGTGTTTCCATCTCAAGCCAATGGTAGTTTGATTAAAGACAGTCGGGGTCAAGTTATAGGTTCGGCTTTAATTGGTCAACCCTTTACGAGCGATCGCTATTTTAACTCTCGTCCTAGTACCACCAGCTACAGTACCGCAGATCCTCAAAAAGATGAAGCTGGTGTTTTGAAAACTGGGGTGTCAGGTGCCAGTAATTTAGCTCCCAGTAATATAGCTTTATTAGAACGCATCCAAGGTAAAGATGATCCTGACCCTAGCAAACGGCTTGAAGGCGATTTTAATCGGTTAAAAACAGCAGGTATACAACCGACCGCAGATTTAGTTTACACTTCTGGTTCTAGTCTTGATCCCCACATTACCCCAGAAGCAGCTAAAGCACAAATTGCCCGCATTACTAAAACACGAGGAGTCTCACCTCAACAATTAGAAACATTGATTAATCAAAATACAGATAGTCGCTTTCTGGGTATCTTTGGTGAACCGGGAGTCAATGTTTTGCAATTAAATCTCGCTATAGATCATTTCCAGTCCACAGGTCGCTGATACCGAGTTGCTTTCACACCCCAACCAAAATATCCGGTAAAATCAACAGCTGAGGAATGTGAAGCAGGAGAAACCAGGCGTGCTGACACTGGGTGTAAATATTGACCATATTGCTACGATCCGCCAAGCCCGAAGAACTGTAGAACCAGATCCCGTAGCGGCGGCTGTTTTGGCAGAGTTAGGGGGTGCAGATGGCATTACTGCCCATTTGCGGGAAGATAGAAGACATATTCAAGACCGAGATATTCGCTTGTTGCGCCAAACTGTGCGGACTCATTTGAATTTGGAAATGGCCGCCACTGAGGAAATGTTAGGTATTGCCTTGGATGTGAAACCTGATTATGTCACTTTAGTGCCAGAAAAGCGGGAAGAAGTGACAACAGAAGGCGGTTTAGATATTGTGGGGCAAATTGTTAGAATAGGTGAGATAGTAGATAAACTCCAAGGCGCTGGCATTCCCGTGAGTTTGTTTATCGATGCCGAACCAGCACAAATAGCCGCATCCGCTAAGGTACAAGCAAAGTTTATTGAACTGCACACTGGGCGCTATGCGGAAGCTCAAGACGAAACCAGCCGCCAGCATGAATTAGCTTTGTTAGCCACAGGATGTGAACAAGCAATTAAAGCTGGGTTGCGGGTGAATGCCGGACACGGACTGACCTATTGGAATGTTTACCCAGTGGCAGCCCTGCCAGGCATGGAAGAACTCAATATCGGGCATACTATCATTAGCCGGGCGGCTTTAGTCGGCATGGAAAGGGCAGTCCGGGAGATGAAACAGGCTATGTCGCCACGCTGACATGAACAATTGCTAGGGGTTTTAGCTGCGAAATCCAAGACCACGTAGAGTCAAATCTGTAATCTAAAACCTCTATGACTTCCACACAGCCTAATAACTTACCGCTTTGGGTACAAGATAGAGACAAGGTAATTGCCGCTAGCACTGATGCTGAATGGCGTTATCAAAAACAGCCAGATTATAGTCGCTCAAAGGAAAATCTGGCGAAGGAGAGTACACGTCATCATGCTGAAGGTTCTCTAGAAGCCATTGTGCAAAATTTGGTGCGAACCTTCGAGATGGAGGCTTCTTTCAAAAGTAATCCCCAACAATGGTTGTCTGTGGTTAATGACCAATTTCGGGTGAGTACCAATGGTGGTCAGGAGTACAATGCTGCCGAGTTAGGTGCTAAGGGTACTTACAATCTGTTTATGGCTGACTCGGAGCATTACAAGTCTTCGGAAGAAACCTTTGAATCATCCCACGATATCTTTCACAGTACCTTTCCTCAAGGTTTTCCTTGGGAAGTATTAGAAGTCTACTCTGGCCCTCCCGTTGTCACATTTAAGTGGCGACACTGGGGACATTTTCGTGGTGCATACAAGGACTATGCACCCACTGGGGAAATGGTGGAAATCGTGGGAATTAGTGTTGCCCATGTCACTCAGGATTTAAAGATTCTTACCGTAGAACACTATTTTGACAACAGCTTGTTCTTAGAAAAACTGACGGCTGGTGGCAAATTAGACAAGAATGGCACTAAGGGAAGTGGTTGTCCTTTTAGTTCTTGGTTGAAGGGATTCAAGAAAAGTTAGTTAATGGGGGTACAGGTGCAACACTGTACCCTTAACATTATTGATGATTGAGTTTCTCGATTTGGTAAACAAGGACGAATATGCAAACATATTATTACGTTTTGGCCAGTCAACGCTTTCTCTTGGAAGAAGAACCCTTAGAGGAAGTTTTGAAGGAACGCACCCGTCATTATCATGAACAAGAAAAGGAAATAGATTTTTGGTTGGTTAAGCAACCTGCTTTTCTGGAAGCACCGGAAATGGCAGAGATTAAAGAAAAGTGTCCTCAACCTCCAGTGGCGATTATTTCCACCAATGCTCAATTTATCACTTGGTTAAAACTGCGATTGGAGTATGTCATTACTGGAGAATTTGCGGCTCCTTCGGCAACTATTCCCAATGCTTTAGCATCTCTAGCTACTGTAGGTTAATAGGGAATGGGGAATGGGATTTGGGGATGGAGGTAAAACTGCACCCTCAACCCCACACCCGGATATTGAACATAAAAATCCAGTGTATGAATAGTAATTTTTTACATAGGTTTGTGGCTTCACCAGGTGCTTTATTTTTAGCGATCGCTCCCCTAGTTTCTCTCATTAGTACCATGACTCCGGTTTTGGCTCAAACGGCTATTCCTAGTTGTCAAGCCCCTGGTGCTGGGGAATATGTTTTATTAGTTGTGAGTCCTACTGCGGAAAATCAAAAACAGTTACGAAAGGCTTTACCCTCGGATATTAAAACTATTACTTGCAAATATCTTCAAGAAACTGTCACGCGGGTCGGCGGCTTTAAAAAGATGGATGATGCCAACCGTTGGGCTAGGTACATCAATAATATTGTTGGGTTGAATGCGATCATCACCACCCGGCCAGCTAGTCAAGCAATAGCTGCCCAACCAGCAACCACCCAACCAGTCAGGGAACAAACTCCCAAACCACCGACATCTCGCACTATTACCTATAATCCCAAGGTGTTAGGAGAGGGTTACGCTGTACTGGTTGATTACTACAACCGTCCAGAATTGGCACTGAGTGTGCAAAAGGTGGTAGGTGGTGATGTGGGACTAGTGGCCTATGGACAACGCCCTTACTTGTTAGCTGTTTACACCACTAACCAAAGAGAGGCATACAATACCTTACAAAGATTAAATGAAAATGGGTTTGTCGCCCTTTTAGCAGATGGGCGAAAGGTGATGTTATTGCGTTCAGTGGTGCGGTTGTAGGGAGAAGGGAACAGGTGACAGGTGACAGGTGACAGGGAACAGGGAACAGGTTACAGGTGAAGCAGCGCGGTCTTGGGGGTTCCCCCCATAAGCGACTGCTGAACCCGGAGGGTGACAGTCTGTTGTTGTCTATTTTCAATGGCGGCTTGATTGACGCAGCGGTGTACTAGAAGTGAAAGCGGCACAAATTTGATTCATTGTTAACTCAATACAGTTCAGATAAGCTTGTTTCTTTCCCTCTGCTTCCGTTTGGTGAGCGTGGCCATACCACTGCTGGCCTAAACAGGTAATTTTCCTTAACTGAACCGTATTGATTTTTAATTGTCATTAATAAGCTGCTCTAGCTAACCAAGAAATAGTTATACCCAAAGCGGAACCAGCAATCACTTGGACTGGGGTATGTCCAAGTAATTCCTTGAGTCGGTCTTGACTAAAGTCTGGTTTTTCGTGAAATAACTCATCAATCATTTGATTGAGGATTCTTGCTTGTTTACCGGCTGCTTGACGCACTCCTGCGGCATCGTACATAACGATGATGGCAAAAACTGTAGCTAAGGCAAATTCCGCAGATGCCCAACCGATAGTTTGCCCCACACCAACTGCTAGGGCTGTAACCAAAGCAGAATGGGCGCTGGGCATTCCTCCAGTTGTCACTAAAACGCGCACATTCAATTTGCGATGTCTGACTAGTTCAATAATCAGTTTTAATCCTTGCGCTACAAAGCAAGCTATCAGAGCAACCAGCAGCACCCGGTTGTTGAGAATATCGCCTATGTCCTGCATGGTATTTTGGCTAGGTTAGTAAGTATGAGCAGTGGTTGTGTGTGGAGGACAAATTTTGAGATGCAACCCAAAATCCAAAATCCCAAAAGGACTAGTGATTGCGACTCGTAATAAAATGAGCGATCGCTTGCAGAGGGATGGCTTTGTCTCCAAAGGAAGCCAGTTCTGCACAAGCTTGGGCTACTAGTTGGTCTGCTTTAGCACGGGATTCTTCTATGCCCCACAGGCTGGGATAGGTGATTTTATTGGCTTTTAAGTCTTTACCGGCAGTTTTCCCTAGTTGTTCTTGGGTAGCGGTAATATCGAGAATATCATCGATGATTTGGAATGCTAGTCCGATGTTTTGAGAATAACGAGTTAATCTTTGGATATCTTCCCCAGATGCTCCAGCTAAAATGCCGCCGCAAACTACACAAGCTTCTAGAAGGGCAGCTGTTTTGTGGTTATGAATAAAATTCAGTGTTTCTAGAGAAATATCTGACTTGCCTTCTGATTCCAAATCCACCACTTGACCACCAACCAAACCGGCAGCCCCTAAGGCTTTTCCCAACCGGACAATCACCTGTAAAACGTTTTCTCTAGCGACCGTTTCCGGGGTTTGACGAGCGACAAATTCAAAAGCTAAAGCTAATAATCCATCTCCAGCCAAAATGGCGATATCTTCACCATAGACTTTATGGTTGGTCAGTTTACCGCGACGATAATCGTCGTTATCCATGGCTGGTAGATCATCGTGAATCAGGGACATGGTGTGAATCATTTCCACTGCACAAGCTGTAGGCATGGCCATGTCAATTGTGCCGCCCATCATTTCACAGGTAGCGAGGCAAAGAATGGGACGCACGCGCTTTCCTCCAGCTAGGAGGGAGTAACGCATCGCTTCGTAAATCTTGTCTGGATAGACAACAGGGATTGCTTGATCCAAAGCAGTATCACAAAGTTGTTGTCGCTCTTTCAGATAGGTAGCAAGGTTAAACCTAGCTGAATCTGCTGTTTTTTGAAAGTTATCCGTTGCGACCATTCTTAACTTCCTAAAATTTTTGGTTGCTGGTGATATACGTCACAATTTTACGTTGCTCTGGCCTCAATCCGATTTAGATCAAGAAAGTTCTTTGTTGGGATAAGCTGGGGAGGCTGTTGAAGAGCAGGGTCAGGAATTAGTAGTTAACTGACTGGACAGGTGGTTCATACATTTATCACTACTTAAAGGTTGTGGACTTGTAAATAGCTAGAAACTGTATTTTGTAGCAACATAGCCACTGTCATGGGGCCAATACCGCCGGGGACAGGGGTAATATATTCTGCCACATCAGCAGTAGCCGCAAATTGGACATCACCCACTAAGCTATTCTTTCCACTGCTGTCAGTGACCCGATTTATTCCCACATCTACCACAACTGCCCCTGGTTTCACCATATCCGCAGTGATTAATCCAGGAATGCCGACTGCGGCAATGAGAATATCAGCATTTTGGGTAATGGTTTTTAAATCTTGCGATCGCGAGTGAGCAATAGTAACTGTGGCATCAGCCTCTAATAGCATTAACGCCATAGGCTTACCCACCAAAATACTACGTCCTAGCACTACTGCTTGTTTTCCTGCTAAGGAAATTTTATATTCTTGCAGCAGTCGCATTACGCCGGCTGGTGTACAACTCCGTAAACCTGTTTCTCCTCGGACTAATCTGCCCAAGTTCACCGGATGTAGTCCGTCAGCGTCTTTATCTGGGGCAATAGTATGTAATAGCCCAACTGCGTCTAGATGATTCGGTAAGGGCAATTGTACAAGAATCCCATCTACCCGTTCATCTTCGTTCAACTGGGCAATTACTGCTTCTAGTTCTGTTTGGCTAGTTTGGGTAGGAAAATGTTTACCAAAGGAAGCAATACCTACTTTCGCACAAGCTTTTTCTTTATTCTTCACATAGGCAGCAGATGCTGGGTTATCACCAACCATCAGCACTGCTAAACCGGGGACACGTCCAATTTTGGGTTGGGATTCTGTGATTGTAGCAGCGAGTTCTGTCTGTATTTTTTGAGCTAAGGCTTTACCGTCCAGGATTTTGGCAGTGTGTGTTTCCATGAGATTTTATTGACGTTTCGCTGGGCAGGGAATTAGGCATAAGCTGCTAAATAACTGCTGATGGCTTACACCAATGAATGAATTACCCATCAATGACTATCTTCGCAGATGAATAGCATCAACAAAAGGAGATTTATTGCTCCTTCGCATTAGGATGAATTTGAGCTAACTTGCGAAAAATGGGTAAAAGGTGAGGATGAATGCCAAAAATCCCTTCATTGCTAACGTTATTTTTTCCAAATGTAGTGAGTTCCAGGTTTTCTCTACACCGAGTAGGAGGTAACTTGGTTGTGATTTTGCTACTTTGTGGTTGTGGTAGTTGGACTAATACAGGTTTAAATCCGAGTCCATTTCGGCTCAGTGCCAATGCCACACCGATTAAACAAATTCAAAAACCACAAAGTCAAGAGGTGACAGTATATATCCAAGGAAAGGTAGAAAAAATAGCACCTCTGATGCAGCGTCGAGCATATCAAATTAATGATGGCACTGGCAAAATTTGGGTAATTTCCCAGCAAAAAAATCTGCAAATAGGGCAGGAGGCGGTGTTTAAAGGTAAAGTAAAATACCAGAGTATCCCCTTGGCTGGCCAAGATTATGGGGAAGTTTATCTAGCAGAATAACCAGATGAATAATCAACAAACCCATGTAGCGATCGCTATTCTCCACCAAAATAATCAGTTTCTGATGCAACTGCGTGATAACATTCCCAATATTGCTGCTGCTGGTTGCTGGGGACTGTTTGGTGGACATATCGAACCCGGTGAAACACCAGAAGTCACCGTTCAACGGGAAGTATTAGAAGAAATTGGTTATGAATTAACTACATTCACCAAATTTGGTGTTTATTCTGATGAGACAATTGTGCGTCATGTTTTTCAAGCACCATTATTAGTGGAACTAAACCAACTAGTGCTCAATGAAGGTTGGGATATGGCTTTATTAACCCCTACCGATATTCTGGCTGGTGAATGTTATTCAGCCATTGCTGGTGAAATCAGACCTTTAGGAGTTATGCACAAACGCATCATGATGGATTTTGTCAACCAACATGGATAAATCTCTTGATTGCGGTCATATGTTCATAGATGTGATGGATTGAGCCTCATGCAAACAGCTAAAAAACTACCACGCTGGTTAAGTTTAGGATTAGCCTTTCCCGTAATTATTTTAAATGGATGGTTACTAATTCAAGTTGTTCAATATTTTCAACCTTTAGTTAGTGTGGTTGCTGTCGCAATTCTCTTATCTTTTGTTTTGGATTATCCGATCAAATTTCTACAAAGTCGTGGCATACCTAGAAATTTGGCAATTGTGGCGGTATTACTATTAGCGGTGGTCATTCTTGGGGCTGTGGGTGTGATATTAATCCCCCTCATTTTTCAACAGTTAAATGAACTGGCAAATATTCTGCCTTATTGGATTGATTCTGGATTTCAGCAGTTAGATACTTTTCAAAAATGGGCAGCTACTCAACAAATTCCAGTCAATTTGAAAGGTGTTGTCTTACAATTATTAGATAGATTTTCTAGTCAATTTCAATCTTTTACTGGCAGAATTCTTGGTTTAGCATTTGATACCATTGGTGCCTTAGTAAATGTGATTTTAGCTGTTGTTTTAACTATCTATCTCATTTTAAATGGACAAAAATTGTGGGATGGCATTTATCAATGGTTTCCTGCACATATTGGTAAAAAATTCAGAGAATTACTGCGAGAAGATTTTCAAAACTATTTTATTGGACAAGCCGCTTTAGGGGCTATCCTCGCTGTAACTGCTACCCTAGCATTCTTTGCGCTGCAAATTCCCTTGGCATTGTTATTTGGTTTAGCTATTGGCTTCTTTTCCTTATTTCCCTTTGGTACAGGGATCGGTATTGGTATTGTGAGCTTATTAGTAGCTTTAGAAAACTTTTGGGAAGGGGTAGAAGTCGCCGCCATTGCTGTCACCATTGACCAAATCAACTCAAATATTGTTGCCCCACGTATTTTAGGAAATTTAACAGGTTTAAATCCTGTATGGGTAGTTATTTCTTTACTATTAGGTGCAAAATTAGGAGGGGTTTTAGGGTTATTAATTGCTATTCCTTTAGCTAGTTTTATTAAGGATATTGCTGATAGTTGGCGGGCAGGTGAATTTAATCCCAAAAATCTGCCGAATCAAGAAATTAACAATAATTCGGACATGGAAGTGAGTACATCTAATGTAATGATAGATATATCAACGGTAAAGCAGTAAACCCAGCAGAGAAAGGATAAAATCTAAACAAAATCAACAACAGGTAGTCTTGATGTCCACCCAAATTAGTGCCACCAAATCACCATCACTGCGTCACCGATCAACTGGTTCTAACAACACGCAACGTTTTAACCATCCAGGGTGACTCATATCAATTCCTGGAGGTAAATTATTTCTACCTGCAACTTCCAAGCGAGAAGGGTCAACTCCAGCTTTAATTAATGCTGATTGTACAGCCTTAGCTCGGTTAAGTGCTAAATCCTTAATTTCCTGGCTAGGGTTGAGAGAATAACTATAGCCGATAATTCTCACACCTTTCTTGGGATGTTCGCTGAGGAAATATTTCACTTGTTGCAGTTTGTAACCAAAATCGGCTGGGTTTAAAGTGGCTGAATCTTTGTAAAAATAAAATCTGACTTCTATTCTCAAAGGTTGCACTCGCACTGCACTAGAAATTGACTTCACACCCGGAATTTTTTCAAAAGCTTGAATAATTTTTTTGCCATCTGAATTACGGCTGACAATTCCTTCTATAATCACTTTTCCATCTGTATATTGAGCATAAATCGCCATATTTTCTACGCGATTTAATAACCCAGTGATGCGCTGTACTTCTGCTGCGGCTAATACTGGATCTGGTGGCACATCTACTGCCAGAATTTGATTATCTATTTTCCATTTTGGCACAGCAGTTTGAGCGACTTGGGCTGCTTTTTTTCGTAGTAAATCATTAGGCAATTTACCTATTAATTTGAGTTTGCCTTGATGTTCCTGTACCGTCAGTCGATAAACAGCTAATTCTGGTGTAGATGCCAAAGCCAATGCAGTGCTATTTTCTGCACGTTGAATAATACTCCGCTGATGTTTCCACATACCCCAAGGGATAGCAACAGCAGTAAAAGCAACAGCACCTAATATGAATAACCAGGGAGGAGTCTTTCTCTTTTCTGTTTCTAGTTTGGCATCTTTATATTGGAGTGGTTCTAAAACTGTAGTGATTTGTGGAGGAACTATTTCTGAATTTCCATCAAATTCTTGGATGATATTACCATAATTTCTGATAATTTTTACCAGGCTTTCGCGCATTTTTTTAATAAATTCTTTCGATGGTTCCCCTTGCAAAACAATGGCTAAATAACAATATCCAGCTACTTCCAAAACTATCTTATAGGAACCATAATCAATAGCGTCTAATTCAGCAGGCATCTCTGCTTGAGCAAAACAATGGTTAGCAAAGTTACGAATCGCGGTCAGCATTCCTGCAACCATTTCTGAATCTAGTCTTTGTCCATCAGAACGTTGCAGTTCAGAAATGACTATCCCGGAAGATTTCTGAATTAAAAAAATAGCTTCTACTTGAAAATATAGAGATTCTTGAACAATTAATTCTGCTTCAGACACTCCTTGCAGTCTGGCACGAATTTTGCGTTTAATTCCTTCCGCACTCAGGGCATTTTCTATTTTTTCATTGATAGCACGCACCATCTCGACCATATATTTAGCAATGGTATTACCGATAACGGGATAGAGTGCGTCAATAATTGAATCTTTTTCTAACTCAACTTGCTTTTTAATTGCTCTCCCCATGGTTGGTGCTAGCACTTGTGCAACTTTGTCTGGGTCTATATTCACTTGTTGAGAAATAGCTTCTGTCACCACGGGAGAAAAGGCCGTACCCATCCCAATTTTGTTATTTTTTAATCGGCCTTGCATAATTTCATCAAAAATAGGAGAAATAAACTCAATTATTTCTTCCCTAGATTTATCAATATTCAGTTTTAAAACTTCTGTAATCCAAGGTTCTACTAAATCAATAAATGATTCAGAATCATAAATTTGATGTTCTAATTGGTTAAGATTTTGTTTGATTTGGGTAGTAATATCTTTTAATTCATCTACTTCCGAACCAATTAATATATCTTGCAGTTTTTGAAAGGCAATAATTGCATCTTCTGGGTTATTCTCTGACCCTAAAGCTTCTCTGGATTTGATATCAGAGTTATCATCTGATATATTTTGGTTTAATTGTTCGCTATAACTACCATCTGATTGATTTTTATCACTATCTTCATAACTATAAATTTGTGCATTGAGATAATCTATAATTTGTTCCGCACTATATTGATTTTGTAAAGCTATTAAGCGTTGGTTAAATTCTTCGTTACTAACAGCTTCAAAGTCATCTAATTTTTCAGTATCACTCTGATTTAAAAGTGGGAATAGATTTTCTGTGAATATATTTGTTTCTGGAATATTTATTGGGGAAGAATCATTTACTTCTTCACTATTATCAGTTTTTTTCGGAAAAAATCCCTCAGGTGGTTCGATAATTTGCAATTCAATCAAAAGCCGCACAAATTCTTCTATTTGCCCTAACTCCTCTGAAGGCATGTCTTCAGTAAATTGATCACTAAATTTATCCACCTGAGTTATACCAACAATGATTTAAAACTTGGATGTAGTCAAATGAATTAGCAGTTGAGGGTAAATTAAACAACCAGCAACTACTAAATATGATTTTCTAAAGCATGGATAATTTGGAACTTTCTAACAAAGGAACACCAGAATAATTGTCTTTTTCGCTGGCAACTTCTTGTAATTCTGGGATAAATTCTGTTCCCTTGAGTCTCATCCCTAATGCAAACAAAGTTTCAGCAATGTCATCTTTAGAAACTTTATCTTGTTTAAGGTTAGAGAATCGCCGGTCTAATTCTTCTAACACTAGATCCCGCAAAGCTGTAATATCTTCTTGGAGTTTATCTTTAGTTTGAAAAAAGTCATCGCGAATGGAAGCTGTTTGTTTATCTAGCTCTTCATCTAAAGATTGAATACTGGTGGAAAATTTGCGATTGAGTCGATCTATTTGTTGACGGAAATCTGCTGCTTCTTCTTGGTTGGTGACGGAGATAGATTTAAGCTTTTTTTCTAAGTTTTCCACTGCTGCTTTTAGTTCAGTAGAAAAACTCAGTTTGAGTTGCTCATTTTGCGATCGCATCTCTTGCTGCAATAAGGAGATATGTTTCTCTAATTTACTTAGCTGGTTATCATACTCCCTGATCTGTGTACCAAAGATGATATCACGGATTTGGTCAATATTACCTAGCCGTTCGCGCACATCATCTCTATTCATCTGACTCATGCGAAAAACCTCACAATAGGGCTAACTAACAGCGCAACAATAGGTAAATAACTAACAATCTCTGCTTCCTGCTGGGGAAGTCACACTGGCTCAAGCCTACTGTCGTTGTATTATATTTATTATTCCCAGTTTTCTAATTTCTATCAAGTTAAGTAATTTATCATTCATTTTATGGAAGTTTCGGAATAAAAATCCTCTCCCCAGGACGGGAAGAGGACAGAAAAGTTTTCTCAAGGGAAGTTTTCAGTTGTTTATACCCTGGTGGGTATGCAGAAGATTTAGCGTTTAGCTAATTTCTTCGCCATTTTACGGAGACGAATAGATTGGGGTGTAACTTCCACTAATTCGTCGGGGCCGATGTATTCCAATGCTCTTTCTAAGCTCATTTCTATGGGCGCTTGTAACTGTACGAGTTCATCACCACCAGATGCACGGTGGTTGGTTAACTGCTTGGTTTTACAAACGTTTAATTCTAAGTCTTGGGGACGGTTGTGTTCACCCACAATCATCCCTTTGTAGACTCTGGTACCGGGAGTGATGAAGAATGAACCTCTATCTTCAGCGTTTTTCATCGCGTAGAAAGTAGAAACTCCTTCTTCAAAGGAGATAAGCACGCCTTTGTTACGGGCTTCAATGTCACCAGATAGTGAACGGTAATCGAGGAAGCTGTGGTTCATGATGCCTTCACCACGAGTCATCCGCATGAATTCACCACGGAAACCAATCAAACCACGGGCAGGAATGATAAATTCTAGTTGGGTGCGATCGCCTCCACCAGGCTGCATATCTTGCATTTCCCCTTTCCGTTGTCCCAGACGTTCAATACAGCTACCAACTGCATCACCAGGTACGTCTAAAACTAGTAATTCATAGGGTTCGCATGGCTGACCGTTGACTTCACGGTAAATTACTTGTGGCTGGGATACTTGGAATTCGTAACCTTCCCGACGCATGGTTTCGATTAAGATACCCAGGTGTAATTCACCCCGACCGGAAACTAGGAATTTATCAGGGGAGTCGGTTTCTTCCACCCGTAAAGCTACGTTGGTTTCTAATTCCCGGAACAAGCGATCGCGCACTTGACGAGATGTTACCAATTTACCTTCTTGTCCTGCAAAAGGTGAATCATTCACCCAGAAGGTCATTTGTAAAGTTGGTTCATCAACTTTAATTAGTGGTAAGGCTTGGGGTTCGTTGGGGTCTGTAATTGTTTCTCCAATGTAAGCATCAGCAAAACCAGCCACAGCCACGATATAACCAGCAGATGCTTCTGGCAATTCCACCCGCTTCAAGCCTTCAAATCCCATCAGTTTGCTGATTTTAGACTTGACAATATTGCCACTTTCTGTAACTAGTGCCGCTTGTTGTCCAGCGCGAATGGTGCCGTTGTGGATTCTACCAATGACAATCCGGCCTAGATATTCAGAGTAATCAAGAGTGGTGACTTGCAATTGCAGGGGTTTGTTGGGATCGCCTACTGGTGCAGGTACATGGCGCAGAATCGCCTCAAACAAAGGCTGCATATCTACAGGTTCAGCATCCAAGTCATTCTTGGCGTAACCTGCTAAACCAGAAGCGAACAGATAGGGGAAATCACACTGGTCTTCATCTGCACCTAATTCCAAGAACAGATCCAATACTTTATCAATGGCTGCATAGGGATCAGCTTGGGGACGGTCGATTTTGTTGACCACCACAATTGGACGCAGGCCTTTTTCTAAAGCCTTTTTCAGTACAAAGCGAGTTTGGGGCATGGGGCCTTCGTTCGCATCCACAATCAGGATACAGCCATCAACCATACCTAATACCCGTTCTACTTCTCCGCCAAAGTCGGCGTGTCCAGGGGTATCAACAATATTGATCAGCGTGTCTTTATATTTAACGGCTGTATTTTTGGAAAGAATGGTAATCCCTCGTTCCCTCTCCAAGTCATTAGAGTCCATGACGCAATCCGGAACGTCTTCACCTTCGCGAAAAATGCCGGACTGTCTGAGGAGAGCATCAACCAGGGTAGTTTTGCCGTGGTCAACGTGAGCGATGATGGCGACGTTACGAATTGGGAGCGTCATAGAGATTTGGGTGAACTTTAGGTTTTTAGATTAGTAACTACAATGTTTGGCTGTTTTAACAGAATTGGGAGTGTTTAGAAAATTCTGTAACGAACCTTTAATAATTCTAGCTTAATCGTCACAATTATTGTTGTTTTTAGAATAACTAGCTAAAGAGTCTGTTGACTTGTTGCACTTGTTTCCCATCAAGGTAGATAAGCAAAGTCATACCATTTTTGAGTTGAGATGGTAAATTAATCATGGTTTTCTGTCTATGGCTTGGTGTAGATTCATCAAGTCCCATCATTAAAGAGGATGAAAATAGAGAAGTTTACCGATGAAAATCCATCACCATCCCACCAAATTGATATTGATGCTTGGGTAATCATCGCTACCAAAGTTATGATGGAAATTGCTGGATTGTTGCCTCTTCCCATCTAAAATTATTGGTAAAGTTTACAAGAGATTTTTTTCTTCAATTCCCTTGCAGGAATTTCTATTACCATGATTCTGCATTTTCTAGGGTGAAAATTTACCAACATGAAAATACTCGTACTCAATGCTGGATCAAGTAGTCAAAAAAGTTGTTTATACGAAATCGAAAATGATGTTCTCCCGGCAGAATTACCCAAACCACTGTGGGAAGCAAAGGTAGATTGGACTCATCATCCAGGACAGGCAGAGATTAAAGTTACAACGAATACAGGAGCGCAAATCCAAGAAGAAATAGCAGTTACGTCTCGTCCTGCGGTTCTTAACCACCTGCTGGATTTGCTAGTCAATGGTGCTTGTCAAGTCATCAATCAACTATCTGATATTGATGCGGTCGGTCATCGGGTGGTACATGGAGGACAAGATTACCGGGATAGTGTCATGATTACAGAAGATGTCAAACAAGCGATCGCTCGTCTTTGTCATCTTGCACCTGCCCATAATCCTGCGGCTTTAGAAGGCATAGAAGCGATTACCAACGCTTTACCACATATACCGCAAATCGCAGTTTTTGATACTAGCTTTCATAGCACCTTACCAGATGCAGCCGCTATTTATCCTGGCCCCTATGAATGGGTAGAACAAGGCATTCGTCGCTATGGGTTTCATGGCATTAGTCACCAATATTGTGCTCACCGTGCAGCCCAAATTTTGGGGAGAGATTTAACATCTCTGCGCTTAATTACCTGTCATTTAGGCAATGGCTGTTCTTTAGCAGCAATCAAAAGCGGTCGCAGCGTAGATACCACTATGGGGTTTACTCCCCTCGATGGTTTAATGATGGGGAGTCGTAGCGGTGCTATCGACCCAGGCATCTTAATTTATCTGTTACGAGAATTCAATTATTCTTGGCAACAATTGGATCAAGTATTAAATAAAGCTTCTGGCCTCAAAGGAATTTCGGGTATATCCAGCGATTTGCGGGAAGTGGTGAAAGCCATAGAAAAAGGTAATAATCGTGCCCAGCTAGCATGGGATATTTACGTACACAAAATCCAGGCTGGTATTGGGACAATGCTTGCTAGTCTTGGAGGTTTAGATGTTTTAGTCTTCACTGCCGGAGTTGGCGAAAGGTCTGCTAGTATACGTCAATCTGCTTGTAAGGCTTGGGAATTTCTAGGTTTACAAATCGACCCAGAGAAAAACCAACAACAGCCGATAGATGTAGATATTGCTACCCCTGACTCCCAGGTGAGGGTATTGGTAATACAGACTCAAGAAGATTGGGCGATCGCTCAACAATGTTGGCAATTAATGAAACAATAATCACATTATCAATTTTATTCGCCACACCTACCTGAGGCATATTCTTAAATTGCTTATGTTATTGTCTCGTGAAGCTATTACTACACCTTTATTTGCTTGTTTATGTATCTTCGGTATTAGCTGGATGCAATTACCAAGATTACAGCAACTCCTCACTCATAATCAATCTGTTGCAATTGAAGTTCTCAGAAAAGCAGAAACTAAGGAAAGTTTGCGCTTAAATTTACTGCAAAAAATTCCCAGTTTTAGTTATAACAACTTAATTGCTAATTGGGTCTATATCGACTTTTTACAATATTTTGGTGACGAAGAAATTAGAAATAGAATTGGTTACAACTTAAGTCCAGAATATTTTGAAATTATTCTCAAGCAAGACCCCCGTTTTTTAGATACTTATTTAAGTCTTTCCGTCAGTACCTCTCTATATGCAGGAATGCCAGAAAGGTCAATTAAATTAATGGATCAAGGTTTACAATCATTATCACCACAGGTTCCTCATCAATCCTATTATATCTGGCGGTATAAAGGCACCGATGAACTGTTATTTTTAGGTAATGCTGAAGCTGCCAAATCATCACTAATCAAAGCAGCCGAATGGGCAAAGGTTTATCCTGACCCACAAAGTCAATATGTGGCTTTAGTTTCTCAAAAAACTGCTGAATTTCTGCAAAATAATCCTGATAGTAAATTTGCCAGAATTTCCTCCTGGGCAATGGTATTAGAAAATAATGTAGATGCAAAAATTCGTAAAAGAGCAATTAGAGAAATTGAATCTTTGGGTGGTCAAATTGTTTTCGATGCTCAAGGCAAACCAACCCTAAAATTCCCTGATCAAGATTAACTTATCCCTATGCAAAAACTTTTGATTACTGGTGCTAGTGGTTTCTTAGGTTGGCATATTTGTCAATTAGCTCAATCAAATTGGGACGTTTATGGTACATACTACTCTCATCCATTAGATATTCCTGGTGTCAAAATGGTCAAAGTTGATTTGACCAACTACCAAGACACAAAAAATTTAATTCAAGCAATACATCCATCATCAATTATTCATGCCGCAGCACAGTCTCAACCAAATTACTGCCAACTAAATCCCCAGTTATCGCGCAGCATTAATGTTACTGCCACTTGCCATCTAGCTGATATATGTGCTGATCAATCAATTCCTTTTGCTTTTACTTCTACTGACTTAGTATTTGATGGTTTAAATCCACCTTATCGTCACACAGACCCTGTATCCCCTGTGAATATTTATGGTGAACAAAAAGTAGAAGCTGAACAAGAAATATTAGCTAGATACCCCCAAGCAACTATTTGCAGAATGCCCCTGATGTTTGGCAATAACACACCAATTGCCCACAGCTTTATTCAACCCTTTATTCATACCTTAAAAGCTGGTCAAGTCTTAAATTTATTTAGTGATGAAATTCGTACACCAGTTAATGGTATCACTGCTGCTCAAGGAATATTATTAGCCTTAGCAAAAGTCCAGGGTATCATTCATTTAGGGGGGAGAGAAAGAATTTCTCGATATGAATTTGGCAAACTATTAGTTGAAATATTTCAACTACCTGGAGAGCAACTTAAATCTTGTCTGCAACAAGATGTGAAAATGGCAGCACCCAGACCCAAAGATGTTTCCTTAGATAGTTCTCCCGCTTTTGAGTTAGGATATCAACCTTTATCGCTTCGAGAACAGTTAAAGTCGCTCCTTACACCATCTTAAACATCATCACCAATGCCAAATTTTTTCAAATTAACTATTACTATTATCCTAACTACTACTTTAATTTTATCTCAGCAAGTATTAGCTCACACCTGGATACCAGTACGTGGAGGTATTCCCTTTGGCATTAGTGGTATCGCATTGATTAAACAGCAAAATAAGAAATTAAATTTTCTCGTCATCCATGACAACAAAAAAAAGAACCAAGGACGGTTAGGAATCTTAACCATTGAAGGACAACAACCACCACAATATCTACCTTTAAAATGGGACAAGAATATTGATTTACCTCTAGATTTAGAAGCGATAACTACTATTCCCACAGCAAATAACCAAGAATTTATCGCTTTAACTAGTGCAGGTACAGCCTATCATCTGAAATTCAATTCCCAAAATCAAACTATTTCTGTCATTAAATTGTTTATTTTACCAGAAGTTCTTCCTGACAATAACATTGAATCTTTTAGCTTACAAACAATAAAGAATCAATTAGTTGCCGTGTGGGCCCATCGTGGTGAAGATGAGCAACCAGCAATTCTTTACTGGGGAATATTTGATTTAACTACGTATCACATCAAAGTAGCAGGTACAGCTAAATTTCAAGTACCATATCCACAAACAAATGTGCGTCATATTTCAGATTTAAAAATTGATGATGCGGGAATAGTTTATATTACCTCAGCCAGTGATACAGGTAATGATGGGCCATTTCAATCTGCTGTATATGTAGCTGGGTATTTAGCATTCCATAACCAAAAAATAGTTTGGCAACAAAATCAGCAACTTTTTCCTATATATCGCGATAATTATCACAAAATAGAAGGGTTAGAAATCATCCCAGGGGCATCAGGTGGAATTATTGTTGCTACAGATGATGAAAATATGGGTGCATCTGTACATATGATTGGTCAATAATCATCTGAGTTGAAGATGAATGGTGCGCTGTGAACGCACCCAATTTCATCTACACATTAAATCGGAATAACATTACATCCCCTTCTTGGACAATGTACTCTTTCCCTTCACTTCTGACTAAACCTTTTTCCTTTGCCGCATTCATCGAACCATTAGTGACTAAATCTTGATAAGCCACGGTTTCTGCACGGATAAACCCACGCTCAAAATCTGAGTGAATAACACCTGCTGCTTGAGGTGCAGACATACCAGCATGAATAGTCCAAGCACGGGTTTCTTTTGGCCCACAAGTAAAATATGTCCGCAACCCTAATAGACTATAAGTGGCACGAATTAAAGATTTTAAACCACCTTCTTCTACACCTAAAGAAGCCAGAAAATCAGTTTTATCTTCTTCTGATAATTCTACTAATTCAGCTTCGACTTGGGCAGAAACTATCACAACCTGAGCATTTTCTTGGGCAGCAACTTTTCTGACTTGCTCAACAAAATCATTACCTGTGGCTAATTCATCTTCCGAAACATTTGCAGCGTAAATAATAGGTTTATTGGTAAGCAGTCCTAAGCCTTTAATGACTGCGGCTTCTTCCTCATTTAAACTCACCTGACGCACAGATTTACCTTCATTTAAAGCTGCGGCTAATTTTTCCAGCACTGCTACTTCAAACTGTGCATCTTTGCTAGTACGTGCTTGTTTACGAGTACGGTCAATACGGCGTTCAATTTGGCCTAAGTCAGCTAAACCCAATTCTAAATTGATGATTTCAATATCTCGCGCTGGGTCAACAGAACCAGCAACGTGGATGATGTCATCGTTTTCAAAACACCGCACCACATGCACAATGGCATCAACTTCTCGAATATGAGATAAAAATTGATTACCCAGTCCTTCACCTTGGCTTGCACCTTTGACCAAACCCGCAATATCAACAAATTCCACCCGTGCAGGAATGATTTGTTCAGAACTGGCAATTTTTGCAAGAACATTTAACCGGTCATCCGGTACTGCAACAACGCCGACATTTGGTTCAATCGTACAAAATGGGAAATTAGCAGCTTCGGCTTTAGCATTAGCCACTACAGCATTGAATAAAGTAGATTTTCCGACGTTGGGAAGTCCGACAATTCCGGCTCTTAGCATTTTAGATTAGAGATGTGAGTTTCCAGTAATAAAGATAATTCAAACAGGTTTGGGGATGGTTTGGGGAATAGGCCCTGGTACAGGTTCCGGAAAAGCAGGGGGAATGGTTGGTTCTGGTGGTGTGGGTTCTGGTTGAGGTAAAGGGTTTGGTTCTGGGGTGGGTATTTGTGGTTCAGGGATGGAGATAGCCACGGGATAAGTCATAGTCTTGTATCTAATTCGACTTTCCCAAACTAGATGACAATTGGATTAACTGACATCTTCCCAAATAGCTAAACATAAATTATGTCACCAGATGCCAAATTGCAAAACCTAGTTATCCTGATTTTCCCACATTTCTAATAATCCCACTGTACCTACAAAGAAAGTGTAAGCCGCCAAGGTAAGAGGCATCTTATTTTTTCCAGTTGCGACAACAGCAGCGATAATTGCTTCTACAAAATGAGCCGACAATGCCAAATGCGAGAGGATTAATAAGGGATATAAGCTGTTAGGTAAGGAAGCATTGGCTATGATACTTTGTATGTTCCACAGTTCTAATCCAATAGCACTAGTAATCAATCCTGTAGATAAAATTTTCACCAATAAGAATAATTTTTGCTTCATATTTTAAATGGCATCAAGGCTGGTGAATAATTATATCTGGAAAGATAGCCGAAATTTGCTCATGTATATGACAATAACTGATGAGCAGCTTGATATAAGGACTGAACTGTTTCACCATCACGAGGATATTCAACTACTACCCATTGACAAATGACCTGAAATCTTTCTTGATTTGCTGCGGTAAAAATTTTTTGGCGCATATTTGTGAGAATATCAGCTAATAAATCCCTGAATTCAATTTTCGTTAAACCAGATGTACCAATAACAAATTCACCGTTTCCCCAATAGCCTAACACCTCAGCATTGGGAAATGCTGCTTGCAACATTCGACTCCATGTCTGTAAAACTTGATTGCCTACTTCATGACTATAGTGGACATTAATTTGACTTAATTCAGGCATAGCAAGTAGGGCAAAACAAACTTTTTTATGTTCTGCTTGTTGCAGCATATTTTGTAATTCACGACTCGAAGATAGCTGATTTAATAATCCTGTTAATGTGTCTCTTCTAGACAGAGTTAGCAGAAGATTATTACGTTCTAAACGGTGCAAAATCCGATTAATTAATTCAGCATGTACTATGGGTTTAACAATATAATCATCTCCTCCAGCAGTAAATACTTGCTGCACAGTTTCTATATCTCGATGGGCTGTTAAAAATAGAATTGGTAAACCTTGCCATTGGGGAGCAGTACGCACAGCCTGACACAATTCAATACCGCTAAATTGAGGCATTTCTACATCTAAAATTAGCAAATCTGGTTGTAGGGATTGCAATACGTCCCAAAAACGTAAGGGGTCATTTAATCCTGTAACTTTCATACCCCAAGGTTCCAAAATAGGACATAATGTATTGGTAATTAAGGGATCATCATCAACAACAAGAATATTAATTAATTTTTTAATTTTTTGTTGTAAAATCGGCAATGCAACCTGCCAAATTTGCTCGGCAGTTACAGGTTTAACTAAGAATCCCCGACCTCCAGCACGAGCCACTGTTACCCTATCTAATATGCCATCGTCATGGGCTAAAAATATGACTGGAATTGGTGGTGTACGTTGAGATAAATTTATTAGCCACGTTAAATATGCTTTCTTATTATCAATATCATCGACATTGAAAATCACTAAGTCTGGTAATTTATTTTGCAGATATAAATTGACATCGTTGATACTTGCAAGCTGCTCTATAATTGTATCTGGAGAAGTTAAACACTGTAACTGAGATTGTAGCTTTAGGTCGGGGTCAACTATTAATAATCGGTGTATCGATGAATGATAAATATGTGAATGAACAGATTTTTGAAGATGGTCAAAAGCAGCATTTAATAATTGTTCTAGTTGATGAATTTGAATTAATAATTTTTCTGATTTTTCATGTATATTTCTTGGATAAGATAATAAATTTTCAATATTTTGAGAAATTGCTGTACCAGTTTCTAAGTCAAACATTCCCAACACACCAGCTAATTTATGAGCAGCTTGTTGTCCAGAGCCTATTAACTCAGGTGTTAATGTATTTTGGCGTATAGCATTGGAAATGGAAAGCAATACTTCTAAACGGTGATGTATTACTCCCTGATACTTCTGCCATAATCCGCGCATTGATTTTCTGAATTGTTGGACAACAGTATCAGTAAGCGCATAGTCTTTATTTATAGCATTACTATCAGTGATTACTTCTGTTTGAATTAATGGAGATTGATCTGGTTTAAGCCTATATCCCACTCCATAGACATTTTCAATCCAGTCTACTGCTCCCACTGCTTTGAGTTTAGACCGCAACCATTTGATGTGAGATTTCACAGTTTCTTCTTGGGGTGGGTCTTCATAACTCCATAGATGTTCAATAATGTTGCTGCGACTGAAGACCCGTGAGGGATTTCGCATTAATAATTCTAAAAGGCTATATTCCTTTGGTGTTAAGTCCAATTCCTGACTTTTGTAAGTTACTTGACAACTAGTGGGGTCTAATCTTAGTCCACTGATTTCAAGAACAGGTGTACGGGGAACTTCTCCACGCCGCAATAATGCTCTAACTCGTGCTTGTAACTCATCTAAATCTAATGGTTTAACGACGTAATCATCTGCACCTGCATCTAGTCCACGAATGCGATCGCTACTCCCATCCTTGGCCGTCATCAGTAAAATAGGTGTATAGCATCCACTAGCCCGTAGTTTTTGACATAAACTAATTCCGTCTAACTTGGGTAAACCCACATCTATAATGATCAAGTCATAGGTCGTTCCTTGCACATATTCCCAACCCATCAGACCATCTACAGCGTTATCCACCACATAATGCTGTTTGTTCAATGACTGCATCAAGATATCTATCAATACCTCATCATCTTCAATAATTAAGATTCTCACCGTTAATTCCCCTCTTCCCCCTTGACACCTTGCGAGTATCTAAAATATCAACCCTGAAAACGATAGTAGAGTGTATCTAGCCATCACTCAACATTTCTTCACTACCATTCAGCCTAACTGCCATTCTTACCCAAAGAGAAATCAAGTTTTTCCCCATATCCTGGTCATCATCCCTACCAACCAGGAAAATAACTCACTACTCTAGAACTAAAATTACAACTTATAAGTAGTAAGCCGATATTTATTCGTAAAATTTATGACTTTTACACAATTATCTCAGAAAATAATTACTCAACTATCAATTACATAGGCGAAAATGTTTCAGTTACTAAACTGAAACTATTTACTTTAAAAAAATATGTGTTATTTTTATAGAATCTAATAGTTTACTAGCTTACCCAAAACTCCACCAAAACATAGCATCCTTCATAAAAAAAAATTTTCGCTTACCTAAATTATTTTCCTAAAAAACAGCAACTGCGTGAAATAAGTTACCTGGAATTACGGTCGCCAATATAAAGAAATTGTGATCTGTCTCAGTATCAATTAATAAATTAGCTTCATTTTAAATTTTTTAATAAATCAGTCAAGCCTTTGCCAGTCAACAATCTACGTCCATAAAAACCAAATATTTTACATTCTTGATTACTAATTTTAATTAATTAAACTTAACTAAAATGAACTAACAGATATAAATTTTATATTTATTCTCCCGATAAACCTCTGTTAGCTGAATTGTTAAATTCGGTGTAATTACCCTATACATCGTATAGTTTATTTTGTTATTTAATTGACAGTAAGATTTTCAAACTTGGCTTACTGCGTAGACAACATCTATAGAAACAAACGGTAAAACCAACCACAGAGTGATGAGATTTTCTAAACTCAGCCATTGTTTAAGAAAATCGCAAAGTCTCTCTGTACACATTTTTTTCATTAATACTCAGGATCATTACTAGGTTCAGAGAACTACGGTAAATAGACATTTATCTACGCAGTTCAAACTGAAGCTGTTTTTACCAAGTTGACAATTAATTTACCTGACAGGAGTAAAGAATATGGTTAACCGCCACCAAATAGTTGAGAAAACCCAGGAGATTACCCGCCAGTATCTACATTCCTTCTCACAGTCTGAAACCTTCATGCCTGTGATGCTCACCACCTTTGGTCAGAGCTTGAACACTTCCATCGCTCAATCACTGGCACAAGAGTGGTCAAAAGGCAACTTTGCAGAATTACCTCCCCTGGAAGTTCGTCCTGCCGCAGAAATTAACGGTGCACTTGGCGCTTATGCTAAAGCCACCAACACTATTTATCTGTCTCAAGAATACATTGAACAACAAAACCCCGAAGTATTAGCCAGCGTTCTCCTGGAAGAAATCGGTCACTATATTGATGCAAAAGTGAATACCGAAGAAACTCCTGGTGACGAAGGTGCCATCTTCTCTGCCTTAGTCCGTGGTGAATTACTAAGCGATGCGACACTTCAAGCCCTGCGGGAAGAAGATGACTCCGCCACCATTATCCTCAATGGTCGTTTAGTTGTGATTGAACAAGCTACAGTCACTCCTACTACAGGCAATGACAACACCGCTGCTACCGTTGCTACTGGTGAACAAATAGATGGTTTAGCAGGTAACGATACTATCACTGGTGGTGCTGGTAACGACACCTTATTAGGTAACATCGGCAATGACATTCTTAATGGTGGTCTTGGTAATGACGTTATTAGCGGTGGCAGTGGTGATGATCTCTTAGTTATTGACTACTCCTCTCTCAGCACTGGTATTACCACCACAGGTAGCGGTGCTACTCCTCCAGCCAACTTGAGTTATGACATCGCAACTGGCAGTTACAGTGGTATCGTTACCAGTGGCACAAATAAGGTTACCTTTGACACGATTCAACGGTTCCGCATCACTGGTACCACAGGGAATGATGACATTGAAGGTGGTTCTGGGAATGATACTCTCGTAGGTGGTAATGGTGATGACACCTTCACTTCTGGCGGTGGTGCTGACAGTATCGTTGGTGGTGCAGGTACAGATACCTTAGTCGATGCTGATTTTTCCGGCGCTACTACTGGGTTAACAGTTAATAGTTTGGGCACAACCACTATTACTGGTGGTGGTCTTTCTGTCAGCGGTGTTGAAGTATTTACCAACTTGAAAACTGGTAGTGGTGCAGACACAGTTACCTTCACTCTCACTCAAAATGAAAATGTCAGTACAGGTGGTGGTGGTGATACCATCAACACTGGCTCCGGTGTAGATACCGTTGATGGTGGCAGTGGCAACGACTTGTTAATTGTCAATTATTCCACTCTTTCTACCGCAGTCACTTCTACCCGCACTTTCAATCCTGCTACTGGAGGCTACGATGGAACCATCAACGGCAATTCTAGTAACAGTGTAGCCTTCAAGAACATTGAGCGGTTCCAAATTACTGGTGGCAGTGGCAATGATACGTTGAACGGTGGCTATGGTAATGACATCCTTAGTGGTGGTACTGGGAATGACACATTCACTTCTGGTGGTGGTGCTGACAGCATCGTTGGTGGTGCTGGAACAGGAGACCTCTTAGTGGATGCAGATTTCTCCAGTAGCATCGGCAACCTCACCATCAATAACTTAGGCACAGCCACAATTACCGTTGGTAATGGCACCACTGTTGCAGGTGTAGAACTCTTTAAAAACTTGTCCACTGGTGCGGGTTTAGATACCATCAGCTTCACCGTTGATAATGATGAAAATATCAATACTGGTGGTGGTAGCGATGTCATCAATGCAGGTTTAGGTACAGATACCGTTGATGGTGGTGCGGGTATTGACACTCTAGTTGTCAACTACGCTAGCCTGAGCGCTGGTATTGGTACCACTAACTTTGTTTCTAATGGCCTTGGTGGCTTTAATGGAGATATAACTTCCGGTACCAACAGTATTAAGTTCAGCAACATAGAGCGGTTCCAAATTACTGGTACAACTGGCAATGACACCATCCTTGGTGGTGCTGGTAACGACAGCTTGGTTGGTGTAGCTGGTAACGACAGTATTCTTGGTGGTGGTGGTAATGACACTCTCGATGCTGGTTCTGGCACTGATACATTGGTTGGTGGCGCAGGTGACGACACCTATGTAATCTCTAACACAGGTAATACCATCACAGAAGTTGCTGGTCAAGGCATTGATAAAGTTTTATCTAGTGTTACCATCACCTTAGCAACTAATGTTGAAAACTTAGAGTTAACTGGAACAGGAGCTATTACTGGTACAGGTAACGCCGATGCTAACTACATCAAGGGTAATAGTGGTAATAATACTTTAGATGGTGCTGGTGGCACAGATACTCTAGAAGGTGGAGCAGGTAACGATACTTACCGGATTAATGTCACTTCAGATGTCGTGATTGAAGGCTCTGGACTGGGAACTGCTGATACCGTTGAGTCGCTTGTCAGCTATAGTATCGCTAGTAACGCCAACATTGAAAACCTCACCTTGTTAACTGGTGGTGCTACTACTGCTACTGGTAACAGCGTAGCTAACCGAATTACAGGTAATGCTAATAACAACACTCTCGATGGTGGTGCTGGCAGTGATACATTGACTGGTGGCACTGGTAATGACACCTATCGTGTTGATAGTAGTGGTGATGTAATTGTTGAAGCTAGCAGTGGTGGTACTGATATTGTTATCTCAACCGTATCTATTACCTCTTTGGCAGCCAATGTTGAAAACTTGACTTTAACTGGTACAGCCGTTACTGGTACTGGCAATAGTCTCAGTAACTACATAACAGGTAACGCTAGTAACAATATCCTTGATGGTAGTACAGGTACTGCGGATACACTAGAAGGTGGCACTGGTAATGACACTTATATCATTGATACCACTACAGATGTAATCGTTGAAGCCAGTGGAGAAGGAACTGATACTGTGCAAGCAGGTTCTCTCACCAACGGAGTTACCTTCAGCTTGCTAGCATTAAGTGCTAACGTTGAGAATATTACCCTCACTGGTACAGCCAATATCAATGCTACAGGTAATGCTGCTGACAACTTGTTGTTAGGTAACACAGGTATCAACACCCTTGATGGTGGTGCGGGTAATGACACCATGAGAGGTGGTAGTGGTAATGATACTTATGTAGTTGATAGTGTTGGAGACCTAGTTGAAGAATTCACTGGTCAAGGAACTGATACCGTCCGTTCTAGTATCTCCTTCGATATCTCCAGTTTGAGTAACTTTGAAAATATTACTCTCATTGGCTCAGGAGCGCTCTCTGCTACAGGCAATAGTAGTAACAACTACTTAACAGGTAATACTGGCAATAACACCCTGGTTGGTGGTTTGGGCAATGACACTCTTGATGCTTTAACAACTTCTGGTAGTGATAGCTTAGTAGGTGGTACAGGTAATGACTACTACAGAGTTAATACCTCAGAGACAGTTGTTGAAGCGTCTGGTGAAGGAACTGACACGGTTGAAGCTGCTAACATCACTACCTACGTCTTAGCTGCCAACGTAGAAAATCTAATTCTTGGCAGTGCAGCTATCAATGGTACAGGTAACAGTATAGAAAACAGAATCACTGGTAATAGCCTTGCCAACACCATTAATGGTGGAGTTGCTAAAGATACCCTTGATGGTGGTGGGGGTAATGATATCTACGTCATCAATAGCTCCGATGCAAACACAGTAGTTGATGTCATAGTTGAAGGTACTGGTAGTGGTTCCGGATTTACTGACACAGTTCAATCCACCGTCAACTTTAGCCTGGCTACGGTTGCTAACGTTGAGAACTTAACATTAACTAGTGGAGACACCAGTGGTACAGGTAACACTCTCAACAACGTCATTACTGGTAGTGATGGTAATAACACCTTAGATGGTGGCGGTGGTACTGCTGATACCCTCACTGGTGGTCTTGGCAACGATACCTATGTAGTTGATAGTGGTACTGACCGTATCGTTGAAAATGCTAGTGAAGGTACAGACACAATCTCCTCATTCACTGCTAGCTTTAGCATGGTGAATATTGCTAATGTTGAGAACTTGACTCTGTCTGGTACAGCATCAATTGGTACTGGAAACTCTCTTGCCAACACAATTGTCGGTAATGCGAGTGTTAATACTATCAATGGTTGGTCTGGTGCAGATACACTCACAGGTGGAGCAAGTAGTGATACTTTTGTCTTCCAGTTTGGCCATTCATTAGTGACTGGCGCTGACCGGATTACTGATTTTGCTCTTGGTGAAGATAGAATTGACTTGAGAGGTTTCTCAGCTTCTGGAGAAGGTGCAAACTTGAATCCTCCCAACCAGTTTACTCGTGCTGCGGATAGTACAGCAACAACTCTCTCAGCTTTAGTTGGTTCAGTATTCAATGATGCGAATGGTCAAGTAACAGGTAATCAAGTCCTAGCAGCTAGTTCCGCGGCCTTAGTGCAAGTAACTAGCGGTGCTTTGACTGGAGCTTATGTGATAGTCAATGATGCTACAGGCGCTTTTGACGCTACCACTGACTTAGTGATTAATATCACTGGTTTCTCTGGAACCTTGCCAAGTCTTGGCGCTATTACTAATATCAGCACCTACTTTGCATAAGTCACATTTAAAAGCAAGGTAATCAAATAGCATAGATTGACAATATCCCACGCTAACTTTTATTAGTTAGCGTGGGATATTTTTAACCTGAGTTCGACGAAAATAGTATGACCCCTCTCCAAACCTCTCCCCGCAACAGGGAGATGGTTAAAAGCTTAATTTTATGATGCTAATGACAGATTACAATGCCCCTCTCCGACACGGAGAGGGGTTGGGGTGAGGTTCAATGACTCCTACGTCGTCACGCTGCGCTATCGAATTTACTTTTTTTAAGTGATATGACGGTGCGTTGCGCTACGCGACAACACTACATGAATATTAAGTAATCGAATTGACCATTAGCATTTTTTTAACTGAGTTAATAAAATGACGATTTCATCAATTGCTGTTCTGAGAACTGGTGAGGGTTGATCAGATTGATTGACAATAATACTAAAAACTAATGGTTCATATTGGGGTGGGTTGACATATCCAGATAAAGATACAGCACCTCGTAATGTACCTGTTTTGGCTTGGACAATTCCCTCAGCGGAGGTATTACGAAATCTTTGTTTAAGAGTGCCATTTTTACCACTAATTGGTAGGGATACTCTATATATAGATGCTTCTGGAGTTTTAGCTATGGCTTGTAAAGTTTTAACTAAGGCTTCTGGACTAATTAAATTGCGTCTTGATAATCCAGAACCGTCAGCGAGAAGATAGCTATCGGGGGTAATACCTAACTGATTTAAACTGTTTTTGAGAACTTCTAAACCTACGTCTGCGCTATTGAGATTTTGCTGTTTAGTTTTTTTGATGGCTAGTGCTTTGAGTAAAGATTCGGCATAAAGATTATTACTATTAACATTGGTTTCTTTTAATAATTCTGATAAAGGTGGAGATTCAATAAAGGCAATTTCGTTTTGATAATTTTCACTAGAAGAAATTGAGGTTTTATCTACAGTGATTTGTTCTGAAGCCAAAATTGTCAAGAATCGCCGCAAAAAGTATTGATTAGGTTCAATGACAGGTAAAGTGGCTACATAGGGTTGAGAATTAGCAGCTATTTGACCACGAATGCGTAGAGTTTTGCCAGATAAATCGCGATTAATCTCTATAGATGTCTCTTGATTTCGAGGAACGGTAATGGCTTGATTAATGATATCCCATTGTTGAATTTCATCATTATCCTTACCCGTTATTGTTGGTGGTTGTCCAATATTTTGTGGTGCGATGTGGAAGCTAAATGTATTTTCATTTAAAATAAAACTACTGACTGGTGCGCCATAATCTGATTGCACATCTTCCCATTGCCAAGTTGGGTTAACAATATCGCCTTGAATATAGCTGTCATCAAGAATTAAGTTTTTAATTGCTGTGATGCCTTTTTGTTTTAATTGTTGTGCTAAAAGTTTTAATTTAGCTTCTGTTAAACTGGGATCACCTCTGCCAACAATTCTGACAGCCCCATCTTGCTCTTGATAAATGGAAGTACGAAAACGAAATTGACTTCCTAATTCTTTTAATGCCGCAGCAGTTGTGAGTAGTTTGGTATTAGAAGCCGGAATGAAAAACTTTTCGGCATCTTGGCTGTAAAGAGTTTGTTGGGATGATATATCTTGAATTAAGATACCCCAGCGCACGCGACGAAATAAGGGGTTATTAATTATTGCGGGAATGGATGAGTTTAATTGTGCAGGACAGAGGAATGTATTTACAGGTGGTGGAGTTTGAGATTGGGCTATTTGTTGATTTGTAGTAATTTGCAGGTTGATAGATAGAAAAATCAGGCTAAGAGTTATGTTTTTGAAATTCATTGTTAGTTTTACTAATAAAAAATAAAAACTCATGATAGTCTAAAAATACTAAGCATGAGCGATTAAATATATTTACAGCATTTTTCATGTGATGAAAGTGCACAAGGGCGGCTAAGATTCCCACCCCACAAGAGTATTATCATTCACGTCTGTAACTCATTGGCTGGCAATATGCTGTATTTATCTGTCAATTGCATACTTAATTTAGTTGTAAAATTCTGACAAAAACAATTTTTCCGATTCGGTTTGTAATATTGTTCATTGAGGCAATATCAAGATTATTCTTCTTCCTCTTCATATTCATCATCTTCATAATCGCCGAATATGGCATCAATGATTTCTTCAGCCCGGTCATCGGAAATATTCAATGCTTCTTGCAGTTCATAGAGATAATCTTCTTCACTTTCTCCCATTTCTTCATCAGCACCTACTACCAATATAGCGGTGATATATGCGGTTTCACGAGCTTCTTGATTGGGTAAGGATGCGATCGCTTGGCTGACTAACTCCTCTGGTTCTTCCTCCTCTATCAAGGTGGTGACTTTTTTGGTCAACTCCTCAAAATCTGCCTCTGAGTATTCGTCAAATACACCAATGCCTTCTAGCATTTCACTCAAAGTATCTTCTTCGGGTGCAGAAATGCCTTCACCGTCAGCAGCTGCCGAATATAATCCAATCAGTGCGATCGCTACTTCTGGTTCTAGGGCTACTGAACTGCTGCTGCTTTCGGGCAACTTGCGTTGAGACATAATTATCCTTTGCTGGGTTTTAATTGTTGAAAAAGTCTGTGGTGGAATAAATCCAGGTACATTCTACTTGACAACCCATAATTTCATATCAGGCATCAAGGAGAAATTTGAACCACAACTTCCCCACATTTAAGGTTCGCAAATCATTCGCAAAAATTACAGAGGCTGTTACTTTTTTTTATAAACAGCTACTAGCTTTTAAATTCGCCAACATTGCCCCCTAATTCTTGGCGTAAGCGATACAAAATTGTATTTTGGTCAACTTGGGAGAGAATTTCTTGAATGATAGTGCTAGCGCCTAATTGTCCCCAGGTACAGCCTTTTTCTAAATAGACCTGTGCGGCTTTACCGACAGTGTAAGCACCATAACCAGCGATTCCAGCTTGGGCGATCGCACTACCAGCGTAAGCTGTAAGATTGAGAGGATTATCACCACTGGTAATAGCGGCTGTACTTTTCCCTAAACCCAGCACAAAACTGCTGCCCAATTCACCCAACAGTAAACCACCAGAACTTAACAAAATCGTTTTCAGGACTTTGCTGGCTTCATAGCTAGTCATAGGCAAGCCATATAATCGAGCCAGGGAGCGAATTAAAGCTAAATCTGTAATCACACCACCGACAATATCCAAAAAAGCAATGGGATTCAAGCCAATAACCAAAGCCTTGTATTTGGTAAATTGCCAGATGATGTTTTCAGCTTCTTGTTGACGAAAATCAATGGTTTTTTCGGCAATGGTGGCTTCTGCTTCCCTAGCTTGTACTAGTGCATTTAACGCTAAGAGCGATCGCCCCTCCCGATTTAAAATCTTTAAAAGAATCTGCTTTAATTCATCCACCTGTGGTGGTGGTGTTTCCCACTCATAACTCACCCTACCATCAGGCCACTCTACCCGCACTTCCATCGGTGCTGGTTCTGCCGCTACCATCACAATCTCATCAGGTAACAAAGGTTCAGCTTGGGGATGACCCGCCCCTAATTGCTGTAAATTTTGATAAATAGCTGCCCTATCCGTCTCTGGATACAAATCAATTTTATTAAACACCAAAATTAACGGCTTCTGTGCCTGACGTAACTCTAACAAAGCTTGATACTCAGTCCGAGTAATATCACCAGAAACAATAAATAAAATTAAATCCGCTTGACGCGCCACATCCCGCGCCATTTGCGCCCTTGACTCTCCCTCAATTTCATCTAAACCAGGAGTATCAATTAATTCTACCAACACCTTATCACCAGGTTTCCAGCGCACAGAACGAGGCCATTGAGTTACACCATGAAGCGGCCCAGTTTGCAGAATTTTCTCCCCCAACAAAGAATTTAAAACCGCAGACTTACCCCGACTCACCAAGCCAAAGGCCGCAATACGGATGATATTGGCATCTAATTTATTCAGTGTGGCAGTTAATATTTCCAGTTGGGGTTTAACCACACTCGCTAAAGCAGGATTTGATCCTAACTTTCCTGACTTACGGAGATATCCATACCAAGATAATGCTTGTCTGAGACTAGCACGAGCGCGGTTTAAATGGGTTTCTTGCAGATTTCGCACAAAATTTTCTGGTGGGGTCAAGTGTTTAGTAGGGGACAGTGAGAAAAGTAATTGTCTTTGTTGGCTTTGCTGAATATGGGTTATGAAGAGAGATTCCATAAAATCTCTCTACAAGGGTTTTAAATTGATGCCAATCAAAATCAGCAACGCCTCTTTTTTATTGTGAGGGAATTTTTCACCTGTTGATGTTCTTTGTCAACTTCAGGCATCGCAGAAATTAAATTCCTCAATCACTGTATCCCACAAAATTATCAAATATTTTCTCTCCCTGGTGCTTTTACCAGCCACTCCTATGAACAGACAGATAGCCACCCTCCCATCCAATCTACGATAGAATTCAAGCAGAGTAAGCATTTCCCACTCAAACAACACCATGCTGGAAACTCTGCAAACGCAAATATATCAACTCGAACAATTCGCTAACAACTTAGTTAGCTATCAACTCAGCCATCTTACAATTTTCAGCATTGGCATTATTTTTTCTGCTGGTTTACTGACCAGTCTCACACCCTGTATGCTGTCCATGCTACCCATCACCATCGGCTACATTGGCGGTTATGAAGCTAAAAGCCGTCTCCAAGCCGCTGCACAGTCTACTTGGTTTGCCCTAGGGTTAGCAACCACCTTAGCAGGAATGGGAGTAGTTGCAGCCTTAATTGGTAAAGTTTACGGTCAAGTGGGATTTGGTTTACCAATTATTATTAGTATTCTCGCTATCATTATGGGGCTAAATCTATTAGAAGCCCTACCGCTACAATTTCCGTCTTTAGGTGATACTAATTGGATTTCTGCTGATTTACCACCAGGAGTCCGTTCCTATGCCATTGGTTTGACATTTGGGTTAGTGGCTTCACCTTGCAGTACCCCCGTTTTAGCTAGCTTACTGGGTTGGGTTGCCAATACTCAAGATTTGATTTTAGGTGCAGTTTTATTACTTGCTTACACCGCTGGCTATGTCACACCCTTAATTTTAGCAGGTACTTTTACTGCGACAATTAAAAAGCTATTAGAATTGCGCCGTTGGTCTGGCTGGATTAACCCAGTTAGCGGTGCGCTTTTAGTCGGATTTGGTGTTTTTTCCTTACTTTCTCGCATTCCCTTTGGTAGTTTCTAAGCAATGACTGTAGATAATACAACAATCCCAACTGCAAATTGGTGGTCAAGTTTTCGCAAGTTTTTCCGACAGGAGTTTTTGCGCGTTCTCACAGATTTACGATTAGCAATTATTCTCCTGTTAATCATTGCCGTATTTAGTGTCACTGGAACTGTAATTGAACAAGGACAAACACCGGCTTTTTACCAAGCTAACTACCCAGAACATCCAGCTTTATTTGGGTTTTTGACTTGGAAGGTCATACAAGTCATTGGTTTAGACCATGTGTATCGGACTTGGTGGTTTCTCAGTCTATTAGTTTTATTTGGTACTAGTTTAACTGCTTGTACTTTTACTCGCCAGTTACCAGCACTAAAAGCAGCCCAAAAGTGGAAATATTACGAAGAACCAAGGCAATTTCAAAAGTTAGCTTTAAGTGCCGAATTAAAGACAGATTCCTTAGAATCTTTGATTCCTATCTTGCAAAAAAAGCAGTATCGAATCTTTCAAGATAAGCATCACGAGCAAGATGATATTCTTTATGCCCGTAAAGGAATTGTGGGACGGATTGGTCCGATTATCGTGCATATCGGTATTGTCACTATTCTATTAGGTGGAATTTGGGGAGCAATGACGGGATTTGTTGCCCAAGAAATGATTGCCAGTGGTAGTACATTTCAGGTCAAAAACATTATTGATGCTGGGCCGTTTGCTTCTCAAGATGTGCTCAAAGATTGGTCTGTAAAAGTTAATCGATTTTGGATTGATTATACTCCCAAAGGTGGCATTGACCAGTTTTATTCAGATATGTCTGTCTTGAATAAACAAGGGGAAGAAGTTGACCATGAAAAAATTTATGTCAATAAACCTCTGCGTTATCATGGCGTAGTTTTTTATCAGACTGATTGGGGTATTGCTGGAGTCAAAATTCAATACAACAATAGTCCTATTTTTCAAATTCCTATGGGACAGTTAGACACTCAAGGTAAAGGTCGGATTTGGGGAACTTGGGTACCTACAAAACCTGATATGAGTGAAGGTGTATCTTTAATTGCTAAAGATTTACAAGGTATGGTTTTGGTTTATGACCAGACTGGTAAGCTGATTAATACCGTGAGAGCAGGAATGTCTACCCAAGTTAATGGTATTAATTTAAAAATTATTGATTTGGTTGGTAGTACAGGATTACAAATTAAATTTGATCCTGGTATTCCTATTGTTTATATTGGCTTTGCTTTGTTGATGTTGGGTGTAGTGATGAGCTATTTTTCCCATTCACAAATATGGGCTTTGCGGAAAGGAGATATTCTCTACATTGGGGGCAAAACTAACCGTGCTCAGGTTGCCTTTGAACAAGAAGTTTTAGGGATTTTAGAAAAGCTGAGTTCACCAGCTAAGTGTTAAATTTCCTAACTGCCTTGTCTACGAATATCAATATTAACTACATCAAACCCGCCTATGCGGGTTATTTTATTTATAGCAATGGACAGAACGGTTAGGACGTTAACTAACCCTCTTTCATTAAACTGGGAATCACAAAAATAATTTCCTAATTTTGAAATCCAGATGTGATAAAGGTTTGAACATTTTATTACTAACAAAATATGGCGAACATTTTGAAACATTAATAAATCGCCAAAACCCTTGTTAAATCAAGGTCTTAAATTTTGTGTTCCCTAGAGTCATGGAAGAGGGTTAGTTAAAAAATAATCTCAATAACTTACAAAAAACTTTCTCTCTATAGATAGAAGTTCCTATCACATCACAGTTTGATACAATTTTTTTGTATGAATTTAACCTGGGCGGTTTACAGTAGAATTCATGAAGCTTTTTAGTAATTATTTATGATTTACGATAACCGCGCTGAGGTGCGTAAAGTTTTAGTTATTACCCTTTTGTTAAACTTGTTTGTACTGGTTTTAAAAGCATTGGTTGGAACTTGGACAGGTTCTTTAAGTCTGCTGGCTGATGCTTTGCACAGTGTAACTGATAGTGCTAACAATGTTTTGGGTTTAGTTGCTAGTAAATTTTCTTCTCCATTACCAGACCGTGAACATCCCTACGGACACCATAAATTTGAAGCAGTAGGTGCTTTAGGGATTGCAGCTTTTTTAGGAATTGCTTGTTTTGAAATTATCCAAGGAGCAATAGAAAGAATAATTAAAGGTGGAGAGCCAGTAAGAATATCTGCTCCTGAGTTATGGTTATTGCTAATGGTGCTGGGTGTGAATATTTTTGTTGCTTTTTATGAACGAGGTGTTGGTCAACGGGTAGGTAGCCAAATATTGATTGCTGATTCAACCCACACCATGAGTGATGTGTGGGTAACTATTTCTGTAATTGGTGGCTTAATTGGTGTGTGGCTGGGTTATCAGTGGTTAGATATTGTGTTAGCCTTTCCTGTTGCTTTATTAGTATTTTGGAGTGGTTGGTCAGTTTTAAAGGAAAATTTACCTTGGTTAGTGGATGAAATGGCGATCGCTCCCGAAGCTATTCATGCGATCGCTGTTTCTGTCCCTGGTGTGATTAATTGTCATGAAATTGCTTCCCGTGGAGTCCTGGGCCGTCAAGTGTTTATGGAAATGCACCTAATTGTAGATGCACCAGATGTGGAAACTGCTCACTTAATTACAGAAGAAGTGGAACGTCAATTAGAACAGCGTTTCAGTCCTGTGAGGATTTCCATTCACGTTGAACCACCAAAATATCAATCTCCACATATTACTTTTGAACCGGAGTCACAGTGACAGATGACAGGTCAAAAAATAAAATCACGTGGTGACTGTCTTGAATTTCCAGCGATCGCTACAAAAATATTTAACCGACAAGTACCAAAGGTAAGGGTTTAGCAATGCTAAACCCCTACGCAAAAATATAATTAATACGAATTCGCCAAAAGCAACCAACAAATTGAGAAGACCCCTCCCCAACCCTCCCCGCAAGCGGGGAGGGTGCGCGATAGCGCGGGTGGGGTAATCATCTGTGTGCAAAATTTTTCGAGTTGGTATAATTCCCCATTTCAGGAATGCTTCCCTATCTCGTTTCTATTCCCATTCGATGGTTCCAGGTGGCTTAGAGGTGATGTCATACACCACACGGTTGACACCTTTCACTTCATTGACGATGCGGTTGGAAATAGCTTCTAGAACATCGTATGGTACACGGGCCCAGTCGGCTGTCATTCCGTCTTCACTGGTAACAATCCGCAGCACAATTGGGTAAGCATAGGTACGTTTATCACCCATGACACCAACGCTACGAATGGGCAATAAAACAGCGAAGGCTTGCCAATATTCGTTATATAAACCGCGTTGATTAATCTCTTGACGGACGATTAAATCAGCATCACGCAGGATATTTAACCTTTCCGCGGTGACTTCACCCAAGATGCGAATTGCTAACCCAGGGCCGGGAAAGGGCTGACGTTGAACAATTTCTTCTGGTAAACCTAAAGAACGCCCAACTTTACGGACTTCATCTTTGAAGAGTTTCCGTAATGGTTCCACGAGTTTAAATCTCAGGTCTTTAGGTAAGCCACCGACGTTGTGATGACTCTTAATTTTCACTGCTACTCGTTCACCTGTTTGGGGGTCAACGTTGGTATCAGCAGATTCAATTACGTCAGGATAGAGGGTTCCTTGGGCTAAATAGTCAAAGTGTCCGAGACGTTTCGATGTTTCTTCAAAAGCACGGATAAACTCATGACCGATGCGACGACGTTTTTCTTCAGGGTCTGTGATCTCATTTAGGGCTGTCAGGAAGCGATCGCGTTCATTGACATACTCGACAGGAATATGAAACTGTTCTTGGAACAGCTTTAACAGTCTTTCTGGTTCGTACTTCCGCATAAAGCCTTGGTCAATGAACACACAAGTCAACTGGTCACCAATGGCTTTGTGAAGTAAGAAGGCTAAAGTAGAAGAATCTACACCACCAGAAAGTGCTAAAAGTACCCGTTTATCTCCAACTTTCGCCCGAATCTCCCGAATAGATTCTTCGACAAAGGCTGCGGTTGTCCAGGTGGGTTCACAATCACAAATATGGTAAACAAAGTTGCGAATTAAAGCTATACCACCAATGGAATGTACTACCTCTGGATGGAATTGCACACCATAGAGTTTCTTGTGATGGTCAGCAATAGCCGCACAGGGAGTATTATCTGTATGGGCTAGCAGTTCAAATCCTGGTGGCATGGAGGTTACAGAGTCACCGTGACTCATCCACATGGTTGTGCCATCTTCCACGTTGGTCAACAGGTCTGTGGGATCATCTATATAGAGTGATGCCTTACCATATTCACCCCGGTCAGCTTTGGTAACTTCTCCACCCAGTTGATTGACCATCAACTGCATTCCATAGCAAACACCCAAAACAGGTATACCTAATTTCCAGATTTCTGGGTCACAATGGGGTGCATAGTCGCTGTATACTGAACTTGGCCCACCGGAGAGAATAATTCCTTTGGGGTTGAGTTGACGTAATTGTTCAGCTGTGGTGCGATAGGAAAGAACTTCCGAATATACTTGAGTTTCGCGGATACGTCGGGCAATGAGTTCTGAATATTGAGAACCAAAGTCAAGAATTACAATCATTTGGCGATTTAGCTGCCCCAAATTCTCCTGGTCTTGAGGTGCTTGTTGGTCGGTTAGTAGAGTCACCGCTGTATTCATGATGGCGAGAGTGTGTCTTTAAAGATAAGAGATCGCTAATTAATGGTCTAAGTTTTGCCTAAATGGGCAGCTAATGGTATGCAAAGAGTATATAGACGCGACTTACACCGCGTCCGTTTAGCCATGTTCTGGGCTAGGATATTTAGAAAAACAAAATCACTCTAGAGCAGTTATTGAAAAAATTATTGATTTGGTTTATTTATGATAATTCATATTAAGTTAACACAATTTATGCAATAACATGCAACCTGTTTGACTTTTAATAATAATTTCTCGATCGCGATCAAAAAGCACAGAACCAGCAACTGTGATACCTTGACCCTGGTCGCTATGGCTGTGGATATATTCTGCTACCCGCAGGTCAATGGTTTCAGCAATGGCCCTATATATTTGCATGACCCAATTACTGTGATTTTGACTATCAAGCGATCGCAAATGTTGTAGTGCTGCTTCAGCGGTGGGTGAATTAAATACTTGATGGATATCAGCAGCGGGTAAGCCCACCATAGCACAATGAGCCGTGAGAATTTCCCGCCGACCGTCAGCTAAATGATGATGGGTGTGAAAAATTCCCCCGGCCAGTTTCATTAATTTGCCGTGGTAACCAAACAATAAAATTTCTTTGACACCTAAGACATTGGCTGCTACCAACATGGGCCCTAACCAATTAGCTGTTTTCACTAATTGTTCAGGGTTAATTCCTAGTTTGCGCGCTAAATCTAGGCCATTTTCCCCAATACAGAAAACTAATGTTGAAAAGCGACTGGCTTTAGCTGCTAAATCAGCCCGGAAAGCCTCTAATTGATCAGGTGTACTCAACGGTTGAGAAATACCTGTAGTTCCTAATAAAGAAAGTCCTTCTACTACACCAAAGGCAGAGTTAGAAGTTCTCACAGCGAGCGATCGCCCGGCTGGTAAGATAATCGTGACCGCTATTTTTTCCCCTGGTGCTAGTAGTCGGCGTAAATTTTCTCGTAATAAGGTTTGAGCATAGCCATAAATTGCTGGTGCATCACTAGCATTCTGAATTTTGCCAATTCCTTCTCCCCCTTTAATCATGACAACTTCCCCATCATCTGTCCGCCACTCCACCAAGGCCCAAACTGGTGTATTTTTGGTCAAATCCAGATTATCACCAGGGTCGCTGCGGCTAATTCCTAAGGCTTGAGTTGCCGACAATCCTGCTACCTGCTCAATCGGTATTTCTGCTATTTCTACAGGTGTAATTAAATCAACTGTCACCATTGCCAGTGACTGTTGATGACGCAGCCAATGTAAAGCTGCTATCGCAGCCCCACAAGCAAACACAGGGAGAGTATATCCAAAACGGGACATGGGCAAAATCAAATGTTTGGTGATTAAATCTGTCCGTTGGTCACTGTTGATTCATTGGTAAAGGACAGGCAAATTTTTCGCCTCTCACCTCTGGCCAATTCTAAACCCCAACCTCTGCCAGTAAATTTTGCATAGCTTCCCAAGAGATAGCGGTTTGAATATAACGAGGTGATTCAGGGTTGTAAGGGCTAGCGATACGGTCAATGGCGATAATTTTCGCCTCATCTGGGAGGACGGGTATATCTGGATCAAAAGCTGTAGCACGCATTAATGAGCTAGAAAACCCTTTAAAAACGGCGATTTTGTCCTGATCTTCCTCTAGTTCTATGGTGACGATCAAAACCTCTTGGGGTCGCTTGATTGTGTACTGTTCTAGCCTTTTAGCAATGGAATTATTCATCAATAACAAACTGTCAAACATTACTTCATGGTCAAGATTGAAGATGGAATCCACCTTCATGTTTAGCGGTTATTGAGTCGCTGAACGTCCTTGTTTACCGAGTTTAAACAAGATAAAATAGCTGAGATAAAGCACATAAATGACTAAAGCAATTATTCCCAAGAAACCCAGGAAAGCAGGTTTGCTATTATGATGGAAATAATCTTTAAACAGTAATGGTGCTTCTAACCACACGCTACAGTAGTTGGTTTTCAAAGTTGTGGAAGAGAAAGCACAACTCAAAAAAGGCGCAAATGCGATCGCACCGAGAATGGAATAAACTGTTGTTGCCCATCGCCACGATCTGAACAGCAATTTCAATAGACCCTTGGGTTGATACTCAATTTCATCATTCAGATCCACCCAAAACCACAGAGATATGGGAATGAGAATGCGTGCTATCCAATCGGTAATAAAACTGACAGCAAATCCACCCATCATCAAATAAATTGTGATGATCCACAAACTAGCAACTCGCCAGTAAATCATTAACAAACGTTGTATTCCTTCTGCTTTTTGCACAAAAGCCCAAATCAGCAGAATTAAGGGAATAATCACGATAAATAATACCGCCAGCCGATAATCTATCCAGACGTAAGGGCGGAACCATACTTGTGTCATAACTAGTTGTTAATCAATCAATACAAAATTTAACTGTTGTTTTCCAATTTATTGCTAATGTTCCAGAATTGTTAAGAATTGAGCAAATCTGTCTGGGGACAGGAATGAGGGCAAAATAGGTGACAATTCAGGAAAAATCCAGCTTACAGACCAAAATCTCCTTAAAGCATCGTCCAGACACATCAAAATTTCTTTATTAGGATATCGATACTTTAGTTTATGTATATGCAGGCAGTTTGATTTTGCTAGGTAAGTTTTGATTCTTGTCTAACTCTTGCCACATAAACATTAGCCAACGATTATAGAGCGAAAAACGGGGAATAATTTCCCCGTCTAGCTGAAAATGTTTATTCAAATCATAAACTGCTGTGTTTTGCCAGTTGAGTTTATGGCTGTTGAGTTCTGGAAGGAAAAATGGTCTAGGCTACATTTCTAGTCGTCGTAAACACGGCACTCAGCAGCTTCTGGATTATCATCACAATATTGTTCTAGGGAATTTTTGGGTTTATTTTGACGTTGATGGGAAGCTTCTGCTTGTAGTTCTTCCACTGCATCCCAAGCAGCAGCACACTCAGCTGAGTTGCTACCACTGATATCGCAGACTGTACGAGCGTTTTCTACTTCTTCTCTGATTTTATCGTCAATTGGGGTCTCGGTTTTTTCTTGGATGTTGGTCATCTTTTTAGTCTCGTTATTTTTTTGCTGATAGGGGTTGAGAAAAATTCAAAAATGGCAGTTTTTACTTTATCATCTACCATTTTACCCATTTCATAGGTGAGTGTATATACTCATTCATCAATCCCTAACCTTTGCAGGGATTATTTTCATCTTCAATGTGGTGAGATTTGGGTTTTTCGATACTGTAGCGTCAATACTATGGGGGATTAATCATACAATATATGTAAATTTGTACAGCAGGGAGCGACACCCCCAATCATGGGGATGTTGAAAGGTCTAGTGTGAAGTCTAGTCAGATGTAATACTTCCCTGACGCAAATAGATGAACAAATAGCCCGAATATAGAAACAGTCCAGAACTCATGGCAGATCAAATGCAGTGGGCAAATGCCCTATCTACCCGTCCCTCCTTGGAAGCAGCTGTTACAGAGGTGGTACAAAAAGCTGTTTCAGCTTTACCGGCACCTGCGGATTTAGGACTGGTTTTCATTTCATCTGCTTTTATGAGTGAGTATTCTCGACTCTTACCTTTATTGGCAGAGAAATTGTCTGTCCCAGTGTTGATTGGTTGTAGTGCTGGGGGTGTGATTGGTGAAAAGGAAGGACAAACTCAGGAAATAGAAGCGGAACCAGCAATTAGCCTTACCTTAGCTCATCTGCCAGGGGTAGAAGTGAAACCTTTTCATGTGCTAGCAGATGAATTACCAGATTTAGACAGTTCCCCCAATGCTTGGATTGATTTGCTTGGTGTTTCTCCGTCTGAGAAACCCCAATTTATTGTTTTGTCTAGTCCTACTGGTGCGGGAATTAATGACCTATTACAGGGGTTGGATTTTGCTTATCCAGGTTCGGTGACGGTAGGTGGTCTAGCTAGTAGCGGGTTTATGAATGGTCGTGTGGCTTTGTTTTGTGGCGATCGCTTGCATCGAGAAGGTACAGTGGGAGTAGCATTGGCTGGCAATATTGTGTTGGATACGATTGTGGCCCAAGGATGCCGACCCATTGGGGAACCGTTGCGAGTCACCAAAGCGGAACGAAATATTATTTTAGAGTTAGATGAAAAAGTCCCTTTGAACTTGTTGCGGGACTTGATTAGCAGTTTAAGTGAAGAAGAACGTAAGTTAGCCCAACATTCTCTGTTTGTGGGGTTGGCAATGGATGAGTTTAAGCTGAACTTACAGCAAGGTGATTTTTTAATTCGTAATATTTTAGGGGTAGATCCAACGGCTGGGGCCATTGCTATTGGCGATCGCATTCGTCCTGGACAAAGGTTACAATTTCACCTACGAGATGCCCATGCTTCTGCGGAAGATTTAGAGTTTTTGTTGGAGAAGTACCAAAACCAATACCCAGATGATGAGCAAGTTTCTGCTTGTGGGGCGTTGATGTTTACCTGTCTAGGACGAGGCCAAGGGCTTTACAACCAAGCAAATTTTGATTCCCAGTTATTTAACCAATATGTTGAAGATATTCCTGTGGGAGGCTTCTTCTGTGGGGGTGAAATTGGCCCTGTCGGTGGGAGAACATTTTTACATGGTTATACTTCTGTATTCGCTATTTGCCGTCAAGCCCATTCCTAAATAGCTATCACCTTTTATCCATGACCGATTAACAAGGTGCTGTGGTTATCTATCAGGGTAGCACTGCTATCATGAGCGATCGCCCCATATTGTTGAATATAGCTGCGGACATGGACAGGAAAATCTGGATAATCTAATACTGCATCCCCATCGGCTACTGTAGCCCAAAAATCCCGCATCCCAGGGGCTAACTCCTGTGCTTGGGTTAAGGGTAAATTTAGAGGTGGCAAAGTTAATAGCTTGACGAGAAAGGGATAGGAGCGATCGCCCATCCATTTTCGTGATAGATGTTGTAAGTTAGGAAAATCCGGCACAGACTCGACCCGATGGGAGACGATTTGTAACCATTCTCGATGAAAATCATCACGATAATATTCCAGCACCCGATAAGGATGGGGATAGCTGACTAGAGAGCCTGTAGTAATATCATATACGCCTTGCGAGCAGGCTACATCTTGGACATGGAGATGACCAGTAAACACTAATTTGACTTTGTAGCGTTTGAGAATGGCTAATAATTCCCCAGCATTTTCCAGCATATACCGATGAGCCATAGGATGACGCGATTGATTCGGTAAATGTTCGACCACATTGTGATGAACCATGACCAAAACTAACTCATCCTGAACCTGTTGTAGTTCTGCCTCTAGCCATTGTAATTGTTGCCGATCTATCCTTCCTACCTGCTGTTCGTCCTGATCAAATGAGTTAGAATTCAGACCAATGAGCCGCACCCCAGGCAATATTGACTGAGAATAATATATTTGCTCTGGTTGTTCATAACCAAATTTTTGATAATAATAGGGAAAATCTGCACAACCAATAGATTGTTGATTGGCCTTTAACACTGGCACATCATGATTTCCTGGCACCACATAAACAGGAAAGGGTAGCTGAGATAATCTTTTTTGCAACCATTCGTGATTTTGTGGTTCACCATGCTGAGTTAAATCCCCAGGAATTAATAAAAAATCAAGATTTAGCTGCATTAAATGTTCTAGTACACTTTCCAAAGCGGGAATACTCACCTCGACTAAATGAAATCGACTAGGGTGATCCCATATGGTATGTGGTAGAGCAATGTGTAAGTCGCTCACTATGCCAAAACGAAATTTTAAAGTCATTGATTTAAGAAGATGTTAATAGCAAGAATACCCTCTTTTTTCAAAGTATAACTCTTGCCCTGTCTACCTGTAGAGCAACAAATAGACTTAACATTTATATACATAATTCGATATCCAAGGAGAACTAACTTTGTCACCTGTTCGCGTTCGTCAGCATGTTAATCCATTGGCCCGTAAGTTTCAAAACCCAGTTTTATCTCCAGTATGGGAAGAAATCTATGCACAACATCATCAACCTCTACATTTAGATATTGGTTGTGCTAGGGGGAGATTTGTGCTGCAAATGGCACAAATAGAAAGTAACTGGAATTTTTTAGGTTTAGAGATTCGTGAACCTTTGGTTATGGAGGCCAATAAGCTACGGGATGAGATGAATTTGAAGAACTTACATTATATTTTTTGCAATGCCAATAACTCTCTCAGATTTCTGTTATCTACCCTTACTCCTGGAACCTTACAGCGTGTCACTATTCAATTTCCTGATCCCTGGTTTAAAACCCGTCACGCAAAACGCCGTGTGGTACAACCCCAGCTAGTGACTGAATTAGCTGATTATTTAGCTGTGGGAGGAGTTGTGTTTTTACAATCGGATATAGAATTTGTAGCAGTGGAAATGTGCGATCGCTTTCGTGAACATCCAGCATTTACTAAACTAGGTACAGAGGAATGGTTAGTAGAAAATCCCCTCTCCGTACCCACAGAGAGAGAAATCGCCACTCAAAACAAAGGTGAACCTGTGTATCGGGCTATTTTTACTAAAAAAGGTGCATAGGAAACTATTAATACTAATTACAGTATCTCTATTTTGATTAGGGGTTGAGCAATAGTTTTACCCCTACTTATCTCTTATGCCAACCAAATGGAGATGAACTAGAATAATTGACCACAGATAAAGATACAGCAAACAAAGGATGAAATGATTATCTGTAGTATCTGATCAAGTTGGTCTTATTATTTTGATTGAGTTGTATTGGTATTAAATCTATCACTTATCATGAGAATCGCCAATCAAGTCAATAGATATAACTTGATAGTTCAACCAAGTTACTTGTAGAATTTTTATATTTTTCTGCAAAAATTTACTGTTTCTTGATTAAATCTTTGTAAGTCTCTTTTAGGATAGTGAAAGTAAACTAATTATCTCACTACAAAAAACCTTTAGTGAATATGTAAATTCTGTGTGTATTAAACAATGAAAACAGCAGCAGACGAGAAAAACTGGCTGCAAGGAAGCCGTTATAGTAATCGGGGACGGATTTATTTGTTTGCTCCCATGGTTAACTTCAATATCATGGCTGAAGTTGGAGAAACTCCCCCTTAGTTTAATGTGCTTTGCTTGCTTGGAAATTTGAAAGTAATTGTGGAATCACAGCTTGATTGTCATGAGAAGGAATTCTCATCGCTAGGTCATATGATTTACTGGTGTCGTAACCATTACCACTTTGATAGTAGACACCAGATGATTGTTGATGAATAAAACTCATGAGTTGGGAAGAGAGACAAATGATATTTGACCAACTCACAGCAAGCATGATTTTCTCAAATTCTCCAAGTCAAGTCATCAAATAATCATTACAGAATTTGCTGTGTTTTGAATGAGAATTCAAAACAGGCATTAATAATCTCAATTTTTAAATAGTTGTTCTTAGTGGTGAAATGACAAACCACTGATATCGATGCTGTGATAATTTGCAGTTCATGAATGTGGTAAAGATGTTGGTAAATATCTTTACAACAACTAATTAATTGCATCTGGCTCTAGATATGGGATGAAAGCCCAAATCTAGCTGATGTTTGTATAAATCTGCAATTTTTCCATGCAGATATGTAGGGAATTTACAGAAGTTACACCAATTATCAGAAAACTGATGCTCTAATATCGAAACCGTTATGGGAGATGAAAGAAATGACTCAAGTTATAGAAAAAAATAACCAAAAAAGGCTGCATCTTCCTTACTTAGATGGATTACGTGGATTAGCTGCGCTGTATGTTGTACTTGTTCACGTTGAACCTTCCATGGGGGGAGAACTGCCGTTGCATTGGTTGTTATTAGTCAGAATTATGCAATATGGTGCATTTAGTGTTGTTAGTTTTATTGTGCTTTCTGGGTATGTTTTGATGCTACCAGTGGCACGTTCTGAAAATGGACATTTAACAGGCAGTTTCATTAATTATTTGAAAAGGAGAGCACGACGAATTTTACCTCCATATTACATAGCCTTATTGATTTGTATTTTCATAAGTGCTGTGGTTTTTGTTCTGGAGCAATTTACTAGTTTTCGATGGAATAAACTAGCTGGTGCTGGTGCATTTGATCCTCACTTTTCGTGGATTGATGTTATTTCTCACTTGCTATTAGTTCATAATTTGCACAGTAGTACATACTTGACTATTAATCCACCTATGTGGACTATTGCCACGGAATGGCAAACTTATTTTATTTTTCCCTTATTATTACTGCCAATTTGGAGATGTTGGGGATTATTATCAGTTGTCATCATTTCCTTTACTATTGGCTTAATTCCCATATCTTTTACTAATGGCTTCTTAGCATCAGCTAATCCTTGGTTTTTAGGTATATTTACTTTAGGAATGGCAGCGGCAGATATTGGATTTTCTCAAAAAACTCAGCTAGTAGCGATCAAAAATTCTCTGCCTTGGGGACGGTTGGCTATTATCTTTACTGGTATGGCTGTGATTACTGAATGGCGAAGATTAGGCTTACATATCTGGATTAATCAAAGTTTCGCTGGTCTGGCATTTGCTTGTTTAATCATCTATTTAACTAAGTCAATTATGGAAAACAAGCAACCACCCTTAGCATTACAAATATTACAACATCCTTGGGCGATCGCCCTGGGTACCTTTTCCTATAGTTTATATCTCACCCATGGGCCAGTGTTAGTTTTTGTGCGTTACGGACTGTTTTATCTTCCCCTTTCACCAGATATGTTTGCAGCCGCATCCTATGTAGTAGGTACGGCAATTTCATTAATTGTTGCTTATTGGTTTTACTTATTCTGTGAACGACCATTTATGTCCAATTTTTTGAAACAGCGGAAAATTAAGGATGTCCTAATTTCTGAAACATCGACAAAAAATTAACCGGAGAAAGTATTGATGTTGTTGTACATAGAGGTTACAGTACATCACCAAAGTTAGTGATAAGTCTAACCGCGAAATTCATTCCCCACAGGCATCAAAATTTATTAATACAATGGATCAAAAGAAAGATCATAAACTGCACCTTTCCTTCTTAGAAGGTATCCGTGGCATGGCAGCTTTATATGTGGTACTTTGCCATGTTTTTCTAAATCAACCAGAGAATTTATCTCAATGGATAAGTTTACCATCAAAAATTTTACGTTATGGTTCATTTAGTGTGGCATTGTTCATTGTTTTATCTGGATATTGTTTAATGCTACCAGTTGTCCGCTCAAAAACTCACACTCTCTCTGGCAACTTATATGGCTATTTTCACAGAAGAGTGAGAAGGATTATTCCACCTTATTATGTTGTGCTTATTTTATGCTGTTTATTAAGTTTATTTATTTTAGCTGGGGAGCAATTTACTAATTTTCAATGGAGCAAACTTCCTTACGATTGGTTTTCTACCACTTTTACTGTCAAAAATGTCATTTTACATCTTTTATTGATTCATAATTTGACTCCAGATTTTCAAGAGTATGTTCTCAACTTGCCACTTTGGAGTGTAGGATTAGAATGGCAAATCTACTTTTTATTTCCCCTCATATTATTACCTTTATGGCGGCGATGGAACTGGTTTGTGGTTATTGCTATAGCTTTTTTGATTGGATTGACACCCCATTATTTATTTAGTGGTTATCTAGATTTCAGCCGCCCTTGGTTTGTGGGTGCATTCAGTCTTGGTATGTTAGCAGCAGATATTGTATTTTCGGACAAGCCTCATCTGATGAAACTCAGAAAATGTTGGCATTGGGAGAAGCTGGCTATTATTTTCACTGGTTTGGCAATATTAACTGAGTGGCAGATATTAGGAATAGATGTTTGGATTTGTGAAACTTTTGCAGCTATGGCTGCTGCTTGTTTGATTATATATTGTTCTCAGATTGTGATTGAAAATAAAACACGTCCTTTCATTCTCCGTTTATTTGAGCATACTTGGTTACTAACATTGGGAAGTTTTTCTTACAGTTTGTATCTCACTCACGGGCCAATAGTAACACTAGTCCGTCATTGGCTGATTAGTCTACAGTTATCTCCTGTTTTATTTACAGCTATGCACTATCTACTCAGTGTAGGATTATCATTACTATTTGCTTATTTGTTTTACTTACGCTTTGAAAAACCATTTATATCTCATAGTTCAAAAGTAGTCCGCACTTAAAATATTTTTCACCAGCGCTTGCAAGGTAGGGTAATAGTGACAGTTGTACCCTCTCCCACTTGGCTTTCAATCATGATTTCTCCGTGATGGGCTTCTACACATTTTTTGACGATAGCCAAACCTAAACCTGTGCCAGTAATGACTCCTACATTTTCACCCCGGTGAAATGGTTGAAATAGTTGTGGTTGGTCTACTGAAGGTATACCAATTCCCCAGTCTTGAAACCGCAAAATCACTGTATTTTCTTGACCGATTAAATCAAATTGTACTTTGCCACCAGGCAAGGAGTATTTAATAGCATTATTAAGTAAATTAGTAATAATATGTCTTAATAAATTGTCGTCCCACTGACTATTAATTACTTTGCCACTACTCTTAAATACTAAAGTGAGGTTTTTTTCTGTAGCTGTTAATCGCGCTTCTTCTGTTACTTGCTCACAAAATAATTGTAAATTAATTTCTTTTAATTGAAATTGAAATTTATCTACATCTGTTTTACCAATAAATGATACTTCATCTAATAAGTTAGCCATATTTTTGACGGCTGAACGAATGATTTGAAAGTGATTAATTTTTTTCTCTTTGGTTAATTTGTCATCATTGTTTTGTAATAAACCAGCAGCTAATAAAATTGTATTTAACGGATTACGAATATCATGGGAAAGCATAGAGACAAATTCTGATTTGAACTGATAGAGTTCTTGAGTTTTCATCAGTTCGGCTGTGCGTTCTTCAATGGTATGTTCTAAGGCTTTATTGTCGGTTAGAACTCTTTCTAACAGTTGTTTACGTTCAATGGCATAACTGAGCGATCGCACTAAAACATCGGGATTAACTTGTCGTTTGACTAGATAATCTTGTGCTCCCTGACGTACAGCTTCAATAGCTAACTGGTCATCGTTGGTATTGGTCAAGACGACAATGGGAAGACTTGGTGCTTGATTCGTCAATAGGGGTAAGGATGATAAACCTTGACTGTCTGGCAAGGTTAAGTCCAGTAAAATTACATCATAAACACTTTGATTTAGCTCCTGTAGTGCATCTCTCAATCGCTGTACATGAACTAAATTGAACGCTTTTGATTGTGTTTGGTGCAAAAACTCCTTTAGCAGCCTAGCTTCTGCTAAGTTGTCCTCAATTAACAAGATGTTGACTAAATTGGTCATTGGAAATCGGTGATTGATAATTGGTGACGCTGAAGAAGAGGGTATAGGGTAAAATGTTTTCCCTATCTTTCCAACTCCCCATCTCCTTCATCTCACATTACTTACTTTGATGGTAAAGTCGCAATTGATAACCAAAACTCCTCAATTCCTTTGACAATTTGGAATAGTTGGGTCAGGTTACGAGACTTGGTGATGTAGCAATTGACGTGTAAATCGTAGCTGTGAAAAATATCATCTTCATTTCTTGAAGTTGTCAACACGACAACGGGTATACGTTTCAAATTGGGGTCAGCTTTGATTTCTGCTAATACTTCCCGTCCATCTTTTTTGGGTAGATTCAAATCTAACAAAATTATGTCTGGACGTGGAGCATCTAAATATTGACCTTCTTGACGAAGATAGGCCATGGCATCCATCCCATCCCTAGCTGTAATAATCTCATGGGGAACTAAGCTAGTTTTCAAGGCTTCTTTGATGAGACGGATGTCAGCTTGGTTATCTTCAACCAAAAAGATGGTTTTGTGTTTTTCTTCCGTTTCTACGCTCACGTTCACGTCCTCCGACTGGAATCGTAAAGTAGAAAGTTGCACCCTGACCAAGTTGTGATTCTACCCATATCCGTCCCCGGTGACATTCGATAATTTTTTTACATATTGCTAAACCCATACCTGTACCGGGGTATTCGTCCCGTGTATGTAGGCGTTGAAAAATCACAAAAATGCGATCGCTAAATTGGGGGTCAATGCCAATGCCATTATCCCGCACAGAAAATAGCCATTCGTCTTCTAATCTTTCTGCACCGATATGGATTTGGGGTGGTTGATGACTCCGGAATTTAATGGCGTTACCAATCAAGTTTTGGAATAGCTGCATGAGTTGGGTACCATCAGCCATGACTGTTGGTAAGGGTTCATGGGTGATAGTTGCACCGGTTTCTGCGATGCGCTGACGTAAGTTGCTTAAAGCGCGTTCTAAAGCTATTTCTACTTCAGTAACTTGGAAAGCGATCGCTTGGGTATCTACCTTGGAGTATGCTAATACATCATCTATCAAGGTTTGCATTAAGCTTACCCCTTCCACCGCATAGCCAATAAACTCTTTTGCATCTGCGTCGAGTTCTGTAGCATAGCGCATCTCTAACAGTTGCACATAATTGGCTACTTGATTGAGTGGTTCTTGTAAATCATGGGAAGCTACATAGGCAAACTTTTTCAATTCTGCGTTAGAACGTTCTAAATCTTGCGCTAACAGTGCTAATTCATCCGCTTGACGCAAAACTAAGTTGACAATTGCTTTTCGCAATCCCAGTGCAGCTTTAATTTCTACATATTGCCAAGGTAAGGATGTGAGTCTAACCGTTTCTTTCCATGATTCAAAGGATTTACGTGGACATAAACGGACATTTTCATCAGAGACATTCACTTCAAATGCTTGGTTGGGATCACCTCCCCAATTCACAGTTTTAATCACTTCTGGACGGAACCAGAGGACATAATTTTGCTTGGAAATAGGAATAGCTAATAAGCCACTAGCCACATTTTTAAAACTAATAGCATCAGGATAAATTCTTGGCAGTGAATCTGTGGAAAATACTTCATCTTCCACATTATTTTTCAGCCATTCCACTAAGAAATTTAATTCTTCTTCTTTCGGTGTTTCCCCAATTAAAGTATATTTTCCTCCCAAACAAACAGCTGCACCTTGGGCACTGGTTAAATCCAGTAGATTGGGATGGTTTTTTACTAAACCATCCACAAAGCTTTCGGATTGAGACATATATTCCACTAAGCGTGATTGAATATATGTCAAATTCATCCGATAATCATAATCTTCTGTTTCTTCCCTGGCAGAAATTTCCGAGAAAATCACTCTCCCTAAAAACTCACAAGCTTTTCGCAATTCATATTCTACATATTTGGGGGTTTGATGATGACAAGCGATTAAACCCCACAATTTTTTATCCTTGATTAAGGAAATTGTCAGTGAAGCCCCTACACCCATATTGTGCAGATATTCAAGGTGACAGGGAGAAGGACTCCTGAGGATAGAATTGGTTAAATTTAGAGGTCGATGATTGAGAGGATTTAAAAGAGGAAATAAGCCGACTGGTTGCAGATGACTATCGGGGATAAGTCGAATGGAATTAGAAATAAATAACTGTCTAGCTGGTCGAGGAATATCTGACTCTGGATAATGCAGTCCTAAATAAGATTCTAGACTCGGAATTTTTTCTTCTGCAATTACACAACCATGGCCATCATCGTCAAATTTATATAACATCACTCGGTCAAATCCGGTGACTTTTCTCACTTCTTCGACAATAATTTGACAAAATTCTTGCAGATTAGCAGTCTTTTCTAAGCGGTTAATAGAAGCTTTGGCTAAGTGATAAAAACTTAAAAAGGGAATATTAGCGGCAGAAATTGCCGGTTCTAATTCTAGTAATAAAAAACCATCACTATTCCGCTGAAAGACAGCATCAAATACTGTATAGTCATCTGCCTGTTTTCTTACCCAAATTTTAGTAGGATTGATAAAATCTAGATTCGGTTCAGATAACCAGAATTTAATTTTACTGATTTGATAGGGATCTAATAAATCTTCTAAACTCTTTTGGATCATCTTTTCGGGAGTCAACCCGAAAATTTCCATGGTATTTTCACTAGCTTGCAATATTTGTAAACTTGGTTCCTCTAGGACTAACAGAATTCCATGGGGCTGAATTTGACTCGATAGATGGATGGGTGCTTCCTTGAGGCTATTGATATTGAGGGTTGATAATCTTGAGTCGATATCCATCTTTTTCTCCTCTGTTGATTTGAGAGTATTGATAATTTGTGAATCAAATTAGAACCCAATCAATTTAGATAAATTTTTACTTTACTAACTCATTCCCCTCGCAGATTAACAGGCACAGCCGCTTTACTTATACTTTCAACTGTGCTATTTTTCCTATGCTGGAGCTAGGAAGAGAAAACCATTAATAATTGCCAAAATTACCAAATTTTTCCTTGAGTATCAATGTTTATTTAATGTCTTCTGTGCCTTAACTACTGAGTTAAAGTTGCTTGGCATCTAAGTGACTGAAATTTACAGTAGTCTTAGACATAATTTTCCTAATCTGCAAGTTGATTCCAGTGTAACCGACAGTACATAGGGTGGCTGATAATAAATGTAAAAATGATGCGATTAAATAAGCACTGTTTGTGTACCTGTGTTAAGTCAATTAGAGATCATCTTGACTGAAAAAAGACTTAAATCCAAGACCTAAACCACATTCTCATTCCATAATCTGCTGGGGAGAGAGGTAAGCCTAAATAAATAGGCATCCAGAAAATAAATGCTGCAATAATGACAAAGGTAATAGTTACACCTAAGACGCGCAATTGCTGATAATAACTACGCAGACACTGATCCACAAACCAAGCGATCGCGATAAAAGTAAATATGACTGCACACATGTAATGGTAGATAAAGGTACATCGTGTGACTTTTACCCAAGGTAAAAGATTAGCCGCGTAATTCATGACTATAAAAAAGGCGATCCAAGTATCAAGATGTAAATTTTTTGGTATAAATAAATATTGTTTCTTAATACTAGGTAATACAAGTTTAACAAACAACATCCCCAGTAAAAATAAGATGGCAGCGATACCAAACCACCATAAAAAAGGATTACCAAGGGCATGAACGTCATAAATTACCTTCCCGGCACCGGAAGGTAAATTTGGCTCAAATACGGGTAGAGGGTCTTGGAAACTTTGGGTTGTTTTGTAGTAATAAGCCATTGGTCTAGTTAACAATGGCCATTTATACCAAGCAGCACAATAGGGATGAATACTAGGTAAATTACCACCCATTCGTAGATGAAAGCCAAAAATTTCTTTGTGGACAGCAATAAATCCAAATCTTTGATCTAATTGCAAGTGAGGAATCCAGATCAGGCTATAAACTAATCCGGGAATAATCATTAAGCAAGAAAAAATTTGCTCGATGTTTAATTGGGTAATATTTTGCAGTGGGGTTTGTGGCTGAATTATGTTCTTGTCTGGGGAATTTTCCGGTGGCACCAAATAACCTAAATATTTAAATAAAGGTATACGTGGACGAGGAGAAAAAGATTGAAGCCAGCGAATTAACCAAGCACCAATCCACATGCCATAAACACCAGCTAAAAACCATAATCCATTCCATTTAGTACCAATGGAAGCACCAAAACTAATACCCGCTAACACTAACCAAAACCAACGCTTTTGATGCTGTTTTTCTAAGGATAATAATAAAAACCAATGACCTAGTAAGCCAAAAATTACTATATAAATATTATTCAGAGCATAGCGAGACTCAACAAGAAATAAGCCATCACAAGCTGTAAAAAATCCCGCTAATAAAGCAAAGCTGCGCCGATAACTTAATTGATAGGTCAGTAGAACAACAACGAGGGGAATAAAGGAACCTGTGAGGGCATTTACCCACCGATAATGCCAAGGAGATAAGACAGAACCTGCCAGTCCATTCACAGTATCCTGCCAAAAGGGAATGTGACTACCAATCCAAATTCCCACACCAATGATATATTGACTGAGTGGAGGATGAGCGTTAAAAAATGGCGTATTGGTTAGATAGTTATTACCATATTTAGCAAAGTAAACTTCATCAAAAACTAAAGTATTAAATCTATCTAGTCCCCAAAAACGTAAACAGAATGCCAGGATAAATATTCCTAACATTCCCAGTCTGAATAAATTTTTAGTCATTGGTCATTGGTCGTGGATTTTTAATGAAGAATTACTGTTGTTTATATTCACAGGTGGATGTTTTTGGAACAGCAGCAATTCAATACCGTAATATTTGGTTGTTAATCCTAATGGTTCCATTGCTAATTTTTTGATAACGCGAAGGGAAGCATGATTTTCTGGATTAACTACAGCGTAAATTATTGGTAGTCGAACAACATTGAAACCGTAGGTAAGCATAGCATGTCCAGCTTCAGTGGCATAACCTTGACCCCAGGCTGAACGTCTCAAATGCCAACCAATTTCAAAATCTTGAGTGGGGATGCGATCGCGATCTGGTAACTGGGACAGCATAATTTTCCCCAAAATCTGCTGACCGTCTTTTGCAACTATAGCCCAAGATCCAGAGCCATTGTTTCGTAAACGCGATCGCTCTACACTGTCAATTAGACGCTGACGCTGTGACTCCACACTCGGAGGACGAGCAGCACTACCGAGAAAATGTATAACTTGCGGATCATTATACATTTCAAACATTTGTTGTGCGTCCCTGTCAGGCATCCAAGTACGAATGATCAAGCGTTCAGTTTCTACCAGAGTCGTCATCTTGCCTGTGGTTCAACTTACCTGAGAGTTTAACAATTGGAGGTCAAATCTGACCTACCCTCCCAGAAGAATACAGCAACTTTTCCCAATTGGGTATACTATTTTTTCCCTCGCGAGTTTTCATATTTTGCCACTTCCAGCATGGTTTTTAACACCGCATCTGGATTCAAACTAATAGAATCAATTTCCTGTTCTACCAAAAATTTCACAAATTCCGGGTAATCGCTTGGTGCTTGTCCACAAATCCCAATTTTGCAGTTATGTTTTTTCGCAGCATTAATAGCCATTCCCACCATCCGTTTAACAGCTTCACTGCGTTCATCAAATAACCGGGCAACTAAGGCCGAATCTCTATCAATGCCTAATGTTAATTGGGTAATATCATTAGAACCAATGGAAAAACCATCGAAAATTTGAGCAAATTCTTCTGCTAGCACCACATTACTAGGCAACTCACACATTACATATACCTGCAAGTTATTAACACCTTGTTTTAAGCCATTTTTAGCCATTTCTGCTAATACTAATGTCCCTTCTTCTGGTGTCCGACAAAAGGGAATCATCGGGATAACATTTGTTAAACCCATCACTTCCCGTACCTGTTTCATAGCACGACATTCTAAAGCAAAGCCTTCTTTATAACCTGTATCATAATAGCGTGCTGCACCACGCCAACCCAGCATCGGATTTTCTTCTTGCGGTTCAAATTGTTTACCACCTAATAAATTGGCATATTCATTACTTTTGAAATCCGACATCCTAACAATTACAGGTTTAGGATAAAAAGCAGCAGCAATTCTGCCAATTCCTTGAGCTAATTTTTGGACAAAATATTCAGGTTTATCAGCATAATTAGCTGTAATTTCTGCGATTTTGTTTTTGACAAAATGGTCTGTCAAGGCATCGTAGTGAATTAATGCCATGGGGTGAATTTGAATCTGGTTAGCAATAATAAACTCTGTTCTCGCTAACCCCACTCCATCGTTAGGAATGGCTGATAAACTCAATGCTTCTTGGGGATTACCCACATTCATCAAAATTTGAGTCTGGGTACGAGGTAAGTTATCTAAAAATACTTCTTCCCTCATGAAAGGTAATAAACCTGCATAAACCTTCCCTTCTTCACCTTCTGCACAAGATACAGTTACCTGTTGTCCATTTTGTAAAATTTCCGTAGCATTACCACAACCCACAATGGCAGGTACACCCAACTCCCGTGCAATAATCGCCGCGTGACAAGTCCGACCCCCAGAATTAGTTATAATTGCACTGGCATGTTTCATGATGGGTTCCCAGTCAGGATCGGTTCTTTCAGCTACTAAAATATCACCTGGTTGAAACTGGTCAATTCTATTTACATTTAGAATAATATTCACTTCCCCATCACTAATAGCCTCTCCCACTGACCGACCAGTTAATAAAGGAATAGGTGGTTGATTTTCTAATACTAATTTATATGTTTTTAGGACATTTTTGGGCTTTTGTGATTGTACTGTTTCTGGTCGTGCTTGGACTACAAATAGTTGATTCGTGATACCATCTTTTGCCCATTCTATATCCATTGGGCAGTAACTCTGATGAACTTGGGAATAATGCTTTTCAATTAAACAAGCCCAGTGAGATAACTGTAAAATTTCTCCATCAGTGAGGGCAAATTTATTTTGTTCACTTTCGGGAACATGTAAATTTTTTGTAAATTTTGTGCCATCATCATAGACCATTTGTAGCTTTTTACTACCCAATTTTTTATCTATGATTGGTTGAAATCCTGCCTGAAAAGTTGGTTTAAACACATAATATTCATCTGGATTTACCGTTCCTTGGACAATGTTTTCACCTAAACCATAGGCTGCGGTAATTAAGATGACATCCTTAAACCCTGTTTCCGTGTCGATGGAAAACATCACCCCAGAAGAGGCTAAATCAGAACGCACCATTTTTTGCACACCCACAGCTAGGGCAATACTAAAGTGGTCGAATCCCTTCCTTTGACGATAGGAAATAGCCCGATCTGTAAATAGAGAAGCGAAGCAGCGATGACAAGCTGCTAAAACCCCGTCCACACCCACTACATTCAAATAACTTTCCTGTTGTCCAGCAAAACTTGCATCAGGTAAATCTTCAGCCGTCGCACTAGAACGAACCGCTACATCAACTTCGCCATTGTATAGTTCACAGAGACTTTGGTAAGCTGTAGCGATCGCCTCTACCAACTCGTGAGGAAAGGGTGTGTGCATAAGTAGCGATCGCGCTTGTTTCCCCTTCAGTTGTAAACTCTCTATATCCTCTACATGCAAATCAGCTAACAAAGCTCGTAATTGTGCTTCTAAATCTGCTGATTCCAGAAAATAACGATAAGCATAAGCAGTAGTTGTAAATCCCATTGGCACATTCACACCTTGGGATGTTAATTGCTGAATCATTTCCCCTAGCGAGGCACTTTTCCCACCCACTAAAGGGATATCCCCAATTCCTATTTCATCAAACCAGAGAACAAATGAGTCATCTTTACCGCCAGATTGAGATACAGTCCGATTAGACGCTGTAACCATCAGTATTACCTCTCTAGTAGATGCTCTGCCAGTATGTAAATGTGAAAATCTTGTGGCTAAATTTAATTTTAATTTTGAAACTTTTGATTAGGCGCGCTGATGCAGATTTTACCCACAATTAATAATTCTTCGCCTTGAGAAGAACTGTACTACATTTTATTCACTGTTAAATAATAAATTTTTGCCATTCTGGCTATTTATTTGCTAATTAAAGGCACGACAACCATACTTTTAATCTTCAGATCGTCCGATAACTAAATATTATCAAGTTGATTATTATTTTTAATTTCAAAAAATATAGTTTAGCCTGTTGTGAAAAAACTTATTTACTCTTTTCACATCTCTCTACGGAGGGAAAAAAGTTTTGATATTTTCCCCTAAATGAAATAAATTCCCCTGTGCGTACAACAGGGGGTATTGATTTAGGCTTGTATCAGATTAAAAAATATCTTATCCCCGAATTCAAATATCTGGATGAGGTGTAACAGCCACAGGAGTAGAAAGCCTCCAGGGGTGTAAGGAAATTGCTAATTGATGGGAAAACTCCCCCAGTGTTGCGCCGGGGGATTCAGCTTGCGATAACCAGAAAGCATTAAATAGTATCCTATTGCCAGATTTTCATTTGGGGATGCAGTGTAAAAGTCTCAGAGGTCAGGAACCTGAGAGGTAGATACTCTTAGTGGGTGAGAGGATGTTTCCACTTTTTATTTCTGCCAATAAAATAGCTGCAACCCAAAGACAATAATGCGAGACCCTTAGGCTACACCAAATCCCTTCTTCTAGTGCGGGAGGGATTTTGGTTTTTTCTTTGGCATAGAATAAGCTTTTCCACACTTACGTATAGTGACATACCAACAATGCAGAAAAGCCTGTTTTTTATCTGTTTCAAAAATGATGAACTTAATCTGCTTCCCGTAAAGTCCTGTTCACCGCTTCTCCTGTATCTTCAATAGAACGTTGAACATTTTTTCTTACATCTTCAGCGCCACGCTGCACATTTTTAGTCACATCCTTGGCCGCGCCACCAAGATTTTCCTGTAGATTTTCCACCCCTCTTTTTGTACCCCTAGTCAAACCTTCTCTAACTTCTTCCGCAGAACTACTTACATCTTCACCTAAGTTTTTCACCCTTTCATCAAATGGTGTACCTCGTTGATAATTACGTACATATTGTTCGGGACTATCAACACCTTTCTGTTCAATATTCCGACGTGAATTTTCCACTAAAGCCTTAGCTCTAGCATCAGAATATTTTTCTAATCTGTTGGCTCTAGGATCTACATCACTAAAGTTATTCATCCCACCTGCGGGACGAGATATGGGATAATCTTTAGTAGGGTCATATCTTTCTACATTAGGTGGCTGACTCGCTGGTTGGGGTGGTTGAGCCGCAATTCCTGGACGATTACAAGCTTGTGCTAAAAAGAGAAATATTCCCGCTAAAAAAATTCCCAAAATTTTCAATGGCTGCAAGTTATTTAACCAATTCTTGAATCTTTGCATATTCCTCTCCTTGTAGTTTGCAACTGCATACCCAGCTTATTTACCAACGGCGGAATTTTTCTGCAATTCCGGTCTAACACTCGCTTCATCTGCCTTATCTTGCAAAAATCCAGAAGCATCTTTTACTGCTTCTTTAACAGTATCTATTCGCTCTTGAATGCGAGTTCCTAAATCTGAGTCACGTTGAATTAAACCACCAGGTTCAGGATGTTGAAAATCTTCTTCAGTAATAATTGGTAATTCAGCTTCTTTCTTCACTCTACCTGCTGGTGTTTCAGCACCAGGATAGAGAATTTCTGATTGTTTCGTAGATGCTAATAATATTTGTGGATTTGAGAATAAACTAGCTTGTACTGCTGGATTTTGAGGATTTGCTCCCAACTTATCAGCACCACTACAAGCAGTGATCACTAACAAAAATATTCCAGCTAAAAAGATATTGAGAATTGAGCGAATAGGCAATTTTTTCAACAAAGTAATCAAATATTTCACTTCGTCCTCCTGAGCATTGAGAACAAGCCACGATATTCTTGATTGACTGTGGTAGCCAAAATATGATTTTATTTAGCTGTAGAACCAACCTTAATCAAGAGTAAAACCAGTAAATTAATCTTTAGCTCTAACCCAGTCCACATTCTAAATGGATGAAACTGTAATTTTTATCTAACTTCAGGGATATATTCACTCACCATAATGAAGCAAATTTTTCGCTGGTTGATTTGCGGTTTCACCGCCTTCTTTTTAATTAAAACCTTTAAGGATAATTGGCTAGAAGTCAGTCAAATTAATATCGATGCTCCAGGATGGGCAATTTTGACCATTGCTACAGGTGTAACTTTACTAGCACATATTTGGGCCGGTTGGATCTGGACTTGGGTACTGAAAGAATTAAATCAATCTGTTTCATCTGCTGATTTTATTCAAGTGTATTTGCAAACCAACATTGCTAAATATTTACCTGGTAATGTATGGCATTATTATGGGCGTATAGTTGCTGCTAAAAATGCCAATATTGCCACAGAAATTGCTACTTTCAGTGTCTTATTGGAACCACTGCTGATGATGGCAGCAGCTTTAATTATCATCGTCTTATTTGGTAGTAAATTAGCTGTTGCTCATCCGAATATTTGGCTACAAATACTCAAACTGTTAAGTTTAGGTGTAATTCTTGTTGCTGTTCATCCTTGGTGTCTCAATCCAGCAATTCACCTGTTATCACGTTTCAAGGCTAAAAAATCAAACCTCACAACACCATCTCAGAATTTTCTGAAGATACAACGCTATCCTCTAAAACCTTTGTTAGGAGAATTAGCTTTTTTAGGTTTGCGCGCTATGGGATTTATCTTAACTATGTTTGCTTTAAGTACGCTCCATTGGCAGCAAATTCCTTTATTAATCGGTGCTTTCAGTTTTGCTTGGCTATTGGGGTTAGTGGTTCCCGGTGCACCTGGAGGCTTGGGTGTGTTTGAAGCGACGGCTATAGCTATATTACAGCACAAGTTTCCCATAGCCCTAGTGATTGGTGCGATCGCTCTTTATCGTCTCATTAGCATTGTAGCTGAAACCTTGGGTGCAGTCCTAGCTTGGTTAGATCGCAAGCTGTCAGGTTAAAGAATACTCAATCTTCTTTATTCTGCTGCATCACCTAATTTCAGTTGAGAAAACACACGGTAATCATCTAAATTAGATGCAGGGTTGAAAGGTTTTTTTTCTCCTTTCATATGAATTAAATTATATTCAATATCTTCTCCATGAATCGCAAATGTAATATTAAAAACTTCCATAAAGTTAATTAAACAATAACATTCATCTTCAGGATAACTTTCATAGATATTGATTAATTTCGCAATGCGGACTTCCAAATGATTCCGGGAGTTTTTAGAAATTAGGACTATTTTTAATAGTAAAATTACCAAGGTCAGAGAGCGTCCCTCAGAAATTAAAGAATTAAATAATGAAGCTGGTTCCCTACCATTTTCAGTAGTTAATAAATCAATAACTCGGTTACAGGTTCTTAAAAATAATCCTGGATTAATTACAGCATCATTACTTTCAGATTTCCACGCATCTAAATTTTCTGTTAACTGCTTACCTAAATTGGCAACGAAATCTGGTAACTCTACAGATGAAAATAAAAGGTACTTTTGCAAACTCTCTTTAAATTCTGCTAAAGTTTGACTTTGAGTTTGGCGAATAAATATATTGGCAATATTTGTATAACTAAAAGCTCCCTTCTTGCTCACAATAATTTTAATCAGTCTGATGACGTTATCACCCAGTATAGTGGGATTTTTATATTTATTAGCCCTAGCAGAACCTGATTGAGCATATGTAATATACATAGCCAAATCAAACTTAAATTTATCTTTGAGGCGTTTAGATAATTTTTTAGCAGTTTCTCTTCGTTCTTCAGAATTATTTTCATCGCTAGCTTGAGCGGCTAACAAATATGCTGTGTAGCGGTTACTCCAATGGACTTGGTTTTGAGATTCATATTTAGCTGCTATTGTTTTTAGGTCTTGATAATCTTTACTTTTCACAAAGTTATCTAACCACGAAAAACAAACTGCTACTTTTTCTATTTCTGGTCTCTCTGTATCATTTTGGTAAGCTTCAAATACATTCACCAAATCAACAATATACTTATACTTTCTTTCTCCTTCCCAATTATTGACAAGAATATAACAACAGCGTTTAATTGTGTTACGAAAGTCTAATTCTTTGTGATCAAGAAAAGTTGCATATACTGCTGGTATTTTACTATCATCTTCTACCACATATAAACAGTCTATAAATAAGTTCTTAAATTCCTGAATAACTTCTGTTGCAGTACGCTGTTTGAGAAGATTAAGAAAGAAGCTATAAATCCTATCTTGCTCATTTTGTACGTTTATATTTTTAATGTCAGACTTATGTATATTTTGATGTACTTTTTCATTAGGTAAACTATTATAGGTCATGCCAGTTCTCAATACGATTGAATCGTCTAACCTTATTGTTATCAGCTTAACTTTAGGTTCTCAAGGCTATCAATATATATGTATAAAGATTCGATAATTTATCAAGTAAATTCAGTAGAATGAACGAGTTAAATCTTTACTATTGTTTTCAAGGAGCAACTCAGTAAATATACGTAAATCTTAGAAAGCCTAACAAAAAAGTCTGTGCATAAAAATTTAGCCCGAAAAAAGCTTGTTTCACAGGCTTTTTGGTAGCTTCTTACTCAATTTCTTGCCTTGCAGAAATTATAACCAATAAATTACCTATGTATTACTACTGAAAAGTAAAAATCTATAAATTATTATGAACAATTAGCAATCTAATGCAATTGAGCATTTTGGCGCATTCAATAAACATTTGTAGGGGCGGGTTCACCGATATCATCGTTAATAGTTCATGATATTTAATTAACCTGCCCCTACAATTTCACATCAGCTGTGTTATGGGGTATATTATACACAACACGAATTGGCATTCAAACCAGTGTGTCATCGACGATAAATACCGTAGATTTACAAACTATCACACAAATCAAGTGTTGTTGACTTATTTTATATGGGGGTGGTGGGACTTGAACCCACACGACCTTTTACGGTCAACGGATTTTCATTCTCTTGCAGCTTTCACTACTACCTAATTGCTTAAGCAATTTTAGGTTTTGAGAATCGGACTCTCCCTTTACCCTCGTCTTGACGTTAGGGTAGCTCCCGTCGAGTCTCTGCACCTTCCCTGAAGATTGGTAATTAAAAACTATGTTTTGGTACGAGCACCACAAAACAAGTTTTAATTTCCAGACTTTTTCGGGCTTGGCTCAGGATTGCCATATCTGTTGCCAGAGTTAGGTTTCCCTGAATTTGAGAGCTTACACTTGAAAAATTTCTTTCGCAAGGCTCAGTTTTCTAAGTCCGTAGCGTCTACCATTCCGCCACACCCCCGTAGGGTTACTGATTTAGAGGCAGCAATTACCTCCTCATCTATTCCACCATACAATTGCCTTTTTTGTCCAACAAGATCGAAAAATTTTTTTCGTGATCGCTACTTCCTGGTGTTTAAACCCTAAAAAAGAGCTTTAGGTAACAACAAAATAGTAGCTTTGGCTATTTGTGTTGCACTTAGCAATTGTCAAGCGATTTCTATTATAACACAACTTTTTATTTTTGATCCACTTGGTGAAAATTTATAGTCAACCTTTGACTGCTTCTATGGCAAAAACCAGGGAGAAGGCTTCCCTTGCTCTAGTCGTTCAGCCTATGATGAAAGACAGAAGCACCAAATCCTTATTCGCAGAATTATGGTTGTAGCCCTACTCTATCTGATTTTAGCTGGCGCTTATTTGCTGGTTATCCCTGTGGCTGTGTTGTTGTACTTGAAGTGGCGCTGGTATAGTGCTAGTTCGATTGAACGTACTTTTATGTACTTTTTGGTTTTCTTTTTCTTTCCAGGTTTACTAGTTCTCTCGCCGTTTTTAAATTTTCGACCCCAACGGCGACAAATCGTTTAGCAAATTGGGTAGGTCATAATTCTCATGCGACGTATTGATGCGATTAGTATTGTTTTAGGCGTGTTTGTTGCTGGTGGTTTGGCGTATGTAGCATTACAGCTAATTGGTCTAGACAGTCAAAACGCTGGTATTTGGAGTCAGGTTTTACTGGTAGTGGGATTAGTTGGCTGGGTAGTTACCTATGCGGTACGAGCAACAGGAAAGAATATGACCTACCATCAACAACGAGAAGCCTATGAACAGGCTTTTTTCCAAAAACGCTTGGATGAGTTAACTCCTGAAGAATTAGCGAAAATTCAAGAGGAAATTGAACAGGAGCAAAAGTCCCAGCAGTAGAGTTTGGTTGGTACAGTGGGTTGTTGTCAGTTGTTTGTTACTATTGACTACTGACCATAGCAATTTGAGATTGGGGATTTTGGATTTTTGATTATAGGGAAGAAACAATCTAAAATTTAAAGTCGAAAATTCAAAATTGCCTGAACCCAGACTAAAACTAACTAATGACTGCTATTTCTGATTGTTTTGCATCTTTGAGACGGAATCAGGAGTGCGCTCTGATTCCGTTTATTACTGCTGGAGATCCTGATTTAGAAACTACTGCCCAAGCTCTACAGATTCTAGATCGTTGTGGAGCAGACATCATTGAATTAGGTGTGCCTTATTCCGACCCGTTGGCAGATGGTCCTGTGATTCAAGCGGCTGCTACTCGTGCATTACAACGGGGTACGACCTTGGAACAGGTGCTGGAAATATTAACCAAAATTACTCCCAGTATCAAAGCACCCATCATTTTATTCACATATTACAATCCGATTTTGCATCGGGGAATTGAACCTTTTCTCCAGCAAATTAAGGCTGCTGGGGTTTCAGGATTGGTAGTTCCTGATTTACCTTTAGAGGAAGCAGCAGGATTACTGCAACCAGCCAGTGAAATAGGGATAGATTTAATCTTGTTGGTAGCTCCTACGAGTTCTGCGGATAGAATTGAAGCGATCGCTCGTGCTTCCCAAGGATTTATTTATTTGGTCAGTGTCACTGGTGTTACCGGGATGCGATCACAAATGGAAAGCCGTGTTTCTGATTTACTTACCCAAATTCGCAGTGTGACTGATAAACCCATTGCCGTAGGTTTTGGCATTTCCCACCCTGAACAAGCCCAGCAAGTGAGAGAATGGGGGGCAGATGGAGCAATAGTTGGTAGCGCCTTTGTCAAACGCCTAGCAGCAGATACACCAGCAGCCGGATTAGAAGCGATCGCGCAATTTTGCCAAGATTTGAAACACTCGGTCAAAACTACCACTTGATGACTCGGAAAAAGTAGATTAAAAAAGTATAACAGCGTATTTTTTTTGTCCTCCCTTGGTAGACAATTTGACTGTTATAGTTTTGAATATTAACAGCAAGTTTCAGGTAGCCCCAAAACTGCCTGACAAGTCCGTTTATACCTGGACTTTATGTGAAATGTCGTAGGCATAAAATTATGAGTGTGAGAGTAAGTCAGTCGAAACTTGGTTATGGTTCCGTCCTAGTTGAGGGGTAAAAGCGATGAGTGAAAGTATGGCATTTATCGGTGGTGTGGCCGTAGCTGGACTGGCAGCACTCTTACTTCTCAAAGGTACTAATACCCCAATCCAAACAAATTTTCCCATTCCTCCCCAAATAACGAGTACAGGAGTTACACCGCAAATTTGGCAGCCTCCCATATATCAACAACCAAATCCTGGTTTAACTAACCCTAATTCTCCCAACCAACCATCAGCAGCAGCTAACCCTGACCAACGCTTGGAAATGGAAAAGCTGAACATGCAGATAGAAAAGCTGAAAGGCGACAATGAACAGTTACGCTTCCAAAATCAACAGTTGCAAGGTCAAGTGCAGAATTTCACTCAACAACAGTGGCAATTAGCACAGCAACAACAGCAACAAAGAATGGTAGCTTTTCAGCAGCAACAACAGCCACAAAATCCCTGGTGGTCTTCACCCATAGTTTGGGCCGTTGGTGGGATGAGTTTAACCATTGGTGGTGGTATAGTTGTGGCAGGAGTCCTGGCTTTATTTGGTCCTCGTCAACGTCCTGCTCGGACAGTACAAGTTATCCATCCATATAACAGTTCTGTACCCCCTTTAGCCCCTATTCGGCGCGCTGAATTTTTACCATCGCGCATCGAGTCCAGAAGAGTGGGAGCGCCAGAATACGACGAAATGCACTAATGTAATTCAACATCGAAAATTCCATAGGTTAGAGGAAAGCAGAATGATGTAACTTTTCTTCTAACCAATTTGTTTTGTTAAATTATTGGTCAATCACAGCTTATTTAGCAAGTAAATTGGGTATAAGTCTAGCGGGCAAGATGCCCGCACTACAAGACTTAACTATATCAGGATTATAAAATTTAGCTGCGTAAACGCTTAACGCACACTTTAAGCTGGAATTAATCAATTTTATCGAAGACTATAATTCAGTTTCAGCTTTTTTGCTGGAATGGGACTTTTCTTTCTTCGTAGAAGCTTTATCTTCATGACCACTATTACTCGGCTTTGGTGATGTACTAGTTTTATTGAGTAATTTTTTACCCTGAGAAATAGCTTTCTTATTGGCATTTTCTGCCGCTTCTTTAAACAAAGGTTCTAGTTTATCTTGCCAATATTTGATATTTGGTAATTTTTCTGGATGATCTTTAAAAGCGAGTACCTTATCCCATTGACCATTATCAATTGCTTTATTGATATCATTAGCTATAGCTTCTGCCTTTGCCCAATCTTGCTGCCATTGATAAATAATTTCCGTTGTTTCTTTGATACCTAAGGCAGCATTAGCGGGAATAGATTTGAGAGTAGCGATCGCACCATGTAAGTCCCCTGATTCAAACTTTTGTCTTGCTTGTTCCACAACCTCATTTTTCTTTTTCGGTGCTGAAGCAGGTTGAGAATTTTTAGAGGGTGTTTTTTCCTCAACCTCTTTTTCTTCTACTTCTACTTCTTCTTCAGATTCAGGAGGATCTAACTCAGCAGATTTAGGTTCAACCTTCGGCATTGGTCGCGCTGCAATTAATTTACTATCATCTACAATGCTAATAGGTATTCCCTTATCTCTTAAACAAGCAGTCCATTGTTCATTATTAGTAATTACTTTAGAGTTGACCCAAGCTGACTTATAAGAACTATCAGATAGTTTCAGTTCTACCCAACCACCTTTCGTCCTTCTACCTGTCACTGCAAATTCGCTATCTTCACCAATACTTCTCAAAACATTATCTTCATTAATACTACTAGGTTCAGAACGGATATTAGAATTAGCTTCTACCACAGCCACACAGCTTTTTCCTAAATTAGTATTACTAGCAGTTAAATTACTAGCAAAGTCTTTAAAGGTGGGATATATATTGGTAGCTAAAGCCGCAGCACCACTCGCTAATAAAATGCCAATTAATAGAGGTAATGGGTCAGCTTTACCAGAATCTTTACGAATCGAGGGAGAACGGACAGGATTAGCAGGGGCCACAGCCATAGTTTGCTGTCTGACCACACCAGTAGTCGGCTTGTAAGGTCTGTAGGTAGTGGGAAGAGGGGGAGGGTAAACAGAAGGTGTTTTTTGTCCAGAAGAAAAGTTCACTACCTCTTGGCAAGCTGCCAAAGCCTCTGTAGCATTCTGGTAACGTTCTTTAAAGTGATAACGCACCATTTTACTCAAAACAGCTGCTAAACCAGGACTAACAGATGCTAGATGCAGCCAAACGATTTCTCCTGTGTCTGCATCTTCTTCTAACTGATTAATGGGCACACCCGTTAAAGCTTGAATAGCAATAATTCCCAGAGAATATATGTCACTATTCGGACGGGGTTTACCTTGTCCTTGTTCTGTTGGCATGTAGCCAGGAGTACCAATGGCTACTGTAGCAGTGGGATGTGCGCCAACTGTCACGAGAGAAGAACGCAACTGTTTGACAGCCCCAAAATCTACTAACACCAACTTATAATCAGCACTACGACGGATGATATTGTCTGGCTTAATATCTCTGTGAATTACTCCTTGCTGATGGACAAATTCCAGAATTTCCAGCACTTCAATCAACATTTGAATAGTCTGCTTTTCACTCCAGCGTTGTCCAGGGATAAGTTCCTCCGCTAGAGTATTGCCATCAATAAATTCTTGGACTAAGAAAAATTCTTGCTTCTCATCAAAGTAGGCTAATAGCCTGGGTATTTGGTCATGATTACCCAGTTTTTCTAAGGTTTCCGCCTCAATATTAAACAGACGTTTGGCAGTTTCAAAAATCTTCGGGTCAGAACTGTTGGGTTTCAGGTGCTTGACAACGCAGATTGGGTTGCCTGGTCGTCTGGTATCTTGGGCAATGTAGGTGCGACCAAATCCTCCCGTCGCCAAAACGCTTGTGACTTGGTAACGATGGTCTAGTAACTTGCCTATCATAAATTCCCTCCCCAGTTTTCACACCTAATTTTCTAGATGGTAATTAGTATCTCCAAATTTTCTGCCAATAAATCCGCTATCTTGAGAAAAGATTTAGACTAGCAATGCAGTTTTTTTAATAAAACCAATTTGTTAACTTTTTTTTCTCTATCTCTGTGTACTAGCAATGCCACCTAAGATAACTAATCCTACCGTCTGGCAGCAAGCAGAACTCCTAATGCAGCCTGCTTTCATTCGTGTAGTTGATAATATTCGCAAGCAGCTGGATGAATCTTCCTGGAAAGGAACTTACCATGATGTGCTGATTTGGCCACCTCATACCACTGATGAAACTAAGGCTGTGGTGACTCAGTTGTTGCAAGAGATGGAAAATGCAACACCAGAACAGGCTGAAGCAATTCGAGAAAATCTCAGTCGTCTGCCTATGCCCCATCCAGGATATCATTTGCGTTTACAACGTCAAGAGCAAGAAGTCAGTGTTGATTTATGGGATCTGTGTTATCAAGTATGTTTTTTAAATTACAGTTCTGAAGAAGATGTAGTGAATATTGATACTAGTTTAATTGATGAATTTGGGGATGTGGATTGGCAACAATTAGAAGATAAAACCAAAAGGTTAGTCAGGAATGTGTTTGTAACTTTGCCAGGAGATTGATAATACTAGGGGAAACAGAGAGGCTTAATTTTAGATGTTGGGGGCGGGTATGTTGTGCATTTTCAATGCACAACAGCAATTCAAAATTCACAGGCAAATTTTCCTGAATATCATAACAGCAGTTTCTAATGACCTGCCCATAAGAGAGATAATTACATAATTGATTTTGTCTTGATCTAGACAATAGTTCTATCCCCAATTCAGATCAAGTTGCATAGAATTAATAATTGAATGCAGATAACCGGGGATAAATACAGATATCATGATAAACAATAGATTTCAGGATTCGGTGCGGAATAACATAAGGTTTGTAATATCAAAACATAATTGTTTAAAATCTACAAAATTCATTGTCTAACCATATCTATTTTAAATTGACGATAGAATGAATATTAAGGAATTAGGTGAGAAATTTTCAGAAATTTAGCCAGAAAATGACTTTATTTACACGAAAAGCCCCTGCAAAATTCACTATAGACAATTTTCATATTTAACTCAGCGAGTGGATGGCAATTCTGGCTAACTCAGTTACATCTATGTATGTTTTTTCTGTGTTAGCAAACAGTAAATAAATACTTCAGAAAATTTACATAGTGTTAACCTTCTCTTTAACAGTAATATTTCCTTATTATTTTGTAAATATTTTGACTATGTGAAGTTTCCAAGTAATTTATGGTTTTAGCTTGACACATAATATATGAGTAGTAAAATCTACATTAATTGAACGAAAAAGCAGGTAAAAACAAAGCTACTTGTGTAAGTAAACACGAGATTAGCAAATAAAATCGGCATCTATCGGAAATTACACTTCCAAGCTAAGATTATGACTTAGCGATGCCATATAGGTTATCGATATTGAATTCTTGAGATTTTATGGACAAAAGTCCAACAGATGGCAGTAGTATCCTCCTCTAAGCTGGTGAGTAAGTCTCCCAGCGCGGGGGAGACTTTAGGAGGTATCATGCTCACACAAGATATTTGCAATTCCACTATTGATGTTGCAGATTTAAACCAACTCAAGTTTGATTTAAATTGCTTGCAGCCTGTAGACGTGGGAGAATATATTACAAGATTACCGGAAACACAAAGAGCGATCGCTTTCCGTCTCCTCAACAAAACTCAAGCAATAGATGTATTTGAATATTTGCCAACAGATATACAGGAAGAACTCATCAATTCCCTGCATGATGTGCAAGTAGTGCAACTAGTAGAAGCAATGAGTCCTGATGAACGGGCAGAATTATTTGATGAACTACCAGCAGGGGTAGTTAAACGGTTATTGCAAGAACTGAGTCAAGAACAAAGACAAGCTACAGCTACTATTCTTGGTTATCCCGAAGGAACTGCGGGTCGGGTGATGACCACAGAATATGTGCGTCTGCGGGAAGGTTTGACGGTAGGTGAAGCTTTAAGCAAAATTCGTCGTCAAGACGAAGATAAGGAAACTATTTACTATGCTTACGTCACCGATGATAACCGTAAATTGGTGAGTGTTGTTTCCTTGCGTCAATTGTTATTTACTTTTCCCGATGTCTTAATTAAAGATATTGCCAGTGATCATGTCATCAAAGTGAAAACGGAAACTTCTCAAGAAGAAGTAGCCCGAATTATGCAGCGTTACGACTTAATCGCCATGCCTGTAGTAGACAGGGAAGAAAGATTGGTCGGTATTATTACTATCGATGATGTTGTCGATATTTTACAGGAAGAAGCGACAGAAGATATTCAAAAATTGGCAGGGGTGAGTGGTGATGAAGAAGCCTTATCTCCTCCCCAGGTGACAATTCGCAAACGGTTGCCTTGGTTGTTAGCGATTATGGCATTGTACATCGGTGCAGCTAGTGCGATCGCTCCTTTTCAACAAGTAATTGCTGCTGTACCTGTGTTAGCGGTAATTATGCCGATTTTTTCTAACACTGGGGGAACAGTGGGTATTCAAGCTTTAACCGTCACTATTCGCGGTTTAGGTGTAGGTGAAGTCACACCTAAAGACACCATGAAAATCCTCCGTAAAGAGCTTTTAGCAGGGTTAGGGACAGCAGTAGCTTTATGTGTAACGATGATTTTGCTGTCCTTAATTTGGGCCAAACCAGAAGAAAGATGGGTAGCTTTAATTGCGGGCACAGTGATGGCAACTAATACCATTGTGGCCGTGACATTGGGGACATTGTTACCCATGGGATTGAAGCGCTTAAAGTTAGATCCTGCTTTAGTGAGTGGCCCATTAGTGACAACTATGTTAGATACTATTGGTTTCTTAACTTTCCTCAGTTTAATTTCTATTGCCTTGAATGTTTTTCATTTACATCCTTGATGGGATGAAATAAACCACATCTTCAGGGAGCATCCCAAATGTGTAAGTTTATTTTTTGCTTGAGTTCAAGACTTGAAATAAACGAACCACGTTCGCGAAGCGTGCCGAAGGCATAGGAGGAAAGGACACGTTCGCGTAGCGTCCCGTAGGGATAGGTAAGAAGGAAGAAGAGAGTTTTTGGTGTTGCTGCGGTTATTTTTGCAAAATTGGGATGCTCCCCATCTTCAGGATATTTTCTCGCCAAGATGCTTGAGGAGCAAAGACGCAAAGTCAGAGATTGATTTAAGATGTGGTCTAAAAACAGAATTATTTTTGTCAATGGCAATTTATGAAGCTTTGAGCATTTCTCCATAAGCTTCATAAACTCCCTTGACGTTGTACCAATTGAGGAAAATGCGTGCCACTTCTAGGGCTAATTGCGGTTTGCCTAAATTAATTAACCATTGCAAGAAAGGTGCCATAGTTTTTTCATTTAATGCCCCATTTAAAGATAAAATTCCCCACAGCAATCGATGTAACCAAGTCATTTGAATCATCATCTTGACTTCCCAAGTAGGATGCTTTTGGTAAAATAAAACCCCCATACGTCCCCGTTGGATTTCTTGGTCAATTAATTTAGGAATTTGTTCTAAATTAAATGGTGGATGCCAGTGATAACCTACGGCTTCAGGACATTTAATTAATTTCAAATCTAAATTTTTCAATCTTACCCCTAATTCCAAATCTTCCCAGCCATAGAGTTGAAATCCAGTATCGAATAGACCTGCTGTTTTTAACCAATGTTTAGGAATCGCCACATTGCCTGTAGCAAAAAAAGCTGCCGAAAAGTCAGTAATTTTATAGGGTTCAGCAGTAGGATTGTCAAAATTACAAGTATTAATAACTGCACCATAGGTGAAAAAGCGATCGCTCCCCAATTTCTCTTGCCCCTGTTTGAGTGCATTCCCATGAGCTTGCAAGAAGTTGTTAAGGACAACCAAATCACTATCAATAAAAATAATTGTGTCCCCTACAGCCTTTTCTACACCTAAATTTCGTGCCGCAGCAGGGCCAGCATGGTCTTGCTCAAACAACCTTACATGGGGAAACTCCTCTTGATGAGTTGTCAACCAATCTAATGTGCCATCTGTAGAACCATCATCTACTACCACCACTTCATATCCAGTTACGACACTGGATGCACTCAAATCCTGTGCTTCCAAAGCACGGAGACACTTTTCCAAAATCGGCAGACGATTGTAAGTTGGAATTACAACACTGAAAAACACAGTTTTACCCACATCACTAGTTCCCATATTCAGGATAGGACAAAAAATCAATTACCAGTCCCTGAGCAAATCCAGTTGCATCAGCAAAATATACACTGGGTAACTCGGATATAATAATGACTCATTATTTTGTTTTCCTAACTGGAGAAACCAATGGGTCGCGCCAAAAAGGTTGTCTTAGCATATTCTGGGGGAGTAGACACCTCCGTTTGCATACCCTACTTAAAGCAGGAATGGGGTGTAGAAGAAGTTATTACCCTAGCCGCAGATTTAGGTCAGGGAGATGAATTAGAGCCAGTTCGGGAAAAAGCTCTCAAATCTGGTGCCAGTGAATCCTTGGTAGTAGATGTAAAAGATAGTTTCGTTAAAGATTATGCCTTTGCAGCGATTCAAGCCAACGCTTTATATGAAAATCGCTATCCTTTAGGAACAGCCCTAGCTAGACCTTTAATTGCTAAGATTTTAGTCGAAGTCGCCGAAAAATATGGTGCGGATGCGATCGCTCACGGTTGTACAGGTAAAGGTAATGACCAAGTACGCTTTGATGTTTCCTGCACAGCCCTCAACCCCAATTTAAAAATCCTGGCCCCAGCTAGAGAATGGGGAATGAGCAGAGAAGAAACCATTGCCTACGGAGAAAAATTTGGCATTCCTGCACCTGTGAAAAAATCTTCTCCCTACAGTATTGATAAAAACTTACTTGGTCGCAGTATCGAAGCTGGTGTCCTAGAAGATCCCAAATTTGAACCACCAGAAGAAATCTATGAAATGACCAAGGCCATCGTTGATACTCCCAACGAGCCAGAATATTTAGAAATTGGTTTTACAAGAGGTATTCCCACTACCATCAACGGTACACCTAAAGCCCCCGTCCAATTAATTCAAGAACTCAATCAAATCGTTGGTAGTCATGGCATTGGGCGGATTGATATGATTGAAAACCGCCTAGTAGGTATCAAATCACGGGAAATTTACGAGTCACCGGCAATGGTCGTCCTCATTAATGCTCACCGTGATTTAGAAAGCCTCACCTTGACAGCAGATGTCAGTCAGTATAAACGAGGTATTGAAGAAACCTACACCAAATTAGTTTATAACGGTCTTTGGTATAGCCCCCTCAAAGCTGCTTTAGATGCTTTTGTTCAAAAGACCCAAGAACGAGTTTCTGGAGTCGTCAGAATTAAACTCTTTAAAGGTAACGCTACCATTGTTGGTCGTTGGAGTGATAATTCCCTTTACACCCCTGACTTAGCCACCTACGGTGCGGAAGACCAATTTGATCACAAAGCCGCAGAAGGTTTTATCTACGTTTGGGGACTACCCACCCGGATTTGGGCCCAGACAGGTAAATAACGCTACAGGGAAAAGGCGACAGGGAACAGATAGATTGAGAAAAATATTTCTTGACTTTCTGTCTCCTGTCTCCAGTTAACTATTCCCCTGCTTCCTGCTTGATTTGGCGAGACTCCCACCAAATCGGCACAACAATGACAACAATTAAAATTAGTAAAGCTAGGAGTGCAAACTGGCTCACCCATGCTACCAACTGTTCCAGGGAAATAATCTTCCCCGCAAAGAAAGCTAAAGTGACCATCACACTAGCCCAGACTGATGCTCCAGCAAAGTTATAAATTAAGAATTTGCCAAAAGGTATTTCCGCAATACCAGCTAAGGGCGCAGCAAAAATTCGCAGCAAAGCGAAAAAGCGGCCGAAAAATACAGCTTTAGCAGCATTTTCACTAAATTGCTCTTTAATACTCAGTAGACGCGCCTCAGATATGCGGAAGACCTTACCCACTTGCAGCAGGAAAGTCCAACCGCCAAACCTACCAATCCAATAGCCGCACGTACCGCCGATAACGGCTCCTGCAACTGCATCACTGAGAACTAGCCAGTAATTTAGTTCTTCACTACCAGCTAGGAAGCCGCCTACTAGAGTAACGGTTTCACCAGGAAGAGGAATGCCTAAATTCTCTAGCAAAATTCCCAAAAAAATAGCCCAATAACCATAAGATTGAGCTATTTCTTGGATGTTTTCTAGTGAAATTACCTCAAAAGACATCCAGCACCGCCGACTTTACAAATTTTTACTTTTACTATATCTTCGCTTGTGTTTGCTTGGGGTGTCAATTAAGCTGACACTGGTGTTGATGAATTTATAGTGTGAATACTATTGTAGCTATTCGGTTTTATTTATTTAAATAGCCAAAAATATTTATTGATCCAATAAATCCCCACCTAATTCCATATATCATAATTCAGATTTCAATTAATCTTTTTTATCTAAAAATATAAATAATTAAAAAAATTATAAAAAGTTTGTAAAAGATATCTTTGCTACCAAATCTCCCTAGAATTTGTGCTTATATTCATGGATAACCAAAAGTTATAGGGCATTAATACTTAGTAATGTTCCATCCACGGAGTATTAGTGTCAGCTTTGGCAGTTAAAGTAAACAGTAATTCTACCGTTGGAACCTAAAGAGTATTGATGTCAGTCTTGTTTTCAGAGTATTTCAACTACCCAGTTAAATCCATGACTCTTACACAAGAACCCCAAGTGATTTTTTTCAAACCCCAAGGCAGTATAGACTTGCATGGTGGGATGGTTTTGAGTGAACAGATGTCTAAAGCCAAACCTCAACCACATCAACTCTGGGTGATTGACCTTTCAGAAGTAGAATTTATGGATAGTTCTGGGCTAGTCCCTTTAGTCAAAGGGTTAACCGTAGCTCGTCAAGTTGGTTGTCGTTTGGTTCTTTGCAATGTCAAAGCACCTGTAAGATTGATTTTAGAACTTAGTCAGTTAGACTCGGTATTTGAAATTTTCGATAGTTATGAAGAAATTTTTGCCTCGACCCAAGGGGCAAGTTTACAATTAGCCAGTTAAATTCATCTATTACTCAGGGTAATCTTTCTTTTTCAAACTAAATTTTCATTCAAATAGCCAAAAAACCTATAAGCGATCGCATCCTCACAACCAACCCATAAATCAAATCCGCAATTCTTAATTTCAGGAATTGCGGAATTTACATTTTATGGGAAATTTAACTAAATTCACAAATATTAGGCATTTTGGGGTTCAGAAATACTACTCATACCACCTGGACGAGGAAAGGTTGGTAAATCAATTCCACTATGCTGGGTATAGCGAGTTTTGAGTGCTAAACGATAACTGACGCTTTGCAACTCTGCCTGCAATTGGCGATTTTCTCGTTGCAGCATAGCAACTTTATCTCTGACGGGTGTCATTCGTTCCTCAAACTTACGACGGTAAATCTGAGGTAATTCTTGAACCACTTGCTCTAACATACGACTGCGGTCAGTTAGTTCTTGGACTGACTGACGTAATTGATAAATTTCCGCATCGCGAGTGGTAATTTGCTCTTGGTAAAAAGTTACCTGTTGTTCAACAGCTTGGAGTTGTTCTCTGAGAGCCTGTACTTGACTTGAGTCATATTCAGACTCCTGCGGTGGAGGCATAAAGTTAGTATTACCCTTAACCAGCCGGAAGAGTTCTTGAGATAGCTGTTGTACTAATTGGTCTCTGAGTTGCAACTCTTGGCGCAACTGAGAGACTTCGGTAGAGAGAGCTTGGATGTTTGATGTGTCAGATTGGCTCACAGTGGCTTAAAGCTCTTATTTTATGTATCAATTCGATAATAATGTCTGTAGCAGGTACTCGATGAAGTACCGCAAACTTAGCACGGTTGGGTTTTGTGGTTGTATAGCAGGAAACTTTAAACAATTACCAGATAACAGGCTGGAAAGTCTGTTGGTGTTTGGTTTTGATTATGCCTAAGCTATGTTGACACAACTAGTGAGTGTCTTCATTTCTCTAGGAATTGCTATATGTACCACCGAAATAACAAAACCATATCGTACTTACGAGAAATTGACAACTACTCCCATAGTTGTTGAATGGTCAAATTTTACTTATGTTGTAGAGAAGGGAAAATAAATACTGGCCTAAGTTTTAGGTGGAGATGGAGAATTTAAATTGTCATTTGTATACTTGATGTGAGTGATGAATATCTGAAATTCATCAGTATTCATCACTGCTAGAGTTGCTTAAGCTGTCGCTGCGGCTTCGGCTTTCTCTTCGTGAACTTCCTGCTTAATGGTCAAATAGCGAATTACTTCTTCGCTCAATCGCATAGCACGTTCAAATATAGCAATTACAGTAGCTGGGCCTGTGTAGTTGACTTGAACGTAAATACCATCACGATGGCGGTTGATTTCATAAGCGAGACGACGCTTACCACGGTTTTGAATTTGGATATTGTCAGCACCGTTGTCACGAAGCAAGTTTTCATATTTAGCGATCGCTTGCTCGGCCTGCTCATCTCCTAAGTCAGGGCGCAGGATGTACATTGTTTCGTAAACTGTCGTCATATATTTGAAAGTCACCTTATGGACAAAATGGCTGCCGATGGAGATTGACTGTACGGGACATTATCTACATCTGAAGCAACAAGGAATTATAATCTTACCAGTTTTCAATTTAAATCATTAACCCAATCGGCCGAAATTTCGATCTCTAAGGAGATTCTTCAAGGTTATGGCGCAGCGCTACGTGCGAGTTCAAAGTCAAGATGGCAAAATTTACTATGGGTTGCTACAACTATCCCTGAATGTGGAGGTTTTGGACGCTCCTCCTTGGTTGGATGGTCAACCCACTGATTTAATCTTGGAACCAGAGAAATACAAAATTCTGGCTCCCTGTGCGCCTTCTAAAATTGTGGCTGTAGGTAAAAATTACGCTGATCATGCGGCTGAAATGGGAACCCCTGTACCTGCGGAACCATTGATTTTTTTCAAGCCACCCACAGCGGTTATCGCTTCGGAAATGGAAATAAAATATCCCCAACAATCACAACGAGTAGACTATGAAGGGGAATTGGCGTTGGTCATCGGCGATCGCACCAGTGATTGTACTCCAGCCCAAGCCCAAACCAAAATTTGGGGTTACACCATCGCCAATGATGTTACTGCTAGGGATTTACAACAAAAGGATAGTCAATGGACGCGAGCAAAAGGTTTTGATACATTTTGTCCTTTGGGCCCTTGGATTGTCCGAGAATTAAATCCTGGAGCCAGATTACAAACTTTTGTAAACGATGAGTTTCAACCTGTACAATCTGCCACTATTGATGAAATGGTATTTTCCCCAGATGTGTTGGTTTCTTATATCAGTCAAGTGATGACCTTAATGCCTGGGGATATAGTATTGACAGGTACACCGATGGGTGTGGGTCCGGTGAAAATAGGCGATCGCATCCGTGTGGAAATTGAAGGTATTGGTCGCCTAGAAAATACTGTTGTGCCTCGCTAACTGTTAACGCACCTGCATATGCACCGCATCGGAAATAGCAGGAATTTCTGCGTATCTACCCAGAACCGACTGAGCGACACAATAAGCAACTGCGGCGACTATTCCCATAAAAATTGTGGTGTAGAGGGTTTGAATCGCAAAACCACTACTGGGTACTAAACCCACCATATCAGTCAGAATGCTACACAATACAATTACTATATCTAGCACAATTGCTTGCATTGTATTGAAGCGAATAAAATGGCTGATTTTTTCATTTCTGACTACCAACAACCATAAAGCAAAGAAGATAATCAGTCCGGCATAACGAACGCCATAGTAAATTTTTAACAATGGCATCAAAGGTAAAAAGATAATTTGCAGCAGGGGAAAATCTCTGAACAAAAATGTCCCAAAGGCAAAGACTTCTACCAAGGGTAGCAAATAAGGTAAACAAGCAAACAGGCGATCGCTAACAGTTGTAGACCCGCGCCAAGACATTGTATATCCTCCTAAGATGATATTTTTAAACCTATTGAGCATAGGATAACGCAGTTGTTGGCAGTATCCCAATTTCTCATCCAACCGCCCCAGATTGATAGTCCTTTCAATCTATGTTGGCTACTCGAAAACCCATCACACATTCATATTGCATCGGCTGCTGTTCAGTTAGTTTGCGAATGGCTTGACCGCAGGTGAGTTGACCACCACGCCATCGAGGTTGACCATTCCCGTTAGCCAGTAAACAAGACTGACAAACTTGCTCAGGGGCAAGGATTTGGTTGTCCATTAAAATGACTAACATCCAACACCTCCTGTAGAATCATCAGCTAATGCCATATTACCCAGGGACACTCAGGAATTTAACGGTAATGTTTGGGAAAATGTTATATTTAGTATCTCTACTTGTATTCAGTGAGCAGGACAATTAGCTGATCAAAAAGGAATCTCAGTGAAAAATTTTTCTGGATGCTCCTCGACCAAACTCTACTACTTATGCAGAGTTTTGGGTTGGCACTGATGTAAAGAAGGAGCAATTTGAAAAATTTCCCTACTACACCTACTTTTATTGTATGTTGTATAATTGGGACATTTCTAAATTTTTAGTACAAAGTAATACATAAATATTATTATTTATATTTTCTTTCCACACAGCCAGGGTCGATAGCGGCATTTCCGTTAAGTTATTTGTAGGAAGTGTCACAATATATTATTCAACCTAAAGCTTACTGATCAGTGAAAGCGCTCATGATTTTGAGCATCTCATCACGTCGGTATGATGAATTGTCTGTAATCAACTGACAAAGTAGCTGTGATACCACAGCCTAGCTCAGTTTCCAGTTTTGCCCAGCACAAGGATAGTGAACGTGACTAAAACTAACTCCGATTTTCTTCAATCTTCTGATCCTGCTGTTAACGATTTAATTAACCAAGAATTACAGCGTCAACGTGACCACTTGGAACTCATTGCCAGTGAAAACTTTACCTCTCCATCAGTTTTAGCTGCCCAAGGTTCTGTTTTAACTAATAAATATGCCGAAGGGCTACCAGGTAAACGGTACTATGGCGGTTGCGAATTTATTGACAAAATTGAACAAATAGCGATTGACAGAGCTAAACAATTATTTGGTGCGGCTCATGCCAATGTCCAACCCCATTCTGGTGCTCAAGCCAATTTTGCTGTCTTCCTCACCCTACTAGAACCAGGGGACACCATTATGGGTATGGATTTGTCTCATGGAGGCCATCTGACCCACGGTTCACCAGTGAATGTTTCTGGTAAATGGTTTCAGGTACGTCACTATGGAGTGAGCCAAGCCACAGAACAGCTAGATTATGATCAAATTCGCGATTTGGCTTTAAAAGAACGTCCCAAATTAATGATTTGCGGTTATTCTGCTTACCCTCGCATCATTGACTTTGAAAAATTCCGAGCGATCGCTGATGAAGTTGGCGCTTACTTACTAGCAGATATTGCTCATATCGCTGGCTTAGTTGCCACTGGTCATCATCCTAATCCTCTCCCCTATTGTGACGTTGTTACCACAACTACTCACAAAACTTTACGTGGACCCCGTGGAGGTTTGATTTTAACCCGTGATGCAGAATTAGGTAAAAAGCTGGATAAATCTGTGTTCCCTGGAACACAAGGCGGCCCCTTAGAACATGTGATTGCTGGTAAGGCTGTAGCTTTTGGTGAAGCATTGAAGCCAGAGTTTACCACTTACTCTGGTCAAGTAATTGAAAATGCTCGTGCTTTAGCGACCCAATTACAAAATCGGGGCATTAAATTAGTATCAGATGGTACGGACAATCATTTGATGTTAGTAGATTTGCGGTCAATTGGCATGACTGGCAAAAAAGCAGACCAGCTAGTTAGTGGTGTAAATATTACCGCTAACAAAAATACCGTTCCCTTTGACCCAGAATCACCTTTTGTTACCAGTGGTTTGCGGTTAGGTTCACCAGCCATGACCACCAGGGGCTTAGGAACAGCAGAATTCACAGAAATTGGTAATATTATTGCTGATCGCTTGCTGTCTCCAGATTCAGAAGCAGTAGCCCACGATTGCCGTCAGAGAGTGGCTGCATTGTGCGATCGCTTCCCCTTGTATCCCCATTTAGAAATACCCGTACCAGTCCTAGCTTAAGCCAATTTGGATTTTGGATGTGCTCCAAAATCCCCCACCCAAAATTGCCAATCCAAAATCCGATGAGTGCAGAAATTATTTGTGTTGGTACGGAACTACTGTTAGGAGATATCCTCAACAGTAACTCCCAATATCTAGCCCAGCAATTAGCAAAATTAGGTATACCCCACTACTATCAAACTGTAGTTGGGGATAATCGTGAAAGATTACAGCAAGTCATTGAAATTGCTGCGTCTAGAGTCAATATTCTCATTTTCACTGGTGGACTGGGCCCCACACCAGATGACCTCACCTGCGAAACTATTGCCGATTTCTTTGGTGTACCTTTAGTAGAACGTCCCGAAATTATCGAAGACATTGCCCAGAAATTCGCCCAACGGGGTCGGGTAATGGTTCCCAGTAACTATAAACAAGCGTTGATTCCCCAAGGGGCAGAAATTTTACCCAACCCCACAGGAACAGCACCGGGGATAATTTGGCAACCGCGGCCAGAATTAACCATTTTGACTTTTCCTGGTGTTCCCAGTGAAATGTATCGGATGTGGGAAGAAACAGCAGTTCCTTTTCTCAAAAGTCAAGGTTGGGGACAAGAAATTATTTACAGCCGCAGTTTAAAATTTTGGGGCATTGGTGAGTCGGTGTTGGCCGAGAAAGTTGCTGACTATTTGAACCTCACCAACCCCACAGTAGCACCCTACGCTGGCAAAGGTGAAGTGAGGCTGAGAATTTCTGCTAAAGCCAGTTCCCCATCTGTCGCAGAAGAATTGATTGCCCCTATTGAACAGCAACTTCGGGACATCGGTGGCCTAGATTATTACGGCAAAGATAACGATACATTGGCTGTTGTTGTCGGTCAATTATTAAGGTCTTCAGGGGAAACTCTCGCTGTAGCAGAATCTTGTACCGGGGGAGGACTAGGGCAAATGTTGACGGAAATCTCCGGGAGTTCTGACTATTTTTGGGGTGGAGTCATTTCTTACGATAATTCTGCAAAACTCAGGTTACTAGGTGTCAATCCAGCAGATTTAGACCAATTTGGGGCAGTTAGTGCCACAGTGGCCCAGCAAATGGCCCAGGGAGTCAAAAATCGCCTCTCTACCACCTGGGGATTAAGCATTACTGGCATTGCTGGACCAACCGGAGGCACTGATGATAAGCCTGTAGGGTTGGTATATATCGGTTTAGCTGGGCCCAATAACGAAGTTTATAGCTTTGAGCATCGCTTGGGTACGATGCGCGGTAGGTCTATTATTCGTCATTTAAGCGCTTGTGCAGCATTAGACCATTTACGGCGATGTTTATTGAGTCAGTGATAGGGATCATGGATATGGGTAGGCAAATTTGTGTCAATGACCCGCTGTTGTCCTACTCCCTATCTTTGACAAAACTTATCTGTACTCTTTCTCTCTGTAACGATTGTAATAGTAGTTGTACCCACTCATTTGAGTTTTATCTCCATTTACTACTATTCCTAAGAGATTCAGTGGCTTCATTGAGGAAATTTTCAAACTTTCCTCAACCTGCATCAAAGCTGATTTATCTGTTTTATCCATCCTCACCACTAAGACAAGACCATCAGTTTGCGGGGTAAGTACGCGCACATCAGCCAATCCCATCATTGGTGGAGCATCATAAATCACTAAATCGAAATGTTGATGAAAATGGGCCATCAACTGCTTCATCTTGTCTGATGACAATAACCTAGCTGGATCTGGTGGTGTGGGGCCAGAAGTAATAATAGATAATTCTGGCATAGCAGGAAATTGCTGGATCACTTGCTCCATTGGTATGTGATTAGAGATTAAATTACTTAATCCCCAGAAGTTATTCAAATCTGATAAAGTGTGTAATTGGGGGCGGCGCAAATCAGCATCTACTAGTAAAACTTTTTTCCCCATTGCTGTGGCAATTTGAGCCAAATGGAAAGCTACTGTACTTTTTCCATCTCCTGGCATTGCAGAAGAAATAACTAAAGACTGAATTGGTTTATCGGTATTGAGTAATTGCAAGTTGCTATAGAGAAGTTGCAAAGACTCCCAAAATTGTCCTTGTCCATAATAGCCATGGTGTTCAGAACGATTTGGGAACAAATTAGATAACTTACCTATCCCTGCGTATACAGGTGTTCCTGTTAATATATTCTCAGTTTTTCTGGTTTCTAAAGTTAATAAATTTCCTGTAGACAGGCTTTTATCAAACGGTAAAACACCCAATAAAGGCAGTTTAATTTTATCTTTAATGTCTTCCAAAGTATGATATGTATTATCTAATTTCTCCATCAATAAAGCAGCACCAATACCTAATAAAAAGCTCGAAACTAACCCTAGCAGTAAGTTTCTTTGAATATTTGGAGATATAGGCGTATCTGGCAAAGTAGCAGCTTTGATTAATTCCCAAGGCAATTCTGTTTGAGCAGTTTCTATTTGTAGTGTTTCACGAGTCGTTAAAAATCTATTCAAGCTATCAGTAGCAATTTGTAAATCTCGCTGCAATTCATTATATTTCCTAGCCAAAACTGGTAATTGCTCTACTCTTTGCTGTAATTCTTGTTCCGCTTGGGCTAAGGACTGACTTTGTACATCTAAATTTCTTAATGCTGTGTGTGCTTCTGCGAATTTTATATCTATAACTCGCTTGGCTTCTTGTTGTAATAATGGCAACAAGTTTTGCCTTTTTTCCTCTAGCATTTGGATGGTTGGGTTATCTGGTTGGAAACGAGCTAATTCGCCAGATATCTGAGCTTCTAATTGACGCTGTTGAGAGATTAATTGCTGATATGTGGGAGCATTATTGAGAGCAGCTAATTCTCCTTGGGTTCCTTTTAAACTGACAAAATTAGCACGAGCAGCAGCTAATTGTTGATTGATATTCAATCTTTGCTCTGCCAATCTTTGCATTTGTTGATTAACTACTTGAGCCTGAGTTTCAGGATTAATAAACCCATATTTTTGACGGAAGTTTTGTAATTCTTTTTGCATTTGCAGTACCCTATTTTTAATATCTGGTAACTGCTTATCAACAAATTGTACTCCTTGACGTAACTTAGTTTGCCGCTTTTCTAAACTATAGTTGAGGTAAAATTTGGAAATTTCATCTAATACAACTTTAATTTTTTGGGCGTTGTTACTTTTATATCGAACTTCTATAACTTTTGTCGTACCAACACGATTAATAGTTAAGTCTTGAAGCAAAGAATTGTAATTAATATCTGAATAATAGCTTTGTAATTTTTTAACTACACTTCCCAATAGCTCAGGACTTTTAAGTACCTGAATTTGGCTTTCATAATCTAGACTTGGTTTAGCGATATTTGCATCTATTTGTGTGAGTTTACCCAAGCTATTATCATCATTGACAGGTTCAACTAAAAGTTGAAAATTCCCTTGATATACTGACTCCTGCTGAAATGTAGAGTAAGCAAAAGCACCATTAACAGCCACACCCAACCCAGAAATTACTAAGACGCGCCGTTTGAGAACTCCTAATATTTGACGAAAATCACCATCACCATTTTTAGCTTCAAACCCTATAAAAGGAGCAAGTGTAGCCGCAGGGGGCACAGTAATTGTTTTGCTGTTGGCAAGGGGGGTGATAGTAGAGTGATTATCCATAGATGTAATTATCTGACTCAGTAAGTAATTTATGCTCAGTAACTTTATCGCCTTAACTTTGTAAAAGTTAATTATTTTTAATACAACATACTTGATACCAATCTGGCACAAAATTTATAAAAAACTACTATTTGTAGTAGATACTTGCTATATATATAACAGGTAAATTTCTACTTCGTCAGGAGTTGTGACAATCGTGTTTTACAAAAGTATATTGAATCAGTGTTTGTCTATTATCCATGGTTGTATTTGCTGAGGCTAAAAAGTTAAAACTCTGTATCTTAACCTTGGTAATTTCTGAATTGATTAGATTTTCTTACTCTATGACCTCAGAAGTATGGGGGGTGACACCTAGTTGACGTTATTTTAGGACTCAGAGTTTCCTAGTAAGGGTTTTTTGCAAAAAGGTAAGATTCTAGACATGAATATATGTTACTCTTTCCGGATCAAGTATTTACCCTGTTGTCATTTAGAGTGTAAGTGTTGAATAGTCAAATACTGATGAGGTTCAAAATCAAGTTCAACTATCAGGACAAACTATTTCCTGGGAGGATTGCTGTTCATCACACACCTATCTCTATAAATCTTTTTATGGGACTATATACTCATGGCATTCAGTGAATGGCCCAAAAAATTAACCAAGTCACCAACCCCAACATCTCAAAAGCAACAGTTGATGAAACAGGAGCACTCAGATTTGCTCTTTCCTGACATACCAACCACAGGAATATATCAAGCTCCCAAAGATCAAAACCCTCAGGATTCTGAGTTAGCATCTGTAAATCAATATTACTTGCTAGAAAACGAAAATAAATGGTATAGTAAATTACTAAAATTATCGGTTATTACTGAATTTTTCCCTCCAGACTATGCTGCCACAGGACAGTTAATCGAAGAATTAGTTAAGCAATTAGAGCAACAAGGAACCAAAATAGAGGTTTTTACAGGACAACCAGGGTATGCTTTTGCTACTGAGAAAGCACCTGTTGTTGAACAATTAGGGCGATTAAGAATTCAACGCTCCCGTTCTACTCAACTGTGGTCGGGTAGGATTAGAGGCAAAGCTGCCAATGGTGTTTTATTTACATTGCGGGCTTTTCTACATATTGTCAAAAATTGTCAGCGTCACAACGTTTTTTTACTAACATCAGCACCACCTTTTTTAACTATTGCTGGATATCTAGCGCATCTTTGCTTTAAAGTTACCTATGTATGTTTAATTTATGATCTCTATCCAGATATTGCGATCGCACTAGGTGTGGTATCCAAACATCATTGGTTAGCAAAACTCTGGTTAGGACTCAACAAAAGAATTTGGCGCAGAGCCAAAGGCATTATTGTTTTGAGTCCTACCATGAAAGAGCGGATAGTATCCCACTGTCCAGAGGTTGCTGACAAGGTGTCTGTAATTCATAGTTGGGGTGACCCAGACTTAATTGTACCCATTGCCAAACAAGACAACTGGTTTGCTCAAAAACATCATCTTGTTAAGAAATTTACAGTTTTGTATTCTGGAAATATGGGCAGGTGTCATGATATGGACACCATTATAGAAACTGCCCAACAACTCCAAGACGAGCCTATTCAATTCGTTTGCATAGGAGGTGGTGCGAAAAGAGATAGTGTGATTCAATCAGTCAAAGAATTAGGACTGAGTAACTTCCTGTTTCTACCCTATCAAGACAAAAAAGTCTTGCCTTACTCTCTCACAGCCTGCGACTTATCGCTAGTGAGTGTAGAGCCAGGAATGGACAATTTAGTAGCTCCCAGTAAACTTTATCCAGCCTTAGCGGCTGGTAGACCGGTGGCAGTAATTTGTTCAGAATCTTCATATTTAAAACAGTTAATTACTGAAGGTCAGTGTGGTACCACCGTTAGTAATGGCGACAGTAAAGCCTTAGCTGATTTTATTCGCTTACTCCAGAGCGATCGCCAATTAGCCAAACGGATGGGTAATGCCTCCCGCCAATATTTGCAGTCTCACTTTACACCTGAACTTATAGCTAAAGAATATCTGAAAGTATTACATCAGGCTATTTCATAGAGGCTATAACTCCCATAGTCTAATTTTTGATTCATGTGCTACTATGCACTCCTAGTTCAAGAAACTGAACTACTCAAACTTAATAACTCACTCATATGGGGAGTTGGGCTTTGATGGTCTTTGGATCTCAGCCCCTCCCACGCAACCTTCTGAGAATGTATGTTGTATCTACTAATGTTAGGAGGCCGAAGTGCAGAGAAGGTGTGACCGAAATCGGAATCGTTCTAAACGTAGAGCCATCTATTGTCCGATACATGGCTGCTATCTCGACAGTGTTAGCCCTAAATACCCGCTTTTTGCCGAACGTCCTAGACAGTTACAACAGCGAGGCATTCCCAGAAGAGAAGCACTGATGTTAGTAGCAGCCAAAACAGCGATTCCTTTAGGGGGTGAGTGGCTAGAAGCTTTTTGGTGTCAACATTGCCAAGAAAAAAAATGGTATCATGTCCGCAAACATAAATCCAGTTATGAAATTTCAGTTGCACCTATAGAACTTTGGCAGCAAGCCACTGGTGTATTGCATCCACATATGAGTCCAGCTATCAGTGAATTCACAATCAGACATTCACGCATGACAAACAACAAAAGTCTTAAAGACTTTCGCGTTATTACTTAAATCTTAAATATATTTTCTAACAAGAGCAACCCTAACCCATGAAAAAAGCTCTAATTTGCGGCATATCAGGTCAAGATGGAGCTTATTTAGCACAGTTACTTCTCAGTCAAGGTTACAGTGTCTGTGGAACTTCACGGGATGCCCAGATGTCTGCTTTCCGCAACTTAGTTTATTTGGGTATCAAAGACCAAGTAAAGTTAGAGTCAATGGCTTTGACTGACTTCCGCAGCGTCTTGCAGATATTAACTAAAATCCAACCAGACGAAATTTACAACCTAGCAGGCCAAAGTTCCGTTGGACTGTCCTTTGAACAACCAGTAGAGACCCTAGAAAGTGTAGCCACTGGCACACTCAATTTATTAGAAGCCATCCGCTTTTTAGGATTACCTATTAAACTTTACAATGCTGGTTCCAGCGAATGTTTTGGCGATACTGGAGGGATAGGTGCCACAGAAACAACACCATTTCGTCCCAGAAGCCCCTATGCTGTAGCTAAAGCAGCAGCTTTTTGGGAAGTGGCTAATTACCGGGAAGCCTATGGTTTATTTGCCTGTTCAGGTATTTTATTTAATCATGAATCTCCCCTGAGACCAGAAAGGTTTGTTACACAAAAAATCGTAGCCGCTGCTTGTCGTATAGCTCAGGGTACTAAAGAAAAATTATATTTAGGCAATATTCAAATTCAGCGTGACTGGGGTTGGGCCCCTGAATACGTTGAAGCAATGTATTTAATGTTGCAACAAAAACAGCCTGATGATTATGTAATCGCTACTGGAACTAGTAGTTCTTTGGAAGAGTTTGTAGCATCTGCATTTGCGTCTCTCAATTTAGATTGGCAAAACCATGTAGTTGTTGATCAAAGTCTATTCAGACCTACGGATTTAGCAGTGGGTAAAGGTAATCCAGCTAAAGCCAAACAGCAGCTAGGATGGGCAGCTAAGTATAAGATGCAAGATGTAGTCAAAATGATGGTTGCAGCTAGGTTAGAGAATATTTCAGGTAAATAAGTTACATAGATAAAATTTGTAGAGACGTTATATACAACGTCTCTACCTGGATTTACTCAAGAAGCAACTGATTACAGCACTTTGTGCGACTAAGTGGTAGAGTAACAACAGTGAGAAAAATAGTTTTGAAGTTGCTCAGAGGAGCATAAAAGTATGCCAATTTTTAAGAGTATTTCGATAGCAAAGATATTC